>NZ_JAPCHY010000009.1 GCF_026107455.2 Xanthomonas chitinilytica | reverse complement strand
CCCGCGCTGGCTGCACCAGTACAACTGGCACAGACCTCATGCCAGCCTCGGCTACCAGCCACCCATCAGCCGCCTCCAGCTCCCGCTGAACAACGTCCTGGGTTTACACACCTAGCTCGGCCATGATCCGGTGTTCGCCGCCGCGATAGGCCCGCTCCACCTGTTCGATCAGGCGCGTGCAATGCCGCAGGTAGAGGGCGTTGCCCGCCAGGCCGAAGCCCAGGTTCATCAGCAGGGTGAGGAACAGCAACCATCCAAGCGGAAGCCTGAAGAAGGCGGCAACAAAACCGATCGCCATGGTGCATCCCAGCGCGACGGCGGCCATCGGGTACATCTTGCGGAACAGCAGCCAGTAGTAGGGAACCAGGAACGCCGGCCAATGCCAGGGGCGCGGCCTTCCCGGCAGGGCGGCGTGCAGACGCCAGCGCTCGCGGTAGATCTCGTAGTTGTCGCCCACCACCCGCTGCAGGCGCGCCTCGCGCAGTCCGGAAGCGGTATCGGGAGCGAGGGATTCGCTGCTGGAAGCCGGTGCGGTATACGGGTTGTCCGGCGAACGCGACGGCTGCGCAGGTTCCATCTTCATCGAATGCACTCCTTTGCGATGGAAGGATTTTCCTACAGCGGGAGCACCTCGACCACCTGTTCGAGTACATGGCGGCCGCCCGGTGCCAGCTCGATCACGTCCGGCCCGACGTTGGCGGCTTCCAGGCAGACGTAGTCGCGCCAGCCTTCGCCGACGTCGGCCATCTTCGCCGCCGCTTCGGCACCCGGATTCCACGCCACCAGCGAGCGGCTGCCGGTGGTGGCGATCCCGATGCGGCGCCTGAAGCCGGGGTCGCGCAGCACGTAGCGGCCACCGGCCCGGGTGTAGATGCGGTCGCTGCGGCCGGGATCGCGCGGGTCGCGCAGGTTCCAGTCGCCCTGTTGGCGGTGGGCGGCGCCCTGGTCGAGCTTGTCCAGGTAGGTCAGCCCGTCCACGCCCTGCACGTCGACCTGCAGGGCGTCGCTGACGCGGAAATAGTTGTGCAGCGCCTGGGTGAACGCCACCGGCCCGGTGCCGGTGTTCTCGGTCAGCAGTCGCTGCTCCAGCGTGCGGCCGATGCGCAGCACCATGGTCAGCTTCAGCGACAGGTTCTCCAGCGGCGGCGGCGCAAGCGTCAGTTCGATGGTGCCGTCGGCCTCGCGCACGGCCTTGTGCAGTTCCCATGGCAGGGTGCGGACGAAACCGTGCGAGGGCACGTCGTTGCCCTGGCCCTGGCGCCCGAAATAGGGCCAGCACACGGGGGTGCCGCCGCGGATCGGCGTGGGCAGCGGCTGCGCGGTGGGCGAGAGCCACATCAGGTCCTGGCCGTCCTTGGGCACGAACGACAGCAGCTGCCCGCCGAACACGCCGATGGCCGCGGTGGAGTAGGGCGTTTCCACCTTCCATGCATCGAAGCCCTGGAAATCGCCGCTGCTCAGGCCTTGCACTTCTTTCATCGACACCTTGCTCCGCACGCTGGGGGACTGGACGAACCGGTTGTAGTTGGACGGCAGCGCGAACGCGGTGGGCACCGGCTGCGCCTGCTGCTGGCGCAGCGTATCGAGGATGCGGCGGCCGGCGCGGCCATCGGCATTCTTCCAGCCCAGCCGCTGCTGCTCGACCTGGATGGCGCGGCGGCTGCTGGCGCCGATGATGCCATCGGCACTGCCGATGTCGTGGCCGCGCGCGAGCAGCAGGGCCTGCAGCTCGCGGCGCTCGCCGCGGCCGATGCCCGGATCGTCGGTGGGCCAGGCGGCGACCAGGCCGCTGCCGCCGCGCAGGCGGTCGGCCAGGGTGGCGATGGCCAGGGCATAGCTCTCGGCGGCGTTGTAGGAATAGATCGCGTCGTAGTTGCGGAACGCCAGCAGGGCCGGGCCCTTGGCGCCGGCCGGCAACAGCAGCGCGGCGCTGGCATCGGCCGGCAGCCCGGCCGGGGCCAGCACGCCGCCATCGAGCGCGGTGACGCCCAGCGCGCGCCAGTCGGCCAGCGGCTTGCGCTTGCTGCGGCCGGCCAGCGCGGCGTTGAAGCCGTCGGGCAAACGCACCTCCACGCCCCAGGGTTGGCCGCTGCGCCAGCCGGCGCGCTTGAGGTAGTTGGCGGTGGAGGCCAGCGCATCGGGCACGCTGCCCACCAGGTCGCGGCGACCGTCGCCGTCGCCATCCACGGCGATGCGGGCATAGGTGGACGGCATGAACTGGGTGTGGCCGAAGGCGCCGGCCCAGGAACCGGTCAGGCCTTCGGCGCGCAGGTCGCCGGACTGCAGCAGCTTCAGCAGCGCCAGCAGCTCGCCGCGGAAGAACGGCTGGCGGCGGCCGTTGCAGGCCAGCGTGGCCAGCGACGACAGCAGCGGCCGCTTGCCGAACACGCGGCCGTAGTCGCTTTCCACGCCCCATACCGCGACCACGGTCTCGGCATCGACGCCGTACTGGCGGGCGATCCCGGCCAGCAGCTCGCGGTGCGTCGCCAGCAGGGCGCGGCCGTCGGCGATGCGCTGTTCGTCGACCAGCGCGGCCAGGTAGTCCCAGATCGGGGTGGTGAACTCGGGCTGCGCATCGAGCAGCGGCAGCACGCTCATGTCCGGCTGCACGCCGTCGAAGAAGCGGTCGAAGCTTTCGGCCGGAATGCCCTGCGCCGCCGCGCTGGCCTTCAGGCCCGCACCGCACTGGCCGAAGTCGGCGGTCGCCGCCGGTGCACCGCCCGCCGCGCATGCCCCCGCCAACAACAGCAGTGCGGCGGTCGGTCTCATCGGGCGGCTCCAGCAGGCGGGGAAACCCGCATCATAAACGCGGCGCCGCGACGGCCGGCTCAGGCCGGTTGCAGCAGGCGCAGTCCGAACGCCGGCGCTTCGCTGTCCCAGCCGGCGACCACCTGCAATCCGGCGGCCGCGGCCAGCGCGGCGAAGCCGGCCTCGGTGTACTTGTGGCTGTACTCGACCTGCATCGCTTCGCCCGCGGCGAAGGCGAACGCCTGCCCGGCGACGTGCACGGTCTGCGCCTGCCGGCTGACCAGCTCGGTCTCGATCCGCAGCCGCTGCCGGTGGTAGCGGGCGCGGTGCTGGAACTGCGCCAGATCGAAGTCGCTGCCGATCTCGCGGTTCAAACGCGCCAGCAGGTTGAGGGTGAAGGCGGCGGTGACGCCGGCGGCATCGTTGTAGGCGGCCTCGATCACGTCCGGCGCCTTGTCCAGGTCGATGCCGATCAGCGCCAGCCCCTGCGGCCCCATGGTCTGGCGCATGGCCAGCAGCAGTTTCACCGCTTCGTCCGCGGTGAAGTTGCCCAGGGTGGAGCCGGGAAAGAACACCAGGGTGCGCGCGGCCGGCAGCTGCGGCGCCGGCAGCCGCACCGGCGCGGTGAAGTCGGCGCACACCGGTAGCATCTCCACCGCGGGCAGTTCGCCGGCCAGGTGCGCGACGCTGGCCAGCAGCGCGCTGCGGGCGATCTCGATCGGGGTGTAGGCCACCACGCGGTCCAGCCCGTGCAGCAGCAGCCGGGTCTTGCGTCCGCTGCCGCTGCCGTATTCCACCACCCGGGCATGGGCGCCGACCTGGCGCGCGATGTCCGGCAGCACCCGTTGCAGCAATGCCAGCTCGGTCCGGGTGAGGTAGTACTCGGGCTGGCGGGTGATCTGTTCGAACAGCGCCGAACCGCGTTCGTCGTAGAAATACTTGGAGGGCAGGCGCCGCGGATGCCGCGACAGCCCGGCCAGCACCTCGGCGGCGATCGCCTCGCGTCCCGGCAGCAGATCGGTCAGCGCGGCCAGCGCCTGCGCGGCAGCATTCATGCGCCGTCCCGCGCCAGCCGCAGCCCGGCGAACTGCCAGCGCGCCGTCGGTGCGAAGAAGTTGCGGTAGCTGGCACGCACATGGCTGCGCGCGGTGGCGCAGCTGCCGCCGCGCAGCACGTACTGGCCGCACATGAACTTGCCGTTGTACTCGCCCAGGCTGCCGGGCAGCGCCTGGAATCCCGGGTAGGGCCCGTAGGCGCTGGAGGTCCATTCCCACACGTCGCCGAACAGCTGGACGAATCCCTCGCCGGTGCCGGCGGCATGGGGATGCAGGCGCTCGTCCTCGACGAAGTTGCCGGCCACCGGCATCGCCGCCGCGGCATGCTCCCACTCGAACTCGGTCGGCAGCCGTGCGCCGGCCCAGCGCGCGTAGGCGTCGGCCTCGAACCAGCTCAGGTGGCACACCGGGGCGTGCGGATCCAGCGCGCGCCAGCCGCCGAGGGTGAACTCCGCGTCCAGGGCGTCGCGCCAGTACAGCGGATGCCGCCAGCCTTCGCCGCGCACCCGCTCCCAGCCTTCGCTCATCCACCAGCGCGGCTCGCGGTAGCCGCCGGCCTCGACGAAGGCGCGGTACTCGCCGTTGCTCACCGGGCGGCTGGCCAGCGCGTGCGCCGGCAGCAGCACGCGGTGGCGCGGCGATTCGTTGTCGTAGGCGAACCGCGGCTGCTCCGGCCAGGCCGCGGCGCCGATCTCGACGACGCGCTCGCCGCAGGCGATCCAGCGCAGCGGTGCGGGTCCGGCGGCCGCCGCCGCAAGATCGTCGCGATAGGCCGGCTGCAGCGGATTGGACCAGAACGCGTGCTTGATGTCGGTCAACAGCAGCTCCTGGTGCTGCTGCTCGTGCTGCAGGCCCAGCAGCAGGTGCCGGCGTGCCCGTGCGTCCAGCGTGCCGGCCCTGAAGCGCTCGGCGATGCGCGCGTCGACGGCGGCGCGGTAGTCGAGGACCTGCGCCAGCGTGGGCCGCGACAGCAGGCCTCGGTGCGGGCGCGCATGGGCCGGGCCGACGCTCTGGTAGTAACTGTTGAACAGCAGGTCCCAGTCCGGATGCAGCGCGGCATGGCCCGGTTGCGCGGCCAGCACGAACTGCTCGAAGAACCAGCTGGTGTGGGCCAGGTGCCACTTGGCCGGACTGGCGTCGTCCATGCTCTGCACCATGGCGTCCTCGGCAGACAGCGGCGCGGCCAGGTCGAGACTGCGCTGGCGCACGGCATCGAACCGGACCGCCAGTCCTTCGGCGCGCGGCCCGGTCGGCGCCCGGGTCCGCAGCAATGCGGCACTGGATATCGACATCCTTCCGAGCATACCGATGCCCGGTTAGGACGGCGTCACGGTAGCGCAGGCGGCACGATCGCTCAGGCCAGCGCGTCCAGGTAGTACCAGCGCCCGTCTTCGCGCACGAAACGGCTGTGCTCGGCCATCTTCACCGCGCTGCCGCCGCCGATCCGGTAGCGCGCCACGAACACCACCTCGGCGGTATCGGCGCCGGTGACGCGATGCTGCTTGACGCTCAGGCCCAGCCATTGCGTGCGCTGCCCGGGGGCGTCGTCCAGCGACAGTTCCGACGGGCGGGTGGAGGGATACCAACTGGCCAGCAGATAGCCGGCATCCTTGAGTACGTAGGCGCTGTAGCGCGAGCGCATCAGCGACTCGGCGTCGGGCGCGGCGCAACCGGCGTGGTACCGGCCGCAGCACTGCGCATAGACGGATCCGCGGCCGCAGGGACAGGGCAGGGTGGCATTGGTTTCCATCGCGGCATTGTCGCCGCTCGCGCCGCCGGGCTCCATCGGCAACGGCACGTCCGGGCATGCAATCGGGGGAGGGTGCCCGGCAACCGGAAGCGCCACGCTCCTCTGCCCGCCCGCCGCGCAGCGGCGTATGCTGGCGCGCCCCGTCGCCGGACCCCGCCTTGCTGGAACTGATTCCCCCGGAACTGCCGTGGCTGGTCGCCATCGCCTTCATCGCCGGGCTGGTGGACGCCGCGGTCGGCGGCGGCGGCCTGATCCAGCTGCCCGGACTGTTCACCACCTTGCCGCAGCACACGCCGGCGGCACTGTTCGGCACCAACAAGTTCAGCTCGGTATTCGGCACCAGCGCCGCGGCCTGGCGCTATGCGCGCGCGGTGCGCTTTCCGTGGCGGCCGGTGCTGTTCGCCGCCGGCGCGGCGTTCGCCTTCGCCTTCCTCGGCGCCACCGCAGTCAGCCTGCTGCCCAGGCACGCGGTGCGCCCGCTGGTGCTGGCGCTGCTGGTGCTGATGCTCGGCTACACGCTGATGAAGAAGGACTTCGGCGCGCTGCACCGGCCGCGCGCGGTGGGCCGCCGCGAACTGGCCATCGCGCTGGCGATGGGCGCGCTGATCGGTTTCTACGACGGCTTCTTCGGCCCGGGCACCGGCAGTTTCCTGATCTTCCTGTTCATCCGCTTCTTCGGGCTGGACTTCCTGCGCGCCTCGGCCGCGTCCAAGGTGGTGAACCTGGCGACCAACGTCGCCGCGCTGTCGTTCTTCGTGCCCAGCGGCAACGTGCTGCTGCTGTTCGCGCTGCCGATGGCCGCGGCCAACATCGGCGGCGCCGTCGCCGGCACGCGGCTGGCGCTGCACGGCGGCACGCCGGTGATCCGCAAGCTGTTCGTCGGCCTGGTGGTGGTGCTGATCGCACGCATGGCCTGGGATACGTTCGGCGGATAGTCCCTCGGTTGTTCCTCGGCGGGACGTTGCCTGCTAGTACCGGCCACGCTGGCATGGGACCTGCGGGCAGCGCGACGGATGGTCCCAACGAGGAAAGGCGCTGGGCGTTGCACTCGACCGCCCACCCGGTCTCCCGAATCCAGTATGGCCTGCATGGACGTCCGTGCAGGCCGACACTGAACACCCGCAAGCGTTTGGTTATCCTTCCCGGAAAATCCGGCGAGGGCTACCGTTCCGATGAAGATCCGCAATGCACTGGGATGTTGCATGCTGTTCACCGGCCTGTTGGCCGCACTGCCCGCCGATGCCATCGACTGGTTCGGCCGCGAGCGCAAGGCCCGCGAAGCGCGCGAGCAGTCCCTGAAGGACAGGAAGGAAAAGCAGTTCGAACAGATCCTCGCGCTCGATGCCACGTTGAAGGCCGCCGTGGCCGATGGTCTGGCGCTGGTGGTCGCGCCGGTATTCAACAGCGGGCGCAATGCCGACAGGCTGCTCAAGGAACACCGCGACTACACCGCCTCGGTGGGTTGGCTGCTCGAAGGCACCGGGCACCACTACCTGCTCCTCGGCAACAACGTGCCCGACGGGCTCCGGGAACCGCTGGGCGGCACGCTCTACTGGATCAAGCTGGTCCAGCCGGGCACCTATCGCCTGCAGAGCCTGATGTACGAACAGCACTATGCCGCCACCACCCAGATCCAGCTGCAGCGCAACCGGCGGCCGCAGGGATTGGGTTACGTGGAGTTGAACGAGACCTCGTTCGTGGAGACCGAGACCGAGGAATACTGGCGGCCGGCGGAGTACCAGAGCTTCAACCGGTCGGCCTGCACTTCCACCTATGTCGCGAGCGGCGTCTGCGCCAGCGTCACCTGGTGGACCGAAACATCGGTCACCCGGGCCGCAAGCTGGGATACCCGACTCGCCAACAAGAACCGCTCGGGCCTGATCGTCGTACCCAAACCGGAACGACGGCTGGCCAGCTTCTCCGTCGCGCCTGGCGAAGTCGTGGTGATCGACAGCATCATGGCCAAGCTACCCAACATCGGCTATGCAACCGACAACTGCGCCCGGACCAACGGCAGTCGCGTCGAGTGCGCATTGACCTCCCTGTCCATCCAGCGCCTGCCTGCACAGGCCAGCGATATCCGAAGCGGCGCGGAACGTCTTGCAGACGAGGGCCGCGCGGATCTGGCCGCGATGCTGTCCTCGGCAGTCCAACGACCATTGACGATGGAAGGCATGCAGACCGGCTGGTCGGACCGCACCTGGGGCCAGAACTATTACCTCGACGTGGAGTGAGGTAGACCCGCCGGCGGCGGGAACGTACCTGTGCCCGCCCGCCATTGCGCCTGGATGCTTCTGCACCAAGTGCACGGGCCACCACGATCATCGTGGCTGCCGGCGCCGGACCGCCCGGCCCGGGTGGAAACCTTCGCGCGGACTCAGGGCGCGGATAGCGGTCGCCGGTTGTTGAGCCGGGTCACTTCCTCGGCATCGTCATCCAGCGCCACCCGCACCTGCAGGCCGGCGGGATCGCGTCCGTTCAGCGGCAGCGATACCTGTGCGGTCCTGGGGCGCAGGTCGCCCGGTGCCGGCAATGCCGGAACCGGGACCCGGGCCAGTTCGCGGCCGTGGCTGTCCTCCAGCACGGCATGGCCGCTGCCGGTGCCGACATGGCCCAGGCTGTGCACGGTCAGCCGCACGCTGTCGCCGTCCACCCGCACGTCGCCACGGCCGATGCCCAGGTCCGGGCGGGTTTCCACCGGCGTGCCCGGCCGTATCCGCTCGAACTCGAACAGCTGGGTGCGCTTCGGCGCGAACGTCAGCTCGGTCGAGACGCTTTTCTCCAGCACGATCTCGCGCTCGCTGGCCTTGCCGTCGATGCGGCCGTCGCCATCGCGGTCGGTGCCGCTGCGCACGCGCCAGCGGCCGGGCGCCACGTTCCAGCCGGTCATCTGCGCCCGTTGCGGCGCACTGCCCAGGTTGTAGGCGGTGACGGTGAAGCGTTCGGGCGAGGGCGCATGCACCAGCAGCGCGACCTGTTCGGCAGCCGCTTCCTGCGCGAAACGCCAGCTGACGGTATGCCCGGGCCAGCCCTGGTTGCGCTTGAGGGCGATGCCGCCCAGGCGCGCGCGTTGCAGGAACTCGCTCGGCGCCTCGACCCGGTCGCTCCACCAGTGGCCTTCGGTGTTCATGTACTCGCGCTGGGCCTTGGCCTGGATGCCGTCGGCGTGCAGCGCCTCCAGATACTTCTTGTCGCCGGTGAGCTGCCAGGCCACCACGCTGGGGAAGCCGGTGGCGCCCTTGTCGGCGGCTTCGGTCAGCCTGCGGCCCCAGTCCCGGTCGCGGCCCAGCACCTCGATGAAGTTCTCGCCGAGGTTGGACAGCGCGCCCGGGCCGCCGCGCGCGACGCGGTAGTGCAGCGGCCTGAGGTACTTCTCGTCGCCGGTCCAGCGCCACGCCGCCCAGAACAGGTGCACGGTGTCGCCGCCGCCGGAACCGTCGTTGAGTTCGCCGCCGCGGGTCTGGCCGGTGGCCCAGTTGATCTCGTTGGGCAGCACCCACTGGCCGTCGGCGGCGGTGTAGGCGTGGGCGAGGTAGCCGTCGGCCAGCCCGGTGACCAGCTTGCGGCCGGTCGGATCGGCGTTGTAGGCGCCGACCAGGAACGCCGGGTGCAGCGCCGGGAACGAGTACGGCTTCTGCCACTGCCAGTTCGGTTCGCGGTAGACCTTGTTGCCGCCGAACCAGTTGCTGGAGAACAGCAGGTGGCCCTGCGGGTTGGGCAGGATGATGCGTTCGTCGAAGGCCTTGACCGTCTCCATCAGCCGCTCGACGGTCAACGGATCGCCCCAGTTGAGGTAGAGCATGGCGCTGTTGGCGTTGATGCCTTCCTCGTAGGCATGCAGTTCGTCGGTCTCGATGGTGCTCAGGCCGTTGGCGAACATGCCGTTGCGGTAGACGGCATCGGACAGCGCGGTCAGCGAGGCGTTGAGCCGGTCCGGCATCACCCCCATCAGCGCCAGTCCCGGCCACTGCTGCACCAGGTCCGAGTCGTCGGAGATGCCGCCGCCGAAATCGCCGTATTCGACCTGGCGGTGGTCGATCCACCAGTCGACGAAACGGCGCACGTGCTTGAGGTCCTCGAGCTGGCGGAACGCCCACAGCGGTACCCCCCTGGGCGGCTGCGGCTGCTCGAACGGCGGCTTGCCCTGGCTGTTGTAGCTGATGTAGTTCCAGTACAGCCGGCCCAGCTCGTGGTCCGGATCGACCCGCAGCAGGTCGCTGAGGTCGGCATACACGCGGGCGTACAGGCGCTGGCGCTTGGAAGTGGTGTGTTCCTCGACCAGGAAGCCCCAGTTGTCGCGTACCTGGTTGAAGCGGTCGGCGACGTGTTCCTTGATGGCCTCGGCGCGCGGCTTGAACACCAGGCGGATCTCGGCGCCATCCAGCGCCCGCGCGTCGAAGCCCGGCGCGGCGCTGGCGATGCTGATCCACAGGCTGTCGGCGGTGAGGATGCGGTCGCGCAGGTCCAGCCACAGCGTGCGCTTCTGCCCCGGCTTGACCGAGACCGAGACGTCGATCATGTCGCGCGCCGGCCAGATCGGGTCCTTGATGCGGATGTTGAGCGGGATCAGGCCCTCGTGGGTGGCCGGCAGGTCCAGCGCGGGCAGGTCGATGGCGACCCCGTCCAGGCCGTCGTACATGTTCTCCCAGCTGTGCGCCCAGCTGCGGATCAGCGGCTGCGCGGCGGGCGCGTCGCCGACGCCGGACGGGATCAGCACGTGCACGATCGGCAGCGGCGCGGCAGGCAGGGTGTCGGCACCGCGACGGCGCGAGCCGGCGCCTTTGGGCAGGGCCATCACCGTGCTGCGCTCGGCCGGCGGATGGCGGCCGTCGATGTAGTCGCGCAGCCCGGCGATGTTGAGGTAGTCGGGCAGGGCGTCGCTGTCGATCAGGTAGCGCTGCTTGACCGTGCCTTCCGGCTCGGCGGCGTCGCTGACGTGGTAGCCCCAGATCTCCTGGATCGGGGTTTCCGGCTCGACGTTGGAGAAGCGCAGCGTGCCGCCGCGCTGTGCGGCGAAGTCGTCGACGCTACGCACCACGCCCTGCGGCCGTGCGAACAGCTCGCCGGCGCTGCCGGTCAGGGTGCCGAAGGCGGCGCCGCGGATCTCGATGCGGTTGATCGTTTCATCGTCGGGCACCGCCAGGTCGAGGTGCCGGCCGCCCTCGACGTAGGTGTTCCAGTCCGGCAGCTGGAAGTAGTCGTTGCGGCCGGGCAGGCGCGAGCGGTTGTAGACGCCCGGCCAGGTGGTCTCGGCGATGCCGTCGGTGCCCTTCCACATCCACTGCTTCAGGTCCCTGGCATCGGCGAACTCCACCTTGCGGATCGTGGTGACCGGCGCGGTCAGCGCCGGCGGCGGCGCCGCGTCCCAGCCGAAGCGGTGTCGCCATGCGCGCAGGCCATCGCCTTCGGCCACCGCGGTATGCGGCGCGGCATTGCGCGCCAGCGCAGCGGCACCGGCCGCGTCGAGCATGCGGTCGTAGACCCGGATCTCGTCGAAATCGCTGCCGCGCAGGAAGTTGTAGCGGCTCTGCACCTGGTATGGCGCCATCACCCGGCCGGCCAGCCCCAGCTGGTCCAGCGCCGCGTCGTAGTCGCCGGTGGTCTCCTGCCGCGCGACCTCCTTGCCGTCCAGGTACAGGCGCACGCCATGGTCTTCGTCCCAGGCGAAGGCGAGGTGCCGCCACGTCTGCGGCGCCGGCAACGTTTCGAGCTTGAACGACACCCGGGTGCGCGCCAGGTTGGCGTCGGTGACGAAGGCGTCGAAGCCTTCGCCGTTCCAGTCGATGCGCAGCCAGGCCATGTCCCAGCTGCTGTGGTCGGCATAGCCGACGCGGAAGATCACGAACGGCGCCTCGCCCACGGCGTAGCGGGGACGCCAGAAGAACGCCAGGGTGCCGCGCTGGGCCTGGATGTTGCCGGGGGCGTTCCACGACAGCACGCCGTCGTCGGCCCACTCGATGGCCTCGCCGTGCGCACCGTCGGCGATGCGCTTCACCTTGTCCTGGAAGTTCGGCACCGGATCGCCGCCGGCGATGTCGGCGACGAAGCCCGCGTCGGCCGATACGTGGAACAGCAGCCGGGGGTCGGTGTCCTGCGCCAGGAGCTGGAAGGCGGGGGCCAGGGCAACGGCCAGGGCCAGGGCCAGGGAGCGAAGCGGAAACCAGGTGGAATGTCGCGACATCGTGTTTCTCTTGGGGGCGGGCGGCCTGCCGATCCCGCGCGCGGGCGGCCACGTTAGCGACGCCGGCGCGTCTCCACATCCTGCGTCGCACCATCGATGACGCGCCCCGGCGGTGGCCGGGGCGCGTTTTCCCGCATCGATACTCAGAACTTGTAGCGGAAACCCAACAGGTACTGGCGGCCGGTTTCGCTGTAGTCCAGCGGCAGCTGCGAGGCCGCGCCGACCCAGGACTGCTGCGGCTCGTTGGTCAGGTTGATGCCTTCCAGGCTCAGCTCGATCTGGTCGCTGACCTTGTAGCGCAGCGAGGCATCGACGTAGGTCGTGCCGGTCTGGCCGTGCACGTCCGAGGTGAAGCCCTGCTCGGTACCCGGCACCTGGATCAGGTAGTCGTCGCGGTTGGTGACCGAGACGCGGCCGGCGAACGTTTCGCCTTCGTAGAACAGGGTGGCGTTCCACGAATGCTTGGACAGGCCGGTCAGGTCGGTCTTCAGCGAGGAGGCGCCACTGCTGGTCAGGTACTGGATCTGCGAATCGACGTAGGTGTAGTTCAGCTGGATGCCGAAGTTGCTCCACAGGCCCGGCAGGAAGGTGAACGGCTGGACGTAGTTGGCCTCCACGCCCTTCAGGTCGCCGCCCGGGGTGTTGACCGGCACCGAGAACACGAAGTCGTCGTTGGCGCTGACGCCGAAGCTCTCGGCGATGCTGGCCGGCAGGCCGCTGGTGTAGAACGGCCGCACCTCGCGGGTGGTCTGCACGAAGCTCTCGATGTCCTTGAAGAACAGGCCCAGGCTCAGCATCGCGCTGTCCTGGAAGTACCACTCGGCGCTGAGGTCGTAGGTCCTGGCGCGGATCGGGTCCAGGTTCGGGTTGCCGCCGTTGACGTTGCGCGAGCCGCCGCTGACGCTGACGGTCACGCCCGGGGTCAGGCTGCCCAGGCCGGGACGGCTCATCACCTTGGCCGCGCCGAAGCGCAGCAGGAAGTCGGGCGTCAGCTCGGCGACCAGGTTCAGCGACGGCAGGGTGTCGCTGTATTCGCGGTCGACCGTGATCGGCGTGGCCACGCCGGCGATGGTGGCGATGCCGGTCGAGCTCTGCTTGGTCTTGACGTAGCGCACGCCGAAATTGCCGGAGAACGGGATCGAGCCCAGGTCGGTGGAGAACTCGCCCATCAGCCAGCCGCCGCGGTCCTCTTCCTCCACGCTGCGGTTGCTGGCCGCATAGGGACTGAGCGCGAAGGTGCCTTCGCCGCTGTAGATGTCGAAGTAGCTGGCGATGGCGTCGAAGTCCGGCACCACCCAGCTGCCCGGCGAGCCGCTGACGCCCTTCAGGCCGACCAGGTTGGTCAGGTCCACCGGCACGATGGGGGTGCCGTCGGCGAAGTTGGGCACGTCGGTTTCGGTGGCGGTGCGACGCCATTCCTGCGACTTGAAGTCGTAGTTCTTGGCCAGCACGCCGCCCTTCAGGCGGAAGCCGGGGCTGATGTTCCAGTTGAAGTCCAGCTGGCCCACGTCGAAGTCGTTCTTCACCTCGTTCTGGCGCATGCGGATGGTGGACAGCGACCAGCCGTTGGGGTCGGTCGGATCGATGCCGTAGTTCAGCACCGGCGACCACTTGTTGCCGCGGTAGTCGTAGCTGTAGCCGGCGACGTTGAGCTTGTCCATCATGATCGTCGCCTGCACCGGGTTCTCGTGGCTGGACGAGGAGGTGCCGAGCTTGCCGCTGATCCTGAAGTCGTCGCTGAACTGGTGCTCGCCGCTGAGGCTGAGCTGCTTGAACACGGTGGACCACTCGTCGTGGCGGTTCTCCGAGCGCACGTCGACGTTGTCGAAGCTGCCGTACAGCAGCGCGCCGGTGGCCGGATCGATGTAGCCGTCGTTGACGATGGTCTCCGGCTTGCCGCCCTGCGAGGCGCTGCGGCTGAAGGAGATCGCCTCGATGTAGTGCTCGTCGCGGGTGGCGTCGATCTTGGAGTACATCGCATCGAGCGAGAACTCGGTACGGTCGGACGGCTTGAACTGCAGCGCGCCGGTGACGCCGGTGCGCTTCTGGTCGTGGAACATCTGCGTGTAGCGCGGGAAGCGCGGGTGATAGACGTCCTCGGCAAGCGCGTCGGTGAACGGCGAAGACGGGTCGAAGCCGCCGTTGCTCGGGCCGTTGGCCCAGCGGCCGCTGCCGCTGCCTTCCTCGAGCGTCTGCTTCTCCGAATAGGCCACCGAGAGCAGCGCGCCGAACTTGCCGTCGGCCCAGGTGTTGGCGACCAGCGCGGCCACGCGCGGGTCGGCCTTCTGCGACATGTCGCCGTAGCTGGCCTGGCCGCTGGCGGCGAAGGTGAAGCCGTCGTAGTCCGACGGCCGCGCGGTGCGCAGGTCGACGGTGGCGCCCAGCGAGCCTTCCTCGACGTCGGCCGAGGCGGTCTTGCGCACGATCATCTGCGAGAACAGGTCCGAGGCGAACACGTTGAAGTCGAAGCCGCGGCTGCGGTTGGTGCCGCCGGTCTGGTCGGAGCTGCCGACCGTGGTCAGCGCCTCCATGCCGTTGATGCGCACGCGGGTGAAGTCCGGCCCCAGGCCGCGCACCGAGATGTTGCGGCCCTCGCCGGCATCGCGGGTGATGACCACGCCGGGAATGCGCTGCAGCGACTCGGCCAGGTTGAGGTCCGGGAACTTGCCGACGTCCTCGGCGACGATGGCGTCGACCACGCCGGCTTCGCCGCGCTTGATGTCCAGCGCCTTCTCGACGCTGGCGCGGTAACCGGTAACGGTGACGGTATCCAGTTCGGTGGCTTCGGCCGGGGCCTCCTGGGCCGTGGCGCTGCCGGCCTGCAGGGCCAGGCCGATCGCGAAGGCGAGCAAGGTAACCGGTGTCTTTTTCCGCGTGAGTCGTGCGTGCATGTGCTTCCTCTCCCAAGGTTCAACATGAAACTGCGCTTGTTCTGGTGATGTCACTCGGATGACACCGCTAGTCAACGCGGACGGTAACAGTTGGATCCTGGCTCGGCATCTTGCACTGCAGCAGGCCACGGCTGGCGCCGAAACCCATGTACTGCAGCGGTTCCGGCGGTTCTACCGGCTCCATGCTGGCGCTGGACACGGGGTCGCGGGCTAGAATGACACCGATAGTCAATTGCCCCGTGCGATCATCGCCGGCGGCGGCACGCTGAGGACCCCCGATGAGTCGTACCCGTATTGTCTGTTTCGGAGAATTGCTGCTGCGGCTGGGCGCCCCCGGCCGCCAGCTGCTGCTGCAGACGCCGCAGCTGGAGGTGCATGCCGGTGGCGCCGAGGCCAATGTCGGCGTGTCGCTGGCGCATTTCGGCCACGAGGTGGCGATGGTCAGCGTGGTCGCCGACAACCCGCTCGGCGCCGCGGCGACCGGCGAGCTGCGCCGCTACCGCGTCGACACCACCCATGTGCGGGCCGCCGATGGCCGCATGGGCCTGTATTTCCTCGCCACCGGCGCCGGCCACCGGCCCAGCGAGGTGGTCTACGACCGCGCCGATTCGGCGTTCGCGCTGGCCGCGCCGGGCGACTACGACTGGCCGGCGCTGCTGCACGGCGCGCACTGGCTGCACCTGTCGGGCGTGAGCCCGGCACTGGGCCCGGCGGCGGCGCAGGCCACGCTGGAAGCGGCGCGCGCGGCCTGCGGGCTGGGGGTGAAGGTGTCGTTCGACGGCAATTTCCGGCCGAAGCTGTGGCAGCGCTGGGGCGGCGATGCCCGCGCCATCCTGCGCGACCTGTTCGACTGCGCGCATGTCCTGTTCGCCGACTACCGCGACATCGGCGTGGTGCTCGGCGGCGAGTTCGCCCAGGCCGATGCCCGGTCCCGGGTGGATGCGGCCGCCGCACAGGCGTTCGCGGCATTCCCGCGCCTGCAGTACATGGCCTGCACCCAGCGCAGCACCCACAACGTGGATCACCATTCGCTGGCGGCGATGTTGCTGGGCCGCGACGGCACGCGGGCGCTGGCCCCGGCCGAGGAGCTGGTGGGCATCGTCGACCGCATCGGTGGCGGCGATGCGTTCGCCGCCGGGGTGCTGCACGGCCTGATCGAAGGTTTCGACGCCGAGGCGACGATCCGCTTCGGGCTGGCCGCCGGCTGCCTGAAGCACTCGGTACCCGGCGATTTCAACCCGGTCGGCGTGGCCGACGTACAGGCCCTGGTGGGCGAAGGAAGGTTCGATGTCAGGCGCTGATCCGCGGGTGCGCGCGGTCCTCAGGCTCGCACCGGTCATCCCGGTATTCACTCCCGACAGCATCGACGATGCCGTGCAGGTGGCGCAGGCGCTGTTCCGCGGCGGGCTGCCGGTGATCGAGGTGACGCTGCGCACCGCGGTGGCGGTGGACGCGATCAAGGCCATGGTCGAAGCGGTGCCCGACGCGGTGGTCGGCGCCGGCACGGTGCTGGACGCGCGCCAGCTGGAAGCGGTGAAGGCCGCCGGCGGGCGCTTCGCGGTCTCGCCCGGCGCCACCGCGCGGCTGTACGCCGCCGCGCGCGACAGTGACCTGCCGCTGCTGCCCGGCGTGGCCACCGCCTCGGAGCTGATGCTGGGCCTGGAGCACGGCCTGGACACCTTCAAGTTCTTCCCGGCGGTGCAGGCCGGCGGCGCGGCGATGCTGTCGGCCTGGAACGGCCCGTTCGGCGACGTGCGCTTCTGCCCCACCGGCGGCATCAGCGCGCAGACCGCGCTGCAGTTCCTGCACCTGCCCAACGTGCTGTGCGTCGGCGGTTCCTGGCTGACCACGCGCGAACTGCTGCAGGCCCGCGACTGGGGCCGGATCGAACAGCTGGCGCGGGAAGCGGCGGCGCTGGCCGGCTGACGCCGGCCGGACCGCATCCGACCGCAGGACCGGGAAAGCCCGGCCCTAGGATCCGCGCAACCCGGGCCCCAGCCGCCGGTACAGGGTGCTGCGGCTGATGCCCAGCCGGCGCGCGGCGCGGGCGACATTGCCGCCGCATTCGGCCAGTGCCTGGCGCATCGCCGCGGCCGTCATCGCTTCCAGCCCCCCGCCGGGAGCCGCGACGGCCACCGCCGGCGGTGGAGTCGATGGCGCCGAGGGCCGTCGCAGGTAGCCCGGCAAGCGCTCCACGTCCAGCAGCGCGCCGTCGTCGCTGAGCGCCACCAGGGTGCGCAGGCAGGACGACAGCTGCCGCAGGTTTCCCGGCCAGCCGTAATCGACCAGCGCCTGCAGGGCCGCCGCGCTCAGCCGGCGGCCGCCGCCCAGCCGCGACCACAGCGCGCGGACCAGCCCGGCGCGGTCGTCATGCTCGCGCACCGCGGCGATGCGCACCTGGTGGTCGGCGATGCGGTAGTACAGGTCGGGCCGGAAGCGGCCAGCGGCGATGGCGTCGTCCAGGTCGCAGTGGGTGGCGCACACCAGCGCGAAATCCAGTTTCACCGGCTTGCCGCCACCCAGCGGCGAGAGCTCGCGGTCCTGCAGCACCCGCAGCAGGCGCGGCTGCAACGCCAGCGGCATGTCGCCGATCTCGTCCAGGAACAGCACGCCACCCTGGGCCTGGCGCAGCAACCCCGGGCTGCCCTGCTTGCGCGCACCGGTGAACGCGCCCTCCTCGTAGCCGAACAGTTCGGCCTCGATCAGGCCCTCCGGCAACGCCGCGCAGTTCACCGCCACGAACGGCTTGCCGGCGCGCGTGCAGCGCCGATGCAGTTCGCGCGCGAACACTTCCTTGCCGGTGCCGGTCTCGCCCTGCACCAGTACCGGCAGGCCGGCATCGAGCACCCGCCGTGCCTGTTCCAGCGCCTGCTCGAGTCCCGGGCCGAACACCGGACCGCTCGTTGTTGTTGTTGCTGTTGTTGTTGTGGCTTTTGCTGTTGCCGACGCGAACGGCAGCGGCCGCGAGGATGGCGGGAACGCTCGTTGCCGGCGTTCCTGCAGGTGGCCGTACAGCGAACGCCCCTGTCGGTCGATCAACGCGCCATCGTCGTGCAACCGCGACAGCGGCACCTCGAACAGGCTCTCGTACGTCGCCCGGCCAAGATCGTGCCGCTCCAGTCCGAACAGCTTCAACCCGACCCGGTTGGCCGCCACCAGCCGCCCGCCGCGGAATGCCAGCAGGCCCTCGCGGACGGTGCCCAGCAACGCCGGGTCGTGGTGCAGCCGCACCAGCTCGGCGCCCTCGATCCCCTGCTCGAAGTAGCGGTGCTCGATCCGCGCCACCGCCTGCCGCGCCATGCCCGGCGCGTGCAGGTGCTGCACGCGCGAGTCGCCGGAGATGTCGAGCACGCCCACCAGCGTGCCGCAGGGATCGAAGATCGGCGTGGCCGAACAGCTGAGGATGCCGTGCGGGGCGCGGTAGTGCTCGCCGCCGCGCACCTGCACCGAACGTCCTTCGACGATCGCGGTGCCGATGGCGTTGGTCCCCACCGTGGCCTCGTCCCAGCACACGCCCGGCATCAGCGCTACGCGGCCGGCGCGGTCGAGGAAACCCGGGCTGCCCTCGGCATCGAGGATCCAGCCGGCCGCGTCGGTCAACAGCACCATGCTGTCGGTGGCGGCCAGTTCGCCGGACAACCCGTCCAGTTCGGCCCGCGCCAGCCGCCACAGGCGCTCGTGGTGCTGGCGCAGCTCGTGCAGGCGGCCGCCCGCCACCGGCTCCAGCGCCGGCGGGGCATCGGCCGCCAGTCCCTGCTGCCGGCAGCGGCGCCACGACTGCAGGATGGTTTCCGGTACGCCGCCCAGCGGCGCGGTGCCGCGCTCGAAGAACGAACGGCGGGCCCGGCCCACGGGGGGCGGCAACGATGGTGAAGCCATGTGAGCTCCCATGTCGCAATCTGCGACAGCTGTATCGACACCTGTCCCGATAAACACCACAAGCCGGGCGGCGGTGCAACGACCGCCTGTTCCGCGCCGCAACATTCTCCGCGGCCGGTTTGCGCAGAACCGGCGCCTGCGGCCACGCTGCGGCGCAGCAGGCCGGAATTGGCATCGTCCTTGCGCTCTCCGTGGGCACAGACCCGCACCGGGTCGCCACCGCTCCACGGAGATCCGCATCCATGAACGCCGTCACGTCCGCCAAGCCCTTCGCCACCGATCCGCAGTCCATCTTCAAGCCGCGCTACGGCAACTACATCGGCGGGCAATGGGTGGCGCCGCGCAGCGGCCGGTACTTCGAGAACACCACGCCGGTCACCGGCAAGGCGTTCACCGAGGTGGCCCGCTCCAACGCCGAGGACATCGAGGCCGCGCTGGACGCCGCGCACGCGGCCAAGGACGCCTGGGGCAGGACCAGCACCACCGAGCGCGCCAACCTCCTCAACCGCATCGCCGACCGCATCGAGCAGAACCTGGAGCTGATCGCCCACGCCGAGACCTGGGACAACGGCAAGCCGATCCGCGAGACGCTCAACGCCGACGTGCCGCTGATGGCCGACCACTTCCGCTACTTCGCCGGCGCGGTGCGCGCGCAGGAAGGCTCGCTGAGCGAGATCGACCACGACACCGTCGCCTACCACTTCCACGAGCCGCTGGGCGTGGTCGGGCAGATCATCCCGTGGAACTTCCCGCTGCTGATGGCCGCCTGGAAGCTGGCGCCGGCGCTGGCCGCCGGCAACTGCGTGGTGCTCAAGCCGGCCGAGCAGACCCCGGCCTCGATCCTGGTGCTGATGGAGATCATCGGCGACCTGCTGCCGGCCGGCGTGCTCAACGTGGTCAACGGCTTCGGCCTGGAAGCCGGCAAGCCGCTGGCCAGCAGCCCGCGCATCGCCAAGATCGCCTTCACCGGCGAGACCACCACCGGCCGGCTGATCATGCAGTACGCCAGCCAGAACCTGATCCCGGTGACGCTGGAGCTGGGCGGCAAGTCGCCCAACGTGTTCTTCGCCGACGTGATGGCCGAGGACGACGATTTCCTGGACAAGGCGATCGAGGGCTTCGTGCTGTTCGCCTTCAACCAGGGCGAGGTCTGCACCTGCCCCTCGCGCGCGCTGATCCAGGAGTCGATCTACGAGAAGTTCATGGAGAAGGCGCTGGCGCGCGTGGCCGCGATCAAGCAGGGCAATCCGCTGGACCCGAACACCATGGTCGGCGCGCAGGCTTCCGGCGAGCAGCTGGAGAAGATCCTGTCCTACATCGACATCGGCCGCCAGGAGGGCGCCGAGGTGCTGATCGGCGGCGGGCGCAACGCGATGGGCGGCGAGCTGGCCGACGGCTTCTACGTGCAGCCGACCGTGTTCAAGGGCCACAACCGGATGCGCATCTTCCAGGAGGAGATCTTCGGCCCGGTGGTGGCGGTGACCACCTTCAGGGACGAGGCCGAGGCGCTGGCGATCGCCAACGACACCCTCTACGGCCTGGGCGCCGGCGTGTGGAGCCGCGACGCCAACCGCCTGTACCGCATGGGCCGCGGCATCCAGGCCGGGCGGGTGTGGACCAACTGCTACCACGCCTATCCGGCGCACGCCGCGTTCGGCGGCTACAAGCAGTCGGGCATCGGCCGCGAGAACCACAAGATGATGCTCGACCACTACCAGCAGACCAAGAACCTGCTGGTCAGCTACTCGCCGAAGAAGCTCGGCTTCTTCTGATTCCCGTCACCGCCGCGGCGCGATCCTGCCGGAGCCCGCCCGTGCGGCCGGATTTGCGCCGGATCAAGGCGCGCCCGGGCGAACCGCGCCATGTTGTTCCCGTTCCCACCAGGAGGAGGTCCGCAATGAACAAGACCATGAAAGCCGCCGTCGTGCGCGAATTCGGCAAGCCGCTGGCGATCGAGGAAGTGGAGGTCCCGCGCCCGGCGGCGGGCGACATCCTGGTCAAGATCGAGGCTTGCGGGGTCTGCCACACCGACCTGCACGCCGCCGAGGGCGACTGGCCGGTGAAGCCGAATCCGCCGTTCATCCCCGGCCACGAAGGCGTGGGCCATGTCGTCGCGGTGGGTGCCGGCGTCACCCACATCAAGGAAGGCGACCGCGTCGGCATCCCGTGGCTGTACTCGGCCTGCGGCCATTGCGAACACTGCCTGGGCGGCTGGGAGACGCTGTGCGAGACGCAGCAGAACACCGGCTACTCGGTCAACGGCGGCTTCGCCGAGTACGCGCTGGCCAATGCCGGCTATGTCGGCCACCTGCCCAAGGACATCGGCTTCGTCGAGGTGGCGCCGATCCTGTGCGCCGGCGTCACCGTCTACAAGGGCCTGAAGGTGACCGACACCAAGCCCGGCAACTGGGTGGTGATCTCCGGCATCGGCGGCCTGGGCCACATGGCGGTGCAGTACGCCAAGGCGATGGGCCTGAACGTGGCCGCGGTCGACGTGGACGACGAAAAGCTGCGCCTGGCGCAGCGCCTGGGCGCCACCGTCACCGTGAACGCGAAGACCACCGACCCGGTGGCCTACCTGAAGAAGGAGATCGGCGGCGCCCACGGCGCGCTGGTCACCGCGGTCTCGCCCAAGGCGTTCGAGCAGGCCATCGGCATGGTCCGCCGCGGCGGCACGGTCTCGCTCAACGGGCTGCCGCCGGGCCAGTTCCCGCTGGACATCTTCGGCATGGTGCTCAACGGCGTGACCGTGCGCGGCTCGATCGTCGGCACCCGCCTGGACCTGCAGGAATCGCTGGAGTTCGCCGAGCAGGGCAAGGTCGCCGCCACCGTCGCCAGCGACCGGCTGGAGAACATCAACGACATCTTCGCGCGCATGCACGCGGGCAAGATCGAGGGCCGCGTCGTCATCGACATGGCCGCCTGAAGCGTTTCCGCGCCGGCCGCCGGCCCCCTCCCCCGGCCGGCGGCGGGCGCGGAACCGTATTTCCCGCCGATCCTGCCCGCCGCCATGACCGACCCGCCCGTCCAGGTACTGGCCACCGACAGCGCGCTGGCGCTGATCGCGCGGCTGCGCGAGCGCCACGGCCCGCTGCTGTTCCACCAGTCCGGCGGCTGCTGCGACGGTTCCTCGCCGATGTGCTTCGCCCAGGGCGAGTTCCTCGTCGGCGACCGCGACGTGCACCTGGGCGACATCGGCGGGGTGCCGTTCTACATCAGCGCGCCGCAGTTCGAGTACTGGAAGCACACCCAGCTGATCGTCGACGTGGTGCCGGGCCGCGGCGGCATGTTCTCGCTGGAGAACGGCGAGGGCGTGCGCTTCCTGCTGCGCTCGCGGCTTTTCGACGACGCCGAGTTCGCGCGGCTGCAGGCCGCCGGCAGGGTCTGAGGCCGTGGCGAAGCGCACCGCCGTCGGCAGGCGGCGGCGCGTTTCGCGCTTTCCCGGCTACGAGGAGCGGCGCAGGTCGTGGACCGCCGCCGCCGGCATGTGGTCCAGCGCCAGCCAGGCGTCCTCGATCACCGGGCGCACCTGCGGCCATTCCAGCCGCGATTCGCCGCGCACCTGGTCCCAGTGCGCGGCCAGTTCGCCGTCGGTATCGCCGGTGCCGCGCGGCCAGTCGGCCGAATGCGTGGTCAGCGCGAACGCGTAGGCGGGGCAGAGGTCGCGCCATACCGCGGCACCACGGCGGCGGCGGCGGCGGCGGTCGTAGTCGGCCAGGCTGTACTGCAGGAAGTCCTGGGCCACGGCCGAGCCTTCCTGGCCGCGGCGGGGTCGCTGCCTGCCCGTCGCCGGCAGCGGATCGAGATGGGCGTTGAAGGCGCTGTGCGCGGGACGTCGTTCGAAGCGTTGCATGGCCGTCACTCCGGTACGGGCGGGTTGCAAGCAGTAACGCCGGCCCCGTTATCGGGCCGTGACAGTCCCGTGCAGCCGGTGCCGATTCGCACCGCGTTCACCGCGCCGGCGCTTTAGTCGGAGGCCCATCGTGGAGCCGACACCATGCAACGCGACCCGCTACGCCAGTCCGCCCCGCCGCTGCCCGGCGAACAACGCGGCAAGCACGATGCCCAGGACAACGAGGACCGCGGCGCCGGCATGTCGGTCGAAGCCGCGCCTGCCGACCCCGTGCCGCCGAACACCGCGATGATCCCGCGCGAGCGCAGGGATCCCGACCCCGACCCCGGCCGCGCGCCCGGCGCCCCGGAAACCGATGCCGAGCGCCGGCAGCGCAAGCATCACGAGAGCGACAACCAGGACGAGGCGCTGGAGGAGACCTTCCCCGCCAGCGACCCGACCTCGCCGTTCATACCGGCCCGGACACCGGAATGAGGCGCGGCGGCGCTCAGCGCTGCCACTGCCATTGCAGGCCCAGGGTGTAGCCGCGGTCCGGTCCGGGTTCGTAGAAGCGCCGGTTGCCGTCGTTGACGATCACCGAACCGATGTAGCGCTGGTCCAGCGCGTTGTCGATGCGGGCGAACAGCCGCAGCGGACCATGGGCGGTTTCCCAGCGCCGCGCCGCTTCCAGGTTGAGCAGGGCATGGCCGGCCGCCGCTTCGCTGGCCAGGTCGTCGACCACGGTGTCGCTGGAAGCCACCACCTCGGCGGCGAACTGCCAGTGCCGCGGCTGCCATTGCGCGCGTGCGAACAGCTGCTGGCGCGGCACCCCGGGCAGGCGCGCGCCCGATGCCACCGGGGTCGATGGCGAGGTGCAGGGCGAGCCGCTGCAGGTCAGGTAGCCGTCGCGCACGCGGGCGTCGATGAAGGTCCACGCCAGCTGCAGCTGCGCGGTGTCGCCCAGCGGCTGCACATAGCTGGCCTCCACGCCCTCGCGGCGGGTGCGGCCGATGTTGCGGTAGGTGCTGCGGCCGCCGCTGTTGCTTGCCACCGCCAGCTCGTCATCGGTATCGGCACGGAACAGCGCCATTTCCAGGCGCGCGCCGTCCGGGTCGCGCCACTTGCCGCCGATCTCGAGGTTGCGGCTGCGCGCGGCCTCCAGGTCCAGCGCCAGTCCGGCGCCGCCATCGGCACGGTAGCCCAGTTCATTGAAGGTCGGCGTCTCGAAACCGCGCCCGGCCGAGGCATACAGGCGCAGGTCGTCATGCGCCCGGAACACGATGCCGGCCACCGGCGTGGTGGCCGCATAGTCGCGGCGGCCGCTGTCGTCCGGATTGGCGGCGGTGACGTAGCGGTCGGCCGAGCGGAAGCGCACCTCGCTGTGGCGCACGCCCACCAGCGCCGACCAGCGCGCCCCCGGCTGCCACCATGCCTGCGCGAACTGGTCCAGGTTCTCCACCCGGTCGCGCTGGTCGCGGCGCAGGCGTCCCTTCACCCCGAGCGCGTCGCCGACGAAGTTCTCGTAGCCGGTACGGTGCTGGCGCTGGCGGTCGGCGTTGGCGCCCAGCACCAGTTCCAGCGGCCGCCCGGCCAGCGCGCCATGCCAGGCCCAGCGCGCGTCGGCGCCGCCGAAGCCACTGTCCAGGTCGATCACCCCGCCGGCATGCAGCGGGCTGCCCTGCGCCGCCGGCGGAATGGCCAGGAACTGCTCGATCTCGCGCTGCCCGGCGTAGCCCATCAGGCGCAGCGTCTGCGGCCCGGACTGCTGGGTGAACACCATCCCGGCCTGCGACTGCCGCGCCGACTTGCGGGTGTCGTACTGGTGCGCCACCGCGGTGGCCTGCCGCGGATCGTCGTTCGCCTGGGCGCGGCTCAGGCCCAGCGGGTCCTGCGCCCGCGGCGAATCGAAATGGTTGAACACCAGGTCCAGCCGGCGGCCGGGCGCCAGCTCGATGCCGAACCGGGCATTGAGCGATTCGCGCCGCGCCGCGCTGTGCTCGCGCCAGCCGTCGCTGCGGGAATGGCTGGCCGCCACGTTGTAGCGCAGCGCGCCTTCCCGCCCTTTCAGCTGCACGCCGGCGCCCACGCTGTCGCGGCTGCCGTAGCTGGCCTGCAGCCGCCACGGATCGCCGGCCTCGCCGTCGGCGCTCCACAGCTGCAGCACGCCGCCGGAGGAGTTGCCGTACAGCGCCGAGAACGGCCCGCGCAGCACCTCGATGCGGTCGGCGCCGAACAGGTTGAAGTGCGACAGCTGGCCCTGGCCGTCGGGCATCGTCGCCGGCACCCCGTCGACCAGCAGGCGCACGCCGCGCACGCCGAAGGTGGAACGCGCGCCGAAGCCGCGGATCGACAGCTGGGTGTCCTGCGCCGCGTTCTGGCGGTCGCGCGCCAGCAGCCCGGGAATGCCGTCCAGCGCCTCGGCCACCTGCGCCTGGCGGCGGTTGCCGTCGGCCGCGACGGCGACCGTGGTCAGCGACGCCGGCAGGTCGAAATCGTCCACCGCACGCACTCTTGCGGCCTGGACCTGGACCGCATCGAGCGTGGAAACGGCGGGGGAAGTGGCGGACTGGGCCAGCGCCGGCCCCGTGGCCGTCAGCCACAGCCCGCCGCACAGGACCAGGAAGGTGCATCGCGTCATGCCGGCATGATCGCCGTTTGTGCCGGCCACCGCACCCCGCAGGCCGGCAGTTGCATTTGAAACCCCGGCGCGGCAAGGGCTGCGCCCTGCTAGGATGGGGCCGTTTTGGCTGCGCCCGCGCCACCACCGCCGCCGTCCAGAGCACCCCCCACTTTCCGTCATCCAAACGAGTACCGCCGTGTCCTTCTTTGCAAACGTGGAACAGGTTCCAGGCGACCCGATCCTGGGCCTGACCGAGGCCTACAACGCCGACACCCGCCCGACCAAGGTCAACCTGGGCGTGGGCATCTACTACGACGAGAATGGCCGCATCCCGCTGCTGCGTGCCGTCAACCGCATCGAACAGCAGCTGGCGCTGGACGCGCGCCCGCGCGGCTACCTGCCGATCGACGGCCTGCCGGCCTACACCCAGGCCACCCGGCGCCTGGTGTTCGGCGAGGACTCGCCGCTGCTGGCCGCCGGCCGCGTGGCCACCTCGCAGACCATCGGCGGCAGCGGCGCGCTGCGCGTCGGCGCCGACCTGCTGAAGACACTGCTGCCGCATGCCACCGTGGCGATCAGCAACCCGAGCTGGGAGAACCACCGCGCGGTGTTCGGCGCGGCCGGCTTCGACATCGTCGGCTACACCTATTTCGACGCCGCCAGCCACGGCCTGGACTTCGCCGGCATGCTGGCCGACCTGCAGAAGCTGCAGCCCGGCACCGTGGTGCTGCTGCACGCCTGCTGCCACAACCCGACCGGCGCCGACCTGAGCGTGGAGCAGTGGAAGCAGGTCGCCGCGCTGCTCAAGGACCGCCAGCTGTTCCCGTTCATCGACATGGCCTACCAGGGCTTCGACAAGGGCCTGGAGCAGGACGGCGCCGCGGTGCGCATCGTTGCCGAGGCCGGCATCGACAGCTTCATCGTCGCCAATTCGTACTCCAAGTCGTTCTCGCTGTATGGCGAGCGCATCGGCGCGCTGTCGGTGGTGGGCCCGGACGCGGCCTCGACCAAGGCGGTGCAGTCGCAGGTCAAGCGCATCATCCGCACCATCTACTCCAGCCCGGCGGCGCATGGCGCGGCGCTGGTGTCCGGCGTGCTCGACAGCACGGAACTGCGGCAGATGTGGGAGCAGGAACTGACCGAGATGCGCGAGCGCATCCACGCCCTGCGCGCCGGCCTGGTGCAGAAGCTGGCGGCGCTGGGCGCACCGGAGTTCGGCTTCATCCAGCAGCAGGCCGGCATGTTCTCGTACTCGGGCCTGAGCAAGTCGCAGGTCGACCGCCTGCGCGACGAGTACGGCATCTACGCCGTCGGCACCGGCCGCATCTGCGTGGCCGCGCTGAACCAGGACAACCTGGACTATGTCGCCAAGGCGGTCTACGACGTCAGCCGCGGCTGAGCCGACGACGGATCGACAGCAAAGCCCGGGAGCAATCCCGGGCTTTTTTCGTCCCCGCCACCTGCAGGAGCGACGTCAGCCGCGACCGAACCTTTGCCGGTAAAGCCCGGGCGCGACTGACGTCGCTCCTGCCCGCAATCCGGATGTCCATCCGCCGGCCCGCGTTCGCAAAAACCCGGACGAGCCGCGACAATGGCAGCCCTTTTCCGAAGGCGACCCTTGTCCATGTCCCGCACCTCGTTGACCCGTTTCCTGATCGAAGAACAGCACGCCGGCCATATCAACGCCGACCTGCGGCAGCTGGTGGCGGTGGTGGCACGCGCCTGCACCAGCATCTCGATCGCGGTCAGCAAGGGCGCGCTGGGCGGGGTACTGGGCGATGCCGGCACCGGCAACGTGCAGGGCGAGGCGCAGAAGAAGCTGGACGTGATCTCCAACGAGATCCTGCTCGAGGCCAACGCCTGGGGCGGGCACCTGGCCGCGTGCGCCTCGGAGGAGATGGACCACAGCCAGCCGGTGCCCGATACCTATCCCAGCGGCGACTTCCTGCTGCTGTTCGACCCGCTGGACGGCAGCTCCAACATCGACGTCAACGTCTCGGTCGGCACCATCTTCTCGGTGCTGCGCTGCCCGCCCGGCGTGGACCGGCCCGGCGACGAGCACTTCCTGCAGCCGGGCACGCAGCAGGTGGCGGCCGGCTACTGCATCTACGGGCCGAGCACGATGCTGGTGCTGACCGTGGGCCACGGCACCCACGCCTTCACCCTGGACCGCGAGACCGGCGAGTTCGTGCTGACCCAGCGCGGCATGCGGATCCCGGCCGACACCGGCGAGTTCGCGATCAACATGTCCAACCAGCGCCACTGGGAAGCGCCGATGCAGGGCTACGTGGCAGACCTGCTGGCCGGCAAGGAAGGCCCGCGCGGCAAGAATTTCAACATGCGCTGGATCGCCTCGATGGTGGCCGACGTGCACCGCATCCTGACCCGCGGCGGCATCTTCATCTACCCGTGGGACCGCAAGGACCCGTCCAAGGCCGGCAAGCTGCGGCTGATGTACGAGGCCAACCCGATGGGCCTGCTGGTCGAGCAGGCCGGCGGCGCCGCCACCACCGGCCGCGAGCGCATCCTCGACATCCGCCCCGAACAGCTGCACCAGCGCGTGCCGGTGTTCCTGGGTTCCCGCAACGAAGTGGAGCAGGCCACCCGCTACCACCTCGAGCACGACGCGCGCCCGCTCCCGGCCGACGCCACGGCTTGATCGGCGTCGCTGTTCCCGCCGCGGGCGGGTGACAAGCGACCCCGGCCGGGGCGACCATCGGCGCATCGTTGCCACTGGAAGGTGCTAGCCGATGCGTTTGCCTGTCACGTTGTCGTGGTCGTTGCCCGCTGCCGGGCGGCCGATGCATCCGAGGCCGCATGGCAACCGCTGGCAGCCGGGGGCTTGCTCATGAGCGGCGCCGATTTCATCGAAGTCGTCGACAACGCGGTGAGTGCCGAGGACTGCGCGGCGATCGTGCAGCGCCTGCGCGAAAGCGCCCAGCTGCAGCCGGGGCAAGTCGGCGGCGGCGTGTATCCCGAGCTCAAGCGCAGCCGCGACCTGCGCATCAGCGGCCTGGCCGAATGGCGCCCGGTCGAGCAGCGGCTGCAGCAGGCGGTGTTCGCCGCGCTACTGCAGTACCTGCGGCGCTATCCGCAGGCGCTGATCTCGCCGCTGATGCTGCAGGTGCAGGGCGCCGACGGCCAGCCGCGGCGGCTGGCGGCCGAGGACTTCCCGGGCATGGACGACGCCGCGCTGGCCGACCTGGCCCGCACCTGCCTGCGACCCGGCGCGATCAACCTGCAGTGGTACGCGGCGGGCGAGGGCGGCTATCCCTACTGGCACTGCGAACTGTTCCCGCGCGACGCCGGCGCCGAGACCCTGCACCGGCACCTGCTGTGGACGCTGTACCTCAACGACGGCTTCGACGAGGGCGAGACCGAGTTCCTGTTCCAGCAGCGCAAGGTGGCGCCGCGCACCGGCAGCCTGCTGATCGCGCCCACCGCCTTCACCCACACCCATCGCGGCAACCGCCCGCAGCGCGGCGACAAGTTCATCGCAACGAGTTGGATCTTGTTCCAGTCGGCAGACAGGCTGTACGGCGGCTAGCGCGCTTTCGAGCCGGATGCATGCCGATGCCTGTACCGCCAGAAGCTCCACAACGGCGCACAGCGCTGGTCGCCCGGCGACTTGCGCGGTGATCCAAGCAAGAGGCACCGGTTGTCGGCCATGATCGGCCGCTCGGCTGCTGAAGAACTCTTCGGTACTTGAGCTATTGATTCAGGCGCCGAAATGCGCCCCACGGGGACGGCGATGGGGCTAGGCATCGGAAGCAGGACACCTGGGCAGACGGTCGCGGGAGAACGCCGGCGGCTGCGCTCCCGCCGTTTGACGCCTTGCCTACCACTATCTAGGCTGGCCGCTCGTTTTGTCAGGAGGATGAAGATGCAGGCGATTCAAGGACGTTCATTGCTGCGCGGCGAGACCACCCTGGAGGAGCTGCGCACGCTGACCGCGATATTCGAGGATGCCGCGCCGTTGCTGGACGACGACCTGATCGATGCCGCCTACGACGCCATGGTCGTCGACGGCGACCTGCGACTGCCGGCGCTGGATACCTTCGAGGCCGGGCTGTGCATCCTGGTGGTGACCGGCGACCTGCTCATCGACGGCGCCTACAGCGACCATGACGATCCGGCCACCGGCGTGTTCGTGCTCGGCAACATGCGCGCCGGTTCGGTCTGGACCGCCGGCACGCTCGGGGTGCAGGGAGAACTGCAGGTCGCCCGCACCCTGGCCGGCTTCTACAACGACTACAGCGCCAGCCTGCTGGGTCCGGTCCGGGCCGGCGTGTTCTGGCCGGAGAACCACTGGTTCGACCTGCACAGCGAACCCGCTTTCGACGTGGTGCTCGGCCAGCAGTCCCACTACCGCGTTCCCGATGCGTGGCGCGGCCTGCTGGACCGGCCGTTGCGCGGTCGCGCGCTGCTGGAGCAGGTCGACGACGCCCTGGTGCACGAGCAGGTTGCCGAATTCGAGGTCGGCCAGATAGAGGACGCCTCGCTGACCGAGCTGCTCGACTGGGACCAGCTGCGCGCCTTCATCCAGGCCGATCGGCCGCTGCTGAAGGCATGATCCGGCGCTGACGGTGGCCGTCGCGGTGCAGCCGATGCTCGCGCAAGCAGCATGGCGAGCGACGGGATGCCGCTCGCTCAGAACAGTTCGCCCTGCGGCGACGGTTTGCGCGGCGCCACGAACCGGCTGCAATCCAGCCGCGGCCACTGCAGGCGCGAGGCATCGAAGCCCAGGCGCTTGCGCGCCAGCGCGAAGCGCCGCGACAGCAGTTCGGCGTACACGCCTTCCCCGCGCATGCGCCGGCCGAAGGTGCCGTCGTAGTCCTTGCCGCCGCGCAGCTGGTTGATCGTGCTCATCACGTGCTCGGCGCGTTGCGGGTGGTGCGCCTGCAACCAGTCGCGGAACAGCGGCGCGACCTCGTGCGGCAGCCGCAGCAGTACGTAGCCGGCCGACGACGCGCCGGCCTCCTTCGCGGCCTGCAGCACCGCCTCCAGTTCGGCGTCGTTGATCCACGGGATCACCGGCGCCACCATCACCCCGACCGGCACCCCCGCCTCGTGCAGGCGGCGCATCGCCCGCAGCCGCGCATGCGGGGCCGAGGCGCGCGGTTCCAGCTTCGCCGACAGGTGCGGGTCCAGCGAGGTCACCGAGAAGTGCACGCTGACCAGCTGTTGCTGCGCCAGCGGCACCAGCAGGTCCAGGTCGCGCTCGACCAGCGCGTTCTTGGTGATCAGCGAGAACGGATGCCGGGTTTCCAGCAGCACCTCGATCAGCTGGCGGGTGATGCCGAGCTTGCGCTCGATCGGCTGGTAGGCGTCGGTGTTGATGCCCAGCGCGATCGGCTGCGGCACGTAACCCGGCCGGGCCAGCTCCTTGCGCAGCAGTTCGGCGGCGTTGGTCTTGGCGAAGATCCGGGTCTCGAAATCCAGCCCCGGCGACAGATTGAGGTAGGCGTGGGTGGGCCGCGCGAAGCAGTACGAGCAGCCATGCTCGCAGCCACGATAGGGATTGACCGACTGGCTGAAGCCCACGTCCGGCGAGTTGTTGCGGCTGATGATGCTGCGCGCGGTTTCCTCGCGTACCTGCGTGCGCAGGCGCGGGGCGGCGAACTCCTCGCCGTCGTCCTGCTCCCAGCCGTCGTCCACCGCTTCGGCGATGGTGATCTCGAAGCGGCCGGGCAGGTAACCGGTCGCGCCGCGGCCCTTGATTGCCGTCGTCATCGGCACAGGCTACGCCGCCGCGTTCTCAGTGCACGCGACCGGCCACGACGTTGCTGAAGCCTTCAGCCGGTCGTGGCCTGCGGCCGGATTCCCTTGATGGCACGCCACCGGCTTGCCGGCACCGGTGGGGCAAGGCATGAGGACCGCCAGCGGCATCCCGGCCGCGGCGCTCGCATAGAATCGGCCCATGCTCACCGCCCTGCAGTCCACCTGGGAAGCGCTGGCCGGCCTTCCCCACCTGGCCGCCTACCTGACCGCCGCCTACGTGCTGTACCTGCTGTGGCTGGTCGGCTACATCGTGCTGCAGAAGCGCGAGCCGGCGGCGACCCTGAGCTGGATGCTGTCGCTGGCGGCGCTGCCCTACCTGGGCCTGTTCATCTACTACCTGCTCGGCCCGCAGAAGGTGCAGCGGCAACGCCTGCGCCGCGGCCGCGCGCGCTCGGGCATGGAGCAGTACAGCGCGGTGTGCCCGGCGGATGCCGACTGCACCGAGCTGGCCAAGGTGGCGCAGGCCACCACCGGGCTGGCGCCCAGTTCGGCCACCGCGGTGCGCTGGCTGGTCGACGGCGCCGCCACTTATGCGGCCATCCTCGAGGCGGTGGCGCAGGCGCGCCACCACATCCATCTGGAGTACTACATCTTCAATCCCGACCACGCCGGCACCGCCTTGCGCGATGCGCTGGTCGAACGCGCCCGCGCCGGGGTACGGGTGCGCCTGCTGCTCGATGCGGTGGGCTCGTCGAAGATCCGCAAGGCGTTCCTGCGGCCGCTGCTCGACGCCGGCGGCGAGGCCGTCTGGTTCCACCCCAACCAGCTGCTCAAGCCGTTCAAGCGGCCGTGGGTGAACCTGCGCACCCACCGCAAGCTGGTCATCGTCGACGGTCGCGTCGCCTTCACCGGCGGCATCAACATCACCGACGAGGAGGACGAGAGCCGGCGCGCGGATGCCTACCGCGACCTGCACCTGCGGGTGGACGGGCACGTGGTGCGCAGCCTGCAGCTGGTGTTCCTGGAGGACTGGATCTACGCCAGCGGCCAGGCGCCGGAATCCTTCGACAGCAAGCAGCTGTGGCCGGCCGACATGCCCGGCCGCCGCGACGGCCGGATCCAGGCGCAGGTGCTGCTTTCCGGCCCGGATTCGTCCTGGGAAACCATCCACCGCATGCACGTGGCCGCGATCCAGGAGGCGCGCGACCGGGTGTGGCTGGTCACGCCCTATTTCGTTCCCGGCGAGGCCGCGCGCATGGCCCTGACCTCGGCCGCGCTGGGCGGGCTCGACACCCGGCTGCTGGTGCCCAAGCGCAGCGACTCGCTGTTCGTGACCCTGGCCGCACGTTCCTACTTCGACGAGCTGCTGCAGGCCGGGGTGAAGATCTACGAGTACGGCCCACGCATGCTGCACACCAAGGCCTTCATCGCCGACGACGACTTCTGCATCGTCGGCAGCGCCAACTTCGACCATCGCAGCTTCCGCCTCAACTTCGAGCTGTCGATGATGCTGCGCGACCGTCATCTGACCGCCGAACTGGCGGCGCTGATCGCCGACGAATTCGCGCGCGCCAGCCCGGTCCGCCATGACCGGCAGCGCTCGCTGTGGCGCCACCGCCTGCCCGAGGCTTTCGCCCGGCTGGCCTCGCCGCTGCTGTGATCCATTCGTCCGGCGGACACGCCGCCGGATCGGGAAACGCGTGGAACCGAGCGCCGCGGCAAGGCTAAACTGCGCGGGTCTATCGGGAGATCGTCATGTACTGGCTGTTCCTGCTGCTTGCCATCGGCGCCTTCATGCTCGCCATTTCCACCCCGCAGATGTGGCTGCTGGTGCTGTCGCTGCTGGCCTCGCTGGGGTTCTTCCTGCTGTGGATCCGCGGCCTGTACGTGGCCAAGATCGGCGGCGTGCTGCCCGACGCGCCGCGCAGCCTGCATCCGGCCGAAGTGCAGCGGCTGCGCGAACAACTGCGCCCGGCCGCACCGGCCGAGGAGGCAGCTGCGCCGCCGCCGGCCCCGCGCAACGAGCCATGACCTGGCTCAGCGTCAACGTCAACAAGATCGCGGTGCTGCGCAATTCGCGCGGCGGCCACGATCCGGACGTGCTGCGCGCGGCGACGACCTGCCTGCAGGCCGGTGCGCAGGGCATCACCGTGCATCCGCGGCCGGACCGCCGCCACATCCATGCCGAGGACGTGCTGGCGCTGTCCGCACTCACCCGCGCCCGCGGCGTCGAGTTCAACATCGAGGGCAATCCGTTCGCGCCGCCGCGCGAGGGCTATCCCGGCCTGCTGCCGCTGTGCGCGCAGACCCGGCCGGCGCAGGCCACCCTGGTGCCCGACGGCGATGGCCAGCTGACCTCCGACCACGGCTTCGACTTCGGCCGTGACGGCGAGCGCCTGCGGCCACTGATCGCCGAGCTGAAATCCTACGGCTGCCGCGTCAGCCTGTTCGTCGATGCCGGCAACCCGGATATCGGCCACGCTGCCACGATCGGCGCCGATCGCGTCGAGCTCTACACCGGCCCCTATGCCGAGGCGCATGCCAACGGCCAGCCGGCACCGATGCTGGCGCTGTTCGCCGACGCCGCACGCCGCGCGCAGGCCGCCGGACTCGGCGTCAATGCCGGGCACGACCTGTCGCAGGCCAACCTCGGCGACTTCCTGGCCGCCGTGCCCGGCGTGCTGGAAGTCTCGATCGGCCATGCCCTGATCGGCGAAGCGCTGTACGACGGGCTGGAGAGCACGGTGGCGGCCTATCTGGCGCTGCTGGCGGGCAACCGGTAGCGGCACCGGCAAGCCGCAGGTCGCGGGCTTTCTCTTCGACCGCGCCGTCGCGATCGCCTGCCCCAAGGCCGCCCCTTCCCTGCGCGCATCCTGGATGGCGTGGGCGGATGCCGAGGGAGCACACCGCCGGTTTACGTTCCGGTGCTCCGGGAACGGCCGCCTTCCTGCATGAAGCTCCCGGCTGGCAGGCCGGGCAGGGCGGCATTGCCCTCGTGCGGACCAGGCGTCCGTCATCCCCGATGGCTCTTCTGTCCACCTGGCGCGCCATGCAGGAACTGCCGCGATCGCCGAGAGAGGCATCGCTGCGCTTCTGTCGCGACTGACGTCGCTCCTACAAGTCGGCGGGGCCGTGTAGGAGCGACGTCAGTCGCGAGCTCTTCATGCACCAACAAGGTGGTCCGGGAATGCGTTACTTCCTCCCCGAGGAGAGAAGAAGGACCAAAAAAAAAACGCCCCCGTTCCCGGGGGCGTTCCAGTCGCGTCATGACTGAGGTATTGCGTATTACTGGATGAAACCGATCTTCTTCATCTGCGCGTTCTTGGCGGCGGCCAGGATCTTGGCCATCACCTCGTACTCGGAATCGGGATTGGCGTCGATGCGCAGTTCCGGCTGGTTGGTCGGATCGCGCTGCACTTCCTCTTCCATGCGCTGCTGCAACTCGGTCACCGCCACCGGGCTGTTGTTCCAGAACACCTGGTTGCTCGAATCCACCCGCAGGTCGATCGGCGGCGGCGGCTCGCGCAACACCGGCGGCGGGTTGATGACCCGTTGCGGCAGGTCCACGGCGATCGGATAGGTCATGATCGGCGCGGTCACGATGAAGATGATCAACAGCACCAGCATCACGTCCACGAGGGGCGTGACGTTGATGTCGGCCATGGGGCCCTTGTTACCACCGGAACTGAATGCCATGGCTTACTGCCCCTTCTCTTTCGTGGCAACGAAACCGACGTCCAGCATGCCCTGGCTCTGCGCGATCTTGGTCACTTCATTGATGACGCGCATCTTGGTGGTGCGGTCACCGCGCAGGTTGAGCGGCGGCTGCGGGGTCTGCTGGGCCGCAGTGGCGAAGCGCGATTCCAGGGTTTCCTTGGACACCGGCTCGTCGTTCCAGTAAAGCGACCCGTCTTCCTTGACCGCCACCGTGATCGGACCGGCACGCTTTTCGGCGTCTTCCGGACTCTGGACCAGGTTGGCCTCGGGCAGCTCCACCTGGACCTTGTGGGACATCAGGGGCGCCGTGATGATGAAGATGATCAGCAGCACCAGCATCACGTCCACGAGGGGCGTGACGTTGATGTCGGCCATGGGGCCGCCGCTGTTACCACTACTGAAAGCCATAACGGGCTCCGTCTATATCGTTGCGAGGACTGCTCGGCTTGCCGGATCAGCGAACGCGCGAACCGGTGGCGAAGAAGTCGTGCAGATCGTGAGCGAACGTATCGAACTTGCTGATCGTGGCGCTGTTGATCTTGCTGAAGAAGTTGAAGGCGAACACGGCCGGGATCGCGACGAACAGACCGATCGCGGTCATGATCAGCGCTTCACCCACCGGGCCGGCAACGGCGTCGATCGAGGCCGAACCGGTGGCGCCGATCTTGATCAGGGCGCCGTAGATGCCCCACACGGTACCCAGCAGGCCGACGAACGGAGCGGTCGCACCGACGGTCGCCAGCAGGGTCATGCCCGACTGCAGACGGTTGCTTTCGCGGGTCACGGCCTGGCGCAGGGCGCGGTCGACGAATTCCGAACGGCTCAGGTTCTCGCCCAGGCCGGCGCTGGAACCTTCGGCACGCTGGTGGTGGGCGGCAGCCTGGGCGGCGTCCAGGGCGATCTTCGAGAACGGCTCGGAAGCCGGCTGCTCTTCCATGGCGCGGATCGCGTCCTGGGCGTTCGGGGTGTCCCAGAACAGGGTGGTCACGCGGTCGGCCGCGTTCTTCAGGCGGGTGGCGCGGAAGGTGTTGATGACGGTCCAGTACCAGGACAGGGCCGACATCACCACCAGGGTGATCAACACGACCCAGGAAACGGCGAACTCGCCCGGGGCGGAGGTCATTTCATGGATCAGATGCTCGAAGCCCATCTGCGAGAGGGCGTTGTTCGCGGTGCCCCCGGCAGCAGCGGCGATGAAGATTTCCTGCAGCATGACGCTTACCTTTGTTGTGTGTGGTGATAAAGGGTGGTGCTAAAGACAGACTGTTCCTGCGGGCGGCCAAGGCAGCCGCCTGTCCGGATCAGTTCAGCGCAAAGTTGACCGGGACGCGGACGCGACCGGCAGCCTTCTGTCCATTCACGATCGACGGGTTGAAACGCCACTTGCGTGCCGCCTCCATCGCTGCGCGGTCGAGGTCACGGTTACGGCTGGACTTTTCGACCGACACATTGGTGACGTTGCCGGCGGCATCGACATCAATGATCAGGATGACTTCGCCCTGGATACCGGCACGGAAAGCGGCCGGCGGGTAGCGGGGCGGGTTCATGTTCTTGGACGAGATATCGACGCTGGCCTGGATATCGGTCGGCGGCGCGGGCGGAGCCGGCGGCGACGGCGGGGTGACGATATCGCTCGGGCGCGGCTCCGGCACGTCGACCACCGGGGCTTCCGGCGGCGGCGGCAGCGGCGACGGCTTCGGCGGCGCCAGGTTCTTGACCGGCGGCGGCGGGGTCTCCTGCGGCGGCGGCGGCGGCGGCGGCGGTGGCGGCGGCGGCGGTGCGTCCACCAGGGTCACCATGATGTTGCGTTCCTTCTCGGCAGCGGCCTTCGGGGCCACGGCGGGGATCAGGAGCATCATCAGGGCAGCAAGATGCAAAGCGATTACGAAGGCGATACCAATAATGCGAGGCCAGCTGAGGCCTTTGTCATCATTGCTGTCATACCTGTGGAAGACCAGTTGTTCCGTCATGCGCCAAGAACTCATTAGTGGGGCCGGGCCGCTGTTGTTGCCGGCGACCCTGATTCAGCGGTGCATGACACCGCAGGAACCTCCAAGCTTATACCAATCCTGAGCGCCTGCGCACCATCGGCGCAGGCATTCAGGCGTTATTCCCGCTTACTTCAGGTTGATGATTTTCTTCGCGTCGTCCGGACGCTTCACACCCTTGGCCAGCGCCTGCTGGGCCGCCTGGCGCGCTTCCGGAATCCTTCCTTCCGAATGCAACACGCGTGCCAGGTTCAGGTAGGTTTCACCATCCTTGGAGAGCGGAGCGGCCTTCTGCCACGCTTCGATCGCCTGCGGTACCTGGTCGCTGTAGTAGTACGACTGCGCCAGCGCCAGGTACGCCTGGTAGTCCGGCTTGAGGATGCCCTTCTGCATGCCCTCGTTGATCACCGCGATGACGTCTTTTTCCTTGTTCTCGGTGTTGGCGTAGATCGAGTACAGCTGCCGGTACTCGCGCTCCTCGGTGAGCTGGCCGGACGCACGCAGCCCGTCCATCACCGCGGCCGCCTTTTCCATGTCATCGGCCTGCATGTACATGCTCGCCAGGTTCAGCTGGGCCTTCTTGTCCTGCGGATTGCGGGCGGCCAGCGCTTCGGCTTCCTTGACCGCTTCGCCGGTCTGGCCGGCCTCGGCATAGGACGCCATCAGCAGCTGGTTCCAGCTGTCCTTGGGTTCGCTGGAAGCGGCGATGGCCTGCTTCAGCACCGGGATCGCCTCGGCGTAGCGCTCGGTCTGGTACAGCGCCTGGCCCTTGATCACCAGTTCTTCCGGCTTCTGCGACTTCGACTCGGCGAAGTACTTGTCCAGGTTGGCCAGGCCCTCGGCGTACTGCTCGTCCTGCAGCTGCAGCTGCGCCAGCATCAGCAGCGCCTGGTAGTGGCCGTTGTTGTCCAGGCCGTTGAACTCCAGCGCCTGCTGCAGGTACTGCTTGGCGGCGGGGATGTCGTCCAGGTTGTAGGCGGCCTGCGAGCCGAGCTGCGCGGCCACCGACTTGTCGTACTCGTTGGCGGCGGCGTTGGCGAGGATCTGGTCGGCCTGGCTGCGGGTGGCTTCGTAGTCGTCCTTGTTGTAGGACGCGAACAGCTTCTGCAGCTGGCCGCCGAGCTTGGCCGAAGCCTTGGTCTTGGGTTCTTCGCGGGTCGCCTCGGGGAACAGCACATCGGCCTTGGCGCTGGAGCGGCCCTTGCGCTCGCTGGAACGCTCGGCCGAACGCGACTGGGCGACGGCATCGGTGACCACGGCGCCGCCGAGCAGGGTCGCGACAAGGACGGAAAGCACGGCGTGTTTAGGGCTGCGGATAATCATGGTTCACCTCGATCGAACCGCCGGAGCGGCGCTGAAAACGGACGGGCTGTACAAAACTTAGCCGGCAAACGTATCAGAAATGGCGGGGCTGAGAAATCGTTTCTGATGCTGTAGCGCAGCATCCGGGCCGCTCATCCACAGCGTGGAACCCGCCCGGCGGCACGCGCCTGCTGGTACACGGGAGCCAGTGCGGCGACGTCGCGCTGCAGTTCGCGGATGCGGTTGGCCGGGTCCGGGTGGGTGGAGAGCCACTGCGGCGAGCGGCCGCCACTGGCCGCCTGCATGTTCTGCCACAGGTTCACCGCCTGCGCCGGATCGAACCCGGCCTCGGCCATCAGCCGCTGCCCGACCACGTCGGCCTCGGTCTCCTGGGTGCGCGAGTTGGGCAGCAGGATCAGGCCCTGGGCGCCGAGGCTGCCGAACTGGTTGACGGCACTGGCGGCGGTATCGCCGTAGGCGGCGCCGGCCAGCGCGCCGATGATGCCGAGCCCGGCCTGGGTCCCCATCTGCCGCGTCAGCCGCTCTTCGTGGTGGCGCGAGATCACGTGGCCGATCTCGTGGCCGAGCACTGCCGCCAGCTGGTCCTGGTTCTTGGCCACGGTGAAGATGCCGGAGTTGACCCCGACCTTGCCGCCGGGCAGGGCGAAGGCATTGGGTTCCTTCTCGACGAACAGTGCCGTCTCCCAGCGTACGCCCCGGTACTGTTGCGGCAGCTGTGCGACCAGGGCGTTGACCACGCACTGGACATAGGCGTTCTGCTTGCTGTCCTGGCTGAGGGTCTGCTTGGCCTTGGTTTCGGTGAAGGCCTGGGCGCCGAGCTGGTCGAGCTCGGCCTGGGAAACGCCACCGACCACCTGGCGGCGCCCGGTCGGCGACGTGGTGGTGGCGCAGGCCGTCGCCAGCAGCACGACCGCAAGACCCAACAGCACTGGTTTCATCGGTGATCCCCCAACGTTCTGGCCGGCAGTGTGCTTGCAACCGGCTTAATGTTTCGTCAAGCGTGCCGGCTCAGGACATCCCGAACAGCACCAGTGCGCCCAGCGCGATGGCGTTGTTCAACGCATGCGCGGCGACCGGCGCCCACAGCGTGCCGGTGCGCTGGTACAGCCAGGCGAACGCGGCGCCCATGCCGCCGTAGATCAGCCACAGCTGCAGGATTTCCAGCGGACCGTTGCCGCTGCTGCCGGGAATTTCGTGCACCAGCGCAAACGCGGCGCTGCTCAGCACCATGCCCAGCAGCGGCCGGCCGGCGGCCCACAGCCGTCCGAACAGCACGCGCCGGAACAGCAGTTCCTCGTAGGCCGGCGCCAACAGCACCGCGAACACCACCAGGAACACCGGATACTGGCTGATGGCCTGTTGCATCAGCGGCAGGTTGGTCGGCAGCGGCTCGACGCCTCCCTGCTTGGCGAGCCAGCCGATCAGGCTGCTGCCGGTGAACACCGCCGCGGCGATCAGCAGGGTCCAGCCCCAGGTGGCAGGACGCCGGGCCGCGCGATGGGAGGCCTGGCGTTCGGCGGCGCTGGCGCGACGACGCCAGAAGTACAGCAGCAGTGCCGCCGAGGAGGTGGCGATCAGCGCCATCAGGATCTGCGCCAGCGCACCGGGTTGTCCCATCTGCGTGGCGATGTCGGCCGGGTCGACGGCGCCGCTGCCGGCCGCTTCGATCCCGATCATCACGCCGCGGTACAGCCCCCAGACGATGCCGCAGACGATGCTCACCCCCAGCAGGGTGACGATGCCGATGCCGAGGTCGATCCAGAAGCCGGCGACCGGCGAGGCGGTTTTCAGCGGTGGCGAAGCGGCGGGCGGAAACGGGGGCGGGGACGACAGCGGGGCAGGGGCCTGGGGCGGTACGGACATCGCGTTCCTGACATTGGGCGGAAGAAGGGGATGCACCGGCGCCACTCCCCGTGGTGCCGGTGCCTGCCGCCCGATTGTGTCAGATATCCAGGTTGGCGACCTTCAGCGCGTTGTCCTCGATGAAATCGCGACGCGGCTCGACCACATCGCCCATCAGCGTGCTGAAGATCTGGTCGGCGGCCACCGCGTCCTCGATCCGCACCTGCAGCAGGCGACGGGTGTCGGGATTGACCGTGGTGTCCCACAGCTGTTCCGGGTTCATTTCGCCCAGGCCCTTGAAGCGCTGGATCTGGCGGCCCTTCTTGGCCTCTTCCAGCAGCCAGTTCTGCGCCTGGGCGAAGCTGGTGACCTCGATCGACTTGGCGCCGCGGCTGATGCGCGCACCCTCGCGGATCAGCCCGTGCAGCAGCAGCGAGGACTGGTGCAGCGCCCGCAGCTCGCCGGTTTCGAACGCGGCCAGCGGCAGCACCTGGATCAGCTCCTCGCCCATGTGCCGGCGCTTGACCAGCACCGCGGCCGGACGCTGGTCGTTGGGTTCCTGCAGTTCCAGGCTGAAGCGCGGGGTGCCGAGGCTGCCCTGGTTCAGGCGCGCGGCCAGCGCCGGCAGGCCTTCGCCTTCGCCGGCCCGGCGCAGGTGCTCCAGGTCCATCGGAGTGAAGTCGACCAGCGCTTCGAGCAGCTGGCGGTCGTAGCGGTGGGCGTTGCGCTGGATCGCCTCCTGCGCGGTCGCGTAGGTCAGCAGCAGCTTTTCCAGGCCCACGCCCTCGATCGCCGGTTCGCCTTCGGCCGGGATCAGCGCCGCGTTCTCCACCGCGCTGCTGGCCAGGTAGGCGTCCAGCGCCGGATCGTCCTTCAGGTACAGCTCCTGCTTGCCCTGCTTGATCTTGTACAGCGGCGGCAGGCCGATGTAGACGTGGCCGCGCTCGATCAGCTCCGGCATCTGCCGGTAGAAGAACGTCAGCAGCAGGGTGCGGATGTGGGCGCCGTCGACGTCGGCGTCGGTCATGATGATGATGCGGTGGTAGCGCAGCTTGTCCGGGTTGTACTCGTCGCGGCCGATGCCGGTGCCCAGCGCGGTGATCAGGGTGCCGACCTGGTCGGAGGACAGCATGCGGTCGAAGCGCGCGCGTTCGACGTTGAGGATCTTGCCGCGCAGCGGCAGCACCGCCTGGTTCTTGCGGTTGCGGCCCTGCTTGGCCGAGCCGCCGGCCGAGTCGCCCTCGACGATGAACAGTTCGCTCAGCGCCGGATCCTTCTCCTGGCAGTCGGCCAGCTTGCCGGGCAGGCCGGCGATGTCCAGCGCGCCCTTGCGGCGGGTGAGGTCGCGGGCCTTGCGCGCGGCTTCGCGGGCGCGGGCGGCATCGACGATCTTGCCGGCGATGGCCTTGGCCTCGTTCGGGTTCTCCTGCAGGAACTCTTCCAGCTTGGCGCCGAAGGTGCTTTCCACCGCCGGCTTGACGTCGGAGCTGACCAGCTTCTCCTTGGTCTGCGAGGAGAAGCTCGGGTCGGGCACCTTCACCGACAGCACCGCGATCATGCCTTCGCGCATGTCGTCGCCGGTCAGGCTGATCTTGGCCTGCTTGGCGATGCCGTTCTGCTCGATGTAGTTGGTCAGGGTACGGGTCAGCGCGGCGCGGAAACCGGCCAGGTGGGTGCCGCCGTCCTTCTGCGGGATGTTGTTGGTGAAGCAGTACATCGTTTCCTGGTAGGCGTCGGTCCATTGCAGGGCGACGTCGACCACGATGCCGTTGGCTTCGCCGGTCACCGAGATCACGTTGGGGTGCAGCGGGGTCTTCAGCGCCGACAGGTGTTCCACGAAGCTGCGGATGCCGCCCTCGTAGTGGAAGTCGTCGCGGCGGCCGTCGCCGCGCTCGTCGACCAGGGTGATCTTGACCCCGGAGTTGAGGAACGACAGCTCGCGCAGGCGCCGGGCCAGGATCTCGTAGTGGAATTCGACGTCGCTGAAGATCTCCTGCGCCGGCTTGAAGCGCAGCGTGGTGCCGCGCTTGTCGGAAGGCTCCAGCCGCTTGAGCGGGTAGAGCGGCTCGCCCAGCGCGTATTCCTGCTGGTAGTGGTGGCCATCGCGCCAGATGTCCAGCCACAGGTGTTCGGACAGGGCGTTGACCACCGACACGCCGACGCCGTGCAGGCCGCCGGACACCTTGTAGCTGTTGTCGTCGAACTTGCCGCCGGCATGCAGCACGGTGAGGATGACCTCGGCCGCCGACACGTTCTCCTCCTTGTGGATGTCCACCGGGATGCCGCGGCCGTTGTCCGACACCGACACCGAGCCGTCGTTGTGGATCTTCACCACGATGTCGTCGGCATGGCCGGCCAGCGCTTCGTCGACCGAGTTGTCGACCACCTCGAACACCATGTGGTGCAGGCCGGTACCGTCATGCACATCGCCGATGTACATGCCCGGACGCTTGCGTACGGCCTCCAGGCCGCGCAGCACGGTGATCTTGCTGGAATCGTAGTTGCCGTTGTTCGGCGGGGTGTTCTGTTCTTCGGTCATTGCGCTCGCCGTTTGCTCCACAGGCCGGAGCAGTGGCGGAAAGACCGCCCCTGCTTCGAGGGATAGGGAATAGCGTCAAAATTATACCAGCCGGGCCCCCTCCCGCCCTGCGGCCGTCACTCCGGCCGCGAGATCCGCCCATGTTCCACGTGGAACCGGGCGACCCTGGCGGGTCCAGCCTGCAGCGCGGCGGGGACTTCGGTGGCGGTGATGAAGACCTGTGCGGCACTGTCCGCCAACCGCTGCAGCACCCGCTGCTGGTGATTGCGATCCAACTCCGAGCCCAGGTCATCCAGGGCGATGACCGGCCACTCCCCGCGCAGCGCGGCATAGTCCTCGGCCTGGGCCAGCAGGCAGGCCAGCGCGGTCAGCTTGGCCTGCCCGCGCGACAGCGCCTCGCGGCCGGGAAGCCCGGCAAACCCCACGCTCCAGTCGGCCCGGTGCGGCCCGACCGAGGTGTAGCCGGCCAGCCGGTCGCGCTCGCGCGCCAACAGCAGGGCATCGGCCAGCGGCAGCTCGTTGCGGCGCCAGCCGGGCTGGAACTCCAGCGACTGCAGCCCCAGCCCCGGTGCCAGCGCCGCGGCCAGGTCGACGGCGCGATCCTGCAGACGCTCCAGGTACTGCTGCCGGCGCGAGGACAGCGGCTCGCCGGCCTCGGCCAGTTCCCGGTCCCAGGCATCCAGCGCTGCGGCCGCACCACCTTGCTTCAGCAGGGCGTTGCGTTGCTTCAACGCCCGCATGTAGCGGCGCCAGAGACCGAGGAAGTCAGGTTCCACGTGGAACAACCCCCAATCGACGAAGCGCCGCCGGGGTTCGCCGCCGCCACTGACCAGCGCGTGGCTGCCCGGTTCGAAGGTCACCACCGCCAGCGCCGCGCACAGGTTGCCGAGCTGGGCGACGTCCTCGCCGTCGAGCCGGCCTTTCCAGTCCTGGCCACTGTGGCGGAGCCCGGCCCGCCGCCGCAGCGGGTTGCCCGCAGCCGCCTTCTCGTCCCATTCGACGAAGATCTCCAGCGCCTCACAGCCCTGCCGTACCAGCCCATCGCGCACCCGGCCGCGGAAACTGCGGCCGTAGGCCATCAGGTGCAGGGCTTCGAGGATGCTGGTCTTTCCCGCACCGTTGTCGCCGGTAATCAGGTTCATCCCCGGCTGCGGCGCCAGTTCCTCCGAATCGAAGCGGCGCAGGTGGTGCAGGGCAAGACGGACGATTTGCATGGAGTCGCAGGAAAAAGCGCAACACGCATCAAGCGTGCACAACCGCGCCGGGCCGCCAGCTTAAAGCATCGGCGCCCGGCAGGAGGGACCCACCTCGGCGATCGCTCCGCCTTCCGCTCCATCCGCCGGGAAAGCGCGATTCCGGAGCGGAACTCCCCTGAACAGCAGGGTGGAGCACAAGCTCTGGACAAGATGTGGACAGAAAAGCGACCTTCCTTTGCCCATAAAGTTGTCCACAGGTTTTCCCGGGCTTGCAGCCGGCTTTTCCCGGGGGTTTCAGCGCATAAAAACCGTTTTAAAACATACACATAATGCATTTCTACATGAAATCCACCCCTACCATCACCACCAAACCTTTGATTTTTTACTGATCTTAAGAGCTTTGGAAGCTGGGAAAAGCGCAGGCAAGAGGGTCCGAAACAGATCGCCCAGCAACCTCTGGCAGAGGAACTCCGCCTGCGCCATCCGGAGCGATCTTGAGGGGGAAAACCGCGCCCGACGTTCATCGAATGCAACGGCGGAAGCCGCCCCGAGCGAAGCCGCGCTCCCCGCAGCATGTCGCCGTCACCGCAGACCTCGGGATGCTGCATCCTCGCGGTTCCTGAAATCGGACGAGCAACGCAGGGAACTGGTACTCCCAACCAGGCATCGCTTCGAAGGGCACGACCCGGATGCCCCTGATGCATCTCAGGGTTCAACCCTGCGCCCGCGAGCTGCCCGGCCAGAATGCGGGTGTCCGGGAGCGAACATGTCCCAAGCGGGCATCGGGAAAATGATCGCGGGTTACGGAACCCGGCCAGGCTTCACAACCGTCCTCCGCTGCACAACAAAAAGCCCGGCCATGGCCGGGCTTGTGCTGCATCGATTCCGTGTTCCACGTGAAACACGACGCGGCCGGTCACAGCCGCAGCGGCATCACCACGTGGCGCGACTTCTCGCTGCTGGCTTCGCGTACCAGCGCCGAGGAGTTGGAATCGCGCAGCTGGATCACCACGTGCTCGTCGCGCAGCGCGGACAGCGCGTCCAGCAGGTAGTTGACGTTGAAGCCGATGGCCAGGTCGCTGACCGTGGTGTCGGCCTCGATCTCTTCCTGCGCCTCTTCCTGCTCCGGATTGTGTGCGCTGATCTTCAACTGGCCGGGGGTCACTTCCACCCGCACGCCGCGGTACTTCTCGTTGGACAGGATCGCCGCACGCTGCAGCGCGGCGCGCAGCACCTCGCGGTCGACCTTGACCTCGCGATCGGCGCCGATCGGGATCACCGCCTCGTAGTCCGGGAAGCGGCCATCGATCAGCTTCGAGGTGAAGGTGACATCGTCGCGCTTCATCCGCACATGGCTGCGGCCGACTTCCAGCTCGATCTCGCGATCGCCGCTTTCCAGCAGGCGCTGCAGCTCGGTCACGCCCTTGCGCGGCACGATGATCTGGCGCTTGGCGCCGGCGCTGTTCTCCAGCTCGGTCTCGCACAGCGCCAGGCGATGGCCATCGGTGGCCACGCAGCGCAGGGTCTTGTCGCGCAGGTCGAACAGCAGGCCGTTGAGGTAGTAGCGCACGTCCTGCTGCGCCATCGCGAACGCGGTGCGCTCGATCAGTTCCTTCAATCCGGCTTCCGGCACCGCCACCCGCTCGGTGGCCTCGACCTCGTCGACCGACGGGAAGTCGTTGGCGGGCAGGGTGGCCAGGGTGAAGCGGCTGCGCCCGGCCTGCACGGTGATCTTGTCGCCGTTCTGCGAGACGGTGATGCGGCTGCCGTCGGGCAGGGCACGGATGATCTCGAACAGCTTGCGCGCCGGAATCGTGGTTTCGCCGTCCTGGGCATCCTCCACTGCAATGCGCGAGACCATTTCCACTTCCAGGTCGGTACCGGTCAGCGACAGCTGCCCGTCCTGTACCTGGACCAGGAAGTTGGCCAGAACCGGCAGGGTCTGGCGGCGTTCGACCACATTGACGACTTGCGCCAACGGCTTGAGAAAGGCTTCGCGCTGCAGTGTGAAACGCATGTGGTTCCGTGCCCCTATGCTTTAAAAGATGTGGGTTAAATCAAAAGCTTGGTGGTGATGGTAGCGCCAGATTTGGTGCAAAACACATTCAAGTATTTGTATTACAAGGGTTTTTATGCCGCGAAACCCTCTGTACTACTGCCCCCCAAGCGGTGGGAAAAGCTGTGGATAGTTTTCGCCCCGTGGCGGCGGCCGTTCTTATCCACAGATTCTCCCGCATTTCTTCCCGAATGATGCACCGTTTTATCCGGTGACGCCTGTGCGGCGTGCGTGCATCATTCGCTCAGCTTGCGGATCAGCTTGTCCCAGTCCTCGCGCAGCTTGCCGTCGGTCTCCATCAGGGTGCGGATCTGGCGGCAGGCATGCAGCACGGTGGTGTGGTCGCGGCCGGCGAAGGCGTCGCCGATCTCCGGCAGGCTGTGCTCGGTCAGCTCCTTGGTCAGGGCCATGGCGACCTGGCGCGGCCGGGCCAGCGAGCGGGTGCGGCGCTTGGACAGCAGGTCCTTGATCTGCAGGCCGTAGTAGTCGGCCACGGTCTTCTGGATGTTGGGGATGCTGATCGCCTGCTGCTGCGCGCGCAGCAGGTCGCGCAGGGTTTCCTGGGCGAACTCGGTGGTGATGGCGCGGCCGGTGAAGTTGGCGCGCGCGGTCAGGGTGTTGAGCGCGCCCTCGAGGTCGCGCACGTTGGAGCGCATCTTCTTGGCGATCAGGAAGGCGACGTCGTCGGGAATCTCGGCGCCGCGCTCGCGCGCCTTGGCCAGCACGATCGCTGCGCGGGTCTCGAAGTCCGGCGGCTCGATCGCCACCGACAGGCCCCAGGCCAGACGCGACTTCAGCCGCGCTTCCAGCCCTTCGACCTCGCGCGGGTAGCGGTCGCAGGTCAGGATGATCTGCTGCTTGCCGTCGAACAGCGCGTTGAAGGTGTGGAAGAACTCTTCCTGGGTGCGGTCCTTGCCGGCGAAGAACTGGATGTCGTCGATCAGCAGCGCGTCCACCTGCTGGAACTGGCGCTTGAACTGGTCCATGGTCTTTTCCTGCAGCGCCCGGATCATCGCGCTGAAGAACTGTTCCGAACGCAGGTACAGCACCTTGGCGGCCGGATTGGCCTGGCGCATCGCGTTGCCGGCGGCAAACATCAGGTGGGTCTTGCCCAGGCCGGTGCCGCCGTACAGCAGCAGCGGGTTGTGCGCGCGGTCGCCCGGCTTCTGCGCCGCCTGGAATGCCGCGGCCAGGCCCAGCTGGTTGCTGCGGCCCTCGACGAAGTTGGCGAAGGTGTAGTGCGAATCCATGTTGCCGTTGAACGGCACCACCGGCGCGGCGGCAGCGGCCGCCGTGCCATTGGCAGGCGCGGCGGGGGCCGGTTCCGGTGCCCGCGGCCGCGAGCCGATTTCCAGCGCGACCTCGCTGCTGCCGGCGAAGTGGGCCAGCAGTTCGCTGATCCGCGGCAGGTAGCGCTCGCGCACCTGCTCGACGATGAAGGCGTTCGGTGCGTACAGCACCATGCTGTCCGGGCGCTGATCGGCCTGCAGCGGTTTCAACCAGGTGTGGACGTCTTCGGGCGGGAATTCCGCCTCGAGACGTTCGAGACAACGGGGCCAGGCATCCATCGGGAATAATTGCTCTCGGGCTGTCGACAGGGCGCACGAAGCCGCCGGGCCGCAAGCCGGAATCAGGGGAAATGGATGCGCCAGACTACCACCGCCGGCCGGGGGCGGGAATGCTTGTCCCGCGTTTATTCACAGGATCATCCACAAGCCGCCGCCATCACCGCACAACCGGCAACGAGACAACAGTTGACCGCAGGGGGGGAACCTCTATAGAATTTCCGGTTCTTTCCGTCCCATTCATACAGGTGCCCCCATGGCCACCAAGCGCACGTTCCAACCCAGCAACCTCAAGCGCAAGCGCGATCACGGCTTTCGCGCACGTATGAAGACCGCTGACGGCCGCAAGATCCTGTCGCGTCGTCGCGCCAAGGGCCGCAAGACCCTTAGCGCTTGATTGCTGTGCCGCTCCGTGCGGCAACCGCAATTCAGATCGTGAGCAGTTCCGGCCCGCGTAGGCGATTCCCTCGCTCTGCGCGGGTTCGTACGCGTGCCGAATATACAACGGTCTTCGACGGCGCACGCCGTGTGTCCGACCCGCTGATGACCCTGCACTGGCTGAAAGGCGATACGCCTGCGCGGCTGGGGCTGGCCGTCTCGCGCAAGGTCGACCCGCGGGCAGTGGGCCGCAACCGCATCAAGCGTGTGCTGCGCAATGCCACACGCCACGCCCGGCCGTGGATGGCCGGTGGCGATTACGTGGTGGTGGCCCGCGCCGCTGCCCGTGAGGCCAGCAACGAACAGATCCGCCAGGCCTTCGAACGCCTGCTGCGCCGCGCCGGCGCATTGCCCGCACCGGGCGCGGACGGCACAATGCCGCCGCCCGAGGGCACCGAACCCTTTCCATTGACCGCGCCCGGACCCCGTCCCGGCCGAGCCGAGCCTGCCTGACGATGAACCAGACCCGCGTATTCCTGATCTTTGCCTGGCTGATGGTGGCGGTGCTGCTGTGGATGGAATGGAACCGCGAGAAGAGCGCGCCGGAAGCGCCCACCGTCGCCCCCGAGCTGGCCATTCCCGCCGCCAACGACGCCGACCTGGCGCCGGGCGTGCAGGTGCCGCAGGCCACCGTGCCGGGGCAGGCGACGCCGGAACCGGCGCAGGTGGCGCAAGCCGCCGCCGGCGCACCGCGGGTCACCGTCACCACCGACGTGCTGCGCCTGGTGCTGGACGGCCGCAGCGTGCTCGATGCCGAACTGCTGCAGTTCCCGCAGACCAAGGACGCCGGCAGCCCGCCGGTGCAGCTGCTGACCGAGAACGCCGCCCACCCGTACAGCGCCACCAGCGGCTGGGCCAGCGGCAACGGCTCGGCGGTGCCGGGCGCGGCCGGCTTCCGGCTGCTGCAGCCGGCGACCGAACTGGCGCTGGGCGACGGCCAGCAGGAACTGCAGATCCCGTTCGTGTGGGACGGCCCGGACGGCGTCAGCATCCGCCGTACCTACACCGTCAGCCGCGGCGACTATGCCGTCCGGGTCAAGGACGAGGTGGCCAACAGCGGCAGCGCGCCCTGGAACGGCTACGTGTTCCGCAAGCTGGACCGGGTGCCGCCGACGATCAAGAAGGGCATGACCAACCCGGATTCCTTCAGCTTCAACGGCGCCACCTGGTACAGCCCGGCCGACGGCTACGAGCGCCGCGCGTTCGCCGACTTCCTGGATGACGGCAATCTCAACCGCACCATCACCGGCGGCTGGCTGGCGATGCTGCAGCACCACTTCTTCACCGCCTGGATCCCGCAGGCCGACCAGGCCTCGCTGTACCTGCTGGCGCAGAACGGCCCGCGCCACGTGATCGAGGCCCGCGGCCCCGGTTTCACCGTGGCCCCGGGGCAGACGGTGTCGACCGAGGCGCGGCTGTGGGTCGGCCCGAAGCTGGTGGACCAGATCGCCAAGGAAGACGTGAAGGGCCTGGACCGCGTGGTCGACTACAGCCGCTTCTCGCTGATGGCGGTGATCGGCCAGGGCCTGTTCTGGGTGCTGAACCAGGTGCACAAGCTGGTGCAGAACTGGGGCTGGGCGATCATCGGCCTGGTGATCCTGCTCAAGCTGGTGCTGTACCCGCTGTCGGCCGCGCAGTACAAGTCCGGCGCCAAGATGCGCAAGTTCCAGCCGCGCATCGCGCAGCTCAAGGAACGCTATGGCGACGACCGCCAGAAGTTCCAGACCGCGATGATGGAGCTGTACAAGAAGGAAAAGATCAACCCGATGGGCGGCTGCCTGCCGATCCTGATCCAGATGCCGATCTTCTTCGCGCTGTACTGGGTGCTGGTGGAATCGGTGGAGCTGCGCCAGGCGCCGTGGTTCGGCTGGATCCAGGACCTGACCGCGCGCGATCCGTACTTCATCCTGCCGGTGATCAACGTGGCGGTGATGTGGGCCACGCAGAAGCTGACCCCGGCGCCGGGCATGGACCCGATGCAGCAGAAGATGATGCAGCTGATGCCGCTGGTGTTCGGCGTGATGATGGCCTTCATGCCGTCCGGCCTGGTGCTGTACTGGGTGGTCAACGGCGGCCTGGGCCTGCTGCAGCAGTGGTGGATGACCAAGAAGCACGGCCAGGATCTGCCGGCCAAGGTCGAAGCCAAGTAAGCACGAAGGCCCGCCGCAAGGCGGGCCTTTCGCATGCGGCGATAGAATCGACCGGCATCCGCACCGTTCCTCCGCATTCCTCCGTTGCCGCACACGAGCCTGCCCATGCGCCGTCGCGTACGTTCCTGCCCAGCCCTGCTGCCCCTGCTTCTGCTGTCGTTGCTGGGACTGGCGGGATGCCGCGGCCCGGCCGCGGACATGCCCGGCGAAGCGGCGGGCGGGAAGCCGGCCGCGGTCGTCGAAGAGGATGCCGACGCGGCCGCGGTGCTGGCCGGGCTGCACCAGCAGCTCGACAACTACCGCCGCATCATCGTGCTGCTGGCCGACGAGGAGACGCAGAGCCAGAGCGCACAGGACCGCGCCGTTTCCGGGCACGTCGGCCAGCAGCTGTTCCACGACGGGCTGGAGCAGCGCGAGGCGCTCTCGCAGCAACTTGCCGCGGTGCTCGGCAACGGCCGTCCGCAGCGCTTCGCCACCCTCGGCGCGGTGCTGGACTACATCGAATCGGCGCCCGAGCTGTACGACGCCGACCGCCTGGCGTTCCGCGAGGTGCTGCGCGACCTGCACGAGCGCGTCGGCGCCGATTCCTCGCTGCCGGCGGTGAAGCTGCACCAGCGCATCGGCGAGGACCTCGACGCGCTGGACGAGATCGAGCGCAACTACAACCAGGAGATCACCCGCATCTTCAGCCGCTTCGACCGCACCCGCGCGATCGAGCTCAAGCGCGAGAAGTGGGACGACTACGTGGCGCACCTGCGCAAGCTCTACCAGCGCGAGGCGATCCTGCGCGACTACGGCGTGATCGAGCCGTACCCGATGTCGATGAAGGACAGCGAGCGCGAGATCTTCGGCCGCGACCTGCCGCGCAAGACCGTGGTGCTGACCTTCGACGACGGCCCGCACCGCGCCCATACCGACGAGATCGTGGCGATCCTCAAGCGCTACGACGTGCCCGGCGTGTTCTTCGAGGTCGGCCGCAACCTGGGGTCGCTGGAGGCCGACGGCGCGGTGAAGCTGGGGCCGATGGCCGGCATCAGCCGCCAGTTGATGGCCGACGGCTATGCGGTGGGCAACCACAGCCTGACCCACGCCCAGCTCTCGCGCACCAGCGGCGATGCCCTGCGGCAGCAGGTGATGGGCACCGATGCGCTGCTGCGCCACATCGACGACAAGCGCGCGCCGCTGTTCCGCTTCCCCTACGGCGCCCGCAACGCCGAGGGCCTGCAGCTGCTGGGCGAGGCCGGGTTGAAGTCGATCATGTGGAACATCGACTCGATGGACTGGGCCGACCCGGTGCCCGAATCGATCGTGCAGCGCGTGCTGGACCAGGTGGAGAAGGAGCAGCGCGGGATCATCCTGTTCCACGACATCCACGACCGCGCGGTCAAGGCGCTGCCGCGGATCCTGGACCGGCTGATCGCCGAGGGCTACCAGTTCGCCGGCTGGAACGGCCGCGACTTCAGCGTCAGCCGCGCGCGCGCCACCGCCACGACGGATACGACGGTCACCAGCGGCTACGAGAAGTCGTGGGCCATCGTCATCGGCATCGACGACTACGCCAAGTGGCCGAAGCTGGAATACGCCAGCCACGACGCGCAGGCCATCGCCGACACCCTGACCGGGCAGTTCGGCTTCCCGTCCTCGCAGGTGATCGTGCTGAAGAACCGCGAGGCCACCCGCAACAACATCCTGGCCGCGTTCCACGACCGCCTGGCCGATGGCCGCACGCAGAAGAACGACCGCGTGTTCGTGTTCTTCGCCGGCCATGGCGCCACCCGCCGGCTGGCCTCGGGCCGCGACCTGGGCTACATCATCCCGGCCGATTCGGACCCGGGCGAGTTCGCCACCGACGCGATCGCCATGACCGATATCCAGAACATCGCCGAGAGCCTGCAGGCCAAGCACGTGCTGTTCGTGATGGACGCCTGCTACAGCGGCCTGGGGCTGACCCGCAGCGGCCCCGGCTCGTCGGCATTCCTGCGCGAGAACGCGCGCCGCACCGCGCGGCAGATGCTCACCGCCGGCGGCGCCGACCAGCAGGTGGCCGACAGCGGCCCCAACGGCCACTCGGTGTTCACCTGGGTGCTGCTGCAGGCGCTGTCGGGCAAGGGCGACCTCAACGGCGACGGCCTGATCACCGGCACCGAACTGGCCGCCTACGTGGCGCCGGCGGTCTCGGCGGTGTCGCGGCAGACGCCGGCGTTCGGCAGCCTGCCCGGCTCGCAGGGCGGCGAGTTCGTGTTCCAGGTGCCGGACAGCCAGGAGTTCCTCAACGCCGACACCGCACAGCTCTCGGCCGACGCCATCGCCCTCAACGGCCGCGTGGAAGCGGCGCAACCGGTCGCTGCACAGAGTGGTGGCGAGGCCGCGCGACCGGTGACCGTGGCCGACCTGCAGGGCGGCCGCAGCACCCTGGTGCTGCCGGCGGCGGTGCCGGTGTCCGACCGCCAGCGTGCGCAGCAGGCCAACGACCGCGGCCTGCAGCTGTACCGCGAGAAGCGCTACGACGACGCGGTGGCGCAGTTCACCGAAGCGCTCAAGCTGCGCCCGGATTTCGCCCAGGCGGCGAACAACCTCGGCTTCGTCTACTACCGCCAGCAGCGCTATGCCGAGGCGGCGCGCTGGCTGGAGAACACGCTGAAGATCGACCCTTCGCGCGCGGTGGCCTACCTCAACCTCGGCGACGCCTACTTCCATGCCGGCGAGCGCGACAAGGCGAAGCAGGCCTATACCACCTACCTGGAGTTGCAACCGCAGGGCAGCGGCGCCAACCAGGCGCGCGCGCAATTGCAGAAGCTGTAGCGCATGTCGTGCGTCGGGAGGCGCATTTCCGCGCGACCGGACCAGGGCTGGACGGCCGGCCTCGGCGGAACCTGCACCGCCTCGCACCACCTCGATCACGCCGATGACACCCCCTGAAATCCCCGATGCGTTCCAAGCCATGAACAGCTCCACCTCCAACGACACCATCGTTGCCATCGCCAGCGGCGCCGCGGCCGGAGGGGTCGGCGTGCTGCGCATCTCCGGCCCGCTTTCGCGGCGGATCGCCAGCGGTCTGAGCTGCGCCGACCTGCGGCCGCGCCACGCGCATTACGCGCGCTTCCGCGATGCGCAGGGCGAGGTGATCGACGATGGCCTGGCCCTGTACTTTCCCGGGCCGCACAGCTTCACCGGCGAGGACGTGGTCGAACTGCAGGGCCACGGCAGCCCGGTGGTGTTGCGGCAGCTGCTGGCGCGCTGCATCGAACTGGGCGCACGCCAGGCCCGGCCCGGCGAGTTCAGCGAGCGGGCGTTCCTCAACGGCAAGCTCGACCTGGCCCAGGCCGAGGCCATCGCCGATCTGATCGCCGCCGGCGACGTGCGCGCCGCCCGCGCCGCCCGTCGTTCGCTCGACGGCGTGTTCTCGCGCCGGGTGGAAGAAGCCGCCGAGCAACTGGTGCTGCTGCGCATCCATGTCGAGGCGGCCATCGACTTCGCCGACGAACCGCTGGACACGCTGGGCGGTGCGCAGGTGCACGCCGGGCTGCAGCAGGCGCGTGCGACGCTGGAACGGCTGCGCATGGATGCCGAGCGCGGCCGCAAGCTGCGCGACGGCCTGCACGCGGTGCTGATCGGCCCGCCCAACGCCGGCAAGAGCTCGCTGCTCAACGCCCTGGCCGGCAGCGAACGCGCCATCGTCACCGACATCGCCGGCACCACCCGCGACACCCTGCGCGAGACCATCCGCATCGACGGCCTGGAACTGACCCTGGTCGACACCGCCGGCCTGCGCGAAGGCGGCGACGCCATCGAGCGCGAAGGCATGCGCCGCGCGCGCGAGGAAATGCAGCGCGCCGACCTGGCGATCATCGTGCTCGACGCGCGCGATCCGCAGGCCGGCCGCGCCGCCGTCGGCGATGCCGTCGCGCAGGTGCCGCAGCAGCTGTGGATCCACAACAAGTGCGACCTGCTGCAGGCCGTTCCGGCCGACGCCGGCGACGCGGTGCTCGTGTCCGCGGTCACCGGCCACGGCCTGGAGGCGCTGCACGCGCGGCTGCGCGAACTGGCCGGCGGCAGCGCCGGCGAAAGCGTGGACGGCGAGTTCTCCGCGCGCGCGCGCCACGTCGAGGCCATCGTCCAGGCGCTGGAACACGCCGCCGCGGCCGCCGCCGAACTGGAGCACGAACACCTGGAACTGGCCGCCGAGGAACTGCGCCTGGCCCACGACGCCCTCGGCGAAATCACCGGCCGCATGAGCGCCGACGACCTGCTGGGGCGGATCTTCTCCAGCTTCTGCATCGGCAAGTAACTACCTCCGCCAGCGCCGCTCGATGATCGCGACAAGAAGGGACGTTTTCCGCAAGGAATCGGCGTACCCGCACCACCCGCTTTCTTCGCTCCGTCACATCCGCACCGGACAATACCGCCTCGTTTCATTGCCGCTGCCGTGCGCGACAGCGGTGCATCAGGAGGAAGTTCGGTGTTGAAAGGTTTGGGAATGGCGGTGCTGCTGGGGCTGGGCGTGGCACCATCGCTGGCGATGAGTGCCGAGAACGCGCTACCCGCGGCCCGCAAGGCCGCCGTCTACGCCCATCGCGGCGCCAGCGCGCTGTTGCCCGAGCACACCCTGGCAGCCTACGCGCAGGCCATCGCCGACGGCGCCGACTACATCGAGCCGGACCTGGTGATGACCCGCGACGGGGTGCTGGTGGCACGCCACGAGAACGAGATCGGCAGCACTACCGATGTCGCGCAGCGGCCGGAGTTCGCCGACCGCAAGACCGTGAAGACGATCGATGGGGAGCGCATCGAAGGCTGGTTCACCGAGGACTTCACCCTGGCCGAGCTGAAGACGCTGTACGCGCGCGAGCGCCTGCCGCAGCTGCGCGGCACAGCCTTCGACGGCCAGTTCCGCATCGCCACGCTGGACGAGATCATCGCCTTCCTGGTGCAGCAGGCGGCGCGCGCCGGGCGCGGCATCGGCCTGGCGCCGGAGATCAAGCACGGCAGCCATTTCCGTTCGATCGGGCTGCCGATGGAGGACGCGCTGCTGGCGGCGCTGCGCGCGGACTCGTACACCAACGTGGCGCCGATCACGATCCAGTCGTTCGAGGTCGGCAACCTGCGCTACCTGCGCCAGCGCATCGGCCGCGATTCCAACATCCGCCTGCTGCAGCTGCTGGGCGAACCGCAGGAGCGGCCGGCCGATGCGCAGCAGGACTATGCGGCGATGATGACCGCCGCCGGCCTGCGCGAGGTGGCCGGCTACGCCGACGGCATCGGCCCGTACATGCGCAGCGTGATCCCGCTCGATGCGCAGGGACGCCTCGCCGCGCCGACCACGCTGGTGGCCGATGCCCATGCCGCCGGGTTGATGGTGGTGGCCTATACGTTCCGTCCGGAGAACGTCTACCTGGCCGCCGATTTCCGCCAGGGCGATGATTCTGCGCGCAATCCGGCCGGCTCGATCGCCGAGATCCGCGCCTACCTGGCCGCCGGCATCGATGGCTTCTTCGCCGACGATCCGGCGCTGGGGCGACAGGCGCTGGACGCGCCCTGAGCGGGATCAGTCCTCCGGCTGCGGCCGGGGACGCAGCGGCACCACCACCGGCCGTTCCGGCTCCTGTCCGCGTTGCCACAGCACCGGCACCTGCTGCGGGGAGGGCGGCTCCAGTTCCGGGTCGACGTCGGAGGCGCTGTCCAGTTCGTCGTCCTCTTCGTCCTCCCAGCTGTAGCGCCTGCGCGGCGGCAACGGGTCGCTCAGCCGGAACAGCAGCGCGGCGACGATGCCGGCCACCGCGCCGCCCATGTGCGATTGCCAGGACACGCCGGGTTCGTGCGGCAGCACGGTCATCAGCATGCCGCCGTAGAACAGCAGGCCGATCATGCCGGCGGCGATGGCCGCGCGGTCGCGGCGCAGCAGGCCCAGCACGAACACCAGGAACATCAGCCCGTGGGTGATGCCGCTGGCGCCGAGGTGACGGCTGCCGGGATCGCCCAGCATCCATGCGCCCAGGCCCGAACCCAGCCACAGCAGCGGGAACGCGCGCAGGCTGGCGCGCGGATACACGCTGCCGGCCAGCGTGCCCAGGATCAGCAGCGCCACCGCATTGGCGGCCAGGTGCTCGACCGAGCCGTGCAGCAGCGGCGCGCCGAGGATGCCCTGCAGGCCGGCCGTCTCCAGCGGCGCCACCGCCCAGGGCCGCCAGTCGAACCAGCCTTGCGCGGTGAACGTCGCCACCAGCACCAGCACGAAGCCCAGGCTCAGGTTGAACGCGCGCAGCACCCGTGCGCGGTCGCTGCGGGCGGGCGGAACGGTGGCGGTCGAAGAGTGCGTCGAGGAGTCCATGCACTTGTGGATAGCGGTGCCGGCGCCGATTGCAAGGGCGCCGGGGTGGGAGAATGCGGTGCGCGGGACGGGACAATCCGCCCCGCTCGCCGGTTCAGGCATCCTTGTCCGGGTGCGCCGGCCGCGCCAGGCTCAGCGCCACGGTGACGCCGATGATCGCCGCCACCACGCCCAGCGACAGCAGCACCGGGATATGGAACACCCCGGCCAGCAGCATCTTGAAGCCGATGAAGCCCAGCACCAGCGCCAGTCCGTACGGCAGCAGGTGGAAGCGGTCGGCCATGCCGGCCAGCAGGAAGAACATCGCGCGCAGGCCCAGCACCGCGAACACGTTGGAGGTCAGCACGATGAACGGGTCGGTGGTGATGGCGAAGATCGCCGGGATGCTGTCCACCGCGAAGATCACGTCGGTCACCGCGATCAGCACCAGCACCACGAACATCGGCGTGAAGTACTTCACCCCGTCCTTCATCACCATCATCCGGTTGCCGTTGTACTGCGGGCTGATGCGCAGGTGCCCGCGCATCCAGCGCAGCGCGGGGTTGCCGTCCAGGCTGGGTTCCTCGCCGGCGGCGAACCACATCTTCCAGCCGGTGAAGACCAGGAACGCGCCGAACACGTACAGCAGCCAGCTGAACTTGGTCAGCAGCACCACCCCGGCGAAGATCATGACCGTGCGCAGCGCGATGGCGCCGAGGATGCCGATCACCAGCACCCGCTGGCGCTGGATCTCGGGCACGGCGAAGTAGCTCATGATCAGCAGGAACACGAAGATGTTGTCCACCGCCAGCGCCTTTTCGATCAGGTAGCCGGTCAGGAACTCCAGGCCCACCCGGTTGGCCACCGCGGCGCCGGCGGTCTCGTTCAGGTACCACCACAGACCGGCGTTGAAGCTCAGCGCCAGCAGCACCCAGCCCGCGCTCCACCACAGCGCTTCCTTGAACGTCACCTTGTGCGGCCCGCCATGGCGCATCAGCACCAGGTCCGCCAGCAGCGCGGCGATCACCACGATCGCGAAGCCGCCCCACAACCACATGTTTCCTATCGTCTGCATGGGAATTCCCGTCGGAGAAAATGGATGCCTCAAGCCGGAGGGCGAGGGATCTGCAACGGAGAATCGGGGGATTCAGGGAGCAGACGCTTCGCCGGGCCGGCGAAGGTCTCGCTCGCAGCCGGCGGGCCGGCTGCCGTTGCACCGGAGCCTGCGGGCTCGAATTGACGGCGACAACGTATGGGAGCTACTCCCCTTCTGGCGGCGATTCTGCGGCCGTGGCCGGCTGCGGTCAAATCCGGGTCTCCGGCCCGGGGGCATGCGGCGGATACAATGACGGCCATGAATACCCCCCTTCCTGTTGTGCGTCTCAAGAACGCCTGGCGCTCCAGCCACCCGTGGATCTTCCAGAAACTGGTCGAAAAGCCGACCGTCCGCCCCAAGCCCGGCGCCATCGTCGACGTGGTGGGCGTGGACGGGGAGTGGATCGGCCGCGGCTTCTACAACGGCCATTCGCGCATCGCCGTGCGCATCCTGGAGACCCGCCAGGAGGTGCCGGTCGACGCCGGCTGGTTCGCGCGCAAGATCGCCCAGGCGGTGTCGCTGCGCCGTGACGTGCTCAAGCTGGATGCGGTGTCCGACGCCTGGCGCGTGGTGCACAGCGAGGGCGACGGCCTGTCCGGGCTGGTGGTGGACCGCTACGGCGACCTGGTGGTGGTCGAGTTCTTCGCCGCCGGCATGTTCCGCCACCGCGAATGGATCTACGACGCGCTGCGCGAGCAGTTCCCCGGCTGCCGTTTCCACAGCTTCGCCGACGAACACGTGCAGAAGCAGGAAAGCTTCGACTTCCACGGCAATACCACCACCGAAGCGTCGATCATCAGCGAATACGGGGTGAAGTTCCGCGCCGACCCGGCCGGCGCGCACAAGACCGGCTTCTTCGCCGACCAGCGCGAGAACCGGCAGTGGCTCAGCCAGCAGGTCGAGGGCAAGACGGTGCTCGACCTGTGCTGCAACACCGGCGGCTTCGCGGTGTACGCGGCCGCGCGCGGGGCTGCGGACGTGCTGGGCATCGACATCGATGAAGACGTCATCGCCATCGCCAAGGGCAATGCGCGCCTGAACAACGTGCGCCCGAAGTTCGTGCAGTCGGACATCTTCCCGTGGCTGCGCGATGCCGCCAACCGCGGCGACCGCTTCGACGTGGTGATCCTGGACCCGGCCAAGATGACCCGCGACCGCGACCAGGTCATCACCGCGCTGAAGAAGTACCTGGACATGAACAAGCTGGCGCTGGGCGTGGTCAAGCCCGGTGGCCTGTTCGCCACGTTCTCGTGCACCGGGCTGGTGTCCGAGGAGCAGTTCCTGGACATGCTGCGGCGGGCGGCGTACTTCTCCGGCCGCACCATCCAGATCCTCAAGGTGGCCGGCGCCGGTCCGGACCATCCGTTCATGGCCCACGTGCAGGAGTCGCGCTACCTCAAGGCGGTGTTCTGCCGGGTGCTGGACTGAGCAAACCTGGGACCCCCTTGTAGGAGCGACGTGAGTCGCGACGAGGCTTTCCCGGCTGCTCACAACCACAGGTAGAGCCGGAGGAGTTCCTGCGCAAGCTCCTGTCGCGACTCACGTCGCTCCTACAAGGAGAATGACGGGAGCCGGCCGCGACCCGCGAACGTGGTCCGGCCGACGCGCGGTGCTACCGTTTTGCATCGCGGTGGCGGTATGGTCGAGGTCTTTCCCCGAATACCGAGGTCCGCATGTCGTTGCGTCGCCTGTCGCTGGTGCTTGCGTTGGCACTGTGCGCCCCGTTGTCCGCCCAGGCGGTGGATTTCACCGATGCCGAACTGGCCCGCGCCAAGGCCCTGCAGCAACGCCTGCTGACCCTGGACAGCCACCTGGACACGCCGGCCAATTTCGCCCGTCCCGATTTCGACATCAGCCACCGCCACGACCACAACGCGCTGTCGCAGGTGGACCTGCCGCGGATGCGGGAAGGCGCGCTCGATGGCGGCTTCTGGGTGATCTACACCGGCCAGGGCGACCGCACCCCGGAAACCCTGCGCGCCGATCGCGATGCCGGCCTGCTGCGGCTGATGGACATCCACCGGCTGCTGGCCGCGCACCCGGAGCAGTTCGAACTCGCGCTCAACGCCGACGATGCGGCGCGGATCAAGGCCGCCGGCAAGCGCGTGGTGTTCATCAGCATGGAGAACGCCAGCCCGCTGGAGCACGATCCCAGTCTGCTCAGCCACTACCAGCAGGCCGGGCTGCGCATGCTCAGCGTCACCCACTTCGCCAACAACGGCTTCGGCGATTCGGCCACCGATCCCGAGGGCGCCGAGTGGAACGGCCTGAGCCCGGCCGGCAAGGCGCTGGTGGCCGATGCGGTCGCGCGCGGCATCGTCATCGACCAGTCGCACGCCTCCGATGCGGTGTTCGACGACCTGATCGCGATCATGCCGGTGCCGTTCGTGCTCTCGCACAGCTCGGCCAAGGCGGTGTACGACCATCCGCGCAACCTCGACGACGCGCGCCTGCGCCGGCTGGCGGCCGCGGGCGGCGTGGTCCAGGTCAACGCCTATGGCGGCTACCTGCTCGATCCGCAGGCCACGCCCGAGCGCAAGGCGGCCGAGGACGCGCTGGAGAAGCGGCTGGGCGGCTGGACGCACATGGACATGGCCGCCGGCGAGGAACTGGCCCGGGGCATGGCCGAGATCGACCGCCAGCATCCGGTGCGCAAGGCGACCCAGGACGATTTCTTCCGGCACCTGGAGCACATCCTCGGCGTGGTCGGCCCCGAGCACGTCGGCATCGGCATGGACTGGGACGGCGGCGGCGGCGTGACCGGGCTGGAAGACGTGAGCGACCTGCCGAAGATCACCGCCTGGCTGCAGCGCAAGGGTTACAGCGAGCAGCAGATCGCCGGCATCTGGGGCGGCAACCTGCTGCGGGTGATGCGCCAGGCGCAGGCCTACACCGCCAAGCACAACACCAGCCCGTGAAACCCGTCCTGTAGGAGCGACGTCAGTCGCGAAGCCGGCGACGCGTGACGCAGCGGTCGCATTGATATGAGGCGATGCCGAACAGCGGCCGTGGGTTGGCCAGGTTGTCGACATCGCCGTGGCCGGTTGCTGCCCCGGTCTCGCGACTGACGTCGCTCCTACAACGGCGGTGCACAGCGCAGCAACGCAAAAGGCGGGCCGAAGCCCGCCTTTTGCGTTTCCAACAGGGTTTGGCCTCAGCTCCTGCCCAGCACCGCGTTGCGGCGGCTGTAGGCCACGTACACCACCAGCCCGAGCACGTTCCAGGCCAGGAACCACAGCTGGGTGCTGCGCGGCAGGCTGAAGAACAGGTACAGGCAGCCGCCGATCGCGATCGGGCCGACGATCCACGCCAGCGGCGTGCGGAACTTGCGCTCGCGTCCCGGTTCGCGCCGGCGCAGCACCAGCAGGCACAGGCCCACCGCGGTGAACGCGGCCAGGGTGCCGGCATTGGCCAGCGCGGCGATCTCGTCCAGGCGGGCGACGCCGGCCAGCGCGGCGACCAGCACCGCGGTGAACACGGTGATGGTGACCGGGGTGCCGGTGCGCGGGTTCACCTTGGACAGCCCGCGCGGCAGCAGGCCGTCGCGCGACATCACGAAGAAGATCCGGCTCTGGCCGTAGAAGAACGCCAGCAGCACCGTCGGCAGCGCGATGATCGCCACGATGCCGATCACCAGCGCCGCGGTGCCGTGGCCCAGCTCGCGCATGATCAGCGCCAGCGGCTCGGCGCTCTTGCCGAACACGGCGAAGCTCATCGCGCCCACCGCGGCCAGCGCCACCAGGATGTAGATCAGGGTGCAGCCGATCATCGAGCCGATGATGCCGATCGACAGGTCGCGGCCGGGGTTCTTGGTCTCCTCGGCGGCGGTGGAGATCGCATCGAAGCCGTAGAAGGCGAAGAAGATGATCGCCGCGGCCGCCATCACCCCACGCTCGACGCCGTCCGCTCCCATCGACTTGGGGAAGCCGTAGGGCATGAACGGCTGCAGGTTGGCCGGGTCGAAGGCCGGCAGCGCCACCGCGATGAACACCCCCAGGGCGATCAGCTTGAACACCACCAGCACCGCGTTGACCGTGGCGCTCTCGCGGGTGCCGGCCATCAGCAGCCCGGCCACCGCGAAGGTGATCAGGATCGCCGGCACGTTGAGGAAGCCGCCTTCCACGTGCGGGCCGGCGGCCAGCGCCGCGGGCAGGGTGACGTTCCAGCCGAACTGCTGCTGCATCCATTCCAGGAAGCCGACGAAATAGCCCGACCAGCCCACCGCCACGGTGCTGACCACCAGCGAGTACTCCAGGATCAGGCTCCAGCCCACCACCCAGGCGATGGTTTCGCCCAGCGCGCTGTAGCTGTAGGTATAGGCGCTGCCGGCGGCCGGCATCATCGTCGACAGCTCGGCGTAGGCCAGCGCCGCGCAGGCACAGACCAGGCCGGCGATGGCGAAGGACAGCAGCACCGCCGGGCCGGCCTTGTCGGCGCCGACGCCGATCAGGGTGTAGATGCCGGTGCCGACGATGGCGCCGATGCCCAGTGCGATCAGGTGCGGCCAGCTCAGGGAGGGAACCAGGCGCCGGCCGGCTTCGTGGACGGTGACTTGGTCGATGGACTTGCGCCTGAGCCAGGATTGCATGCGGGCCTCGCGGGTCGTCGTGGTTTGGGAAAGGGGCCGAGTTTCGCCGAACGCAGCGCAGCAAAGCCAGAAATTCCCGCGGTTTCCACAGGGTTTGGCGATGGCCGCTGGCCACGGTGGAGAATTCGGCACAAAACGGCCGGAGCAGGGCCGGGGGCTGCGAGGGAGCACCGTAGGTGTGGGGCTTGCCCCACACGGGGTTTTCCCGATGAAGCCCGGTACGGGGCAAGCCCCGTACCTACGGCGTGCGGCGCGGATGCGACAGCAGGTACTCGCGCAGCGCGACGGCCTGGTTGTGCTCGATGTCGCGGGCGCCGTAGACCAGCGTCACCGGGCCGGCGGCGATGGCGTCGCGCAATGGCGCCAGCCGCCGCGGATGCGCGGCCAGTTCCTGCCCGTAGCGCCGGCGGAAGGCGTCCCAGCGTTCGGCCCGGTGATCGAACCATTGCCGCAGTTCGTTGCTGGGCGCCACGTCCTTGAGCCATTCGGCCTTCAGGGCCTCGCGGCTGACTCCGCGGGGCCACAGCCGGTCCACCAGGAAACGCCGGCCATCGCCGGCGACGGCGGGTTCGTAGGCGCGTTTGCAGTGGATCGTCATTCCGACCTCCGGACAGGGCCGGAAAGCGCGTCAGCCGTCCAGTCCCAGTCGCAATCCGAACCCGAGCAAGCATACGCCGACCGCGCGCCGCAGCCACCGGCCGAGCCGCGGATGGCCGGCCAGGCGCCGTGCGATCAACTGCCCGCCGAAGATCAGCAGCGAGCACCAGGCGATGCTCGACAGCGCGATCAGCGCCGCCATCGTCGCCAGCGTCACCACACTGCGCGGCGTGGCCGGGTCGATGAACAGCGGGAAGAAGGCCATGTAGAACAGGATCGCCTTGGGGTTGAGCACGCCCACCAGCAACGCCTGGCGGAACCAGCGCCGCCCCTGCCGCAGCGATGGCGCGGCGGCGGCCGCCGCGGGTTCGCGCAGCAACTGGATGCCGACCCAGCCCAGATAGCCGGCGCCCACGCAGCGCAGTGCCGCGAACAGCGCCGGATGCGCCTGCAGCAACGCTGCCACCCCGGTGGCGGCGGCAGCGATCAGCAACTGGTCGCCCAGCATCAGCCCGGCCAGGGTGGCGTAGCCGGCACGGACGCCGCCGCGGGCGGTGGCGGTCAGCAGGGTGAAGGTGCCCGGCCCGGGCAGCATCAGGAACAGAAGGACGGCCACCACGAAGGTGCCCAGGTCGTTGATGCCCATCCACGGCATGGCGTCGTTCCGGCGGGATCAGGGCGCGCGCTGCGCGGCCAGGCGCTGCTTCACCGCGGCGACCAGCGCCGGCAGGTCGTCGTAGCGCGGCACGCCATAACGGTCGCCGGTGATGTCCAGGTTGCCCTTGCGCCAGAAACCGGCCGGCGCGGCCACCAGCAGCTTGCCCGAGCGGGCATACAGGCCGAACTCGAGCAGGGTGATCGGGCTCTGCGTGCCCGGCGCGAAATACATCAGCACGATGTCGGCCTGTTCCAGTGCAGCCAGCTCCCATTCCACCTGGCGGCGGAACTCCGGCTCGTCGGCCTCGGCGCGCCAGGCCGGGTTCCAGTCGCTGCGGCGCGGATTGAGCAGCAACACGTCCTCGTCGGCCAGCGCCTGCCGCACCTGCTGCTGCCAGTCGCCGGCCTTGCCCATCTCGATGCTGCCGGCCAGGAACACCCTGGGCCGCGCGTCTCCTTCCGGAATGGCGGTGGGCGCGGTGATGGTCTGCGAACCGGCCGTTGCCGCCGTGAACGGCAGCAGCTGCAGCAGGCCCGCCAGCAGCAATGGCAGCGGCTTCATGGCAGGGGAAGGCATGGGGGCCCACATGATCGCAGATGCGGCGCAGCCGATGAGACGCAGGGGGCTACACTTTCCCCATGCAAATCGAAACCCTGATCCTGGCCGGCCTGCTGCTGGCCGTCATCGTGCTGTTGGTGTTCCTGTTCCGCCGCACCGGCGGCAATGGGGGGGCCGAGGCGCTGGCCCGCGAACTCGATGCCGAGCGCCAGCGCGCGAACAGCGCGGCGGTCGAGGCCGGGCAGCTGCGAGGCCGGCTGGAATCGCTGTCGGCCGAGATCGCGCACGAACGCGGCCAGCAGGCCGAGCAGGCGCGCGCGCTGGCCGCGTTGAACCAGCGTGTCGAGCGCGAGGCGACGCAATCGGCCGAGGCCGAGGTGCGGCTGGGCGAACGCGATGCGGCGCTGGCCGCGGCGCGGGCGCGCATCGCCGAGCTGGAGGAAGCGCTGGAGCGCCAGCGCGAAACCCTGCACGCGGCCCAGGCCGGCAACGCGCGGCTGCAGGCCGAGCTGCAGCACGCACGCCAGGCCCAGGCCGAACTGCGCGAGTGGGTCGGCGCGGCGCGGGAAAACCTGTCGGCCGCCTTCACCGAGCTGGCCGGCAAGGTGTTCGACGAGAAGGGCCAGCAGTTCGAGAAGAACGTGCGCCTGGCCACCGGCCAGTCGCGCACCGACATCGAGGCCATGCTCAAGCCGTTCGCCGACAAGCTCGGCGAGTTCCGCCAGCGCGTGGACACGCTGTACGGCGAGGAAGCGCGCGAGCGCGCCAGCCTGCTCGGTGCGGTGGGCGAGCTGAAGACCCTCAACCAGGACATGGCCGCACAGGCCGCGGCGCTGACCAGCGCGCTGAAGGGCAGCGCCAAGGTGCGCGGCGACTGGGGCGAGCTGATGCTCGACAACGTGCTGCGCGGCTCCGGGCTGGAGGAAGGCGTGCACTACGAGCGCCAGGCGCATGCCACCGACGACGAGGGCGCCAGCCTGCGCCCCGACGTGGTCGTGCGCTTCCCCGACCAGCGCAGCGTGGTGATCGACAGCAAGGTCAACCTGATCGCATGGCAGGAGGCGATGAACGCGGCCACGCCCGAGCAGCAGGACGAAGCGCTGCGCCGCCATGCCATCGGCCTGCGCCAGCACGTCAAGGAACTGGGCGACAAGAACTACCCCAAGGCCATCGGCGGCGACGCGCTGGACGTGACCATCGCCTTCGTCCCGATCGAAGGTGCGTTGTCGGCCGCGCTCGGCGTGGACATGGACCTGCAGTCCTACGCCTTCGACCGCCGCGTGGTGTTCGCCTCGCCGAACACGCTGATGGCCCTGCTGCGCGTCACCGAGCGGTTGTGGACGCGCGACAAGGTGCAGCGCCAGGCGCTGGAAATCAGCGATACCGGCGGCAAGGTACTCGACGCGCTTTCCGCCTTCCTCGCCGATTTCGATGGTGTTGGCAAGAAGCTGGAAGACGCCGGCAAGGCCTTCGCCCAGGCCCGCAACCGCCTCACCGACTCCCCGCAATCGCTGTCCAACCGCGCCCGCCGGCTGGCCGAACTCGGCAGCAAGGCGCGCAAGGCGCTGCCGCCGGAGTTGCAGCCGGAGACGCTGCGCTCGCTGGCCGCGGAGGACGACGAAAGCCCGACTTGATGGTGCCTCCCTCCCTGCGGGAGAGAGCTGCTCCAGAGAGGTTTATGCCCACCGTTTGCCCCATCCCAAGGAACCATGATGACCGCTCTCCAGAACATTCCCCTGACCACCATCGACGGCGCCCCGGCCACGCTGGGCGACCATGCCGGCAAGGTGCTGCTGGTGGTCAACGTCGCCTCCAAGTGCGGCCTCACCCCGCAGTACGAGGGGCTGGAAAAGCTCTATCGCGAGAAGAAGGACGCCGGGCTGGAAGTGCTGGGTTTCCCGGCCAACGACTTCAACGGCCAGGAGCCGGGCAGCGAGGACGAGATCAGGCAGTTCTGCTCGCTGACCTACGACGTGACCTTCCCGATGTTCGCCAAGATCGCCGTCACCGGCGAGGCCACGCACCCGCTGTACCGGGCGCTGATCGCGGCGCAGCCGGCCGCCACCGGCGAAGGCCCGATGCGCCAGAAGCTGGTCGGCTTCAACATCGAACCCAACCCGGCGCCGGGCATCCTGTGGAACTTCGAGAAGTTCCTGGTCGGCAGGGACGGACAGGTGATCGGCCGCTTCGCGCCGGACGTGGCCGGCGACGATGCGCGCCTGCGCGAGGCGGTCGAGGCCGCGCTGGCCGGGGGATCGGGGCCGGGCATGGGGTCCATGCGTAGCGTGGAAGAGCTGATCGACAACGAGGATCCGGGGATTTCCCTGATCCGGGAATGGGTCGAGGCTTCGGACATTCCCTGCAGGATCCTTCCCCCCTCCGATGCCCGGGGCGAGGTCCTCTCCAGGCTGCAGGTGACGACACGGTCCCCGTTGGGGGCCGTGGCCCACGACACCGGCGGAATCCTGATCCAGAACGGCTGGGTCCGCTTCCTGGGTTCGGGGCACGAGGCCCTGCCGCGAAGGCTGGACCGCTGGAACGAGGGGCGCCCGGACGGATACCTGCTGATCGCGGACGATGCCGTCGGAGGGTTTTTCGCCCTGAATGGCGGTGCCCTCGGGAACGATCCGGGGCAGGCCTACTACGCGGCCCCGGACGATACCGGCTGGATCGCCCTGGACATGGGCTATGCGGAACTGCTCGGTTCGCTGCTGACCCGGCGGATCGACGATTTCTACCGGGACCTGAGGTGGCCGACCTGGCAGGAGGACCTGGCCGGCCTGCCGCCGGACAGGGCGTTCGTCTTCTATCCGTTCCTGTGGTCGAAAGAAGGCTCGGTCGGGTCCAGCCACCGCTCCACCGCGCCCGTCGAGGAAATCTACGCGCTCAGGAAGGAGCTCGTCGGGCAGTTGCGTGCGTGACGGCCCATCCCGGTCGCCTTGGCCGGGCACGGGAGATGTTCGGGGGATGTTTCCGATGCCCGGGTGGTGTCGGCGATGCGGAAGGATGCGGGGCGCAGGATCCGGGGCGGCGGCGGGGTCGTTGGTGCCCCGATGGTCGCGAGCGTTTCGAGTGGCACAAGGCGGCCCATGGGTGCGCTGGAAGCGCCACGAAAAAGCCCGGGCATTGCCCGGGCTTCGCCCTGTTCCGCCAACGTGGTGCGGATCAGTTGCCCCAGTCCGGCATCGGCATCGCGTCGACCGGGATGGTGGTGTCGTCGCGCAGGTAGTCGGGCAGGTCGTCCTGGTGTTCGCCGCGGCGGCCACGCAGGTCGCGCTCGATCTGGTAGCTGCGGCGCTGCAGCCAGGCATCGCGGGTCAGCGCGTATTCGTCCACGGCGCTGTCGCGGATGTCGTCCAGCGCCATCAGCTGGGTGCGGGCATCCACCAGCTGCAGGCCCTGCAGGCCGATGCGGACCTTGTCGGACTCGATCGTGCGGATCGGCGACAGCGGCATGTCGCCGGCCAGGCCGAGCACGTCGCGCACGGTGCGCGGGCCGAAGAACGGCAGCTCCACGTAGCGCGACTGGCGCCAGCCCCAGGCGCCCAGGGTCTGGCCGAAGTCCTCGTTGCGGCGGGCGACCATCGCCTTGCTGGCCGGGTCGAACAGGCCGCCGACGCCCAGCGTGGAGTTCATCAGGAACCGGCCCAGCGTGTCCCAGGCGTCGCCCGGGCGGCCCTGCAGCAGCTGGTTGGTCAGGGTCAGCGGCGAGCGCAGGTTGCTGAAGAAGTTGCTCACGCCGGTGCGGGCGAAGCGCGGCACCACCTTGACGTAACCGTGGGCCAGCGGCCGGGCGATGCCGCGATCGACCACGTCGTTGAAGCGGTGCACCTTGCGGTTGTACTTCTCCCACGGATCGTAGGCCGGCGGGGCACCCGGGGCGCCGCTATCGCCGTTGCCCGCGGTGGCCGGGTCCGGGCCGCCGTAGAGCGCGGCGAAATCGTCCTCGGCCTCGGTCGGAGCGGTGCCGTTGCTGTTGCCGTCCACGGGCGTGGTCGAGGGGATGGCTTCGGCACTGGCAGCTGCCGCGGTGTCGGTCACGGCACCAGCAGCGGCGGCGTAGGCGTCGATCGGAGCGTCGCCATCCGCCGTCGCTTCCGCGGGAGCGATCCGGGAGGTGGCCGGGGCGCTGTCGCGCGCGGGCTTGCCCGCGCAGGCGCTTAATGCCGCCGCCAGCAGGATCAGGGAAAAGGTGCGTACGACGTTCATGTCAGCTCGCGGCAGGGGATGCGGTGAAACGCAGGGTGGGGGAGAGCCGGTAGGCGGCGCACAGCTCGGCCAGGCCCGGCGGCGAGCCGGAAAGGCGTTCGCCGCCTTCCGGCAGTTGCGCGGCCAGTTCGGCCAGCAGTGCCAGGCCGGCGCTGTCGATGCCGCGCACCGCGCCCAGGTCCAGCGTGCGGGCGCCGGCCAGCTGCTGGCGCGCCGCCGGCCACAGGGCGACGGCGGCGGCGCGGTCGAGCACGCCGCTGAAGCGCAGCGTGTCGCCGTCGCGCTTCAGCGCGGCGTCAATTGCCACGGGGCGCCTGTCCGGCCTGCATGCTGCCGCTGCGCAGTTCGGCGGCAACCTGCGCGATCGACTTCTGCCGCAGCGGCGTGTCGAACTGGTTCTTGAAGGTCTGCACGTAGGAGATGCCCTCGATCATCACGTCGAAGATCTTCCACTGGCCGTCGACGTTGCGCATCAGGTACTCGACCGGGGTCGGTTCGTTGCCGGCGCGCACCAGTTCGGTGGACACCTTCACCCCGCGGTTGCCGGGCAGCGGCGATTCGCCGCGCAGGCGGAAGCTGGGCTTGCCTTCGATGTCCAGCAGCGCCGAGCCGTAGCGCTGCATCAGGTTGTCGGCCATCGCGTCGGCGAACAGCTTGACGTCGCCGTCGGAGGCGCCGCGGCCGTGCACGCCCAGCACCAGGCGGGCGGCGTACTCGCGGTCGAAGCCCTTGTTGAGCTCGCCGTCGATGAAGCTGCGTAGCGCCGCCGGGTTGCCGCGGAACTCGGCGCGGCGCTGTTCCAGCGTGGTCAGGATGCGCGAGCTGGCGTCGAGCACGGTCTTGCTGGCGGCGCTCTGCTGGGAGCTGGCGGCCGCGGCCGGACGCGTCTGCGCCAGAGCGAGCGAGGGAGCGGCGACGAGCAGCAGGGAGGCCAGGGCGGCGGGAAGCAGTTTCGTTTTCATGGTTGCGGTTCCGTTGCGGGCGCGTCCGCGCCCGGGGCGTCGTCGGCGGCCGCGGCATTGCCGCCGGCGCCGCCGAACATGTACTTGCCGACCAGCTGGATCAGATCCACCGCCGGTTGGGTGAAGACGATTTCCTCGCCGGACTTGAGCACGTCCGGGTCGCCGCCCGGCTGCAGGCCGATGTAGCTCTCGCCCAGCAGGCCGCTGGTGAAGATGCCCGCCGAGGTATCCGCGGGCAGATCCTTGAACTTGCCGTCCAGCGACAGGGTGACGACCGAATCGTATTTAACCGGGTCCAGCTGAATATCGGCCACCTGCCCGACCACCACGCCGCCGATCTTGACCGGCGCCTGCGGGCGCAGCTGGCCGATCTGGCTGAAGCGGGCGACCAGCCGGTAGTCGCCGCCGCCCAGGCCGAAGCGCTGGTTGGTGGAGGCGACCGCCAGCACCAGCAGCGAGGCCAGTGCCAGCAGGAGGAAAGCGCCGACGGCAAATTCGAGTCTGGGTCCGCGGATGGCCATGGTTGTCTACCTGATCGATTCGTTCGTGGCACCGCGCAGGCGCGGGCCGGAAAGGGGAGGAACGGTTACTGGAACATCAACGCCGACAGCACGAAGTTGAATATCAGCACCAGCAGCGAGGCGTTGACCACCGCGCGGGTGGTCGCCACCGAGGTGCCTTCGATGGTCGGCTCGGCATGGAAGCCGACGTAGGAGGCGACCAACGCGGCGGTGCCGCCGAAGATCGCCGACTTGAGCATCGCCACGCCGAAGTCGTCCCAGAAGTCCACGCTGCCCTGCAGCGCCGACCAGAACACGCCGTTGTCCAGGCCCAGCACGTGCACCGCTTCGAAGTAGCTGGCGCTGATCGCCAGCGAGCAGAAGATGCCGGTCAGCAGCGGCACGGTCAGCACCGCCGCCCAGAAGCGCGGCGCCACCGCCTTGGCCACCGGGTCGATCGCCATCAGCTCCAGCGCCTTGATCTGGTCGGTGGCGCGCATCAGCCCCAGTTCGGCGGCGATCGAGCTGCCGGCGCGGCCGATGAACAGCAGCGCGGTCAGCACCGGCGCCAGCTCGCGGTACAGCGACAGCCCCAGCAGCGTGGACAGCGCGTCGGATGCGCCGAAGGTGGTCAGCGTGCGGTAGCCTTGCAGGGTCAGCACCAGGCCGACGAAGGCGCCGCCGACGGCGATGATCGGCAGCGAGCGCGCGCCGATCTTGTAGATCTCGCGGGTCAGCTCGGCCAGGAAGTCGCGCGTGGGCAGCGAGCCGCGCAGCACCGTCAGCGAGAACAGGCCGGCGCGGCCGAGCGAGCGGGTGGCTTGGACGAACGGCATCAGGCGACCCTCGTGCGCGGTGCGGCATCGAACGGGATGGGACCATCGGGCTCGCCGTGCAGGAACTGCCGCAGCAGCGGGTCGGCGCTGGCCTGCAGCTGCGCCGGGGTACCGGAGAAGACGATGCCGCCGTTGGCGATCACCACCGCCTGGTCGCAGATCGGCAGGGTCTCGTGCACGTGGTGGCTGACGATGATGCTGGTCAGGCCGAGGCTGTGGTTGAGCCGCTGGATCAGGCTCATGACCATGCCCGAGGCGATCGGGTCCAGCCCGGTCAGCGGCTCGTCGTAGATCATCAGCGGCGGGTCCAGCGCCAGCGCGCGGGCCAGCGCCACGCGCCGCGCCATGCCGCCGGACAGCTCGCGCGGCCAGGCGTCGGCGGCGGCCAGCAGGCCCACCGCGTGCAGCTTCATGTCCACCAGCCGCTTCAGCAGCGGCGCCGGCAGGCGGGTGTGGGCGCGCAGCGGCAGCGCCACGTTCTCGGCCACGGTCAGGTCGGTGAGCAGGCCGTTGCCCTGCAGCAGCACGCCCACGCTCTTGCGCATCTCCAGCAGCGCGCGGCTGCCGTGCGGGATCTCATCGCCGAACAGGCGCACGCTGCCGGATACCGGCCGCAGTTCGCCGGTCAGCGCCGCCAGCAGGGTGGACTTGCCGCTGCCCGAAGGCCCCAGCACCGCGGTGATGCTGCCGCGCGGCACGTCCAGCGACACGTCGCGCAGGATCGTGCGCCCGCCGCGGTCGATGCGGACGTCCGACAACTGCACCAGACTGGTCTGGGAAGAGGACATGGCGGCCTTTAACGGAAAAGCAACGGGCTAGCATTGTAGGGCCGACCTGAACAAAACCGAACCCGAGCGTTCACTAATCATGGCATCGCCCCGCCGCAGCGGGAACGCCACCGGCCGAACGCTCAGTCTTCCGCATGCACGCGATCGGCCGCGGACGCCGCCATCGCGGGCGCCGCCGGTTGCGCCAGGCGCCGCAGCTGGCGCAGCGAACCCGGCTCGTCGGCAAAGGCCATCGCCTCGCGCAGGCTGCGGTAGATGCGTTCGGCATAGCCCTGGTCGTTGAGCAGCGAACCGGCCTGCAGGCCGTCGAGCAGGCCTTGCCGCACCTGCGCGAACAGGCGCTGGCGGAACCCGGCGGCGAACCCTTCGGCCTGCCGGTCCAGCACCTCCAGCCGTTCCTGGCGGGCATCGCCGTCCGGCAGGCTGGCGCCGATCGCGCGCAGCGCGCAGACCTGCCGGAACAGGTGCCGGCGCAGGTCCACATAGGCGGTGCGCTGCGGCGAGTCCGGCTCGCGCAGGCGCGGACCCAGGTTCTTCTGCAGGTGCTTGGCGCTCTTGACCGCGTCCACCAGCTGCAGCGCGGCCATCTGGCTGCCGGCCCAGAAGCGCTGGTGTTCCTCGTCCAGCGGCAGCTCCAGCCGGCCCATGAAGGCCAGCAGGTCGCCGTAGACGCCCTTCACCTGTCGCTGGTAGAGCGCCTCCGCGTCGGGACCGGCCGGGGCGGCGTCCAGCTGCGGGTCGTCGCATGCCCCGGATTGCAGCCTGCCCGGCGGCAGTCCCAGCGCCTGGCAGATCACGTCCAGGCTCGATTCGCCCAGGTGCCGCAGTTCCAGCGCCACCGCGGCGGCGGCGGCATCGGCCGATTCCAGCGCCTGCTCGCTCAGGTGGCGGGCGCGCAGGCGCTCGCCGCCGGCCGGGGTGTCGGCAGCGATGGCCGTGGCGACCGCCGGTTCGCGGCGGTCGGGCAGCCAGCGCGTCAGCCAGCGCGCCAGGGTGGCCTGCCACGGCCAGAACAGCGCCACGCCGCCGGCATTGAACAGGGTGTGGAACAGCGCCAGCTGCAGCAGCGGGTTGCCGCCGAAGCCGACGAGGCCGGCCAGCGCCTTCACCACCCAGGTCAGCGGCACCAGCAGCACCAGCGCCGACAGCGCGGTGACGGCGTTGAACAGCACGTGCGCCAGCGCCAGCCGCTGCCCGCTGCGGTTGCCGCCGAGCATGCCGACGAAGGCGGTGCTGACGCTGCTGCCCACGTTCGAGCCGATGGCGATGGCCAGGCTCTGCTCCAGTTGCAGCTGGCCGCCGGCCAGCGCGGCCAGGGTCAGCATCAAGGTGGCGTGGCTGGACTGCAGGATCACCGTCGCCACCAGTCCGCCGAGGGTGAACAGCAACACCCCGGCGACCCCGCCGCCCTGCACCGCGGCCATGTCCAGGCCGCCGCCGAAGGCCTCGAAGCCGCCCTTGATCTGGTCGATGCCCAGGAAGATGAAGGCCACGCCCAGCACCACCCGCCCGGCCGCCTTGCCGGTGGCGCCGGTGAAGCCGGCCAGCACGCCGAACACCAGCAGCGGCAGCGCCAGCGGCGACAGGCTCAGGTTCTGCCCGGCCAGCGCCAGCAGCCAGATGCCGCTGGTGGCGCCGAGGTTGGCGCCGAAGATGATGGCGATGCCGCCGGCCAGCTGGATCAGCCCGGAGCTGATGAAGGCGATGGTCAGCAGCGACACCAGCGTGCTCGACTGCAGCAGCGTGGTGCCGCCGATGCCGAACAGCAGGCCCTTGGCCGGGGTGCTGGTGCTGCGCGCCAGCAGCTGTTCCAGCTTGCCGCCGGCGAGCTGGCGCAGGCCTTCCTCCAGCAACTGCATGCCGAACAGGAACACCGCCAGCCCCGCGCACAGATGCAGCCAGCCGTCGTTGCGCCAGAACGACCAGCCCAGCAGGGCGGCGGCGGCCAGCGCCAGCAGCAAGCGGATGTTCAAGGTCGCGGCGCCCCGGGTCGGAAATGACCGCGCATTATCGGCGCAGCGCGGCCGCAGCGGCAGATGCACGCCATCCGCCGGTCTCCGCCGTTGCGACCGCGCTCCGGCACAATGGCGACGATGCCCGCCGCCGCCCCGCCCGATTTCCGCCTGTATCCCTCCAACGCGCTGGATACCCTGGCCGCCCTGCTCGCCGAGGAACTGCGCCGGCCGGTGCCGGGGCAGCCGCTGCTGGCGCCGGAGGTGGTGCTGATCCCGCAGGTGGCGATGCGGCGCTGGCTGCAGTCGACCCTGGCCGCCGAGCATGGCGTCGCCGCCAACCTGGAATTCCTCACCCCCGGCGAGTTCGTCGCGCGCGCGCTGGAGGCCAACCTCGGCCCGGCCGCCGACGACCTGGACATGGCCACCACCCAGTGGCGACTCTACGAAGCGCTGCAGGCCGACCTCGGCGGCGACCCGGCGCTGGCGCCGCTGGCTGGCTACCTGGCCGACGGCGACGCGCTCAAGCCGTGGGCGCTGGCCGGCGAGCTGGGCAACGTGTTCGAGAAGTACCAGGCCTGGCGCCGCGACTGGCTGCTGCGCTGGGAAGCCGGCGCCGATGCGGACGACCCGCAGGCGCGGCTGTGGCGGCGCATCGCCGGCGGCCGCCAATACCGCGCGCGCCGCATCGGCCAGTACCTGGACCGCTACGCGCGGGCGGACGCGCCGCTGCCGCAGGGATTGCCGAAGCGGCTGTTCGCCTTCGCCATCCTCAATGTCTCGCCGGACGTGCTGCGCGTGCTCGCCACCCAGGCGCGGGTGGGCACGCTGCACTTCTACCTGCCGACCCCGACCCGCGGCTACTGGGGCGATCTGCAGACGCTGTGGCAGCGCCGCCGCGAGGGCGGCGCGGTCGGGCTGTTCGCCGACGAGGTGCAGGAGAACCCGCTGCTGCAGGCCTGGGGCGCGGCCGGGCGCGACTTCATGGCGCTGGTCGGCGACCACGAGGTGGTGCATCCGCTTGCCGAGATCGACGTCCATGCCGATCCGCTCGAATCCGGGCGGCGGCCGCTTGCCGACGGCGGGCTGGGCGACAGCCTGCTGCGGCGGATGCAGAGCGACCTGTACCGGCGCAGTGCGCCGCGATCGTTGCTGGCCGCCCCCGACCTGCACGATCCCAGCCTGCAGGTCCACGCCTGCCACACCCGCCTGCGCGAACTGCAGGTGCTGCACGACCAGCTGCACGCATTGCTGGAAGACCCGCGCTTCGACCCGCCGCTGCAACCGCGCGAGATCGCGGTGCTGGCGCCGGACATCGACCCCTACGTGCCGTACCTGGACGCGGTGTTCGGCGGCCACGGCAGCGACGACGCATTGCCCTATGCGCTGGCCGATGCCAGCCCGCTGGCCAGCGAGCCGCTGGCCGAAGTGTTCCTGACCCTGCTCGGCCTGCCGATCTCGCGCTTCGGCCTGCACGAGATCCTCGACCTGCTGGCCAGTGCGCCGGTCGCCGAGGCGGCGGGATTGGACGAGGCCGCACTGGAACGCCTGCGCGGCTGGCTGCACGCCGCCGGCGCGCGCTGGGGCCTGGACGCCGGCCATCGGCGCCAGCACCAGGCGCCGGCCGACGACGCCTACACCTGGCGCTTCGCGCTGGACCGCCTGCTGCTCGGCCATGCCAGCGGCGCCGAGGACGACATCGACGGCGTCGCGCCGTGGCCGCAGCTGGAAGGCAGCGCGCTGGCGGCGCTGGACACGCTGCTGCGGCTGCTGCGGGTGCTGGAACGCAGCCAGGCCGCATTGGCCGAGGCGCTGCCGCCGGCACAGTGGCGCGAACGCCTGCTCGGCCTGCTCGAGGCCCTGCTGCCGGCCACGCCGTCGGCGCCGCGTGCGCAGCGCGCGCTGGAACGGCTGCGCAGCCTGATCGACCAGTTCGCCCGCGACGCCGAACGCGCCGGCTACGCCGGCAGCGTGCCGGCCGAGGTGGTGCGCGCGCACTTCGCCGCGGTGCTGGGCGAGGCCGACACCCGCGCGCCGCTGCTCACCGGCGGCATCAGCTTCGGCCGCATGGTGCCGATGCGGCTGCTGCCGTTCCGGGTCATCTGCCTGCTCGGCATGAACGACGGCGACTTCCCGCGCCGCGACCCGGCCGCCGGGCTCAACCGGCTCACCGCCGAACTCGGCAGCGAACACCGCCGCCCCGGCGACCGCTCCACCCGCGAGGACGACCGCTTCCTGTTCCTGCAGCTGTTCGCCTCGGCGCAGGAGGTGTTCTACCTCAGCTACCTCGGCGCCGACGCGCGCGACGGCAGCGTGCGCGAGCCGTCGGTGCTGGTCAGCGAGCTGCTGGCGGTCGCGGCGCAGTACCACGCCGAGCCGAAGGCAGCGGAAACACTGGTGGTGCGGCATCCGCTGCAGCCGTTCGCCGCCGCCGCGTTCGGCGGCTCGGGTGGGGACAGCGGCGTGGACGGCGCCGACCCGCGCCGCTTCAGCTATCGCCGGCAGTGGCGGCCGGCGGTGGACAGCCTCACCGGGCAGCGCCAGCCGCTGGCGCCGTGGGTGGCCGGCGACCTGCCCGCGGACGACGCGGCGCTGCCGGCCAGCGTGTCGATCGACGACCTGCGTCGGCTGTTCGCCGACCCGGCCGGACAGTTCCTGCGCCACCGCCTGGGCATGCGCCTGCCCGACCCGGCCGGCGAGGACGGCGACCTGGAGCCGCTGCTGGCGCCGACCCGTGGACTGGAACGGCACGACCTGCAGCAGCGGGTCTTCGAGGCCGCGCTGGCCGGGGACAGCGACGGCCTGTACCAGCGCCTGCGCGCGCGCGCGCTGCTGCCGTCCGGCCCCCTGGGCCGGCGCCAGCTCGACGAACGCCTGCGCCAGATCCGTCCCTACGCCGAGGCATTCGCGCAGTGGCGTGGCGAGGCATTGGCCGAATCGCGCCGGCTGCAGGTACGGATCGACGGCATCGACGTGCATGGCCGCCTGCCCGGCTGGTACGCGGCCGGACTGGGACGGGTGCAGGTCGGCGCGCCGAGCGGCCGCGCGGCGATCCGCCACGGCCTGGAATGGCTGCTGCTGCGCGCCGCCGGCGAGCGCGCGCCGTACGTGCGCTTCTTCGAGCACGACGACGGCCTCGGCCCGCATCCGATGGACCCCGAGCCGCTGTCGCAGGCGCAGGCGCAGGCGGCGCTGGCCGAGCTGCTGCGGCTGTACCGCCACGGCCTGCAGGCGCCGCTGGCATTCGCGCCCTACAGCAGCTGGAAGTACCACCAGGCCGCGCTCGGCGACGACCTCGACAAGGCGATCAAGGAGGCCGCCGGGCAATGGCAGGCCGACTTCGGCTGGAGCGAATCGGCGACCCCGGAACTGCGCCTGGTCAACCGCGGCCGCGATCCGTTCGCCGACCCGCGGCACTTCATCGACTTCGCCAGTACCAGCCACCGGCTGTACTCGCTGCTGGAACGCGGCAGCGCCGGTACCGCGCTCGATCCCGCCCGATTGGCCGAGAGCTGGCGCCACTGGCACGGCGCGCAGGAGGATGCGGAATGACGATCGCGACACGCGTGCTCATCGCCGCTGCCGACCCGGCGGGCCTTGCGCCCGCTCGGCGCCCCCGGCACTGCCTGCCGGAGCATATGGAATGACCGCGCCGGATGCCTCCATGCCGGCACCTGCCGGCGATCCGTACCTGGGCCTGCCGCTGCACGGCGTGCGCCTGATCGAGGCCAGCGCCGGCACCGGCAAGACCTTCACCCTGGCCACGCTGTTCACCCGGCTGGTGGTCGAGCGCGGGCTGCGCATCGGCCAGATCCTCGCCGTCACCTTCACCGAGGCGGCGACCCAGGAACTGCGCCGCCGCATCCGCGAGCGCCTCGCCCTGGCCGCAACCCTGGTCCCCGCCCCCCCCGTAGAGCCGAGCTTGCTCGGCTCGGGCATTCCCGGTAGAGCCCCAGCCGAGCAAGCTCGGCTCTACGGAAAGCAGCCGGGGGCCACCGACCGACCCGCCGTCGAATCCCCCGATGCCGCCCTGACCCGGCTGATCCTCGAAGCCCACCTGGCAACCGCGCAGGAATCCCCCGACGCCCTGCGCCGCCGCCTGCAGCAGGCGGTGGAGGAAATCGACCTCGCCGCGATCTTCACCATCCACGGCTTCTGCGCGCGGGTGCTGCGCGAGCACGCGCTGGAGAGCGGGCAGACCTTCGCCGCGCCCGAGCTGCTGGCCAACGACCGCGAGCTGCTGGCCGAAGTCGCCGCCGACCTGTGGCGTGCGCGCGCCGCCGATGCCGCGATGGCCGAGGACCTGGTCGCGCTGTGGCCGGGCGGGCCCGACGCGCTGGCGAGCGACCTGCGCGAACTGGTGCGGCAGCCCACGCTGCTCCCGACCGCGACCACCACGACCAGCGACGAAAGCGCCGCGTTGCTGCAGGCGTTGCAGGATGCCGGCAGCGCCCTGGCCGCCGCGTTCCAGGCACACGGCATCGCGTTCTTCGAGGCGCTGGCCGCCGCGATCGACGGCGGCGTACTGAGCAAGGTCAGCTACAAGCCCGGGTGGCTGGCGTCCCTGTGGCACTGGTTCGAGGACTTCGCCGCTGCGCCCGCGCTGGCGGGTCCGCCACACGCCAAGCTGCCCAAGCTCACCGCGCCGGAACTGAGCGCCGGCACCAACAAGGCCGCGGCAGGGCGCACCCCGACCTCGCCGATGAGCCACGAGATCGATGCCTATCTGGCCGCACTGGCGCGGATCGAGGAATGGCGCAGCCGTCGCCGCATCCGCCTGCTGCATGCGCTGCGCGACGATGCCGCGGCACGGCTGGCGCTGCTCAAGCGCCAGCGCCGGGTGCAGACCTACGACGACCTGGTCGATGGCGTGGCGCAGGCGCTGGAGGGCCCGCAGGCCGATGTGCTGGCGCAGCGGCTGCGCGCGCAGTACGCGATCGCGCTGGTGGACGAATTCCAGGACACCGACGACCGCCAGTGGTCGATCTTCTCCACGGTGTTCGGGCCGGATTCCGGGGCGTCGGCTCCGGATGCCGGTCGCGAGCACCCGGCCACCGGGCATAGCCCGGCGGCGCTCGAAAGCGCGCGAACCAGTGGTTCGCAGGCGCGCTTCCTCGCCCTGATCGGCGATCCCAAGCAGGCGATCTACGGCTTCCGCGGCGGCGACGTGCAGACCTACCTGGCCGCGGCGGCCACCGCCGAGCGCGCGCCGCCGCTGGACCACAACTTCCGTTCGCGTCCCGGCGTGCTGGCCGCGCTCGATGCGCTGTACGCGCAGGCCGGCTACGCCGAAGCGTTCCTCACCGCCGGCATCGCCTTCCACCCGGTGCGGCCGGGCACCCAGCGCAGCGATGCCGACCTGCAGCGCGACGGCGCCACCGCCCCGGCGCTGACGTTGTGGCGCGCACCGGAACCGCCGCCGCCGGCGAAGGGCAAGCCCAAGCCCTGGAGCGCCGGCCGCGCGCGCGAACTGTGCAGCGCCGCCTGCGTGGCCGCGATCCGCGACTGGCTGGCCGCCGGCCGCGCCGGCACCGCCACGATCTCCGGTCGCCCGGTGCAGGCCGGCGACATCGCGGTGCTGGTGCGCAGCCATGGCGAGGCCACCCGCATCCAGCAGGCGCTGGGCGCGGCCGGCATTCCCGCGGTGGCCGCCGGCAAGCAGAGCCTGTTCGCCAGCGACGAGGCGCTGGAACTGCTGGCGCTGCTGCAGGCATTGCTCGATCCGGGCGACGATAGCCGCCTGCGCGCGGCGCTGGCGACGGTGCTGGTCGGCGAGGACGCCGCCGCCATCGCCACGCTCGAACACGACGGCGACCGCCACCGGCGCTGGCAGCAACAGGCGCTGGACTGGCGCGAGCGCTGGCAGCGCGGCGGGCCGCTGGCGCTGATCGGCGACCTCGGCGCGGCGCACGCGCAGCGCCTGCTGGCGCTGGTCGACGGCGAGCGCCGCCTGACCAACTACCTGCAGCTGGCCGAACTGCTGCAGGAAGCCGATGCCCGCGCGCTCGGCCCGCACGGGCTGGTCGACTGGCTGGCGCGGCGCATCGCCGGCGCCGACAGCAACGACGAGACCCAGCTGCTGCGGCTGGAATCGGACGCGCGCCGGGTGCAGATCGTCACCCTGCACAAGTCCAAGGGCCTGGAGTACCCGCTGGTGTTCCTGCCCTATGTCGGCATCGGCCGCAGCGACAAGGGGCCGGGCCGCCACTGCGTGGTGCACACGCCCGGAGCCGGCCGCCAACTGCACTGGAACACGTCGAAATGGAGCGGCGGCAAGGACGATCCGGCCTGGAGCGCGGCCGAGGCGGCGTGGAAGCAGGAGCAGCGCGCCGAGGATGCGCGCCTGCTGTACGTCGGCCTGACCCGCGCCGAGCACGCGCTGTGGATCGCCACCGGTCCGTTCCACCAGCACGGGCGCACCGCGCTGGCCGGCATGGTCCGCGATCCCGATGCGCTGCAGGCCGCCGCCGGCGCCGCCACGGTCGTGCTCGACGCCACGCCCCCGCCCGGCCACCTGCCGCGCCTGCCGCCTGCCGACGAAGGCCGGGTGCCGCCGGCGCGGATACCGCAGCGGCGCGTGGTGCCGGACTGGTGGGTCTACAGCTTCACCCAGCTGGCCAACGCTGACAGCGGTGCCGCAAGCGGCGCCTCGGCCGATGCCGGCGTCGCCGCCGATCCGATGGCCAGCGCCACGGTCGTCGGCGGCGGCGGCAGCGACGAGCCGTCCGCGAGCGAGGCGGCGGCACCGGCGGAAGCCGAGCCGTTCGACCCGCGTTTCGCCGGCAACCGCTTCGGCGTGGTGATGCACGACGTGTTCGAGCGCTGCGACTTCGCCGCGTGGCGGCACTGGCGTCCCGGCCAGACGGCGCCGGACGGCCAGGCCGCGGCGATCGTCGAAGCGCTGCAGCGCGGCGGCTACGTCCAGGACGAAATCGCCGACGGCGTCGCCATGCTCACCCCGCTGATCGGCAACACCCTGACCGTAGCGCTGCCCGAAGCCACCTGCCTGGCCGCGGTGCCCGAACACGACCGGCGCAACGAAATGGAATTCCACTTCGCGATGCGGCCCACCCGCGTCGATGCGCTGCTGGCGCTGCTGCACCGCCATGGCGTGGTCGGCGAACGCCAGGCCTTCGGCGCGCGCCAGCGGCTGGAAGGGCTGATGACCGGCCTGATCGACCTGACCTACCACCATGACGGGCGCTGGTACGTGCTCGACTACAAGTCCAACCGGCTGCCGGGCTACGACGCCGACGCGCTGGCGCGGGCCATGGCCCACAGCGAGTACGAACTGCAGGCGCTGATCTACACCGTGGCGCTGCACCGCTGGCTGCGTTTCCGCCTGGGCGAGGGCTACGACTACGCGCGCGATTTCGGCGGCGTGCGCTACCTGTTCTGCCGCGGCCTGGACGCCGCGCGCGACCCATCGCCGGGCGTGCATGCCTGGCGCTTCGATCCGGCGCTGGTCGACGGCGTCGACGCCCTGTTCGCCGGTCGCGCGCTGCCGGAGGCGGCGGCATGAGTGCAGCCGCACAGCCTGCCTTGTCCAAGACACGTTCCGCACCCCGGAATCCCGCTGTCGTAGAGCCGAGCTTGCTCGGCTGGGGCATTCCCGATAGAGCCTCAGCCGAGCAAGCTCGGCTCTACCCCGGCGCCGGACACGTCATCAGCAGCCTCGATGCCATCGCCATCCCCGTTCGCCAGCGACCTCGGACCGCCGCAGCGGGAGTCTCACCCCTGACCCCATTCGATGCCCTTCGATGGTGTCGACGCGTTGTCCGGCGGCCGCGCGCTGCCGGAGGCGGCGGCATGAGTGCAGCCGCACAGCCTGCCTTGTCCAAGACACGCTCCGCGCCCGGGAATCCCGCTGTCGTAGAGCCGAGCTTGCTCGGCTGGGGCATTCCCGATAGAGCCCCAGCCGAGCAAGCTCGGCTCTACTCCGGCGCCGGACACGTCATCAGCAGCCTCGATGCCGCCACCGCCGTTCGCCAGCGACCTCGGACCGCCACGCCGCGGGCGCATCGGAAGCCTCGCCCATGACCCCGTTCGACGCCCTCCAGCGCAGCGGTTCCCTGCGTACGCTCGACCTCGCCTTCGCCCAGACCCTGCAGCGGCTGGCCCCGGATACCGGCGCCGAGGTGCTGGCCGGCGCCGCCCTGGCCTCGCTGGCCGTGGCCAGCGGTCATGCCGGCCTGGACCCGGCGCGCGCCGGCGTGCTGCTGGACACCCGTGACGGCCCGCCGCCACCGCTGCCGGCCCCGGCCGACTGGCAACGCGCGCTGGCCGCCTCGCGCTGGGTCGCCCAGCCTGCGCCGGAGGAGCCCGCCGCTGCCGACTGCCCGCTGGTGCTGGAACACGGCCTGCTCTACCTGCGCCGCTATCGCGAGTACGAGCGCCGGCTGGCGCTGGGCCTGCGGCGGCTCGCCGCCCAGTCGTTGCCGACGTTCGATGCCACCGCACTGGCGCCGCTGTTCGCCCGCTTGTTCCCACGGGCGGCCAGCGGCGACGACCGCCAGGCCCAGGCCGCGGCACTGGCCCTGCGTCGCGCGTTGTTGCTGGTCACCGGCGGTCCCGGCACCGGCAAGACCACCACCATCGCGCGCCTGCTGCTGCTGCGCATCGCCCAGGCGCAGCTGGCCGGCAGCCCGGCCCCGCGCATCGCCCTGGCCGCGCCGACCGGCCGCGCCGCCGAACGCATGGCCGAGAGCCTGCGCGCAGCCGTGGCGCGCGCACTCGACGACGGCGTCGACCCGGCCCTGGCCGAAGCGCTGCCTGCCGGTGCCAGCACCCTGCACCGCCTGCTCGGCGTGATCCCCAACCTGCCACGCTTCCGCCACGACCCCGACAACCCGCTGCCGTTCGACCTGATCGTGGTCGACGAAGCCTCGATGGTCGACCTGCCGCTGATGTGCAAGCTGGTCGAGGCGGTGGCCGACGGCACCCAGCTGATCCTGCTCGGCGACGCCGACCAGCTGCCGTCGGTCGAGGCCGGCGACGTGCTCGCCGCGATCCTGCAGGCCGCCGGCCCCGGCGATGCGCTGCAGGCGGACGACGCGCAGGCGCTGCAACCGCTGCTCGGCCAGGTCTGCACCGACACCCACGCCGCCGGCGCGCTGGCCGGGCATCGCGTGCACCTGCTGCGCGGCTACCGCCAGGCCCAGGGCTTCGAACTGGCGCCGCTGGCCGACGCCGTGTGCGCCGGCGACGCCGAGCGCGCGCTGGCCCTGCTGCGCGGCGGCGAACTGGCCGGCGTGCATTTCCACGAAGACGTCGACGACCCGCTGCAGGCGCGCCGCGAGGCATTGCTGGCGCACTGGCGCGCGCTGGCCGACGCCGAAGACCCGGCCAGCGCCCTGCTCGACGCCGGCCGCCTGCGCCTGCTCACCGCCGTGCGCGCCGGCCCGCAGGGCGCACGCGGCCTCAACGCCCGCATCGAGCAACTGCTGGCCGAGAGCGGCAGCGGCGCCCGCCGTCTCGGCGCCGCCTCGCCCTGGTTCCACGGCCGCCTGCTGCTCGTCACCGAGAACAGCTACCGCCACGGCCTGTTCAACGGCGACGTCGGCATCTGCCTGAGGGACGAAAGCGGCGCCCTGGTGGCCTGGTTCGAAGGCGAGGACGACGGCCAGGTCCGCGGCTTCCACCCCGCCGCGTTGCCGGCGCACGAAAGCGCCTTCGCCATGACCGTGCACAAGGCCCAGGGCAGCGAATTCGACGAGGTCTGGCTGCAGCTGCCGGCGCGCGACGCACGCGTGCTCAGCCGCGAGCTGGTCTATACCGGCCTGACCCGCGCGCGGCGTACGTTGCATCTGGCCGGAAGCGAGATGGTGCTGCGCGCGGCACTGGCGCGGCATGCGGCGCGGATTTCGGGGTTGGCCTGGAGGTTGGGCTTGCGAGAAGGCGAAGGAATGTCCCCCGAGCAAGGTGCCGATGAGTCGCTGGGCAAACCTGAGCAGGGCACATTGTTCTGAAAAAGAAGGAACGGGATCGAAGAATAAGGGGGGAAGAGCAGGGTTTTTCTATGACTCAACTTTGTCCCCTGTTCCCGCAAAGTAATGGAGCGCTTAATGGCTGGACACTGGACACGCACCTTCTCCTTCGTTACAGGTGCCGTACGATTTTCTGATTTGTCGTACATCGCAATGAGCGCCGATGAACTCGAAAAGGCGAACTACCCACACACTGATTTCGTCGAGTGGGATGCCGGTGATTGGCGTGACGGAGGGCGTACGTTGTGGCCAATCGCAGGAATGGCCATTGCACAAGAACCATTGCAGCAGATGTGCGCCGTTGGCATCCATGGCGAGGTTCTGCTGATGGGAAGCGGGGACCGACATGACGAGCAGATAGGAACAGGCCCGGATCTGATCAAGGTTCGGGGCCCGCTGCGCGGCGTACGCACCATCGGCGAGCATGTCTATGCCGTGGGATTGAACCGCCAGGTCTGGCGCCGGGACGGTGCCCATCAATGGATTTCGATGGATCAGGGAGCACAGCCGACTGGAGGCAACAAGGAGGTCGTCGGCTTCGAGGCGGTAGATGGTTTCTCCGAATCGGATATCTATGCCGTGGGATGGGGTGGTGAAATATGGCACTACAGCGGTACATGGGGCCAGAAACAGAGCCCCACCAACACGGTGCTGACACGGGTACTCTGCGCAGGCAATGGAATCGTTTATGCGTCCGGCCGCAAAGGACTTCTGATCCGGGGCCGGAACGACAGCTGGGAGGTCGTAGATCACGGAAGCATGATCGACGATATCTGGGATCTGGCCTGGTATCGGGAGAAGTTATATCTTTCGACGATGCATGGGGTGTTCACGCTCGACCGGAACGGGCTCTTGCCTGTGGACTTCGGCGAAGGCGTGCCCGATAGCTGCTACCACCTGAGCGCTGCAAACGGTGTGCTGTGGTCTATCGGCGGCAAGGATATTATGGCGTTCGACGGCAGCCACTGGGCGCGTATAGATTGACGATTGAAGCAAGGGTCCGAGCGCAATTTTCCACGGCGCGACTCCAACCCCTGTTTCTCCTGTTCCTATGAGCGGCATGACGACTGAATCCGTGGCTGGTGAGGAAAACAGGGGGCAGGGAAAACAGGGGGCAGAGTAGGATTTTCTGTTGAAACTAAGAAGGTGCTCATAAATGCCAGACGAAACCAGAAATATTCATGTGTGGGTAGGAAGCAACTTTTCGCAAGAGGAAGAGTACATGAGCTATTTTGAGATCGACCACTCTACCGGAGGTGATTTTGATGATCCAAGTTACAAGATCTGTGGCTTCTGCAAAGATATCGGAACCGTGTGGTACGACGAGGACTTCATCGGCATCATTCCTCGACGCGATCAGGAAGTTTCTCTAGATGATATTTTAGTTGAAGCCGCTATAGATGATGATGAGCTACCTATAGCCAAAGCTCGCTGTGATGCCTTGGGTATCAGGAAAGCCAATGCAATCTTCTGGTATCAGGATGCCGACCTTGAACTTGAAAAACCAATCAAGGAGAACTATAACGGATTGAAATATTTAGGTGCATTTAAAGAAAGTTAAGAGAAAGGAGAAGACAGGGTCAATTGGTGCCAGAATCTCAGAGGGCTGAGTCGTCAAGAACGTCGACGCCTGACCAATGAGATTCCGGAGAACCGCAATCCGGCCCTTATCCCGGCGCTTCGAAAGCCCCTGCAGAGTAGCGGCGAGCTTCCCAAGCGCTTCAGCACAAGTGAAATTTCGTCAACGTTGGCGGTCGGTATCAGGGATGCACTCGGCGTGGATATTAGTCTGCTCGGTAGCGGCACGGTACAGACTTGCGCCATTGGCCTGTATGAGGAGCCCTGAGTGAACCAGGATCTGGATTTCCTGACGATACTGCGTCGACATTTCCCGATATTCATCGGTACTTTCTTCCTGGCACTGTTTTCTCTGGCAATAAGCCAAATCTTGCTGCTCGAAGTCTATCCACCCAGACTGGAAGACTATGGTATCTACATGGTGCTGGGCAGCACTGGAATATCGCTCTACCTGTGCGCAGCCAACTTTCTGGTCATACGCGGCCGCCCTTGGGCGGTATGGCTGGTCGTGGCCGCTATGGCAGTCTGCATGCTGGTGGTCATGGGGCACTGGGGCAGGCGCGCCTCCGACCTGCTGTATTCCATCGGCCTGTTACTGCCACTGAGCACTCTGCTGATGCTCAACAGCAAACGCTATCGCGCCATGCTTGCGGCCATGGTGGAAGTACGTGGTCAGCGCGCGGCGTGGCGTCAGCGCTACAAGAAAAAACGCCAGCGCTAGCCCAAGCGGGAGTCGGCGAAGAGGGAGAAAAACGGCGACCCTGTTTTCTCCTGTTTTCTTATTGGAACCAGGCGTGAGGTTTTCACGGAGATGCGTGACTCGAATAACTGCGAGTTGGAGTATTTTTCACGCAATCGTTCCAAGGGCGTGAAACGGGGGGGGGCTTGCCGCGATCCCGGAGATTTTATTGGTCCTGCTGAGAAGTCAACATATTTTTAAGGGGTCAGCATGAAAGACTTGGAAATTGTGCAGCCTGACTTGGCAGAGAAGGAAACAGGGGTCAGGGTCTAAGGTTTCCCCACGTTTTTAAACCATCAGCGCCATCTGATCCAGGGTCGCTGACGGCAGTGACCGCATGCGTTCCAGCCATCTGGAGACGGGCTCCAGCGGCCATCGTCTGACCAGCGCTTCGCGGCCTGTGCGCATCGTCGAGTAGAGTTTGCGCGTTGTTCGATTGGGCAGCAGCCAGTACGCGGTGCCCGTCGCCTCGCAGCCCAGCCCAGCAAGCCAGCTGACGAAGCTGGCCAAGGTGCTCACCAGCAGCAGGATCTGCAGGCGGGAAGCCCCGGGTCGGAGTAGAGTTTTATCCGTGGTTTGACTCTGACCCCTGTTCCCCATCATGGCCCGACAGCGCCGTTGATGCTCCGTCCCCTGTGTTCCCCGAAAGTTAAATTCCTGAATTCATAGGTCCGCTGGCAATGCTTGTGGGCTGGGAAGCCCCGGGTCGGAGTAGGGTTTTATCCATAGATTGACTCTGACCCCTGTTTTTCGCCTGTTTTCCGTTATTTGTGCGACTGCAATCACGGTCAATGCAATTAAATGATGGTTGGATAAATGCAAGCCATCGTGTGTGGAGGTGTCTATGGTCCGTTTTGGAGTGCTGGCGTTTCTTGCTCTGATAGTAATGCCTGCACAAGCTGCTGGAAGGCTTGAGGCAAAGCTGGTTGGCCCCAACGCAAAGACATCTGACTCAATCGTCATCGTGGATTTAAGGAATACAGGCGATTCGGACTTGGGCTTGGTGAGCACAAGTATTCCATGGGTGAACGCAAGTGGCCGCCTCACAAATAATTTTTTTAGAATAACTGATGCCGATGGGAAGGAGGCAACTTATCGCGGTATTTTTGTGAGTTATGACCATGCGGCAGGTGATGAATACGAAACTCTAGCCAAGGGGCGCTCTAAAACAGTTCCGGTTGATCTGTCCGTGAACTATGACTTGGTTCCTGGTAAGAATTATCAGGTGTCATTGCGCGCGCATGTGTATTATATAAACAGGACGGCATCGCAACTCGGATCTGTGGGGGACGATATGCTGCGGTCGTTGCAGTTGGAGAAAGAGTTGACGCCAATCGAATTCACCGCCCCCGCAAAAGTTTCTCCATTCCAAGCTGGTGCTGCTGAGGAAAACAGGGGTCAGGGTGGATTTCTCTATGACTCGACTCCCGCTCCTGCCTTCGTCACAACCGCGCGGGTATCCGCCACCGGCGGGCGGCCGAACAGGCGTCCGTATTCGCGGGTGAACTGCGGCACGCTCTGGTAGCCGACGGCGTAGGCGGCGCTGCTGGCATTGCTGCCCTGCGACTGCATCAGCCGGCGCGCTTCGATCAGGCGCAGCTGCTTCTGGAACTGCAGCGGCGACAGCGAGGTGATGGCCTTGAAATGCTGGTGGAAGGCCGAAGCGCCCATGCCGGCTTCGGCCGCCAGCCGCTCGACCGGGATCGGCCGGGCGTAATCGCGGCGCAGCAGCTTCACCGCACGCGCAATGCGCTGGACGTGGCCATCGGGCCAGCCCAGCTTGCGGATGGCATCGCCATGCCGGCCGGCCAGCAGCCAGTAGTGCATTTCGCGCACCAGCTGCGCCTGCAGCACCGGCAGCGATGCGGGACGGTCGAGCAGCTTCATCAGGCGCAGCGCGGCGTCGGCGGTTTCGTGTTCGGTCGGATCCACGCGCACCGGGGTCGGGTCGGCGGCGGTCTGCGGCGCCATCTGCGCGACCAGGTCGGTGATCACCGCCGGCTCCAGTTCCAGCACCAGCGAGTAGTACGGTTGGGCGACGCTGGCGCGGGTGATCTGGCTGACGGTGGGCACGTCGGCGGTGACCAGCAGTGAATCGCCGGCTGCGAAGTCGAACACCCGCGTGCCGGTGGCCACGCGCTTGGCGCCCTGCAGCACCATGCAGGCCAGCGGGCGCTGCACGTCGTGCATCAGCGCGCTGGGGACGGTGGCGCGCACCACCATCAACCCGGGAATCGCGGTGGGTACCGGCCCATGCTGGTCGGCATGGGCGTCGGCGTGGCGGCGGACAGCATCGAGCAAGGCGGTCATGCGGCCAGCGTAGCGCTTCGGCAGGTGGTGGGGCGATGACGCGGAGGATCGGGCAAGAGCCGGCGAGCTTCCGGCAACCCGCCGGGAGCTGCGCGGCCGATCCTTTGCGCAGCTTCCCACGCCCTGGAAAAGGAACCCGACATGTCCAGCATCACCCTGATCACCGGTGCCAGCCGCGGCCTGGGCCGCAATACCGCTCTCCACATTGCACGCCAGGGCGGCGACGTGCTGCTGACCTACCGCAGCAATGCCGAGGAGGCGCAGGCCGTCGTCGCCGAAATCCGGGCGCTGGGTCGCAGGGCGGTCGCCCTGCAGTTGGACACCGGCGAGGTGTCCGCCTTCCCGGCCTTCGTCGAGCAGGTGCGCGCCGCGCTGGCCGACACCTGGCAGCGCGACCGCTTCGACCACTTGGTCAACAACGCCGGCCACGGCGACGTGGCGCCGTTCGCCGACACCACCGAGGCGCAGTTCGATCGCCTGGTGAACGTGCATTTCAAGGGTGTGTTCTTCCTGACCCAGGCATTGTTGCCGCTGCTCGCCGACGGCGGCCGGATCGTCAACCTGTCCACCGGGCTGACCCGCTTCGCCTATCCCGGCTACGCGGCGTACGCGGCCACCAAGGCCGCGGTCGAAGTGCTGACCGTCTACCTCGCCAAGGAACTGGGCAGCCGGGGCATCGCCGTCAACACCGTGGCACCGGGCGCGATCGAAACCGACTTCGGCGGTGGCGCGGTGCGCGACAACCCGCAGGTCAACCAGCAGCTCGCCAGCATCACCGCACTGGGCCGCGTGGGCGTGCCCGACGACATCGGGCCGATGATCGCCAGCCTGCTCGGCGAGGCCAACCGCTGGGTCAACGCGCAGCGGATCGAGGTCTCCGGCGGCCAGGCGATCTGAGGCTGCGCGGCATTGGCGGCGGCACGAAGCCGAGTGCCGCCGATGTCTTTCCGATGGCAACCGGCGATCGTTCCGGGTTCGTTCCGAAACAGGCGTCTGCGGTTCCTGGATTCAGGTGCATGTTCCCCGCCCCTGGGGCTGGGTTCCCTAGGGCGCCACATCTCCAACCCGGGCCGCAATCGGCCGTGCATGCAGTACCAGCGACACCAGCACTTTCCCAGGCTCCTCGCTCAGGATCTCGTGCGCCGAGTTCTCGAACCATACGAAGTGTTTCTGCGGGGCGCGCACCTTCTGGAACCAGTCGTGGGCGACGGTGGAGTTCACGGTCCTGTCGTGGCGCCCGGCCAGGACGATGAGCGGGCACTCCAATTCGGTGATCCGGCCCAGGTCCAGGGCGACAACGGGCTCGAACAGGAAGTCCTGCGAGTAGCCGTTGCCGTCGAATATGCGCGGGGCCTCGTCGTCCGTGTAGTCCGGGGAGAGTCGGGCGGCGATGCCGTCGATCTGGTGGGTTCGATAGGCCATGACGCCGCCGAAGAAGTCGGACCATTTCCGCTCGACCGCGATGTCCGCCAGCGGGATCGGCTTTCCCGGAGCCGCATAGGGCGCTATCGCTTCGAGCTCCGCGATCGCCTGCTCGTTGCGCGCTTTCCGTGCGGCGTCGAGCGCGAATGCGTATCCCCTGCGCTCGCTCTCGGGCACGTCCGCGGCCTGGCCGACGCCGATGTACGCGTGCAGCCACTCGGGCTTCCGGCGGGCGAATTCGAGTCCGATGTAGCTTCCCCACGATGTGCCGAGCAGGAAGACCTTGTCCTTGTCCAGCTCCCGGCGAAGCCATGCGACCATTTCCCCGGTGTCGTCGATGAAGGTGTCCGGCTTCATCGTCGGAGCCACCGCTTCCGGGTCGTTCAGGAGATGGGTCTTGCCGGAACCGCGCTGGTCCCAATGCACGACGGTGAAGTATTCCTCCAGCGCGCGCGTGTTCCACCACGCCATGGGCATCAGGGGGAAGCCCGGCCCGCCGTGGAGGATGAGGAGCACCGGATTCCTGCGGTCGGCGCCGCGGATGCTGACGAACTGGTCGATGCCACCGATCCGGACGGTCTCGTTCCGCTCGATGCCTTCGGGCGTCACGATGCGCCGCAACTCGCGCACGACCCCGGTGGCTTCGGCCCTGTTGCGGGGTTTCGGGCCGGAAGCCTCCGGCTGCATCGCGGCAACGGCCGGCGGGGTCGCCATGGCCGGTCCGCACATGGACGACATGCCCAACAGAAGGGCGAGAGCGCGGCAGGGAGACAAGGTCGGATTCCTCTTGCGGGCGGGCGATTCGTGCCGGTCGGCGGCGCCCCGGAGCAAGCGGGCGATGCCTGCGAGGCTGGCCGACGATAATCGATAACGGTGCCGGGTTCACTTGGCGGGAGAGGGCGCGGTATTCCGGGACACCGCCGACCGGCAGCAACCGGCCGCATCGTGGCCGATCCAGGGCGGTGCTATCTTCCGCGCCATGGGCAAGGTCACCGGCAGGATCCGTTTCGAAGCAAAGCTGCTGCGGCCGGCGGCGCCGAAGGGCGCGGCCTGGACGTTTCTGGTGCTGCCTGCGCAGGCGAGCGCGAAGCTGCCGACGCGCAGCATGGTCACCGTGGACGGCACGCTTGCCGGCCAGCCGTTCCAGGCCACGCTGGAGCCGGACGGGCAGGGCAGCCACTGGCTCAAGGTCGACAAGACGCTGCGCGAAGCGGCCGGGGTTGCCGCGGGCGATACCGTCGCGCTGGAGATCGCACCGGTGACGGAAGAGCCCGAGCCCACGGTGCCGCCGGACATCCGCAAGGCGCTCGCCGCCGATCCGGCTGCCCGCGCGACGTGGGACGACATCACCGCGGTGGCGCGGCGCGACTGGATTGCCTGGATCACCTCGGGCAAGAAGGCCGAGACCCGGGTCAAGCGCATCGCGGTCGCCTGCGACAAGCTCGCCTCCGGCAAGCGCCGCGCCTGCTGCTTCGACCGCTCGGGCATGTACGGCAAGTCGCTCAGCGCGCCGCAAGCGGCGGAATAGCGGTCGGCGGCGCTTCCGCCTTTTGCCGCATGCCCGTGACTCAAGGCATGCGACAACCCGGGGACGCGATCAGCATCATCGACCGTACTCCGCGCCCAGGGAAACGCCAGCTCGATGGAATCGTCGCATCGTCGCATCGCACTGCTCCCGTTGCTGTTGCTGCTGGGCGCCTGTTCCTCCGCTCCCTGCCGCGCTCCTTCCCCTTCCGTGCAGATGGTCGACGAAGCTGTCGGCGGCCTCGGCCAAACACTGGATGCCTTGCTTGCCGACGAACACGCGGATGGCGCATTCGAAGGCGTGGCGCTGGTGGCGCAGGGCGACGAGGTCGTCCTGCGCAAGGGCTATGGATGCCGGGACCGGAACCGCAAGCGCCCCGCGACCCCGGAATCGATCTCGGACATCGGCTCGGTCGCCAAGACCTTCACCGCCGCCGCGATCCTGCGCCTGGAAGCCGCCGGCCTGCTTTCGGGCGACGACCGGATCGAGCGTTTCTATCCCGATGCGCCGCTCGACAAGCGGGCGATCACGCTCAGGCAGTTGCTGGTCCACACGTCCGGTCTGGAGGACTTTCACGCCGACTCGGATTTCGAGCCGATGACGCGCGACGAGGCCGAGGCGCGCATCCTCGCGCTTCCGCTGCTGTCCGCTCCCGGCGCGAAGGAGGCCTACTCGAACGCCGGCTACACTCTGCTCGCGGCAATCGTCGAGCGCGCCTCCGGCCAGTCGTTCGACGCCTATGTCCGGCGCGAACTGCTGGTTCCCGCCGGACTCGCCGACACCGGCTGGTACGGCAGTCCCCATATCGATGCGGAGCGCCTTGCACGCGGCTACGGCGGCGAGCGCAAGGGACGGACGACGTTCGAGCGTGAGCTGACCTGGGCGCTGGCCGGCGGCGGCGGAATGGTCTCGACGGTCGACGATCTGCACCGCTGGTATCGCTGGCTGGCGACCGGCCGGCTGCTCGACCGCGACCCGGCCCGGATCTTCGCGCGTGCCGGAGAAGGACGCTGGTCGGAGGGCAGCTGGCGCAGCATCGCCATCGGCGATGCGCAGGCGGTCGAGATGGGCGGCAGCACCGATTTCGGCTACACCGCCAAGATCCAGTATCTCGCGCAGGCCGACACCCTCGTGGTGCTGTTGTTCAATGGCTACTCCCGCAAGTACGGCCCCGGCACGCATCATGCGATCGCCAACCGCGTCCTCGTCCCGGCCATCGTGGCGGGCGGGAATAACCGCATGCAGCCCTGATCCGGATGGAATCGGGGGCCGGGGAAACAGGGGTCGGGGGGAAACAGGGGTCGGAGTCGGGCTGTGGAAAACCCGACTCCGGCCTCGGCTTTCCTGCAGGGTAAAGGGCGGATCCCGCTTTCCATTCCGTCTCTCCACGTTCACGGCTTCACCCCGGTTGGACCCGGCCCTAGACTGTCGCAACGAATACACGGGGAAGACGAAGATGCGTTTCCTGGTCGCGCTGATCGCCACGGGCCTGTGTCTGTCTGCCTGCACTTTCGGCCCGGAGGAAGGCAATACCGCCACCCCCGCCGGCACGCTGGTACGCAACGTCATGGTCGCTTCACCCGAGCGCGACGCCGCCTACGGTCCGGTATCGGTGCGCATCGCCGGGAATACCATCGTCGAGATCGCTGAGGACATTCGTCCCCGGCGCAGCGACGCCATCATCGAAGGCGCCGGCCGCTACCTCAGCCCGGGCCTGATCGACAGCCACGTCCACATCGGCGATATCCCCGGCCTGCGCCCGCAGGACGAACAGGCCCACCCGGAGCTGGTCGAAGCGGCCCGCGCGCAGATCCCGCGCTCGTACCTGTTCCACGGCTACACCACGGTCATCGCGCTGGGCAGTGGCAAGGCGCCGGTCGACGCGTGGAACGCCCGCGAACTCCGCCCGCAGGCCTACTTCTGCGGCGCGGCGCCCATACTCGACGGCTATCCGACCAACTACGCGCCGGTACCGGAACGCTACGCCCTGGCACCGGACTATCTGCACGATCCCTCGCGCAGCGAACCTCTTCCGCCCGGCGTCGAGCCCGCGTCGCACACGCCCGAAGCCGTCGTCGCCCGTATTGCCGACAGCGGCGCGCTGTGCCTGAAGGCCTACTACGAGACCGGCTTCGGCCAAGCCCGGAACCTGCCCGTGCCCAGCCCGGAGCTGATGCAGGCGCTGGTGGCCGCCGCCCACGCGCGTGGGCTGAAGGTGTTCCTGCACGCCAATTCGCAGCAGGCGCAGGCATTCGGCCTGGCGAACGGCGTGGATGGCTTTGCCCACGGCCTGTGGCACTGGGACGAGCGCGATGCGACCGAAGTGGGCGGCGAACTGGCCATGCAGCTCGACCGCACCATCGACGCCGGCATCGCCCTGCAGCCAACCATCCAGGTGCTGTACGGTGAGGGCGAGCTGCTCGACCCGGCTTTCCTGCAACGTCCCGGCCTGGCCGATGTCTACCCGCAGGCACTGCTCGATTTCTACGCCAGCGCCGAGGGCCGGTGGTTCGGCGACATCCTCGCCGCGCACGTCTACAGCGACGGTTGGACGCCGGACATCGGCCTGGTATTACGGGTGAAGCATGCCTTGCGCCATTTCGCCGGGCACGGCGGGCGCCTGCTGTTCGGCACCGACACGCCCAGCGCGCCTACCTACGCCAATCCGCCCGGTCTCAACGGCCGTTGGGAGATGGACCGCTGGGTCGAATCCGGCATCGCCCCGCGCGCGATCTTCCGCGCGGCCACGCTCGGCAACGCGAGTTTCTTCGGCCTCGACGATACGATCGGCAGCGTAGCCGTTGGCAAGCGGGCCGATCTGCTGCTGCTCGGAGCCGATCCGTTGCAGTCCGTCGAAGCCTTCGACCGGATCGAAACCGTTTTCGTCGACGGCCAGGCAGTGACGAGAGCCGAGCTGTCTGCCAGGTTCTGACCGGAACAGCGGTACCCGCATGGTGCGGAGAATGGAGGCAGGGGAACCGCCGGCTCGAATCGGCCGACTTGGGCGATTCGATACCCGATGGCTGTCAAAGTGGCTGACGACGGAGGGGGGACATCGTCGTCGCGCCGACGGCCCGCCGGCGCGTGGCGAAGCGTGATTATGATGGTCAGCGCGCCGCAGGTCCGGCGCCTCCTTTCGCCCGGAGATACTCCACATGAATCTGCGTCCCCTCATCGTTGTCGCCGGCCTGCTGGTCGCGGTCGGTACCGCATCCGCCGTCGATCTGAAGGGCCTCAAGAAGTCGCTCGGCGAAGGCTCGTCGACCGGGCAGGACAGCGAGAGCCTGTCCAGTCTCCGCTCGCTGGGCGATTCGCTGGGCGAACTGTCGCTGCCGGCCATCAGTGGCAATACCGCGGGCAACGCGGCAGGGGTGCTGGAGTACTGCGTCAAGCGCAAGTACCTGTCCGGCAATGCCGTGGCGTCGGTGAAGGACAAGCTGCTGTCGAAATACGGCCTGGGCGACGCGAAGGCGGCCGAGCAGGACAGCGGTTACCAGAGCGGCCTGCAGGGCATTCTGCAGGGCGATGGCGGCAAGTCCTTCGACCTGGATTCGGTGTCGGACAAGCTCAAGGACAAGGGCTGCGCTACGTGCTGGACAATGCCGGCAAGCTGGTCTGAGCCCACCGGCGGCGAATGCGTGGTGGACGCCCCGACCCATGCTGGAGCAGGAGGTGTGCGGCGGAGCCGGTAACCGCAAAACCGCGGGCTGACAGGTCGGTGCCGGCGGGGTTTCGCATGTAGATCAGCGCATCAATGCGTCCAGTGCCCAGGTATCGAGGAAGGCGACGGCACGGACGATCCTTCCCTCCTCCAGTTCCAGATACCAGGCATAGCGGTTGCTGTAGGTGCCGCCGTCCCGCATGGCCGCGGTGCCGTTCCAGATCACCACCACCGCGTCGCCCTGCGCGAGGAGATGCGTCACCTCGGGCGTGATCGGCGTGGCCAGGCGCGCCTGGATCGGCTTCACCGCGCGTTCCATGAAATCCTGCCGCGAACGGTAGACCCCCGAGACCGGGCTGGAACCGGCCACCGTCCATTCGACATCGTCGGCCAGCAGGTCGAACACGCTGCCATGGCCGTCGCGCCAGGCGTCGAAGGCCGCGCGCACCCGCGCGGCGTTGTCGGCGGCCGCTGCCGAAGACGCGGCCGTGGCCTGCGCGACCGGCAGCAGCGCCGCGAATCCCAGCAGCGAAGCGGCCGCCAGGCGCAGCGGAAGCGGGACGAGGGTCATGGACGGTTCCCTGCGTGGGATATGCGAAAGGGAGTCCGCGCTCATGCCGGGTGCGCCAGCGGGCGCACCACGATGTCGGTGGTGTCGACGTCGGCCGGCTGGCCGATGGCGTGCGCGATGGCGTTGGCGATCGCCTCGGGCTTGAGCGCGACCTTGCGGAAGTCGCGGATCGCCTCGGCGGTTCCGGCATCGGTGATGGTGTCGGCCAGCTCCGACTCGACCACGCCGGGATAGACGCAGGTCACCCGGATCGTGTCGCTTTCCTGGCGCAGGCCATCGGAGATCGCGCGCACCGCGTACTTGGTGGCGCAGTACACCGCGGCGGTGGGCATCACGTACAGCCCGCCGATCGAGGCGATGTTGACGACGTGGCCGCTGCCCTGGGCCTGCATCGCCGGCAGCACCGCGGCGATGCCGTGCAGCACGCCGCGGATGTTGACGTCGATCATGCGGTCCCATTCGTCGACCTTCAGCGCGGCCAGCGGCGACAACGGCATCACCCCGGCGTTGTTGACGATCGCGTCGATGCGGCCGAAGCGCTCGAGCGCGTGGCCGGCGAAGGCCTGCACGTCGGCGCGGTCGGTCACGTCCAGCGTGCGCGCCACCGCGGTGCCGCCGGCGGCGGCGATCGCGTCGGCCAGCCGTTGCAGCCGCTCGCCGCGGCGGGCGCCCAGCACCACGCGCGCGCCGCGTGCGGCCAGCACTTTCGCCACGGCCTCGCCGATGCCGCTGCTGGCGCCGGTGATCAATACGACCTTGCCCTGGATGTTGCTCATGTCGGGATTCCTCGGATGGATGAAGGGAACGGGGAGCGGACGCGACGCTCAGGCGTCATCGCGCGGCGCGATGGTCTGCCCGCCGGCGGGCCGCTCACGGCGCAGCCCCATGCCGGCGTGGTACAGCACGCCATCGACGAACTCGCCGTCGGCGCTGAAGCCGGTGTCGTCCACGTAGTCGATGCGGTGGCCGGCGATCGCGCAGCGGCCCCGGCAGGCGCTCTGCCGGCGGCCGCGGGCCTCGTCGCAGCGGCCGTTGGCCAGCAGCTCATGGCGGATGCGGCCGTCGTCGGTGACCCACATGCCCAGGTAGGGGGCCGGTTCCGGCATCGCCGGCCCGGCGTCGGCCAGTGTGGAGGCGAGGACGACGCTCCGAGCGTGGTGACGCGGCAGGGAGGGCGGGAAGCGGGGCGGCATGACGGGGTTTCCGGTGCGTGGGGCCGGAAACCACGGTAGGCGCCGCTCCCTGTCGAGAGAATCCCGCGCATGCTGGACGCATTGGTTAGACTCGCTAACCAATGCAGACCGACCTGGACCTCAACCTGCTGCGCGTGTTCCTGGCCGTGGCCCAGGCGCACAACTTCCGCGCCGCCGCCGACCGGCTCGGCGTCACCCGCTCGGCGGTCAGCCAGGGCATCCGCCGGCTGGAGGACGGGCTGGGCGTGGCGCTGGTGCAGCGTTCCACCCGCAGCGTGCGCCTGACCGAGGCCGGCGAGCGCCTGCACCGGCAGGTGGCGCAACCGCTGTCCACGCTGGGCGCGGCACTGGACGCGGCGGTCGACGATGGCCCGCCGCGCGGCCTGCTGCGGGTCGCCGTCACCTCGATCGCCGAGCGCTTCCTGTCCGGGCCGCTGGTGGCGACCTTCGTCGAGGCCCATCCCGGGATCGTCCTGGACGTGACCGTCACCGACGGGGAGTTCGACATCGTCGCCGCCGGCTTCGATGCCGGCGTGCGCCTGGGCGAGGTGATCGAGCAGGACATGGTGGCGGTGCCGCTCACCGGGCCGCAGCGCGAGGTCACCGTGGCCGCGCCGGCCTACCTCGCGCGGCACGGTGAGCCGACGCATCCGCGCGAGCTGGCCGCGCACCGCTGCATCGGCTGGCGGCCGGCGCCGGGCGTGGCGCCCTATCGCTGGGAATACGTCGAGGACGGCCGCGCGTTCGACGTGGCGGTGAACCCGCAGGTCACCACCAACGACATGCTGCTGATGCTGCGCACCGCGCTGGCCGGCGGCGGCATCACCTTCGGCATCGAGGAGACGTTCCGCCCCTGGCTGGACAGCGGCGCGCTGGTGCCGTTGCTGCAGGATTACCTGCCGCCGTTCCCCGGCTTCTACCTGTACTTCCCCAACCGCCACAACCAGCCGCCGAAGCTGCGCGCGCTGGTCGAACACGTGCGCGCGTTCCGGGACGCGGGCTGAGCGACCAACCGAGGACGGGAGCCTGGGCGGTGCATGCGGCTTCATGCCGTGTACCCGTGCGTGCGGCCCGCACGGCCCGTGTCACGGCGATGCGGATCGCGCTTGGCGAGGCGCCGCCGAAGGCAACGGAGCCGGGCACGCCGCCCGGATGGAATGAGCCTGCGATGACGGGGACAGGCCATCCGCCGCTGGCGGGCAGCGATACGGCCCGGACCGGTTCATGACGCGGCCAACGGCCCGGCCGGTTCGCGCGCAACCCGCTGTCGGCGGGGCAGTCGGGCGCAGGCCCGGCATGCCGGGCCTGCGTCCTGCGGCATCGAGCGGCCTACGCCAGCGTCCGCACCTTCTTCTCCCGGCCCCATTGCCGGGTCTTGGCCGCTTCGATGAAGGCCCGGGTGTCGGCGGCGTCGACCACGCCGGCATCCTTGCCGATGCCGCCGGCCTTGAGCACGGCCTGGGCGCCGGCATCGAAGGCGATGGCCTTGAGGTGGCCGAAGGCGTCGCGGACGAAATCGACGGCGGCCGCTTCCTTCGCGAGGTTCTTGCCGGCCTCGGCCGAGAGCACCACGGCCACCGCGTCGAACACGACCGACGGGGTGCCGGCGAGCTGGCCGTCGGCGGGCTGGCGCTTGCCGTCGGACAGCCTGGCCCCGCCCAGTTTCGGGGCGACGATCCTGACCGTCGCGCCCGCGCCTTCGGCGGCCTTGTGCAGCGTCTTGAGCGTGGCCGCATCGGAGCCGTCGTCGATCAGGATGCCGACGCTGCGGCCTTCCAGCGTGGGCTTCATGCGGTCGATGATGCGCAGCGCCGGTGAGGGCGGCATGTCGCGCGGTTTCACCTTCGCCTCGGGCGCGGGCGGCAGCTTGTCCAGGCCCAGGCCGTCGGCGACGCGGCGGGCCAGCGATTCGTCGATGTGGCGCAGGTGGCCGACGATGGCCTCGCGCACGTGGGCGGTCTCGACCTTGGACAGCTCGAACACCAGCGCGCTGGCGATGTGCGCCTGTTCCGGCGCGCTCTGGCTGCGGAAGAACAGCCGCGCCTGGCTGTAGTGGTCGGCGAAGCTCTCCGGGCGCACGCGGCCCTTGGCGCCGTCGTCGACGGTGGCGTGGCTGCGGAAGCCGGCGGGCGTGGCGCGCGGGCTGTCGGCCTGCAGCGAGCTGGGCTCGTAGTTCACCCGGCCCCTGGGCACCTGCATCTGCATGTGGCCGTCGCGCTGCAGGTTGGCGAACGGGCACTTGGGCGCGTTGATCGGGATCTGGTGGAAGTTCGGCCCGCCCAGCCGCGAGAGCTGGGTGTCCAGGTAGGAGAACAGCCGGCCCTGCAGCAGCGGGTCGTTGCTGAAGTCGATGCCGGGCACGATGTTGGCCGGGCAGAAGGCCACCTGTTCGGTCTCGGCGAAGAAGTTGTCCGGCCAGCGGTCCAGGGTCATGCGCCCGATCACCTGCAGCGGCACCAGCTCCTCGGGAATCAGCTTGGTCGGGTCGAGGTGGTCGAACGGGAATTTCTCCGCCTCCTCCTCGGTGAACAGCTGCACCGCCAGGTCCCAGGCCGGGAAGTTGCCGGACTGGATGGCCTCGAACAGGTCGCGGCGGTGGAAGTCGTTGTCGGCGGCCTGCAGCTTGACCGCCTCGTCCCAGACGGTGGACTGGATGCCCAGCAGCGGGCGCCAGTGGAACTTGACGAAGGTGCTGCGGCCTTTGGCGTCGAGCAGGCGGAACGAGTGCACGCCGAAGCCCTCGAGGGTGCGCAGCGAGCGCGGGATGGTGCGGTCGCTCATCGCCCACATGATCATGTGCATGGTCTCGGGCGTCAGCGACACGAAGTCCCAGAAGGTGTCGTGTGCGCTGCCGGCCTGCGGGAAGGCGCGGTCGGGCTCCATCTTCACCGAGTGCACCACGTCGGGGAACTTCATCGCGTCCTGGATGAAGAACACCGGGATGTTGTTGCCGACCAGGTCCCAGTTGCCTTCCTGGGTGTAGAACTTGACCGCGAAGCCGCGCACGTCGCGCGGGGTGTCGACCGAGCCGGCGCCGCCGGCGACGGTGGAGAAGCGGGTGAACACCGGGGTCTTCTCGCCGACCTCGGTGAGCAGCCTGGCGGTGGTGTAGCGGGCCAGCGACTTCTTCAGCACGAACGTGCCGTGCGCGGCGCTGCCGCGGGCGTGGACGATGCGCTCGGGGATGCGCTCGTGGTCGAAGTGGGTGATCTTCTCGCGGAGGACGAAGTCCTCCAGCAGGGTCGGACCGCGCGGCCCGGCCCTGAGCGAATTCTGGTTGTCGCTGACCGGAATGCCCTGGTTGGTGGTCAGCACCGGATGGGTGCCGCCGGCGTGCTGCTGCAGTTCGTCGCCCTGGCCGCGGCTGTCGGCGGGGGCCTGTTTCTTCGCGGAGGCGGAGGCGGTCTTGCGGGCGGTGCGCTTGCTGGGCGAGGCGGTGGCTGGCGTCTTGCTGGCCATGGCGGACTCCTGGGCACGGATGGTCGTCTAGCCTGGAACCTGCATCGTGATCGCAACGTGCAATGCGCGTGTCGCGAATGTCATGTGTATCGAAGGCATGGTTGCCTGCGGTTCGATGCGCATCGCGCCACCCGGGCCATCGGCATCGCGCGCTGGCCGGCGGGGCAGCGACGGGATCGCTGGCCGATGCCATGCAACGGCACGGATTGCCGAACCGCCGCGGTGTCTGCCTGGTGCCTCCCGGGGCGATGGCCGCGCATCGCGCCACGCGCAGGCTTCATGCCGGACAGGACGACAGCAGGTGCGTCCGCATTCCATCGAACCTTGGTGAATGCAGGAGGGGAGCGACGACGGCGCCGTAACCGTCAGGCCGGGGATGCTCCTTGCCGGCGTTCGCGCAGGTAGCGGCCCGGCGGGCAGCCGATATGCCTGCGGAAGGCGGTGCTGAAGGTGCTCGCCGAGCCGTAGCCCACCCGTTCGGCGGTCTCGGCGATGCCGACGTCGCCGTGGCGCAGCAGGTCCCGGGCCAGGGCCATGCGCCAGGTCTGCAGGTATTCCATCGGCGGCATGCCCACGGTGCGCGCGAAGCGGTCGAAGAACGCCGAACGCGACAGCGCCGCGGTGCCTGCCAGCCGTGCGACGGTCCACGGATGGGCAGGCTGTTCGTGCAATTGCCGCAAGGCCGGTGCCAGGCGCGCATCGGCCAGGCCGCGCAGCAGCCCGGCCGGTGCCTCCCGCTCCGATGCCGAACGCAGCGTTTCCACCAGCAACAGCTCCACCAGGCGCGTGAGCACGACCTCGCGTCCCGGCCTGTCGGTGCCCGCTTCCTCGCCCAGCAGCGTGACCAGCTGCGACAGCCGGCCGGCGCCGCGCACGTGCGCCACTGTCGGCAGCAGCGATGCCAGCAGGGCGGGGTCGGGGGCGTCGAACAGGAACCAGCCGCCGAGCAGGCGGACGTCGGGCGGCCCGTCCTGGGTGCCGTGGCGGATCTCGGCGGTGGGTGCGGGCGCCTGCTTCGGGTCGATCCGCGTGGGCGTCGCCGGTTCCAGGCCCGACAGGGTGAAGCCCGGCGTCGCCGGCAGCAGCACGAAGTCGCCTGCTTCCAGGGCGAGCGGCGGGTGGCCGTCGACCGCCAGCCGGCAGCTGCCTTGCAGCACCGCGCAGAAGCTCGGTTCGCCGAACTCGGAATAGCGCACCGTCCAGCGACCGGCGCCGCCGATGCCCTTGGAGAACACCGCGCGGGGCCGCAGCAGCCGTACGACGTCGGAGAGGGGATCGCTCATGGCCGGACTCTCGCAAACTAATAATGGACTCTACTGCGTAGAGAGTCCGGAAATGCTGGCCTATCGTGGACCCCGGATCAACCCACGGAGTCCTCACCATGAAAACCGTCCTCATCACCGGCTGTTCGTCCGGCTACGGCCTGGAAACCGCCTGCCACTTCCACGCCCAGGGCTGGCGCGTGATCGCCACCATGCGTACGCCCCGCGCCGGGCTGCTGCCGGACGACGAGCGCATGCGCCTGCTGGCGCTGGACGTCACCCGTGCCGACAGCATCGCCGCGGCGCTGGAGGCCAGCGGTCCGATCGACGTGCTGGTCAACAACGCCGGCGTCGGCCTGTTCGGCGCGTTCGAGGCCACGCCGATGGCGACGGTGCGCGAGGTGTTCGAGACCAACACCTTCGGCACGATGGCGATGGCGCAGGCGGTGATTCCGCAGTTCCGCCGCCGGCGCGCGGGCACGATCGTCAACGTCACCTCCAGCGCGACGCTGGCGCCGATGCCACTGGTGGCGGCCTACACCGCGAGCAAGACCGCCATCGATGGCTTCACCGCTTCGCTCGCGCACGAACTGGGCGCATTCGGGATCGCGGTGAAGCTGGTCGAACCCGGCTACGCGCCGACCACGCGCTTCACCGCCAACGGCGAACAGCGGATGCGCGGACTGATACCCGAGCCGTACGCGCCCTACGCGCAGGGCGCGTTCGCAGCGCTGACGCAGGTGGCCGCGGTGACGCGCGAGTCCGACGTGGCCGAGGCGGTATGGCGGGCGGCGACGGATGCCACCGGCACGCTGCATTTCCCGGCAGGCGCGGACGCCGTCGCGCTGGCGCGCAACGGAGTGGCGGCCGCCACCGGTGCGCCGTAATCGACGAATGCCTGTTTACGATATGGAAGGTCATGGCCGCTACGTCCCTGAAGGCGCGCGCGATGCGATCTACAAGACGCTGCCGGCAAGCCTGGATACGATAACCGTGCGCGAGCTTGGGCCGTTGCCGCCGGAGGGGTTCCCTGTCCAGGGAAAGCGCAAGCCCGATCTGCCGCGCCCGGCCCCGCCATCCCCTCAAGAGGTTGCCATGACTCCAGACGATTACTCTCGGTCGGACATGCGGAAGACGACACCGCCTGTTCCTGAAGGCCTGTGCGAAATGCTCAAAGACTATCCGGGCCATATCGAACGGTTGCAGGAGGCGCTGGTCACCGTTATGGCGAAGCCCTCGAATACCCCACCTCTTGAGCGGGCTGTTTGGGCACTTGAGGGTCGATTGGAAACCTTCATGTTTGAAGCTCGGGATGAATTGAAATTGGCCGAGGCAAGTGGAGATGCAGAAAGAATTGCTCGAGCCAAGGAGAAAGAAAATCTGATGCTCCATGGTCGTATGGCGGGGACGATATGGGGGATGAGGAATTTCGACGATTATTTTGATGGAATAAAATAAGGAGGCTCTTGTGGAGTGTGGCAGGATAAGCTTCCGGCGGACATTTGCGAGCGTATTTTCGTGAGCAAGTGTTGGCTCGAAAGGATTATTTGCATGCAACCCCGCAGGAGCTTCCGAAAGCAATCATTCTTGCGGGACGGCCCGGTCCAGGAAAAGCGAAAGTCCGATCCGCCGCGCCCGAAACAACCATCCCCTCAAGAGGTTGCCATGACCACAGACGACCACTCCCAGCTGGGCATGCAGAAGTCAGAGCCTCCCATCCCCGAGGGGTTGCGGGAGATGCTCAAGGACTATCCGGACCATATCGAACGCTTGCAGGAGGCATTGGTCACCGTTATGGCGAAGCCCTCGAATACCCCACCTCTTGAGCGGGCTATTTGGGCACTTGAGGGTCGATTGGAAACCTTCATGTTTGAAGCTCGGGATGAATTGAAATTGGCCGAGGCAAGTGGAAATGCGGAAAGGATTGCTCGGGCCAAGGAAAAAGACATCCTGATGTTTCATGCCAGCTCGTACGGAAACTGGAAAAGCAAGAATCTTTTGGATTATTTTGAATTTCCTGCGATAGGCGCCAGTCATGACGAATGATTCGGATAGGCTGCCGGAGGAAGCATATGACCGCATTTTTCGTGAAAAAGTATTGACTGGCCCTGATTTCACGAAGGCCATCGTCCTCGGTGGGCAAACTGGCGCGGAGAATGGGGGGCGGCGAGTGTTGGACGAGAACCCGAGATGCTGTCCATCCCCGATTTCGCACAGGCAACGTCACAAGGGCTTTCCCGAGTCATCATTCCGCCGGGTAGCCTGGAAGGACTATTCTTGCCGTTGAACAGCCTTGGTCATCCCGTCTCCCCCTAGCCATGAGCAAAGACCGAAACGCTCCCGATTCCGCCTCGTCATGCCGCCGCGATGTGCTGCACGACCTGCAACTGCTGCGCGACGTATCCATCATCAATGCCAGAACCGTGCGCGAGCTTGGACCGTTGCCGCCGGAGGGGCTCCCGGTCCAGGAAAAGCGCAAGCCCGATCTGCCGCGCCCGGCACAACCATCCCCTCAAGAGGTTGCCATGACCACAGACGACCACTCCCAGCTGGGCATGCAGAAGTCAGAGCCTCCCATCCCCGAGGGGTTGCGGGAGATGCTCAAGGACTATCCAGAACATCTCCAGACGCTTCAAAAAGACTTGAATAGAGTGGTTTCCAACCCACTCAAAGGAACGCCTGTATTGGAGCAGGCCATCTGGGCCTTGGAAGGTGCATTGGAAACCTTCATATTTGAAGCTCAGGATGAATTGAAATTGGCCGAGGCAAGTGGAGATGTGGAAAGGGTTGCTCGGGCCAAGGAGAAAGACATCTTGATGTTTCATGCCAGCTCGTACGGAAACTGGAAAAGCAAGAATCTTTTGGATTATTTTGAATTTCCTGCGATAGGCGCCAGTCATGGAAAATAATTCGGATAGGCTGCCGAAGGATGCATATGACCGCATCTTTCGTGAAAAAGTATTGGCCGATCCAAATTTCACGAGTGCAACACCACAGGAATTCCCCAGGGCCATCATCCTCGGTGGGCAACCCGGCGCGGGAAAAGGGGGATTGGCTCGGAGGGCGTTAGACGAGTTCGGTGGAAACGCGACGTCCCCCCGCTTTCAGTAGCGGGGCGATTTAGAGTCCGGGGTGGATGGTAGCCGATGCCAGTTGCTTCGCGTAGGCGCTCGGTGTCAGCCCGCCCAATGCCTTCTTTGGCCGCTCCTCGTTGTATTCCCGGCGCCAGGTTTCGATGACGGTCCGGGCGTGCAGCAGGTGGGTGAACCAGTGTTCGTTGAGGCACTCGTCGCGCAGGCGGCCGTTGAACGACTCGACGTAGGCGTTCTGGTTCGGCTTGCCCGGTTGGATCAGGCGCAACTGCACGCCACGCGCGTGCGCCCAGGCGACCATCGCCTTGCCGCAGAACTCCTTGCCGTTGTCGGTGCGGATCACCTGCGGCAGCCCGCGCGAGCGCGCCAGACGGTCGAGCACGCGCGTCACGCCAAGTCCTGAGATCGCACGCTCCACCTCGATCGCGACCGCTTCGTGGGTGGCGTCATCGACGATCGTCAGGCACTTGATGGCGCGCCCGTCGGCGGTGCGGTCGAACACGAAGTCCATCGACCACACCTGATTGGCCTCACTCGGCCGCACCAGCGGCTGGCGCTCGCCCGGCAATATCTTCTTGCGCTTGCGCCGCCGCACCTGCAGCCTCGCTTCCTGATACAGCCGTTCAACGCGCTTGTAGTTCACGAGCAGCCCCGCTTGCCTGAGTTTGAGGTGGATCATCCCGACGCCGTAGCGTTTGTGCCGCTGCGCCAGCGCCAGGATCCGCGCCCGCAGTTCGACATTGCGGTCCGGACGCGGCGCATAGCGGTAGGCGCTGGCGCTCATGCGCACCACCGCCAGCGATCGTCGCTCGCTCAGTCCCTTGCCCACCAGATGCCGCACCAGCTCGCGCCTGGCCGGTGCGGTCACCACTTTTTTCGCAGGGCGTCCTTGATCACGTCGTTCTCGAACATCTGCTCGGCCAGCAGCTTCTTCAGCCGGGTGTTCTCCGCCTCCAGCTCCTTGAGCCGCTTGGCCTCCGGCACGCTCATGCCGCCGAACTTGCTGCGCCACAGGTAGTACGAGGCTTCGCTGAAGCCGTGCCGGCGGCACAGGTCCTTCACCGCCACGCCGGCTTCGGCTTCACGCAGGAAGCCGATGATCTGCTCTTCGGAAAAGCGCTTCTTCACGTCCAATCTCCGTCTCGTTGGGGATTGGACTCCAAATCGCCGTGCTACTCAAAACCGGGGGGACGTCGGTGATCGAGGCGAACATCGCCAGTGGCCCGGCCGCCATCGCCGCCGACTACCAGCAGGCCTACCGCCGCAACGGCTGGAGGGATTTCGGCGAAATGCCCCAGGCCGTGCATACCGCGCTCGACCCGGACACCCTGCAGGCCGCGAACGGCCGGCAGTACCGACGCGATGCGCAGGGGCAATGGCGGCACGACGACGAAACGGCGCAGGGCAATACCGCCCTGGAACTGGAAGCCACCCGCACCGCGCTGCAACCGGCCCTGGCCCGGCACGCCGAGGCGATGGCGGCGATGCCCGGGCGCGATGCGACGGACGAGACGCGGCAACGCGAAGCGGTGCTGTACCAATACCGCCTCTCCGGCACGGAGCTGAAACCCGATTGGCAGGAAGCAGTGATCCTGGCCACGCAGCGCACGCGCCAGGAACACGGCCTGGCGCCGGGCGGCATGACCCAGTTGCAGCCCAATGCGCAGAACCAGATCGCCGCCGACAGCCCCATCGCCCATCTTCAGGCCGATGCCGGGGATGTTGGCCGCATCGTGGCGGTGACGAGCACCCAGGACGTGCTTCGCGCATTGGACGACGTGCGCGCACGCGGGCATGGCGAAGTCGCCCCGCCCCAACCTTCGTCCGGGCGGCCGGCCGAAGCCGCCACCGCGCCGGAACGGGACGTGCGGACCCAGGCGCCGCGCGAAGCCGGGCCGTCGCAGGAGTCACGGATCGTACGCACCGCACCGACGCAGGCGGTCGATGCCACGGCCGCGCATGACCTGGCGCCGGATTCCCCCGGCCACATCGGCCACAAGCCGTTGCTGCGCATTCGCGAGCTGGTGCGGGAAGCCGAGGAGAAGGGCCAGATCGGCTTCGGCAACGAGCAGGAGCGGGAACGATTCTGCCGCGCGGCGCTCGCCGCCAGCTGGGACAACCGCGATACGAGCCGGCAGCTGTATCCACAGCGCCAGGACGGGGCATTGAAGGAAGCGGAGCTCTCCCGCATCGACCATTTCGTCGTCGGCACGAAGGGCTACGCCTTCCTCGTCCAAGGCAGCATCGACGATCCGGCCAGCAAGCGCGTACCGTTCGACATCGAACAGGCCAAGCAGACGCCGGTGGAAGCCTCGGACCGGAAGCTGGAGGCCGCCACCCAGGAGGTTCACCAGCAGCAGGACCTGCAACGGCAGCAGGAGCTGGCGCGTGGCGCCGACGAGCAGGCCAGGAGCGCACTGGTGCGCTGAGCGCGCTGCGCCTAGGAGGGCGCGCTCATCCGAACAGCAGGGTGCGGTGCGCCGAAGCGCCGGCCTGGGCGCCATCGCCCACGGCGAACGCCACGCTGTGGGCGCCGCGCGCGGCATCGCCGCAGGCGAACACGCCGGGCACGCTGGTGGCCTTGGCGGCGTCGGTGCGGATGAACGCGCCCAGCGGGCCGTACTCGAACTCGCATCCCAGTGCGTGCGCCAGCGGGCTGTTGACCCGGGTCCGGGTGGCGACGAACAGGCCGTCGAACGCGATCCGGCGGCCGTCTTCCAGTTCGACCGTCGCGACGTCGCTGACCCGTGCGATCCGCGCCGGCTCGACCGCGACCTGGCGCGCGGCGAGCGCCGCCTGCTGCGCCGCGTCCGGCGTGAACGCCTGGTTGGTCAGGAACGTGGTGGTGCCCCAGTCGGGCAGCATCAGCGCGTGGTGCATGGAGAGTTCGCCGACGGCGATGACGCCGATGCGGCCGCGCTCCAGTTCGTAGCCGTGGCAGTAGGGGCAGTGGAACACGCTGCGGCCCCAGCGCGGCTGCAGGCCCTCGATCGGCGGCAGCTCGTCCTCCACGCCGGTGGCCAGGACCAGGCGGCGGGCGTTCCAGCGCGCGCCGCTGTCGTCCGCGACGACGAAGCGGTCGATCCCGCCGTCGGCATGGGTGGCGCTGGCCTGCTGCCAGCGCACGTTGGGGTAGGCCAGCACCTGTGCGCGGGCGTCGGCGGCGATCGCTTCGGGCGGGCGCCCGTCCTGGCCGATCAGGCCGTGCGCGGCGGCGGCGAAGCGGTTGCGGCGCACGCCGGCGTCGATGACCAGCACGCGCTGGCGCGCGCGCGCCAGCATCATGGCCGCGGAGAGCCCCGCGTAGCTGCCGCCGACGACGACGGCATCGAAGGTATCGGACGGTTCATTGCGCTGCATGGTCCTTGCTCCCGCAGGGATGTTGGGATCGACGCCGCATGCGGCGGCCGAACGAGGCGGCCAGGTCGGCGAGGGTGACGCGGCCCAGGCGCTCGACCAGCAGCGCCTCGGCGCGGCGGAAGGCGTCGTCCAGGGCTTCGTTCACCGCCTGCTCGACCAGGCATTCGGGCTGCTCGATGCGATGGCCCATGGCAAAGACGGTCGGCTCGCCCACGGCGTGGTAGACGTCCAGCAGGGTCACCGCATGCAGGTCGCAGGCGAGGGTCCAGCCGCCGCCATGGCCCTTGCTGGACGCGACGTAGCCGCACTCGCGCAGGCGCGACAGCACCCGCCGCACCACCACCGGGTGGGTGTCCAGGTAGCCGGCCAGCACCTCGGAGGTCAGCGGGCGGCCATGCTGGGCCATGTGCAGCAGCACGTGCAGCACCGAGGACAGTTTGCTGTCGCGTTTCATGTAACTTACGGTATTACATGAAAGGGCGCGGTGCAAACCGCCCGCAACGCAGAAGGGCCGGGTATCGACCCGGCCCTTCTGCGTTGCGCGGCGGTGGCGGAAGACGCCTGGCGGCCGCCTCAGCCCGCCTTCTTGTCGGCGATCCAGCGGTCCACACGCTGTTCCAGCAGGTCCAGCGGCATGGCGCCGCCGCCGAGCACGGCGTCGTGGAAGCCGCGGATGTCGAAGGCCTCGCCCAGCTCGGCCTCGGCCTTGGCGCGCAGCTGCTGGATCTTGATCATGCCGATCTTGTAGGCGGTGGCCTGGCCGGGATTGACCAGGTAGCGCCGCACTTCGGACTGGATGGCGGCCTGCGGGATGGAGCTGTTCTGGCGGAAGTAGTCCACCGCCTGCTGCTCGGTCCAGCCCTTGGCGTGCAGGCCGGTGTCCACCACCAGGCGGATCGCGCGCCACATCTCCGACATCAGCCGGCCGTACTCCGAATACGGGTCCTGGTAGGTGCCGGGCATCTCCTTGGCCAGCCATTCCGAGTACAGGCCCCAGCCCTCGGTGTAGGCGGTGGTGAACTGCTGGGTGCGGAAGGTCGGCACGCCGGTCAGCTCCTGGGCGATGGAGATCTGCATGTGGTGGCCGGGCAGGCCCTCGTGGTAGGCGATCACCTCCAGTTCGGTCTTCGGCATCGCCTTCATGTCCGACAGGTGCGCGTAGTAGATGCCGGCGCGCGAGCCGTCCGGGGTACCGGGGTAGTAGTGCTGGGCGGCGCCGTCCTGCTCGCGGAAGGCTTCCACCCGGCGCACCACCAGGTCGGCCTTGGGCAGCAGGCCGAAGTATTCGGGCAGGTGCTGCTTGATGTTGTCGATGGCGGCGGTGGCCGCGTCGATGTAGCCCTGGCGGCCCTCGTCGGTGTTGGCGAAGCGGAAGCGCGGGTCGCTGTCGAGGAACCTGAAGAACGCCTGCAGGTCGCCCTTGAACTCCACCTGCCGCATCAGCGCTTCCATCTCGCCGCGCAGCCGCGCCACTTCGGACAGGCCGAGCTGGTGGATCTCGTCGGCGCTCATCGCGGTGGTGGTGTTCTCGCGCAGCTGGTAGGCGTAGTAGTCGGCGCCGTTGGCCTGGGTGCTGCCCACGCCGGAGGCGTCGACGGCGGCCTTGGGCAGTTCCTCCTCGGCGAAGGCGAGCACGCGCGCATAGGCGGGTGCGACGTTCTGCAGCAGCGCGTCGCGCGCCTGCTGCTTCAACTCGGCGGCGCGTTCGGCGGTGACGGCGCCCTTTTCCGCCAGTGCGTCGGCCTTGGCCTGGGCGTCGGCCCACAGCGCGCTGTCCTTGCCGTCGTCGAACGGCGCGCCGCCGACCACCTTGCGCGACTGCTCGATCACGCCCTCGTAGGCGAACCGCGGCGGGCGGATGCCCTGCGCGGCGGAGGCGCGGGCGCGCTCGAGCAGCTGGTCGAACAGCACCGGCAGCTTCTGCAGGCGCGAGACGTAGGCCAGGTAGTCCTTCTCGTCGTCGACCTTGTGGAAGTTGATCAGGAAGGTCGGCGCCATGCTGTGGATGCCGCTCATCTGGTCGAACGGGTAGCGGTTGCCCAGGAACAGCCGGCCGTCGCGCTCGCTTTGGTACTGGCGCTTCCACAGCTCCCAGGACAGCTGCGCTTCCGGATCCAGCTTGTCGCGGTCGAAGCTGGATTCCATCTCCTTCACCGATGCCTCGAGCCAGGCCAGGCGCTTGTCGATGCCGGCCTCGGACATGTCGTCGAGCTGGTCGTTGAGCTCCTTGCGGCCAAGGAAGGTCAGCTGCGTCGGGCTGAACTGCAGCAGTTCCTCGTACTGGCTCTCGAACCAGGCGTTCAGGCGCTCGGATTCGCTCTCCGCCTGCTGGGCGGTGCCGGCGGCGTCGCCGCCGGACGGCTGCGGGGAACAGGCGGCCAACCCCAGGGCAAGGGCCAGGGCGAGGGTGCTGCAGGCGGGCAGTCGGCGCATGGAGACGCTCCTTGGTAGACGAAGCGCCGATTGTGCCGGACAAACCGCCATCCCGCTGCCGCACGGATGCCGCGCAGCACGGTGGCAGCGCGCAACCGGGCCGATGGCCGCGCCCGCGCTGTAGCGGCCGGACATGCCCCGGCCGGGTCCGGCTGGTAGCATGGCGCCCCCCGCAATACAGGCGCAGTCCGTCATGGCCGATTCCAAGAACCCGCCCGTCACCCAGGCCCAGGCCGAGGACGCCGTGCGCACGCTGTTGCGCTGGGCCGGCGAGGACCCGGCCCGCGAGGGCCTGCTGGATACCCCGCGGCGGGTGGCCGAGGCCTATGGCGACTGGTTCAGCGGCTACCGCGAGGACCCGCGCGGCTACCTGGAGCGCACCTTCGAGGAAGTGGCCGGCTACGACGAGCTGATCGTGCTGCGCGACATCGAGTACGAAAGCCACTGCGAGCACCACATGGCGCCGATCATCGGCCGCGTGCACGTGGGCTACCTGCCGGCCGGCAAGGTGGTGGGCATCTCCAAGCTGGCGCGCGTGGTCGAGGCCTATGCGCGCCGCTTCCAGGTGCAGGAGAAGATGACCGCGCAGATCGCCCAGTGCATCCAGGACGTGCTGCAGCCGCTGGGCGTGGGCGTGGTGGTGGAAGGCGCGCACGAGTGCATGACCACCCGCGGCATCCACAAGCGCGGCGTCAGCATGGTCACCTCGAAGATGCTCGGCAGCTTCCGCGAGGACGCGCGCACCCGCGCCGAATTCCTGCGCTTCATCGAAGTGGGCGGCAAGCGCTGATCCTGCGCGTGGCGGGTCGCCAAGGCATCGCGTGCGATGCCCGCTGCCGTTCCTTCGCAGGCGGCCAGTGCATGCCGTCGCCGGCCCGGTGCAGCGTTCAGCAATCGGCTTCGGTCTGCAGCTGCCGCTCCTGGCAGCGGTACCAGTCGTCGCGTTCGGGCAGGAAGATCGCGCAGCGCTCCATCGCCGCCTGGTAGACGTGCACCGATACCGCCAGGGCGTCGTCGCTGGCGTTGTGCAGGATGTGGTACTCGTGCGGCGGGATCAGGCTGCCGGCGCTGCCGCGGGCGGCGGCCACGGTGCTGGCGGGGCGGAAGCGGGCGCGGTCGCCGCTGCGTTCCAGCAGCGCGTACTGGGTGACCTGCAACCGGCCCTGCCAGACGCCGTCCACGCACCACAGCCCGCTGTGGTCGTGCAGCGGCGTGCCCTGGCCCGGCGCCCAGCTCATCGCCACCACGCTGTAGCCGTGCTCCGGGCTGCGGTACAGCTCGCGGCGGGCGTAGCGCTCGGCGCGCGGCCGGCGCACGCAATCGGGCAGTCGCACCTGCGGGTCGTCGATCAGCTCGGTGAGGGTGCGCCGCAACGCCGCGACCACCTGCTCCGGATCGCCGGGCGCCACCGCCGCGTCGATCCGCGCCACCAGCGTCTCGCGGCCCGGGAAGTCGGGGAACTGCAGGACATCGTCGTTCATGGCCCGAGTTTAGGTCATGGCGGTTAACGGCCTGTTCCGCGTATCCGCGGGAAGGGCGCGGCGATGAAATGGCATCGCCGCATGGCGCCGCAGCGCATGCCATATGCCATCGCATCGATGCGATGGCCTCCGTCGTGGTACCGGCTCCCTGTTCGCCGGCGCGGCGAACGCGCGTCCGGCGCGATGCGGAAGAGGAGCGGCCGCATCGCCGGCTTCTTCAGAACGTGCCGCGCTGGACGAAGGGCGCCTGCCGATAGAGGCGGCGCTCGCCGCCGCGCGGGTCGTCGGTCAGCGTGGCCGGCGCGTCGAACAGCAGCGTCTGCCGCCGCGGCAGCGAATACGGTTCCCAGCGCGGGATGCCGGGGTGGTTGGGGTCGCCGTGGCGGGCGAACGCCAGCAGCGCATCGCTCATGGCCCCGGCCATGCGTTGCGCCTCGCCGCCGTCGCCGGTGCGCGAACCGGGCTGGCGGTGGTTGTCGAACACCAGCGGGATGTCGAGCGTGTGGAAAGCGCGCAGCCGGTCCGCTTCGCCGCCGCGGTCGTACCAGTCCAGCTGGTAGGCCCAGGTCGGCGCGGCGGCGGCCGGCTGGCGCGCGCGCGCCTCCAGTTCCTCGACCGCGCCGCGCCACGAGCGGCCGGCGGTGGTGGCGGCGAAGAACACCTCCGTCGGGGTGTAGTGCGGGTACAGCCGCCGGTATTCGGCGATCACCACCGACGGCAGCAGGTCGACGTATTGCTGGGCCTCCAGCTTCGCCGGCAATTCCTCCCAGTCCAGCGCGAAGTTGTCCGGGTCGTTGCCGAGGAAGGCGCGGGTCTCGTCGCGGGTGTTGCCGATCACCAGCGGGATCCCGGCCGACTGCGCCGGCGCCTGCGGCCAGAACGGATGCACCGGCAGCGACCGCGCATCCAGCACCGGCCCCAGGTACAGGCCGGTGTCCTCCACCGGCGACGGATCGCGCACGCGGGTGGCTTCCAGCAACTGCTGCGCCGGCAGCGCGAGCAGCGCCCCGGCGTCACGCACGCCCAGGTGTTCCAGCACCAGCCGCGCGCGCTGGGTGGCCGCGCGCGGACCGGCCGCGGTCACCTGCTGCCCGCTCATGGTCCAGGCGCGGTGGAACAGTCCCTTCGCCGCCGGCATCGCCATCAGCGTGGCGATCTTGGCGCCGCCGCCGGACTGGCCGAACACAGTGACGTTGCCGGCGTCGCCGCCGAACTCGGCGGCGTGCTCGCGCACCCAGTGCAGCGCCTGCACCAGGTCGAGCTGGCCGACGTTGCCCGAATCGGCCAGCGCCGGCCCGCCCAGCTGCGCCAGGTACAGGTAGCCGAACAGGTTGAGGCGGTGGTTGACGGTGACCACCACCACGTCGCCGCGCCGGCACAGGTTGCCGCCGTCGTACAGCGGGTCGGCGCCGGAGCCGTTGTTGTAGCCGCCGCCGTGGATGTAGACCAGCACCGGCCGTCGTCCGCCGTCGCGCAGCGCCGGGGTCCAGACGTTGAGGTACAGGCAGTCCTCGCTGCCGGGACCGTCGCGGCCGGTCTGCGGCGCGGCGCTGCCGTAGTCCAGTGCGTCGCGCACGCCGCGCCAGGCGGTTTCGCGCAGTGCCGGCCGGAAGCGGCGCGCGGCGGTATCGGCGCCATAGGGGATGCCGCGGAAGACGTGGATGCCCTGCTCGCGCTGGCCGCCGATGCGGCCGCTGCGGGTGCGCGCCAGCGACGTCGCCGGCGCGGCGTGGACCAGCGGCGAGGCGGCCACGGCCAATCCGGCGCCCAGCCGGGCGGCGGTCAGCAGGAAGTCGCGGCGGCCGCCATCGTCGGGCAGTCCGGCAGTGGCCGGGACGGGGTGGGACAGGGGCTTGGGCATCGGTGTCACTCCATGGGCAGGGCGTGGATCCAGTCCAGCGCCAGTCGTGGCCACGCCGCCACGGTCAGGCCGGCGGTGCCGCGCACGCCGAAGCCGTGGCCGCCGCGCGGGAACAGGTGCATCTGCGCCGGCACTCCGGCGCGCTGCAGTGCCTGGTAGAACAGCAGGCTGTTGCCGACCGGGACCGCCGCGTCGTCCTGGGCATGCAGCAGGAAAGTGGGCGGAGTGCTCGATTCGACGTTGTTTTGCATCGAATAGCGGCGAACATCGTCGATTGGCGGATCATCCCCAAGCAGTTGCCGGCGCGAGCCCGGATGCGCGTCCGGCCCTTCCAGGTCGATCACCGGGTACACCAGCAACTGGAAATCGGGGCGGGCATCGAGCCGGTCGGCCGCGTCCAGCGGTGGATGCAGCTGCCGCGCGAAGCCGGTGCCCAGGCGCGCGGCGAGATGGCCGCCGGCGGAGAAACCCATCGTCCCCACCCGCCGCGGATCGATCCCCCAGCGCCCGGCGCCGGCCCGGATCAGCCGCAGCGCGCGCTGGGCGTCGGCCAGCGCGGCGTCGCGGTCGCGGTGGCCTTCCCCCGGCAGCCGGTAGCGCAGCACGAACAGCGTCGTCCCGCCCTGGTCGACGAACGCCGGCAGCAGTGCGCTGCCTTCCTTGTCCAGCACCACCCGCTGGTAGCCGCCGCCGGGCATCACCAGCAGTGCGACCCCGCTGGGCCGGGCCGGCCGGTGCACGGTCATGCACGGTTCGCTGATGCGCTCGGCGTAGCGGTCCGGCAGCCGCGGGTCGTGGCTGCGCTCGACGATCCGCAGCGGCTCCGGCAAGCGTTCGTCGCCGGGGGCGAGCCCGCCCGGCCACAGCGGCAGGCAGGCGCCGTCGCTGCCATCGGCATCGGACGTCGGGGTGGCCATGGCCGGGCCGCACAGGGCCAGGGCCAGCAGGGTGGCCCGCAGGCCGGTGGAAAGCAGGGTGGCGATCATCGGGTTTCCGGGCGTGGCGCGGGGCAGGGCGGCGCGGCAGGGAACGGTTCTGTCGCAGCGCACATTGCCAATGACACCGGTTTACCATATACAGCCTTTCCAGCTACTGTCGATGGGCAGTGCAACAAGACACCCAGGAGATGCGCTTGAGCAACGATCAAGGCAAACAGGAACTGCCGCCGGCCGACGCGGCTGAAATCGCCCGGCAATTCGTCAGCGCCCGCCAGCAGGGCCGTTCATTGCCGGAATTTCCCGGCCGGATTCCCGAAGATCTGCAGGCCGCCTACGGGGTGCAGGATCTGGCGATCGCCCAATGGGACGACCGCGTGGTCGGCTGGAAGGTCGGCTACATCGCCGCCGAGCGCCGCGACCATTCCGGCGACGAGCGCCTGCTGGGACCGATCTTCTCGCGCAAGCTCTGGAATGCTACCGGTGCCATCGTCGATATCCCGGTCTATGCCGGCGGTTTCGCCGCGGTAGAGGCCGAATACGTGCTGCGGCTCGACGCCGATGCCCCGGCCGACAAGCTGCACTGGACGCCGGAGGAAGCCGCACAGTTGCCGGCCACCCTGTTCATCGGCGTGGAAGTGGCCAGCAGCCCGCTGGCGACGATCAACCAGCTCGGCCCGCGGGTGGTGGTTTCCGACTTCGGCAACAACAACGGCCTGATCCTGGGGCCGGAAATCCCCGGCTGGCAGACGCTGGACGAATCGGCGCTGCGGGCCGAGACGCTGATCGAAGGCCGCCGGGTCGGCAGCGGCGGCGCCTGCCTGTTGCCGGGAGGCCTGCGCGCGGCGTATGCCTTTGCTCTGGGCCGTTCGGCGCGGCGCGGCCGGCCGCTGAAGCGGGGCGAGCTGATCGCCACCGGCAACGCCACCGGCATCCACGACATCGCCGTGGGCGAGCAGGCGCAGGTCCGCTTCGGCGGCCATGGCGAGATCGTTTGCAGGGCCGTGGCCGCCGGCTGATCCGCCGCGGCCACGACAGGAACCGCGCGGGAGGGCGCAGATGGTTACTCGAAGAGGTTTTCTGGCCGGGGGCATCGCGGCGCTGTCGGCACCGCTGCTGTCGGCCTGTTCGGGCCGCGATGCGGCCGGCGCCGGCCGCCACGTGCTGACCGCCACCGACGTGCACGTGGCCGACTATCCCACCGTCACCGCGGTGCAGTGGATCGGCGAGACCCTGGAACGCGAGACCGGCGGCCGGGTGAAGCTGCGCCAGTACCATTCCGGCCAGCTCGGGCGCGAATCCGAGGCGATCGACATGGCGCGCTTCGGCGCCATCGACATCACCCGGGTCTATTCCGGCGCGCTCAACAACGCGTTCCCGCTGACCCAGGCGCTGTGCCTGCCGTACGTGTTCGACTCGGTGGCGCACATGCGCCGCGCGCTCGACGGCGGCGTCGCCGAGGCGGTACTGGCCGGCTTCGGGAGCCGCGACCTGGTGGGGCTGGCGATCTACGACTCGGGCGCGCGCTGCTTCTACAACACCAAGCACCCGATCGTCTCGCCGCAGGACCTGCACGGGCTGAAGCTGCGCGTGGCCAACTCGGACATCTTCATCCAGCTGATGCGCCTGCTCGGTGCCAATCCGACGCCGATGTCGCTGGGCGACACCTTCTCCGGCATGGAGACGCACATGATCGACGGCGCCGAGAACAACATGCGCAGCTTCCATTCCAGCCGCCACTTCGAGGCCGCGCACTACTGGTCGCAGAGCGAGCATTCGTACGCGCCGGACGTGCTGCTGATGTCGCGCCGCAGCTTCGATGCGCTGGCCCCGTCCGACCGCCAGCTGCTGCTGGAGACCGCGCGCGCCTCGGTCGGGGTCATGCGCGAGCGCTGGGACGCTTCGGAAAATGCCGCGCGCCAGGCGGTGGCCGACTACGGCGTGAAATCCAACGAGGTCGACATGCCGGCCTTCCGCGAAGCGGCCCGGCCGCTGCTGGAGCAGTACCTCGGCCAGCCCGGAATCGCATCCCTGCACCGTCGCATCCGCGACTTCGCCTGAGGCCCGACGCGAATGTCCCAAACGACCCACACTCCCGCGCCGACCGGCGTCCAGCGGCTGCTGGCCGTGCTCGCCGACGTCGCCATCCATACCGCCGTGGCCGCCCTGCTGGGGCTGGTGGTGGTGCAGGCCTGGCAGGTGTTCGCCCGCTACGTCATCAACGACTCGCCCAGCTGGACCGAGCCGGTCACGCTGCTGCTGCTGAGCACGGCGATGAGCCTGGGCGCGGCCGCCGGCGTGTATACCAACCGCCATTTCGGCTTCTACCTGCTGCACGACCACGTCAGGCCGGGCGTGCGCCGCTGCATCGACACGATCGTGCCGCTGGTGATCGCCGCCATCGGTGCGGTGCTGGCGTACTGGGCGGCGATCCTGCTGGTCGACGGCCTGCACATCAAGGCCGCCGGCGCGCCGATGCCGCAGAGCATCAACTACCTGCCGCTGTGCGTGGGCGGCGCGCTGATGGCGGTTTTCGCATTGAACCGGCTGGTGCTGTCGCTGCGCCCGGCCGCTGCCGAAGGAGTCCGCTGAGCCATGGGTATCGCAATCCTGTTCGCCGTCTTCGCGATCCTGCTGCTGATCGGCGTGCCGGTGGCCTACGCGCTGGCCGCCGCGGCGCTGGCCACGCTGCTGTACCTGGACCTGCCCAGCATCGTGCTGGTGCAGCAGGTCTCGGCCGGCACCGGCTCGGCCTCGCTGATCGCCATTCCGCTGTTCATCTTCGCCGGCGAGATCATGATGCGCGGCGGCATCTCCGAGCGCCTGATCGCGCTGGCCTCGTCGCTGGTCGGGCGCATGCGCGGCGGCCTGGGCCAGGTGTCGATCCTGTCCTCGCTGTTCTTCGGCGGCGTGTCCGGTTCGGCCATCGCCGACGTCTCCGCGGTGGGCGGCACGATGATCCCGCAGATGGTCAAGCGCGGCTACGACCGCGACTTCGCGGTCAACGTCAGCATCACCGCCGCCCTGGTCGCGCTTCTCGTGCCGCCCTCGCACAACCTGATCCTGTTCTCGGCCGCGGCCGGCGGCGGGCTGTCCATCGCCGACCTGTTCGCCGCCGGCATCGTGCCGGCGCTGCTGATGACCGCGGCGCTGATGGTCACCGGTTACGTGGTGGCGCGCCGCCGCGGCTACGGCGTGGAAGTGTTTCCCGGGATCCGCGTGGTGCTGCTGCGGCTGGTCTCGGCGTTGCCCGGGCTGGGGCTGGTGGCGCTGATCTTCATCGGCATCCGCGCCGGCATCTTCACCGCGGTCGAGAGCGCGGCCATCGCCGTGGTCTATGCGTTGCTGGTGACCACGGTGCTGTACCGCCAGCTGCGGCTGCGCGAGTTCCTGGAGACGGTGACCCATGCCGCGCGCAGCACCGGCGTGATCCTGTTCGTGATCGCCACCGCCGCCGTGTTCGGCTGGCTGCTGGCCTACCTGCAGGTGCCGTCGGCCGCGGTGGAGTTCCTGCAGTCGTTCGCGCACAGCAAGACGATGGTGCTGCTGATGATCGTGGTGATGCTGCTGCTGCTGGGCACCTTCATGGACCTGGCGCCGATGATCCTGATCTGCACGCCGATCTTCCTGCCGGTGGCGCGCGCCTACGGCATCGACCCGATCCACTTCGGCCTGGTGCTGGTGCTGACCGGCGGCCTGGGCCTGGTGACGCCGCCGGTGGGCTCGGTGCTGTTCATCGGCACCGCCATCGGCAAGATCAGTGTCGGCGAGAGCATGCGCACGATCTGGCCGTTCTGGTTCGCCGGGCTGGGCGTGCTGCTGGTGGTGGCCTTCTTCCCGCAGCTGTCGCTGTGGCTGCCGCAGCTGCTGCGCAGCTGAGCGCGGCGGCCGTCCCGTTCCCGTGTAGGAGCGGCGTCAGTCGCGAGGGGGCTTTACCGGGAAGGCCACTTCGCGACTGACGTCGCTCCTACAGAAGCCAAAGCCAAAGAACCACCCGGAGGAAACGCGATGCGGAAATGGAACCTGTGGTTGCTGCTGGCGGCGCTGGCCGCGTCCTGGCTGCCGGCGGCTGCCGCCGCGGCCGAACCGGCGGCGCGGCCGGCGTGGAAGCGCGGCATCGAGAACCAGCGCCAGGCCGATCTCGGCGATGGCACCTTCCTCAACCCGGTGCTGGCCGGCGACCGTCCCGATCCGTCGGTGCTCAAGGACGGCGACGACTACTACCTCACGCTGTCCTCGTTCGATGCCTATCCGGGCCTGCCGATCTGGCATTCGCGCGACCTGGTCAACTGGCAGCCGCTCGGCCACGCCGTCACCCGCAACGTCGGCTCGATCTGGGCGCCGGACATCGTCAAGCACGAAGGCCGCTACTACATCTATTTCCCTGCCCGCCGCGGCGGCACCGAGGGTTTCAGCCGCAGCAACTTCGTGGTCTGGGCCGACGACATCCGCGGCCCCTGGAGCGAACCGGTGGAGCTGGGCCTGGGCAGGTACATCGACCCGGGCCACGCGGTGGGCGAGGATGGCAAGCGCTACCTGTTCCTGTCGGCCGGCGACTACGTGCAGTTGTCCGATGACGGCCTGAGCGTGGTCGGCGAACCCCGGCACGTCTACGACGGCTGGCGCTATCCGGAGAGCTGGGACGTGGAAGCCTACGCCCAGGAAGGACCGAAGATCAGCTTCCGCGACGGCTGGTACTACATGACCACCGCGGTGGGCGGCACCGCCGGCCCGCCGACCGGGCACATGGTCATCAGCGCGCGCTCGCGCTCGATCCATGGGCCGTGGGAGAACTCGCCGCACAACCCGATCGTGCGCACGCGATCGGCCAGCGAGCCGTGGTGGTCGCGCGGCCACGCCACCCTCGTCGAAGGTACCGACGGCCGCGACTGGATGGTCTACCACGGCTACGAGAACGGCTACTGGACGCTGGGCCGGCAGATGCTGCTGGAGCCGATCGAGTGGACCGCCGATGGCTGGTTCCTGGCCAGGGGCGGCGACCTGGGCCAGGCGCTGGCCAAGCCGGCCGGTACTGCGGTGCAGCATGGGATGGCGCTGTCGGACGAGTTCACCGCCGGCAAGCTGGGTCCGCAGTGGTCGTTCTTCGACCCGGGCGAGGACGAAGAACGGCGCCTGGCCTTCGGCAAGGGCGTGATGAGCCTGCAGGGCAAGGGCCAGACCCCGCGCGACAGTTCGCCATTGACCGCCATCGCCGGCGATACTGGCTACCAGTACGAGGTGGAGCTGGAGATCGAGCCCGGGGCGGTGGGCGGGGCGCTGCTGTTCTACAGCAGCCGGCTGTATGTCGGCGTGGGCAGCAACGGCGAGGAGTTCATCATGCACCGCTACGGCGAGGAGCGGCCCGCCCGGCTGCAACCCAGCCGGACCGGGGGCAGGCTGTGGCTGCGGGTGAGCAACGACCGCCATATCGTCACCTTCCATTCCTCCAAGGACGGCAAGACCTGGAAAAAGTATCCGGTGCAGATGGAAGTCTCCGGCTACCATCACAATGTCGCGGGACAATTCCTGGCGCTGAGGCCGGCGCTGTATGCGGCCGGCTCCGGCAAGGTCCACTTCCGCCACTTCCGCTACCGCGTGCTGGATTGAGCGCGCGGCCCGATACGACCCTGCACTAGACGGTTGGAGAATCATGTCCCTGCGCAACAAGACCGACGCCGAGACCGCCCCCAAGACCCGGGGCAAGGCCGCAACGATCAACGACATCGCGCGGCTGTCGGGCGTTTCCAAGAAGACGGTCTCGCGCATCATCAACAACTCGCCGCTGGTGCGTAAGGACACGCGCGAGAAGGTCGAGGCGCTGATGCGCGAGGTCGGCTATGCGCCGGACCCGCTGGCGCGCGGACTGGCGTTCCGGCGCTCGTTCCTGATCGGCATGGTCTACGACAACCCCACCGCGCAGTACATCGTCGACATGCAGTACGGCGCGCTCGACGCGCTGCGCGGCTCCAGCTTCGAGCTGGTGGTACACCCGTGCGATACCCGCAGCCCCGGCTACATCGAGGGCGTGCGCCGCTTCGTGCAGCAGCAGAAGCTGCACGGGGTGATCCTGGTGCCGCGCGCCTCCGAAGACCAGGCGCTGGCCGACATGCTGGAGGAGATCGGCTGCCGCTTCACCCGCATCGCCTCGCTGCCGCTGGACGACACCTCGCAGATGGTGATCACCCACGACCGCGACGGCGCCGCCGAGGCCGCCGACTACCTGCTGTCGCTGGGTCACCGCGACATCGCGCTGATCACCGGCCCGTCGGCCTACCGCTCGGCGCACGAACGCACCGCCGGTTTCATCGAGGCGCTGCAGCAGCGCGGCATCGAACTGCCCCCGGCGCGCATCATCGAGGCCGGCTATACCTTCGAGTCCGGCGTGGCCGCGGCCGAGAAGCTGCTGCTGGGCAAGCAACGCCCCACGGCCATCTTCACCGGCAACGACGAGATGGCCGCCGGCGTCTACAAGGTGGCCATGCGCGCCGGCATCAACATCCCGCGCCAGCTGTCCATCGTCGGCTACGACGACAGCCCGCTGGCCTCGCGGCTGTGGCCGTCGCTGACCTCGGTGCGGCGCCATACCCGTGACACCGGGAGAACAGCGGCGGCCATGCTGATCCAGCCCGAAGGCCAGAGCGCGCTGCCGATGGCCAGCGTGCGCCCGCACCTGATCGTGCGCGATTCCTGCCAGCCGCCCGAGGATTGAGGCGGGAACCGTGGGTCGCCGCCGGGATCCCGCAGGAGCGACGCCAGTCGCGACGGGGCTTTCCCGGTAATGCCCGGTCGCGACTGGCGTCGCTCCTGCAAGGGCGCGCAGGAGCGGCCAATGTGCCGTCTCCGCCCACCTTGCAGCGCAAAATGACACCGGTTTCCATAATTGGCTAGAATGCCCCCAGTCCCGCTGGCCGCCTTGCGGCTCCTGGAGGTCACCATGTACCAGAAGACCTACTACGCAACCCATCCCGGCGTGGTGCACGGCGCCAGCAACGATGAGCTGCGCGATCTGTACCTGGTCGACCAGCTGTTTGCCGCCGGCCGGATCCGCCTGAACTACACCCACTACGAACGCTTCGTGATCGGGGGCGCGGCGCCGGTCGACGGCCCGGTGGCGCTGCCCCGGCAGACCGAGCCGGCCTCGGCCGCCGGCCATCCGTTCCTGGAGCGGCGCGAGCTGGGCGTGATCAACGTCGGTGCCGGCGCCGGCACGGTGACCGTGGACGGCACCGCCTACGCGCTCGGCCCGAAGGACGGCTTGTACGTGGCGATGGGCAGCGAGGAGGTGGTGTTCGCCTCGGACGATGCCGCCACCCCGGCGCGGTTCTACCTGGTCTCGACGCCGGCGCATGCGCGTTTCGAGACCCGGCAGCTGTCGATCAAGGACGCCGTGGCGCTGGAGCGCGGCGCGCTGGAAACCAGCAACGAGCGCACCATCTACCAGTACATCGTGCCGGCCACCTGCCCGTCCTCGCAGCTGCTGCTGGGGCTGACGGTGCTCAAGCCGGGCAGCGTCTGGAACACCATGCCGCCGCACCTGCACGACCGTCGCAGCGAAGTCTATTTCTACTTCGACCTGGGCCAGAACGACCGCGTCTACCACTTCATGGGTCAGCCGGAGGCGCAGCGCCACATCGTGATGCAGAACGACGAGGCGGTGGTCTCGCCGCCGTGGTCGATCCACATGGGCGCCGGCACCAGCAACTACGCCTTCATCTGGGCGATGGGCGGCGAGAACCTGGACTACACCGACATGCACGTGCTGGACATCTGCCAGCTCAAGTGACCGCACCGGCGCGGCGCGCCGGCATCTTCAAGCACCCGAACCACCGCTAGGGAGAGGAACATCATGACGAATCCATTCAGTCTCGAAGGCAAGGTCGCACTGGTCACCGGCGCCAACACCGGCCTGGGCCAGGGCATCGCGCTGGCGTTGGCCGCGGCCGGCGCCGACATCGCCGGCGCCGGCATCGTGCCGGCCGACGAGACCGCCGCGAAGGTGCGCGCGCTGGGCCGCCGCTTCCTCAACATCGAGGCCAACCTGATCAGCATCGAGCCGGTCGAGCGCGTGGTGCGGGAAACCGTCGAAGGCCTCGGCGGCCTCGACATCCTGGTCAACAACGCCGGCCTGATCCGCCGCGCCGATGCGGTGGAATTCAGCGAGAAGGACTGGGACGACGTGATGAACGTCAACATCAAGTCCGCGTTCTTCATGAGCCAGGCCGCCGGCAAGCACTTCATCGCCCAGGGCAGCGGCAAGATCATCAACATCGCCTCGATGCTGTCGTTCCAGGGCGGGATCCGGGTGCCGTCCTACACCGCGTCCAAGAGCGGCATCGCCGGCATCACCCGGCTGCTGGCCAACGAGTGGGCCGGCAAGGGCGTGACCATCAACGCCATCGCCCCGGGCTACATGGCCACCGACAACACCGCCCAGCTGCGCGCCGACGAGGACCGCAGCAAGGCCATCCTCGACCGCATCCCGGCCGGCCGCTGGGGCAAGCCGGAAGACCTGGGCGGCGCCGCCGTGTTCCTGGCCTCCAGCGCCTCGGACTACGTCAACGGCGCCATCATCCCGGTCGACGGCGGCTGGCTGGCGCGCTGAATCCCGACGCGTTCTTCTCCCGCCCGAGGGGGAAGAGCCCGCCCCCGCGCAGGCGGGAGCGGGCAGGTCCCATCTCCATCCGCCGCAACGTTTCCAATCCACGCAAGAGAGTGTCGCAATGAAAATCGCATTGATGCAGGAGTTCAGCCAGGCCGCGAAGAACCCGGTGGTCCTGCAGCAGCTCAACGACGTCGCCGCCGCCCAGGGCCACGAAGTGTTCAACGTCGGCATGGACGGCGACAACGACCATCGCCTGACCTACATCCACCTGGGCATCTGCGCCGCGCTGCTGCTGAACGCCAGGGCGGTCGACTTCGTCGTCGCCGGTTGCGGCACCGGGCAGGGCGCGCTGATGTCGCTCAATGCGTGGCCGGGCGTGTACTGCGGCTACTGCATCGAGCCGACCGACGCCTTCCTGTTCGCCCAGGTCAACAACGGCAACGCGCTGTCGCTGCCGTTCGCCAAGGGCTATGGCTGGGGTGCGGAGATCAACATCCGCTACATCTTCGAGAAGGCCTTCGCCGGCGAGCGCGGCCAGGGCTATCCGGCCGAGCGCCGCGAATCGCAGATGACCAACGCCGGCATCCTGGCCCAGGTCAAGCAGGGCGCGTCGAAGGATTTCGTCGCCGGCCTGAAGTCGATCGACCCGGAACTGGTCAAGCAGGCGGTCGGCGGCGAGCGCTTCCAGAAGGCGTTCTTCGACCACGCGCAGGACGCCGAAATCGTCGCCTATGTGAAGGGTGTGCTGGGCAAGTAAGCCCGCCTGCACCGCTGCAGTGCCCCCACGGGCAGACAAGGGCGCCCGCTGGCGCCCTTGTCGTTTGCAAGCCCGTTCCATCCGATCGCTCCCGCCGAAGAGCAACCCGCCATGAAACGCCCCGCCCTTTGCCTGCTGAGCCTGTGCGCGACCACCGCGACCGCGGTGGCTGCCGAACCCGCGCACCGGGTCTTCATCGCCGCCGATTCCACTGCGGCCAGCTATGGCCCGGACCGCGCGCCGCAGGCCGGTTGGGGCCAGGCGCTGCAGAGCTGGCTGGACCCGGCGCAGTGGCAGGTGCGCAACCACGCCGTCGGCGGACGCAGCGCACGCAGCTTCATCGACGAAGGACGGCTGGAGGCGATCGCCGCGGAACTGCGGGCCGGCGACGTGCTGCTGATCCAGTTCGGCCACAACGACGCCAAGTTCGAAGACCCCACCCGCTACACCGACCCGGACCGCGACTATCCGCGGTTCCTCTCGCGCTACATCGCATTGGCGCGCGGGAAAGGCGCCACGCCGGTGCTGGTCACCCCGGTGGCGCGGCTGCTGTACGACTTCGGCGCGCTGCTCGACACGCACGGGTTGTACACGCAGGCGGTCAAGCGCGTGGCCGCCGAACAGCAGGTGCCGCTGATCGACCTCAACGCCAGCTCGATGGCGTGGATCCGCGCACTGGGCGAGCAGGGCGCGCAGCCGTACTTCATGTTCGTGCCCGGGCAGGGCAAGGCCGACGGCACCCACTTCAGCCTGGCCGGTGCCACCGCCGTGGCCTGCCAGGTGATGCGCGGCTGGGTGCAACTGCAGCCGGAAATGGGCGCCGCGCTGAAGCGCGACATCGACTGCGGCGCGATCGACGTGCCGCTGGCCGCAACGACGAATGCCCCGGCAGGCCCGCCGCCGCCGCGCGTTCCCGCGGCCGAAAGCCCCAACCCGCACGGTTCGCAGGTGATCCGCGAGCAGGATATCGCCCGCGAACAGCCCGGCCCGCACGGCGGCGCCGGCCCCACCACCGCCTACTCGTTCTTCGCCGATGTCGGCGACCTGCCGTTCGTCATGCGCAAGCGCGTACTGCACAAGGGCGCGGGCATCGGCCTGCACCCGCAGCACAAGGACGAGATCTACTACATCGTCAGCGGCACCGGCCTGTACGTGCTCGATGGCCAGCAGTACCCGGTCGGCCCCGGCCACGCCCTGCTCACCCGCGCCGGCAGCAGCCACGCCCTGCAGCAGACCGGCGACGAGGACCTGGTGGTGATGCTGGCGTATCCCGGCCGGTGAACATCGTCTGGCTGCCGGATGTCTGCAGGCGTGCATGGGTAAGGAAGCCGGACAGGACGAGGGCGTACCCTGGCAACGCACGCGTTTCCGGCGTCACGTCCGTGGCCGCTGGAATCAAGCGCGCATGGCTTCGATGGCGGTCGCCGCCACGACGGCCCGCTGTCGGGTGCCGCTGCGGTGGCAGTCGATAGCGCGACGACGGAAGCCGGCGACCGCATCGTCGCCAGCAGGGGATGCGTCGATGGTCGTGCCCGGGAAGCCGCCGAGTGAGCGTCGGCCGGACCCGCAGGCGAGGGGAAACGTGGCGCGATCCGGTCGGGCCGGCGATCCTTCCGCAACGGGCCGCTATTTCTTCCTGCGGCCGCTGCTCCTGCGCCCACCCGCGCCCCGTCCGGCATCGGCTCCGTTCGCAGGAGGAGTGCCGCCCAATTGCTCCAGCCACGCCAGCCCATCGACGTACGCGATGAAGTGCTGCAGGTAGGCGGGAGAAAGCGCCTGCATCAGTGCCATGGCGCGGTAGGCGAGCACGCTGGAATGGAGGGGGCCGGCGTCGTCGGGCAGCGAATCCAGGCATTGGCGCAGCAGGCTGTCGATGCGGATGCGGCTCCACAGTTGCTGGAACTCATCCAGTTCCGGCATCGCCGGGGCCGGGGCGCCGGGGGCGATGCCGCCGTTCCCGGCATCGATGGACTGCGCCTGGAGCGGTCCGGTAACGCGTGGCGTCGTGCGCAGCTGGTCCAGCAGCTGCTTCAACGGACTGTCGCTGCTGGAGCGGGCCGCCACCGTGCCAGACCGTTCCGCGAGCACGTTGGTGAAGGCATCGACCAGTTCCGCCAGCCGCGCATCCAGTCGTTGGCGCACCTGGCCCTGGTGGTTTCCGGTATGCCGGGCCAACGCGGCGATCAGCCCGAAGCGCAGCGGATCGATGCGGTCGGCGCCCTGGGCGCGCCATGCATCCAGCTGCGCCTGCAGATCGGCCGGCTTACTGGGCATCGGCCTTGTCATCGTGCTTCGGACGCGGGATCGGTGCGATCTCCACGCGACGGTTCCTGGCCCGGCCGGCTTCGTCGGCATTCGAGCTCACCGGCTGTTCGGCACCGAACGCCGCCGCGAACACCGCTGCTGCCGGTACCCCATCGGCGATCAACGTGCGCGTCACGGTAAGCGCGCGCGCGGCCGAAAGCTCCCAGTTGTCGGCGAAACGGCCATTGGTCGCGCGTATCGGCTGGTTGTCGGTGAAGCCGCTGACCATCAGGATCTCCTCGCGCGCGGCCAGGTATTCGCGCAGCGGCCCTGCGATGCTTTGCAGCAGTTCGCGGCCTTCCGGCTGCAACTGGTCGGAGTTGAGCGCGAACAACACGCTGCCGCTGATGCCGATGCGGCCGTTGATGATGGTCACGCGCCCGGCGGCCAGCGGTGCAGCCAGCGCCTGCTCCAGCGTCTTGAGCTTCCGTGCGTCGGCCTCGCGTTGCCTGACCTCCTCGTCCAGTCGGCTGGACAGCGCCAGCTGCACGCCGATCACGCCGACCAGGATCAATACGAACGTGCCCAGCAGCACCGCCATCAGGTCGCCGAAGGCAGCCCAGATCGGCGCCGCCGATTCGGCTTCGAACTCGATCTCGTCGCTCATGCCGTTTCGGCCCCGACCGAGGCTTCCCGACCGGCGAGCTGCTGCAGTTCGCCGATGATCTGCTTCTGCGACAGCAGGCTCAGGTCGACGACCTCACGCGCCTGCGCCACGTAGTAGGCCAGCTGTTCGTCGCTGCGGGTCAGCGACTTCTCCAGCGCGGATTCGATGGCCAGCAGGCGCTCGTTCAAGGCATCGGTCGATTGCCCGAACAGCTGCACCGCCGCGGCGAAGGCTTCGCCCAGGCTCGCCACCTCGATCGCGCCGCTGGCGACCTGCGCCGCCACCGAGCCCAGCTTGCCGGTTTCGGCTTCGACGTGGTCGGTGAAGCGGGTGCCGACGCGCTCCAGGAGATCGGCCGAGGTGCCGACCAGCGCATCGACCGCGGTCCGCTGTTCGGTGGAGGCATGGTTCACCGCGTCGAGCAGGGTTTCCAGCGTGGCCAGCAGGCGGCTGCGTTCCTCCAGCATCGCGGTGTCGCGGACCATGCTCTCGGAGAGCTTCTGGCGCAGCTCGGCGACGACTTCGGCGGCGGCCTTCGGTGCTTCCGACGCCACCTGCACCAGCCGGGAGATCTCGGCGATGGTTTCGCCGGCATGCGCCTGCGCCTGCGCGGTGATCTCCTGCGCGGTGCGCGCGAGGGTGTCGCAGATGTCCTGCTGCCGCTGCGCGACCTGTTCGCCGCTGCGTTCCCAGTTCGCGGCCAGCGCGGCCGTCGTCGCGGCGAAGGCGTCGCTCCACTGCGCCAGACGCTGCTGGTCGCGCGCTTCCAGCGCCGCCTGCAGTTCGCCATGGGACTGCTGCATCGTGTCGAGCAGCGTGGCGGTGCGTTCCTCGAAGCTCCCGGCCGCGGCCGAAAGTGCCTGTGCGGTGTCGGACATCCCGGCGATGGTGTCGCGCGCCTGCGCCTGTATCTGCGCCGACATTTCGCCGGCGGTGCGCGCGAGGGTGTCGCAGATGTCCTGCTGCCGCTGCGCGACCTGTTCGCCGCTGCGTTCCCAGTTCGCGGCCAGCGCGGTCGTCGTCGCGGCGAAGGCGTCGCTCCACTGCGCCAGACGTTGCCGGTCGCCCGCTTCCAGCGCCGCCTGCAGCCCGGTGTGCGCCTGCTGCATCACGCCCACCAGCGAGGTGGCGCGGTCCTCGAAGGCGGCGGCCGCGGCGGCGAGCGCCTGTTCGTTGCGGGCGGCGAGCTGCGCGTTGAGCGCTTCCTGGCGGGACAGCGCGCCGTCCCATGCGTCCGCGGTGTGCTCGGCACTCGCATCGAGCCGCGTGGAGACGGCCTCCAGCAGGCCGCTGGAGCGCTGCTCGAAGGTGTCGGCGAACTGCTCCAGCGAGCGGCGCAGGTCCTGCGCGAGTTCGCCGTTGGAACGCTGCTGTTCGGCCACGGCCGCGTTCCAGCTGGCGGCCGCCGCGGTGGTGCTGTTCTGGAAGCCGGCATCCAGCGCGTGCAGCTGCTGCTGCACGGCCCGGTCGACGCTGGCGTGCACCGATGCGGCTTCGCGGGCGAGACCGGCCAGTGTGGTTTCCACCAGCGGCTGCAACGCCGAGGCGACGGCCTGCGCGCTTTCGACCACGCCGGCCTTCAGCGACTGCTCCAGCGACGCGGCCAGCCGCGCCTGGGCGGCATCGGCGCGGGCGTGGAATTCCTGCTGGCCGGCCTGCAACTGCTCACCGGCGACCTGCTGCTGCTGTTCGAGGGTGGCCGTCATCGCCTGCAGCCGCTCGACCAGGGTCGGCATCAACGACGTCTGCTGCTGCATGAGCAGGAAGGTCTGCTCGCGCTGGTAGGCGTGCGAATGCGAACGCAGGCTGGTCGCGATCTGCGCATCGAGCCGCTGCACGGCCTGCAGCCGTTCGCGCCGGCACAGGGCGGAGAGCAGGCCGAGCATCGCCGAGCTGGCCACGCCGGCGATCGAGGTGCCGAACGCGAACGCCAGGCCCTTGACCGGTGCGCCGAGCGAGCCGCGGATCGCCTCCAGGTCGGTCGCGCTTTCCAGCGCCAGGCCGGTGCCGCTGAGGGTGGCCATCATGCCCAGCAGCGTGCCGAGCATGCCCAGCAGCACCAGCAGGCCGACGAGATAGGGCGTCAGCGCGGGTGCCGGCAGCGCCGTGCGTTCGCCCTCGATGCGCAGGCGCACCGGGCTGCGCAGGCCCGGGTGCAGGCGATCGAGCCAGTCGCCCAGGTTGTTCTGCGCCGCGGCGGTGTCGGCAAGCGCGTGCACCAGCGTGGCGGTGGCCTGCCGGTAGCGATGCAGCTCCAGTGCGCCGGTGGCGTAGCAGAGGCCGATCACCAGGGTGACGGCGAGGCCCAGCGGGTTCGAACCGAGGTAGCCCACGCCGATCCAGCACACGGCGAGCAGGCCTGCGAGGAACACGACGGGATTGAGGATGTTTCTGAGCATGACGGTCCAGTTATCGGGTACGAAGCGCTGCGAGCAGGCCTTCGATCGGTTGAAAACGAAAATCCAGTTCGGCCAGCAGCACGCTGCGCATGTCCCGGCGGAACGTCTCCAGCCAGGCGGGAGACGGCTCGGCCACCGGCGCATCGGCCGGGGCACCCTGCGCGGCTTCGCGGAGGCGGTCGAAATGCGCTTCCAGCAGGCCGGGCACGGCGGCCAGCAGCCGCTGTTCGCGGGGACTGAGCGTCATCTCCATGACCGCATCCAATTCCGCAAGCCGGGCCATGTCCGCCGATTCCCGCGCGAGCAGGTCGCGCAGGCGGCCCCGCAGGCGGCCGGTGGCGGTCAGCATCGCCCGCTGCATCGACAGGTAGTGCTGGCGGAAACCGGTGGAATCGATGGTGGGCTCCGCGGCGCCCTCGCCAGCGGGCAGGTGCGTACCTCCGCGTTGTCCCGGGCCGGAAGGTTGCGGGCCGGCGGCGATGGCATCGGCCAGCGCGGCGCGCGCGCGTGCGCACTCGTCCTCCTCGGCGCTGTCGAAGCCGGGTGCATCGGCGCCGGCTTCGGCCACCGGCAACCTGCCGTCGAGCGCCCTGGACAGGGCGATGGCGCGGTTCCAGTCGATCCATTGGCTCAACCGGTCCGACAGCGGGTGGCGGGAAGCCGGGATGTCGGCGTCGGTGAGGCGGGCGAGCAGGCGAATGAATGCCGGGCCCGGAACAGACGCCCGTGGGGGAGCTTTCGCCATTCTTGTGGTTAAAAATTGGCCAGTTTACACGCGAATGGAAGGCCCGGCCCGGTCGCCGGCAAGCGGCCGGAGCAGGGACGCGAAGCTGAATGCCGCCCGGTCGCGTGCCGCCGCCGTTCCCGGGAGAGTGCCGGCGATGCTCCGGCGGGTTGCCGCAGGTGGTGCGCGGGCATGGCAGCCGGCGGGTGGGCGCCCCCTGGCCGGGAAGCGGGAAAGCCGCCTTCCGGCGGCCTTCCGTTGTGCGCCGCCGGCAGGTGCCCCCGGCTACACGTCGCCGTCGGTGGCCCAGCCCTCGCCGCTGCCGTGCTGGAACACGCGGTCGCCGTCCTGCACCCCGCCGGCCGGCAAGTGCGGCTGCTGCGCCAGTTCGGCGTAGATCGGGGTGAAGTCCGGCGAGGTCGCCCGCATCAGCTGCTCGAAGCTGTCGATGACGAAATAGGTCTTCTGGAAGGTGTCGATGCGGTAGCGGGTGCGCATGATCCGTTGCAGGTCGAAGCCGATGCGGTTGGGCGCGGCCGATTCCAGCGAGTACAGCGACTCGCCCTTGGACGAGACGATGCCGGCGCCGTAGATGCGCAGGCCGGCCGGCGTATCGATCAGCCCGAACTCCACCGTGTACCAGTACAGCCGGGTCAGGTTCTGCAGCGCGTCCGGGCCGATGGCGTGGGCCTTGACCCCGCCGCGGCCGTAGGCGGCCATGTAGTCGGCGAACACCGGGTTCATCAGCAGCGGCACGTGCCCGAACAGGTCGTGGAACAGGTCCGGCTCGGCGATGTAGTCGATCTGCTCGGGGCGGCGGATCCACCAGGTGACCGGGAAGCGGCGGTTGGCCAGGTGGTCGAAGAAGTCCAGTTCCGGCAGCAGGCCTTCCACCCCCACCAGGGTCCAGCCGGTGGCCGCGCCCAGCACCTCGTTGAGCTGGTCGAAGCGCGGGATCATGTGCTCGCTCATGCCCATCTCGTCCTGCGCGTGCAGGAACTCGTCGCAGGCGCGGCCCACCAGCAACTCGCGCTGGCGCTGGTACAGCGTGCTCCAGGTGGCATGGTCGTCGCCGCTGTAGCTGTCCCAGGGCTGTTCGACCACGGCAGTGGTGTAGACCGGCACGTAGCCCTTGTCGGTCTGCTGGTGTTCGACGCGGCGCGGGGTGGCTTCCATGGCGGCAGCTCCGGGTGAAGGGAAGCAACTGATGGTAGGAAAGTGCGCGCGCAACAGGATTGCGAAGTTGCGCGCTTTCGCCCCGAACGCGCAAGATAGTTGCGCCTACCTGATGTTGCGGAGCAACAAATGCTCGAGTCCACGGCTTTCGACCGCACGGATCTGCGCCTGCTGGCGGAAATCCAGCGCCATGGCCGCGCCACCAACGCCGAACTGGCCGCGCGGGTGAACCTGTCCGCCTCGGCCTGCCTGCGGCGGGTGCAGCGGCTGGAGGCCGAGGGCGTGATCGCCGGTTACGGCGCGCGGCTGGAACCGCGCCGGATCGGCCTGGGCCTGCAGGCGTTCGTGCGGGTGCAGCTGGAGAAGCACGACCAGGCCGCCATCGGCCATTTCGCCGAGAACGTGCAGGACTGGGACGAGGTGGTGGCCTGCCACGCCCTGACCGGCGACATGGACTACCTGCTGCACATCTACGTGCGCGACCTGGACCACTTCTCCGCGTTCCTGCTGGACAAGCTGCTCAACGCCGCCGGCGTGGCCGACGTCAACTCCAGCTTCGTGCTGCGCACGGTGAAGGAGTTTCGCGCGCTGCCGCTGTCGCAGCTCGAACGCGGCTGACCGGCGCGGCAGCGGGGCCGCCTTGATCGCGCGGTCTTGACCGGGGTCATGGTGGTGCGTGCGGCAGGTGCGGACGATGGCCGGCAGCCCCGCACCGAGAAACCCGCATGTCGATTCCTTCCTCCCTCCATCGTGCATGGCCGCTGCTGCTGGCCGCCCTTCCGCTGCTGGCCACCGCTGCAGAGCGCGGCACGCCGCTGCTGGACCTGCGCTACCGCTACGAGCACGTGGACCAGGACGGCTTCGCGCGCGATGCCGACGCGCATACCCTGCGCGCGCGCCTGGGTTATCGAAGCGCGCGCTGGCATGGCTGGTCGGCGCTGGGCGAAGTCGATGGCGTGGTCCACATCGGCGGCGAACGCTTCAACGACACCCGCAACGGCCGCGGCCGCTACCCGCTGGTGGCCGATCCCGACGGCGTCGGGATCAACCAGGCGCTGCTGCGCTACGACGGCGGACACGGCAGCCTGCAGCTCGGCCGCCAGCGCATCAACCTCGGCAACCAGCGCTTCGTCGGCGGCGTGGGCTGGCGCCAGAACGAACAGACCTACGACGGGGCGATGGCCGAATGGATGCCGGCCGCGCGCTGGAAGCTGGCCTATGCCTACATCGACGACATCAACACGGTGTTCGGTCCCGACGACACCACCCCGGCCAGCATCACCGCGCCGGCCGGCATCCACGGTCACAGCCACCTGTTGCAGGTGCAGTTCGCGCAGTCACCGGCGCTGACGGCCAGCGGCTACCACTACCGGCTGGGGCTGGACAACATCGCGGTGGCTGCCGGCGCGCCGCTGGGCACGCTGTCCAGCCGCACCACCGGCCTGCGCCTGCAGGGTGTGGCAGCTGCCTTCGGCTATGCGCTGGAACATGCGCGGCAGGTCGATGGCAGCGGCAACCCGTGGTCGCTGGACAGCCGCTACTGGCTGGTGGAAGCCAGCTACACCCATGCCGGGGTGAAGTGGAAGGCCGGCTTCGAGACGCTGGGCGCGGGCAAGGGCGGCACCGGCAACCATGCCTTCCAGACACCGCTGGCGACCAAGCACGCGTTCCAGGGCTGGGCCGACCAGTTCCTGACCACGCCGGCCGATGGCCTGCGCGATGCTTATGCGGGATTGGCAATGCCGCTGGGCGGCGGCGAATGGCAGGCGTGGTATCACGACTTCCGCAGCGACCGTGGAGGCTATCGCTACGGGCGCGAGTTCGACCTCTCCTATGGTCGCGCCATCCCCGCCGTGAACGGGTTGACCGGCCTGGTCAAGCTGGCCAGCTACCGCAGCAGCGACGGCACCCATACCAAGGACACCGACAAGCTCTGGCTGCAGCTGCAGTACGCCTACTGAGCGCGGCCGCCTTCACTGCCGCACGTGCTAGCCGGAACCGGCTGCGTCGCCGGCGATGGCGTCGCCCGGTTTCGATGTCGCCGGTCATCGCCATGGCTGCCGTTGGACAGGGCATGCCGCGCATGCCGTCGGTTCCCCGTGCCGTCGCCACCGCCGCGCAGGCATGAAAGGGCCTGCGCGCTGGTCCGGCGCGGGGCCGCCGTCTCCGCGGGGGCACATGAAATGACGAAGGGCGGCACGGACGGCTTCACCGCTGGCTGAGCCGACGCACGGATTCTGGCGGATGCGACGTGCTTCCTCTCCTTCGCCGCGTGCATCGTCTAAAGTTCCGGCCCACACGCGTCATTGGAGGATGCAGATGAGGCTACCCGGAGGGCAAGGCGCAGCGCTTGTCCTGCTGTTGCCGCTGGCCGCCTGCGCAAAAGCGCCGGAGGTGGAGACCACCCGGACCAACGAACAGGGATGCACGCGGTTGCGCAGCGTCGGTCCGCAGGACCCGTTCCAGGACCCGGCCCCGCTCAAGCAGGCCTGCATCGGCCCGTACCTGCTGGAGATCCCGCAGAACTACTTCTACAACCAGATCGGCACCGAGCACGACGGCAGCTTCTCGCTGGCACTGGAGTACCCGTCGCTGGAGCCGTTCAAGCCCGGCGAGCGGATCGGGCTGACGGCCGACGTGGCGACGCGCACGGTTGCCATCGACTATGACTTCATTGATCGTATCGACGTGCGACAGGCGTTGCGTAATGCCTATACGCCGATGGACTTCGAGCGGGATGATCCTGCCGAGTCAATGGAGGGAAGAATCGAGGGTGAGCCGGTCTATGGACTGATTCCTTATTACGCGGATTTGCCACGTATACGGGACTACTACAGATCACGGGATTTCGCGGATACAACCCCAGTTATGCAGGCGCGTTGGCATACCGACTGGTTCGTCACGCGGGACGGGAATGGGGAAGTCGAGCGGATCATCAAGTGCACTTCACGTGAAGTGACTGAATCGGGAATCGATTACCGTGATGGAAAGATAATCAAGAATAAAATCCATGAGCTTCCCGAATGCGATCATTTTTTCATCCTTCCGGAGCAGAGCATCCGGGTGAAGATCAACTACATCCGGGTGGCTCTGGAAGAGTGGCAGCGTATTGAGCAGCATGCACATGATCTGCTGGCTGCTCATCTCAAGAATGGAAACCTATAAGCAGGAGGCGCGATTGCTATGGCAGGTTTGACGGCACAAGAGATGGAAATGTTGAAGTTTTACTCTGCGAAGGGTAATCGCGAGCTTTAATTCAACTACCTTGCGCAGAAGGAAGGCAACGACGGCTACGGCCTATTGGCCTTGGGAGTCGTGCGCAACGACAACGCTCCTGGCGCCACCGCGAACATCTTCGCCGACAGCCAGGCGCGCGACGACGGCGTGAGGATGAGCGAGCGCGACTGGCAGGCGTTCGGTGTGGAGCTGATGCGGAATGACTTTGCATTAAGGCAACAGCAGGTTGACGCTGGCCGTCCTGATCTTGCGTTGAACCTGCCGGTCAAGGATGTACAGGCATCCCACGACCCTACCTTCAGGCGGCGCGAGATCAACCCCGACGCCTGGACTCCACGCCAGTTGCTGGAAGCCGCCCGCCGCCACGGCGGCGAAGCCGAGGCGGAAAAGGTCTGGTCGATGATGCTCGACAACGCGGCGCTGGGCGTAAAGCGGGGCGCGCAGACCACCGATGCGCTATCCCGCCAATACAACGATGCCGAACTGAGTGCGAGCAACTACTTCGTGGCGATGGGGCTTGCGCGGAAGAGCGCGGGCCTTTTCCCTACGCCCAATACGGACCCCGACCGCATCGAGCATGATGGGAAGACCTATACCTTCCACGCCCAATCCGGTAGGTGGCTCGGGCCGGCTCCCATCGAATCGCGCATACCGGTTCCGTTGCCGGTGTCCGATCCGGCGTTGATCGAGTCCTTGAACGACACCCGTGAGCTGCGCCAGGAAAGGCAGCAGTTGCGGGAGCAGTTCCATCCAGACGATCCCAATCGCCAGCGGCCGATCATGGCCAGCCCCTGGCTGTTGTCGGATGCGGCACCGGAGCGGGGTGAGGAAAACCCGTCGCCCCAGGTGGCGCATTCCAGTGACCCCACTCATCCCGACCACCCGCGCCACGCCCTGCACCAGCAGTGCGTGGCCGGTGTGCAGGCGCTGGACGCCAGCATGGGCCGGCAATGGGACGAGCGCAGCGCCTGCATGGCGGCCAGCCTCACCGCGCTCGCCGCGTCCAAGGGGCTGGAGCGGGTCGACCAGGTGGTGCTGAGCGGGCACGGGACCGAAGCCAGTCCGGGGCAGTACGTGTTCGTGGTGCAGGGGGATCGGGAAAACCCGGCGCACCAGCGTGCGCACATGTCCACCGACCAGGCCGTCGGCACGCCGCCGGAGCAGTCCTTCCAGCGGCTGGCGGCGCTGGACCAGGAGCATGCGCAGGAACGGGGACTGCAGGCGCAGCGCGAGCAGAACGTCCAGCAGGACGTCCAGGCCCGCAGCGGACCGGCGATGCACGCCTGAGCGGGCCTTCGCTGGGGACGATTGCCGGAGGAAGCGATCGGATGCCGTCGCCGTCCTCTTCCTCCCGTGGACGGCGGGCATCGGGGCGGCGCCGGTGTCCGCGGTCGCCGCGGAGCGATTGGCCGCCGCCGCGGCAGGGGAATGCCGCAAAGGAAAACGGCCGCGCAGGGCGGCCGTTTCCGGTTCATCGCGTGGCGCGGATCAGAAGCGCCATTCGCCGCCGACGCTGAACGTGTCCACGTCGACGTCCACGCCGTTGAACGAGCCCTGGCGGCGGTCGTAGTTGAGGCTCATGCCCCAGCGGCGGTTGAAGTCGTAGCCGACGTTCACGCCGTAGTACGCCTTGGTCGAGCTTTCGTCGTCGATCACGTCGAAGGTGTCCTCGCGCACCTGCGCGGTCAGGCGCGCGATGCCGACGCGGCCACCGACGAAGAAGCCGGTGTCGTTGGCGCCGAAGTGCTTCTTCGCCGCAACGCCCAGGCCCATGGTCACCAGGTCCAGCTCCTGGTCGTGGCCCAGGTACTTGTTGTAGAGCGAGCCGATGTGGCCTTCGACGGCGAAGTTGGGGGTGAACCAGTAGCCGCCGCCGACAACGCCGGAGACGTCGTCCTCGCTGTCGCGGTAGCCGCCGTAGCTGACCTTGGTGTCGCTGATGCCGAGTTCGGCGCGCACGAAGCCCTGCCCGGCCAGGGCGGAGGTGGAGAACGAAGCCAGGGCGAGGGTGCCGGCGAGAATCAGGATCTTCTTCATTTATTCATCCGTAAAAAATGTCGCCCGGACGGGCGGACGGCACGGTGCGCGTTTCCGTCAGGTTTGTCAATTTTTCGTTAAACAGAAGATGGGCAGCTCGGCTCGCTGGACTGCGGCTGTCCCGCCAGAACGGGGTTACACGATGCCGGGGCGGGGCCCGCGGACTGCGGGCGGACTTTCAGCGGCTGCCGGTCGCGGCGCAGCTGTCGCGACGCAGCAGCTTGCTTACCGAGCCCTGTTGGGCCAGGCACTCGGCCTGCGCCCGGGCGGCGTCCTGTGCGGCCTTTTCGCGTTCCTTCTGCTGCGCCTGGGCCAGCCACTGCTGCTGCAGCTCGGCGATCCTGGCGCGGATCTGCGGCATCGCCGCCATCGCCGCCTTCTCGCCTTCGAGGATGGCGCGGCCGCGCTGCTCGAAGTCGGTCGCGCCGATGTCCAGTACCTGCGGGCGGATGATGACGTCGGCGCGCGCCAGCTCCTGCTCGCCCAGGCGCTGGCCCATGATCGCGATGGACTGGTTGACGATGCCGAGCATGCCGGTCGGGGTGGTGCCGGTGGCCTTGCTGGAGATGTCCACGGCGATGACGAAATCGGCGCCAAGCTGGCGCGCGGCGTCCACCGGCACCGGGCTGACCACGCCGCCGTCCACGTAGTGCGCCTTGCCGATCGGCACCGGCTCGAACACGCCGGGGATGCTGCTGGAGGCGCGTACCGCCTGGCCGACGTTGCCGCGCACGAACACCGCGCGATCGCCGGTCTCCAGCTGGGTGGCCACCGCCGCGAACGGCTTGTGCAGCTTCTCCGCCGGCTTGTTGCCGACCTGGGCGTTGACGTAGTCCTGCAGCTTCTGGCCCTGCACCAGCCCGCCGGAGAACAGGCGCACGTCGCGGATGCTGGCCTGGTCCAGCGCCACCGCCTTCTGCTGCATCTCGAAGGCGTCCATGCCGCTGGCGTACAGCGCACCGACCACGCTGCCGGCGCTGGTGCCGGACACCACCACCGGTTCGAAGCCGTTGGCCTCCAGCATCTTGATCACGCCGATATGGGCGAAGCCCTTGGCCGCGCCGCCGCCCAGGGCGATGCCGATCTTCACTGGCCTAGCCTGCGGCGCCACCGGCTGGCCGGCCACGGGCGCTTGCGGGCGGGTGTTGTCGCCGCCGCAGGCGGCCAGCAGGCCGAGCAGGGCAAGGGGCAGCAGCAGGCGCGGACGCAGCGGTTTCATCGACGAGGGTCGGTTCGGGAAAGGGCGCAAGCATACCCGCTGCTGGCACAATCGCGGACCAACGACGGCGGCCCGCCATGCCCGGCGCAGCCGCCGTTGCCATCATCGTTTTCATGGAAGGAGACCGCGTGCGCGGATCCCGGCGCGACACCTGGCCCATCGTCCTGTTTTTCGCCTTCCTGCTGTTGCTGTTCGCCGTGCCGCACACCTCGGCCTGGTTCGGCCTGGTGCTGCTGGTGCCGTTCCTCGGCGCCCTTGCCGTGGCCACGGACATGCTGCAGGTGGCGATCCGGCGGCGGCAGGCGGCCCGGGCGCTGGCGCGGCAACCGCCGCTGCGCCCGCTGCATGGTCACGAGCGGGCGGCGCTGGAATGGTTCGGGCAGCCGGAGCGGATCGGCTGGCGGATGCCGCGCGGCAACGTGGTGGACCTGGCGGCGGCGGTGCGCGAGGCCGGCCGCGCGCCGTTGGTGCGGCAGTTGCAGGGCGCCTACCGGGTGCGGGTCCGTCGCCGGCACCACGACCGCCACGACTTCATCGGTGAGGTGGAGGTGCTGATGCTGCCCGGCGCGGACCGCGCGGTAGCCGCGAGCAACCGCGCCGAGGTCCTGCTCTGCGGCGACGTCGCCGTGGTGCTGTCGCTCAACGGTCGCTGGAACGTGCGCGACGCGCGCGCCCTGCTGCGCTGAGCGCGACCCGGCGGGCGCCGATGCGCCGCGCCGGGTCCGCCGCCGGCCGTGCTCAGAAGCGGTTGTCGCCGTCCAGGATGCGGCCCAGGCCGCCCAGTACCGAACCTTCGCCGCGACTCTGGCCGCCGCCCTGCGGCGCCGCGGCGAACATGCGTCCGGCCAGCCGCGAAAACGGCAGCGACTGCAGCCAGACCTTGCCCGGCCCGGTGAGGGTGGCCAGGAACACGCCCTCGCCGCCGAACAACATGCTCTTGATGCCGGCCACGCGGCGCACGTCCATGTCCACGCCGGCGTGGTAGGCGACCACGCAGCCGGTGTCCACGTCCAGGCGCTCGCCGGCGGCCAGCTCGCGTTCGACCACGCAACCGCCGGCATGCACGAACACCCAGCCGTCGCCTTCCAGCTTCTGCATGATGAAGCCCTCGCCGCCGAACAGGCCGGTCATCACCTTGCGCTGGAAGTGCACGCCGATCCGCACCCCGCGCGCGCCGGCCAGGAAGCTGTCCTTCTGGCAGATCAGGCGGCCGCCGTGCTCGTCCAGCTTCATCGGGATCACCGTGCCGGGATAGGGCGCGGCGAAGGCGACCCGGGCCTTGCCGTGGCCGGTATGGGTGTAGAGCGTGGCGAACAGGCTCTCGCCGGTGAGCACGCGCTTGCCGGCGCTCATCAGCTTGTCCATGAAGCCGCCGCCGGCACCGCTGTGCGAGCCGTCGCCGAACACGGTGTCCATCTGCACCGCCGCATCCTTGAACATCAGCGCGCCGGCCTCGGCGATGGCGCTCTCGCCCGGGTCCAGTTCGATCTCGACGAACTGCATCTCGTGGCCGACGATGCGGAAATCGATGTCGTCCGCGCGCTGCTTGCCACCGCCGGGAAGCGGTGGCGGCGCCGGCACCGCCGGACCGGCGCCGGCCGCCAGCTCCGGCACCTCGGCCAGCGGCTTCCAGCCGCTCATGCCCTCGCGCCAGGCCAGGGCGCGCGGATGCGCCTGCGCATGGCGCCGGGCGGCAGCGTCGTCGAGCGGGCCGGTGCGGTCGGCCTGGCCGGGAATATGGAAATACCACTGGGTCATGTGGGCGTACCGGCTGGATGGGGTGCCCAAGTCTAGTATCGACCGCGGACTTCACGCCCCTGCCAGCCGCCGTGTGCGATGAACCGGGCTGATTTGCCCTGGCGATGGTGTACTGCAACAATTTTCTGGTAGTCGCCGGTCCCCCTTCCCAACAAAGCCCAACGCCATGTCCCCGAACCGCACTGCCCGCGGCCGCTTCCCGGCCGCGCATCCGCTCGTCGTCGCCCTCGCCGCCCTGCTGCCGCTGACCGCCGCCGCCCAGGACGCTCCCGCCACCCGCGACCCGGTCGCCCTCGATACCCTGCAGGTGACCGCACAGCGCCGCGTCGAGAACGCCAAGGACGTGCCGGTCTCGATCTCGGCCATCCAGGGCGAGAAGCTCGACGTGCTCGGTTCGGCCGGCGACGACATCCGCTTCCTGTCCGCGCGCGTGCCCAGCCTGAACATCGAATCGTCCTACGGCCGCGCCTTCCCGCGCTTCTACATCCGCGGCCTGGGCAACACCGACTTCGACCTCAACGCCTCGCAGCCGGTGTCGCTGGTGTACGACGACGTGGTGCAGGAAAGCCCGCTGCTGAAGGGCTTCCCGCTGTTCGACCTGGCCGGCGTGGAAGTGCTGCGCGGCCCGCAGGGCACGCTGTTCGGCCGCAACACCCCGGCCGGCGTGGTCAAGTTCGCCTCGGCGCGCCCGTCGCAGGACGCCGACGGCTACCTCAAGGTCGCCTACGGCAGCTACGACACCTGGAACGTGCAGGGCGCCTACGGCGGCCCGCTGACCGACAAGTGGTCGGCGCGCGTGTCGGCGCTGTACCAGCGCCGCGACGACTGGGTGACCAACACCTACGCCGATGGCCCCAGCGACGGCTTCGAGGGCTACGACGAGGCCGCCGCGCGCGTGCAGTTCCTGTACGAGGGCGAGGACTTCGAGGCGCTGTTCAACCTGCACAAGCGCAAGCTCAACGGCACCGCGCGGCTGTTCCGCGCCAACATCATCCAGCCCGGCAGCAACAAGCTGGTCGAGGATTTCGACCGCGACGAAGTGGCGGTGGACGGCGTCAACTTCTCCGAACTGGAAACCTGGGGCGGCAGCGCGCGCCTGCAGTGGAACCTGGGCAGCGTGACCCTGCACTCGGTGACCGGCTACGAGACCGCCGAGTCGCTCAACCGCGGCGACATCGACGGCGGCTACGGTGCCAGCTTCCTGCCGGTGTCCGGCCCGGGCTTCATCCCGTTCGCCGCCGAATCGGCCGACGGCCTGCCGCACCACCGCCAGTGGACCCAGGAGTTCCGCGTCGAATCCAACGAATGGGGCCGCTTCGACTGGCAGGCCGGCGTGTTCTACTTCGACGAAGACGTCACCATCGACAGTTTCAACTACGACTCGCTGACCCCGGGCAATCCGCAGACCGGCCATGCCGTGCAGCAGCAGCGCAACAAGGCCTGGGCGGTGTTCGCCTCCGGCGATTTCGACGTGACCGAGCGCTTCAAGCTGCGCGGCGGCCTGCGCTACACCCAGGACAAGAAGGACTTCACCGCCAGCGTGCTGCAGGCGGTGCCGTTCGGTACCCCGGTCAGCGGGCCGTACCTGGCCGAAACCGACGTCGACGACGTCAGCTGGGACCTGAGCGGCGTCTACCAGCTCACCGACAACCTCAATGCCTACGCACGCGTGGCCAAGGGCTTCCGCGCACCGTCGATCCAGGGCCGGCTGGCCTTCGGCGGCGTCTCGCAGGCCGATTCGGAGAAGGTGATCTCCTACGAGGCCGGCATCAAGGCCGACCTGTTCGACCGCCGCGCGCGCCTGGGCTTCAACGTGTTCCGCTACGACGTCGACGGCCAGCAGCTGATCGCCGTGGGCGGCGCCAGCAACACCGCCACCCTGCTCAACGCCGACAAGACCATCGGCCAGGGCTTCGAGCTGGACCTGGAAGCCTACCTGGCCGACAACGTACTGCTGACCCTGGGCAGCAGCTACAACGACACCGAGATCAAGGACCCCGGCCTGGCGGTGGCGATCTGCGGCGGCGGCTGCACCATCACCGACCCGACCACGGTCATCGACGGCGGCACCTATGCGCTGGTCAACGGCAACCCGCTGCCGCAGGCGCCGAAGTGGATCCACAACCTGACCCTGCGCGCCGGCTTCCCGGTGGGCGATGCCAGCGAGATCTACGTCTACACCGACTGGGCCTACCGCAGCCCGGTCAACTTCTTCCTGTACGAATCGCCGGAGTTCCGCAGCCGTTCGTCGCTGGAGGGGGGGCTGCGCGTGGGCTACAACTGGGGCTACGGGCAGTACGACGTGGCGGCGTACGGGCGCAACCTGACCAACCAGACCCGCGTGGTCGGTGCGATCGACTTCAACAACCTCACCGGGTTTCTCAACGAGCCGCGTACCTACGGGGTGGAGTTCACGGTGAAGTTCTGATCGCCGATCGTGTCCTGGGCGATGGAAAAGACCGGCGTCAGCCGGTCTTTTTCCTGGTTCTTCGTCCAAGCGGGGAAAGGAAGGCACGTGATCGGTCCGACCAGGCTCCAGGGCCGCAGTTGGGGGGCATACGGCCATCCATCGCGACTGACGTCGCTCTGCTGCAGGAGCGACGTCAGTCGCGAGCTTTTCCGACAGGTCCTGGAGTGTGCTCCTGTCGTAATGGGGCGGGAGCAAAAGCAAAAGCTTTCGCGCCCCAAGGGGCGCGAGTTACTTTCTTTGTTCGTGCAGAGAAAGGTAGCCAAAGAGGCGCTTTTCAACAGGCGAATGGCTGCTCAAGCACGCCCTGTCCTCGCGGCTCCGCGCTTCGCGCTCCGCCACTGCGGAAGGGAACCCGGTAAAGCAGCAACAGCAGCAACAGCAACAGCAACAGCAACAGCAACAGCAACAGCAACAGCAACAGCAGGGCTATCCCGGTGACTGCTTGTCTCCGGGGGGAAGCGCTTGCCTGCAACGCACTTTCCGGCCGTACCTTCAACAGCGCTTCTTCGGTCATGCAGTCCCGCTGGCGTGTTCGCCGCGTGCGCGTGCCGCGGCGATCTCCTTGGGTGCGGCGAGGTGGTGCGGAGGTCGGGTTGCCGTGCAGGTGCGCCACGACGGGGCCCATGCCGCGGCCGGCGCGGCGGTGCCTGTGGACCGCCCGCCATCTGCGGGCCGGAACCGTCTTGGGCCGGGCTTTTCGAAAAACATTCACACGCAAGTGAGTGAGTATTGACACGACTTCCGCTACAGCGCAGTATCGGCCCCCGAAACGTCTTGCTGAGTCAGTACTTCTGGGAGGGGGTCTGTTATGGGAAGTCGTATGATCGCGGCCGCATCGATGGCCGCGCTGTTTGCCGTACCCATGTCGGTCCTGGCGCAAGCCACGGCCGAGGTGCTCGAGAACCAGGCGCGGGAGGGGCAGGTGCAGGAAACTGCCAGGGCCCAGGAACTGGATACGATCATCGTCACCGCCACACGCCGCAGCGAGCCGTTGAAGGACGTGCCGCTGAGCGTATCGGTGATGTCGCAGGAAGAACTCGACGCCAAGGGCATCGTCGGCTACGAGGGCCTGGCCTACGAAACGCCGGGCGTGGTGCTCAACCGCGCCAGCGCCAACTTCAACAACTTCACCGCCCGCGGCATCGCCACCAATGGCTATGGCGCCGGCCTGCAGAGCACGGTGGCGATCTACGTCGACGAGCTGCCGATCTCGGCCAACGGCAACTCGACCATCCTCGATCCCAGCCTCTACGACGTGGAGCGGGTGGAGTTCCTGCGCGGGCCGCAGGGCACGCTGTTCGGTTCCGGTTCGCTGGCCGGGGCGCTGCGCATCCTGACCCATGCGCCGGACCCCAACCTGTTCGAAGGCTCGGTCCAGGCCGACCTGGGCGTGACCGGTTCCGGTTCGCTGCGCCAGCGCTACAACGCCATGCTCAATATCCCGCTGGTCGAGGACACGATGGCGCTGCGCGTGGTCGGCTTCTCGCGCAACGAGGAGGGCTACATCGACAACATCGGCACCGGGGTCAGGAACGCCAACGCGCTGAAGAGCTGGGGCGGCCGCGCCACGCTGCTGTGGGAGCCGACCGACCGGCTGTCGGCACAGGTGCGCGTCTCGCGCGAGGAGAGCACGCCGGAGGATTCGTCGCTGGTCAATCCCGACCTCGGCGAGGACACGCGCCGCTCGGACCGGCCGGACAGGTTCTCCGGCACGATGACCAACTACAACCTCACCCTGGGCTACCAGTTCGACGGGGCGAAGCTGACCAGTTCCTCGACGTGGTCCGACTACGAGTCGCTGTTCAACGTCGATCTCGCCGGCACCTACGACCAGGCCTTCGCCTTCGCGCTGGACGGGCCGGGCGAGAACCGGACCTTCGTGCAGGAGGTGCGGCTGGTGTCCGACAGCAACGGCCCGCTGGACTGGGTGCTGGGCGGCTTCCACTACAAGCGCGACCGCGACGTGTACTTCGGCTACCGCTCCAACCAGGACTACCTCGCGCAGAGCGGCATCACCGGCCTGCCCGACGAGTACTACCTGCGCTACCACACCTATGACGTGACCCGCGAGCAGGCGCTGTTCGGCCAGTTGACCTACCGCTTCACGGAGGATTTCTGGGCGACCCTCGGGCTGCGCTACGGCAGCATCCAGGCCCAGGGCTTCACCCGCGAGGGGGGCTACAACAGCGATTACCTGACCCTGGCCTACTACTGCAGCTTCTTCAACGTCTGCGGCCTGCCGGTGACGATCACCCCGGTCGAGGCGGCGACCGGCGCCAAGGCCAGGGAGACCGGCCCGTCCTACCGGCTCAGCGCTTCGTGGCGGCCGGTGCCGTCGATCACCACCTATGCGGCGGTCGCCACCGGCTTCCGCGCGCCGGTGGTCAATGCCCGCGCCGGTTCGGTCAGCACGCTCGACCCGGACGACCTGGTCATTCCCTACGGCGCCGATTCGGACAAGCTGACCAACTACGAGCTGGGCATGAAGGGGCGCTGGTTGAACGGGCGCATGGCGGCCAACCTCGCGCTCTACTACATCGACTGGAGCGACATCCAGGTCCAGGCCAACCGCGTTTCCGACCAGGTGCAGTTCGTCACCAACATCGGCGGCGCCTACAGCCGCGGCCTCGAGTTCGAGCTGATGGCGATGCCGGCGCTGGGCTGGACGATCGCGCTGAACGGCGCCTTCAACCAGGCCCGGGTGGACCGGCTCACGCCGGCCGAGGCGGCGATGTCCGGCGCGGTGAAGGATGCGCGGCTGTCCGGCCCGAAGTTCAGCGGCTCGGCGACGGTCAACTACAGCTTCGACCTGCCGCGCAACGCGGAGGGCAACGCGTCATTGGCGGTGGTGCACGTGGGGTCCCATCCCAACGCGTTCCCGAACGTGCCGGGCCAGCCCGGCGTGGTCAGCCCGACCTACGACTTCACCGATGCCTACACCGTGGTGAACGCGAACCTGGCCGCGGCCTTCGGCAACGCCACCGTCGGCCTGTACGTGGAGAACCTGTTCGACGACCGCTCGGTCAACTACGTCCATCCGGAGGCCTTCCTCGACGGCCGCTACGGCGTGGTGCGGCCGCGCACGGTGGGCGTGCGCCTCGGGTACACGTTCTGATGGCCGGCCCTGCTCCCGTTCCGCTCGCACTCCCGGGCGCGCCTGCCGCGCGCCCGGGAGCGGTGGCCTGGCTGGTGTTGGCGGTGCTGTGCTTCGTCTACGTGCTGAACTTCCTGGACCGGCAGCTGCTGTCGATCCTGGCCAAGCCGATCCAGGACGACCTGGGCGTGAGCGATGGCCAGCTCGGCCGCATCGGCGGGCTGTACTTCGCGATGTTCTACTGCATCCTGGCGATCCCGGTGGGCTGGCTGGCGGACCGGACCAACCGGGTCAGGGTGCTGGCGTTCGCCTGCGCGCTGTGGAGTGCGGCCACCGCTGCCTGCGGCATGGCGTCCAACTACCCGCAACTGGTGCTGGCGCGGATGATGGTCGGCATCGGCGAAGCCGGTGGCGTGCCGCCGTCCTACGCCATCATCTCCGACTACTTCCCTTCCGGTACGCGCGGCACCGCACTGGGCCTGTTCAACCTCGGCCCGCCGATCGGGCAGGCGCTAGGCGTGGCCTTCGGCGCATCGATCGCGGCGGCCTATTCGTGGCGGCTGGCGTTCGTCTGGGTCGGCGCGATCGGCATCGTCACCGCGCTGGTCGTCTGGCTGTTCGTGCGCGAACCGAAGAAGGGCGGGCTGGACGCGCCGGCCGAAAGCCCCGGTGCCACCGCGGTCGCCGCGCAGCAGAAGCCCGGCTTCCGCGAAACCTGCAAGGCGTTCTTCGCCAGTCCGGTGCTGCGCGGCATGGCGCTGGCCTGCGGCGCGACCCAGTTCGTCACCTACGCCATGCTCAACTTCACCGTGCTGCTGCTGATGCGCGAGAAGGGCATGACCCTGCAGGAAGTGGCCGTGTGGTACGCGCTGGTGATCGGCCTGGGCACGATGGCGGGCATGGTGCTGTCCGGGCGCCTGATCGACCGCTTGTCGCGGCGTTCCAAGACCGCCTACGCCTACCTGCCGGCCATCGGCCTGGCGTTGGCGCTGCCGTTGTTCGTCGCCTTCGTCTGGGTGGACAGCTGGCGGCTGGCGCTGCTGTTCCTGGTGCTGCCGACGGGGCTGAACTATTTCTACCTGTCGCCGGCGGTGACGCTGGTGCAGGAGGAAGTCCGGCCGGACCAGCGCGTGCTGTCCGGGGCGCTGCTGCTGCTGGTGATGAACCTGATCGGCCTCGGCCTGGGGCCGACCTGGCTGGGCGCGGCCAGCGACTTCTTCCGCGCCAGCCATCCGCACAACTCGCTGCAGATGGCGTTCTACACGCTCATCCCGTTCTACGTGCTGGCCATCGCCATGTTCCTGTGGCTGGCGCGCAGCATCCGTCGCCAGGCATCGCAGGAGGCAAATCCATGATCCGCAACTTCATCCGCATGCTGGCCGTTTCCGCAGCCCTGTGCGGCGCGCAGGCGTTGGCGGCACCGGTGGCCGAAGCGCCCGCCGGTGCGCTGAAAGGCGAAGCGCTGGCGGACGGCATCCACGTCTTCCGCGGCATTCCCTACGCGCAGCCGCCGCTCGGCAAGCTGCGCTGGCGGCCGCCGGTGCCGGCCGCGCAATGGAAGGGCATACGCGATGCCACCCGCTTCGGCCCGGCCTGCATCCAACCGCCGTCGCGTCCGGGCAGCATCTATGCGCCGGGCGAGCCGTTGCCGACCAGCGAGGACTGCCTGTCGTTGAACGTGTGGGCGCCGGCCGATGCCAGGGACGCACCGGTGTTCGTGTGGATCCATGGCGGTTCGCTGACCGCCGGCGCCGGCAGCGAGCCGATGTACGACGGCGCACGCCTGGCCGCGCAGGGCCTGGTGGTGGTGAGCATCAACTACCGGCTCGGCGTGCTCGGCTACCTGGCGCATCCGCAGCTCAGCGCCGAATCGGCCGATGGCGTGTCCGGCAACTACGGCCTGCTCGACCAGGTCGAGGCGATGCGCTGGGTCCAACGCAACATCGGCGCCTTCGGTGGCGATGCGGGCAACGTCACCATCGCCGGCGAATCGGCCGGCGCGCTCAGCGTCATGTACCTGATGGCCGCGCCGGACGCGCGCGGGCTGTTCCACAAGGCCATCGCCCAGAGCGCCTACATGATCTCGACGCCGGCATTGCGCGAGACGGTGCATGGCACGCCGTCGGCGGAGGCGTCGGGGCTGGAACTGAGCCGCAAGATCGAGGTGCGCGGGCTGGTGCGCCTGCGTGCGACGGACGCGCAGGAGCTCACCGTCAAGGCCGCCATGTCCGGCTTCCTGCCGCTGGGCAACGTGGACGGCAAGGTGCTGCCGCGGCAGCTGGTGGACGTGTTCGACCGCGGCGAACAGGCGCCGGTGCCGGTTCTGGCCGGCTTCAACGAGGGCGAGATCCGCTCGCTGCGTTTCCTGTTGCCGCCGAAGCCTGCCGACGCCGCGGCCTACGAGACCGAGATCCGCAACCGCTACGGCGAGCTGGCCGGGGCGATGCTGGAGCGCTATCCGTCGGCGGACCTGGATGCGGCGCTGCTGGCCATCACCCGCGACGCGATGTACGGCTGGACCGCCGAGCGGCTGGTGCGCAAGCAGGCCGCGCTCGGCCAGCCGTCCTACCTCTACTACTGGAACCACGGTTATCCGGCGGCCGACGCGGCCGGCCTGCATGCGTTCCACGCCAGCGAGCTTCCCTACGTGTTCGGCACCGCGGCGCGGACGCCGCCGCACTGGCCGAAGATCCCGGACACGGCGGAAGAATCCGCCCTGTCCGGGGCGATGATCGGCTACTGGGCCGCGTTCGCGCGCGACGGCGTTCCGTCCGCGACCGGTCAGCCCGGATGGCCGGCCTATGGCGACGCGCGCGCCTACATGGCCTTCGACGCCGGCCCGCTGCCGGGCGAGCACCTCAAGCCGGGCATGTACGAGCTGGTGGAAGCGGTGGTGTGCCGCCGCCGCGCGCAGGGCGGGCTGCCCTGGCACTGGAACGTCGGCGTCGTCGCCCCGCCGCTGCCCGAGGGGGTGGCTGGATGCCAGCAGTGATCCACGGCCAGATGCAGGACTATGCGCTGACCCTGGACAAGTTCCTGGAACACGGCGCCAAGTGGCACCCCGGGGTGGAAGTGGTCACCGCATGCGGGGGCGGCCGCGTGGAGCGGATCGGTTATGCCGCGCTGGCCAGGCGCAGCCGCAAGGCCTCGGCCGCGCTGCGTGCGCTGGGCATCGGCGCCGGCGACCGCGTCGCCACCCTGGCCTGGAACACGCAGGCGCACGTGGAAACCTGGTTCGCGGTGATGGGCATGGGCGCGGTCTGCCACACCTTGAATCCGCGCATCAGCGAAGCGCACCTGGCGGACATGCTGCTGCAGTCGGGCGCGCGCGTGCTGGTCGTTTCGGCCGACCTCGCGCCGCTGGCCGGCCGCATCGCCGCGCGGGTGGACGCGGTGGAACGCGTGCTGTCGATCGACGGCGCGGCGGCTGAAGACGACGGCGCGCGGGCCATCGAACCGTTCGACGCGTTGATCGGGCAGGCCGAGGGCGAGGTGCCGTGGGGCGGCTTCGACGAGCACGCGCCGTGCGGGCTGTGCTTCACCTCCGGCACCACCGGCGCGCCGAAGGGCGTCACCTATACCCATCGCGGCGTGTTCCTGCACACCCTGCGCGCGCTGCAGGTCGACACCATGGCGCTGTCCGCGCGCGACAGCGTGCTGCTGGCGGTGCCGATGTTCCATGCCAACGGCTGGGGCGTGCCGTTCGCCACGCCGGCGGTGGGCGCGCGGCTGGTGCTGCCGGGCCGGCACCTGGACGGCGCCAGCCTGGCCGCGCTGATCAATGCCGAATCGGTCACGGTGGCGCTGGGCGTGGCCACGGTCTGGCTGGCCCTGGTCGAGCACCTGGAAGCGACCGGTGGGCAGGTGCCCACGCTGCAGCGGGTGATCGTCGGCGGCGCGCCGATGGCGCCGGCGCTGATGGCGCGCATCGAGCAGCGCCTGGGCGTCAGCGTGCAGACCAGCTGGGGCATGACCGAACTGTCGCCGACCGGCACCGTGGCGCCGCCGGACGACCCGCAGCGCGCCGCGCACCTGTCCGGGCGCCCGTCCATCGGCGTGGACCTGCTGCTGACCGACGCCGAAGGCAACGCGCTGCCCGAACAACGCGGGGTGGAGGGGCACCTGCGCGTGCGCGGGGCCAGCGTGGTGCAGCGCTACTTCGGCCAGACCCGGCCGGCGGTGGATGCCGATGGCTGGTTCGACACCGGCGACCTGGCGCGCATCGACGGCGACGGCAACCTGGTCATCACCGGCCGCGCGAAGGACCTGATCAAGTCGGGCGGGGAGTGGATCAATCCGGGGGAGATCGAAAGCATCATCGGCGAGCAGCCCGAGGTCTCGCTGGCGGCGGTGATCGGCCGCGCGCACCCCCGGTGGGGCGAGCGCCCGATCCTGCTGGTGGAGCTGCGCGAGGGCTGCACGCTGCCCGATGCGGCGCTGCTCGACGCGCTGCGCGGCCGGGTCGCGTCGTGGTGGTTGCCCGATGCGGTGGTGCGGGTGGAACACATGCCTTTGGCAGCGACCGGGAAAATTGACAAAATGCGCCTGAGAACCGAATACGGCGCCGCTGGCGGGGTTCAATGAACGCGATGCCGTCGAGTCGCGTGCGCCGGGCGATGCACTGGAGGCGCAAAGGTGTCAAAAGACACAGTATCCCGGCCTGGACGCGGGAAAAAGAACCCGCCGGCCGGTACCCGGCCCAAGCGCCCGACCAAGGCGGAGCAGCGCGCGGAGATGACCGAGCAGATCCTCGACGTCGCCGAGCAGCTGTTTTCGCAGCACGGCCTGTATGGCGTGACGCTCAAGGACGTGGCCAGCCGCGTCGGCGTCCACCACACCCTGCTCAACTACTACTTCACCGACAAGCAGACGCTGTTCGACGCGGTGATCGCGCGCCGTGCCGGCGTCACCAGCGGGCTGCGGATGCAGGCGCTGGACGAGTACGAAGCGGCCAGCGGCGGCAAGCCCACGGTGGAGGGCGCGCTGCATGCCTTCCTCGATACCGACCTGGACCTCTACATCCAGGGCGGCGAGAACTGGAAGAACTACGGCGCACTCAGCGCGCTGGCCTCGAACACGTCCTACGGCGCCGAGCTGATGGACCGGCACTTCGATCCGGTGGTGCTGCGCCTGATCGACCTGCTGAAGAAGGCGATGCCGGACTGCGCCGAGGAGGACATCTTCTGGGGCTACCACTTCGTCACCGGTGCGCTGATGCTGACGCTGGCGCGCACCGGCCGCATCGACCGGCTGTCCGGCGGCCTGTGCCAGTCGGACGACTACGACGCGGTGAAGTCGCGCATGGCCACCTTCATGGCCGCCGGCTTCCGGCAGATATGCAAACCACGGGGAGGCCGCAAGGCCCGCTGAGCGCGGCCGGCTCCCCATCGTCATCGAAAGCAAGGGGAGTCGAACAATGGCAATGCCGCTGAAGGGCCGCGTGGCGGTCATCACCGGAGCGGGAGGCGGCCTGGGCCGCCAGCACGCGCTCTACCTGTCGCGCAAGGGCGCCCGGATCGTCGTCAACGACCTGTCGCCGGAAGCCACCGAAGCGGTGGCCGCGGAGATCCGCGCGGCCGGCGGCGAGGCCCTCGCCATCGCCGGCTCGGTGACGGACGAAGCGGCGGTGGCGGCGATGGTCGCGCGCACGCTTGGCGACTGGGGCCGCATCGACATCCTGGTCAACAACGCCGGCATCCTGCGCGACAAGAGCTTCGCCAAGATGGAGCTGGGCGATTTCCGGCTGGTGCTGGACGTGCACCTGATGGGCGCGGCGATCTGCAGCAAGGCGGTGTGGGAGGCGATGCGCGCGCAGCAGTACGGCCGCATCGTGATGACCACCTCGTCCTCGGGCCTGTACGGCAACTTCGGCCAGGCCAACTACGGCGCGGCCAAGATGGCGCTGGCCGGGCTGATGCAGACGCTGGCGATCGAGGGCGGCAAGTACGGCATCCGGGTCAACTGCCTGGCGCCGACCGCGTACACGCGGATGATGGAAGGCATCCTGCCCGAGGAGCAGTTGCAGGCGCTCGATCCGGCGCTGGTCAGCCCGGCGCTGCTGCCGCTGGTGGTGGAGGACGCGCCGACCCGCGCCATCGTCTGCGCCGGCGCCGGCCATTTCGCGCGCGCCTACGTCACCCTGACCGAGGGCTGCTACATCGGCGCGGGCGAGGACGCCGGCGAGCGCCTGATCGCCGCCTGGCGACAGGTGTCCGACCCGGCCGGGCAGATCGTGCCGGACTACGGCTTCACCCAGGCCGAGCGCGAGGTGGCCAGCGCGCAGGCGCACGCGGGCGCACTCACCTAGCGTCATGGGCGGCCATGCATCCGCTGCAAACCCCGTGAAGGCGGGAATCGCGCTTCGGCGGAGGCATGGCCGGTCGTCCGGCTCTTGCCGTCGGCACTGGATTCCCGCCTTCGCGGGGGATGACGGTGCTCTCCACCATGGTCGAACGGGGGCTTGCCCATGATCCACCGTCGTGAGTTTCTGAAAGTCGGCGCCGCAATGGCCTTGGGCGGCCTCATGCCGCCGCTGTTTGCGGCCGGCGACAGGTTCGATCCGGTCATTGCGCGCCTGCGCGGGTTGGTCGAGGACGGCCAGCTGCCGTTCGCCTCCATCCGCATCGCGCGGCGCGGCACGATGCTGGCCGAAGCGCACCTCTCCGGCAGCGAGAGCATCGGCCCGGACAGCCTCTACCGCATCTATTCGATGACCAAGCCGGTGGTCGCCGCCGCCACCGTGCTGCTGGTCGAGGACGGCCGGCTGGCGCTGGAAGATCCGGTAGCGAAGTACGTGCCCGAGTTCGCCGACCTCAAGGTGGCCGCCGGCGCGCTGGACGCGCTGGAACCGGCGCGGCCGATGACGGTGGCGCACCTGCTCACCCACAGCTGCGGCCTGGTCAACAGCTGGGGCGATGCCCGGGTCGCGCCGCTGTACCGCGAGGCCGGCCTGGTCGCCGCCGCGTGGATGTACGACCCGGCGGTCGGCGGACTGGAAGGCTTCGCCAGGCGCCTGTCCGCGCTGCCGCTGGAGTTCCAGCCCGGCTCCGACTGGGTCTATGGCTGCGGCCTGGACATCGCCGGGCTGGTGATCGAACGGATCAGCGGCCAGTGCCTGGGCGCGTTCCTGAAGCGGCGCATCTTCGACCCGCTGGGCATGGCCGATACCGGCTTCTTCGTGCCGGAGGAACATGCCGGTCGCCTGGCCGGCCTCTACAACGCGCGCGACGGCGGCATCGTGCGGGTCGCCGACGGCAGCGAACGTTCGCCGCTGAAGCGGCCTTTCGCCGATGCCGGCAGCGCCGGGCTGGTGTCGACGCTGGAAGACTACGGCCGCTTCGCCGACATGCTGGCCAATGGCGGCGCGCGCGGCGACGTGCGGGTGATGAGTGGAGCCTCTGCGCGGTTGCTGATGACCCCTCATGGCGCGCAGGAAGCGCTGCTGCCGGCGCTGCAGCGCTTCGGCAGCTACGCGCCCGGCAGCGTCGGCCAGGCGCTGGGCGGCATCACCCGGCTCGACGACCGCAGCGGGCCGGGTTCGGCCGGCGAATACGCCTGGGGCGGCGCGGCCGGCACCGGCTTCTGGGCCACGCCGGGGCCGGGCCTGTCGGTGACGCTGATGACCCAGTTGATGCCGGCCGCCGCCGTGCCCGCGCGCGACGTGCTCAGGCCACTGATCTACGCCGCGCTCTGAAAGCCCCTCTCCCTGCGGGGCGAGAAGGCGCGGCTGGCGCGCCAGCCGTGGAGCATCCACGCCATTTGCGTGAGCCGGGAGTGCGAGGCGCCTCTTCCTTCGGGAGAGGGTTCGGGCGGAGCCTCATGCAGTCAGGCGGATCGAACCGCAATGCCCTGATGGTTTCCCGGGCGGGCGCGTGGCGACGCACTCGTCGTCGCCGCCTGCGATGATCGCCTGCGGCGCATCCTCATCCGGCGCTTCGCGCCACCCCGCTCCACGCTCCGGCGCCGCGCAACGCACAGGGCGTTCGAACGTCCACGCGCCAAGGCGCGAGGACAGCACGTCCTCACTCCGCAGGGAGAAGGAAACAGCATCGAGTCCTGTTCGCCGGCGCAATCGCTCCCGGTTCGGCACGGCTGTCCTGGCCGCGACGCCGTGGGTGGGTCAGGCGCGCTCGAAGATGGCGGCGATGCCCTGGCCGCCGCCGATGCACATCGTCGCCAATCCATAGCGGCCGCCGCTGCGCTGCAGCTCGTGCACCAGCTTGACGGTGATGATCGCGCCGGTCGCGCCGACCGGATGGCCCAGCGCGATGCCGCTGCCGTTGGGATTGATCCTGGCCGGGTCGAAGCCGAGCGCGTCGGACACCGCGCAGCACTGCGCGGCGAAGGCCTCGTTGGACTCGATCACGTCGAGGTCGGCGACCGACAGCCCGGCCCGCGCCAGCACCGCCTGCACGGCCGGCACCGGCCCCATGCCCATGTACAGCGGCTCTACGCCGGCATGCGCATAGGCCACCAGCCGCGCCATCGGCGTCAGCCCGTGGCGCGCGACCGCCGCGCCGGTGGCCAGCACCAGCGAGGCGGCGCCGTCGTTGATGCCGGAGGCATTGCCGGCCGTCACCGAGCCGTCGGGCTTGAATGCCGGGCGCAGCGCGGCCAGGTCGTCGAGGGTGACGTTGGCGCGCACGTGCTCGTCGCTGCGGAATTCGGTTTCCTTGCCGCGCCGGCCCACCTTCACCGGCACGATCTGGCCGTCGAAACGGCCGTCGGCAATGGCGGCGGCGGCGCGCCGGTGGCTTTCCAGCGCGGTGGCGTCCTGGCGCGCGCGGTCGATGCCGTGGCGCTGGGCGACGTTTTCGGCGGTGATGCCCATCAGCACCTTGTCGAACGGATCCTTCAGGCCCTCGTTGAGCCCGTCCACCAGCACCGCATCGCCGAGCTTGCGGCCCCAGCGGTGGGTGGGCAGGTAGAACGGCGTGCGGCTCATCGATTCGGCGCCGCCGGCCAGCGCCACCTCGCAGTCGCCCAGCAGCAGCGCCTGCGCCGCCGAGACGATGGCCTGCAGGCCGGAGCCACACAGGCGGTTGACGGTCAGCGCCGGTGTTTCCACCGGCAGCCCGGCTTCGAGGGCGACGATGCGCGCCATGTAGGCATCGCGCGGTTCGCTGGGCAGCACCTGGCCATAGACGGCATGGCCGACGGCATCGGCGGGAATCCCGGCGCGGGCGATGGCCGCCTTGGCGGTGGCCACGCCGAGCTCGGAGGGTGGGACGTCCTTGAGCGAGCCACCGAAGGTACCGATGGCGGTACGTACCCCGGAGACGATGAAGATGTCGGTCATGGCCTTGTTCCTCGGCAGTGGGAGCGGTTTGTTGATGTCGATGCCGGCAGGTCGTCGCGCACCGCCATCCGGTGGAGCCGGGGGCGGTGCTGCGGCAGTCCGTGCGCGGAGAACCGGCGCGCGACGCCGTGCTGGTCGCGGTGGAAGGGCGTGTCGAGCGGCCGCGGCGGGGCATCCGCTGCCTGCGTCAGCGCGCAGGTGGAACGGGCTTGCCGGGAATCGCCGCCGGGTGCGCCGGTGGCTGCGCCCGCGCAGCCACCGCTGGTAAGCACGGTGGCGCCCAAGGCGTTGCCGGTGGCGATTCCCGGCCAGCGCGCATCCAGCGGCATCGACCGGTGCGCAGGAGAACCGCGGTACGGCGGTGGCGCCGTGCTGGCTGCATTCGATCGGCATGGAATGTCCCCGGGGCCGGGCAGGCGGGCCGCATGCGCGGCGGAAGACCGCACCTGTTGCTTACCCATTGAATGATTATTTTACCGAATGTTCAATGGATGCCGGCGACGTGACCTTCGCGCCGGTGGCGGGGGATGGAGAGGTGCCGTATCCGGCAGGCAGCGGCCGCCTGCGCGCCGGGCGTTCCGCTCAGCCGCGGCGTGGCGCCTTGCGTGGTGCCGCCCCGGGCGGCGGCGGGCCGGCAGCGGCGCGCGTGCGCCGTGGTGCCTGCAGCCTGTCGGCCGGCTCGCTGCTGAGCATCCGTTCCAGCAGGTCGCTCATCAGCGCATTCAACTGAGCCTTGGACCAGTCGCCGTCGGGCTTGTACCAGCGCGGCACCCAGCCCAGGGCGCCGAGCAGGGCCAGCACCGCCAGCTTCGGGTCGCACGGCACGATGCTGCCGTCCTTGATGCCCTCGCGGACGAAGGCGCGCAACGCATGCTCGAAGCGCCGGCGCTCGGACTTCACCGCCTGGAAGTCGTCGGGCGACAGCGAGCCTTCCTCCAGCACGGTGACGGCCACGCTGTGTTCGCCGATGAAGTCCTGCAGCAGGTCGGAAAGCGCGAGCCTGAGCTTCTGGCGGCCGTTGCCACCTTCGCGGCGGGCGCGTGCGAGGTTGGCGAACGCCACTTCCATCGCCTGGTCGAAGCAGGCCTTGAGCATGGCCTGCTTGTTGGGGAAGTAGTAGTACAGCGCCGGCTTGGTGACCTCCAGCCGCTGGGCGATGTCGTCCAACGAGGTGCCGTGGTAGCCATGCTTGTTGAACGAGGCCGAGGCCTCGCGCAGCACGGCGTTGCGCTTGGCGTCGCGGAGCTGGTCGCGGCTGGGGACGTTGTTCTTCCAATCCGCCAAGGAAAGCCGCTCCGCTGTGGTCCGCTGGCACGTTACCCGACAGGTCCGACCCGGGCAACCGGAGCCATGGCGCGTCGGGACAGGTCATCGTGGCCTGCCGAAGCGGCGCGTTGCAAGCCGCTCACCGACGCGACCGAAGCCGTCGCCGCAACCGCGAGGCCGCCGGTTGCCTACAGCGCGCTTTCCGGCCGCACCTTCAGCACCGCTTCCTCGGCCGCGCAGTCGCGGCTGGACTGCTCGCCACGCGCGCGTGCCGCCGCTATTTCCTCGCGCGCCGCGGCGAGGTCGCGGCGGAAACCGGGGTTGTCGTGCAGGCGCGCCACCGCGGCGGCGCCCATGAAGCGGCCGGCGAGGATGTCGCTCTGCCAGTGCACGTTGCACACCAGCCGGCTCTCGCCGTAGTTGCGGCCGCGCGCCTGGAGGGCGTCGGCGCGCTCGGGCGCGATCTCCGACAGGATCAGCGCCCAGGCCCAGCCGATCGCGGTATGTCCGGAGGGATAGGAGCCGTTTCCGCGCAGGCCGTCCTCGTCTTCCGGGGTGCAGGTCGGCTCGCCGTTGGCCATGAACGGCCGCGGTCGCTGGTAATGCTTCTTGGCGGCGCGGGTGGCGGCGCTGGCGTCGATGCGGCTGCGTTCGAGCAGGCGGTACAGCGCCGGGGTGCGCTGCGCGTCCACGGCCAGGCCGAGCGCGCAGGTGAACTGGTCGGCGCCTTCCGGGAATCCCAGCTCGGCGTCGCGGTGCGCCTGCTGGAAGCGCGCGCTGCCGCGCAGCGCACGGGCCTCGCGGCTGACCTGTTCGTCCAGCGCGAAGCCGGCCGAGCCGGCCGCCGGCGGTGCCGGCACCAGCGCCAGGCTGTCGGGAACCGCCGCTTCGTGCAGGTAACCGCTGGCACGGACGGCGACCGGCGCGTCGGCTGCGGCGGTCCTGGCACCGGGTGCGGCGCAGCCGGCCAGCAATGCCAGCAGCGGGCCGGCCAGCAGCATGCGGGTGGGGAAGGCAAAGGCGGGAGCGGGCATCGGTCGGCGGTCCTGGAACGCGGGAGCGCATGATGTCACCGTCGCCGGCCACGCGGCAGCCGTGGGGCCGATCCGGACACACGGCGCAAAGCGGACGCATTGCCGGCGCAGCGTACGGTGGAGTTGTGACCGGGCCGGCAATGTGACGGTCATGGCTGGGAGAGAATCCGCCCGTTGCGGGGCAGGCCGCTTGCGGCGCGCAGCGGGGGCGCATCTTCCAGGTACGTGCCGCCTCCCGGAGGAATCCCGGCCATCGCGCCCATGCGCAATCTCTTGAAATCAGGGGGAAACACTGAGCAAGGGAGATGTTTCATGGTGAAGAAAGGGAAGACGGCCTGGGCGGGACTCGGGCTGGCCACGCTGCTGGCGACCGGCCATGCCGGCGCGGCCGACGTGGTGGGAGTGGCGTTCGTCCATGGCACCGGCAAGCAGACCAATGCGCTGAACGACTACTGGCAGCCGGAGATCGTCAACAGCGTGCGCGCGGGCCTGCCCGACAGCGCCAACTACACAGTCGTCAACTGCGATTTCGAGCAATACATGTGGACCAGCGACGCGGCCGGTTGCCTGGCCACCCAGCTGACCGGCTTCATCAACAGCCGCGGCATCACCCGGCTGGTGGTCATCACCCATTCCAACGGCGGCAACGTGATGCGCTGGATCCTGTCCAACCCGACCTGGGACAGCCGCTATCCGAACATCATCTCCAGGGTGCACAAGGTCAACGCACTGGCGCCGTCCTCGGCGGGCACGCCGCTGGCCGACGCGGTGATGAACGGCAACGCGTTCGAGCAGTCGCTGGGCTGGCTGCTGGGCTACAAGAGCGATGCGGTGCGCATGCAGCAGGTCAGCTGGATGGCCACCTACAACGCCAACAACCTGTACGGCACCGCCGGACGCCCGGCGCTGCCCAGGCCGTTCCGCGCGGTGGTCGGCAGCGACGTGGAGTCCTCGCCGTTCGATTCGGACAGCTACTGCGGCGGCTATGCCCAGAACGTGGGGCTGGAGGCGACCCAGAACTGGCTGGCCAGCTGCTCGGACGGCTTCCTCAACTGCACCAGCCAGCAGGCCGCCGGCACCCTGTGGTTCCGCGACATCACCCGCACCCGCGACGCCGAACCGCTCAGCCATGCGCAGAGCCGGCGCAACTGTTTCAACCTGGACACGATCCTGCGTGCCGACGTGAACCTGTGAGGAGCCAAGCGATGAAGATGAAGAACCGTCTGATGATCGCCCTTGCCCTGGCAGGGACCTGCGCCGCCGCGCATGCCGCACCGGCCTCGCTGGCCGCGCCGGTGGAGACCAGCGACCGCATCGCCAGCGGCGTGGTGGACGCCGCGCTGCCGCCCGGCGACTTCGAGCGCGCCCCGGTGCAGTTCGCCTGGGCGCTGGACCCGGCCGAGACCGTCGCCGCGTTGCCGCCGGAAGCGATGGACAGCCGCAGCTTCTGGCGCACGGTGGAGGCCGCCGAACTGCAGCAGGGGCTGGCGTTGACCCTGTCCGCGCCCGGTGCGGTGATCCAGCTCAGCCCGGTCGAGGGCGCCCGTCCGCTCGCCGGCGACGCGCTGCAGGTGCGCGATCGCGGCCAGCCCGTGCCTGCGCGCGCGTTCGAGAGCGCCGCGTTGAAGGACGCCGGCATGGCGGTGGCGCCGGGCACGGCCATGATCAAGCTGCAGGATGGCGGCGTGGGCAGCTACCGCCTGCAGGTCGCCGGGGCCAGCGGCCGCTACGTGCTGCAGGTGCTCGAACCCGACAGCCCGGTGGTGCTGCGCGCGCGCACCGATCGCAGCGTCGCCCTGGCCGGCGACGCGGTGAACGCGCAGGTGCACATGGACGGCGTGCAGGCGGCGGCGACCGATCTTGCCGCCAGGTTGACGCGCGCGCCGCTGGTCGCCGAAGGCCTGCTGGTGGCGCCGGACGGACGCAGCTGGCCGGTGCCGCTGCGCGCCGACCGCAGCGGCGGCCTGGCCGCGCGCGTGGCGATCCCGGCCGAGGGCAGCGATGCACCGGGACTGTGGGAACTGCAGGTGTTCGCCGAGCAGGCCGGGATCGCCCGCGACACCCGGCTGGCGTTCGCGGTGGCGCGCCCGACCGCGCGTCTGGCCGCCCAGGTCGCCGGCGCCGACCCGGGCGACCTGCGCTTCCCGCTGCAGGTCGGCGCGCCGGGCCGCTACGAGGTCCGCGCGACCCTGTTCGCCACCGGCACCGACGGCCAGCTGCGGGCGGTGGCCCAGGGCCACAGCGCGGCCTGGTTCGCGCGCGCCGGCCGCGGCGAGCTGGCGCTGTCCTTCGCCGGCGTGGCGTTGCCGGCCGGCTATGGTGCGCCGTACGAACTGCGCGAGGTCGAGCTGCACGACCAGACCCGCCTGGCGCCGATCGAGCGGCGCGCCCGCGCGCTGCGCTTCTGAGTCGGCCCCCCGGGGCCAACGGCAGGGCCGGGTGTTCCCGGCCCTGCCGTTTCCGGCTCAGGCCGGCAGCACCCGCAGCTGCAGCCGCCCGTCCGTTTCTTCCACCTCGATGGCGCCGCCGAACACCTCCGACAGCGGCCCGGCACGCAGCAGCGCCGCGCGCGGGCCGTCGGCGTGGATGCGCCCGCCGCGCAGCAGCACCACCCGCTCGATCTCGGGAATCACTTCCTCGATGTGGTGGGTGACCAGCACCAGGGTGATGCCCTGGCGCGCCAGGTGGCGCAGGCTGTCGACCAGGTGCTGGCGGGCGATCAGGTCCAGCCCGGTGGAGGGTTCGTCCAGCAGCAGCGCCCGCGGCCGGTTCACCAGCGCCCGCGCGATCAGCACCCGTCGGGTCTCGCCGGCCGACAGTTCGGCGTAGCCGCGCCCCAGCAGCGGCAGCGCGCGCGCCAGCGCCAGCGCTTCGCGGGCACGTTCGCGCATGGCCTCGGTCACCTCGCGGTGGGCCGGCACCACATAGCTGGCGAAGAACCCGGACAGCACCGCCTGTTCCACCGTCAGCCCGGGCATGCCGGCCAGGTTGCCGCTGAGGTCGCCGGTGACGATGCCCAGCTGCGAGCGCAGCCGGTCCACCTGCCAGCGGGTCTGGCCCAGCACCTTCACCGGGAAGCGGCCGTCGCCCTGCGCCAGCGGGTACAGCTCGCGGGTGATCAGCTTGATGAAGGAGGACTTGCCGCAGCCGTTGGGGCCGAGGATGGCGGTGTGCTGGCCCTGGTCGATGCGCAGGCTCAGTTCGTGCAGCACCCGGACCTGGCCGCGGACCACGCAGGCCTGGTCCAGTTCGATCAATGGGGCTTCGGCGGGAACGAGGGCCGGAGAAGAGGCATGGGACATGAATGGGGTGTGCCAGGCGACGGAGAAGGCGCCGGCTGAACGACATACGCCGGCGATGGGTGAAGTTTGCCGGCTCAGGCCCCATGATGTCTCCATCCGCAACCCGTTTTCGACTGTAAGCCGCACGCCGGCCTGGAGCTTCCGATGTCTGACACCCTCCTCGACTTCCTCACCGGAGGACTGGCCGGCCTGGGCTGGTGGGGCATGCTGGCGGTGCTGCTGGTGTTCACCCAGCTCACCATCTTCGCCGTCACCCTGTACCTGCACCGCAGCCAGGCCCATCGCGGCGTCGATTTCCACCCGGTCATCGCCCACTTCTTCCGTTTCTGGACGTGGCTGACCACTTCGATGATCACCAAGGAATGGGTGGCCATCCACCGCAAGCACCACGCCAAGGTGGAAACCGACGAAGACCCGCACAGCCCGGTCACCAAGGGCATCGGCCGCGTGTTCTGGCGCGGCGTGGAGCTGTACCGCGAGGCCCGCGCGATGCGCGCGGACATCGAGCAGTACGGCCGCGGCGCGCCGGAGGACTGGATCGAGCGCCATCTCTACACCCCGCACGCCAACCTCGGCCCGGTCGCGCTGCTGGCCGTCAACGCGCTGCTGTTCGGCCTGCCCGGCGTGGCCCTGTGGGCGATCCAGATGGCATGGATCCCGTTCTGGGCCGCCGGCGTGGTCAATGGCTTGGGCCACTGGTGGGGCTACCGCAACTTCGAATCGGCCGACACCTCCACCAACCTGACCCCGTGGGCGTTCTGGATCGGCGGCGAAGAGCTGCACAACAACCACCACGCCTTCCCCAGCTCGGCCCGCTTCTCGATGCGGCGCTGGGAGTTCGACATCGGCTGGGTGGCGATCCGCGGCCTGCAGAAGCTGGGCCTGGCCAAGGTGCTGCGGGTGGCGCCGACCATGGACGTGCGTCCGAACATCGCCGTGCCCGACGCCGACACCCTCAAGGCGCTGCTCTCGCACCGCTTCCAGGCGATGACCGACTACCAGCGCAACGTGTTCACCCCGGCGCTGAAGGAAGAGGCCGCCGCCGCCGGCGCCAAGCTGCGCAAGCTGCTGCCGCGACGCATGCGCCGCGGCCTGGTCAACGACGGCCGCTGGCTCAAGCCCGACTGCCGCGTGCAGCTGCAGCAATGGGTGGAACAGCGCCCGCGCATCCGTACCCTGGTCGAGCACCGCGCGCGGCTGTCGGCCCTGCTGGAGGCACGCAGCCACGATGCCGCCGAGCGGCTGAAGCAGCTGCAGGCCTGGTGCCAGGAAGCCGAGGCCAGCGGCATCCGCGCGCTGCAGGACTATGCCGCGCGGCTCAAGGGTTATGCGCTGACCACCGCATGAGCGGGACCCACGGCCACCGGCAATGCCTGCAGGGACGCCGCTTCGCGCGGCGTTTCCTGTTTGCGGCGCTGGCCGTCGCCGGTGCCGCCGCGCAGGCCCAGGTGGAGGACACCACGCAATACCTGCAGCGCATGGACCTGGACGGCGACGGCCGCATCAGTGTCGACGAGTACGTGCAGTGGATGCTCTATGCGTTCGACCGCATGGACCGCGATGGCGACGGCGTGCTGAGCGCCGACGAACAGCCCGGCGGCCGCGGCAAGCCGATCACCCGCGAGCAGCAGCGGCAGATCCTGGTCGAACGCTTCCACAAGCAGGACGCCGACGGCGACGGTTTCCTCAGCGCGAAGGAACTGATGGCGCCGCCGCGCTAGGGCATTTCCGACTCAACTGTTTACAGACCTGATGGGGTCCGTCGTCCCCGCCTTCGCGGGGGCAGGCTCTGCGCGGGAGCGACGAGGAGATAATCACTCGAGGCAAAGTGCTCCAGCTACTGTTGTAGGAGCGAGGTGAGTCGCGACCTGAGCTTTCCCGGCAAAGCCCCATCGCGACTCACGTCGCTCCTACAGGAATGCAAGGTCGCGACTACAATCGCGCCATGCCCGAGCTGCCCGAAGTCGAAACCACCCGTCGCGGCCTGGCGCCGCATCTGCTGGAGCGCCGCATCCACGGCGTGATCCTGCGCCGCCCCGACCTGCGCTGGCCGATCCCGGCCGAGGTGGAGCGCGAGCTGCCGGGCCAGCGCATCGACGGCGTGCGCCGCCGCGCCAAGTACCTGCTGCTGGACACCGCCGCCGGCAGCGCGCTGCTGCACCTGGGCATGTCCGGCAGCCTGCGGGTGCTGCCCGGCGACACCCCGCTGCGCGCGCACGACCATGTCGACATCAGCCTGGACAACGGCCGCCTGCTGCGCTTCAACGACCCGCGCCGCTTCGGCTGCCTGCTGTGGCAGCCGGTCGGGGAAACCCATGAACTGCTGCGCGAACTCGGCCCCGAGCCGCTGGACGAGGCCTTCGACGGCGACTACCTGTTCGCCCGCAGCCGCGGCCGCAGCGCGCCGGTGAAGACCTTCCTGATGGACCAGCGCATCGTCGTCGGGGTGGGCAACATCTACGCCGCCGAGAGCCTGTTCATGGCCGGGATCAGCCCGCTGCGCGAGGCCGGCAAGGTCTCGCGCGAGCGCTACCGGCGCCTGGCCGGGGCGGTGAAGACGATCCTCGGCCAGGCCATCGCCCGCGGCGGCACCACCCTGCGCGACTTCATCAGCCCCGACGGCGCGCCCGGCTACTTCGAGCAGGAACTGTCGGTATACGGCCGCGAGGGCGGGCACTGCCCGCGCTGCGGGCGGCCGCTGCGCCACGCCAGCATCGGCCAGCGCGCCACGGTCTGGTGCGGCTACTGCCAGCGCTGATCCCCTTCACGATCGGGGCGTGCCGCGCGCTATAGTCCACCGCACCAACCGCGGGCGGTGGAGTGCGTGATGGACGATGCACCCGATATCACTCTGTGGCTCGATTCGGCGCGCAACGGCGACCGCCAGGCGCTGGACCGGGTCCTGAGCACGCTGTACCAGGAACTGCATGCGATGGCGCGCCGGCAACTGGCCGGGCAGCAGGGGCGCACCCTGGACGCCACCTCGCTGGTGCACGAGTCCTACCTCAAGCTGCTCGGCGCGCGCGGCGCGGCGCGCTTCGAGGACCGCGCGCATTTCTTCGCCTATGCCGCCTCGGCCATGCGCAGCGTGGTGGTGGACTACGCCCGCAACCGGCTGGCGCGCAAGCGCGGCGGCGACCTCAAGCGGGTGGTGGAGATTCCCGAGGACAGCAAGAGCGGAGTGCGCCTGGACGAGGATCTGCTGGCGCTGGACGTGGCGCTCAAGCGCCTGCACGCGGTGGACCCCCACCTGTCGCGGGTGGTGGAGCTGCGCTACTTCGCCGGGTTGTCGGAACTGGAGATCGCCGAGCTGTGCGGGCGCTCGGAACGCAGCATCCGCCGCGACTGGCAGAAGGCGCGGATGTTCCTGCTGGCGGCGGTGCGCGAGGACTGAACGGCGGCACCGCGCGGGCGCGGGGCGGAGGGCACGGGGAGTCGGCAGATGGACGTGGCACGCTGGAAAATCCTGTCGCCGCTGCTGGACCAGCTGCTGGAGATGGACGCATCGCAGCGCCGCCGCCGGCTCGACCACCTGCGCGACGGCGACCCGTCGCTGGCGGCGGACCTGGAGCGGCTGCTGGCGCAGGAGCGCGACAGCCACGATTTCATGGCCGAGCCGCTGTGGTCGCAGCCGGCCGAGGATTCGCGCACCGGCACCTTGGTCGGCCCGTACCGGCTGCTGCGGCTGCTGGGCGAGGGCGGCATGGGCCAGGTGTGGCTGGCCGAGCGCGCCGATGGCGTGTACCGGCGGCCGGTGGCGCTGAAGCTGCTGCGCGCCGGTTATGCCGACCCCAACCTGCGGCTGCGCTTCAGCCACGAGCGCGAGATCCTGGCGCGGCTGGAACACCCGCACCTGGCGCAGCTGCTCGATGCCGGCGTCGGCGAACAGGGCCAGCCGTACCTGGCGCTGGCCTACGTCGAGGGCGAGCCGATCACCGACTACTGCCAGCGCCTGCAGCTGCCGGTGGAGGCGCGGCTGCAGCTGGTCCTGCAGGTCTGCGACGCGGTCAGCCACGCCCACGCCAACCTGGTGGTGCACCGCGACCTCAAGCCCTCCAACATCATGGTCACCGCGCAGGGCCAGGTGCGGCTGCTGGATTTCGGCATCGCCAAGCTGCTCGACGGCGAAGCGCCGCCCGGCAGCCACCCGTCCACCGAGGCGCGCGCCTTCACCCTGCACTACGCCGCGCCGGAGCAGGTCCGCGGCGAGGCCATCACCACCCTGACCGACGTCTACTCGCTGGGGGTGGTGCTGTACGAGGTGCTCACCGACCAGAAGCCCTACCGCCTGCGCCGCCACAGCGATGCCGAGTGGGAGAACGCGATCCTCGGCGTGGAGCCGGTCAAGCCGTCGCTGGCGGTACTGCGCGCGGCCGAGCAGAGCCAGCGCGATGCCGCCGGCGCGCGGCGGCTGGCACGGCGGCTGCGCGGCGACCTCGACAACATCCTGCTCAAGGCGCTGCAGAAGCCGCTGGCGCAGCGCTACGCCTCGGCCGAGGCGCTGGCGCTGGACCTGCAGCGCCACCTGCAGGGGCGGCCGGTGCGGGCGCGCCCGCAGCATGTCGGCTACCGGCTGCAGAAATACGCCCAGCGCCATCGCTGGATGCTGGTCCTGGGCGGCGGCGCGGCGATCGCGCTGCTGGCGGTATCGGCCACCGCGCTGTGGCAGAAGCGCCAGGCGCAGCTGGAGATGGCCCGGGCGCAGGCGATGCAGGATTTCGTCATCGGCCTGTTCGACCAGGCCGGCAACGTGCGCCAGGGCACCTTCGACGTGCGCCAGCTGCTGGAGGCCGGCGAACGCCGCGGCGCACGCGAGCTGGCGCAGCAGCCGCTGGCCCAGGCCGAGCTGGAAGGGATGATCGCACGCCTGCGGCTGGGCCTGGGCGACTACCGGCAGGCGCTGCGGCTGCTGGAACAGCAACGGCGTTCGCTGGAGCGGCAGAAGGACGCGCCGGCGAGCCTGCGGTTGGAATCGGCGACCCAGCACGGCCGCGCGCTGCGCATGCTCGGCCAGCCCAGCCGCTGCATCGCGGTGATGCAGCCGATGACGGAGCTGATGGCCGAGCAGCAGTCGGCGTTGCCGCAGCAGGCCGCGGCGTTCTATTCGCAGCTGGGGCGCTGCCAGCGCATGGCCGGCAACCAGGTCGCGGCGCGGCAATGGTTCGGCAAAGCACTGGCGCTGCGCCGCGACGTGCTCAAGGACACCGTGGGCGTGGTCGAGAACACGACCGACATCGCCGCGATGGAAGCCGATGCCGGCAACACGCGGGGGGCGATCGACGGCTACCGGCAGGCGCAGGCGCTGCTGCTGCGGCATGGCGGCGACGACCATCCGTTGATGATCAACCTGCTGCGCAGCCTCGGCGCCGCCTATCGCGACATCGGCGACGTGGCGGCGGCCGAGCGCGAGCTGCGCACGGCGCGCGCCATGGCCGAATCGCTGCATGGCCACCAGCACCCGGAAACGCTGGCGGTGCGGCGCCTGCTGGCGGCGGTGCTGGTCGATCGCGGCCGCCTGTCGCAGGCCGGGGACGAATTGCAGCGCGCGCATGCGCTGACGCTGGCGGCGCTGGGGCCGGACCATGGCGAGACTGGATGGAGCTGGAACGCGTTGGGGCTGCTGGCGCTGGAACGCGGCGACGATGCGCAGGCGGTGCGCGACCTGTCCCGGGCCGTGCAGATATGGCGCATGCCCGACAGCCAGCGGATGCTGCCCCATGGGTTGTACGGCTACGGCAGGGCGTTGATGCATGCCGGCCGCCACGATGCGGCGCTGCAGGCACTGCGCGAGGCGCGCCAGTTGCGCGTGGCGCAGCTGGGGGAAAAGGACGCGGCGGTCGCCGATATCGACCGGGCGATCGCCGACGTGCTGGGAGAACAGGGGCAGGCGCAGGCCGCCGGCGAGCTGCTGGCGGCCGCGATGCTGCAGGCCCGGCGCGGCTACGGCCGCGACCATCCGCGGATGCGGGCGATGCAGCTGTCGTGGGGGCGCAACCTCGGGCGCCTGGGGCAGGACCACGAAGCGCTGCGCGAGCTGGAGGCGCTGGCCGCGAACGGCGACGATGGCCTGCTGGACGGCCGCAAGCTGCGCTGGCGCGCGCGCGGCTATGCCGCCGAAGTCCGCTGCCGCCAGGAACCGCTGCGCGCGCGCCGCGAACTGGCCGCGCTGCAGGAGGAGCTGCGGACGGCGCTGCCCGAGGGCGGTTCGCTGCCGCGCGAGGTCGACGCCCTGCTCGAAGCGTGCCGTGCCGGCACGCGACTGGCAGCGCGTTAACGATTCCCTGCCTATCATGCGCGGTCCTGCCTCAACGGGTTACCGCATGCAACGACGCGACTTCCTCCGCACTGCCTCGGCCGCGCTGGCCGCCTTCGGATTACCGGCCTTCGTCGCCGGCGCCGCCGACAGCCGCCAGGTCGGCCTGCGCCGGCTGGGTCGGCCGCAGCCGTTCGACTATGCCTGGCTCAAGGGACAGGCGCGCGCGCTGTCCGAAGCGGACTACCGCAGCCACAGGCAGACGCTGCCGGCGCCGGTGGAAGCCCTGGACTGGGACCAGTACCAGTCGATCCGCTACCGCCAGGACCACGCACTGTGGGCCGATGGCGCCGGCAAGTTCCAGGCCAAGTTCTTCCACCTGGGCCTGTATTTCCATTCGCCGGTACGCATGTACGACGTGGTCGACGGCCAGGCCCAGGAACTGGCCTACGACCCGGAAGCGTTCGACTACGGCAAGAGCGGGCTGAAGCGCGCGAAGCTGCCGGCCGACCTGGGCTTCGCCGGCTTCCGCCTGAACACCCGCAAGGACACCGAGCGCGATTTCGCCGCGTTCCTGGGCGCCAGCTATTTCCGCGCCGTGGGCGTGGAAGGCCAGTACGGCCAGTCCGCGCGCGGGCTGGCGATCGACACCGGGCTGGACCGGCCGGAGGAGTTCCCCGACTTCATCGCCTACTGGCTGGAGCGGCCGGCCGCCGACTCGGACACCATCGTGGTCTACGCGCTGCTGGACTCGCCCAGCGTGGCCGGCGCCTACCGCTTCGCCATCACCAACGGCGAGGTGCTGCTGATGGACATCGACTGCGCGCTGTATCCGCGCAAGCCGATCGAGCGCCTCGGCATCGCCCCGTGCACCAGCATGTACCAGGTGGGCGAGAACGACCGCCGCATGGCCTGGGACTGGCGCCCGGAGATCCACGACACCGACGGCCTGTCGATGTGGACCGGCGCCGGCGAATGGATCTGGCGGCCGCTGTGCAACCCGCCGCACCTGCGCTTCAACATGTTCGTGGACCACAACCCGCGCGGCTTCGGCCTGCTGCAGCGCGACCGCGACTTCGACCACTACCAGGACGACGGCGTGTTCTACGAGAAGCGCCCGTGCCTGTGGGTGGAGCCCAAGGGCGAGTGGGGCAAGGGGTCGGTGCAGCTGGTGGAGATCCCCACCGTGGACGAGACCTTCGACAACATCGTCGCGTTCTGGAACCCGGAAGCGAAGCCGGAGCCGGGCAAGGAACTGCTGCTCGGCTACCGCCTGTACTGGGGCGCGCAGCCGCCGGCGCGGCCGCCGCTGGCGCACTGCGTGGCCAGCCGCACCGGCCTGGGCGGGGTGGTCGGCCAGAAGCGCGAGTACTTCTCCTGGCGCTTCGCGGTCGACTTCGAGGGCGGCGAGCTGGCCGCGCTGATCGACAAGGCCGAGGTCGAGGCGGTGGTGGAGACCAGCCGCGGCCGCGTGGAGATCGTCTCGGCGCGGCCGCTGCGCGAGATCGACGGCTACCGCGCCATGTTCGACCTGGTGCCGCCGGACGAATCCACCGAGCAGATCGACCTGCGCCTGTACCTGCGCAGCGGCGGCAGGACCCTGACCGAGACCTGGCTGTACCAGTGGACGCCGCCGCCGGCGGAGCAGCGCACGCTCTACTGAGCCAGGTGGTTCGGGTTGCCGGCGCCAGGTACGGGAGGCCGTCCCGGAGTTCCGTCCACGCCCGCGCGGTCCCGTGCGGGTTTCAAGCGCGATGGCAATGCCCTGCAGGCCGCCACGCACGCCTTGTGCGCGGCCCATAGGAGCGTGCAATGCGATGCTGTGGCGCAGTGCAGCTTCCTTGAAGGAAACCGTGGCTTGCGCCCGTGGCGGGGAAAGCCGGTGCATCGGCAAGCAATCGGCAACAGCGTTGTCAGCTGGCATCGAAACGGCCGGGCCTGCCGGCGCAGGCCCGGACGGAAGCGCCACGCCGCCGGCGTGGCGCGGCAAGCCTCAATGCAGCAGCGTCTGGATGCCGTGCGCCGGAATGGTGATCCGGGTCGAGGCGGTTCCCACGTAGTAGTTGTACGTGATCGGCTGTTCCGTCGGGTTCATCACCACCGTCGCCAGGGTGCCGTCGGCATTGAGGAAGGCGGTCGTCAGCAGGTTGCTGCGGCTGCTGGCCGCGCTCACGCGCTGCGCGCCGGGGCGCAGGAACTTCGAGAAGTGGCCGATGTACCAGTAGCTCGGGGTGTAGATCAGCTCGCCGGTACGGGTATCGGCGTGGACCGGCGAGAAGCAGTAGTTGCCGACGTGGTTGGGGCCGCCGGTTTCGTCCAGCAGCATGTTCCAGTCGATCCAGCCCGAGGCGCCGTTGTCGAGGTCGTGGATGATGGACGTGCCGTAACGCTCGCCGTTCGACCAGCGCTGCAACTGCGACCCGTCGAATCCCTCCACCGTCGCTTCGGTCAGCAGCAGCACCTTGTCCGGCCAGGAGGCGTGCACGCGCGCCACGTTCTCGAACATCGGGTCGAAGCCGGCCCAGGTCTCGTACCAGTGGAAGCCCATGCCCCAGGCGTACTGCGCCGCCTCCGGGTCGCCGAAGATCACGTTGGCGCGGTGGACCATCATGTCGCGGTTGTGGTCCCACACCACGATTTTGGTATCGGCGTGCGTGCTGTTCTTGATGGTCGGGCCGAGGTGGTTCTTGAGGAAGTCGCGCTCCTCCTCGGCGGTGAACAGCATCGACTCCCACGTCTGTTTGGCCATCGGCTCGTTCTGCACGCTGATCGACCAGACCGGGATGCCCTCGGCCTGGTAGGCGTCGAGAAACCTGACGTAGTACCTGGCCCAGGCGTCGGCATACTCCGGCAGCAGCTTGCCGCCTTGCAGCATGTTGTTGCTGTCCTTCATGAACGCCGGTGCGCTCCACGGGCTGGCCATCAGCGGCAGCGTGCCGCCGGCCGCGGTGATCGCCCGCTTGATCATCGGGATGCGGTACCTGCGGTCATGCTCGACGGAAAAGCTGTCGAGCGATGCATCGCCTTCGGCGATGTAGGTGTAGCTGCCGCTGCTGAAGTCCGAGCTGTGGATGGTGGTGCGCGCCAGGGTATAGCCGATGCCGTGCTCGGGGTCGTAGTAGGCGCGCAGCAGCTCCTGCTGACGCGCCTCGTCCAGCTTGGCGAACGTTTCCGCGGTGGCGTCGGTGATGGCGCCGCCGATGCCGAGCAGGGTCTGGAAGCGACGCTCCGGCTCGACGAACACCGAGTTCTCCGCTTCGGTCAGCGGGTGCCCCACGGACAATGGCGCCGCCTGGCTGCGCACCATCTGCCGCGCGGCGTCGCGTGCGGTGGTGTAGACGGTCACTGCTCCGTCATTGCGTTCCAGGGGGCTGGCCGCCGCCTGCCCGGGCAGCGCCATCGCCAGCAAGCTCATCATCAGGATGGTTTTCATCGGATTCTCCTCGTGGGGGTCGATTGCGTCTGATCCCGAAAGCGGACCAGCCACCCGCTGCACCCGCGGACCCGGGCCGGATCCTGCGATCCGATCCGGATCCGCGCGAGGCGGGTGGCTGCGCGCGATCCCCTTACCGGCCGAAGTTGTAGTTGAGGCGCACGCCGTAGAACCGCGGCATCGATACCGGGCCCTTGACCAGACCGTCGCCGCCACCTGCCCAGTAGAACTCGGTGGTGTCGGTGGCGTTGTTCACGAACCCTTCCACGCTCCAGCGGGTATCCGGCGCCGTGTACTTGATGCCGAGCGAGACGTTGGTCGAAGACGGACGCTTGTCGCTGAAGGCGTCCGGCGTCGCGGTGGCGAACTTGTCCTCGTGCTTGTCCGTGTTGAAGATGGTGAAGTAGGACGAGGTGCGGTAGTTCACCGCGATCCAGGGCAGGATCGTGGCACCCGACTTCAGGTCGAACATGTAGCTGTAGTTGATGGCGGCCGTGAACTTCGGCGAAGACGGCAGCTCGTTGCCCTGGAGGTCGACGGTGAGCTGGGCGTTCTCCGGGTCGACGGACTCGTCGTAGCTGATCTCGTAGAGATCGGCGGGGGCAAAGCCCCATTGCTGGACGAACTGGCTGGTGATCTTGGTGTCCAGCCAGGCGACGTGACCGCTCAACCGGCCCTTCTGGCTGACCGCCCAGTCGTACTCCAGCTCCAGACCCTTGATCCTGGCCTTGCCGATGTTGGCGGTCTGGAACACGGTGAACTCGTTGGCCTCGACCACGTCGGTCGGCTGCCCGTTGTTGTCGCGTTCGAACGCATAGGTGACGAACAACGGCCTGGCGGTGGCGATCTGCATGTCGGAATAGTCGCTGTAGAACGCCGTCGCCATCAGCCGCAACCGGTTGTCGAACAGGGTCGTCTTGATGCCCATTTCCCAGGTGACGACCTCTTCCGGGTCGTAGGTGTTCTCGTGGCGCTTCTTGATGATGCGCTGGCCATCCGGGCCCAGCGGATACTCGGTGGTGACCGGGTCCTGCTCGTACTGCACCACCACGTCGCCGATGCCGCCGGCCTTGATGCCGTTGGCCACGTAGCCGAACAGCATGGTGCGGTCGCTGAGGTCGTAATCCAGGCCGACGCGCCACATGTTGTAGCTCCACTCGCCGCGGATGTCGTTGTTGGTCACCGGGGTGTAGATCGCGGGATTCCAGAAGTAGTCCCGGGGAAGCTGCAGGTAGGCTTCCCGGTCCCATGCGGGGAAACACCTGCCGCCGTTGAGCGTCGGATCGACAAGGTTCGGATTGCTGTCGTTGCAGTCCATGTTGTGGCCGCCGACGTCCTGCTTGGTGTCCTTGGTGCGCCGGTAGCCGAGGGTCAGGTGCAGGTCTTCCTTCAGCGAATACGTACCCTGGGCGAAGACCGCCTTCGACGAAAGCGTGCGGTCCGGCTGGTTCCAGTAGCTGGCGCTGGCCATGGAGTTCATCCAGCCGCCCTGCATGTTGTTGTCTTCCTTGAAATAGAACAGGCCGGTGATCCACTGGAACGGGCCGTCGTCGGTCGACTGCAACTGCAGTTCATGCGACTGCGAACGGTAGTCGGTCTTGCGGAAGAAGATCGACATGTCCCAGTCGGTCACGCCGCGGTCCTGGTCGGATATCTGCGTGCGGACCTGCTTCGCCCAGCCGGCGTTGTACACGATCGCCGCCGAATCGCTGATGTCCCAGCGCAGGTTGGAGCGGACGCTGTCGATGCTCAGGTCCAGTTGGCCTGGAACGCTGACCAGCGAGGTGTACGAGTTCGCGCCGGGGCCGTAGGTGTCCTCGCAGCCCTGCAGCGGCGCCAGCTCGCCGTCGCGCATGACCACGCGCTTGCTCGCCTTCTTGCAGTCGATCGTGTCGGTGTTGCCGGCGCTCTTGTCGCGGAACTTCTCGTAGGAGAGCAGCCAGGAGAAATCCGCCGACGGCTCCCACAGGCCGGCGATGCGGAAGGCGTACTGGTTGGCGTTGTTGTAGAAGTCGCTGGAATCGGCCTTGACGATGTCCTGCAGGCCGTCCTGGCCGCCGTCCCACCAGCGTGCCCGCTGCACCAGGTTGCGCTGCTCGGGCGTGCCGGAATACGCCGGGGCATTCTTCGCGTAGTCGGGGAGGTAGCGGGTATCCCACTGGTTCGGGTCGTAATAGCCCTTCAGGTAGGAATCGCGCTTCTCGGTGACGAAGGAGCCGCGCAGCGCGAAGGTGTCGGTGACCGGAATGTTCACCATGCCCTGCACCTTGCGCTGGTTCCAGCGGCCCACTTCCAGCCCGAGGTTGGCATCGAACGCGGACGCGTCGGGGCGGCGGGAAATGATGTTCACGTTGCCGACCGTGGAATTGCGCCCGAACAGCGTGCCCTGCGGACCGCGCTGGGCTTCCACGCGCTCCACGTCGAACATCAGCGCCATTGCGCCCTGCGGGCGCGGGGAATAGATGCCGTCCAGGTGCAGGCCGACGGCGGGGTCGCCCAGTTCGGTGATGTTGGTCGAGCGCACGCCGCGCATCGAGATCACCGGAGCCGTCTGCGACGAGTCGAAGTTCACGTCCATGTTGGGCACCAGCGGGAAGATGTCCTTCACGTTGCTGATGCCGCGTTGGTCAAGCTCCTCCTGCCCGACCACGGTGATGGCGATGGGCGTCTTCATCAGGTTGGTTTCGCGCTTGGTGGCCGTGACGATGACCTCCCTGAGCGTGGTGACGGCATCCCCCTTCGCCTGCGCACTGTCCGCTACCTGCGGTGCAGGCGTCGGATCGTCGGGATTCTCGGTGCCGGCCTGCGCGGCAAGCGGCGGTGCCAATGCGACAGCAACGCGGTCGTCAACAGACGCCGCTTCGGTGCGATACGAGACTGCCTCATGAACCTTCCCTCCCCAGGGATTCATATGGATTCAAGTGGTTCTGGATTGTGTGTGTGTGTGTTTCGGGTGACGTCCAGTCAGCGGGCTGGCGTCTGGATTGGATGGCAATCTGACAGCGTTGTCAAATATGTTGGTCGACGGCAGCCGTTTCAAACGCAACACGCCGGAAAAAAGGAAAATCGGGTTGTTGCCCTGCCGCAAAACCCATGCCGCCGAAGGCGGCAATGGCCTGGGCGGGAGACCAGGGCACGCTTCCGCAGGCGCCTGCCCTCGCCCTTGCCGAGGAGCGCGGGCCCGGCCGGCATCGTCGTGGTTCAGGCGATCGGCACCGGCCCGGTGGAACGCCGCACCTGCAACGTATAGGCCACGTCGACCACGCCGCCGCTGCCCATCTCGCGGACTTCCTTGAGCAGCTCGCTGGCGGCCAGCCGGCCCATCTCGCGGGTGGGCTGGCGCACCGTGGTCAGCGCCGGGTAGATCTGCCGCGCGATGGGCGTGTCGTCGAAGCCGCATACCGAAACGTCGCCCGGCACCGACAGGCCGCGCTCGCTGATGGCGCAGATCACGCCGGCGGCCATGTCGTCGTTGGCGGCGAAGATCGCGGTGGGGCGCTCGGGCAGGTCGAGCAGTACGTTGGCGCCGGCATAGCCGGATTCGTAGGAGAACTCGCCGTCCACCACCAGCGTGGCGTCGTAGCGCAGCCCGGCGCGGCGCAGGCCCTCGCGGTAGCCGGCCAGGCGCCAACGACTGGCGCCGTGCGCGGCATGGCCCTTGATGTGGCCGATGCGGGTGTGGCCCAGCGTGGCCAGGTGCGTCATCAGCGCGCACACCGCGCCGAACTCGTCCACCACCACGCCGACGTGGCGGTTCTGCTCCTTGGCCGAGATGCTCGAATAGGGAATGCCCAGGTCCACCAGCCGCTCCAGCAGCGCGGCATCGTCGGTGAGCGGCGGGGTCAGCACGATGCCGTCCAGCTGCGACTGCATGATCAGCGCCTCGACCTTGCCGACGATGTCGGCGGCGTCATAGACCAGCGGCGCCAGCATCAGGTTGTAGTGCTGCGTCTGGCAGGCATCGAGCACGCCCATCTCGATTTCCATCAGGTAGTTCGAGGAAGGGTTGTCGAACAGCATGGCGACCAGATAGGAGCGCCGCCCGGCCAGCACCCGTGCCGAGGGCAGCGGGCGGTAGCGCAGCTTCTCCACCGCCGCCTCCACCAGCTTGCGGGTGCGCTCGGACACGTTCGGCTCATGGTTGAGCACGCGCGAAACGGTCTTCATCGACACCCCGGCCGTCGCCGCCACGTCCTCGATGCGCACACGCCCCGGCTTGCCGCCAGGTGCGGGCCCGGCCGCCACCACCGCCTGTTTCTTGCCAGTCATAATGCTTCCCGGTTCCCCGCCCGCGCCGCCTGCCTGCGGACGCAGGCGCAGCTTTGATCCGCGACCGCATGCCGCTGTGCAGCAAGCCATCGCGATGCACTGTGGGTATTCTGCCCTTGGCCTGACAACGCTGTCATGGTGTCCTGCACAATCGTGTGCTCCTTCCAGCCACCCTGCCCAGGAAATCCGCCGATCATGAAGCCCCGTCCCCTGCATCCGTTTCCGCGTCGCCTGCCGCTGGCCCTGCTGTGCGCCACTCTGGCGCTGACCACGGCCTGCGCCCCTTCCAGCGATACCCCTCCGGCCGATGCCGATGCCGCCGTACGGATCGACCCGGCGCAGTGGCCGCAACCGGCGTGGCCGCTGGCCGAAGACCCGGCGCTGGAGCAGCGCATCAATGAGCTGCTGGCGACGATGACGCTGGAGGAAAAGGTCGGCCAGATCGTGCAGGGCGACATCGCCAGCATCACCCCGGACGACGTGCGCAAGTACCGGCTCGGCTCGATCCTTGCCGGCGGCGGTTCCGACCCGGGCGGCAAGTACAACGCCAGCCCGGCCGAATGGCTGGCGCTGGCCGATGCGTTCTGGGAAGCCTCGATGGATACCCGCGACGGCGGCAAGGCGATCCCGATCATCTGGGGCATCGACGCCATGCACGGCCAGAGCAACGTGGTCGGCGCCACCCTGTTCCCGCACAACGTCGGCCTGGGCGCGACGCGCAACCCGGAACTGCTGCGCGAGATCGCCCGCATCACCGCCGCCGAAACCCGCGCCACCGGCATGGAGTGGACCTTCGCGCCGACCGTGGCGGTGCCGCAGGACGACCGCTGGGGCCGCGCCTACGAGGGCTATTCGGAAGACCCGGCGCTGGTGGCCAGCTATGCCGGCGTGTTCGTCGAAGGCCTGCAGGGCAAGCCGGGCGACGCCGACTTCCTCGACGACACCCGGGTGATGACCACGGTCAAGCATTTCCTCGGCGACGGCGGCACCACCAACGGCAAGGACCAGGGCGATACCGTGGTCAGCGAAGCGCAACTGCGCGACATCCACGCCGCCGGCTACGTGCCGGCGATCGCCGCCGGCGCGCAATCGGTGATGGCCTCGTTCAACAGCTTCCACGGCGAGAAGATGCACGGCCACAAGCCGCTGATGACCGACGTGCTGAAGGGCCGCATGAACTTCGGCGGCTTCGTCGTCGGCGACTGGAACGGCCATGGCCAGGTCAAGGGGTGCAGCAACACCGATTGCGCGCAGACCTACATCGCCGGGCTGGACATGGCCATGGCCCCGGACACCTGGAAGGGCATGTACGAAAGCACGCTGGCCCATGCGAAGGACGGCACCCTGCCGCTGGCGCGGCTGGACGATGCGGTGCGGCGCATCCTGCGCGCCAAGTTCCGCATGGGCCTGTTCGAGAAGCCCAAGCCCTCGGCGCGCGCGCTGGGCGGCAAGTTCGAGCTGCTGGGCGCGTCCGAACACCGTGCCGTGGCGCGGCAGGCGGTGCGCGAATCGCTGGTGCTGCTGAAGAACCAGAACGGCATCCTGCCGCTGGCGCCGAAGCAGCGCGTGCTGGTGGCCGGCGACGGCGCCGACAACATGGCCAAGCAGGCCGGTGGCTGGACCCTGACGTGGCAGGGCGATGGCACCCAGCGCGCCGATTTCCCCAATGCCGACACCATCTGGCAGGGGCTGCAGGCGCAGGTCGAAGCGGCCGGCGGCAAGGCCGAGCTGGCGGTCGATGGCACCTACAAGGCCAAGCCCGACGTGGCGGTGGTGGTGTTCGGCGAGGAACCCTACGCCGAGTTCCAGGGCGACCTGCCCGACCTGATGTTCAAGGGCGGCAAGTCCGGCGACCTCGAACTGATCCGCAAGCTCAAGGCCGACGGCATCCCGGTGGTGGCGGTGTTCCTCAGCGGCCGCCCGCTGTGGATGAACCGCGAGATCAACGCCGCCGACGCCTTCGTCGCCGCGTGGCTGCCGGGCGGCGAGGGCGGCGGCGTCGCCGACGTGCTGCTGCGCAAGCCCGACGGCGGCGTGCAGCACGACTTCCACGGCAAGCTCAGCTTCTCCTGGCCGCGCCGCGCCGACCAGTACGCCAACAATGTCGGCCAGGAGGACTACGACCCGCAGTTCGCGTTCGGCTACGGCCTCACCTATGCCGACGACGGCAGCCTCGACCCGCTGCCGGAGGACCCGGGCATCGACCCGAACGCCTCGCGCACCAGCACCTGGTTCGAACGCGGCGTGGCCACCACCGGCCTGACCCTGCGCCTGGTCGGCGCCGATGGCGAGGCGATGGACATCGTGCATCCCAATGCCGCCACCCGCGACGGCTCGGTGACGATGACCGCGGTCAACACCGAGGTGCAGGAAGGTGCGCGCCAGTTCGTGTTCAGCGGCGACGGCACGCTGGAACTGCGCGCCAACATGCCGCTGGACCTGGTGCGCGAGACCAACGGCGACGTGCTGGTGATCGCCGATGTGCGGGTGGAAGCGCTGCCGGCCAACGCTGCGGTGAACTACATCGCCACCTGCGGCGAAGGCTGCCGCGGCGAAGTGGCCATCGGCGATGCGCTGGCGAAGCTGCCGCGCGGCGAGTGGGCGCGGTTGGGCGTGCCGCTCAAGTGCCTGCGCGGCGCCGGCATCGACACCGGCAAGCTGGACATGCCGTTCGCCCTGCACGGCGGCAATGGCCTGCGCCTGTCGCTGGCGAAAGTGAGCATCGGCACCGACTACGACCGGAAGGTCGAGTGTCCGGCGCCGTAAGCACGCTGCCGCTGCTGGCGGCGCTGTTGTCCGGTGGCGCCGCGCAGGCGTCGCCACCGGGCGGGGTGCCGGCCTGGCGGGACCAGTTCGACGGCAACGCCACCGACTTGTCGCAATGGGAGCTGGAAGGCGACCGCTGGGCGGCGGCAACCACGAACAGCAGTGCTGTACGTCGTGCCGCGAGCACGAGCCACCTCGTCGCCCGCCGCGAGGGCCGGACCGGGCCGGCGTTGCCGGATGGTCGCGGTGAGACCACCGCCACGCTGCCCTTGCGACACCCGCGACCCGGCGGCGAAGCGGGTCATCCGCGAAGTCCCCAAACCGTAGACGCGGGGCTTGCCCCGCAGGGCGCTTCATCGACAATCCCCGCACCGGGCAAGCCCATGCGGGGCGCACCCGCTCCTACAGCGGCAACGGCGCCTGCATCGGTTCGATGCGGCCCTGGCCGCGGGTGATCTTCTTGAACTCGGCGCGGCTGACCGACACGTAGCGCTCGTTGCCGCCGATCTCCACCTGCGGCCCGTCCTGCACCGCGTGGCCGTGCTCGTCCACGCGCACGGTCATGGTCGCCTTCTTGCCGCTGTGGCAGATGGTCTTGATCTCCTGCATCTCGTCGGCCCAGGCCAGCAGGTACTGGCTGCCCTCGAACAGCTCGCCGCGGAAATCGGTGCGCAGGCCGTAGCACAGCACCGGGATGCGCAGCTGGTCCACCACTTCGCTCAACTGCCACACCTGGCTGCGACTGAGGAACTGCGCCTCGTCCACCAGCACGCAGCCCAGCTTCCCGCGGTCGCCGATGTCGCGCTCGATCAGCCGTTCCAGGTCGGTGTCGCGGTCGAAGGCGACCGCCTCGGCCTGCAGCCCGATCCGCGAGGCGACCACGCCGGTGCCGGCGCGATGGTCCAGCCGCGGGGTGAGGATCGCCACCCGCATGCCGCGCTCGCGGTAGTTGTGCGCCGACTGCAGCAAGGTGGTGGTCTTTCCGGCGTTCATCGCCGAGTAGTAGAAATAGAGCTTGGCCATCGGTCGATTTTACCGGGCCAGCGGCGGGAAAATGCCGGGGCCGCGCATCCGGCGCGGCGGCCTCGCCATCCCGCAGGTCCGTTCCGGCCCCGCCGCCCGGTCGTCCGCGGTCCTTTTCGCCCATATGGCGGACGAGCAGATCGGCCCCGGGCCATGGTGGCCGGTCCCGGCCGGGGCTTGCCGCTAGACTATGCGCTCGCTACAGAACCCCGACATGCTGGACTCCCTCAATCCCCCCCAACGCGCCGCGGTGCTGCACTGCGAAGGCCCCCTGCTGGTGCTGGCCGGCGCCGGCAGCGGCAAGACCCGCGTGATCGTGGAGAAGATCGCGCACCTGATCGGCAGCGGCCGCTATCCGGCCAGGCGCATCGCCGCGATCACCTTCACCAACAAGTCGGCCAAGGAGATGCGCGAGCGCGTGGCCAAGCGCCTGCGCGGCGGCGATGCCGACGAGGTGACGATCTGCACCTTCCACGCGCTGGGGCTGAAGTTCCTGCAGATCGAGCATGCCGCGGTCGGGCTCAAGCGCGGCTTCTCGATCTTCGACGCCGACGATGCCGCCGCCCAGGTCAAGGACCTGATGTACGGCGCCAAGCCCGATGACGTGGAGGACGTGAAGAACCTGATCTCGCGGGCCAAGAACGCCGGCCTGTCGCCGGAGCAGGCCATGCGCGCGGCGCGCAGCAACCGCGAGAAGGAGGCCGCCAGCGTCTACGAGCGCTACCAGCTGCGCCTGACCACGTTCAACGCGGTCGATTTCGACGACCTGATCCGCCTGCCGGTGCAGGTGCTGGAGGAGAACCCGGAGATCGCCGCGGCCTGGCGCGAGCGCATCGGCTACCTGCTGGTGGATGAGTGCCAGGACACCAACGACGCCCAGTACCGGCTGCTCAAGCAGCTGGCCGGGCCGCGCGGCAACTTCACCTGCGTGGGCGACGACGACCAGAGCATCTACGCCTGGCGCGGCGCCAACCCGGAGAACCTGCAGGCGATGGGCCGCGACTACCCGGCGCTGCAGGTGATCAAGCTGGAGCAGAACTACCGCTGCTCCAACCGCGTGCTGCGCGCGGCCAACGCGCTGATCGCCAACAACCCGCACGAGCACTTGAAGAAGCTGTGGAGCGACCAGGCCGACGGCGAGCGCATCCGCGTGTGGGAATGCCGCAACAGCGAGCACGAGGCGGAGAAGGTGGCCGCCGAGATCTCCTACCTGGCCACCTCCAAGCAGGTGCCGTGGAGCGACTTCTGCATCCTGTTCCGCGGCAACTTCCAGTCGCGGCCGCTGGAAAAGGCGCTGCAGCTGGTGCGCGCGCCGTACCACATCACCGGCGGCACCGCGTTCCTGGAACGCCAGGAAGTGAAGGACACCCTGGCCTGGCTGCGGCTGCTGGTGAATCCGGACGACGACACCGCGTTCATGCGCGCGGTGCAGGCGCCCAAGCGCGAGGTCGGCGCCAGTACCCTGGCCAGGCTGGCCGAGCTGGCCTCGGAGAAGGGCATGCCGATGGCACAGGCGGCCGAGGCGATCGGCGCGCTGGCGCAGCTGCCGCCGCGCGCGGCCAACAACCTCAGCCGCTTCACCGACATCCTGCGCGACCTGCGCATGCAGATGCGCGAGCTGCCGGCCGGCGAGCTGGTGCGGCGCCTGAGCAAGGAATCGGGGCTGCTCGCCGAGCTGCGTTCGCAATGCAAGGACGAGGCGCTGTACCAGCGCCGCGCCGGCAACCTGGAGGAGCTGGCGCAATGGTTCGAGAGCGGGCCGCGCGGCGCCAGCGCCAGCGACCTGGCCGCGCAGCTGGCGCTGCTGTCGCGCAACGACAAGGACGACGGCGGCAACCAGGTGCGGATGATGACCCTGCACGCCTCCAAGGGGCTGGAGTTCCGCTATGTGTTCATCGTCGGCTGCGAGGACGGCGTGCTGCCGCACCAGGTCAGCCTGGACGAAGGCAACCTGCAGGAGGAGCGGCGGCTGCTGTACGTGGGCATCACCCGCGCCAAGGAGCAGCTGTGGATGAGCTACAGCAAGCTCACCCGCAAGTTCGGCGAGCACGTGCGGCTCAAGCCCAGCCGCTTCTTCAGCGAGATCCCGGCCGAGGAGATGCAGCGCGACGGCGCCGACCCGGTGGCCGACGCCGAGCGCAAGAAGGAGCGCGCCCAGGCCGGGCTGGCGGCGATCCAGGCGCTGTTCGACTAGCGCCTTTTCGGATCATGGGCGGGCCCGCTTCTGCCATCGTTCCGCGAGAGGCTTTTCAACGGCCGGTCGGCTGGTCGTCCGGCGACCCGCGCGGCGATCGAGCCGAGAGTCGCGGGACGGTCGGCCATCCGGCCAGCGCTTCCCGCCCGGCCAGCCATGACCCGCCGTGCGGCTGTTGAAAAGCCGCTCGGTTACTGAAAGCACCCCGGCTGTCGAGGTGCACTCCGGCCGTTGAGAGGGGTTTGGCGGGCACGACGATCGGGGTGGGGTCCGAAGAAGATGCTCCAGCCCTGCGATGCGGCGGCTTGCCTGCGGCCGGCGACGACGCCACGCTGTGGCGGTCTTCCCGTCCGTGGATCCATGCATGTCCACCGTCATCGAAACCGAGCGCCTGCGCCTGCGCCGCCTGCGCGCCGACGATCACGACGCCACGGCGATGCTGGAGCTGCTCAACGAGCCGGGCTTCCACCGCTTCATCGGCGACCGCGGCGTGCGCACGCTGGCGCAGGCGCGCGACTACCTGCGGAAGGGGCCGCTGGCCAGCTACGCGCAGCACGGGCATGGCATGTACGCGATCGAGCGCCGCAGCGACGGCGCCTGGCTGGGCAACGCCGGGCTGGTGCGCCGCGACGGCCTGCCGCATGCGGACATCGGCTATGCCCTGCTGCAGCGCCATACCGGGCAGGGCTATGCGCTGGAAGCCGCGCGCGCGGTGCTGGAGCATGCGCGCACCCGGCCGGGGCTGGAGCGGCTGTGCGCGATCGTGGCGCCGGGCAACGCCCGCTCGGTCGCGTTGCTGGAAGCGCTCGGCTTCCGCGCCGACGGCACGGTGCGCCTGCCGGGCAGGGACGAAACCCTGCTGCTGTTCGCCAGCCAATGAGGCCCCTGTAGGAGCGACGTCAGTCGCGATGGGGCTTTCCCGGTAAAGTCCGGTCGCGACTGACGTCGCTCCTACAGGTCGAGGCGGGTCAGGCGTCCAGCCGCGCCTGCAGCTGCGCCAGCTGTTCCTGCAACGCCGCCACGGTCGCTTCCAACTGCTGCACGCGTTCCTCCAGCCCGGTGTCGCCGGCCGCGGCAGCGGTGCCGGAAGCGCGGTGGCGGGCGGCCAGCGCCTCGGCATCCACCGGCCCGCCGAGCAGGTGCATGTAGCGATCCTCGCGCTGGCCGGAGGCGCGCGGCAGCAGCAGCGCCAGCCCGCGCTGGATCAGGCGCTCGAGGTGATGGCGCAGGTCCTCGGCATCGCCGAACTTCGCCAGCCGCTCGCTGCGGGCGAACAGCTCGCCTGCCGTCTGCGGGCCGCGCAGCAGCAACAGTCCCAGCAGCGCGACCTGCTGGCGGGTCAGGTCCAGCGCGCTGTCGAGCCGGTGTTCGTAGCGCTCGGCGCGCGAGGAGAACTGCTGCCGCGCCAGGCCCAGGGTCTCGAGCTGGCGCAGGGCGTGGTGCACGTCGCCGACCGACAGCGCCATCACCGGCTCGCGCGCGGTCTTCTGGTTGGCGGCGGCCTGGGCGGCGTTGACCGTCAGCGGGTAGGTGTCCGGCGTGGTGGCTTCCTTCTCGATCAGGCAGCCGAGCGCGCGCGCCTGGGCGGCGTCGAGCACGGGAAGGGTCGGGGATTCGGTGTCTGGGCTCATCCGGCGGTTCCGCAGCATCGGGGCGCGCAAGGATAGCCGACCGCCCACGCAGGGCCGGGGCCGGGCGCGAGCCGGTAAACTGGCGCGATCCTGAGTTTCCGGTAGTGCCCATGTCCCGACTCCCCTCCTTTTCCCTGCTCGCCGGCGCGGTGCTGGCGCTGGCCGCCTGCGCGTCGACCGCCCCGGCCGTGCGCGACCCGGCGCCGGTCGAGGCGCCCGCCGCCGTCGCGGCTGACGACAACCTCAACGCCGTGCTGTGGGTGCAGCGTTCGCAGGAATACCGCGCCAACGCATTGCAGACCTGGCGCGCGGCCGCCGCGCAGCTGGACCGCGCGCTGGCCGATCCGTCCTGGACCGCGCTGTTGCCGGAAGAGGGCGGCGCCGCGCAGTCGGCGGCGCTGAAGCCGGCGGTGGTGGTCGACGTGGACGAGACCGTGCTGGACAACTCGCCCTACCAGGCGCGGCTGGTGCGCGACGGCGCCAGCTACGACGAGGTCAGCTGGGATGCCTGGGTGGCCGAGCAGAAGGCCACCGCAGTACCCGGTGCGGTCGAGTTCGCGCGCCAGGCCACCGCCAAGGGCGTGACCATGATCTACGTCACCAACCGCGCCGAGCACATGAAGGAGGCCACCCTGGCCAACCTGCGCAAGGTCGGGCTGCCGGTGGCCGACGACAGCGTCTACCTGGGCCTGGGCATGCACGTGCCCGGCTGCGAGCAGCACGGCAGCGAGAAGGCCTGCCGCCGCCAGTGGGTGGCGCGCGAGTACCGCGTGCTGATGCAGGTCGGCGACCAGCTGAGCGACTTCACCCAGATCCTGGCCAACACCCAGGACGGGCGCGACCAGTTGCTGCAGCAGTACGGCGACTGGTTCGGCCAGCGCTGGTGGATGCTGGCCAACCCGACCTACGGCGGCTGGGAGCCGGCGCAGTTCAACAACGCCTGGTCGCTGCCGGCGGCCGAGCGCAACGCCGCCAAGCGCGCCGCGCTGGACGTGGCGCCATGAGCCGCGCGCCGCTGCCGCTGCGCGACGACGAACGGCTGATCTTCGCGCTGGACGTGCCCGGCCGCGCCGAGGCCATCGACTGGGTGGAGCGCCTGGGCGATGCGGTGTCGTTCTACAAGATCGGCATGGAGCTGCTGGCCTCGGGCGAGTACTTCGAGGTGCTCGACGAACTGGCCCGGCGCGACAAGCGCGTGTTCGTCGACCTGAAGTTCTTCGACATCCCGGCCACCGTGGCCGGGGTGATCCGGCGGCTGTCGCAGTGGCCGGTGAGCTACTGCACGATCCACGGCTGGCACCCGGCGATGATGGAAGCGGCCGCGGCCGCCAACACCTCGGACATGCGCCTGCTGGCGGTGACCGTGCTGACCTCGATGGGCCGTGCCGACCTGGCGCAGATGGGCATCGACCGCGAACCGGTGGAGGTGGTGGTCGAGCGCGCGCTGGCCGCGCAGGCGGCCGGCATCGACGGGGTGATCGCCTCCGGGCAGGAAGCGGCGCCGATCCGCGCCGCCACCGGCGCCGGGTTCTCGATCGTCTGCCCCGGCATCCGTCCCGGCGGCCCGGTTGGCGACGACCAGCAGCGTACCGTCGGCGTGGCGCAGGCATTCGCCGACGGCGCCGACGCCATCGTGGTCGGCCGCCCGATCCGGCTGGCGCCGGACCCGCGTGCCGCCGCCCACGCCATGCAGGCAGAGATCGCAGGCGTATTAGCCAAATAATTCAATAACTTGAGAGAAATAATTTCAAGTATTGCTTCAACTTGAATGGGCGGGTAGGATCGCTGCGTCCGGCTCATGGCCGGGCATGCGCCACCCAATGTCCACCGGCTCCGTGCCGGATTCGGGAGGTCCGCCACCGGCAACGTTGCGGCCTCTTTTTTTTTTGCGCTTCATCCGGGCCCGGGAAAGGGCGTCGGTGCCGCCTGTCGCGACTGACGTCGCTCCTACAACGCCTTCCTGCGCCTTGTAGGAGCGACGTCAGTCGCGAGCTTTTCGAACGGCAAGCAAAGCGGCCCCGGAACCTGCCCCCCTCGGCACGGCGAGGGGCAAAGGACTTTCTTGCACCGCGCCGGCGCCATGCCGCATGGCCGCAGCGTGACGGCCATGCTTGCTGCCGGTCGCGGGCAGGCCGCAAGATGCGGGCCGCTACCGGGGGAGCCTTCACGCCATGCGCATATCGTCATCCAAGTACCGTCCGTTCGCCTTCGGCCTGTGCGTGGCGGTGCTGCTGGCCGGCTGCAAGCGTGAACCGGCCGAGCTGCCGGGGGCGGCGACCGAACCGGCGGCGGCAGTGCGGCAGCTCGCCCAGTACCTGCATGACGACGATCTGGTCGGCTACGCCCGCGCGGCGGTGCCGCCGGCCGAGTACGCACGGCTGGAAACCGCCTGGCGCCAGGGCCACAGCCGCTGGCCGCTGACCGAACTGCCGCTGGACGAGAAACTGCCGGCATTGCTGGCGGCACTGTCCGCGTCCGATGCGGAGAAGACGCTGCAGCAGGCGTTCAAGGCGCAGATCGCCGGCCAGGCCGCCGGCGTGCGCCAGGCGGCGCACTCGCTGGGCCTGTTCGGGGTGCAATACCTGCGCAACCAGGGCGACTACAGCGACGAGCAGCGCGAGCACTACGTGCAGCTGGTCACCGCACTGAGCGACTGGGCGATGGCCGCGCCGTTGTCCGACCCGAAGCTGGCGCAGGAGACCATCGCCCGGCTGACCGCCGCCGCACGCGACACCGGCCTGAACAGCGACGAGGCACTGCAGCAGGCCGGCATGACCGCCAGCCTGGAGCGGCTGGGGCCGTTCCTGCGCGCGTTCAAGCAGGTGCTGGCCGGCTACGGACTGTCGCTGGACGATACCGCCGCCGGCCTGCGCGTCGGCCTGGTCGCGGAACAGGGCGAGCGCGCCACCGCACGGGTGCGGTACCCGTTGGCCGGCAAGGAGCTGGACATCAGCGTGGCGCTGGCCCGCCGCGACCGCCACTGGTACGTGGAGCGCACCCTGCAGCAGGTCGATGCGCTGCTGCAGGCGGCGGACGCGGCCGAGGCCGCGCGGGCCGAGGAAGCCGCCGAAACCGCCCCCGAACCGCAACAGGACGACCCCGGCACACCGGCTAAGCCATAATGGCGCCGATGCCGAAACAGAATCCCTTGCCATTCCCGGGCGACGAGCCCGCGCCCGCGCCGTCGCCGGATCCCGCATCCGCGCCGCCTGCCGAACCCGCTCCCGTGCCGCCGGTGGCCGCCGTGCCTGCGCGCGGCGGCAAGCGTCCGCTGTGGGCGCGCCTGCTCGGCCGCCTGGTCGAGCCCTGGCTGTCGCTGAAGATCGAGCCCGAACTGGCCGGGCAGTACAACGACGGCCGGCCGCTGGTCTACGTGCTGGAGGACTACGGCCTGTCCAACGCGCTGATCCTGGACAAGGCCTGCCGCGAGGCCGGCCTGCCGTCGCCGCTGGTGCCGCTGCCGGGCGACCCGACCGGGCGCCGGCGCGCCTACCTGGCGCTGTCGCGGCGTTCCAGCAGCAACTCGCTGATCCCCGAGCAGCGCGGCGCCAAGACCCACTCCGACTCGCTGGCCAAGCTGCTGCAGGCGCACCGCCGCGACGAGGTGCTCGACGTGCACCTGGTGCCGGTGTCGATCTTCGTCGGCCGCGCCCCGGACAAGCAGAGCGGCTGGTTCGCGGTGCTGTTCTCGGAAAACTGGGCGCTGGTCGGCCGCTTCCGCCGGCTGCTGGCGGTGCTGCTCAACGGCCGCAGCACCATCGTCCGCTTCGCGCCGCCGATCTCGCTGCGCGGCACCGTCGACGAGGGGCTGGACCCCGAGCGCACCGTGCGCAAGCTGCAGCGCGTGCTGCGCACCCATTTCCGCCGCATCCGCGAATCGGTGATCGGCCCGGACCTGTCCACCCGCCGCCTGCTGGTGGACAAGGTGCTGGCCGCCGACCCGGTGCGCGAAGCCATCGCCGCCCAGGCCAAGCGCGACAACAGCAAGCCGTCCGACGCCTGGAAGAAGGCGCACGCCTACGCCTGGGAGATCGCGGCCGACTATTCCAGCCCGGTGGTGCGTTCGGCCAGCTTCATGCTCACCCACGTCTGGAACCGGATCTACGCCGGCGTGCTGGTGCACCACCTGGACAAGTTCAAGGCCGCCGCGCCCGGGCACGAGATCATCTACGTGCCCAGCCACCGCAGCCACATGGACTACCTGCTGCTGTCCTACCTGCTGTACGACCGCGGCATCGTGCCGCCGCACATCGTGGCCGGCATCAACCTCAACCTGCCGGTGGTCGGCACCCTGCTGCGCAAGGGCGGCGCGTTCTTCATCCGCCGCTCGATCCGCGGCAACGCGCTGTACTCGGCGGTGCTGAGCGAATACGTGGCGCAGCTGGTGGCCGGCGGCTACTCGATCGAGTACTTCGTCGAGGGCGGGCGCTCGCGCACCGGCCGGCTGCTGCAGCCCAAGGGCGGCATGATCGTGATGACGCTGCGCGCGTTCCTGCGCCAGCCGCGCAAGCCGGTGCTGTTCCAGCCCGTCTACATCGGCTACGAGAAGCTGATGGAGGGCGGCAGCTACCTGGACGAACTGTCCGGGCGGCCCAAGGAGAAGGAATCGATCTGGTCGCTGCTGTGGAGCATCCCCAAGGTGCTCAAGCAGAACTACGGCCAGGTGGTGGTGAACTTCGGCGAGCCGATCGCGCTCAACGACGTGCTCGCCCGGCACGCCCCGGACTGGGACGGCAAGCCGGTGGGCGAGGACGAGAAGCCGGCATGGCTGGCCGGCGCGGTCGATTCGCTGGCCCAGCAGATCCAGGTGCGCATCAACGGCGCTGCCGACGTCAACCCGATCAACCTGCTGGCGCTGGCGCTGCTGTCCACGCCCAAGCACGCCATGGGCGAGGCCGACCTGATCGCGCAGATCGAACTGTGCAAGACCCTGCTGGAGGAAATGCCGTACTCGGACCGGGTCACGGTGACCCCGCATTCGCCCGAGCGCATCATCGCCCACGCCGAGGAGATCAACGTCCTCAACCGGGTCAAGCATCCGCTGGGCGACGTGCTCAGCGTCAGCGGCGACACCGCGGTGCTGCTGAGCTACTTCCGCAACAACGTGCTGCACCTGTTCACCGCCTCCTCGTGGGTGGCGTGCTGCTTCCAGAACAACCGCCGCATGAGCCGCGCCGGGCTGGTGCGGCTGGGCCGCACCGTGTATCCGTTCCTGCAGGCCGAGCTGTTCCTGCCGTGGAGCGAGGACGAGTTCGCCGCGCGCATCGAACGCACCATCGAGGTGTTCGTGCGCGAGGGCCTGCTGCAGCACGTGGGCGAGGACGACGGCGGCATGCTCGCGCGCAACACCGGGCAGACCGACGAGGTATTCCGCCTGCGCGCCATCGGCCATTCGCTGCAGCAGGCGTTCGAGCGCTACTACATCGCCATCTCGGTACTGGTGAAGAACGGCCCCGGCACGCTCGGCGCCGGCGAGCTGGAAAGCCTGTGCCAGCAGGCCGCGCAGCGCCTGAGCCTGCTCTACGCCCCGGCGGCGCCGGAGTTCTTCGACCGGACCCTGTTCCGCGGCTTCATCCAGAAGCTGCGCGAACTGAAGCTGGTGTGGCCGGACGAGAACAGCAAGCTGCTGTTCGACGAACGGCTGGATGCCTGGGCCAAGGACGCCAAGTTCATCCTCGGCCGCGAACTGCGCCACACCATCGAGCGGGTCAGCCCGGAGGCGGCGAAGACGGAAGAGGCGGCGGCGCAGGACTGAGGAACGTGGGGGCGGACATATCCCCGCTTTCACAGCCGGGCGATATGCATGGCGATTGCAATGTTGCGCGTGCCGATGTGTTCGTCATTGCGGCGCCCCGGTGCTGCCGGGGCATGATCGTCACGCCGGCTCGTCCGGGATCAGCAGGCTCTCCAGCCGGGCGATGCCGTCCTTGAGCTGCAGCTTGCGCCGCTTCAGCCGCTTGGCTTCCAGCTCGTCCTCCGGGTTGGCGGCCAGTTGCTGGATGCGCTCGTCGAGTGCGCGATGCTCGCGCCGCAGTTCGGCGATGCGCTGGTTGATCTGGGCGGGCGTCATGGCTTCCACGGACGTCGAGCATACACTTTGCCGGGTCCGGCGAGAGGGGATGCCGGGCCGGTGAGGTGCCAACGGTGGGCGCCGTCGCTTCTCTGCCGGAGCGCGTCCCGAGAGCGATCGCGTCGTCAGGCGGAGGCGGCTGGTGCTTGCGCCCGACCGGGTACTGGCCGATGTCGGCCGGCTCCGTGGGCTGCGTCGGCCCGAGGTGCGAACCGGTCCGTGTCGCATTGCCGGGCCTGCCCGCTCATTGCCATTGCAGCAGGAACCAGGCCGAAATCGCCGCTCCCGGCGCAAGCGAGCGGGCCGGGGCCAGATTGAAGGCATCGGGCGGGCCGCTCTGCGGTTCGACGCAGGTGGCGCGGGCGCCTTCGTCGAAAACCACCCAATGATCGCAGTCGGAGGTCAGCCGCAGCGCGCGCCGGCCGTGCCGCAGCACGACCGGCCGGCGGTTGACGAAGCAGTCGTCCCAGGGGCCGGGCGGCGCCGCTGCCAGCGGCAGCGTGGCGATGCCCTCGGCGTCGCGCGGGTAGTGGGCATCCGGCGCGAAGTCGAGGCTGTCGGGCTTGCGGAACCAGGGGTGCCAGCCGATCACCGGCATCGGCATCGCGTGCTCGCCGGCGCTCACCGACAGTTCCAGCCGCAGCGCGTCCGTCCCGACCTCGATGCGCTGGCGTGCGCTGCCGCCGAACGGCCAGCGTGCATCCTCGGGCAGCCGCAGCGACAGCTCGGCATGCGTCGGCGAATGCGTCTCGACCCGCCACGGCAGGACGAAGCCGAGGCCATGGATGGCGTGGTTGCCGAGGTTCGCCGGCAGTCGGTGTCGCTGTCCCTCGAAATCGAAGCGGCCACCACGGAGGCGCCCGGCCCACGGCAGCATCGGGTAACTGCCCCAGGCGATCGCCGCCGCATTGCCGTCGCCAGGGCCGATCAGCCATTCGACGCCATCGTGGGCGATCTGCGCGATGCGTCCGCCGGCCGCCGCCGCGATCTGGACTTCCAGCGGGCCGTTGCCGATGCGGAGCAGCGGACCCGGCGCCAGCGGCCGCAGCGCGCCGTCGGTTGCCGGGTCACTGGCCATACGGATGCAGGGTGAGGATCCTGCCGTGCGCGTCGTAGTGCAGCTCGACCACCTTGATGTTGCGCAGGTGGGTGATGCCGCCGGACAGGATGGCGTCGTGGTAGTACAGCCACCACCGGCCGCCGAACTCGACGATGGAGTGGTGCGTGGTCCAGCCCACCACCGGGGTCAGGATCCTGCCCTGGTAGGTGAACGGACCGTAGGGGCTGTCGCCGACGGCGTAGCACAGGCAGTGGGTGTTGCCGGTGGAATAGGACAGGTAGTACCTGCCCCGGTACCTGTGCAGCCACGGCCCCTCGAAATAGCGGCGTTCGTGGTCGCCGGCCAGCAGCGGCCGGCCGGCCTCGTCGAGGATGACGACCTCGCGCGGGGCCTCGGCGAACTGCTTCATGTCCTCGCTCAGGCGCGCCACGCGCGGGCCCAGCGCCGGCTCGTGGTCGGCAGGTTCCCGGTTGGCCTCGGCGTAGGCGTTGTCGCGGTACTTCTGCAGCTGCCCGCCCCAGAGGCCGCCGAAGTACATGTAGTACGCGCCGTCGTCGTCGGCCAGCACCGCCGGGTCGATCGAATAGCTGCCGGCGATCGCCTCCGGCTCCGGCGCGAACGGGCCCTCGGGGCGGTCGCTCACCGCCACGCCGATCTGGAAGATGCCGTCGCCGCGCTTGGCCGGGAAATACAGGTAGTACTTCCCGGCCCTGGTCGCCGCATCCGGCGCCCACATCTGCCGTTGCGCCCACGGCACGTCCCTGACGTGCAGGGCCACGCCGCAGTCCACCGCCTCGCCCTCGGGCGTGTCCTGGCGGAACACGTGGTAGTCCTCCATGCCGAAGTGGTCGCCGTTGTCGTTGAACGGAATGCCGGCGTCGATGTCGTGCGAGGGATAGATGTAGACCCTGCCCTCGAACACATGGGCGGACGGGTCGGCGGTGTAGATGTGCGTCACCAATGGCGGGGAGATGGCCTTGGCGGCCAGTGCCTGCAGCGCGTCGGCGTTCATTGCATCGGACATTGCGTGGGGTATCTGCCTGGGGGGAGGGTTCATGCGGCCTTGCCGGCCTGCGCGCGGCGCGCGCCCAGGTCGCGCTCGAGGCGCGTCTCCATGGGCTTGTCTATCTCGTAGAAGAACAACAGCAGGACGCCCAGCAGGAACGGCGCCGAGCAGTACACGCTGACGGCCATGCGGATGCCGTCGACGGCCAGGTGCGATTGCGTCGATGCGCCGGCCTGGTAGCCGTAGTAGGCCAGGATGGCGGCCACCAGCGCGCCGCCGACGCTCAGGCCGATCTTCAGTCCGCACAGCATCGCCGAGAAGATGATCGCGGTGGCGCGGCGGTCGTTCTTCCATTCCGAGTAGTCCGCCACGTCGGCGATCATGGCCCACAGCAGCGGTATGGTGATGCCGTAGAAGAAGCCATGCAGGATCTGCGATACGAACACCAGGCCGATCGCGTCGGGCGGATAGAAGAAGAAGGCCAGCAGGAACAGGGTGGAGACCAGCAGCGCGGCACCGAACACGTCGCGCTTGCCGAACCGGTCCGCCAGCGGCCTGGAAAAGCCGATGCCGACGATCATGAAGACGATGCCGCCGGCGTTGAACAGGCTGAAGGCGGAAGTGGCCGCGTCTTCCGGCCACTGGAACCGCGTCAGGCCGGCCCCGGTCAGCAGAGAGTTCAGCGCCGCGATGAGGCCGTTGAAGCCGACCCCGTCCAGGAACGCCGCCAGCCGTACCTCGTCGAGGTAGTACTGGAAGTAGTAGACGTACATGCCGCCCTTGAGCGCCAGCGTGATGAACACCAGCACGGTGAGCGCGAGCATGATCCGCCAGGGCTTGTTGCGCGCCAGGTCGGCCAGGTCCTGCAGCACGCCCGCGGACTGCTCCGGCGTGGGCACGATGCGCTCGCGGGTGGTGAAGAAGGTGATGAGGAAGAATGCCGTGCCCACCACCGCGAACACCGCCATGGTGTTGCGGAAGCCCTGCACCTTGTCGCCGCCGCCCAGGATCAGCACCAGCGGCAGCAACAGCACCTGGATGATGAACTGCGCCACCATCACCGCCACGAAGCGGTAGGCCGACAGGCTGTTGCGCTGGGCCATGTTGCCGGTCAGCACGCCGCTCAGGGCGGAGTAGGGCAGGTTGTTGGCCGCGTACACCAGCACCAGCAGGGTATAGGTGGCCAGGGCATAGACGACCTTGCCGTGCTCGCCCAGGTCCGGGGTGCTGAATGCCAGCAGCGAAAGCACGCCGAACGGGACCGCGGTCCACAGCACCCACGGCCGGAACTTGCCCCAGCGCGTCCGGGTGCGGTCGGCGAGGATGCCGATGATCGGCGTGAACACGAATGCGCCCAGCATGCCGACGGCGAAGATGATCGTCGCCGCGGTGGCGGCGGGTATCCGGTACACGTCCGTATAGAAGAACGCCAGGAAGGTCACCAGCGTCTGGAAGATCAGGTTGGCCGCCAGGTCGCCCAGGCTGTAGCCGACCTTTTCCCGTACCGGGAGTTTTTCCGAGGTGCTGTGCATGGTCGCCGGATTCCTGGGGAGCGGGAGGGAACGGGGGGCGGGGCGGTGGATGCGCTGCGGCCCGCCCGGTGCTGTACGCCAGGCGGGCCGCGGGTGGTCGCCCACTTACGGCAGGATGCCGCGCATCAGAACGAACCGCGGATGCCGAGCATGATGGTGCGGCCCGGGTCGTACAGGTCGTTGACGGCGTTGGAATGCCAGAAGTTGGAGCGGCGCTCCTTGCCGGTCAGGTTCAGTACGTTCAGGGTGATCTGCGGCGACGTCGGCAGGTGCGACAGCGTGTAGCTGGCCGACAGGTCGAGCTGGCCGCGGTCCTCGCCGAAGATCTGCGCCGGCGGTATGCCCTGCTGGTTCGGGCCGGTGCCGATGGCGCCCTCCGCCCAGCTGTAGGACAGGCGTATCGAGGCGCCGAAGTTCTCCCAGTAGAGCGTGGTGTTCCACAGCGACGGCGAGACGCCGTAGACGTTGCCGCTCAGCGCGCTGGCGTCGCGGCCTTCGGTGCTGATGTCCAGGTCGGTGTAGTTGGCCATGAAGCCCAGGCCCTGCAGCAGGAAGTCCAGCGGCTGCACCCAGATCGCTTCCCAGCCGCGGATGTTCAATGCAGCGTCGGCGTTGACCTGCTGCTGCACGTTGACCGTGGCCGTGTCCGGGCCGCCGCGCGAGTTGATCGCGGCCTGCTGGGTGTCGGTCAGGGTGTCGAACGGAATGCCCAGCTGCAGGAACGGCATCGTGGTCACGCCCTGGAAGGTGTAGCCCTCCACGCGCTTGTTGAACAGGGTCAGGCCGATGAAGCCCTCGTTCCCGGTGTACCACTCGCCGCCCAGGTCGAAGTTGGTCGAGGTATACGGCGCCAGGCCCGGGTTGCCCTGGTTGGCCACCTGCGCCGACTGGTCGGTGAAGGTGGTGGCCGGCAGCATCGAGCTGGGATTGGGGCGGGTCATCGTGCGCGAGCCGGAGAAGCGCAGCACCACGTTGTCGGCCACGTCCCAGGCCGCGCTGAACGACGGCAGCCATTCGCTGTAGTCGCCGCTCAGGTTCTGCCACTGGCGCACGCCGCCGATGGTCACCGGGCCGCTGATCTGCTGGTCGGTCTGCGCGTAGCGCACGCCGGCGTTGTAGCGCAGGGTGCGGCCGAGGATCTCGGAGCGGCCGTTGATCTCGATGTAGGCGGCCTTGGTCTTCTCCTCGAAGCCGCCGGTCGCGCCGCCGGTGTTGGGACCATCGGCTTCCGGCGCCGCATCGCGGTACTGGGCATAGTTGGTGTCGGTCATGAAGCGGGCGAAATCGACCGTGACGAAGCCGAGCGGGCCCGGCACGATGTAGCCCGGCAGCGCCGAATCCGGCACCAGGTCGAACGCGTACGGCTGCCACGCGGCGCCGGTGTCGCCGAAGCCCTGGATCCGGCGGAAGTTGCGATCGGTGGCCACGCCGAAGCGGATGTTGTTGCTGTCGTCGCCTAGCTGCAGGTCGGCGCGCAGGCCGTGGGTCTCGGTCACGCGCTTCTCGTTCTGCGCCCAGATCCGGCCGCCCTCCCAGGTCCAGCCGATGCCCGGGTCGTTCAGGTCGAGGTCGGTGGTCCAGCCCGGCAGGCCGCCGCCGTTGGTGTACTGCAGCGTGGTGAACGGCGAATTGAACAGGATGGTCGGCGAGTCGCGGAACATCCAGCTGCGGCTCAGGTTGCCCTGCACGTCGAGCTTGACGTTGCCCCCGTCGCCGAACCAGAAGGTGGCGCCCGGATTGACGTGCCAGTACTTGACGTCCTCGGTGTACGGGCGCGCCTCGAGGAAGAACTGGGCGTTGGTGAAGGTGGCGTTGGTGACGACGTTGTTGGCATCGACCTGCATGTCGATCGGGATCATGGCGCCGTTGCGGCCGATCAGGTTCATGTCGATGCGCTGGTTGGTACGGTGCGCCTTGGAGTACAGCGCGTCCAGGTAGAAGTGCATGCTGTCGCCGGGGCGCCATTCCAGCGAGGTCACGAAGGCGTCGCGGTCGCGGTCGCCGGACATGTGCACCGGGCGGCCCAGGCGCGGGATCAGCGCTTCGCCGATCTGCTCGATGCTCAGGCCGGGATTGAGCGCGAGCAGCATGTCGCGGTCGATGACGGCGCCCGGGGTCAGCCCGGCGGCGCGGACCGAGGCGTTGTCCGGCACCACGTCGGGGACGCGCCAGCCGTTGCCGCCGTTGAGGTTGCAGGGCGTGCCCTGGTCCGGGAAACCGGAGGCGCCGGTACCGCACTGGGCGTTGGTCAGGTTCGGGTTGGTCCAGCCGATGGTCTCGTAGCCTTCGACGCCGAGCTTGCCGCGCGAAGAGGTCACGCCGGCCAGGATGCCGAAGGTTTCGGCCGCATTGGTCCAGCTGCCGATCAGCGAGCCCTGCGGGGTGATCTTGTCGCTGATGTCGTTGTAGCTGCCCTGCAACTGGTAGGTCACGTGCGTGCCGGGACGGTCGAACGGGCGCGAGGTGCGCATGTCGACCACGCCGGACACGCCGCCTTCCGGCAGGCTCGCCTTCGGAGTCTTGTTGACCGTCAGCTGGGTGAAGAACTCGGTCGGGAACAGGTTCAGGTCGACTTCGCGGTTCTGGTTGGTGCTGTCCAGGCCGATCGAGGCGGTGGCCACCTGGACGCCGTTGATCACGGTCTTGGTGAAGCTGTTGGGCAGGCCGCGGATGGCGATGTTCAGGCCCTCGCCGTTGACGTCGCGCGCGAGCTGGATGCCCGGGATGCGGGTCAGCGACTCGGCGATGTTGGTATCGGGGAACTTGCCGATGTCCTCGGCGTACACCGAATCGACGAAGCCGGACGAATCGCGCTTGGCATCGGTCGAGAGCTGGATGCTGCGGCGATAGCCGGTCACCGTGATCGAGTCCAGGTTGGTGATCGGATCCTGCGACGAAGGCGTGGCTTGCTGCGCTGCGGTGGCGGCAGCCGGTTCGGCCTGCTGTGCCCATGCCGCGCCGCTTGCCATTCCCAGCAGGGCCAGTCCCAATGCAGTCGACAACGTGGTCTTTACGTATTTCCTGTTCACCCTGATCCCCTCCCGAATACTGTGGTGATGCGTGATGCCCTGTGCGGGTACGCGCAGGACGGCCTGCTCGGTGGACGCGGTACGTGCAATCCGGATGCTTCGGATCGGCCCGGATGGTAGCGCTACCATCATGCGTGCTCACGCTGCGCAGCAGCATGCGCCCGGACCCGGGTGCGCGGGCCCTGCGGGAGCGGGAAGCGAGCCGGAGCGGAACGCGGGGCGCGGATGGGCGCCGGTCGCTCGGGTGGTGGAACCCGGCGCCGCTATCGTGCTAATGGTAGCGCTATCATATCCTGGCGAAGCCGCGTAATCCGGGGAGTTCCAGCGATGCAGCGAGTGGAAAATGGCGCATTGGTCATGTTGCGCCGCAAGGTGGCGGGGGAGGGATCGGCTGTCCCGCCGGGGACGCAAGCGCCGCTGCCGGCGCGCCGCATCCGGCGAGCGCAGGCGGCGCGCGCGTGCTTCCGCTTCCCGTCGCCGGAGCGCGCATGAACGAGGCCGTTTCCACTGCCGCCGCGTCGGCCCCGCCGGCCAGGGCCGGGAGATACCGCTGGCGCGTCTGCGCGATGCTGCTGGCGGCGACCACGATCAACTACATCGACCGCCAGGTGCTGGGCGTGCTGGCGCCGTTCCTGCAGAGCGAGATCGGCTGGAACGAGATCGAGTACGGCTACATCGTCACCGCGTTCCAGGCCGCCTACGCGATCGGCCTGCTGTGCGCGGGGGTGATCGTCGACAAGCTCGGCACGCGCATCGGCTACGCCATCGCCATCGGCGTGTGGAGCCTGGCGGCGATGAGCCATGCGCTGGCCGCCAGCGTGATCGGCTTCGTGCTCGCGCGCTTCGCGCTGGGCCTGGGCGAGGCCGGCAACTTCCCGGCCGCGATCAAGACCGTGGCCGAGTGGTTCCCGCGGCGCGAGCGCGCGCTGGCGGTGGGCATCTTCAACTCCGGCTCCAACATCGGCGCCGTCGTCGCGCCGCTGCTGGTGCCGGTGGTCGCCGCGACCCTGGGCTGGCAGGCGGCGTTCCTGTTCACCGGCGTGCTCAGCCTGACCTGGCTGGTGGTCTGGCTGCTGTGGTACCGCGCGCCGGAGAACCAGCCGGCGCTGTCGGCCGCCGAGCTGGCGCATATCCGCAGCGACCCGCCGGAGCCGGCGGTGAAGGTGCCGTGGTCGCGGATCCTGCGCCATCGCCAGGCCTGGGCCTTCGTCGCCGCCAAGTTCATCACCGATCCGATCTGGTGGTTCTTCCTGTTCTGGCTGCCGAAGTTCCTGCATGCCGAATACGGCCTGTCGCTGCTGGGACTGGGACTGCCGTTGATCGCGATCTTCGTGCTCGCCGACGTCGGCAGCATCGCCGGCGGCTGGCTTGCCGGACGCTTCCTGCGCATGGGCTGGAGCGTAAACCGCGCGCGCAAGGGCGCGATGACGGTGTGCGCGCTGGCGGTGGTGCCGATCGTGTTCGCCGCGCAGGCCGACAACCTGTGGCTGGCAGTGGCGTTGATCGGGCTGGCGACCGCCGGGCACCAGGGCTGGTCGGCCAACGTGTTCACGCTGCCGTCGGACATGTTCCCGCGCCACGCGGTGGCCTCGGTGGTGGGCATCGGCGGCTTCGCCGGCGCGGTCGGCGGCATGATGATCTCGACCTTCACCGGCTTCCTGCTGCAGGCCACCGGCAGCTACGTGCCGGTGTTCCTGATGGCCGGGTCGGCCTACCTGCTGGCGCTGGCGGTGGTGCAGCTGCTGGTGCCGCGGCTGCAACCGGCGCGGCTGGGCGACGACGAGCGATGAGCGCCGTTGCCCTTGTAGGAGCGACGTCAGTCGCGACCGGGCTTCATGCAGATACCTCTGCAAAGCCCGCGCATCCATGTGCAGGGATCCGAATGAAAGTTCTGTCGCGACTGACGTCGCTCCTACACGGAAATAATGCGAGGCGGAGGGGCCTGCGATGAAGAAGATCCATGCAATCGTGTTCGCGGCGCTAGCCGCGTCCCTGCCCGCGCTGCAGGCGCAGGGCGCGCCGCTGGCGGCCGGGCAGCCGAAGTTCCTCGGCAGCGCATACAGCGCGGAGCAGGCGCCGGGCTTCGCCGACTACTGGAACAAGGTCACGCCCGAGAACGCCGGCAAATGGGGCGAGGTCGAGGCCGAGCGCGGCCGCAGGGACTGGCGCGGGCTCGACGAGGCCTACCGCTTCGCCAGGGAACATGGCTTCCCGTTGCAGATGCACGTGTTGGTCTGGGGCAACCAGCAGCCGGAGTGGATCAAGCCGCTGCCGCCGGCCGAGCAGCGCGCCGAGATCGAGCGCTGGTTCGCCGCGGTCGCCGAGCGCTACCCGGACCTGGACTTCGTCGAAGTGGTCAACGAGCCGCTGAACGATCCGCCGAACAAGGACGACGAAGGCGGCGGCAACTACATCGCCGCGCTCGGCGGCGACGGCGCCAGCGGCTGGGACTGGATCCTCGAATCCTTCCGCCTGGCGCGCACGCACTTCCCGCGCGCCAAACTGCTGATCAACGACTACAACATCACCAACAAGCCCGACAACGCCAGGCGCTACCGCGAGATCGTCGACCTGCTGAACCGGGAGAAGCTGGTGGACGGCATCGGCGTGCAGGCGCACGCCTTCGCGACCACCGCCGAATGGCCGATGGAGGTGCACAAGGCCAGCCTCGACCTGCTGGCCGGGACCGGCCTGCCGATCTACGTCACCGAGATGGACATCGACGGCGAGACCGACGAAGCGCAGCTGGCGGGCTACCAGCGCGTGTTCCCGGTGTTCTGGGAACACCCGGCGGTGGCGGGCATCACCCTGTGGGGCTTCCGTCCCGGCCTGTGGCGCGACAAGGAGGGCGCCTACCTGGTCCGCGCCGACGGCAGCGAGCGCCCGGCGCTGGCCTGGCTGCGCGACTACATCCGCGGCGCCGCCGGGCCGGGGCGATGACTGCGCCGCGCGCGGTCGTCGCCACGCTGTCCACCGACCTTCCTTCGCGCAGCGGAATGCCGCTGCCCATCGACATCCCGACGCCATGAACACTGCCGGCAAGCCCTCCGCCCCGAAACCCCTGGTCCTCGACGAGAACCGCCTGTTCGCCTCCGATCCCGTGCAGCGCGGCATCGCCCGCCGCCTGTACGCGCAGGTTGCCGGGTTGCCGATCGTCAGCCCGCACGGCCACACCGATCCGGCATGGTTCGCCGGCAACGCGGCCTTCGCCAATGCCACCGAACTGCTGCTGGTGCCCGACCACTACGTGTTCCGCATGCTCTACAGCCACGGCGTGCCGCTGGAGCAGCTGGGCATCCCGCGCGCGGACGGCACGCGCGCGCAGGTCGATCCGCGCGCGGCCTGGCGGGTATTCGCCGGGCACTTCCACCTGTTCCGCGGCACGCCGTCGTCGCTGTGGCTGAACCACGTCTTCCATGACGTGTTCGGCCTGCGCGTGCGGCTGGACGCGGACAGCGCCGACCATTACTACGACACCATCACCGAAGCGCTGCAGACACCGCAGTTCCGCCCGCGCGCGCTGTTCGAGCGCTTCGACATCGAGGTCATCGCCACCACCGAAGGCCCGCTGGATGCGCTCGAGCACCACCAGGCCATCCGCGACAGCGGCTGGAACGGACGCGTGCTGACCGCCTACCGCCCGGACGCGGTGGTGGACCCGGAGCACGAGCAGTTCGCCGACGCGCTGCAGCGGTTCGGCGAGATCACCGGCGAGGACGTGCATAGCTGGGAAGGCTACCTGCGCGCGCACCGCAACCGCCGCGATTTCTTCGCGAGGATGGGCGCGACCTCGACCGACCACGGCCACGAGAGCGCGCTGACCGCCGACCTCTCCGCCGCCGAGGCGCGCGCGCTGTTCGACAGGATCGTGCGCGGCCGTTTCAGCGCGCAGGAGGCGGACCTGTTCCGCGGCCAGGTGCTGACCGAGATGGCGGCGATGAGCCTGGACGACGGCCTGGTGATGCAGTTGCACCCGGGCTGTTACCGCAACCACAACCCGGCGCTGTTCCGGCGCTACGGCCGCAACGTCGGCGCGGACCTGCCGCTGGCCACCGACTACGTGCACGCGCTCAAGCCGCTGCTGGACCGCTTCGGCAACGAGCCGGATTTCAGGCTGATCCTGTTCACCCTGGACGAGAGCGCCTACTCGCGCGAACTCGGCCCGATGGCCGGCCACTACCCGTGCCTGTACCTGGGCCCGGCGTGGTGGTTCCACGACGCGCCGGAAGGCATGTGGCGTTTCCGCGAGCAGACCCTGAGCAGCGCCGGCTTCTACAACACCGTCGGTTTCAACGACGACACCCGCGCGTTCCTGTCGATCCCGGCGCGCCACGACGTCGCCCGGCGCGTGGACTGCGCGTTCCTGGCCAGGCTCGTCGCCGAACACCGCCTGGACGAGGACGAGGCCGCCGAGCTGGCGGTCGACCTGGCCTACCGCCTGCCCAAGCGGGCCTACAAGCTCTGAGTGCCGCCTGGTCTCGCTCGCAGAGCCGAGTCTGCTCGGCTCTGCACCGCAAGCGGAGCAGGCTCTGAAAGCGGAGCAGGCTCCGCTCTACCGGCGCGGGCGATCGCGACAACGAAGAGAAACGTGCATGAAGCTGTCCCATCGTTTCCGCTGGCTGTGCCTGTTGCTGCTGGCGGTACCGGCGACCGCGGCCCCGGCACGGGACAACCCGCGCGAGCGCCTGTCGCTCGACACCGGCTGGCGCTTCCACCCGGGCGATCCGGAAGGCATCGGCAACACGCTCGACCACGACGTGCGGCCGCCGCCCGGGCGCAGCGAGGACGGCAGGGACCTACGCGCGCCCGGCTGCCGCCGGGAAGCTGGCCACCTCCGCGGCGGTGCTCGAGCCCTGGATCCTGCCCACGGCCAAGGCGTTCATCCGCGACCCCGCCCGCGTCACACGCGTCCGGCCGGCAATCCCGGCGGCGACGTGGCCTTCGTGCGTGCGGACTTCGGAAGCCGTGCCGGAGGCGTGCGGCGAAAGCGACGGGCGGTAGCCGGATCGCCCGCCCTTTGCGCTGGGACAGGTATGCTCGCGCATCGGCGAGTTTCGTCGGCCGTCCTCCTTCGCGACGGCCACGCCACATCCCACGCCAGCCACGCAAGGAGATTCCGATGGGCCGCTTCGTCCGATCCGCCTTCGCCATTCCGCTGTGGGCGCTGCTGGCGGCCTGCGCGTCGAACGGCGGCGACGCGTCGCAGCGCTATTCCGCCGTCGGGCGGCTGAGCGTTTTCGACGCCTCGTTCGAGGCGATCGTCGCGCCCGATGCGCGCATCGAGAAGATCGCCGAGGGCTTCACCTGGTCCGAGGGGCCGGCCTGGCTGGACAAGGACAACGCCCTGCTGTTCACCGACGTTCCCGCGAACACGCTGTACCGCTGGTCCGAGCGCGACGGCCTGACGGTGTTGCTCAAGCCTTCCGGCTACGACGGTCCCGGCATGGACGCGCTGCGCGAGGCAGGCGCCAACGGACTCCATGCCGAGCCCGGCGGCACGGTGCTGCTGGCCGACTCCGGTAGCCGCTTCGTCGCCCGCCTCGACCCGTCGAGCAAGCGCAAGACGCCGATCGCGACGGCCTACGAGGGCAAGCGCTTCAACAGTCCCAACGATGTCGTGCGCCGCCGCGACGGCGTCGTGTTCTTCACTGATCCGCCCTACGGCCTGGAAGGCCTGGACGAGTCGCCGGTCAAGGAGCTGGCGTTCAGCGGCGTCTACCGCCTCGACCGCGACGGCCGCGTGCATCTGTTGGACGACACGCTGCGCTTCCCCAACGGCATCGCCCTGTCGCCGGACGAGCGCACGCTGTACGTGGCCAACTCCGATGCCGGACGGCCGATCTGGATGGCCTATTCGCTCGATGCCGATGGCGCGGTGACCGGCAAGCGCGTGTTCGCCGACGCCTCGGATCTCGCCGGCGAGGACGCCCCCGGGCTGCCGGACGGCATGGCGGTGGCGGCCGACGGCACGCTGTTCGCCACCGGCCCGGGCGGCGTCATCGTCTTCGCGCCCGACGGCAGACGGCTGGGCCGCATCGAGACCGGCACGGCGATCGCCAACTGCGCCTTCGGCGACGACGGCAGGACGCTGTACATGACCTCGCATTCGTTCCTGGCCCGTGTGCGGGTGAACGCGATCGGCCTGGGTTTTCCGCACTGAGGAATCCGGACAGGCCGGATTGCCGCGCGCGAACCCGATTCCTCGCCGGGAGCATCGATAACAGGACGGCAGGGTCGGCCGGTCCGACTTTGACCAGGCTGCCGGGCCCTGCCGGTGCAACCCGCTGGCGCCCATCGCACGGGCGCCGCTCGAGGGTTCCGGAGCGATGGCGTTCCGCGCGCGTGGGCAACGGGTACGGCATGGACATCGCGACCGGCCACCGCAGCCTGGACGCGAAGGCCGCCGGTATCGGCGGCCGCCTGCCGCGGTTCTACCCGGTCGCGGCAAGCGCCCGGGCGACCTCGGCGGCGTCCGCATCGCCGAGCGAGGCGTAGCCGCCGCGCAACGCATCGACGAACCGCGCGTCGCCGGACAATGGCGCGAACACGCTGTCGATCCGCAGGAACGCCGTGACGTCGGCCCGCGCATCGCCACTGGCCGCGCGGCCGATCGCCGTCAGCGCGTCGTTCAACGGGTCCACCAGCGCCACCCCGTCGCGTGCCTGCCGGCGCACGAAATGCATCCATGCCGCGACCGGCAGGCACAGGCGGTCGATGCGGCGGCCGCCGGCCAGGGCGTCGGCGATGCTGCCGAGCAGGCGCACCGGCAGCTTCTGCGAACCGTCCCAGGCGATCTGCGACAAGCGGTGGCGGATCGCCGGGTTGCGGAAGCGCGCGAGGATCGCACCGGCATAGGCGTCCGGATCGAAACCGCGCATCGCCGCCAGGCCCGGCGCGATGTCCTCGCGCATCAGCCGCTCGACGAAACCGGCGAGCGACGGATCGCGCATCGCCTCGGCGACGGTCCCGAGGTCCATCAGCGAGCCGAGGTAGGCCAGCGCCGAATGCGGGCCGTTGAGCAGGCGCAGCTTGGCGCGGTCGTAGCCGGCGATGTCGTCGCTCATCGTCACGCCGGCCCGCTCGAACGCGGGGCGGCCGTTGCGGAAATCGTCCTCCACCACCCATTGTGCGTACGCCTCGCGCTGGACCGGCCAGGCGTCGGCCAGGCCGGTCCGCGCGGACACGCGCGCGCGCAGTGCGTCGTCGCTGGCCGGGGTGATGCTGTCCACCATCGAGCGCGGGAACGAGGCTTCGCTCTCGATCCATGCCGCCAGCGCGGGATCGATCCGCTGCGCGAACTGCAGCACCGCGCGGCGCAGCCTGCCGCCGTTGTCGGCCAGGTTGTCGCAGCTGAGTACGGTGTACGGCTTCAGGCCCAGCCGCCGGCGCGCGCGCAGGCCGGCGACGAGGTAGCCGATGGCGCTGTCGGGCGTGTCCGGCGAGGCGAGGTCGTGGGCGATGTCCGGATGCGCGAAGTCGAGGCCGTCGCCGGCGAGGCAATAGCCCTTCTCGGTGATGGTCAGGGTGACGATGCGCACCGCCGGGTCGGCCAGCCGCGCGAGCACGGCGGGCTGTTCGTCGCGGGCGCACAGCAGTTCGCGGATCGCGCCGATCACGCGCAGGCCGGGGTGTTCGCCGAGCAGCGCCAGCGTGTACAGGCCGTCCTGCGCGCGCAGCGCGTCGCGCACGCCGCTGCTGTGCAGCGACACGCCGCAGATCGCCCAGTCCGGTTCGTCGCCGAGCAGGTCGTCGAGATACGCGGCCTGGTGCGCGCGATGGAACGCGCCGGGGCCGAAGTGGACGATGCCGATGCGGGTGGCGGCGCGGTCGTAGGCCGGGCGCGCGATGGCGGACGGCAGCGCGGACAGGGTGGCGTCGGAGAGGCGGGGGAGGTCGGTCATCGCGGTCGCAGGCGGGTCGGGGAAGAGGAAACGGCCATCTCCCGCGGGCGGGAGATGGGCGCGGTTTCAATCGTCGTTCGCGTCCAGCACCTCGAAGGCGGCGCGCGCGCGGATGTCCGCGCTGGACGCGCCGACCTGCACTTCGTAGCGGCCCGGATCGACCGCATAGGCCTTGCGCGCCTCGTCGTAGTGGCGCAGGTCGGTCTGCGGACGGAAGTCGAAACGCACCTCGCGCTCTTCGCCCGGTTGCAGCTGCACGCGCTGGAAACCGCGCAGTTCCTTCGATGCGCGCGGGCGCCCGGGATCGAGCGGGCGCAGGTACAGCTGCACCACCTCGTCGCCGGCGCGCGCGCCGGCGTTCCTCACCTTCAGCGCGACCTGCACCTGTCCGTCCGCGCCGGTCCGCGTGCGGTCCAGTTCCAGGCCGGAATAGTCGAAGCGCGTATAGGACAGGCCATGCCCGAACGGATACAGCGGCTGGCCATCGAAGTAGCGGTAGGTGCGGCCGGCCATCGCGTAGTCGTCGAATGCCGGCAGCTTCTCGTCGGCCTTGTAGAACGTCACCGGCAGGCGGCCGCCGGGGTTGGCGTCGCCGAACAGCACGTCGGCCACCGCGCTGCCGCCGCGCTGGCCGGGGTACCACGCCAGCAGGATCGCCGGCAGGTGCCGTTGTTCCCAGTCGATGGCCAGCGCCGAGCCGGTGGTCAGCACCGCCACCACCGGCTTGCCGGTGGCATGCAGCGCTTGGAGCAGCTCGCGCTGCGGCCTGGGCAGGCGCAGGTCGGTGCGGTCGCCGCCGGCGAAGCCGGGGTAGTTGACGTCCATCTCCTCGCCCTCGACGTCGCCGGTCAAGCCGCCGACGAACACCACCGCGTCGGCGCCACGCGCGGCATCCAGCGCTTCCTCCAGCGGCGGCCTGGCCCCGGGCAGGCGCCAGGCCAGGCGTACCGCGGCGTCGCGCTCGCCCTCGAAGTAGTCCAGGCGCAGGTCGTAGGCCCGGCCGGCCTGCAGGTCGAGGGCGACGCTGGCGCCGCGCAGGCGGTCGCTGGCGGCCCACTTGTCCAGCAGCAGCCTGCCGTCCAGGTACAGGCGGAAGCCGTCGTTGGCGGCCACGTCCAGCTCGTAGCGGCCGGACACCGGCGGCAGCAACTGGCCGCTCCAGCGCACGCTGAAGTCGTCGCCGGACAGGGCGCGCCCGGGCGCGATCTCGCCGCGCGCGACCAGGTCGTCGGTCGGCGCGCCGCGGTCCCAGCGGAAGCCGACCTGGGCGTCGATGCGGGTCAGCACCGGTTCGCCGGCCAGTTCGCGGCCGCGGAAGTATTCGCCCTTCAACCCGCGCTCGCCGGAGTCGGCGGCAGGACGCAGGTAGCGCGCCGCGATCGGCGGTGCCGCGTTCGGATCGTCGCGGCCCTCGACCAGGTCGGCGCCGCGCGCATGGACCACCTCGACGTCGGGCAGCGCCTCGCGGATGCCCTGCAGGATCGTCACCGGCGCGGCCGGGGTGCCGTAGTAGTTGCCCAGCAGCGCCATGGTGTCGTCGGCGGTGGGGCCGACCACGGCGATGCGCTTGAGCGCGTCGCGCGACAGCGGCAGCATGCCGTCGTTCTTCAGCAGTACCAGCGATTCGCGCGCGGCGCGCCGTGCCAGCGCGTCATGTTCGGGCGACTGGTTGACCGAATAGGGGATCCGCGCCCAACGCACCGCCTCGGGCGGGTCGAACATGCCCAGGCGCATGCGCGTGAACATCAGCGGCTTCAGCGCCGCGTCGATCCCGGCCTCGTCGATCAGGCCCTGGCGCACCGCCGCCGGCAGCGTGGCGTACTCCTCGCCGCATTCCAGCTCGGTGCCGTTGTTCACCGCGAGCGCGGCGGCCTGCTCGCGGCTGGCGACGATCCGGTGGTGCTTCCAGATGTCCACGATCGCCCAGCAGTCGGAGACGACGTAGCCGTCGAAGCCCCAGTCCCTGCGCAGCACGTCGCGCAGCAGGAACCTGCTGGCGCTGGCCGACTCGCCGAACACGCGGTTGTAGGCGCCCATCACCGAAGCGACGCGGGCCTCCTTCACCAGCGCCTCGAATGCCGGCAGGTAGGTCTCGTACAGGTCGCGCTGCGAGGGATGCGCGTCGAAGTGGTGGCGGTCGGCCTCCGGGCCGCTGTGCACGGCGAAGTGCTTGGCGGTGGCGTCGAGCTTCCGGTATTTCTCGCCGAGCGGATTCGTGGGCGCATCTGCGTCGTCGTCGTCGCCTTGCAGGCCTTCGACGAAGGTCACGCCCATGCGCGCGGTCAGGTACGGGTCCTCGCCGTAGGTTTCCTGGCCGCGGCCCCAGCGCGGGTCGCGGAAGATGTTGATGTTGGGCGACCAGAAGGTCAGGCCCTGGTAGCGGCCGTGCTGGCCGCGGCGCGCGAACTCGTGGTGCTTGGCGCGCGCCTCGTCGCTGATCGCGGTGGAGACCTCGCGCATCAGCGACGTATCGAACGTCGCCGCCAGGCCGATCGCCTGCGGGAACACGGTGGCGCCGCCGGCGCGGGCGACGCCGTGCAGCGCTTCGTTCCACCAGTCGTAGGCGGGCACGCCCAGGCGCGGGATCGCCGGGGCGGCGTTCTGCATCTGCGCGACCTTCTCTTCCAGCGTCATCCGCGCTACCAGGTCGGCGGCGCGCTCCTCGAAGCCGCGGGTGGTGTCGAGGTAGACGGGTCGGGGCGCATCGGCCGCCTGCGCGGCGGTGGTGGACGACAGCGCAGCGGCGAGGACGAGGAGGGGGACCCGCCATGCGCGGCTTCCCGTGGGAGGAACCCTGCGCGGTCCCGGGCCATAGGTCCCGGCGCGCTTTCCATTCGCCTCCCCGCGCATGGATGCGTGGGCCTCCGCGCAGGGATCTGCGCAACGCCCCATGGCGACCGACGCCGCGCCTGCAATGGTCTTCCCTTCACGGTTCTTGCCCTGCATGTCCTCTCCTCCCTCTCAGCGGGCCGCTTCGGCCCGTGCATACGGCCCCAGCATCGCGCCGACGAAACCGTCGGCGACGTTCGTGCTGAGGATGGTTCCGTCTTCGTCGCGGCGCAGCCATCGCCAGTCCCGGCCCTCGCGTAGAGCGGAGCTTGCTCCGCTGGGGTTTTCCCGATACGGCGCCAGCGGAGCAAGCTCCGCTCTACGCGAGGGCCGGGGCGGGGCGTCATCACCAGCCTCGCATCGCGCGGCTTTCCTGACGCGCCGTAGAGCCGAGCTCGCTCGGCTGGGGCTTTCCCGGTGTGGCGCCAGCGGAGCAAGCTCCGCTCTACGCGAGGGCCGGGGTTGGGCGTCATCACCAGCCCCACATCGCGCGGTCTTCCCGGTACGCCGTAGAGCCGAGCTTGCTCGGCTGGGGTTTTCCCAGTACGGCGCCAGCGGAGCAAGCTCCGCTCTACGCGAAGGTTGGGGCGGGGCGTCATCACCAGCCCCGCATTGCGCGGCTTTCCTGACGCGCCGTAGAGCCGAGCTTGCTCGGCTGGGGCTTTCCCGGTGTGGCGCCAGCGGAGCAAGCTCCGCTCTACGCGAGGGCTGGGGCGGGGGGTCATCACCAGTCTCGCATCGCGCGGCTTTCCTGACGCGCCGTAGAGCCGAGCTCGCTCGGCTGGGGTTTTCCCGGTGTGGCGCCAGCGGAGCAAGCTCCGCTCTACGCGAGGGTTGGGGCGGGGCGTCATCACCGGCCCGGCATCGCGCCGTCTTCCCGGCGTGCCGTAGAGCCGAGCTTGCTCGGCTGGGGCTTTCCCGGTGTGGCGCCAGCGGAGCAAGCTCCGCTCTACCGGGCGGCCGGGGCGGGGTGTCATCACCAGTCCCACATCGCGCCGTCTTCCAGGCGCGCGATCGGCAGCTGCTTGGGCGAGTACGGGTACTTCGCCGCCAGCGCCTCGTCGATGTCCACGCCGTGCCCGGGGCTGTCGCCCACGTGCAGGCGGCCGTCGCGGAACACGTAGTCGTGCGGGAACACGGCGTTGGTCTGCTCGGCATGGAACATGTATTCCTGGATGCCGAAGTTCGGCACCCAGGTGTCGAAGTGCAGCGCCGCGCCCATCGTCACCGGCGACAGGTCGGTGGCGCCGTGGAAGCCGGTGCGCACCTGGTGCAGCGCGGCGAAGTCGGCCAGGCGGCGCAGGTGGGTGATGCCGCCGCCGTGGACAATCGTGGTGCGGATGTAGTCGATCAGCTGGCGCTCGATCAGGTGCTTGCAGTCCCAGATCGAGTTGAACACCTCGCCCACCGCCAGCGCCGTCACCGAATGCCGGCGGATCAGCTCGAACGAGCTCTGGTTCTCGGCCGGGGTGGCGTCCTCCAGCCAGAACAGCCGATACGGTTCCAGGTCGCGCGCCAGCCGCGCCGCCTCGATCGGGGTGAGCCGGTGGTGCGCGTCGTGCAGCAGTTCGACCTCGTTGCCGTGGTCGCGGCGCAGCTGCTCGAACAGCCTGGGCACGGTCTCCAGGTAGCGCGGCGTGTTCCACACCGTCTCGGCCGGCAGCGCGCTTTCGGCCGGCTCGTAGGGCTTGCCGGCCGCGGCCACGCCGTAGGCCTTCTTCACCCCCGGCACGCCGCACTGCGCGCGCACCGCCAGGAAGCCCTGCGCGATGTACCTGCCGACCTCGTCGCTGGCCTCGGCGATGTCGCGGCCGTTGGCGTGCGCGTAGACCAGCGCGCCCTCGCGCGAGCGCCCGCCCAGCAGCTGGTACAGCGGCAGCCCGGCCATCTTGCCGAGGATGTCCCACAGCGCCACGTCGACCGCGGCGATCGCGCTCATCGTCACCGGGCCGCGCCGCCAGTACGCGCCGCGATAGAGGAACTGCCACAGGTCCTCGATGCGGCCGGCGTCGCGGCCGATCAGGTTCGGCACCACGTGCTCCTGCAGGTACGCGGCGACGGCCAGCTCGCGGCCGTTGAGGGTGGCGTCGCCCAGGCCGTGGACGCCGGAGCGGGTGACGATCTTCAGGGTGACGAAGTTGCGTCCGGGACAGGTGACGATGACCTTGGCGTCGACGATCTCGCGCTCGCGCGAGGCGCCGTGGGCGGTGGTTTCGGAAGCGGGGTGCGTGCTCATCTGGAATCGCTCGGCTCGGGTTCGTCCGGATCAGGGAATGGCCATCTCGAACGGCCCAGCCGGCAGGCCGGCGCCGTCGTACAGGGTCACGACCGGGCTGTCGGCCCAGCCGTAGCGCACGCGGGTGGCGGGGCCGGCGGTGTCCGCGCGCAGCAGCACCTCGTCGCCGCGGATCCGCGCGCTGGCGTAGCGGCACGAACCGGCCGCGTCGCCGCACAGCTCGAAGCCGACCGGGCCGTCCGCGCCGTAGGCGAACAGGCCGTCGCTGGCGTCGCCGAAGCGCACCGCGATGGCCTCGCCTTCGCGCCTCGCCGACAACGGCACCGGCCCGGACGCCGGCAGCGCCTCGCCGTAGACCACGTGCCGCGCCGCGAGCGCCAGGCGCCGGCCCAGTTCCTGTTTGTTGGCCGGGTGGATGTCGTAGCGGTCGCCGATGTCGATCGCCACCGCCAGCCCGCTGCGCGGGTCCTCGGCGGCGACCTGGCGCTGCGCCTCGCGCAGCTGCGCCCATTCGCTCTCGAGCGGACGGGTCGGGGCCGGGCCATGGTTGGCCAGCTGCACCACCAGCAGCGGCAGGCCGGCGCCGAACTGCGCGCGCAGGTCGTCGCGGTAGCGGCGCAGCAGGTCGCGGTAGCGTTCGGCCTCGAAGGTACTGGACTCGCCCTGGTACCACAGCGCGCCGCGCAGCCCGTAGCGGCCCAGCGGCGCGATCATGCCGTTGTGGAGGGTGGACAGGCCGGCGGCCGACTGCCACGGCGCGCGCGGCGGCGTGCCGTACGACCCGGGCACGATGCGGTACTTCCAGGCGCTGTCCAGCGCCACGCTGGAGCCATCGGCCAGGCGCAGTGCACGGCTGGCCGACGGGCCGACGATGCCGCCGTCGCGGTAGGTGTCGAGCACGGCGACCGCGACGGTGTTGTCGCCTTCGTGCAGCAGTCCGGCCGGCAGCGGGTACGCGCGCGGCGCGTCGGCGCCGTAGCTGCTGCCGACCGCGCGGCCGTTGACCCAGGTCTGGTCGATCTCGTCGACCGCGCCCAGCGCCAGCACCGCGTCCTGCGCCGCCTGCTGCGCGCTCAGGGTGAGGGTGGTGCGGTACCAGACCAGGCCGTTGAAGTCGGCCAGCTCGGGCACCCCCCAGTACTCCCATGCGCCGAGTTCGCGCGGGGCATCGCGCCACTGCGCATCGACGGCAAAGGCCGGGTCCCACGGCGCGTCGCCCGCGGCCAGGCCCGGGCGCGCGTTCCACCATGCCTGCCAGATCCCGCCCCAGCGGTCGTTCGCGGCCACCGGGTCGCTGGCGTACAGCGCCAGCACGTCGAGCTCGTCGTCGTACCGGCCGCTGGCGCGCAGCGCCCGGCCGCTGGTCCAGGCCTGGATGCGCGAGCCGCCCCAGGAGGCGTTGATCAGGCCCATCGGCACGTCCACGGTCTTCTGCAGTTCGCGCGCGAAGTAGAAGCAGGCGGCGGAGAAGTCGCGCGCCGTCTCCGGGGTGCTCTGCTGCCAGCGCGGTTGCTCGCCGAAGCTCCCCAGCGGCACCGGGCTGGCGGCCTGGGCGATCTTCAGCAGGCGGATGCGCGGGTTGCCGGCGGCGGCGATCTCGGCGCGCGCATCCAGCGTGCGGTGCAGCTGCAGCTCCATGTTGGACTGGCCGCTGCACAGCCAGACGTCGCCGACCAGCACGTCGTCGATGCGCTGCCGCGCGCCGCCGGCGCTGGCGCTCAGCGCGTACGGCCCGCCGGCCGGCAGCGCCGGCAACCGCGCCCGCCAGTGCCCGTCGGCGTCGGCGCGGCTGCGCACGCGCTTGCCGGCGAACTCGACCTGCACCGTCTGGTTCGGTGCGGCGCGGCCCCACACCGGGATCGGCCGGTCGCGCTGCAGCACCGCGTGGTCCTGGAACATGGCGTGCAGCAGCGGCGCGTCGGCGGCGCCGGCCAGGGCCGGGAGCACCCCTGCGAGCGCGATGCCCATGCGCAGCGCCATGCATCGGCCGACCCGGCCCCCGGACGGCGTCTCCCGCGCGGAACGGCCCCCGGCGGCCACGCCACCACGCGCGGCGGCGCGGCCCGCATCCGGGTGTCCCGGCTTTTCCGCGGCAACAGGGTGAAGCGGGAAGCGGCGATGGCCGGCAGGCATGTGCATTTCAGATTCCCGGGGCGAAGGGGAACGACAGCGAGCGGTAGTACTCCAGCGGATGCGCCGGCGGCGCGTAGCCGGGCGGCAGTGGCAGATGGTTCAGGCTCTGCCAGTAGGCGATGCTGGCATCGCGCCACCACTGCGCTTCCTTTTCCTGGATCGCGAGGAAATCGGCGACCTGGCGGTAGCGCGCGGCATCGACGTAGCCCGACAGCCCGGCCCAGGTCGCGCGCATCCGCTTCACCTCGTCCACGCCGTGCGTGTAGCGGTGCACCAGCTCGTCCCACAGCGTGCGTCCGGAGGGCATGGGCTGCTCCCACGGCACGCGGTGGAACCACAGCAGGAACCGCTCCGGCACGCGTCGCACGTCGCCGAACCCGGCCGCCAGCGGCGGCGCGTACTGGGCCACGGCGTCGCTGCCGGTGGCGCTGCGGTCGAAGCCGATGGCCTGCGCGTCGGCGCGGTGGTAGTACACCGGGTCCCAGTCCGGGCGCTCGCTGCCGGCGTCCCATGGCGCCGGGCCGTAGTGGTGGCTGCGGCCCATCAGGTGGTGCAGGCCGAGCGGGGTCATGTAGTCGACCGCGGCCTCGCGCGAATCCATCATCATCGCCACCACCGGCTGCACGAAGCGCGCGTCGTTGCAGAAGGTCATGCGCACCCATTCCCCGGCGATCGCGCGCGAGGACAGCGACGGGTTCCATGCCAGCCGGCCGAAGGCGTACCAGTTGGCCTGGTCGAAGACCGAGCCGCTCCAGTCGCGGTCGCTGCCGATGTTGGCGACGCCGGCCATGCCGGTGAGCTTGTAATCGTGCAGCGAGCCGTCGATCACCCTGGCCACGGTGGAGCCCTCGCCGTGCACGAAGGTGTCGGCCTGCAGCGTCTCTTCGTACAGCGTGCCCTGGTACACCAGGTGGGTGGCGAAGCCCAGGTACTCCTTGGTGATCTGGAATTCCATCATCAGCGGCGTGTTCGGCATCGCCCCGAACAGCGGGTGGAACGGCTCGCGCGGCTGGAAGTCGATCGCGCCGTTCTTGACCTGCACGATCACGTTGTCGCGGAAGGCGCCGTCCAGCGGCACGAACTCGCTGTAGGCCTGCTTGGCGCGATCGTCGGGCTGCTCGTGCGAATAGACGAAGGCGCGCCACATCACGATGCCGCCGTGCGGCGCCAGCGCGTCGGCCATCATGTTGGCGCCGTCGGCGTGGCTGCGGCCGTAGTCCTGCGGGCCGGGCTGGCCTTCCGAGTTGGCCTTGACCAGGAAGCCGCCGAAGTCGGGGATGACACGGTAGATCTCCTCGGCCTTGTCGCGCCACCAGCGCCGCACCTGCGGGTCGAGCGGATCGGCGCTGTTCAGCCCGCCGATCTCGATCGGCGCGGAAAAGCGCGCGCTCAGGTACACGCGGATGCCCCACGGGCGGAACACGTCGGCCAGTGCCGCCGCCTTCTCCAGGTAAGGCGCGGTCAGGCTCAGCGCGTTGCTGTTGACGTTGTTGAGTACCGTGCCGTTGATGCCCAGCGAGGCGTTGGCGCGGGCGTAGTCGGTGTAGCGCGGGTCCAGCCAGTCCGGCAGCCGGTGCCAGTCCCAGATCGACTGGCCGGCGTAGCCGCGTTCGACGCTGCGGTCGAGGTTGTCCCAGTGGTTGAGCACGCGCCGCTGCACCCGCGGCGCGTCGTGCAGGTCCAGCGCCGCCAGCGGTTGCCCGGTCTGCACCAGGCGCAGGAGGGCGAACGCGCCGTACAGCGCGCCGACGTCGCTGTCGGCGGCGACCACGGTGGCCTGGTGGCCGCCGATCCGCACGCTGCGGATCAGGTAGCCCTCGCGGCCGAGCGCGGCGGTGTCGAGCCCGAGCGCGGCGACCAGCGGCGAGGAGGCGGGCGTGCCGACGACGATGGCGCCATCGCGCGTGACCTGCTGCGCCAGCGCCGGCGCAGCGCCGAGCAGGCCGCCGAGGCCGCGCAGCAGCTCGGCGCGGGTGGCGGCCTGGGTCGGGGTGGCGTCGCCGGCGATCAGCTCGGCGGCGGCGGTGCGGGCGGCCCGCGCGTCGTCGGCCGGCAGCGGCCGGTAGCGCAGCCACAGGTCGTAGCCGTCCTCGGCCAGTGCCTGCACCGGCAGCAGCAGCGCCAGCAGCAGCGCGCCGGCCGCGGCGAAGCCGCGCGCGCGGCCGGCCGCCGGCCGTATCCCGAACAGTCTCTTCATCGGTCCCTCCGCTTCCGTCGATATCGTGATTGCATGGGGGCCGGCCCGGCCGGGAAGTTGCGGTCGCCGGCCGCCCGGCTTGCCGCTAACATGGGACGCACCGTGATGTCGTCCACGTCGGATCCGCGTTTCCATGGCGATTGACCTGGGACCTGTGCGGGGGAACCGCGCATTGCCGTCTCGTGTCCGCAAGCCAGCTGAAGAGGAAAACCTTGGAGAAGGCCAGGAAATCGATCCGCCGCAAGGGCCATGCCACCACCATCGGGGAAGTCGCCGCGCTCGCCAAGGTCTCGCCGATGACCGTCTCGCGCGTGGTCAACGGCAACGGCAACGTCCGCGATGCGACCCGCGAACGGGTGCTGCGCGCGGTCGAGAAGCTGGGCTACACCCCGAACCTGGCGGCCAGCGCGCTCGCCGCCGCGCAGAACACCCGCATCGCGCTGATCTACACCAATCCCAGCGGCGCCTACCTGAGCGACCTGCTGGTGGGCGTGCTGCACGGCGCCGCGCGCGCGGCGGTGCAGCTGGTCATCGATTCCTGGGACGAGCTCGACGCCGAAGGCGAGCGCCGCGCCGCGCGCACGCTGGCGCGCAGCGTGGCCGGGGTGATCCTGCCGCCGCCGCTGTGCGAGTCCCGGGAGGTGGTGTACGAACTGGTGCGCGCCGGCATCCCGGTGGTGGCGATCGCCGGCGAGCGCTTCCACGAGGCCATCTCCTGCGTGCATATCGACGACTTCCGCGCCGCCCGCGAGATGACCGAATACCTGATCGGGCTGGGTCACACCCGCATCGGCTACATCAAGGGCGATCCCAACCAGATCGCCAGCCAGCGCCGCTTCGAGGGCTTCCAGGCGGCGCTGGCCGGGGCCGGGATCGCGCTGGACCGGCACCTGGTGCAGCAGGGCTACTACACCTATCGCTCGGCGCTGGAACCGGCCGAGAAGCTGCTGGCCAGGCGGCGCCCGCCCACCGCGATCTTCGCCAGCAACGACGACATGGCCGCCGCCGCCGTCTCGGTGGCGCACCGCCGCGGCCTGGACGTGCCCGGCGACCTGTCGGTGGTCGGCTTCGACGACACCTCGGCGGCGACCCGGGTATGGCCGGAGCTGACCACGATCCGCCAGCCGCTCGGCGCCATGGCCGACTCGGCCCTGGACCACCTGCTGCGCAGCATCCGCAGCAAGGCGCGCGACGCCGTGCCGGTCGACCAGGTGGTCCAGCACACGCTGGTCATGCGCGACTCGGTGGCCGCGCCGGCGGCCGCGAAAGCGGCCAGACGCTGATCCGGACACGCGCTAGCCCTCCATCTGCTCCAGCTCCCTGCCCTTGGTTTCGTGCACGCAGCGCAGCACGAAGAACACCGACAGGATCGCGGCGACCATGTAGATGCCATAGGCGCCGGCCAGGCCGATGCTGCCCAGCAGCACCGGGAAGGTCACGGTGATGGCGAAGTTGGAGGTCCACTGCGCGGCGCCGGCCACCGCCAGGCCCGAACCGCGGATCTGGTTGGGGAACATCTCGCCCAGCATCACCCACATCACCGGGCCCCAGGACATGTTGAAGAAGATCACGTA
>NZ_JAPCHY010000008.1 GCF_026107455.2 Xanthomonas chitinilytica | reverse complement strand
GCGAGGCGTAAGACGGGCATGTTTATGCAGGTTCATCCGGGGCTCCTGGGGGCTGGGTTGGCTTCGCAACCTCCATCTTCCAGAGATGCCCCGGATGAACAACCTACTGAGAGATCACAGCTAGGCGGCCCAAGACTATCCATCCAGAGACCGGGTTTGCCGTGCAGCGGCTCACATATCGGGACACATCACGACCGCCCCGCCGCGGCAATTCAACGGGTGTCTCCCAGCCCCGCGGCACGGGCCAGCAGGTGCGCCTTCTCGCGGGCATTGCCGGTCAGCGCGGCGGCGTGCTCGAACTCGGCGCGCGCCTCGCGCAGGCGGCCCAACTGCTGCAGCAGGTCGCCGCGCACCGCCGGCAGCGGCGCGTAGCCGCGCAGGCGCGGGTCGTCGCCGAGGGCTTCCACCAGAGCCCAGGCGGCCGCCGGACCTTCGGCGCGGGCCACGGCCACGGCGCGGTTCAACTCGACCACCGGCGACGGCTGCACCTGCGCCAGCCGCGCGTACAGCGCGGCGATGGCGGCCCAGTCGGTATCGGCGGCGCGGCGCGCGCGCGCATGGCATTCGGCAATGGCCGCCTGCAAGGCGTACGGCCCGTCCTGCCCACCCAGCCGCCAGGCCTGCTGCAACGCCGCCTGGCCGCGGCCGATCTGCAGCCAGTCCCAGCGTGCGCGGTCCTGCTCCGGCAGCAGGATCGGACTGCCGTCCGCGGCGATACGCGCCTTCGTGCGCGAGGCCTGCAGTTCCATCAGCGCCAGCAGCCCGAACACCTCGGCATCGCGCGGCAGCAGCCCGCACAGCACCCGTCCCAGCCGCAATGCCTCCTCGCACAGCGCCGGGCGCATCCAGTCGTCGCCGGCGCTGGCCGAATAGCCTTCGTTGAAGATCAGGTACACCACTTCCAGCACCGACTCCAGGCGCGTGCCCCACTCGGCCTTGCGCGGCACCTCGAACGGCACCTGCCGGCTGGCCAGGGTGCGCTTGGCGCGCACGATGCGCTGGGCGATGGTGGGCTCGGGCTGCAGGAACGCGCGCGCGATCTCGTCGGTGCCCAGCCCGCCGAGCAGGCGCAGGGTCAGCGCCACCCGCGCGTCGGCCGACAGCAATGGATGGCAGGCGACGAACACCAGCCGCAGCAGGTCGTCGCCGATGTCGTCCTCCACCCAGCGCTCGTGATCGGGCATGGCGATCCCCTGGTACTCCGGCTCGTGCTCCAGCACCGCATGCTTGCGCGCGTGCAGCTGGCGCTGGCGCAGGCGGTCGATGGCGCGGCGTTGCGCGGCGGTCATCAGCCAGGCCGCCGGGTTGTCGGGAATGCCGTCGTCCGGCCAGCGCTCCAGCGCCGACACCAGCACGTCCTGCGCCAGTTCCTCGGCTGCGCCGACGTCGCCCAGCATCCGCGCCAGGCGCGCGATCAGCCGCGGCGACTCCATGCGCCACAGGGTGTCCAGGGTCCGCTGCAGGTCGGGTCCGTTCATCGACCGCGATCACAGCATCGCGGCCGGGCCGGCGCAAGCGGCAGGCTCAGAAGGCGACGATCGGTTTGAAGCCGCCCCAGAACATGCGCCGCGTGTCGAACGGCATGTCCTTCGGCCCCAGTCCGGCGATGCGCGGGTCGGCCATCACCTTGCGGTTGATGCGGTCGCGCGCCGCCTTCGTGGCGAACACCACGAAGGCGAGGATCACCGTCTCGCCGGGCTTGAGCTTGACCGCCTGCGGGAACGAGGTGGACTTGCCCGGCTGCACGTCGTCGGCCACGCATTCCATGTACTGCAGCGCACCGTATTCCTTCCAGACCTTGCCGGCCTGGCGCGCCAGCCGCCGGTAGGCGGCAACGTTGGCTGCCGGGACCGGCAGCACGTATCCATCGACATAGCTCATCGTCGTTCTCCATCGGCGGCGGCGATCCGGTCAGCCGGGTTCGCCATCCATGTGCGCGATTTCCCACAGGTGGCCGTCCAGGTCCTGGAAGCCGCGCTGGTACATGAAACCGTAGTCGCGCGCCGGCTGCGGTTCGCTGGCGCCGGCGGCCAGCGCCTTGTCGACCTGCTCGTCCACCTGCCTGCGGCTCTCCGCCGACAGGCAGGTGATCACCTCGGTGTGGCCGTGCGCATCGACGATCGGCTTGAGCGTGAACTCCTTGAAGAAGGGTTCCACCAGCAGCATCACGAAGATGCTGTCGCTGACCACCATGCAGGCGGCCTTGTCGTCGCTGAACTGGGGATTGAAACCATAGCCCAGCGCGGCGAAGAAGCGCCTGGAACGCTCCAGGTCGCGGACGGGAAGGTTGACGAAGATCATCTGTGGCGTGGGCATGGCGGTGATTGCTCCAATGGGTCGGGGTGAAGGGCGGCGTTACATCGGCTTCATGCAGTTGACCATCCACGGCTTGCCGTAGCGGTCGATCAGGAAGCCCCAGCGCTGCGCCCAGAAGGTCTCGGCCAGCGGCATCTTCACCTCGCCGCCGTCGGACAGCGCCTTGAACACGCGTTCGGCCTCCTCCACCGTATCGACCTCGACGTTGATGGTGGTGGCGCTGCCGCCCTCTTCCGAGGGCGCATCGGCGGCCATCAGGATCGCGCCGCCGGCCTCGAGCTGGCTGTGCGCGACGTGGTCCAGCGTTTCCGGCGGCATCTCGCCGCAGCCTTCCATGCCCTCGCTGGGCGGCATGTCGCGGTACTTCATCTCCGATACCACCTTGCCGCCGAGCGCCTGCGCGTAGAACGCCATCGCCTCGTGGGTCCGGCCGTCGAAGCCGAGGAACGGGATCAGTTTCATGGGAATGCTCCAGGTTGTGGATGTGGGTCAGTCGGGGTTGCCGATGCGGTCGCGCAGACGCTGTTCCTGCTCGCGTAATTCAGGGGTGAAGGCCTCGCCGAAGTCGTCCATGCCGAACACCTGGCGCAGTTCCACCTGCTCCTCGCCGCTGGCGCCGAACGGCGCGCGCTTGAGCCATTCGATGGCCTCGTCCAGCGAACGCACCTGCCACAGCCAGAACCCGGCGATCAGCTCCCTGGTTTCGGCGAACGGGCCATCGATCACCGAGCGGCGGTCGCCGTCGAAGCGCACCCGCACGCCGCGCGAACTCGGATGCAGGCCCTCGCCGGCGAGCATGATCCCGGCCTCGACCAGTTCCTCGTTGTACCTGCCCATGGCCTCCAGCTCGGCGTGGGTGGGCATCTGCCCGGCCTCGCTGGCGGCGGTGGCCTTCACTATCACCATCACTTTCATCGTTCGCTCCGTTTCCGAGGCGGCCCTGTGGTGGGCCTTCACTCATCACGACGAACGCAGGCGGCGGAAATCGACACGCGGCGGATTTTTTTTTTTGCCCGGCCGCGAAGGGCCGTCGTTGCCCCGCTGTCGCGACTGGCGTCGCTCCCACCACCGGCCGTGGGGCCCTTGTAGGAGCGACGTCAGTCGCGAGCGTTTCGAACAGCAACGGAGCAATCCGCGAATGCGCTGCCGCAGCGCAACAACCCCCGTGGCCGGCGCCCATGCGGCAGAATCGGGCCTTCGCCCGAACCCTCGCGGGGGCCAGATGCAGTTCCTGTTGCTGATCTATATCGACCCGGACCTGCTGCAGGCGCTGCCTGCGGCCGAGTACGACACCTTGATGCGCGGCTGCCTGCAACATGCCGACGAGCTGCAGCGGCAGGGCACGCTGCTGCTGGCGCAGCAGCTGCAGCCGCCGGCCGCGGCGCGGACGCTGCGCACGCGCGAACGGCAGGCGCGCGTCACCGACGGCCCGTTCGCCGAGACCAAGGAGATCCTGGCCGGCTTCAACCTGATCGAGGCCCGCGACCACGACGAGGCGATGCGCATCGCCCACGAGTTCCCCTGGTCGCGCTACGGCAGCATCGAGGTGCGTCCGCTGCACGACATGGACGCCGAGCGGGCGCGGGTCGGCGCCTGAGGCCTGGAGCGGCCGCAGAACCGTTGCCGTCGTCCCTGCGCGGGCGGGTCTCCGGGGCCGTGCATTTCCCCCGGTGGAAGCCGCCGGGGCCGTGCCTGCGCGGGTACGACGAATCCTGTCGGCGTACTCATTGCAGGGTGATCGGCAGCTCGCGCCCGGCTTCGGCCTCGTTGCCGCTGTAGTCGCGGGCGGTGATGCGCAGGATGTAGTCGCCGGCCGGCAGTTCCGAGGGCTGCCACAGGCCGGTGGCCAGCAGGCCGTCGCGCACGGTGTTGGTCAGCACGTACTGGAAACGGGTGACGGCGCTGCCGTGCACGGTGATGCCGCTGTCCGGCGCGTAGGCCGCCTTCACCGCCTCGCCCTGCGGCGGCATGCGGTTGAATTCGATGTTCATGCGCGGCGCCTCGTAGCCCGGCAACGGCGTGCCGCCGGCGTCGAGGACCTGGTAGCCCAGCGCGTACAGGCCCAGCCGCCGGCGCGGCAGGTTGCGGTCCACCTGGTCCCAGGCCTCGACCACGATCTGCACGCCATCGCCTTCACGCGGCACCAGCAGGCGCCCGCCCAGCCGCTGCGCCAGCCGCCGGTCGTGGGCGTCGAGCAGGAAGATGTCGTCGATCTTCGGCCGGTAGTGGTCGGCGTAGTTGGCGAACCCCAGCCGCACTGCGTTGCGCTCGTAGCCCGACGGCCCCACCGCCAGGTGCACGTGCGCCTGGTTGTTGATGCTGCCCAGGGCGTCGCCGGCGCGGAAGCGGGTGCCACGGCGCACGCGCACCCGCTCCAGCTTGCCGGCCTCGTCGTACAGCAGCTGGAAGCGCGGATCCAGCGGACGGTTGCCGGGGTCGCGCCCGACCTTCATGTGGATGTAGTCCAGCATGTCCAGCGACAGCCCTTCGGCCTGGCCGCCGAGGCTCCAGGTCGCCACCGGGCTGCTGACCTTGGCGTCGGCGATGGCCAGCACGGTCTGGCCGACGTCGCCGCGCACGTCGAAGCCGCTGTGCAGGTGGTTGCGGTTCTCGCCGCGGAAGTTGCCGCGCACTTCGCCCAGGGTGCCGACCACCTCGTGCCAGCCCAGCTGCGGGTGCAGCGGCCAGCGCCCGGCGGTGCGCGGCAGCGGATTGTCCGGCGACGGTCCGACCACCGCCGGTGCCGGCGCCTGCCCGGGCGCCAGCGGCGCCAGGCGATGCAGCCGGTGGCTGCCGGCGTCGCTGACCAGCACGCTGCCGTCGGGCGCCAGCGCCACCGCCGCCGGGCGCGCCAGCCGCGGCGCGGGATCGCCGCCGGCCAGCGCCACCACGTGCCCGCCCGCCGACAGCTGCACCACCCGGCCGCTCAGGCGCTCGCCGACGTAGAGCACGCCGTCGTGGGTCGCCGCCAGCGCCATCGGCCCCCACAGCTGCCGCGGCTGGTCGGGACCGCCGATGCGGGTGCCGACCGTGCCGTCCGGATCCAGCGTGCGGATCGCGTCGTTGCGCAGGTCCGCCACCCACAGCCGGCCGTCCGCGGCGACGGCCAGGTCGGTGGGGGTATCGAAACGCGCTTCGTCGCCGCGCCCATCCACATGGCCGGGGCGCTCGCCGCCGGCCAGCGTGCGCACGCGGCCGTCGGGCTCGATCACGCGGATGCGGTCGTTCCAGGTATCGGCCACGTACACCCGCCCGGCATCGTCCACCGCCACGCCCATCGGTCCGTCGAACCGCGCCTGGCGGCCGATGCCGTCGGCGAAGCCCGGCTCGCCGTTGCCGGCCAGGGTGCTGACCTGCCCCTGCGGGGTGACCTTGCGGATCGCGTGGTTGCCGGTGTCGGCCACGTAGAGGTTGCCGCTGCGGTCCAGCGCCAGCCCCGACGGCGTGTGGAAGGCCGCCGCCGCGCCGAGGCCGTCGGCGAAGCCTTCGACGCCACCGGCCAGGGTGTCGACCCGGCCGTCGAGCCAGAGCCGGCGGATGCGGTTGTTGTCGCCGGCATCGGCCACGTAGACCGTGCCGGCGGCATCCATGACCAGGCCATAGGGGTCGGCGAAGCGCGCCTGCGCGGCGGCGCCGTCGGTGTTGCCGGCGATCCCGTCGCCGGCCAGCAGCGACAGCTGCCCCTGCCATCCCAGCGGCGTCGGCGCCGGGCCGGTCGGCGCCGGCACCGGTCGCGGCAACAGGAAAGTCGCCGCCAATGCGGCCGCCACCGCCACGATCACCACCCCCACCCCAAACTTGCGGTTCATGCACGTCCGTATCGATCCAGGACTGCGCACGATAGACGCTCGTCCCATCCGGCGGAACCGCCATCGCTTGTGCCGCACCGCCGGTGCCGCTTCAATGGCGGCCACTCCATCCGGCATCGATCCCTTGGCTCCCATTCCCGGTTTCCGTCCGCTGGCCACGCTGCTGGCCGCCATCGTCCTGGGACTGCCGGTCGCAGTCGCCGCCCAGCCCGCCGCCAACGACAAGACCCTGTCGCGCAACGCGATGCCCAGCGGGCACTGGCGCCGGGAACTGCCGGCGATCGAGGCGCTGTTCGACAGCGGCCGGTTCGCCGAGGCCGACGCCCGGCTGGCCCGGGCCCTGGACGACCACCGCTTCGCCGGGCTGGACCCGGGCTTTCAGCACGACCTGCTGGCCCTGGCCGGCTCGACCGCGATACAGCTCGAGCGCAACGACCGGGCGCTGGCCCTGTACCAGCGCGCGGTCGCGGCCGATCCGGACGTGGCCTACGACTGGTACCTGCTGGCCGCGCTGGAAGCCGACCGCGGCAACCTGGAGGCGGCGGCCGCGCACATGACCCGGCGCGTCCAGCGCTGGCCGGACTCGCTGGACGAGATCGACGAGCTGCTCGTGTTCCAGATGATCAACCAGCTCGAACCGTTGCCTGCCGCCCGCCGCTCGCTGCTGCAGGCGCTGTTCGACGCCCGCTGGCAACCCAAGGGCATCGAGCCCGCGGGCGCCTGGCTGGAACTGGCCGTGCTGCAGCTGCAGGACGACGACAGCGGGCGGGTGCGCGCCACCCTGGCCCGCATCGACACGCCCATGGAGCTGGTGCGGGTCCGCGCGGACCGGCGCTTCGATGCGTTCATCGAACGCACCTTGCCCCGCTTCGATCCGTCGCTGGCCGCGCGCAGGCACCTCGATGCGATGCGGGTCAGGAACCTGCTGCAACCGGAGCGGATGGCGGTGCTGATGGAACTGAGCTACGCCCTGCTCACCGTCGGCGACGACGAGGAGGTGCTGCGCATCTCCGAAGCGGTCGCCGCCTCGCTGGTCGATCCGCGGATGGCGGCCGCCTACGAAGACCTCGAGGATTTCGTCTGGCTGCTCAACAACCGCGCGATCGCGCTGCGCCGCCTGGGCCGGACCGACGAAGCGGTGGCCACGCTGGAAACCGCCAGCCGGCTCAGCGAACGCGGCGATCCCAACGTCAGCCAGGTACTGAACCTGGCCATGCTGTACGCCGGGCTCGGCCGGGCCGACGAGGCGCTGGGCATCCTGGCTTCGGTCGGGCAGATGAGCGATTACGGGCGCAGCGTGCAACAGCTGGCGACCCTGCGGGCGATGATGCTGCGCGGCGACGGCGACGGCATCGACCAGGCGCTGGCGCAGCTGCACGAACTGCGGCACGCGGCCCCGCAGAACCATCTGTGGGGGCTGGTCGTGGCCGAGCGGATGGACGAGGCCGAGGCGACCCTGGTCGGATTGCTGCAATCGCCGCAGGAGCGCAACGCGACGCTGGCCGAACTGCAGGACTACCGGCGTCCGCCACCGCTGCCGGCGGACATCGCCACGCATGCGCGCTGGCAGCAGTTGCGGGCACGCCCTGCGGTACAGGCCGCCCTGGCGGAGGTGGGCCGGATCGAACGGTACGACATCCACAGCGGCCATTCGATGCGCTGACCGGGAGACGCCCTCCGCAATGGAAGACGGTACCCGGCCTCATCGTGCCGGCCGCTCCGGCGCGGTCCCCAGCGCCACGCGATAACGCGCGTACAACGACAGCACCTTGTCGATGTAGCCGCGGGTCTCGGCATAGGGCGGCACTCCGCCGTACTGCGCGACCGCGCCGATGCCGGCGTTGTACGCGGCCGCGGCCAGGGTGCGATCGCCGTCGTAGCGTTGCAGCAGCGACTGCATGTGGCGGGCGCCGGCCAGGATCGACTGCGAGGGCGAGAACGGATCCTGCACCCCGTACTCGGCGGCGACCTCGGGCATCAGCTGCATCACGCCCTGCGCGCCCTTGGGCGATACCGCGGTCTCGTCGAACGCACTCTCGGCGTGGGCGATCGCCCGCAGCCAGGCATCGTCCACGCCCGTGGTCCGCGCCGCGGCACGGAACTGCCGGGCATGGCGGTCCAGCCGCGGCGGCCCCACCTCGCCCAGTCCCGCATGCGCCGGCTCGCCCGGCGGCGTGACCACGGTGAACCGCAGGTACACCCGCGATCCGGGCAGGTTGCGCGTGGAGTAGACCAGCGCACCGTCCTGCTCGCGTTCGTACAGCACGCCGCTGAACACGCCGAAATCCCCCCACAGGTTCGGCAACTGCACCGCATCGTCGTCCAGCGTCAGCGCCTTGCAGCGCGAACCCGGCTCCGGCGCGGTCGCCAGGCTCACCGTGCCGCCCTGCACGCAGCGGTAGATGGTGCGCGCGGCCACCGCCATCGACGGCAGGCACAACATCAGGGCGATACCCGGCAGCAGTCTCCGGCGCATGTCCGCCGCTCCCTTCCTCGCATGGACGCGGCGCGATCGTGGGCCCGGCCCTGCAAAGCCGGGGTGACGAACAGCGAGGAAGGCCACAGGCGGTGTCGCCGCACAGCGCGGAAGACAGCCCACAATGGCCCACGATGACCCTGCCCGAGCCGCCGATACTCGAGTTCCGCAACCCGGTGTTCCTGCCCGGCCGGAACACCAGCGTGCGCCGCGGCGGCCGCTGGCACGGAATACGGGAAGCCCGCCTGCGCCTGGCCGATGGCCACCTTTCGCCGCCACGCCCCCTGCGCACCGAACTCAAGCCGTTCGCCGCGCTGACCGGGGCCGACCTGCAGTACGAGCATGACCCGGGCTGCCGGAGCGTGGCCGGGCTGCTCGCCGAACTGCAGCGGCTGTATCCCGGCTTCAGCGCCGGGGAGGACGTCACCCTGGTGCACTTCACCCTGGAGTGAGCGGCGGACGCGCGCCCCGCGCTGGCCCGGACCCGCGCAGCGGCCCGGCATCCGCCGACGCAGCCGGTTCAGCGCTCCCGCGCCGCCCGCAGGTGCCCGCCGACCGGGCCGGAGAACGTCCGCTGGTCGACCACATCCCAGTTGATCGACCACGCCATCACCCCGCGGAAACCGGGATGGGGCTGCCGCGGCGCCACGCTGTCGCAACCCCGGGCGGTGGTGAGGCAATCGAAGGCGCGGTTGATGTCGTCCGCACTGGCCTGGCCGTTGTTGGCCGCGCGCGGCCCCGACGGCAGCGCCAGCGCCACCTGGTCGGCGCGCAGGCCTGCGAAGTGCCCGCCCTGGCCCTGCTCCAGCGGGAAACCTTCGATCAGCATCTTCGCCGAGGCCACCATCATGTCCACGCTGCCGCCGGGGAACGGCTCCTCGCGGTAGGGCGTGGGCAGGCCGCCGTTGTTGTAGAGCTGCACGTGCAGCAGGTCGAGTTCGTCGCGCAGGCCGTCGATCAGCGGCAGGTAGGCGCCCCAGATATCGCGCATCGCCACCCAGCCGCCCTGCACGTACGGGTGCTCGGGCGCCATCGACACGTACAGGTTCGGGTACATCGCGTGCAGCCGCTTCACCGCCGAGACCAGATGGCCGACCACCGGGGCGCCGTGGACCACGCCGGCGATCTTCTCCAGGTCGATGTCGATGCCGTCCAGGCCGAACGCATCGATGGCCTGCGCGGTGGTGCGCACGAAGTTGTCCTCGTCGCGCTGCGTATCCAGCGTGACCGTACCCAGTTCGCCGCCGAAGGACAGCGCCACGATCTTGCCGGCAGCGCGCTTGGCGGCGATGTCGGCGACCAGGCGCTCCCGCTCCAGGCCCGGGTCGGGGTTGAAGGCGATGCGGCCCTCGCCCATGTCGTCGGCGAAGGCCAGCACGATCACGTCCCAGGCCTCGTCCACCTCGCCCACCGGCAGCAGCCCGGTGCCGTTGTCGAAGTTGTGCAGGTAACCGACCAGCGCATGCCGCGGCAACGCATGGCTGTGCCCGGGCGCGACACCGGCACCCACGGCTTCGGCATGGACGACGGAACTGCACGCCCACAGGCAGGACAACAACGCGATCGCCTTCATGAGTTTCCTGTTCGAACTGGAGGAAGCCTCATTCTAGGCAGCCGCAGTACGCCGGTTCAGCGGAACGATGCGATGTCCGCGCAAGTTGTCCCACCGTGGCCCCGCCCGGAACCGCGCCCGGTCATGGCTGCCGGCATCGCGGCCGCACACGCGCCAGCATGGCGACAGGCAACCGGCGATGCAGCTGCCGCGCCGGCCGCGCGGTGTCCTCCCGTTCGCCGTCGTTTGCCGTCGGCAGGACACGCACATGCCGCATGCGGAACGTGCTCGCCGGAAACGGACAGGTCGCGGATCATGTGCGCTCCGTGCGGGCGTACGGCGCATGGCGACCCCGGACCGGCTCAACCACCGCAGCCGGCCATCTTCTTCTCCGCGTACCACAGCGCGCGTCGCGCCAGGTCGTAGGCGCTGTCGGCCGCGCGCGGCAGCGTATGCGCGGCCATCACCGGATCGGCGCCATGCGCATAGGCGTATTCGACGCGTTGCAGCTCGTCCAGAGGCGCCAGCACCGGCGCCATCCACGTACGCAGCTGCGCTGGCGCGCAGCGCGGATGGCGCGATTCCAGCGCGCCGATCGCCGCACGGATGCGGCGACTGGCCTCGCCCTCGAGGCCCGGTGCCTTCTCGAAGGCGATGGGCGCAACCGGTTCGGCATCGCCGCTCGCCTCGCGGCCGAGGTCGGCACGGCGTTCGTGCAGCGCCGGATTGAAGCGTACTTCCGGCGGCGGCCGCGCATCGGCATGCTGCACGTCGTCGCCGTAGATCCAGCGCTGTGCCCGCGATTGCCGGGTACCGGCTGCGCTGCGCGAGAACAGATCGGCCGTGGCCCGTTCGCCCACGCCGCGCGCCAGCGGGTCGCGCCGCTCGAACACCGGCGACCCCGGCGTTCGCAGGACGGAACCGGCATCGGTCGCAGCATCGGGTATTTGCACGCGACCGTCCTCGTCGAACAACCGCTGCGACCCGTGCGGTGGCGTTGTCAGCGGCGGGGCTGCAGGCGGCGGGATGGCGATCGGCGGCACACCGCCCACCGGGGCATCCGGCGACTGCCGGCGTGGCTGTGCATCCATCGGCACAGGTGCAGCCGGTGGCACCCGGGCGACGAAGCGCAAGCGCATGCGTTGTTCCGTTCCCGACGGCGATGCCTGCGGCATCTGCAGCAACAGTTGCCCCAGCAATGCCAGCATTGCGGCTGCCACCAGGCACCCGCTGACGCGGGCCATCGTTTCACCACCGGGATCCCTTCTGCGCACGCCACTCCCTTGCCCCGTCGGAACGCCCCCTGCGGAACCGCAGGCCACCACAGATGGCCGATCGCGCTACTGACCGGCATTCGGGTACCGAGTTCCCGACAAGCCGCCACTGGCACCGTCGTTCCCTTCAGAACCCCGCGCCTTTCCCGGATCGTGCATTGTCGCTGCGCGGTCGCTTGCCGGGCATGCGGCATGTGCACCGCCGCCGGGCACCGGCGTGCCGGAATGGCTCAACCACCGCAGCCGGCCATCTGCTTCTCCGCGTACCACAGCGCGCGTCGCGCCAGGTCGTAGGCGCTGTCGGCCGCGCGCGGCAGCGTGTGCGCAGCCATCACCGGATCGGCACCGTGCGCGTAGGCGTACTCGACCCGCTGCAGTTCGTCCAGGTGTGCCAGCACCGGCGCCATCCAGGTACGCAGCTGCGCCGGTGCGCAGCGCGGATGGCGCGACTCCAGCGCGCCGATCGCCGCACGGATGCGGCTGCTGGCCCCGCCCTTGAGGTCCGGCGCCTTCTCGAAGGCGATCGGCGCGGCCTTGTAGGCATCGCCGGTCGCCTCGCTGCCGAGGTCGGCGCTGCGCTCGTGCAGCGCGGGATTGAAGCGCACCTCCGGCGGCGGTCGTGCGACCGCCGGCTGGATGTCGGCGCCGAAGATCTTCTCGTTCAACTTCTTCATCTGCCGGCCGATGGCCTGCTGGGTGACGTCGGCGACGTCGCCGTCGCTTATCCAGTCCTTGGCGAAACGGGTGGGCTCGTGCTCCAGCGCACGGGGACGTTCCAGCAGTTGCCGGGCGCGGCGCAGTTCGCGTTCGTTCGGCAGCCCCGGCGGCGCGGTCGCTCCCGGGTCCAGCGGATCGACCGCCACGCCCGTGGGCAGGCGCGGCTTTCCCTGCGCGTCGTACAGTCCGGACGCCGGGGCCAGCGTGGCCGGCGCCCCTGCGACAGCGGTCGCGCCGCGTGACCCTGGCGACGGAGACGAGGCGGCGGGCATCGGCGGCGATGGCGATGCGGGTACCGGCAGCGGTTCCGGTTCGACCGCATCCATCCGTACCAGGAAACGCAGCGCCATCCGCCCATCGTCGGCCGGCGACGGCAGTTCCGGCAGGCGCAGCAGCATTTTTCCCAACAGCAGCAGCATCGCCGCCGCGGCGACCATGGCGCCCAGCTGCGCTACCGGCTCGGCATCGAATTTCGGTTTCAGCATGCCGCCCCAGGAAAGTTCATCTATGCGTGCCGGGAGTTCCGTCGACTCCCGAAGACTGCGCCCAGGCCGTTGACCGGGAACTGACTGCGGGCGGGCTGCGGAGTTCCCGCGGTCCGGCGCCGGCGATACCGGGACCGCGCTTTCCGTTCATGTCGGCACCGGCGGCGGGTGGAAAACAGCGGCACGGCCGCCGGCGAGCCGCCAGCGCTGGAACATTTCCGGAACGGATCCCTGCAGCAGATCCTGTCGCCGCTTCCGCGGGACGCTTTTCGACAGCCGCATGGGGGTCAGGGCGGAAAGAAACCGCGTCAGCGCAAAGTGCTGGTCGCCCGACACCCTGATGCGATGATCCCGCCGGAAGTCGCCGGGTGCTCGGCTGTGACCAGCCATGCGGCAGCCGAAGACCCCTCGGCTGCCGGAAAGCATTGCGCGTGGACGCCGGCTGTCGGCAGCCAAAGCCGGAATGCTCCCACCATTGCGCGGAACGCCATGCCGCAGCGACGTGCCACACCCACGCCCGCACGGTTCCCGGCCATGCCGGGGAACCGCGACTGCGCACGGCTCAGCCGTCGGCGGTGGCCGCGGCGCAGTGCAGCTTCAGCGACGGCAGGTCCACTTCGACCGCACGCCGGCCGGCCTCGATGCCTTCGGCGGCGCGGTGGAAATCCAGCAGGCCGATGTCGGCCACCTGCGGGCGCAGTAGTACTTCCGGCGGATCGCCGGCCATGCGGCTGCGGGTGATGCGTACCTGCATGATGTCGATGCTGGTGCTGACCACGCTGAGCAGCGACGGCAGGCTGGGTTCGGTACGCGCCGAGGAGGACAGCAGCCCGCCCACGCTGGCCTGCAACCGCCGCAGCCATTCGTGGCCGCCCGGCTCGGCCGGCTTCGCCTCCGATGGCCGCAGGTTGCGCCCGAGCAGTCCGGACGCCAGGTCCACCGCGATGACGATGTCGGCCTCCATCGCCCGCGCCAGCGAGACCGGCACCGGGTTGACCAGGCCGCCGTCCACCAGCAGCCGGCCCTCGTGATGGACCGGCGTGAACAACGCCGGCAACGCGATCGACGCGCGCACCGCGTCGATCGCGGAGCCGCTGCGCAGCCACACCTCGGCGCCGGTCTGCAACACGGTGGCGGTGGCGGCGAAGGGAATGGCCAGGTCCTCGATCTGCGCGTCATTGAAGCGGTTGCGCAGGAAGTCCATCAGCCGCACGCCCTTGAGCACGCCGCCGCCGAACTGGAAATCCATCAGCGACATCACATCGCGCGGCGTCAGCGTGCGCACCCAGTCCTCGAACGGGCCGAGCTGGCCGCCCGCATGGACCGCGCCGACCAGCGCGCCGATCGAGGTGCCGGCGATCACATCCGGCCTGATGCCGTTCTCCTCCAGTGCGCTGATGACGCCGATATGCGCCCAACCGCGGGCCGAACCTCCGCCCAGGGCCAGGCCGATGCGGGGTTTGCAGGGTGTATCCATCATCTGTTCCAGTGCGTCGCCATTGCCTGGATGATGCCGCAGTCGCGCCCGCTCCTGCGCCCCGGCGTGCGCGGCGCGGACATGATCGCCGACGCCAAGGCGCGCCGCGACGACCGGCGTGGGTTAGGATTCAGCCCCTTTTCCCTGCGTCCGGAACGATCCGCTGCCTGCGGCTCCCGCCGGACCGTGCCGCCCGTGAGCCATTATTCCGGTCCCCTCCTCACCCGCCCGCTCGCCGATGCCCTGCTGGCCGCCCGCGACAGCGGCGCGGCGACGTGGAACGCTTCGCTCGACCTGGACCGCAGCAGCAGCGAAGCCCGCCTCGACGCCGACCGCTGGCACTGGCACGGGCACGCCTATCCGTATCCGCAGCGGCTGAAGGAGCGCACGATCTACTACTGGGACGGCGGGGAATTCGCCGCGATCTCGCGCTTCGGCAGCGGCCTGATCAAGCTGGTGCCCACCGAGTGGGGCGCGCCGACCTTCGAGATCGACGGCATCAAGATGCTGCCCAGCGCGCAGCTGTCGCCGTTCGAGGACGCGCGCCGCAAGGTGGCACTGGTGGAGCCGCGCGGCCGGACGCTGCTAGACACCTGCGGTGGCCTGGGCTATTTCGCCGCCTGCTGCCTGGAGGCCGGCGTGGCGCGGCTGCTTTCGTTCGAGAAGAACCCGGACGTGCTGTGGCTGCGCACGCTCAACCCATGGTCGCCCGACCCGGATTCGGCCGACGCCGGCGGCCGCCTGCAGCTGACCCATGGCGACGTGTCGCAGGCCATCGTCGGCCTGGCCGACGATTCGGTGGATGCGATCCTGCACGATCCGCCGCGTTTCGGCATCGCCGGCGAGCTGTATTCGCAGGCGTTCTACGACCAGCTGGCGCGGGTGCTGCGCCGCGGCGGCCGGCTGTTCCACTACACCGGCACGCCGAACAGGCTCACCAGCGGCCGCGACGTGCCGCGCGAGGTCGCGCGGCGACTGGGGAAGGCCGGCTTCAAGCCGCAACTGGCACTGGACGGAGTGTTGGCGACGCGGCGCTGAGCCGCAACCCGCACGGCCTTCGCCCCGGGCCGAACCGCCGGCAGGAAGACGGCAAGCGAAGGCGCGCGACCAAGCCGCGCGCCGCGACGCAGGCGTACGGCACCGTGCAGCCGGCCGCGTCCATCCGCGCCGGTCCGAGTTCGTCCAACTGCCACCACATGCCATGCCGGCGCTGCGCGCCGCGCACCACCGGAGCGACGAAGCGCGGCCGGCTGTCGGCGACCATCGCATCCACCGGCGCATCGCGCGGCTGCCCGCTGTGGCGGCACCGGAGTCCGGCCGTGCGCCGGATCGCCATCGCCTCCGGTGTGCCGGACTCAGAGGAAGCCGATCCAGCGGCCCGCCACCAGCGTGGCCAGCCACAGCAGTGCCGATACCGCGGCCAGCGCGCGTACCCCGGCCGGCACCGGAACCGGGAGCGCATTCCAGCCCCTGGCGTTGCGCAGCAGCCGGTGCTGGGCCGCCACGTTGGCCAGCGCCAGCCCGAGCAGCAGCAGCTTCCAGCGGAACGCCGCATTGCCCAGGTAAGCCTGCGGCTGCACGCTGAACAGCCACAGGCCGGTGGCGATGGCCAGCGCCAGGCCCAGCGCCGCCACCCGGATCGCCGCCGGCGCCAGCACCGCCAGCTGCGCGGGCGCCCTGGCCATGGCCAGCCGCAGGTCCAGCGGCAGCATGCTGCCCAGCAGCAGGGCGATGCCCAGCAGGTGCGCGGCATTGACGAACAGCCAGGCGGTGCCCGAGCCCTGCAGCCAGCGTGCGCCGGGCCAGGCCTGCAGCCAGTCGGCCACCGCCGCGGTCACGGCGTCTTCAGGCGCTCGGGATACAGGTCGTAGTGGCGGCCGTCCAGGGTGATGCGCACCGCCTTCATGTGCTGCTTGCCGGCATCCTTGTTGCGGTTGCCCAGCACGACGATGCGATCGCCCGGCCGCGCGCTGTCGGCACGGAAGCCCGAGCGTTCGGTCTGCGAGGGATTGCCCAGGTCGATCTGCCACGCACTGCCGTCGTCGGCCTTCACCTGCAGCCGCGGATGCGGCGGCGCCATCGAGACCGACTCGACCGTGCCTTCCAGCGTGCTCTGCGCCTGCTCGGCCCAGTCCCAGCCATGGTGCGCGGACGCCATGGCCGCCGCGCCGGCGATGGCCAGCCCCGACAGCCACGCCATCCAGCGCCTGCGCCCGGCGCCGATGATCGGATTCATGCCGTTCTCCTCCGCTTGCGCGCCCTCAGCGGCGCCCTGCCCGCGATGGTCGGGCCACGGCCATATGGCTTTTGTGAAGCCGGCGGCGTCCCCGCGCAGCGGGCCTGTCCGGGGCATGCCCGTCGCCTGCGCTGCGCGAGGCGCCGGTGCCCGGCGTCAAGGGGCCGGCAGCGGCGTGCCGACCGGCTGCAACGCCAGTGCCAGGGTGCTGCCGCGGCGGGACAGCGACAGCGGCAGGTCGTAGTTGGGGAAACTCAGCACCAGCAGCGCCCGCTGCTGCAGCAATGCGTACAGCTCGTCGTCCACCGGCATCTCGAAACGCGCGCAACCGCGGTCGTCGACCTCGCCGCGGATCGACAACCGCTCGATCCTGCCCGGCCGGGTGAACGCTCCCAGACGCCACCGCGAGCCTTCGCCGATGTTGTAGGCGGCACCGTGCGACTGGCTCAGGCCCAGGCCGCAGGCGTCCAGCAACAGCGTGGCGCCGGCCTGCGGCGGCAGCGCCGGCAATGCCTGCCGGGTTCCGGCCAGGAACCGCCCCCATCGCACGCGGTCGGCGATCCGGCCCAGCTTCCACTCCCCGTATGCAGGCTCCGGTTGCAACGCCCGCAACCGCTCGATGCCGTGCTCGAGTGCGGCCGGGTCGTCCTCCGATTCCAGTTGCTCCAGCAGCAGGTCGAACGCCTTGCGCCGGGCCGGTTCCACGCCCAGCTCCGCCGCCTGCTGGTAGTGCGACAGCGCCAGCTTGCGGTCGCGCGCCTCCCTGCCAAGGCCCTGGCCCGCCATCTCGCCCAGGTGGAAGTGCGCCACGCCCTGCTGCCGCTGCGCACCCTGCTGGAAGGCCTCCCAGGCACCGGCGTAGTCGCGGTCGTTCAGCAGCAGCGCGCCGTAGTTGGTCCAGGAAACCCCACTGCCCGCATCCATGCCCTTGCGCAGCCATACCAAAGCCTGTTCGCGCAGGTCCGCCATTTCCTCCTGCTCCAGGCCGCCGCCCAGCGCCATCAGGTAGGCACGCACGTACTGCCGGGCCGCGTCCTCGCGGCAATCCTCGCCGGGAGCTTCCTCGCAGGCGCGTACGTAGTACGACGCCGCGGTCCGTGCACCGTCGATGTAGGCCGGCAGGCCGAAGCGCGACAACGCCTCCGGAGGCGTATGGGCCCGTCCCAGGTTGTACAGGGTGGGCGTCTTCAGGCCGCGGCCCAGCGCTTCCTCGAGCAGATCGATGGCCTTGCCGATCTCGCCGGCCTCCAGTGCCATCATCCCCAGGTTGTGGCTTGCCCGCGCCGATCCCAGCGAGCGCGCGCGCTGATAGTGGAGCCGCGCCGTGGCCTCGTCCGCCTCGACGCCGCGGCCGAGGTGATAGGCCTTGCCCAGCAGGAACAGCGCGTCGGCATCGTCCTGCAGGGCGCGCTCGTGCGCCTGCGCGAAGAACCGGTCGTGCTTGCCCTGCTCGAACAACCGCTCCAGGTCCGGTTCCCTGGCGGGCGCCGCAGCACACGCGGCCGCCAGCAGGCAGGTCAGCAGGATTCTCCCTTCCAGACGCATCGACATTCCATCCATTCCCCTTGTGCGAACCCGGCATTGTAGAGCGTGCGCGGCTCCACGCCGGCCATGCCGGTGGCTCGGCTGGCGCCGGTGCGGCCGAACTGAGACCATCGCACCGGGACATCCCGATAGGAGATCCATGCAATGTTCCCGAAATCCATCGCCATCCTGCTCGCCTGCTGCATCGCGCCCGCCTGGGCGCAAACCGCCGTCGTGCGCGACGACGCGCTGCTCGCCGCGGCCACTGCGGAAGCCCCGGCCACGCTGGCCACGCTCGAGCGCCTGGTCGACACCGAGACCGGTACCGACGATGCGGTCGGCATGGCCGAGATGAGCGACCTGCTGGAAAAGCAGCTGCAGGCGCTCGGCTTCTCCGTCACCCGCCACCCGACCACCGGCGCGCGCGTGGGCGGCGCCAGCGTGGGCGAGAACATCGTCGGCCGCCTGCGCGGCGATGGCGGCAGCAACCTGCTGTTGATGGCGCACATGGACACCGTGTACACCCGCGGCAGCCTGGCGCTGGCGCCGTTCCGGGTCGACGGCAACCGCGCCTACGGCCCCGGCATCGCCGACGCGAAGTCGGGCATCGCCGTCATCCTGCATGCGATCAAGCTGCTGCAGGATCGTGGATTCGGCGATTTCGGCACCCTCACGGTGCTGTTCAACACCGACGAGGAGCAGGGCTCGGCCGGCTCCAGCGCGCTGATCGAGAAGCTGGCCGGCGAGAGCGATGCCATCTTCTCGTTCGAGCCGACCGGCATCCGCCCCGAAGGCCTGACCTACGGCACCTCCGGCATCGGCTCGGTGGTGGCCACCGTCAGCGGGAAGTCGGCGCACGCCGGCGTCGCCCCGGAACTCGGCGCCAATGCGCTGGTGGCCGCCGCCGATTTCGTCCAGCGCACCACCGACCTGGACCAGGGCCCCGGCAAGCTGCGTTTCAACTGGACCGTGGCCCGCGCCGGCGCGGTGCGCAACATCGTCCCGGACAGCGCCACGCTGGAAGCGGACGTGCGCTACCCGACCAACGCCTCGTTCGAGGCGCTGGTGGCGGATGTCGCGCAGCGCGCGGCCGAACCGGGCATCGAAGGCACCCGCATCGAGATCGCGACCGACCCCGGCCGCCCGGCCTTCACCGCCGACGACGCCAGCAAGGCCCTGATCGCCAGGGCCGTCGCCATCTACGGCAGCCTCGGCCACGAGCTGGCGGTGGCGCCGATCATCGGCGGCGGAACGGATGCCGCCTTCGCCGCGCGCTCGGGCAAGCCGGTGATCGAGGCACTGGGCCTGCCGGGCTACGGCTACCACACCAACGACGACGAGTACGTGCTCGTCGATGCGATCCCGCGCCGGCTGTACCTGGCCGCCCAGCTGATCATGGACGTCGCCCGGGAAAAGTAGGGATGCCCGGCAGGACCCGTCATCCCCGCTCAGCGCCTTCCGACAGTCGGGGGCTTCTGCCGAAGAGTTCTTCAACAGTCGAGTGGCGGGTCGTGGCGGGAAGCGTTCTTCCACGATCCGCAGGCTGGTCATCCAGCACCCTGGTCTTTTCCCGGCCAGGGCCGCGGGAGCCAGGGCAGAGGCAGCGGCTGGCCCGCCAATGCCGTTGCCGACATGGCGGGCATGGCCCCGTCGCCGGCATCGGCGCCGTGCCGAAGCCGAACGCATCGGCGATCCGGGTCCCGCATGTTTTCCGCATTGAACGCGCTCGCTTCCTTTGCCGGCGCCCGCGTCGGCGGCATTGGCTGCGATGTTCCCTCGAGCGCGGTCCACGCATCTCCCTTGGCACTCGTCCCGCGCAGACGGCACACCGGCGCATCCGGACAAGCACCGCAAACTGCGGCTGGGGCATGATGGCCGCCCTCTCCGTTCCCGTGGCCGCCGGATGAGTCTGCTGCACCCGTTCCTGTTGATGCTGGCCATCGTGGCGCTACCGCTGGCCGCGGCGCTGTCGGCCGCCCTGCTCGGCCGCCTGCTGATGTACCTGCAGCGGTTGCTGCGCCCGGTGCGGGCACAGGACAGCGCCGACGTCCGCACACGGGTTCGGCCAGCGCGACCACCGCGGCGGGTACCGGCAACCGATGCTCCTGCGCTGCTGCCGCCGCACTGGAACTGGGTGGTGCTGGCGGCGGCGATCGCGGGTTTCTCCGCCGTGATCGTGAGCTTCCCCGACAAGGCGGAACTGCACCATCACCTGGACAAGCTGCGGGGCTATCCCTCCACCCGCATCGCACTCGAGCTGCGACAGGACAGCCCCGCCGACCGCGCGGCGCTAGTGCGGGTGCTGACGCCTACCCTGCAGATCGCCTCGCGGCAGATCCGCTATCGCGTGCGCAGCCGCAGCGGCGATTACACCCTGCGCGCGGAAGTCCCCAGCCATTACCGGTTCCACGACGGCCAGATGCAGATCGCCGCCGGCGGCATCATCGCCGGCGACCGGCTCGCCGTCCTCGAAACCGGCCTGCAGGCGGTGGCCCGGTTCCCGCGCATGTCGGACGTGCCCGAACGGGTTACGGCCACGCTGCAGGTCGGCCCGCAGCAGATCCCGCTGGAACTGCTTCCGCATACCGTCGAATTGAGCGGACAAGCCGGGGGCCTGGCGACGCCCGGATCACGCAACCGGGTACCGCAATGCCACCTGCAGATGCGCGGCATCTTCTCCACCAGCGCATTCCCGCTGTTGTTCCTCGCCGGCCAGCTCGGCGGCGGCGGCAAGCCGCTCGGCACGTTGACGCTGGCCGAAGCACCGCCACTGCGGGACAGCGTCTATCGCGTGACCGGCATGGCGCCGGTGCCCGGCAAGGACGGGCGCACCGTCCAGGAGCTGCCGGACGATCCGTTCCGCATGTACGCCACCGTCCGCCTGCATCCACCCGGCTTCGATCCGGCGCGCATGGACTGCGACACCGCGCTGCCGCGCCGCACCGACCCGGCGCTGATGGCGGCGGCGATGCTGCAGCTCTTCCCCGGGCTGGAAGGACGCGTGAAGGCGGCGACTGTCCAGACCGCCGGCAGCTTCTCGCCCTGGTGGAACCGCGGCTGGACGGCGGTGCCGCCACGGCAGCGCGGCGAAGCCGGCCGCGAGCGCTGCAGGTGGGAGAACGACCGCCGCCTGCGCCTGCAGCTCGAACGGATCCGCGCCGGTTGCGACAACCCGGCAAACGCGGACGACACCTGCGCCGTTCTGGCCGAACGCGAGAAACAGCTGCTCGCCGCGGAAAACGGCTCGCGCGAATGCATGTAGGAGCGACCTGAGTCGCGACGGGGCTTTCCCGGCAATGCCCCGTCGCGGCTCAGGTCGCTCCTGCAGTTGCCATACGGTTGTTCCCGACGGCAGCGGCACGCCGCATTCAATCCTCCCCCGGAGCATGCGGCGCGACGGTCGAGCGCCGCCGCGAAGCGCGGCAGCAACGTCGTTCGCGGAAACGGAAGCGACACCCGCACGGCAACGCGGGTGCCCGCACCGGCTAGGCGCGGCGCGGGATGCGTCCGTGGTCCTCGCGCTGGAACAGCACCCGCTCGGGACGATGCAGGGCGAAACCCTGGGCATAGTCCACCCCCAGATCGCGCAGCACCGCCAGGCTGTTCTCGTCGTCGACCCACTCGGCTACCACCTTCAGTCCGCGCTGGTGGCCGATCCGGGTCACCGCATCGACGATGATCCGGCTCATCGGATCGCGGCCCAGGTCGCGGACGAAGCTGCCATCGATCTTGATGACGTCCACCGGCAGGTTCTTCAGATAGCCGAACGAGGACATGCCGGCGCCGAAATCGTCCAGCGCGATCCTGCAGCCGACCGCACGCAGGCGCTCGATCACCCGCACCACGCGCAGCAGGTCGCGCACCGCCACCGTCTCGGTGATCTCCAGGCACAGCTGCTGCGCGGGCACGGCGTACTCGTCGATCGCGGCGAGGATGAAATCGGCCAGCCCCTCGTCCTCGATGCTGGCCCCCGACAGGTTGATGGCGCAGGTGCCCAGCTGCGCGCCGCTGGGATGCAGCCGGGCGAAGTTGGCCAGCGCCGCGCGGATCACCCAGCGGTCCACCGCCGGCATCAGCCCGTAGCGTTCGGCGGCGGTCAGGAACGCGCCGGGCAACACCACGCCGCCCTCCTCGTCGCGCATGCGCAGCAGCAGTTCGATGTGCTTCGCCTTGCACTGCGCCGGGTCCAGCGCCACGACTTCCTGGTAATCCAGCAGCAGGCGGTCCTGCTCCAGCGCCCAGCGCAGGCGGTTGGTCCATTCCATTTCGCCCATGCGGCGCGTGGTGTCGTCGTCCTCGCGATACACCCACACCCGGTTGCGGCCATTCTCCTTCGCCTGGTAGCAGGCGCTGTCGGCCCACGCCAGCAGGTCCTTGAGCGTGCAGCCGTCGCGATCGACCATCACCAGGCCGATGCTGGCGCTCGCGGTGTAGGTGCGGTCCTGCCAGAGGAAGGCCACGCTTTCGATGCAGCAGCGCATCTGCTCGGCCAGCGCGGCGGCCTGCTCCGGATCCACGTCGAACGCCAGCAGCCCGAACTCGTCGCCGCCGAGCCGCGCCAGCAGGTCGCCGTCGCGCAGGTGCTGGCGCACCGCATGCACCAGCTGCACCAGCAACTGGTCGCCGGCCATGTGCCCGGAAAGGTCGTTGATGAGCTTGAACTGGTCCAGGTCGATGTACAGCAGCGCGAACGGGGCGGCGGCGGGGTTGCCGGCGCGCTCGGCCAGCGCCAGGCGCAGCAACCGCTCGAACTCGCGGCGGTTGCGCAGCCCGGTGAGTTCGTCATGGGCGGCCTGGTAGCGCAGCCGCTCGGTCATCTCGCGCTGGGCGCTGGTGTCGGTGGCGACCATCAGCAGGTGCGGCGCCGCGTCCACCTCGACCCCGGCGAGCGAGGCGTTGGCCCAGAACCCGGCGCCGGTACCGGACACGATCACCGTTTCCTGGCTGCTCCAGCCGCCGTGGGTGGTAGTGGCCGCGATCGCCTGTTCGCCCTGTTGCCGGTCGGCGAACAGCGACACCAGCGCGCTGTCGACCACGCCGCCCAGTTGCTGGCGTGCGGCCTGGTTGGCGTAGGTGATGCGGCCATCGCGGCCGTCGGCCAGCAGCACCAGCGCCGGCAGCAGTTCGTTGAGCACCCGGAAGCGGGCCTCGCTCTCGCCGAAGCGCGCGCTCATGCGCCGCCCCAGCTCCACCGCGCGGCGATGGGTGGTGATCTGCGACCACAGGAACAGGGCCAGAAGCACGCTGATCGTGCTGCCGGCGATGACGATCAAGCGCAACTGCCCCCACTCGGCGATCTCCACGCGCGGCCACAGGCGCAATTCCCAGCGGCGGCCGCCGAAGTCCAGCTGCCGGACCTGCAGCGGAACCCCCGCCGCGGTCGCCGTCCCGGACGCGAACACCTGCTCCTGCCCCGGGGCCGCATCCAGGTCGCGGATGTCCACGTGCATGTGCTCCAGGATCCGGCCCTGCAGGGCCTCCCGCACCATCGGTTCCAGCCGCAGGCTGACCGCCAGCGCCCCCAGTTCGCGGGCCCGGCGCTCCTCCACGCTCGTTGGCCTGAGACCACGCGAGTACACCGGCAGGCGCACGGTGATGCCGAGCGCGGTGGCGCCACCCGCCTCCTCGAACTGCAGCAGCGGAAACGGCGCCGAGGCGGTCGGCACATCGGCATCACGGGCGCGCTGCAGCGCCTTCAGGTTCTCCGGCTGCTGGTTGATGTCGAACCCGAGCAGGACTTCGTTGCCCTGCAGCGGGGCGATGAATTCGTAGCGATAGCTGGCCTGCGCGGGCGCGGCCGGATCCGCTTGCCGGCGTGCGAAGCCGGTAAGCACATAGCCCTGCACCAGTTCCTGCGAACGCAGGTTCTGCTGGTACTGGACGAAGGCCTGCTGGTCCATGCGGTCGCTGGAAAGGAACACGGTCTGCATCGAACGCAGCGCCAGCGCGGCGCCTTCCAGCGAGTCGCGCATGCGTTCCTGCGCGGCGTCGGCCAGCGAGCGCTGCAGGGAGTCGGCATGCAATCGCTCCTGCAGCCATTCGCGACGCGCCATCTCCGCGGTGAGCAGCAACCCGGCCAGCAGCGCCGCCAGTGCCCAGGCCGAGGACGCGAGCAGGGGCGTACGCGCCGCGCCCGGCCCGGTGCCACCGTCCTGCTGCGCTCGCGTCGACTCCGGTACTGCCATGGCCCCTGCTCCTCGGCGGCGACGATGGACCAACGGAAGATCCGTGCCCCGCCAGGCGCTCTGGCCCGGAGAGGTCGATATCGCGCGTCATCCCGGCCGCCTGGTCGGGCGGGCCGTCGTCCATCTATACAACTATCGGGTGGGAAAGGGAATTCTTGACCCTTACCGGTCATCACGCGGCATGCACGGCGGATCGGCCGTGCGGAAACCGTCGAATCGGCATGTCCCGATGGCCGCCAGCCACGTGCTGTTCCCGCCATGTCGGCCGCCCCGACGCTACCCTATTGCCCTTCCCGAACCATGAAAGCAGCCGCGGGCCCCGCGTGGATACCGATCTCACCCTTCACCATGCCGACCCGTACCTGCTCGTCGTCGAAAAGCCCGCGGGCCTGCTTTCGGTTCCCGGACGCGCGCCCGGGAACCAGGACTGCGTGGCAGCGCGCCTGCAGGCGATGCACCCCGACGCGCTGACCGTGCACCGGCTCGACCAGGTCACTTCCGGCCTGATGCTGTTCGCGCGCGGCAAGCCGATGCAGGCGGCGCTGTCCTCGCTGTTCGAGCGCCGGCAGGTGACGAAGCGCTACGACGCGCTGGTGCAGGGACTGGTCGCCGACGACGAGGGCGAGATCGCATTGCCGCTGATCTGCGACTGGCCCAACCGCCCGCGGCAGATGGTGGACATGGAACGGGGCAAGCCGGCGCTGACCCGCTGGAAGGTGCTGGCGCGCGATGCTTCGCGCAATCGATCGCGGCTGGCGCTGGAGCCGGTGACCGGGCGCAGCCACCAGCTGCGCGTGCACCTGGCCAGCATCGGCCACCCCATCGTCGGCGATGCGTTCTACGGCGCCGGACCGGCACCGCGGGTGTGCCTCCATGCCAGCCATCTGTGCTTCAACCATCCGCTGGAAGGAAAGCCGCTGTCGCTGCATTCGGCGGCGCCGTTCTGATGTCGCCGGCCCTACCGGACGGGCACATTGGAGCAGACGCCGATCCGGGAGGCGGTCCCCGACCGTCTTCATGATTGGCCGCACGCTGCGCCCGGCGCCGCGGCGACCCACCGGCAAGCCCGGGGCGGAGGCGCGTGTTCCAGGCGCGGGGCCGCCAACAAAAGCCCATCGCCCTTCCGCACCGATGGGAAGCGCTTTCGACAACCGGAATGTCCTTCAACAACCGGATCGCTGGTCATGGCCAATCACCAGCGGCGTTCATCCAGGAAGGCCAGGCCATGACCTGCACTCGTGCCGTCGCGAAGCTTTTCCACCTGCGCCGGGACGACGCTGCAGGGTCCGGCCGGGCCGCAACGTTCGACGCGGGGTGACCCGCCTGCGGACTGTTGGAGAGCGCTTCCCGCCTGCGCGGGGGCATCGGCAATGGTCCTGCCCGCCGCTCATGGCATTTCCCCGCTGCGCCGGCGCCCGGCAGGGCGGCGCGATGCGACGGCTCAGTAGATCTCGGCCACGCAGCAGCGCAGCGAGCCGCCGGCCGCTTCGATGGCGTCCAGTTCCACCCCGCGCACGGCGAATCCCGCCGCCGCCAGCATGCGGCGGTTGTCCCCGGACAACGCATCGGCCGCACGCCGGCTCATCCACACATTGCGCTCGGACAGCGCGATGGCATTGCCGGCGAACGCGGCCTGCTCGGCGGCCGACAGCCGGACCAGGTGCGGGCCGTACAGCGCATCGAGTACCCGCCCGGCCTGCACCGGTTCGGCGAATCCATCCGCGCAGAACAGCGCCGCGCGGCCGGCCAGCACTGCCAGCAGCACATTGGTGTGGTATTCGCCTTCGGCCAGGTCGAACATCCAGGTCGCGCGCAGGCCCAGTGCCTCGTGCATCAATGCCGCGCCGGCCTCGTCGCAGCGCTCGGACAACCCGCAGAAGCCCAGCCCGCGCGCGCGGTCGATCACCAGCGCGCCGGTGAGCTCGCAGGGATGCCGCTGCGTGGACAGGTCGATCGTTCCGTAGCCCAGCACGTCGGCGAAGAATGCGCGGATGTCGCCGCGGGCGGCTTCGCGCTGGCGCACCGGGTGGCGCATGCGCCCCACCACCAGCCGCCGCGCCGCGGTGGCGAACACGTTGTTGGGAAACACCCCGTCGGGCATTTCCGCATGGCCGGGGAAACAGACCACCGGCACGTCTTCGGACAGGGCCGCCTGCAGCCCGCGATGCTGGCGCAGCGCAGTGTTGCGGTCGAAGTCCTCCGGTGCGGCCATGTAGCGGTTGTCCGCCGCCGACTGCGTGGCATGCGCGAAGCCTTCCGGCGAGACCAGGAACGCCGCCCGGGCCGTGGCCGGCCCGAAATCCGCCGCGCACTGCCGCGCCGCCGCGAGGAACCCATCCGCATCACGTGTGATCATGGTGTCTCCAGTGAAAAACCGGCACTCCGCCCCCGGGACGGCCGTTGCCGTGCTACCCGCACCGTCCGCACATGGCGGGCCGTCGCGCGATCATATGCAGCGCGCCGGGGTTGTGGCCTTCCCGGGCGGCCGGCAAGCCCGCAGCGGCATGGGCTGCCGCAGCGGCCCACCATCAGCGGAACCTGCGGCGCGACCAGCGCCGCATCGATGCCGGGCCGGCCACGTGCGCCGCTCGAGGGAAAAGACCGGCCACCTTGCGGGCAACCCCGTCCCCTGGCATCCCGTGCGGAACGATACCTGCTCCCTCCGTGCTTCCGTTCCGGGCAGGAAACCACGGGCACGCGATTGCAGGGAGCAGGCGATACGCTGCCCGCTCCCCACCGATCCGCTCAGGCCGCCTTGCTGTCCGCCGGCGCCGCCATCGCGGCCATGTAGCCGAACAGGTTCTTCGGGTCGGCCATGTCCGGGATCAGCCCGGCGTCGCGGCCCAGGCCCAGTTCGCGGGCGTAGTCGCGCATCAGTCGCAGCGAGGCGTAGTCCTCCAGTGCGAACCCGACCGAATCGAACAGCGTCACTTCGCCGGCATCGCGACGACCGGCCACCTCGCCCGCCAGCACCCGCCACAGCTCGCATACCTGGAATTCGGCGGGCATCTGCTGCAGTTCGCCCTCGATCCGGCTCTGCGGCTCGAACTCGACGAACACGCTGGCCCGCTCCAGCACGGCGGCCTCCAGCTCGGTCTTGCCCGGGCAGTCGCCGCCCACCGCGTTGAGGTGCATGCCCGGGGCGAGCATGTCGGCGGTGAGGATGGTGGCATTGGTCTTGTCGGCGGTGACCGTGGTGACGATGTCCGCGCCCCGGGCCGCCTCGGCGGCATCGGCGCTGCGCACCACCCGCAGGCCCGGCGCCGACGCCGCCAGGTTGGCGACCAGCTTGTCGGTGGCGGCCGCATCGACGTCGAACAGCCGAACTTCGGCGATGCCCATCAGGTGATGGAAGGCGATGGCCTGGAATTCGCTCTGCGCACCGTTGCCGATCAGCGCCATCGTCGCGGAATCGGGCCGCGCCAGCAGGCGCGCGGCCATCACCGAGGTGGCGGCGGTGCGGATCGCCGTGGTCAGCGTCAACTCGCTGACCAGCGCCGGATAGCCGGTGGACACGTCGGCCAGCACGCCGAAGGCGACCACGGTGGACAGTCCCCTGGCGGGATTGCCCGGGTGGCCATTGACGTACTTGAAGCTGTATTCGCGGTCGTCGCAGATCGGCATCAGCTCGATCACGCCCACCGGCGAGTGCGATGCCAGCCGCGGAGTCTTCTCGAACGCCTGCCAGCGGCGGTAGTCGTCCTCGAGGTAGTCCACCATCCGCGACAGCACGGCCGGCAGGCCATGGATCGCGACGATGCGGGCGATATCGGTGGTGGTGAGCAGGGTGGTCCGGGTCATGGAAGGCTCCTCGTGGATCGGCGGCCGCGGCCGCAATGCCTCCATTCTCTCCACGCCCCTGCCAGGGCGATATGGCAATATCGCCAGCACATCGCCATTTCACTGGCATTTCGCCAACAAATATTGCCGGATTCTCCAATGGACGACCTCGACCACCGCCTGATCGCCCGGTTGCGGCACGATGCCCGCGCCTCCATCGCCGACCTGGCCAGGAGCCTGGACGTGTCCCGCGGCACCGTCAGCAACCGCCTGGCCCGGCTCGAGCACGAGGGCGTGATCGCCGGCTACAGCGTGCGCCTGCGCCCGGACAGCGCCCCGGACGACATCCGCGCCTGGGCCGGCATCGCGGTCAAGGGCAACCAACATGCGGTGGTGCGCGCCCTGCTCGGCGAGCCCGGGGTGGCCGAGCTGCACGACACCAACGGCCGCTGGGACCTGCTCGCCGGCCTGCAGGTGGCGTCGCTGGCGGAACTGTCCAGCGTGCTCGAACGCATCCGCGGCATCCCCGGCATCACCGCCACCGAGACCAGCGTGCACCTGAAGACCTTCCGCGGCTGACGGTACCGGTTTCCGGCACTACGGATGCCCGGGCCACAGCACGCATCGCACCGGAACCGCCCCGCCTCATGGACATCCGCCTCCCTGGCCGATGACTTTCATATCGCCGCATCGATACAGGCCATCCATGGTGCCCGGTCTCCGCGATCTTCCTGCGCGTCGTCCGTCGCCTGCGATCACCCGGCCCCGGCGCCGGTCCGCAGGGATACCGCGATCAGCTCGCGCAGCCATCGATGCCCCGGGTCGCGGTGGATGCACTCGTGCCAGGGCATCGACATCTCGACCCCCGGCACCTGCAGCGCCGGCGCCACGATCCGCAGTCCCGCCGCTTCCTGCAGCAACCGCTGCGGCACCATCGCCACCAGGTCGGTCCGCGCCACCATCGCCAACGCGGTGCGGAAATGCGGTACCGACAGCACCACCTTGCGCCATGTCCAGCTCGGCCAGCTTCCGGTCGGTCGCACCGGCGAAGCCGCCGCCATCCGGCGACACCTGTACATGCTCGAGCATGCAGAACTGCCGCAGCGTCGGCCGCCGGCGCAGCTGCGGATGCCCGTCGCGCCCGACCAGCACGTACTTCTCGGCGAACAGCGGACGGCGATGCAGCCCCGGCAGCGCATCGTCGCTGGCATGCAACGCCAGGTCGATCCCGCCGCGCTCGGCCTGCACCGCGATCCGCGCCGGCACCATCTCCAGCACCGCCAGCCGCGTGCCCGGCGCCTGCTTCCGCAGCGCCGCCATCGCCGGCAACAGGATGGCCGCCGTCCCATAATCGGTGGCGGCGATCCGCCAACGCTGCGCGGCTTCGGCCGGCACGAAACCGGCCACCGGCGCCACCACCTGCCGCAATCCTTCCAGCGCCGCGCGCAGCGGCTCGCGCAGCTGCTCGGCCCGCGCCGTCGGCCGCATGCCACGCGGACCCGGCAGCAGCAGCGGGTCGCCGAGCGCTTCGCGCAGCTTGGCGAGGTGCACGCTGACCGACGGCTGCGACAGATGCAGCCGCTCGGCCGCGCGAGTGACGTTGTGCTCGGCCAGCAGCGCGTCGAACGTGACCGGCAGGTTGAGGTCCAACCGCCTCAAATTGGCCATGGCTGTACCAGGAATTCTGGATATTCATTTCCGCCATAGTCCGACCCGGATCAGGCCGGGCGCCTTTCCCGACGAGTCGCCTGCATGAACGTACTGCTGGTCCACGCCCATCCCGAGCCCCGCTCGCTCAACGGATCCCTGAAGGATTTCATCGTCGGCCACCTGCAGCAGGACGGCCACGACGTGCGGGTCTCCGACCTGTACGCGATGCGCTGGAAGGTCACCCTCGATGCCGGCGACAGCCTGGACGGTGCCGCCGGCGAACGCTTCGACCCCTCGGACGATTCCCGGCGCGCCTACGCGAATGACCGACAAAGCCCGGACATCGCCGCCGAGCAGGAAAAACTGCGCTGGGCCGACGCGGTGATCCTGCAGTTCCCGCTGTGGTGGTTCACGATGCCGGCGATCCTCAAGGGCTGGATCGACCGCGTCTACGCCTACGGCTTCGCTTACGGCGTGGGCGAGCACTCCGACGACCACTGGGGCGACCGCTATGGCGAAGGCAGCATGGCCGGCAAGCGCGCGATGCTGGTGGTCACCACCGGCGGCTGGGATTCGCACTACGCTGCGCGCGGCATCAACGGCCCGATCGACGACCTGCTGTTCCCGATCCAGCACGGCGTGCTGTTCTACCCGGGCTTCGACGTGCTGCCACCCCATGTCGTCCACCGCACCGGCCGCATGGACGAGGCGCGCTATCGGCAGATCACCCGGGAACTGGGACAGCGGCTGGACGCGCTGTTCACCGCCAGTCCGATCCCGTTCCGGAAGCAGAACCATGCCGACTACGAGATTCCGGCGCTGACCTTGCGGGATGGAATCGCAACAGGAAAAACAGGGTTCGCCGCCCATCTGGAATAACAGGAATGGACCATCGCTTCCTACCTGTCCGCTACTCGCTGGGTGCCGGATCCGCCTGCCGCTTCCGCAGCCACTGGCCGCATGGCATCGCAATTCCGTTCGGCATGGTGGGCGACCCTGTTCCCGAGGCGGCTCTGCATCATGGCGATGCCATCGAGACGTTCATGCAGCCGGGACCCCGGCGGCACGAGCAGGCGCAAGGCCTCACTCAGCGACGGAGACCAGTCCTCGCCGGATGCCGGTATCGACTCCGCCGGCTCGCCGACATGCCAGGGCAGCATCCTTGCCTTCTGCGAGCTCGAATGCATCACGATACGGCCACCATCGCGACGATGTACCTGCACCAAGGCGTAAGGGTAATCGTCCGTCCAGCTGATTCCCTGGCCGTAGTACGCATCGACGAGCGCCACCCTGCCTTCGCGCCGCACATGCAGCCGGGCCAGCTGCCGGATCTCGTCATGCGTACATCGCATCGGCGGCAACCGGACATAAGGTTCGATCCGGCTCACCTCCCTCCGATCGACCCTGGCGGCCATTGCACGGACACCCGCCGCCCTGGGCCATGGCGGAGCCACTGCAGCCGCCACGAAGCTCTCCACTGACACCCGCGGCACGAACCGCTCGACCTCATGCGGCATTCCGCGCGAGTCGACATATCTCCCCTTCAGGACAAAGCCTTGCCCGGACAGCTCCGGTAAAAGGGTGAACTTCTCCTCCGCCGTCCCCCATCCCACGTACTGGTAGTCGATATGGATGCCGGCTACATCGGAGGGACCCTGCGGCTGCGCGGAATCCCGCCCATCGCAGGCACATCCGCTCAGTGCCATCAGCCACAGGGCCCACCATACGGAGGTTCGAAGCACCGCCCTTTCCCCTTTGGCCAAGCAGGCCCCAACCCTAGCGCATGGTCAGCGGGAGAGACATGGGTACGGCAATGGGTTCTCACCGCATCCAGGCCGGGGACGGGTCGTTCCGACCATTGGGGCCTGCCCCGCACTAAAGAACCGGACCACACATCCGTTCCCGGACCTTTTGTTGACCTGTCCTGCCCCCCCCTTCGCACCACCCCGATGGATACGGAAACTCAAGGACAGGAAGACACACATTCCGGCGCAGCCTTCTGCCCGCGCCGGGCCCAGGCGTAGATCAGCAGGCCGCCCAGCGCGGTCGCGGCGCCCACCACGCCGGTGGAGGTCCAGCCGTATCCGGCGGTGATCGCCATGCCGCCCAGCCAGGGGCCCAGTGCGTTGGCGATGTTGAAGGCGGAATGGTTGGAGGCCGCGGCCAGCGTCTGCGCCTCGGCCGCTACGTCCATCAGGTGCGATTGCAGTATCGGCGCCAGCGCGCCCATCGTGCCCACCGCCAGCACCGCGGGCAGCACGCTCCACACCGAATGCGCGGCCAGCGGGAACAGCAGCAGCACCAGCGCGGACCACACCAGCACCACGGCCGCGGCGCGGAACTGCAGGCGGTCGAACAGCCAGCCGCCGGCCAGCGAGCCGAGGATGCTGCCGATGCCGAAGGCCACCAGCCCGAACGGCACGAACGATTCGCGCACCCCGGTCACGTGCACCAGCGTCGGGGCCAGGTAGCTGAAGACGCAGAACATGCCGGCGAAGCCGATCGCACCGATGCCCAGCGCCAGCCATACCGGCTTGCGGTTGAAGTCGCGCAGTTCGCGCAACGCGTCCGGGCGCGGCGCGTGCATGCCGGGCGGCAGCACCCGCGAGGTCATCGCCACCGTGGCCAGCGCGATCGACGACACCACCACGAACGCCCAGCGCCAGCCGAATGTCTGTCCCAGCCAGGTCGCCAGCGGATTGCCGACCAGCAGCGCCACCGACAGCCCCAGCATCACCCGTCCCACCGCCGTACCGCGGTGCTCCGGGCGGCTGATGCGGGCGGCCACCAGCGCGGCGATGCCGAAGTAGGCGCCGTGCGGCAGGCCGGCGACGAAACGCGCCAGCAACAGCGACAGATAACCCGGCGCCAGCGCACTGAGCAGGTTGCCCACCGCGTAGAAGCCCATCAGCCCGAGCAGCAGGCGGCGGCGCGACAACCGCGCGCCCAGGATCGCCAGCACCGGCGCGCCCACCACCACGCCCAGCGCATAGGCGCTGATGACGTGCCCCACCTGCGGCTCGCTCACCGCCAGCCCGCGCGCGATGTCGGTGATCAGGCCCATCACCACGAATTCGCTGGTGCCGATGGCGAAACCGCCTATCGCCAGCGCGAACAGGATCAGGCCGACCTGGCGGGGGGAGAGTGCGGCGGCAGCGGAAGGTGCGGGGGAAGGAATCGAGGCCATGGCCCATTATGATGCACTGCAACATGGCGATTGTTACCGCAGCGTCGAGCCCGTCGGGGCGGGCGGCGATGCCGTTCGATCCGGCGCCCTGCCCTCGGCGGGGCAGCGCAACCGCACCGGGCGATGCTCGTGCCCGGCACCGGCGCTCGCTGCCGGCCCACGCGTGAACGACTGTTGCGAAGTACGCCCCACACCCCGCAGGACGATTGCGGCCAACCGGACGGGCGCGACCCGCCCGGGCTACTCCGCGGCCCTGGCACCGCCCAGATGCCGGCCCAGGAAGTCCAGCAGGCGCGTGTAGTACTCGCGGCGATGGGCCTCGGTGTAGAAGCCGTGTCCCTCGTTCGGGAAGTACAGGGTCTCGACCGGGACCCCGGCCTTCCGCAGCGCCTTCTCCATGCGTTCGCTGTGCTCGATCGGCGCACGCTCGTCCTTGCCCCCGGCAGCGAGGAACACCGGCACCGTGATCCGGTCGGCAAGCCGGCTGGGCGAACGCGCCGCCAGCGTGCTGCGCTCGCCCAGCCACTCCAGCGCCCAGGTCCTGCCCGACCTGCTGCGCGCGGCGGCATCGCGATGCAACAGGTCCAGGTCGTAGACGCCGACGTAGCCCACCGCGCAGCGGTACAGCTCGGGATCGCGCACCGCGCCCATCAGTGCAGCGTAGCCGCCATAGCTGGCGCCGTAGATGCAGATGCGCTCGCGATCGGCGATGCCCTGGGCGATGGCCCAGCGCGTGCCGTCGGCCAGGTCGTCCTGCATGCGCCCGCCCCATTCGCGCAGGCCGGCCTTCTGGTAGGCATGGCCGTAGTTGCCCGAGCCACGGTAGTTCACCCGCAGCACGGCATAGCCGGCCGCGGCAAGCAGCTGGGCATCGTCGTCGAACGCCCACTCGTCGAATACGCCGTACGGGCCGCCATGCGGCAGCATCACCATCGGTCGCGGGCCCGGCGCCGCCGCCAGCGGCTCGGTGAGATAGCCATGCAGGGTCATGCCGTCGCGCGCCTGGAAGGTCACGTAGCGGGAGGGCGGCACCTGGTCCGGTGAGAACCATTCCCTGCGGCTGAACACCCGGTCCGCACGGCGCGCCTGCGTATCGAACAGGAAGTAGTCGCCGTTGTTGCGGTCGCTCCACACGTACAGCAGTACCAGCCGGCCATCGGCGGTGGTCGACGTCACCCGCACGGCATCGGCGTTGAAAGCCTTTTCCAGGCTTCGATGGAAACGCGCGGTCGACGACGTCTCGTCGAAGAAGCGGTTCCTCACCCGGTCGGTCATGAACGACACGCCGATCGGCGTCCTCCCGTCGAAGTCATGGAGGATGCGGTACGGATCGACCACCTCGTCGCGCAGCAGCTCGACCTGTTCGTCCGTCGCCGGATTCCAGGACACGACCGCGTCCGGCCCGGATGCGCGCTCCACCTGCAGGTAGGCCAGCTGCCCGTCCGCGCTGAAACCCAGCGGGAACGTGCGGTGACCGCTGGCCTGCTGGTCGTTGACCAGGCGCCAGCCTTCGCCGCGCGCGTCCCGGTAGAACAGCTTGGCCAGGTTGTCCGTATCGGCGCCGCTGGCGAACCGCACCTCGCCCCGGGCATCCGCCACGAAGCTGGCGCAGCGGACGGGAGCATCGGCAACGCGGCTGCGCCGCCGGTTGTAGATGTCCAGCTTTTCTATGCGCATGTACGGATCGCTGGCCAGCGGCATCGCATAGACCAGGATGTTGCGCGGGTCGTCCCTGAGCGGGTCCAGCATGTACACCGCCTGCTCGAGCGTCGACCTGAAGGTGGCCACGTTGCCTGTCGCGTCGTTGATGCCGTACGGGCTCGCCAGCAACATGGCCTGCCTGCCATCGACGTTCGCCGCGTGCAGTTCGCCGATGACCATCGGCTGGTCCCGCGACCCGTACTTCCGGGCCAGCGAAACCACCACGCGCTCGTTGTTGGCCCACCAGAAGTCGTCCACCACCGAGTCGGCCTTGCCGGTGATCTTGGTGGTCGGCTTCATGTCCGCGCGCCGTATGATCACCAGCGCGGTGCGGTCCTCCAGCGGCACGGTCACCGCATAGTGGGCGCCATCGGGCGAGATCTTCACCCGCTCGTAGACGTCCTGCTTCAGATAGGGGGCCAGGTCGACGGTATCCGGCCGGGCACCGGCGACGGGTACCAGCAAGACGCACAGCAACAGGCCGGCCAGCAGCTTCAGGTACGGCATCCCTGCGACTCCCCCCATTCGTTCCGCCGATGGTGGCAAGCAAGCCGCCGGCTGTCCATGCCCTTCCCCTGGATGCAGCGAAGCCGCATGGGTTTCCCCGTGCAGGGCGACTGTGCCGGAAGGCCGGACGCAACCGGACCGGGAAAGCCCCGACGGCCCTGCTCCTCGGCTTTCCCACGTCCTCGCGCACTTCCGCGGCGACCGGCATCCCTGGCCCGGACGCATACCGATCGCGCCGGCCGTTTCTCCCAGTCGCCGGCATGAGCCCGGCGTAATGCAGGCGGCGCACCCGGCCGCCATCCGCGCCGTCGCGGTGGCGAACCCGACGTCATCGTCGCCGCGGCAGGAATCCCCTATTCGATCCTGTCGAGTACCTTCACCGTGCGCTCGTTCTCCACGTTGCCGGTATTGAGCGTCGTATTCGGCTCCAGCAGGACGACATGGCATTCATCGGTGAGGGCTTCCGGCAGATGCTCGACACCGCGCGGAACGATGATGAATTCGCCCGGTCCCAGCTCGACGGCACGGTCGCGGAATCCCATGCGGAGCCTGCCCGCCACCACCAGGAACAACTCGTCCTCGCGCTCGTGATGGTGCCAGTGGAAGGCGCCCTTGAACTTGGCCAGCTTGATCTGGAAATCGCCGATGTCGCCGGCGACCTTCGGGCTCCAGTGCTCGCTGAACGTCGCGAATGCCGCCGCCAGGTTGACCTTGTCCATCACTTCCTCCAACTGGATTCATTGCGCGCAACGCGCGCGGCTTTGCGCCCGGCGCGGCACCGGGCTGGCCGACCGGCGCGGCAACCGTCCTGCACAGCATCGCCGATGCAATGCCGGTTGCACCACCCGGGACGAGGGCGGCGCGGGGCTTTCGATCCGATCAGGCGCCCGATGCGTCGCGCCAGGCCTCGAACGTCACGATCCCGTCGCCCATGCGGGGCGCGCGACCATGCCGGTAGTCGCCGCAGGCCACCACCTCGGTGAAGCCCACCGCCCGCAGCGCCATCTCGAATTCGGCGACACCCCACCAGCGCAGGCAGAACAGGTCGATCTCGGTGTCGACCAGCCTGCCTGCACGCCAATGCTCGTAGCGCAGGCAGGTCGTGGTGGTCTGCGCGACGAAGTCGGTCCCGGTCCGGTCGGCCGTCAGCGTCAGCAACTCGTCCCCGCCCGCCTGCCACGTACGTACCGAGTGCGGCGCACCGAGAAAGCCGTCGATGGCATCCAGGTCGAGGATCAGCCGCCCACCCGGAGCCAGATGCTCATGGAAACGGCGCAGTACCGCCAATGCCTCCTCGTGACGGGTGATCAGCTGGAACGACCCCAGCGGCACGACGATCGCGTCGAAGCGTTCGGGATACGAGAAGTCCTGGAAGGTCTGCCGGCTCAATCCGGCATGCAACGAGCGGCTTTCGCAGGCTCTCCGGCAATAGCCCAGCATCTCCCCGGAAGCATCGAAGCCCTCCATCGCCACCCCTGCCTCCAGCAGGGGAACGAACAGCCGCCCATTGCCCACCGCGGGCTCGAGAACCGGGCCGTTCAAACCCTTCAGCCGTTCCAGATAGAACTCGACATCGCCGAAGGATCGGCCGACCGGTTTGTCCAGGTCGTAGACCCGGGCGGCCAGCGCTGCATAACGATTGTTCACCGGCATCCTGTTTCCTTCCGCACCTTCATCTCCAGCGCGGAAGGATGCCTGGCCGCTCCCGCTTCTGGCGACTGTAGCCACCGCTTCGATCCGACACGGGCCGGTTGCAGGGTCGAAACGACGACATGACCGGCATCGATCCCGCTCGCCATCACCCGGAACATCTGCCATTCCCGACAGGCTGGCCCGCTCACTCCCGCGATGAATACCACGCCGCATAAGGCGTGTTCTTCGCCAGATGGCGGTTGTAGTCCGGCGCGCCATCGCTCCACCACACCGGCCCGCGTTCGCCCAGCGCGATTTTGGCCGCCTCCACCGCGGCGCCGGCCTGCGCCAGGCGGTCCCTGTCGCCGGCCTTGCGGGCGGCTCCCATTTCCCTGCGCGCCGCCATGAGCCGCTTCACCCATGTCTCGCGCTGCGCTTCCGGCAGGTGCGGATTGGCCGCACGCCACAGCCGTCCCCGCACGATCAGGTAACGGCCATCGGGCGTTCGCAACGGCGGGGATTTCAACGTGGGCGCTCCGGGGGGCAGGCCGACGGCGGCAGCATCCTTGCAACGGCGTGTGCCCCGCGTCGAAACCTGCCGGCAGGTCACAACCGCTCCCGGCCACGTCGCCGTGGCCGGGCGGCGTCATCCGGTCATCCTTCCAATGCAATCCTGGCCACGCCTTCGTCGCTGTCCTTGGCGTCGCCCTCGCCGTTCTTGATGGTCACGTACAGCACGTTGCGCCGGGCATCCAGCGCCAGGCTGTTGGGATGGGTCGGCACCGCGTAGGAGGCGACCTGCCGGTAGCTCTCGCTGTCGTAGGCGGTCACCGTGCCGGCCTCGCGGTTGGTCACGTACAGGCGCTTGCGTGGAGCATCCAGCAGCAGCCCCAGCGGGCCGGCGCCGGTCGGGATGCTGGCCAGTTCCCTGCCGGTGGCCGGGTCGAGCACCAGCACGCGCTTGCCCGGATGCCGGGAAGCGAAGCCGGGGATGCTGCTGGCCTGGTACTTGCGGATCATCTCCAGGCCCTGGTCGGTGACGAACAGGCGCTTGCCCGACGGATCCAGCGCCAGGTTCATCGGCTGCTCGGCACCGACCTTGAAACGCTGCTCGACCTTGTGGCTGTCGGTGCCAACCACCACCACCTCACCCAGCAGGTTGGAGGTGAACACCCGCCCGGATGCCGCATCCAGCGTCAGGCCCGGCGCCTTGGCCTTGCCCAGGCCGGGAATCGTGTCGACGAGTTCGAGCGACTGCGTGTCGACCACGAACAGCACGCTGCCCTCGCCCGAATGGCCGGTGACGTAGAGGCGATGGTTGGGGGCATCGACCACCAGCTCGCGCAGGTCGTGGCTGTAGGAGGCCTTGCCGTCCTTGTCCACCACCTTCTCCATCAACTGCACCGTGCCCACGACCGCGTTGCGCGCGGTATCCACGACCGTCACCGAGGTATCGACGGTGTTGCCGACGTAGAGCCGGTCGCCGGCGTCGTCGAGGACCAGGCCGAATGCCTTGCGCTCCAGCGCGATGCCCGCCTGCACGGCCAGCGTGTCGGGGTCCAGGCGCAGCACCTGCGCCGGGCCGGCGGCGTCGCCGAAGCCGCCGGAAGATGCCACGAACACGGCGTTCTGCCGGGGGCTGTAGGCCAGTTCGTACAGGCCCTTGGCGACGGCCTTGCGCTGGACGGCCGAGGTGCCGGCGTCCGCGGCGGTGGCGGACTGGCCGTCTGGCGCTGTCGCCGCCGAGGCGGCAGGCAGGGCGAGGATCAGCGATGCAGCCAGGGAGAGGGCGGCGGATCGGAATACGGAAGGCGATGACATGCGAGCGTCCTTTGATGTGGCAAAGAGGGAGGTCCTTTGCTCGCGCGGCCGGTGCGATGCGGCGCCGTTTCGACAGGCGTCGCATCCATCGGCCGGCCACACATCGATGCATCGTGGGCAGGCTGGCAGGCGCGGCCATGTTAGCAGGCGATGCGTTGGCCGGCTTCCCCGCAGCGCCGGAACGGGCCGTCGGGCCATCACCCTCTGCACAGCGCCTCCCCGGCCGTCGTGTCCGCCGTTGCCGTGCGTTGTCGCGACCGGGGTCCGGCAGACGACATGCGGCGCGGAACCGTCAGCGGCCGTTCCAACGAAATCCCGGCCTGAAAGGGTCGCTCCGATTCGCGGAGTCCAGGCGGCAACCGGCACTCCGGCGCGAATGCCTACCTGCCATGACCGAAGCAGGATCGCGGCATTCGCAGGCAACGGACCGGGCCACCGGCATCGGCGGCCACGACCAGCCCCTGCAGCAGCGCCTGCCCGTCGTTGCATCGGGCAATCGGACAGGCACCGCCGCAGGCGGGCAGACGGCCTGCTCCTTCCTTGCAGCCCCTCCAGCTTCCCGCCACAACCACGCCATCGACGTGGTTGTGGCCAGAGGGACGGCCGTTGCGGTGGCAGACGATCAGCCGGCGCTTTGCCGGTAGACCAGCACCGGCACATCCGAGTGCGTGAGCACCTTGGCCGTCACGCTGCCCAGCACCAGCGCCTTGACCCCGCGCCGGCCATGCGAGGCCATCGCGATCAGGTCGCAGCCCTTTTCCTTCGCCGTCGCGATGATCGCCTCGTGCGGGTCCTCGCTGGTCACGACCACCGTCGCATGCTCGACACCGGCGGCGGCGGCCTTGCCCGCGGCCTGCTCGAGACGCGTGTCCGCCGCGACCCTGGCGTGGCCGTCATAGGCGTCGCGGGTTTCGGCGACCTGCTCGGGCAGCAACGCGAAGACCTGGAACGGCTCGATGGCCGTGAACAGGGTGACCCTGGCGTTCAAGGCCTTGGCCAGCGCCAATGCCTGGTCGACAGCGTAATCGGACAAGGGCGAGCCATCGGTTGGAACAAGAAGATGCGTGTACATGTCCACTCTCTCCGTCTGGTATCCACAGGCAGTGTCTTCCCCGGCCCCGGGGTGCTCATTGATCCAGATCAAGCGAAGGCCGCCGCGGTAGCCGGGTCGGATTCACTTTCCAGCGGGAGCCGCCAGCGCTACCCGGCATTCCGGCACGGCGCGCGGCCACGGGACAACCGCATACCGGCACGCAAGCCCTCCCGCATCGACCAGACTACCGCGACTCGACCGGCGCGGCATCCCGCGATCTTCCGCCGGCGTCGCTGCGGATGCGGATGCGGATGCGCATGCGCATGCAGCTTCGGTCCCCACCGACGAAACGCTGCCCGCAAGAGCACACGGCGTCACCCCACCAGGCGTGCGTCGATGGCGACCTGCAGGTCGGGATGGGCCGGTACGCGTATGCCGAATTCATCCCGCAGCACCGCGATCACCGCGTCGGCATCGGGCAGGTCGAAGCGTTCGCTGGCCTGGCCGATGCGATGGATGGCGAAGCTGCCGTTGTTGAGGGTCCTGCGCCAGCCAGGCCCGGTGCGAGCCACACGCAACTGCCCCAGGAACGACGAGTCCGGGTGCGTGCCGACGTACCAGTTGCCGACGATGTAGTCGATCTCGGCCTGCGGTTGCAGGTCGAATACGTACATCGCCCGCCATTCGCCGCCGACAAGGGCGCGCAGGGTGTACCGGCCATCGTGCCGCGTGATGCGATACGGCTCGTGCGGGGTAGCCTGCGGATCCTCGGTGTCCAGTCGCAGCGGCGCGGTCGGCACCATGCCACCGAAGCCGACATCGGCGACATGGCGTTCGCCGTCGAGGACCACCAGCACCAGCAGATGGGTGCGTGCGGTAAGCGCGTCTTCCGGCCCGCCCATCACCACGCGCGCGGTCAACCCGCGCGCATCAAAGCCCAGCTCCTGCAGCAACGCCAGGAAGATGCGGTTGAGTTCGTAGCAATACCCTCCGCGTCCGGCGTGCAGCAGCTTGTGCTGCACGGTCGGCAGGTCGATCGGCACGGGCAGGCGCAGCAGGGAGGAAATCGTTTCGAACGGAAACGTGGCGGTGTGACGCTGCTGCAACTCGCGCAGGGTGGCCAGCGTGGGCGGCGGCGGCCGGTCGTAGCCCAGCCGATGCAGGTAAAGCGCGGCTTCGGTGAGAACGTCGTTCATGGCAGGCTCCTGGAATGGCAGGCGGCCGTTGCGCGACCACGAACGCGATTGGGATCGAACGCGACCCGATCGCGGATGCGCAATGCAATAGCCCATGGATGCACCTTCTACCTGCATTCGGCCATGCCGGCACGGCCATCGAAGCCCAGTAGAAGCAGGCGGTCGCGCCCCGGAAAGCCGGTAGAACAGGGGCGCCCCGGTTGGATGTTCCTCCACGGGTCGGCTTCGAGCCTGGCCCGTGTGCCAAGGCACGCTAGCTCGCCGCGCCCTTGATCGGCGCCGGCGCAGGACGGATGCACGTCCACTCCCTGTAGGCGTAGTAGAGCCCGAACAGCACCATCATTCCGCCGATCACCAGGAAGATGGGCGAGGCAATGGCATTGGCTTCAGCCAGGCGGAATACGTTGAACTGCCCGCCATCGGACGCGGTCATCGGCGAGGCATGGGCGACGAGCAACGCGCCAAGGCCCAGGTTCAAGCCCACCTCGACCCGGCGCAGCCATGGCGGCCGGGCACCGAGCAGCAACGCGACGCCATGCTGGAGCACCATCGCGACCAGGAAGGCCAGCGTGAGTCCGCGCTGCCAGCTGCCGGCGAACTGCGCGGTCAATGCCAGTCCATCCACCGGAACCACATCGGGCAGCAGCAACCTCGCGAACGCCACCGGTGCCGCGTACACGGCGACGGGAAACACCAGGATTCCCAGCATGGACAAGGCCGAGACACCGCGCGGCATCCAGTTCGGCCCGCGCTTCGGCTGCCACCAGAACCCGCCGGGACGATGACGACGCAGCCAGCCGGCCAGCGCGAAGAACACCAGCAGGATGCCCAGCCATTGCAGGAACGCCGCCTCCACGTCGAAACCACTCCGGCCCAGCAGCGCGTGCAAGACCAGCACCACCGCACCTCCCAGCGCCCATATCAGGAAATGATGCGTATCCGCGGCATCGATCAGCGCCGGCCGCGCGTGATAGCGCTGCGCGGCTTCCGCCGGGCGACCGAACTCCTTCAGGAGCGCCATCGCCATCGTCCTGTCCGGCGCGCGGCCGGCGTCCCGCGCACGGGCGGCCAGTTCTTCGTCCAGCAGCGCACGCAGTTCGAACGCCACGTCGTTGCGTTTCGCACGCGGCAGGCAGGTCGCCACGTCGCGCACATAGGATTCGATGATCTCATTCGTGTTCATCAGCCGACTCCCTCTCAAGAAAACCGCCCATCACCCTGACCTGATCGCGCCAGGCCGCGACCAGCATCGCGAACACCCGCGCCCCCTCCGCGCTCAGCTGGTAGTAGCGGCGCGGCGGCGCGTATTCGGTGTTCCACTCGCTCGTCAGCAGGCCCTGCCCTTCCAGCCGCCGCAGCAGCGGATACAGCGTTCCCTCCTCGACCGGCATGCCGCCATCGGCCAGCGCCTGTTTCAGCGAATAGCCGTACTGCGGCACCTGCAGCCGCGACAGCACCGCCAGTACCAGTACCCCGCGTCGCAGCTCGGTCAGGCCCGTGTTGTCTCGCTCTACCATGCGCCACCTATTACTGTTTCATGCACAGTAACGCCCCACCCATACTGTGTCAAGCACAGTAGGTTCATCCGGTTCCCGGACCCTCGTTTTTCCATGGATGTCGACCGTCGGCACCCCCGGGGGCCAAGGCCGGCAGCAAGGCGGAGCGATGCAGCAAGCCGGCACCCAGGCCCCGCATGTCTTCCGCTTTCATCAGCATGGCCGCCGCTCCAACGCTGCCGGGAATCCGGCCTCACCTTGTCGCTTTCCTGCCCCCGGCTCCCCGACGCTCGCGGGATGCACGACTCGCGGAATGGCTACTGAACACTCCCGGCCAGTCGATTCAGGGAATCCAGGCGCACGCGTAATCTCGGCCCTGGGGCAACCGGCCTCGTTGCAGGGAGCAGCTCATGGCGTTCAGTACTGCAGGAAACTCCGGACCGCTGGCGGACATCAATGTCACGCCCTTGGTGGACGTGATGCTGGTGTTGTTGATCATCTTCATCGTGACCGCGCCCATCGTGGCCCGGCCCATCACCGTGCAACTGCCGCAGCCCACAGACAAGATCATCGATCGCCCCGATCCGCCGCCACCGATCGAACTGCGTCTCGATGCGGCCAACCAGATGACCTGGGACGGCATGCCGATCGCGGCGGCTGAACTGCGGGCTCGCCTGCAAACCCAGGCGCAGGCCCATGCCGGCAACCTGCCCGAACTGCGCATCGCAACCGACCCCGGTGCCGAGTACGAAGGATTGGCAAAGATCCTCGCCGCAGCCGAAGCCACCGGCATGCAGCGCATCGCCTTCGTCCGCCCGTAGGCCGACAGAAGCGGTTCGCCCGCTGCGGCAGCGGGCGAACCGCTGCACCCGCTCATCGCCCGCGATAGGGTTCGCAGCCGATACCGTCGTTGTCCCGGTCCAGGTGCGGCCCGTAGCCCGGATCACCACGGCGAACGGGCGCCGCTCCGGCCGCACGGGCCTCGTCGCAGTTCCGGAACGCCCTTCGATCGGCCGGCGCCACGCGGGCTGGCGTGCCATCCAGGGATTGCCGCGCCGGCTCCCGATGCGACGTTCCTGACGCGCCCGCACGGTGGCAGTGGTAGCCACCATTCCTGCGGTCGTTGTGGCAGCCCTCCTTGTTGAGACCACCGGGATGGGCATGCGCCACGGACCCCAGCAGCATGACCGCGGACAGCGCCGCTACGGCGTGTCGCAACCTTTCCAGAACTCTCCTCATAGCGCCCCCCTGCGCCAACTCGAGGCTGCCGACCGCTTGCGGCCAGCCCGAAGGATGCACTTTACCTCCGGTTCCACTTCTCTGTTCCCGGCTCTCTGCTTCTGGAGCCAACAGAAGCCAGGCTCCATCCCCACAGCGCGTACACCGGTATCATCCTCCGCCTCGCCGGCAGCATGGTCCCACGCACCGTTCGCGACACAACCGGATCCACTCAAGGAAGACACATCATGCAGATCGATCCCACCCGTATCCCGAGCGATGGCTGGACGGCCAACGGCCTTCCCGATTTCCCCTGCAGCCCCAATCCGCAACTGGACGATCTCGTCGAGCTCGGACGCAACGTCGCCCACATCGACGAAGTCATCGCATTTCTGGAAGGCGGCTTCTGCAGCACGCTGTTCGCATTCGGCCAGGTCCTGCGCGAGCGACTGCCCACCATCGAAGCACGACTGGCGGCGGACAACATCGCCACCCTGCACCAGGGAAGTACCGATGCGATCGTGTTCAACGGCGACCTGACCATCGATGGAGACGTGCTGCAGCCCTCCCTGTTGCTGGTGACCGGCAATCTGACCGTGAACGGCGCGCTCCGCGATACCGGCCGCATCGCGGTGCTCGGCGACCTGCGTTGCCGCCACGTTGGTACCGATGCCTGGGTCATCGTGGGCGGCGACTGCATAGCCGACGGGTTCGTCCATGGGTCCTACAACCACAACATGTTCGAAGTACTCGGCCAGCTCCGCGCGCGGGCGGTACTCACCGACGATCACGGGTTCCATGCCGCAGGTGGCATTGTCGCCACCCACGCTCCGTCCACGCCAAGCCGAAACGGCTGGGGCCCGTCCCTGTTCGACCTGTGGGATGCCGGCCACCGCGCCGAGCTGCTGGCTGTGGCGGGCACCGAGGTGTACGCCGTGGTGGACCGCGAGAAGTTCGAAGAAGAGAGCTGAGGGCCGATTGCCTCTTTCGAGTTCACGCGCAAATGTCCCGGAGGATGGGACCGGAGCTGTTCATCCATGCGAACCGAATCGGTACCGTTTCAGCGGCAGCGGTTCAAAGTTTGGCGCGCATTCTCACCTTTGAGGCCGGTGGGAAAGGGAGCAGAGACGAGCTCCCGGCTCCGCCCACGGGAACATTCGCTTCGTGTTTCCCGCCACCCGTGGCGACACGGCCGCCATCGGCGTGAACAGCGCGGCCCGCCACGACCAACGCCGGTAGCGGGACGATCGCCATGTAGAGCATGAATACGCGCCGCGTAGACATCCGAACACCGCCCGGCGCATTGACCACGGGCGGGCATTTGAAGCACGCCGCACACGCGGCCCCGCTTCCGGATTTCGGACGTCAGGAGGCCTTCATCCAGCGTCCGTTGCCCTGCGGTACGACTTCGAAGCGCGCCCACTGGCGGAATTCAACCGGCGCGCAGGCACCGGACTGTCCGGCATTTTCACCGGCCAACACGCGATAGTGGACACCGCCGACGTCCGCGTTCGCAGGTACTTCGTCCTGCATCACTACCCGGCGCACGCTCCAAAGCTTGCCGAGCTTGCCGTTGCTGTAGCAACGGCCGGCGCTGATTTCCCCAGGGTGGGTGATGTTCCGTTCCGCGTGCTGCTTGGCCAGTTCCAGCAGCTCGGTGAGATTCTCCGCGGTGATGTCCACGTAGGAATTCAATTGCTCCATGGCGGCGGAGAAGTCCTCCTGTGTCAGTTCGAACTGGCGCTCCGAAGATCGCGTCACCTCGCTGGGCGCGCGACGCCTGTGCAGATGGGCCGGGTAACGGCGCCAGGGGAACATCGCATTGAACACGACTGCCAGGGACAGGATGGCCACCACGTTGATCAGCACCGGAACCAGCAGATAGTGATAACCCAACGCCTGCAGTTCGGGACCACCTATCACCGCCGCCAGCGCGGTGGCACCGCCGGGAGGATGGATGCAGCGCAGATAGTGCATGCCCAGCACCGCCAGCCCCACGGCGACGGCCGCAGTCCAGCCCTGGCCCGGAAACAGCTTCTGGCAACTCACGCCGATACAGGCGGAAAGCAGGTGCCCACCCAGCACCGGCCACGGTTGCGACAGCGCCCCCTGGGGCACGGCGAACAGCAGCACCGCGGACGCGCCCATCGAGGTCACCATCAACAGGCTGCCCATCGCACCGGCCGCCTGCAACGGAAACGCCCAACACGAGATCCCGTAGACAGACACGATGCCCAGCAATGCCCCGATCCCGGATATCCACTTCTCGCCATGGCGCGTGGTATTGCGCTCGATGCCCAGCAGCTGGCGCAGTTCGGTCAGGGAGGAATGGAGGTTCATGCAGACGCGGATGAAAATTGGGCCGCGCAGTCTATGTGAATCGGGACTCCGTGCAGCCCCACCTGCCTGACGCGATGACCGAGGGTGGTACGGCGTCGTGCCTTGCCCGATGGCCTGGCACCTCGCCCAGCAATCGACCGCCAGAGATGTGCGAGCGCCTCCTTGCGGACGGCCGGCAGCCAGAATCGTACGCAGCCGCGCTAGCGTGCCAGATTCCCCCGCGCTCTATCCGAAGCCGCAGATGGCAGTTCCAGCGCGTCGTGGGCGGCAGCCCGGTACTGCCGTTCGACGTCCTCGAGACGTCCGGCGAGATCGTCGCCCGGATACCAGCGACCATCCGCCATAACCCCCAACGGCTGTCGCAGCGTGGCCAGGCCGGTGCGTGGATCGTCGCGCACGAGCACGAGGTCCGCACGTGCGCCCGGCGCGACCACACCCGACAGCGCCAGGTCTGGCCAGTGGCGGCGCACGAATTCCCCTGGCGCGCGCGTCGCAGTCACCAGCGCTTCGTACGGCGTCAGCCCGGCATCGACCAGCGCGTCCAGGTTGTCGTGCAAGGCGAAGCCGCCCACCAGTCCGGGGATGTCCTGTGCATCGGTGCCCGACAGCAGCGGCACGCCGGCCTCCTGCAGCGCGCGCACGAATACCGGCAGGAAGGCCTCGCGTCGGTCCAGGCTGCCCTCCCGGCTCGCATAGCCCTGCGCCGGCCAAGATACCCGGAACTGCGGCGGCAGGTAGCGCGTCTCGGGACGGAGCAGGAAACCTGTCACGACCTCGGGCCGTCCCCATTGCGCCGCAATGGTGCGATAGGTCACGAGGTCGGCGACCACCGGCGTCCCACGCGTACGCAGCAGCGCGACCGCCGCCTCGATCTGCGCCGGGTCGGGCGCTGCATTCGGGTCGTCGTCCGGCGCCGGCGGGAAGAAGGTATAGAAGAATTCCTCCAGATGCGCCACCAGCGCCATTCCGGCTTCCAGTTGTCGCCGCAGGCCCACTGCGGTTACCCCATGGCCGACCACCGGCAGACCGGCCACGCGCGCTTCCGTCATCAGCGCCTCGAAGGCCGCCGGCGACAGATTGTTGTACAGCTTCAGCGCATCGTAGCCATTGGCCTGCGCCACCCGCACTGTGGCCCGGGCATCGTCGGCGTCGCGTACCACCAGGTGCCCGTAGCGTGGCGAACCGTCCACGGCCAGCGCGACGAAACTACGCGGCCCCACCAGTTCGCCCGCCGCCACTGCCGCCCGCGTGCGCCCGACGAAACTGTTGCGGGCCTCGCCCATGTGCAGCGTCGTGGTGATGCCCAGCGCCAACTGCACCGCCATGTCCTGGCGGCCATCGAGGTGGTTGTGCATGTCGGCCAGGCCCGGCAACAGCCAGGCGCCGTCGCCATCGACCACCCGTGCCTCCGGTGGCAACGGCAGCGCGCCGCCGATCGCCGCGATCCGGCCGTCCTCGACCAGCACCGTCTGCCCGGCGAGCGCGCGGTCCTGGTCCATCGGCAGCACGTGAACGCCCACGAATGCCACGGTCCCGCGCGGCGGCACCGGAGAAGACTGCGCCTTGGCATCCAGCACCGGCAGGCAGGCGAGCAACAGAAGCAACCAGGTACGCATGGCGGCACGTCTCAGGAAGGCCAACGCGCATTATCTGCCCGGTGTCCCCTGCCGGCATGGGCGACAGGTCACGAGTGCCCGGCGTTCCGGGAGCCGCATCCGGCTGCCGGAACGGGAGGAACCCGACCCTGCCCCCTGTTTTCGACTCCTGCCTTTCCGTTCTCCAACCAGCAGCAGCCCCCATGGCAGGCCCAGGCACCGACAAGCCGCTGGCCCTCCTGTACTCGGGCACTGCGTGCCATTAAAGTGGCGCCTTTTCATGCCTCGGGGAAGGTCTTCCTTCCTGCTTGCGCGAGCCGGTCCCCGCCCGGCGCCGACCGGTACTACCGCTCCCGGGGTCCGTCCGGACCTCAACGCCCCCTGCCGGATCCACCTTCCCCATATCCCTAACCGCATTGAACAACCCAGTCCCCAACGCCCGCGGCGCGCACAAGTTCTACCCGGTAGTAGATGGCCTCCGTGCAATTGCCGTCAGCTCCGTCGTCCTGTACCACGCCGGCGCCAGCTGGTTGCCGGGCGGATTCGTCGGCGTCGACATATTCTTCGTCATCTCCGGCTTCCTGATCATCGGCCACATCTACGAACAGCTGCAGGCAGGCCGTTTCACTTTCCGCGAGTTCTGGGCGCGGCGCGCGGTCCGTATCCTGCCGCCGTACCTGATCCTGGTCCTGACCACGCTGCTGGTCGCGCAGTTCGTGCTGGTCACGCCCGAGGAATTCAAGGAGCTGGGACGGCAGGCGATGTATTCGGCCTGGATGCTGGTCAACCACCACTTCCTGGCTATGGAGGGCTACTTCGATACCTCGTCGGAGCTTAAGCCGCTGCTGCACCTGTGGTCGCTGTCAGTCGAGGAACAGTTCTACCTCTTTACCCCGCTGCTGATAGGCCTGGCCTGGTTCGTCGGCAGGAAGCTGCCGGCCTCGGCCAGAACAATCCTGTTCTGGTCGCTGGCAACGGTACTCTTCGCCGCGTCCCTGTATCTGTGCATTCGCTTCACCAACTTCGGTGGCAAGAACTACGCGTTCTACCTCATGCCATTGCGTGCCTGGCAGTTCATGGCCGGCGGTGCCGCCTATTTCCTGCTGCCGGCGGCGAAACGACTGTCGCCCAGGCTGCTGGCCACGCTGGTCGTCCTCGGCCTGACGCTCATCGTCTGGCCGGTCCTGCGATTCGGCCACTCCACACCCTTCCCGTCCTATTTCGCGGCAGCGCCCACGCTGGGCACCGCACTGGTGATCGTCGGCGGTATCTGCGCGCCCACCACACCGCCTGCCCGCATGTTGTCCGTACGGCCGATGCTATGGATCGGCCTGGTGTCCTACTCGTGGTATCTGTGGCACTGGCCCACCATGGTGTTCGCGCGGATCTACAACTTCGAGTCGCTGCCGCTGTCCTGGAGTCTGGCCGCCGCCGCGGCCTCGCTGCTGCTCGCCACCCTGACCTACCGATTCGTCGAACTGCCCGCCAAGAAGCACTGGCAGCCGTACGCCAAGCGAGCCGGACTGCGCGTGATCGCCATCGGCGTGCTGTCCTGCCTGGCCGTTTCCGGCACGAGCCACTACGTAACCACCCAGGTGGCCGCATCGCGCGCGAATGACATCCCCCCCTCGTTCACCCTGTCCAAGGCGACCGACGGCGGCGACTGCCGCCTGCAGAAGATGAAAGGGACGAAGGCCTGCAAGAAGCAGATCGCACTGCATGGCGCAAGCACTCGTCACTTCGGACTCCTGCTCGGTGACTCCCATTCCCGCGCCCTGACTTCGGTCATCACCCGCCGCGCCATCGTCGACCACAACACGACGCTGGTCACGATGGTCCGCAACGGCTGCAACCCGATCGACGGAGTCGCCCGGCACCACGTGTCGACCGGCAAACAGGACAACGGCTGCCAGCGCGACAAGAAGGAGGCCTTGGACCTGGTGAGGAACGGCACCATCTCACCGGACTTCGCGCTCATCGCGTCCTACTGGGACAACTACCCCGCTTTGTCGAAACGTGGTGAGGAACGACCGGCTGACGACCAGCATGGGCTTTTCGTCCAGTATCTGGTCACCACGCTGAAAGACCTGCGCAAGGCCGGTGTCGAACGGATACTCGTCGTCGGTCCGGTCCCGGTCATGCCGACAGAGAACCCGGCCGCCTGCGTGCTCAGGTCACTCAGGTACGACATGCTCGACCAGCACCGTTGCTCCATCAGCGCCGAGGCGAACGACAGGCAGAACCGGGAATCCATGTCCCGGCTGCGCGAGGCCGTTGCCCAGGTCGACGGCGTGCGCCTGATCGATCCCACCCCGGTTTTCTGCGACACCCGGTACTGCCCTCCCTATCGGGACGGCACGCTCCTGTACCGCGACGACGACCACATCAGTGATACCGGTGCTGCCCTGCTCTACGCCCACTTCCGCAGCGACTTCAAATGGCTGATGGATGGAGGCCGGTACTGAAGCATGAAGACTCCCATGACGATCCGACTCCTTGCCCTTGCCGCAATCTCGCTGCTTGCCGCCTGCTCACCGGCTGGCGAAGTGGCGTCCGATTCCGACCTGCAGCTCCTTGGCGCACGGACCATCGAAGCTGGCGCCCCTTGCTATCCCGCACTCCCGGCCGGGGCGTCGCTGGACCTTCCCTGCCACCTGCGCAGCGAACAGATCTACAAGAGCAAGAAGGGCGCCAAGCGCAGGAAAGTGGTGCTGGAAATTCTGGAAGGGGACATCTCCACGTCCGTGGAGCGCATCGAGCAGACGATGCTTCGCGGCGGCTATACGGCCACGGACAAGATCGCGAGGAAGAAGGACAGGTTCGTCATACCCTTCAGGAAAAAAGGGCACCCCACCATCGAGCTCACATTCAACCCGAAAGTAGGCTCCAAGCCATCCAGTCCCAAAGCACGGTTCCTGATAACGGCCACCTGGCAACTCGAGCCAGCACCGAAGAAGACCCCAGGGAACTGAAGCAGCGACAGGTCCACTTTCGGCCGACGCCCCACCCCGGGGCGCTGCAATCGGCAGGTATGCCATTCCTCCATTCCCCGACGCGGAACACCAGGTTACGAAGCCGCTGCACCCTGAAAGAATGGGGCGGGAAACAGGGGGAAACAGGGGTCAGGGTCGAGCTCCGACACCTCCTCTGCCGGATACGCCAGCAGCGGACGACTGCGACGGATCGCCCACCGCACGCCTCAATCCCGCGGATCCTCCGGCTCCTGCTCCCTGTCCAGCATCCGCTGGTCATGCACGTCCTTCTGGTGGCTCGGCTCGGTGCGCGAAGCCTGCCGCGCCGGATTGGTCCTGCGCTGGTCCTCCACACCTGGGCGCGGCTGTTGCTGCACCTGATCGGTCTTGCGATGGCGGGTCATCTTCGGTCTCCACAGACGCGGCACCTGCCGCATGCCCAGCCTCCGCCGGTACCGGTTAGTGCGGCGTGGCCTTGCGTGGCGGAATGGACACAAAGATGACCGCGTGCCCACTGCGGGATTCCCTTTCCACGATGCACGGCAGGAACCGGCGCAAACCCACGCGCTGCCGCTACCCTAGCCGCATCCAGACACCGCCTTGCGCTCCGGCTCTTCCCTCAATGAACGACATCGACCATCGCGTCCAGGGCCTCAACAACGACGAGGTGCCTGCCGACTGGCCGGCGATCAGCGACCGCGAGATCGCCTGGCTGCGCGGGCGATTCCCGCAACTGGAAGGTGCCAGCTCCGCGCAGTGGCACAGCCCGCGCCCGATGTCGGCGGCCGCCATCGTCGAAGGCGCGGCGGGGCAGGTCTTCATCAAGCGCCATCACCACGACGTCCGCAACGCGGCGAGCCTGGCCGAGGAGCACCGCTTCATCGCCCACCTTGCCGGCGCGGGCGTACCGGTGGTCCATGTGCTGCAGGATCGCGAGGGCTCCACCGCCGTCGAACACGACGGCTGGACCTACGAACTGCATGCGGTAGGCGACGGTCAGGATGTGTACCGCGATGCACCCTCGTGGACGCCGGTAACCGAGCACGACCCGGCGCGGGAGGCCGGCAGGATGCTGGCCACGCTGCATCGGGCATCGGCCCACTACGTCGCTCCACAGCGCAGCACCCACATGCTGGTCGCGCGCGACGACCTGATCCGCACCGCCGACCCGATCGCGATGCTGGAACGCGACCTCAGCGAACGCCCGGCGCTGGCCGGCTACCTGTCGCGCAAACCGTGGCAACACGACCTCCGGCAAACCGTGCTGCCGTGGCACGCGGGCCTGCACGAACGCCTGCGTAGCGAGCCACGGCTGTGGGCGCACAACGACTGGCATGTCTCCAACCTGCTCTGGCGCCGCGAAGGCGATGTCATGCGCGTGGCGACCGTGCTCGATTTCGGCCTGGCCTCGCCCACCAGCGCCCTGTTCGACCTGGCCACCGCGATCGAACGCAACGCGGTGGCGTGGCTGCAACTGGAGCGCGGCGCGCAGGCCGTACATGTCGACACCGCACTCGCCCTGCTCGACGGCTACCGGCAGGTACGGCCCCTGTCCGCCGCGCAGGTGCACCTGCTGGCGGACCTGCTGCCGGTGGTGCATTTCGACTTCGCGCTGTCGGAAGTCGACTATTTCCAGGGCGCCACCGGCTCGACCGCGAACGCCGACGTGGCCTGGCACGACTTCCTGCTGGGTCACGCCCAATGGTTCCGGACCCGCGATGGACAGGCCTTGCTCGCCGCGCTGCACGCCGCCGCCTGAACATCCGCACGGGGCAAATCCGTACCGTTTGTGGTCAAATGCGCCCCTGAAGCGGGGGTGCCTGGATTGACCGGGCTGAGAGAGTCCCTTGGAACCTGATCCGGTTTGCACCGGCGTAGGGAGCTTTGAGCAGCAGGCACACCGCCTTCGTGGCCGGTCGCGCATGCGCGCCTTCGCTTCGTCTCCCCCTACCGGCCGATGACGAACCGAATGAACCGCCGCCACCGCATTTCCCTGTTGACTGTCGCCCTCGGCGCGGCGCTGCCGCTGCACGCCAGCCCGCTTGAAACCGACGCCCAGGACCGCTCCACCACCGAGCTGGCCGCCGTGCGCGTGCAGGCCAAGCAAGCCGCCGCGAAAGACACCGCTTCCAGCAGCTTCGGCAGCGGCGACTGGAAGGACACCCCGGCCTCGGTCAGCGTGCTGGACCGCGACCTGCTCGACAGCCGCCACGTGCGCACGCTGTCCGAGCTGGCCGGCAACGACGCTTCGCTGGGCGACAGCTACGCGCCGGTGGGCTATTACCAGAACATCGCCATCCGCGGCTTCGCGCTGGACACCGCCACCGGCTACCGCTTCAACGGCCTGACCCTCGCCGGCGAACAGCGGCTGGCGCTGGAGAACGTGCAGCAGGTGGAAATCCTCAAGGGCGAGGCCGGCCTCGCCGCCGGCGTGATCGCCCCCGGTGGCGTGGTCAACTTCGTCGGCAAACGCCCGGCCGAAATCCGCAACGTCACCCTCGGCACCGATGCGGAAGGCAGCCGTTACGCCGCCGTGGACGTGGGCCACTGGCTGACGCCGCGCATCGGCCTGCGCTTCAATGCCGCATGGGAGGACAGCCACTCGTACGTCGACCACGCCGACGGCCGCCGCAACTTCTACTCGCTGGCCAGCGACTGGCTGCTCGGCGAGCGCGGCAGGCTGGAAGTGAACGCCAACTACCAGACCAGCGCGCAGCGCTCGGTCTCGGGCTACCAGCTGCTGGGCGCCACCGCCCTGCCGCGCGGCGTGGACCGCAAGCAGATGCTCGGCTACCAGCGCTGGCAGCAGCCGGTAAGCATCGACAGCACCAACATCACCGCCCTGCACACCTACGACTTCGGCCCGGCGTGGCAGTCGCGGGTGTCGGCCAGCCACAGCCGCTCGGTGATCGACGACAACGTCGCCTTCGCCTATGGCTGCTACTACGCCGAATCCTGCTGGGATGGCAGCGTGCCGGGCAACTACTTCGCGCCCAACGGCGACTACGACATCTACGACTACCGCAGCCCGGACGACACCCGTCGCAACCGGCAACTGCGCGCCGAACTGCGCGGCCGCTTCGCCACCGGCGCGGTGGGCCACCAGCTCACCGTCGGCGCGGATTACTTCGATCGCTCCGTGGACAAGCGCCTCAACGTCAACGAGTACGTCGGCACGGGCAACATCCACGACCAGCAGGTGCCGCAGTTCGATCCCTCGCCACTGCAGCCCGGCGCATCGGTGCGGCGCCTGGACAGCCGGCAGAAGGCGCTGTTCGTGCTGGACCGCGTGAACCTCGCCGACGACTGGCAGTGGCTGGCCGGCGGCCGCTTCGTGCGCCTGGACGAGCGCGCCTGGGACAAGCGCGGCAATCCCGAGCGCGAGAGCCGCGTGTCGCACTTCCTGCCGCAGACCGCGCTGATCTGGAGCGCGACCGATCAGCTCAACGTCTATGCCAGCTACGTGCGCGGCATCGCGCTTGGCCAGGAGGCGCCGTTCTGGACCTCCAATGACGGCGCCTTCCTGCCTTCGGTGCTGTCGCGCCAGATCGAAGTGGGCGCCAAGTACGCGCCGTCGGATTCCCTGACGCTGGGCGCCGCGCTGTTCCGCATCAGCCGGCCGTTCCAGTACGCCAAGCCCGACGACAGCGACTACGGCTACACCTTCGTGCAGGAAGGCCAACAGACCCACACCGGCCTGGAGCTGAGCGCACGCGGGCAGGTCAGCGAGCGCCTGCAACTGACCGCCAGCGCCAGCGTGCTGCAGGCGCGCGCGCGCGATACCGGCACCCCGGCCTACGAAGGCCACCCGCTGGTCAACGTGCCGACCACGCGCGCGAGCCTGCACGCCGACTACCAGCTGCCGTTCGTCAACGGCCTGGGCCTCACCGGTGGCTGGCGCTACGCCTCTTCCAACGTCGCCACCGCCGACGGCCGCGTGCGCGCCCCCGGCTACAGCGTGGTGGACGCCGGCCTGCGCTTCCAGCACCCGTTGCAGGGGCATGCGGTGAACTGGAACCTGTCGGTGGACAACCTCTTCAACCGCTTCTACTGGCGCGACACCGGCAGCAGCGCCGGCGACTACTACCTATTCCCCGGCGCCCCGCGCCAAGCGCGCCTGTCGGTGACCATCGCGCTATGAACCCCGCGATCCTCGAATGGTCCGCCGTCGCCTTCAGCATCCTCGGCGTATGGTTGATGGCGCAGCGGCGGATGCTGGCGTGGCCGGTCGGGCTGGTTTCCGTCGGCCTGTACGCGCTGGTGTTCTTCGAGGCCAAGCTGTATTCGGACACCCTGCTGCAGGGCGCCTTCGCCGCGTTCCTGCTCTACGGCTGGATCAACTGGCACCGGCAGGACAAACCCGATGGCCGCATCGTCGTCGCGCCACTGCCGCCCGGCCATTGCGCACGCGACCTCGGCCTGGGCATCGCCTTCGGCCTCGCCCTGGGCGCGGCCATGCACACCTGGACCGACGCCGCCCTCCCCTGGCTGGACGCCATGCTCGCCGCCCTCAGCCTGGTCGCGCAGTGGTGGCAGGCGCGCCGGCACGCCGCCGCGTGGTGGCTGTGGATCGCGGTGGACGTGGTCTACGTGGGCATGTATGCGGTGAAGTCGCTGCACGCCACGGCCGGGCTGTATCTGCTCTTCATCGGGCTGGCGGTGATGGGGTTGCGGGCTTGGAAGCAGGCAACAGCGCAGGAAGCTCGCCCGTAGCACCGGCCAGCAACCCCAGCCAACCCACGCCGGCAACTTGAAGCCGCCCACCATCTTCACGTTTTTTATGCGGGAGTCGCGGGATGTGAGACAAAAGCGGACATAATGTCCGCTTTCCGTCCCGCCGATAGACCTCTCGCATGGAAGATATCCACACCCTCTTGACCAACCTCAGAGGGCGCTACAACCAGCGTGAACTCGCCGAAGCCTTGGGCATCACCACTCGCACTCTCAGGCGCTGGGAGGTCGGTGAAACCGACCCACCACCTTATGCTGCAGACGCCATCCGTCAGCGTCTGCTCCCGCTGTCTACTCATCTTGATGACCGAAATTCGGATTTCCGCTTCATCGACTTGTTTGCCGGCATAGGCGGCATTCGCATGGCCTTCGAAGCTCACGGTGGTCAATGCATGTTCACCAGCGAATGGAATCCCTATGCACAGAAAACCTATCTAGCCAACTTTCCGGAATCTGCCCACACCTTGGAAGGCGACATCACCAAGGTAGACGAGAACGACATTCCCGACCATGACGTGCTACTGGCCGGCTTTCCCTGTCAGCCGTTCAGCATAGCCGGTGTTTCCAAGAAGAACGCCTTGGGTCGCGCCCACGGCTTCGCCGACGAAACCCAAGGCACCTTGTTCTTCGACGTGGCCCGCATCATCGCCGCCAAGCGCCCCGCCGCGTTCCTGCTGGAAAACGTCAAGAACCTCGTCAGTCACGACAAGGGCAACACTTTCCGCGTTATCAAGAAGGTGCTGGAAGAAGAACTCGGTTACCACATCACTTGCAATGTGGTGGATGGTGCACATTTCGTGCCACAGCACCGCGAACGTATCCTGATCGTGGGATTTCGCGAGAAAATCGACTTCAGCTTCGCCGAAATGCACCTGCCGGAGCAAAAGCCCAAGCTTTCCAGCATTCTGCATCCACAAGACGGCAGCGAGTCCCCCGAGTCGCACTACACCACCGGCCCCAAGGCCAAGGTGGATGATCGCTATACGCTCACACCGAAGCTCTGGGCCTATCTTCAAGCCTATGCAGCGAAGCACCGCGCCGCCGGCAACGGTTTCGGTTATGGATTGGTGGATGGCGACAGCACTACCCGCACTCTGTCCGCCCGCTACTACAAGGATGGTTCGGAAATCCTGCTCTCGCAGGGACCGCGCAAGCGCCCGCGCCGCCTCACTCCGCGTGAATGCGCTCGCTTGATGGGCTTCCCGGATGATTTCATCATTCCGGTGAGTGACACCCAAGCCTACAAACAGTTCGGCAACAGCGTGGTCATGCCGGTGATGCGCGAAGTTGCACGCATAATGAAACCGCGTATCCTGGAATTGCTCGACCCCGAGCATGGAATGCAACGCCCCTCGTCAGTCACACCCGAAGGAGGAAATGGATGAACACGTCACGGATTCCCGCATACGATCGTACTCATCCGAACGGAATGCAGAAATGGTTTGTGGCAATGGCAAAGCAGGACCTTCTGTTTCACCCGGAAGATTCGGCAACTCAGATCATCCACCTTCCCGATGGAACACCGCTCTTCACGGAAGCGGAAGCCGCAGAAGCTGACGGAGTACTGGTGGAAATGTTTGCCGAGCACGGAAACAAGGTAGTCGACTCCTGTTACTCGATCTTCATGAAGACAGCCGGATTTCACGAAGCACTCAACGCCCGATGATCGACGTTGTGGATCGCGCCACGCGAAGCAGGATGATGTCCGGCATCCGTGGCAAGAACACCAAGCCGGAACTGATCGTGCGCAGCTTCCTGCATCGCGCGGGACTGCGCTTCCGGTTACATGCCAAGCTGCCGGGAAAACCTGATCTGGTTCTTCCGAAGCATCGAACCGTGGTGTTCGTGCATGGTTGCTTCTGGCACCGGCACGAAGGCTGCCGCTTCTCCACAACCCCAGCCAACAATGCGGCATTCTGGCAGGAAAAATTCGCCGACAACGTTCGCAGAGATGCTCGGGTGAAGCAGCAGCTTCGAGAGCTTGGCTGGCGGGTGCTGGTCATCTGGTCCTGCCAGTTGAACGAACGGGAACTGGACAAACTCACCACTGCAATCGTGGAAAGCAAGACGGGGGAATGAAATGATGCCCAAGGCCGATGATACTGACTCGTGGTTGTCGGAAATCGATCTTCCGACCGTGTTCGCCATGCTGCGCGACAATGGTGCAACCGGGGTTCTCTACAAGATTCTGCCGAGGAACGCGAACAGCAAGAATCAAGTCTACCTGGCTTCCGACCTTTCGCAGCTTGGCAAGATTCCCTCTGGCGAGGTGACCCTGCATGTTTCGACTTCGCAGAAGAGCGGTGTCCAGGAAGCCGTTTTCCGCTCCGCCCTGGACTTCCATTGGCTTGGACGCAATGGCCAACCCATTCGCGCTCCACATGCGAAATTGATCTTCTATCCACAGTACCCCGAAGTGCGCTTCTCCGGCTTCCTTCAAGGCTGCAAGGACGCACCGTCCTCACTTTGGGTCAAGGATAGTCGCGGTGAAGAACCTGACCGCATCCTTGTCTTGGGTATCGGGAATGGCACAAGGATTTTTGGCATCACCTTGCCACCGGAATCACCTGCCGCACGGGAGATCCGTGCCAGCGAACCGCATGATGCCTATGGCGTTCTCAACATTTTGCCAATGCCGGGACAAGACGAGGGCAACGGATTCCTGGAACTCATGCGTGAGTTGTGCCGCATCCATCGACGTGGCTGGGTTCCCTCCACACGTCTTGACCCGCTCGGAAACCTGATCCCCTGCAATGCCTCCAATTGCAATGGCAACACGTTGGAATCGCTGCTTGGCATTCGCTCGAATGGCTACTCGCTCCCGGATTTCCGAGGCTGGGAAGTCAAGGCGCGGCAAGTGCCAAACGCCGACAAGCCCGGAGCCAGCGTGGTGACTCTGTTCACTCCTGAACCAACCAGCGGCATTTACATGAACGAAGGCGTCATCGAATTCATCCGCCGCTATGGCTACGCGGACACCAGAGGCCGCGACGATCGCCTGAATTTCGGTGGCATCTACCGCGCCAGCAATCCAGCCCACGATCGTACTGGCCTGCGCCTTGTTCTGGACGGTTTCAACGCCGAGAACGGCAAATATTCATCTGCCGGAGCCATTCAGCTTCTGGACCGAAAGGACAACGTGGCCGCAGCTTGGCCCTTCGTGAAGCTGATGGATCATTGGAAAGCCAAGCATGCCCATGCCGCTTTCGTTCCGGCAGAGCAGCGGATGGCGCCAGAACGGCAATATCGCTACGGGAATAGAATCCTGCTTGGTGAAGGTGCGGAATTCGGACTTTTCCTGAAGGCGGCACATGAAGGGAAAATCTATTACGATCCGGGGATCAAGCTGGAAGGAGTCTCAACCCCCACCCCAAAACCAAAGAAGCGAAGCCAATTTCGCGTTGCCAGCAAGGACTTACCAGCACTCTACACATCAAGTCGGATTGTGGATGCCTGCAGCAATTCACCTTAAGTCATACTCTCAAGCCGAGTAGACTTAAAGATCGCGAATCAATGCAACAAGTCAATGTCTTGCCGTACCAGTGTATTGCAAGCACATGCCATACCCGAAAGTTGCCGGGGAAATAACGCATGAAGGGGGGAGCACATGGCGAAATGGGAGTTTTTGCCCAATCCGGGCCGGGAAGAAGAGGGGCTTGGCCACGCAGGAATCGAGACATTCAAGGGGTCGCCCTATCCAGGCATCGCACGCGAGTGTTCGCAGAACAGTCTGGATGCGGCCGCGCGGTTGCCGGATGGCTCTTCTGAACCGGTGCATCTGGTTTTCAGGCTCCTGTCCGTGCAAGCATCGGATATTCCGGGGCTTGCTGAATTGAAAAGCACCCTCGGAACTTGCCTGTCTCAATGGAAGGAGCAGAAGAAGGAAAAGGAGTTTCTCGAGCGTGCGATTAAGGTTGCCGATCAATCGAGAATCCCAGTCTTGTCCATTGAAGACTACGGGACAACCGGCCTGATCGGCCCCGCGACCAAAGGCAAGCCATTTCATGCACTGGTCAAGTCTTCCGGCGTCAGCCAGAAGGCAGATGCAGATGCGAGCGGCTCATTTGGCATCGGCAAGAATGCAGCATTCGCCATATCCAATCTCCGCACGGTGTTCTACTCCACCATCTATTGTGACGGGCAGAAGACCACTCACTTGGCCCAAGGCAAAAGCATCCTTGTTTCACACGACCAAACAGCTGAGCCCATGCGCTCGACTGGCTATTGGGGCAAAACTGGCTACATGCCCGTAGATGATGTGGCACTCCTGCCAGAATGGCTTCGTCGCACGGAGGTTGGCACAACGGTTGCTAGTATCGGCTTCGCTGAGGAGCAAAACTGGCACTGGCTGATGACAGAATCCCTAATTCGCAACTTCTTTTCTGCAGTCAATAGCGGGACTATCCGGTTCACAGTCCAATGGTCAGACAAGGACATCATCGAAATCGAAGCGGCCTCGCTCGAAGAGCTTTTCGCTCGACAGGAGGTCCGTGAAGCAGCCGAAAGCACAGGCACAGCCGAGGACTTGGATTTCAGCGCTGCCATGCTTGCGGCAATGAGGTCCCCCGACTCGGAAAAGCTGATAGAGCAATTCAACGATGTCGGTGCATTTCGCTTGACAATTCTTCAGAAGGATGGGTTTCCGAGACGCGCGGGCATCCTGCGCAATGGCATGTATATCGCCGACAACCTGCGCCACTTTAATCATCCGATGGCCCGCTTTCCAATGTCCAGAGATTTTGTAGCCGTTCTGGAGCCAGATGATCGGGATACGAGCGGTCGCGTCCGAGACATGGAAAGCCCAAGGCATGACGAAATCTCGGCGGAGCGTCTTGACGATCTTGTACAACGCAAGAAACTCAAAACGGCGATGAAGAAAGTCGGGGATTGGATCAGAAACACGATCAGGTCGGCAACCACCAAGCCAGCCGAAGCGGATGTCCTACTTGATGAGATGAATCGTTTCTTCTCGAAGCCTAGTCTCGGACAGTCCATCCCGGACCCGGCCAACAAGAACGATGACCCAGAGCGACCCAGACTCACTCCGAATCCACTTCCCCCGAAACCATTGGTCGGCAGTGGCAACCATGGTGAATCCGGGTCCTCAGGTGGATCGAAGAAGAGCAAAACAAAGGGCGGAAGAACTTCCGGTGGACAACCGGGGGGTGGGCGTGGGGCAGTCGGTGGACGAGGAGGAAAAAGCATTGCCTTTACCGGTCTGCGCCACTCAGTGTCCCCAAGTGGCATAGAGCGAAAAATCGCATTCACTCCAGAGGCATCGGCGCCAGCATTCATGGAGATTTCCGCAGTTGGCGTTTCTAATGATGAAGCACTGACGATCCGATCCATCAATGGAGAGCTTTGTTCGAAGACACCCAGGATCGAATTGAAACAAGGCAAACGAATCAATCTGGATATTGAATTCGACACTCCGTATATCGGACCTATAAGCATCGTCCTCAGTTCCATCTCGGAGGGTGAGAATGCGAATTAAGCCTTCCACCAGCTTTCCGCACCCGATCCTCTCTCCAGGTACCGGTGATTACGGCGACAGGACGTTCCAACTTGTCTTGGCTGTCCAAGAAAATCCGGAGTCAGGCCATGCCGTTCTGAGCGGCACCATGACGTTGGATGATCCTTCAATTCATGAGTCACTGAATTCTGAACATGCAGTTTCTGGCTTAATGGTTACTTGCCTGGACACATACTGGGATAATTTTCATCATCATCCGCTTGGTGACATCCACATCGACCTTTCCGATGGGAAGGTACGTGGCCCGGTTTTTGTCCGAGGTGTTGTTGTTGCAAAGAATGAGCTCACTCTGGACTCGAAGTGGATTGATCCCGAATTTCCGCCCCATGCAAGAATTGTCAAACCGGGTGACCTGATTGCCCTCACCGAGGAACTCAGATTCGAGGCTGGCCTAGAGAAGCTTGCGCCTTTGGAGTCAGTATTCCATCTCAAGCTGCATGAGGACGTGGCTGAGGGTGTTTTCAAAATTGATCTCGAGAGCGAAGCCATCGAGATCTTGGTTGCTCCAAGCTTGCATGGATTCTTGAGTCTGCTGCGTGGACAGAGAATGAAAGACACGCTTCTTTCGTCACTTTTCCTACCAGTAGTCATGGCGGTACTGGAAGCAATGCGCGGGGAAGATGCTTATTCCGAAAAGCGCTGGTACAGCGTCATGAATGCCCGTTGCAATGCGGAAGGCATCGATCTCAAGAATGGCGATATTGCTGATGCGGCTCAGAAGCTGCTCGACTCTCCACTTGGATCACTGCAGAAATTGTTCGCGGGGGAGTCTGTATGAGCAAGCTCCTTTATGTAGGCCAACAAGTGGCTGATGACCTGAAGAACAACATTTCCGAGAATATTTCCCGCTATAAAGAAGGCAACTTCCTTGACCTGGAGGCAATGGGGGATTGGCGTATTCCGCTTTCATTCGATGCCGATCTGGATGGATTGAAAAGTTTGACCGCGGATGGTGGATCCGATACTGAAATCCAGAATTCCATCACTGTTGGCCATGCCCTATGCAATTTGACCCCCACCCTCGCACGGGAAAACCGAATCTGGATTCGACTCAGTCATATCGAGTGTCTGGAATATTCCAGGAACCGCTGGCTCCAGACCGACAAGGACGACGAAAGCGTGGCCAAGGACGTATCCAAGCACTTCTTCGCCCCAACTCTTACCAGCTGCCGCGATGACCATGCCATTTCCCGTCTCTGGTGGAGCCACCACATCGCCAAGCAAATCATGCCTGACAATCCCGCACGTGCTTTGAAGAAGATTCTCGCGCTGGCCGATATCCGACAAGGACTTGTGGAGCGTCCGGGCATTGGAGCGCGCCCAGTGCTAGGCAGAGGCATAATTCGACTCTTGGAAACAGAAGAACGACTCACTGAAGGCAAGCTCTTTGGTCGCTTCATGAAAAAAGTGAACTTGATGGGGGCCGGAATCGCTTTCGAGGTTTGGGATGACTACAGGATCGACCAGTTCATGGCGCACTGCCTCGAACAGGCCAAGGGCAAAATGGAAGGATGACCTTGTTGCCAAAAGGAAAGGCGACCTGTTAGGCCGCCTCTCCTCAACTCGCAACGAAGAATCGTTGATTAATCAAACCCCAACAGGATTCGCCTTCTCCGGATCAATGTTGTACTGCTTGATCGCCCGTGCAACATCCTTCGCCGTCATCTTGCCGTCCTTCGCCAGCGCCGCAATCGCGGCATGCGCGATGTAGTACCGGTCCACCTCGAAGAACCGCCGCAGGTTGGCGCGGGTATCCGAACGGCCGAAACCGTCGGTGCCCAGCACCGAGTAGGTCATCGGCACGAAGGCGCGGATCTGGTCGGCGTAGGCGCGCACGTAGTCGGTGGCGGCGATGGCCGGGCCCTGGCGGCCTTCCAGCAGTTCGGTGACGTAGGCCTTGCGCTGTTCGGCCTCCGGGTGCAGGCGGTTCCAGCGCTCGACGTCGAAGCCGTCGCGGCGCAGTTCGTTGAAGCTGGGGCAGGACCAAATGTCGGCGGTGACGCCGAAGTCCTTGTCCAGCAGCTCGGCGGCTGCAATCGCTTCGCGCAGGATGGTGCCCGAGCCCAGCAGCTGCACGCGCAGCTCGCCCTTCTTGGGCTTGCCGGCGTCCTGCAGCAGGTACATGCCCTTGACGATGCCGTCGGCGGCGCCTTCGGGCATTTCCGGGTGGGCGTAGTTCTCGTTCATCAGGGTGACGTAGTAGTACTCGTCCACCTGGTCTTCCATCATGCGCTTGGTGCCGTGCTGCAGGATCACCGTCACTTCGAAGCCGAAGGTCGGGTCGTAGCTGCGCACGTTGGGGATGCCGCCGGCGACGATGTGGCTGAAGCCGTCCTCGTGCTGCAGGCCCTCGCCGTTGAGCGTGGTGCGGCCGGCGGTGCCGCCGAGCAGGAAGCCGCGGGTACGCATGTCCGCCGCCTGCCAGGCCAGGTCGCCCACGCGCTGGAAGCCGAACATCGAGTAGTAGATGTAGAACGGCAGCATCGGCACGTCGGACACCGAGTAGCTGGTGCCGGCGGCCATCCACGAGGCGATCGCGCCCGGCTCGCTGATGCCCTGCTGCAGCACCTGGCCGGACTGGTCCTCGCGGTAGAACATCAGCTGGTCGGCGTCGACCGGCTTGTACTTCTGGCCGAACGGGGCGTAGATGCCGATCTGCCGGAACAGGCCTTCCATGCCGAAGGTGCGGGCCTCGTCGGCCACGATCGGCACGATGCGCGGGCCCAGCTCCTTGTCGCGCAGGGTGATGTTGAGCGACTGCACGAACGCCATGGTGGTGGAGTAGGCACGCTCGCCGCTGGACTTGAGCAGGCGCTCGTAGGTTTCCAGCTTGGGCGCGACGAACGACTTGCTGGCCTTCTGCCGGCGCTGCGGCAGGTAGCCGCCCAGCGCGGCGCGGCGTTCCTTGAGGTACTGCACTTCCGGCGAGTCCTCGCCGGGGTGGTAGAACGGGATCTGCTCGGCTTCTTCCAGCTGCTTGTCGCTGAGCGGGATGTTGAAGCGGTCGCGGAAGTGGCGCACCGCGTCGTCGTCGAGCTTCTTGGTCTGGTGGGTCGGGTTGAGCGACTCGCCGGCCGAGCCCATGCCGTAGCCCTTGACCGTCTTGGCCAGGATCACGGTGGGCATGCCCTTGGTGTTCACCGCCTGGTGGTAGGCGGCGTAGACCTTGTGCGGGTCGTGGCCGCCGCGGTTCAGGCGCCAGATGTCGTCGTCGGACAGGCTGGCGACCATGGCGCGGGTTTCCTCGTACTTGCCGAAGAAATGCTCACGGGTGTAGGCGCCGCCGAAGGCCTTGCAGTTCTGGTACTCGCCGTCGACGGTTTCCATCATCAGCTTCTTGAGGACGCCGTTGGTGTCCTTGGCCAGGAGCGGATCCCAGTACGAGCCCCACAGCAGCTTGATGACGTTCCAGCCGCCGCCGCGGAACACGCCTTCCAGTTCCTGGATGATCTTGCCGTTGCCGCGCACCGGGCCGTCCAGGCGCTGCAGGTTGCAGTTGACCACGAAGATCAGGTTGTCCAGGCCTTCGCGGCCGGCCAGGGCGATGGCGCCCAGGGTCTCCGGCTCGTCGGACTCGCCGTCGCCGATGAAGCACCAGACCTTGCGGTCGGACGGCTCGATCAGGCCGCGGTGCTCCAGGTACTTCATGAACTGCGCCTGGTAGATCGCCGCCAGCGGGCCCAGGCCCATCGACACGGTCGGGGTCTGCCAGAAGTCGGGCATCAGCCACGGGTGCGGATAGGAGGACAGGCCGCCGCCGTCCACTTCCATGCGGAAGGTGTCCAGCTGCTGCTCGCTGATGCGGCCTTCGAGGAAGGCGCGGGCGTAGATGCCCGGCGAGCTGTGGCCCTGGATGAACAGCAGGTCGCCCGGGTGGTTCTCGCTGGGGGCGCGCCAGAAGTGGTTGAAGCCCACGTCGTACAGGGTGGCGCCGGAGGCGAACGAGGCGATGTGGCCGCCCAGGTCGCCCGGCTTGCGGTTGGCGCGCACCACGGTGGCCATCGCGTTCCAGCGGATGATCGAGCGGATGCGCCATTCCAGTTCGGCGTTGCCCGAGCTCTTGGCTTCCAGGTGCGGCGCGATGGTGTTGACGTACTCGGTGGTGGGAGAGAAAGGCAGGTAGGCGCCCGAGCGCCGGGTCAGTTCGACCATGCCTTCCAGCAACTGATGCGCGCGCTCGGGGCCCTCGACATCGATAACGGCTTTCAACGACTCGATCCACTCCTGGGTTTCCACAGGATTCGGGTCGTTGTTAAGCACCTCGTTCAACCAGTTCATTAGCGCTCCCAGTTACTGCACGCACGCGCGCGCTTGTTTTAATTTTCGAGCCACAAAGTGTAGCGCACCCGGCCCTTTACGACGTTCGCTACGCCTGCGTATGGAGGCCGTGGAGGCTGTCCACGGGGACTGTCACGCGACAGCGCCGCGCCACCGCTCCGGGCCACCCGGGGCGCCCCGGTTGTGCTTATGATCGGCCCAGGCCCAGCCCGGGAGCACCGCCATCACCGTTCCGGAGTCCCTGCCGGCGTCGTCCGGGGTGCCCTGGCGCCGCAGCCTGCGCACGCGGATGCTGCTGTGGAGCTTCCTGGTGCAGGCGGCGCTGGTGCTGCTGCTGGCGGCGGTGTTCTACCTGGGCGCGCGCTCGGTGGTGATGGCCCAGGCCCGCAGCGAGGTGGACAACCTGGCCGGACAGAGCGCGCGGGCGCTGGAAACCACCCTGCGCTCGGTGCAGGTCAGCGGCCGCCTGCTGGCGGCCGGCGCCACCGGCATCGGCCGCGAGCCGTTCAACATGCGCTCGCTGCTGCACGCCACCGTCAGCAGCGACCCGGACATCGCCGGCGCGATGATGATCATCGAACCGGGCACGCTGAAGGACGACGACCTCGGTTTCGTCTGGTACGTGCGCCACGAGGGCGATGCCACGGTGGAGATGGCGGCGCAGGACCTGGGCTACGACTACCGGGAAATGCCGTGGTTCCGGCGCACGCTGGCGGCGCGGCAGCCATGGTGGTCCGAGCCGTATTCCAACCGCAACACCGGCGGCGAGTACTTCACCACGCTGAACCTTCCGCTGCGGCGGCCGGGCGACGCCGACGACGCGCCCGCCATCGGCGCGGTCAGCGTCGACGTGCCGTTGGCGCGGCTGCGCCAGGCGCTGGCCGAACTGCCGGCCGATGGCGGCCTGCAGCCGGTGCTGCTGTCGCCGGACCAGTTGATCGTGCTGCATCCGGACCCGGCATTGCGGCTGCGGCGCACGCTGGCCACGCACGTGGCGCGCAGCCGCCCGGACCTGGCGCCGCTGGCCGAGGCCATCGCCGCCCGGCGTCCGGCCAGCTTCAGCCATGTCGCGCCCGACGGCGAGCGCTACCTCACCCGCAGCGCCAGCATCGGCGACAGCGGCTGGACCTTCGTGCTGTCGGCGTCCGAGGACTACGTGCTGGGCGGGCTGAAGCGCATCGCCTGGGGCGCGGCCGGGCTGGCGCTGGTCGGCCTGCTGCTGTGGACGCTGCTGGTGCGGCGCCTCACCCGCCGGCTGCTGCGGCCGATCGAGGACCTGACCGCCAGCGCCCAGCATTTCCGCCGCGGCGAGTTCGACTACCCGCTGCCGCACGTGCGCCGCAGCGACGAGGTCGGGGTGATGGCGCGCGCCTACGACACCGCGCGCGATTCGATCCGGCGCCACATCGGCGAGATCGCGCGGCTGGCGGCGGCGCAGCAGCGGATCGACGCCGAGCTGGCGATCGCCCGCGACATCCAGCAGGCGATGCTGCCGGCCGCGCCGCAGCTGGACAGCGCGCGCATGCACCTGCAGACCCATGCGCTGCTGGAACCGGCGACGATGGTCGGCGGCGACTTCTACCATTTCATGGACGCCGGCCCCGGGCGGCTGTGGTTCGTGATCGGCGACGTCTCCGACAAGGGCGTGCCGGCGGCGCTGTTCATGGCGCGCACGATGACCGTGCTGGAGATCGCCGCGCGCGCGCAGCAGCGCCCGGACCGGATGCTGGCCGCGGCCTCGGTGCGGCTGGCCGAGCGCAACGACACCTGCATGTTCGCCACCGTGCTGTGCGGGCTGATCGACATCGAGAGCGGCCATTACCAGCTCGCCAGCGCCGGCCACGAATCGCCGCTGCTGCGTTGCCGCGACGGCAGCGCGCGGGTATTGCCGGTGGACTCCGGGCCGCCGCTGGGAATCGAGGCGCAGCGGTACTATCCGCTGGCGCAGGGGCAACTGGAGCATGGGCAAATGCTGGTCGGCTATACCGATGGCGTCACCGAGGCGCTGGATCCGGCGATGGATGCGTTCGGCATGGAACGGTTGCTGGCCGCGCTGCAGCCGGGGCTGGACGCGGCGGCGCAATGCCAGGCGGTGCTGGACGCGGTGCACGGCTTCTGCGCCGGCGCCGCCGCTTCGGACGACATCACCGTGCTGGCGATCGAGTTCCGCCCGCCGCAGGCCAGCGCGGGGGCCGGCGCATGAGGATGCGCCTGCGCATCGCCCCGGCGCTGGAACAGCTGGCCGAGCTCACCGCCCGGCTGGACGCGGTGCTGGCCGAACACGGAGTGGCGCACGAGCGCGTCGGCCGGGTGCGGCTGATCGTGGAGGAACTGGTGTGCAACGCGATCACCCACGGCCACGCCGCCGGCGGCTGCGAGCTGCGGCTGGACCTGCTGCTGGAGCAGGACGCGCTGGTGCTGGAGCTGCGCGACGCCGGCCCGCCGTTCGACCCGTGCCAGGCAGCGGCACCGGCGCTGGAAGCCGATGCCGCGCTGCGCCCGATCGGCGGGCTGGGGCTGTACCTGGTACGGCAACTTGCCGATCACATCGACTACTGCAGGCTGGACGGGCAGAACCGGATACGCGCCACCCTGCTGCGACCTTTCGCCACCCTGACGCCGGAGCCGTCGTGATGAGCACGCTGAGCATCCAGATCGATCCCCCGCACGAGCACCGCCAGCGCATCACCCTGGGCGGGCGCCTGGACACCCACACCTGCGGCGAGCTGGACGCGGCGCTGTCGCCGCTGCTGGACGCCCCGGTGGACACCCTGGTGCTGGACCTGGAGGCGCTGGACTACATCAGCAGCGCCGGGCTGCGCTCGCTGTTCCGCACCCGCAAGCAACTGGCCGGGCGCGGCGGCCGGCTGCTGGTGGTCAACCCGCAGGCGCAGATCCGCAAGGTGTTCGACCTGGTCAAGGCGGTGCCGCTGGACGAGATCTTCACCTCGCGCCAGGAGCTGGATGCCTACCTGGATGCGATGCAGCGCAAGGTGGTGGCCGCCGGCACCGCGCCGGACAGCTGAACGGCAACTGCACCGGCCACCCCGCCGGTGCTGGCATGCGGAAAGTTTTAGATATATCTTTTTCGGGTAAAATCGATATATCTAAAAGAGCCATGCATATCCATATCCATTCCCATCCTTTCCGCGGCGGCCATCCGCGCGGCCCCTCCCACCATCACCAGGCCGACCCCTTCCACGGGCGCCACGGGCACGGCCGCCCGCACCGCTGTTCGGCCGAGGACGATTCCCACCAAGGCCATGGCGGCCGCGGTCCGCGCGGCGGCCATCCGGGCCATCCGGGCCACGGTGGCCACGGTGGCCGTGGCGGTCATGGCGGGCATCCCGGCCGCCATGGCGGCGGCCGCCGGCCGCTGGGCCGCGGCGACCTGCGGCTGCTGCTGCTGGCGCAGATCGAGCAGCAGCCGCGCCACGGCTACGAGCTGATCCGCCTGATCGGCGACCTGTTCAACGGCGTCTACGTGCCCAGCCCCGGCGTGGTCTATCCGACGCTGGCACTGCTGGAAGACCTGGGCTGGATCGCCGCCGACCAGGACGATGGCCGCAAGCGCTACCGCATCACCGATGCCGGCCGCGCCCAGGCCGATGCCGAGCGCGAGGCGATCGACGAAGCCCTGGCACGGACCCACGCCAGCGCACGCCAGGTCGCCAAGGCCAGCCTCCCGGCGCCGGTGCGCGCGGCGATGCACCAGCTCACCCGCACGCTGATGCGGCGCATGGGCCACTGGACCGACGCCGAAGGCGAGCGCGTGGCGCAGCTGCTGGCCCAGGCCACCGACGCGATCGACACCGGCGAGCGCCGCGACTGAACGTCGCGGCCGTCCGCACACACGACCCCAGCCAGAGCCTTCCAGCCAGGTCATCCCCCCGGCGCCCCCCGCGCCACATCGACCACAGGTATCGCCGATGTCCCTGCATGAAAACCGAATGCTGCGTCTTGTCCCCAAAGTCCGTCCGTTGACGGTACTGCGTACCGAGGCGCTGAGCCCGAACCTGCGCCGCGTCGTCGTCGGCGGCGAGGCGCTGGAAGGCTTCGATTCGCCCTCTCCCGACGACCACGTCAAGCTGTTCTTCCCCAACCCGGACGGCGAACTGGTGCCGCCGGCGCTGACCGCCGAGGGCCCGAAGTATCCCGAGGGGCTGACACCCTCGCCCGCACGCGACTACACCCCGCGCTGGTGGGACCTGGAAGCGCGCGAGCTGGCGCTGGACTTCGTCCTGCACGGCGACGGCGTGGCCTCGCGCTGGGCCGCCGCCGCGCAACCGGGCGACGTGCTGGCGGTGGCCGGCCCGCGCGGCTCGCACATCACCGCCGACGACTACGACGCCTACGTGCTGGTCGGCGACGAAACCGCGCTGCCGGCCATCGGCCGCTGGCTGGAGACGCTGCCCGCGCAGGCCAGCGCGGATGTGTTCATCGAGATCCCCGAGGCCGGCGACCGCCAGCCGCTGCCCGAGGACCCGCGCATCCGGGTGTCGTGGCTGGAACGCAACGGCGTGGATGCGGCCAGCAGCACGCTGCTGGAGGACGCGCTGCGCGATTTCGAGCAACCCGACGGCGACGCGTTCTACTGGATCGCCACCGAGTCGCGGCGCGCGCGGATGATGCGCAAGTACATCGAAGGCCACCTGCAGGTGCCCAAGGACTGGATCCGTTCCACCGGCTACTGGAAGGCGCATCCGGACGATGGCGAATGACGGTGCCGGCGCGACGCCGGCGCATTACCATGCCCGCCATACGTTGCCGCTGGAGAACTTGCCGATGACCGATATCCCTTCCCGCCCCCGGTTTTCCGCGGTCCGCCCGCTGGCCGCCGCGGTCCTGCTCGCGGCCGGCCTGGGCGCCTGCCTCAGCACGCCCGGCCCCAGCGTGGCCGGCGATGGCCACTGCGACGCCTCGCAGGTGCAGTGGGCGGTGGGCGAGCCGGGCAACGAGGCCAACATGCGCAAGCTCGCCAGCCAGAGCGGTGCCGGCCTGGTCAATCCGGTCGGTCCGGCCACGGTGATCGCCCGCGACCACCGCGACGACCGCCTGCGCGTTTATCTGGACGCCGGCAACATCATCACCGCCGTACGCTGCGAATGACGGTGCTGGCCACACCGCCCGGGTGTGGCCAGCGTCGACTCACCCGTTCCAGTCCACCCATGCCCCCGGGGCCAGCACCTGCACCGCCGGGGCCTTGCCGGCGGCCGCGCGGCGCAGCCGGCCGATCGGGTCCTCCAGCTCCACGTATTCCTTCATGCCGCTGATGCCGTAGTGGATCGGCACCAGCCGGCGGGCACCGAGGATGGTGGCGGCCGCCACCGCCTGCTCGGGAGTGAGCACGCCCGGCAGGCCGCTGGCCGGTTGCTGCCAGCCGAAACGCGCGCCGTTGACCGGCAGGAACGCCGCATCGAACGGCCCGAACTGGCGGCCGATGCGCCACCAGGACCCATGCCAGAGCGTATCTCCGCCGTGGAAGATGCGACGCCCGCCCGCGGAGACCACCCAGGACACCTGGGTATCGCCGTAGCCGTCCGAGGCGGGCACCGCCGTGGCGGTGAAGTCCCCCAGCAGCTGCGGCTCCCAGAGCGGGCTGGGGCGGGCGCGGGCGCCCGCGGGAACGGGACGCGGCTGCGTCCCCGCCGGATAGGCCAGCACGCCGCCGCGGGACAGTGCCTGCGCCGCGGCCTGCGCATCGAAATGGTCCGAATGGGTGTGGGTGATGAGCACGCTGGTATCGCCCACGCTGTCGTCCACCGGAACCAGGCGGTCGCCGAGTGCGGTTCCCCAGGCTTCCGGGTTGACCAGCGGGTCGATGAACAGCGTTGCCCCGGGCAACTGCAGGCGGATGCCGGCCCAGGCCAGGCGCTGGATGCGCAATGCCGCATCGGCCGATGCCCGCGCCTTGCCCGCAGGCAGCCAGGCCGCGGCCGCCACCGCCATGCAGCCCCCGAGGAATCGCCGGCGTCCCAGGTCGCCGGGCCCGATCTTCGCATCGCGGTTCATGCGTACCGCTCCCGCGCCGCAAGCCCGGCATCCAGCGCGAATATGGACTGCGCCACGATCACGTCGAGATTGTTCCGGTGCCACTCGCGTTCGAATGCGCTCGGCTCCACCTGCGGCGCCAGGCATTCCTCGATGCGGATCGCCGCGATGCGGGCTTCGACTCCGGGCGACGGCACCTGCGTGCGGATGCGCACCACCGCTTCGCGCAACGCGGCCAGGTAGTGCAGCGCGTTGTCGAGCACCACGGATGCGAATTTCCCGACGTGCCCGCCCACGACGGTACCGCGGCCCAGCCGGCGCAGGCGCTCGATGGCGGTGCCGATCAACGTCGGGTCGGCCCGGGACAGGTAGACGATGTTGCCGACGATGTTGTCGCCCGCGCAGACCAGGTCGGCGGTGGGGACGTCCACACCGAGGTGGTCCATGGTCTTGCCCGGGTTGTGCATGAAGTGCAGCTCGTGCGGACCCCAGCGCAGGGTCATGTCGTCGAACACCACCTCCGGGTCGCGGTAGAACGCATCGACGCGGCGGTTCTGCGACAGGAAACTGTGGCGGTAATGGCGGTGCGCCAGCGCCAGCGCGTCGGGGAACAGCGGCATGCCGGCGATGTGGTCGCTCATGAAATGGGTGGCCGCGACCAGGCGGACGGTCTTGCCCATCTCGCCGCACAGCACCTGGCGCAGCCAGCCTGCGTCCTGCGCGCTGCCGAGCGAGTCGACCAGCAGCACGTCGTCGCCATCGACGAAGGCGGTGGCGACGGACTCGACTTCGTCGCCGACGAACATCCACACGTTGGAACTCAATTCTTCGACTCTCACGGCAACCACCTTGATCCGGGTGGCGCCATCGTTGCCAGGATCGGCAACCGCGACAAACGAATTGTTTTCCCGTTCGCCTTAGAAAAATTAACGCGATACGATGCCGCAGGATCCAGGCAGGCAAAGGCGTTCGTGAAGTCCCGTCACCCCGCTCCGCTCAATGCCCTGCGCACCTTCGAGGCCGCGGCCCGCTGCCTCAGTTTCAACGGCGCCGCCCAGCAATTGTTCGTCACGCCGGCTGCGGTCAGCCACCAGGTCAAGCACCTGGAGGCCTACCTGGGCATCCGGCTGTTCCATCGCGGCAACCGTTCGGTGGAACTGACCGCCGAGGGCCAGGCGCTGTCCGCTTCGCTGAGCGAGTTGTTCGGGCAACTGGACCTGGCGCTGGACCGGGCGACGTCGCAGGCGACGGCCGACCTGCGCGTGAGCACGATGGAGTCGTTCGCCGCCAAGTGGCTGGCACCGCGGCTGCACCGCTTCCACCGCGGATTTCCCGAGGTCAGGGTGCGCATCGAAACCGGCGACGGCCATGCCGATTTCGTGCATGGCAACGTCGACATCGCCATCCGCTACGGCCCCGGCGGCTACACCGGCGCGCATGTCGAGCGGCTGATGGAGGCGCCGGTGTTCCCGGTCTGCGCACCGTCGCTGCTGGCAGGCGCCTCGCCGCCGCTGGCAGGTCCCGGCGACCTGCGGCATCACGCGCTGCTGCACGACGAGAGCGCGGTGGGCCGACCCGGCGTGCCGGGCTGGTCCGACTGGCTGCAGGCCACCGGCACCGGCGGTGTGGATGCCGGCCGCGGCCCGGTCTTCGCCAGCATCTACCTGGCGCAGGAGGCCGCCATCGCCGGCCACGGCATCGCCCTGGGCATCGCGCCGCTGGTGAAGGAAGACCTGCACCATGGCCGCCTGGTCAGGCCGTTCGACCACGCCTGCGACAACGCCTACGCCTTCTGGCTGGTTCGCCGCAGAAGTGCCGGCGCCGGCAAGGCCGTCGAGGCGTTCTGCCGCTGGCTGCGGGACGAAGCGGACGCCGACGCCGATTTCATGAGGCAGGGCCGCTGAGCGGCCACACCGGCCGTCCGCTGCGCCCGCAACGAGGAAAGGCCCGCCGATGGCGGGCCTTTCTGCCTATCGCGACGATGGACGGACGCTTATGCGGCCGGCTTTTCGCCGGTGACTTCGGTGGTGATGCGCACCTTCACCTCGTCGCTGACGTTCGGGGCGTAGGCGCCGACGCCGAAATCGCTGCGCTTGAGCGTGGTGGTGGCGTCGAAGCCGGCGGCCGGCGCCTTCGTCATCGGATGCTCGCCACCGCCGTTGAGGGTGACGTCCAGGGTCACCGGCTTGGTGATGTCCTTGATGGTCAGGTCGCCGGTCACGGTCAGCTTGTTGGTGCCGGCCGTTTCCACCCGGGTGCTCTTGAAGGTGGCGGTCGGGAACTTGGCCGCGTCGAAGAAATCGGCGCTGTGCAGGTGCTCGTCGAACTTGGCGGTGAAGCTGTTCAGGCCCGACAGCGGCAGGGTCACTTCCACGCTGGACTGGGTGACGTCGTCGGCGTCGTACACCAGGGTGCCGTCGACGTTGCCGAAATGCGCCGAGGGATTGGACAGGCCGAAGTGGCTCCACTGCACCAGCACGTCGGTGTGGGTCGGGTCGAGCTTGTAGGTGCCCGAGGCGATCTGCACCGGCTCGGCGCTGACGCTCTGCGCGGTGGCGGACGGGGTTTCGGTGACGACCGGATCGGCGGCCTGTTCGGCCGGCTTGGAGCAGGCGCTGATGGCCAGGGTCAGGGCCAGCGGCAGCAGCAGTTTGCGGGTGGTGTTCATCGGGTCTCTCTCCATGGATGGAAGTGGGGGCAATGCGCGGCAGAATGCTGCGACAGCAGGTGTGAAGCGGATGCAGCGCCCTCAGGCGATGCGGGCAGCCTCGTCGAACGACAACCGCGGCAGTCGCGGGAACAGCCCCGCCGGATCGCCGTAGCCGAGGTTGACGAGGAAATTGGACTTGATGTGGGTGCCGGCGAAGAACGCCTCGTCGACCTTGGCGTTGTCGAACCCGGACATCGGGCCGGCATCCAGGCCCAGCGCGCGCGCGGCCAGGATCAGGTAGGCGCCCTGCAGGGTGCCGTTGCGGAAGGCCGACTCATGGCGGCCTTCGCGCGGGCCGTCGAACCAGCTCTTGGCATCGGTGTGCGGGAACAGGTACGGCAGCTTCTCGTGGAAGTCCTCGTCGTGGGCGACGATCACCGTCACCGGCGCAGCCAGGGTCTTGGCGAGGTTGCCTTCGGACAGCGCCGGCGCCAGCTTCTGCTTGGCCTCGGCCGACTTGACGAACACGAAGCGCGCCGGCGTCGCGTTGGCCGCCGTCGGCCCCCACTTCAGCAGGTCGTACAGCGCATGCAGCTGGCTGTCCTCGACCGGCTTGTCGAGGAAGGCGTTCTGGGTACGGGCGGTGCGGAACAGCTGGTCGAGCGCGGCATCGTGCAGGACGTCGGACATGGGAACTCCCTCTTTACTGAATGGATCCGGCCATGGCACCCCCGGGGAAAGGCCGGGACAATGCGTGGCCACGAAGAACGAACGCATGCAGTGTAGAGTGCCGCAACTGTTGCAACACCCGGCCTGACTGAAACGAATTAATGCCATACGTGAAACGATCGAGTCTGCCCTGGACGATCACCGACGGCCGTGCCGGCAATGTCCGCCAGGCGGTGGCGCTGGCGTCGGCGCTGCGGCTGGGCGGCCAGCGGCGCCTGCAGCTGGAGCCACTGGCGCCATGGCGCTGGGCCGCGCCGCGGCGGCTGCCGGGCATGCAGCGCGGCTACGGCGAAGGCTTTTCCGCGCTGCTGGCCGCCCCCCCCGGCCTGGCCATCGGCTGCGGCCGGCAGGCGGCCGGGGCGCTGCGGCTGCTGCGCCCGCACGGCACCCGCACGGTGCAGATCCTCGATCCGCGCCTGCCGCCGCGGCACTGGGACCTGGTGATCGTGCCCGAGCACGACCGCCTGCGCGGCGACAACGTACTGACCCTGCTGGGCAGCCTGAACCCGGTCGGCGACGACTGGCTGGCCACCGGCCGCGCCGCGTTCGCCGCGTTCGAACAGTTGCCGGCGCCGCGCACCGCGCTGCTGGTCGGCGGCCCCACCACGCATGCGCCCTGGCGGCAGGAGGACATCGTGCCGCTGTTCGAGCGGCTGGCCGCGCAGATCCGTGGCGACGGCGGCAGCGTGCTGGCCACCACCTCGCGCCGCACCCCGCCGGAAGTGGCCCGCGCCCTGCTGCGCGCGTTCAACGATGTGCCCGGGGTGATCTGGAGCGACGGCGGCGACGGCACCAATCCCTATGCCGGCCTGCTGGGCTGGGCCGCGCGCGTGGTCTGCACCCCCGATTCGGTCAACCTGCTGTCCGAAGCCTGCGCCACCCGGGTGCCGGTGGCGGTGGTGCTGGCGCAGCGCGCGCAGGGGCGGATGCGCCGCTTCCAGGACGCGCTGCGCGCGCGCGGCCGGCTGCAGGACGGTTTCGAACACTGGCCCGGCGGGGACGCCATCGTGCCGCTGCGCGAAACCGCGCGCATCGCCGCCGAAGTCCGCGCGCGGCTTTCGCTCTGAACCTCTCCCCGACGACAGGAGTCACCGGCATGCGCTCTTTCTCCCGCCGCTTCCTGCGAGCCTGCGCCGGCGCGGCGCTGCTGCTGGCCGCCGGCATCGCCCAGGCCCGGCCGGCCTGCGCGCCGCGCTATCCGTCGCCGGTCACGGTGGCGGCGATGTTCGACATGGCGGCGCTGACCGCCGACACGCTCGACGCGCTGCCGGAGGTGGACGTGGCCATCGCCGCGCGCGGCGGCCAGGACCTGAGCCGCTACGGCCTGCGCCACAGCCACCTGGCGTTCCTGGTGCGCGGCGACGGCGGCGAGTGGGAAGTGGTGCACCTGCTCAACCGCTGCAAGAGCGGCGATTCCCGGCTCTACCGCGAGGGGCTGGCGAACCTGCTGGGCGAAAGTTCGCTGACCACCGACCTGCGCGTGGGCATTCCCGTCCCGGCGCTACGCGCGGCGCTGAAACAGTTGCTGGCCCCGCCGGCCGAAGCCGCCCGCGCCCTGCACCAGCCGCGCTACAGCATGCTGGCCTGGCCCGGCGGCAGCGACTACCAGAACTCCAACCAGTGGATCCTGGAAGTGACCGCCGCGGCCATGGCCCTGGCCGACGACGGCCAGGTACCGGGCGACCGCGACGCTGCGCGCGACTGGCTGCAACAGCGGGCGTTCCAGCCCTCGCGCCTGCACATCGGCATCGGCAAGCGGCTGGGCGCGCGCTTCTTCGCCGACAACGTCGCCGTTACCGACCATCCGGCCAGCGAACGGCTGTCCGGCAACTACTCGGTGGTGACGGTGGAATCGGTGTTCGATTTCCTCCACGGCCAGCAGGCGCTGGAGCGCGAACTGGCCATCCCGCACCAGACCGCGCTGCCGGCGGTGCAGGCCTTGCCGACCGCCCCTTCCCCCGCGACACCCTTCCAGGAGACCCCGCCATGAAACAGCTGTTCCGCCACGGCACCCTCGCCCTCGGCATCGCCGCCACCCTGACGCCGGTCGCGGCGCAGGCGGGCGACATCAAACTCAACAAGTCCGAAGTGTCCACACTGGTGGTGGCCAGCAGCGTCGTACTGGTCGTCTCCGGCCCGGTGTTCCTGTCCGCCGCCGGCGTGCGCAAGGCCGGCGACGCCTCCCGGGAAAGCCGCGAGGGCGACGACGGCAAGCCGCGCCGCATCAGCGCCGGGCCGATCCCGGACATGCAGGTCAAGTCGGTGGACAGCAACGAGGACGGTGGCCGCCGGGTGGCGCTGGAGGACCCGGCCGACCCGCGCAACACCGCCACCTTGCAGTGGCCGCAGCGCCAGGACGACCCGGCCGCGCTGTTCAGCGTCGGCCAGACCGTGGCCTTCACCCCCAGCCCGCAGGGCTCGGGCTGGATGCTGCGTGCCGAGGACGGCGCCGCGCTGGCGTTCGTGCCCACCGCGCAGGCGGCCGCGGACAGCCACAGCCAGGCCTGGTGAATCGCCCGCGGCGGCGCGGGGACCCGGGAAGCTGTCCTCGATCTGTCGCGCGCAGGCAGGTTGCGCGCGGCGACGCGCGGAAGGCGCCATGCATGGCGTCGACGCATGCGCATTTCGGGCACCGCACGCAGGCACGCAGGCACGCAGGCACGCAGGATGGATAAGCGCGGTGGGACCGTGAACCGGTTCTGACGACGACGCCCGACGGAACCGGCGCACCCGGCCGCCAACCGACGGCCGGGTACAATGCGCGGCCCTGCACCGCGTCCGCTGCCGGTGCCGCTCTCCTTTCTCTCCTTCCCGCGCCGACCGGCGCCGCCGCCCGTTGCCCATGTCCCGTCACGCCGATCTCCGCTTCGCCCCGCTCACCCCGCACGCCCTGCTGCTGGCGGTGCTGGCCATGGGCGCGGTGGTGCTGGCCTCGAACGTGCTGGTTCAGTACCCGATCAACGACTGGCTGACCTGGGGCGCCTTCAGCTACCCGGTCGCGTTCCTGGTGAGCAACCTGATCAACCGCCGCTTCGGCCCGCAGGCCGCGCGCCGGGTGGCCTGGGTCGGCTTCGCGTTGGCGGTGGTGCTGTCGGTCTGGGTGGCGACCCCGCGCATCGCGGTGGCCTCGTGCTCGGCCTTCATCGCCGCGCAGCTGTTGGACATCACCGTGTTCGACCGCCTGCGCCGCGGCCGCTGGTGGCGCGCGCCGATGGTGGCCACCACCTGCAGCGCCACCCTGGACACCGCGATCTTCTGGTCCATCGCCTTCGCCGGCTCCAGCCTGCCGTGGATCAGCTGGGCCGCCGGCGACCTGGCGGTGAAGCTGGCGATCGGCGTGTTCCTGCTGGCGCCGTTCCGCGCACTGCTGTGGAAGATGGCGCCGCTGGGCACCCGCTGATTCCGTGCCCGGTTTGGCCGCACCATCGGCAGCGGCCGCCACGGCCGTGACCAACGCGTGTTGCAGGAGCGACGTCAGTCGCGATGAAGCTTTCCCGATAAGGCCCGGTCGCGACTGACGTCGCTCCTGCAACTGCTGCGCCCATCTCAGACGGCTCGCACTCGGCGTGTTCCTGCTGGCGCCGTTCCGCGCACTGCCGTGGAAGATGGCGGCCGCTGGGCACCCGCTGATTCCGCGCCCGGCCTGGCCGCGCCATCGGCAGCGGCCGCCAGACCAGCCGTGACCAACGCGTGTTGTAGGAGCGACGTCAGTCGCGATGAAGCTTTCCCGATATGGCCCGGTCGCGACTGACGTCGCTCCTACGACCGCTGCGCCCGCCTCAGACCGCCTGCCTGCCCGGCTCGAACGGCAGCTCCCGGGCGATCGCCGCGGCGGTGATCGCGGCGCAGGCTGCGGCGATTTCCGGCGTCGGCGCGGCCAGCCGCGGGCGCCGGTCCAGGGTGCAGGCCAGGCCGACGTCCAGCAGCACGGCATGGGCTTCGTGCAGCGCCTGCGCAGTGTCCGCCGGCAACCAGCCGATGGCCGCCAGCGCGTCGATCAGCGCCGGCGTGTCGCGCGGCCCCAGCAACGGTGGATGCCGCACGGCCTGTTCCAGCACCCCGGCCTGCAGCAGGAACTCCAGGTCCACCAGCCCGCCGGCGCCCTGCTTCAGGTCCAGCCGCGCCGCGTCGCTGCGGTCCAGCTCGGCGCGCATGCGCGCGCGCATCTTCAGCACGTCGGCATACAGCTCGTCGCGATTGCGCTCGCGCCCGAGCGTGGCCGCGCGTACCCGTTCGAAATCGGCCAGCAGGCCGGCGTCGCCGGCGATGCCGCGGGCGCGCACCAGCGCCTGGTGTTCCCAGGTCCAGGCGCGCTCGCGCTGGTACTCGGTATAGCTGGCCAGCGACGACACCAGCGCGCCCTTGCCGCCGTCCGGGCGCAGGCGCACGTCGATGTCGTACAGGCGGCCGGCGGCGGTGACCGCGGCCAGCAGCGCCATCACCTTCTGCGCCAATCGTGCGAACCAGCGCCCGCTTTCCAGCGGACGCGGCCCATCGGAGGTTTCGACGCCAGCCGGCTGGTCGTGCAGGAACACCAGGTCCAGGTCCGAGCCGAAGCCCAGTTCCAGCCCGCCCAGGCTGCCGTAGCCGATGATCGCGAAACGCCCGCCGGGCACCTCGCCATGCGCGGCCACCAGTTCGGCCCGGGCCATCGTCAGCACCGTCGCCACCACCGCCTCGGCCAGCTGCGCCAGCTGGCGGGTGCTGTCCACCGCGCGCTGGCGGCCGTCGTGCGCGGCCAGTGCCATGCGGAAGCTCAGCGCCAGCCGGGTCTCGTTGAGCGTGCGCAGCGCCGCTTCCGGGTCGTCGATGGCCAGCGCCGCCGCGCAGGCGTCGCGCAGCTCTTCCACCGTGGGCATCGGCCCGCCCACCCGCGTGTCCAGCAGTTCGTCCAGCAGCAGCGGGTAGGCCAGCAGCCGTTCGGACAACAGCGCGCTGCGCGCCAGCACGTTGACCAGCCGCGCAAGCGCGCTGGGCTGTTCGTCGAGCAGCGCCAGGTAGCTGGTACGGCGCAGGATCGCCTGCAGCAACCCCAGCACCCGCCTGAGCGCGGCATCGGGCTGCGGCGAGCCGGTAGCCGCATGCAGCAGCGCCGGCAACACCCGGTCCAGCCGCGCGCGGGCGCTGTCGGACAAGGACTTCACCCCCGGCGACTGGGCGAACGCGCGCAATGCCTGGTCGGCGCCGGCAGCATCGGCGAAGCCGGCGTCGGCCAGCACCTCGGCGCTGCCGCCGCCGGGCAGCACCCGCCAGTAGCTGGCCAGCGCGTCGGGCGCGGCCTGCCGGCGCCGCGGCGCCAGCAGTGCGTCGAACTCGGTGGCCACGCGTTGGCGCTGCCGTTCCAGCGCCGCATGCAGCACATCCCAGTCGGCGTAGCCCAGGCCGGCGGCGATGCGGGCACGGTCCAGCGGATCGACCGGCAGTGCGTGGGTCTGCGCGTCGCGCAGCATCTGCAGGCGGTTTTCCAACCGCCGCAGGAAGCGGTAGGCGGCGATCAGGTCCTCGCCGTCGGCCGGCGCCACCTGCCCGGCCGCCACCAGCGCGCGCAGTGCCGGCAACAACCGTCGCTCGCGCAGTGCCGGCTCGCGGCCGCCGCGGATCAGCTGCAGCGCCTGCGCCAGGAACTCGATCTCGCGGATGCCGCCCGGGCCGCGCTTGATGTCGTCGGCCAGGTCGCGCCGCGCCACCTCGGCGGCGATGGCGGCCTTCATCTCGCGCAGGCCGTCCAGCGCGGTGTAGTCCAGGTAGCGACGGTAGACGAATGGCCGCAGGGTCTGCAGCCAGGCCTCGCCGGCGGCGATGTCGCCGGCCACCGCGCGCGCCTTGAGCCAGGCGTAGCGCTCCCAGTCGCGGCCCTCGCGCTGGAAGTACTGGTCCATGCCGGCGAACGACAGCGCCACCCGGCCGGCACTGCCGAACGGCCGCAGGCGCAGGTCGACGCGGTGGCAGAAGCCCTCGGCGGTGGTCTCGTCCAGCAGCCGCGCCAGCCGCTGGCCCAGCCGCGCGAAGTATTCCTCGGCCGCCAGCGGGCGCGCGCCGTCGGACTCGCCGGCCTGCGGGTAGGCGTAGACCAGGTCGACGTCGGAGGAGAAATTCAGCTCGCCGCCGCCGAGCTTGCCCAGCCCGAACACCACCAGCCGCTGCACGCTGCCGTCGGCCGCGCGCACCACGCCGTGGCGCTGCGCGAACTCCTGCTCCAGCGCTTCCAGCGCGATGCGCAGGCAGTCCTCGGCCAGCGCGGTGGCGCCGGCCAGGGTGGCGTCGACGTCGTCCAGGCCGGCGACATCGCGCCATACCAGCCGGGTGGAGGCGGCGGCGCGGTAACGGCGCAACTGGCTGGCCCAGGCGCTGGGCTGCAGCGGGTCCAGTTGCGGCAGCGGCAATGGCGGCGGGTCCGGTTGCGCCAGCGCGGACAGCAGCTCGGGCTGCCGGCACAGGGTGTCGATGGCGAAGTCGCTGGCCACCGCCAGCTGCCGCAGCGCTGCCTCGAAACCGGGCTGCGGCGGCCAGGCGGCGGCATCGGGCAGCACCAGCCGCAGCCGGGCCAGGGCGCGGTCGACCATCGCGGCGATGTTGTCGGGAAGGACGGGAAGGGAATCGGGCATGCCGTGATTCTGGCATTGCCGGGCCGGCAAGCGCTTGCCGGTCCCGGACAGCGGCAAGGGCAAGGTTCTTCATCATCCATCCGCCGGGGCACCACGCGCCCGGGGCGGCGCGGAAAGCTCGCGACTGACGTCGCTCCTACAGGCTCTTGCAGGAACTACGCCGGGCGGCCTCGGGCCATCAGTCGCGACAGCGGGGCTGCATGGAGCCCGGAGAAGGCGGCTCTCGCCGAAGTCCGGGGGATGCGGTCGCGAAACCCGGCCGGGCCGGTCGCGCATCTCTCCCCTGCGGAAAGACGGGCATAAAAAAGCCCGCTTGCAGCGAACTGCCAGCGGGCCCTGCTCCCTCCCCCACGTCGGGATGCAGGTCGATCCTGCGGGGTCGGCGGAAAACTTGCACGCTGCACTGCAAAACAGTACCCATCAGTACATCAGCCCCTCCACCGGCGGCCCGGGGCGGAAAGATCCGGCCGGCGCCATCCCACCAAGGTAGGACGCCCCGGCCGCCGGCATCCGCGATAATCTCCGATTCCCCCCAAAACGTTGTCGTCATGTCTGTCGATCGCATTCTCGACGCGCGCCTGCGCGACCGCGTCGTCTCCGCCGAAACCGCCGCCGCGCTGATCCAGCCCGGCGAGACCGTCGCGATGAGCGGCTTCACCGGTTCGGGCTACCCGAAGGCGGTGCCGATGGCGCTGGCCCAGCGCATCGAGCAGGCGCACCTGGAAGGCCAGCCGTTCCAGATCAAGCTGATGACCGGCGCCTCGACCGCGCCGGAACTGGACGGCGCGCTGGCCAAGGCCAACGGCATCGCCATGCGCATGCCGTTCCAGAGCGACCCGGATGCGCGCAACCGCATCAACGAGGGCAAGCTGGACTACATCGACATCCACCTCAGCCACGTCGCCCAGCACGTGTGGTTCGGCTTCTACGGCGGGATCGACACCGCGGTGATCGAGGTCTCGGCGATCCGCGAGGACGGCGCGCTGGTGCCGTCCACCTCGGTCGGCAACAACAAGACCTGGCTGGACCTGGCCAGGAAGGTCATCATCGAGGTCAACGAATGGCAGCCGGCCGGCGTGGACGGCATGCACGACATCTACTACGGCACCGCGTTGCCGCCGCACCGCAAGCCGATCCCGCTGGTGCACGGCAACGACCGCATCGGCGAGACCGCGCTGCGCTGCGACCCGGACAAGATCGTGGCGGTGGTGCGTACCAACGGCCCGGACCGCAACAGTCCGTTCAGCCCGATCGACGCCACCAGCGAGATGATCGCCGGCCACCTGATCGAGTTCCTCAAGCACGAGGTGGCCAAGGGCCGGTTGCCGGCCAACCTGCTGCCGCTGCAGTCCGGCGTGGGCAACATCCCCAACGCGGTGCTGGCCGGACTGGCGAAGAGCGGCTTCCGCGACCTGGAAGCGTTCACCGAGGTGATCCAGGACGGCATGCTCGAACTGCTCAAGTCCGGCGTGCTCAGCTATGCCTCGTGCACCGGGTTCGCGCTCAGTCCGCAGGCCAACGAAGAGTTCAAGGACAACATCGACTTCTACCGGCAGCGCATCATCATGCGCACGCAGGAGATCTCCAACCATCCGGAGCTGGTACGGCGGCTGGGCTGCATCGGCATGAACGGCATGATCGAGGTCGACATCTACGGCAACGTCAACTCCACCCACGTGATGGGCAGCCGCATCATGAACGGCATCGGTGGCTCCGGCGACTTCGCCCGCAACGGTTTCCTGTCCACGTTCCTGAGCCCGTCCACCGCCAAGAACGGCACCATCTCGGCGATCGTGCCGATGGCCAGCCACGTCGACCACACCGAGCACGACGTTTCCATCATCGTCACCGAACAGGGCCTGGCCGACCTGCGCGGGCTGACCCCGCGCAAGCGCGCCCAGGTGCTGATCGACAACTGCGCGCATCCGGATTTCCGCGACCAGTTGCAGGACTATTTCGACCGCGCCAGCCGCGACAGCTACGGCAAGCACACCCCGCACCTGCTGCCCGAGGCCCTGTCGTGGCACCAGCGCTGGCTGGACACCGGCACGATGAAGGCCTGAGAACCGCCAGCAAGAACCGAAAAGCCCGGGATTTCCCGGGCTTTTTGCTGGCTCTTCGCCCGACGGGGGAAGGAAGGCGCACGATCGGCCCGGTCGGGCTTGGGGGCCGTATTAGAACTTTCTTGAGGGGATTCCATGCAGGCCCCTGTCGCGACTGACGTCGCTCCTACAACATCCCCTGCCGTTCGTAGGAGCGACGTCAGTCGCGAGCTTTCCGGGCAGGTCTCGGAATGTACTCCCCACAGATGGGTAAAGAACCTTCTTGCCGGGCCGGCGACGCCAGCTCAGGCGAAGCGACGGTTCCACGGCATCAGCGCCAACACCCGCGCCATGCCGCAGAAGCCGGTGGCACCGGCCAGCATCAGCCCGGCGCCGACGAAGCCGGAGACTAGGTGGAACCACGGCGACACGGTGGCGCCGAGCACCGTGCCGGCCAGCGCCAGCGTGCCGGCGCCGAGCTGGACCTGGCGCATCAGCGGCAACGGCGCGCGCGCATCGCGCACCACCGGCAGGCCGGCACGCTTCCAGCCGTCGATGCCGCCGGCCATCGTGTAGGCCGGCCCGCCCGCGCAGCCGGCCAGCAATGCGGCATTGCCGGTAGTGCGCATGCCGCTGGCGCAATGGAACACCACCGCCTGCCCTGGCGCCGCCGGCAGCGGCTGCCCGGCGATCGTCGCCAGCGGCCGGCAGCAGGCGCCCTCGATATGCTCGCGGGCATGTTCGTCATGGTCGCGCACGTCCACCAGCAACGCGCCCTGTTCCAGCAGCGCGCGCGCCTGCGACGGTTCGATGGTCTTCATGTTCGTCTCCTTCAGGGGCAGAAGATCCGCTTGAGCGCGCCGACCAGCGTTTCCACGGCCGGGTCCTCGATGCGGTAGTACAGGGTCTGGGCCTCCCGGCGGTTGCCGACCAGCCCGTCCTCGCGCATCCGCGCCAGGTGCTGCGACAGCGCCGACGGGCTGAGGTCCACGTATTCGAGCAGCTGCCCCACGCTGAGCTCGTCGTGCTCGATCAGCAGGCACAGCACCAGCAGGCGGTGCTCGTTGCCCACCGACCGCAACAGGGTCGCGGCCTTGCCGGCCCCCTCGCGCATGAATTTGCGGTCGCGCGGATCCATACCGTTCCTGTTTCCGTTTCCAACTGGCAGCTTGTAATTTAGCACACTCTAATTTAGATTTTACTAAACAAAAACCGACCGGAGCACGGCCATGGCACTTCCCAACTTCCCCGAACTGACCCGCGAGATCTCCGCCAACCTGGCGCCGCTGCGCGCCGGCCAGCCGGACCTGATGAAGGGCTTCGGCGCCCTCGGCAAGGCGGCGATGGCACCCGGTGCGCTGGATGCGAAGACCAAGGAGCTGATCGCGCTGGGCATCGGCGTGGCCGCGCGCTGCGACGGCTGCATCGGCTTCCACAGCCAGGCGCTGGTGCGGCTGGGCGCCAGCGAACAGGAACTGCAGGAGATGCTGGGCATCGCCGTGTACATGGGCGGCGGCCCGTCGCTGATGTATGCGGCCAACGCGCTGGCCGCGTTCAAGGAGTTCTCCGAGGCCGCGCAGGCCGGCTGAGCCGTACCGCCCGCTTGCCATCGCCGTTCCGCGCCTGCGTGGTGCTTGCGGCGCAGGCGCGCGGTCGGCCTCCGGCGATACCGAGGCACCGGCGGTCGACAATCCATCCGGGGAAGGAATGTATTCCCGGAGCGGGTTGTCGCGGCCCGGGAAACCCGCATCTGATGGCCCGAGGCCACCCGGCGTCGCTCCTGCAAAAACCTCGCTTCCGGTAGGCGCGATAGCGGGACACCAGCCACGGCTCCGGATCCGGGCCGGACAAACGCGCGCGCCAGCCCGGCAGGCGGGACGGTGCTCATCGCCTCCCGCTCAACGCAGCAGGTGCGGGCGGCTGTCGTACCACTCGCGCGCCTTGCGCAGGTGGAACCTGCGCTCGCCGTCGTGCAGCTCGACGCCGACGCCGAGCACGCCCCATTGCAGGTACAGGTCGCCGCGCTTGCGCTGCCCCTCCAGCGACAGCCGCGCATCCACGCTGAAGCGGTCGTTCTCGGCACGGGCCTGGTCCAGCACCAGCCGGTTGCCCTGCCACAGCCACTTGCCGCGCAGCCTGGCCTCGCCGGCGTCGACCACCTTGCCGGTCCAGGACGGGAAATCGGTGCGGTCGGCGAACATCGCCAGCAGGAAGCCGACATCGCGCATGCGCGCCTGCACCTGCCCGCTGGCCGACGAAGGCCGCTTCCATTCGGCGCGACCGCTGTCGATGGTCAGCGTCGCCCACCAGCCGGAATGCACGGCACCGCCGGGTTCGGTGAAAGCGACGTTGCGCACGCTGACGATGGTGTCGTCCAGTTCGAACTCGCCCTTCTGCAGGTTGCCGCGGCGCAGCCGCCCATCCACGGTCACGTCGCCGCGCAGGTCGATTCCCGCCACCGCCAGCCGCACCTGCCGGCCATCGACCCGCAGCGTGCCGCGGCCCACCTCGCCCTCGCCATCCAGCCGCAGGTCGCCGCTGAGCACGCCGCTGCCGCCGGCGAAGCGCAGCGTGTCGTTGGGCAGGTAGGGGTTGAACACCGCCAGTTCGGGAATCCGCGCGCGCTCGAAGCGCACCCGCGCCTGCATGGTCTGCTGCATCCGCTCGAAGCGTGCGTCGGACACCGTTTCCAGCCGCAGCTGTTCGCCGGTGAACCAGGGTTTGCCGGGATGTTCGGAAGGGGCGGCGCTGAACGACGCCATCACCACGTCCAGCCGCGACTGCGGGTTGCCGTCGGCATCGGTGCCGATCACCGCCTCGGCATGCGCCTTGCCGCGGAAGCGGTTACCCAGCACGTCCGCGCGCGCAACGACGTCGCTCACCCGCAGGCGGCTGCCGTCGATCAGCTGCCCGCCGTCGAGCCGCAGGTCCGCATCCACCGTGCCGCTGCCTTCCAGGTCCATCCAGTCGGCCCGGGTGAACAGCGCCACCACGCCGCCGATGGAAGGCAGGTGGCCATGCGCGCGCACCGTGCCGCTGGCCGCATGCAGGCGCGTGCGCCAGTCCTGCAGCGGCAGCGTGGTGCCGGGCAGGTCGAGGCGGGTGTCGAGCGACAGGTGCTGGCCGTCGCGGTCCGGCAGCGAGGCACGCAGGTGCATCGCCTCGTCCACCGCGAAGCGCAGGTCGAGCTGGTTGGCGACGGCCACGCCTTGGGCATCCACGTCCGACAACGGCAGCTGCAGCTGCAGGTGGTCGCCCGCCGCCAGCGCGCCGCGGTCCAGCGACAGCCTGGCCTGCACCTGTCCGTCGCCGGGCAGTGCCGCGAAGGCATAGCGCCCCTCGTCGTCGAGCGTGGAGCGCAGCTGCACGGTCGTGCCCTGCAGCTCCAGCACGGCCTTGAGCAGCGCCAGCCGGGCAATGCCGGGATGTTCGGCCGGCACATGCCGCGGCAACGAGAACGTGCCCGCCAGTCGCGCATTGCGCAGCCACTGGACGTCGCCCCTGTCCACCTGCATCGCCGCGAATTCCACCGACGAGGGCAGCAGTTCCATCGGCCCGCCGCGCAGCTGCTTGCGGAAACCGACCTCGGCACGGCCGTCGCCGGCGATGCGCCAATCGCCCAGGGTGGCGCCGCGCAGGCTGGTACTGCCGATCCGCTCCAGCGCCAGCGTCCAGCCGCCGGGACGCGGCGGCGGCACGGGCCGTTCGCTGTCGGCACGAACGATCGAACCGGAAACGCCGTCGGCCTCGATCCATGGCATCCGCAGCTGCCTGCCCAGCAGCGGCAGCAGCGCGATGCGGCCGCGCACCGCGTCGGCCTGCGCCGACCACTGCACGCGCCTGACATGTCCGTGCATCCGCACCTCGCGCAACGCCACGCGCCCGGGCCAGAGGGTGTATCCGCCGCTCCACGCCATGGCGAACGCCTCCGGTTTTCGGTTCAGCGCATCGCGGCCAAGACTGCTGTTGAGGAACACATTGCCTGCAACCAGGTACAGCGCATAGCAGGTCAGGGCCAGCCATCCGGCCCTGCGCAACCAGCGCAACGCGCGTTCACGTCGTTCGGCAGGTACTTTCATGGAGCGCAGGATGGAACAGAAGCGCAGCCGGTGGAAGCGCCCGGATGCCGCCGCGCCGGTCCCTCAGTCCCCGCCCTGCTCCAGCCACGCCAGTTTGCGCTCGCGCGGCAGTCGCTTGATCCGCCACTCGGCCCGCGATGCCGCGGCACGGTCGGCGTATGCGCGCATGCCGAGGATGCGCACCGGCGGGCGCGCACGCGTGTAGCGCGCGCCCTTGCCCGCCGCGTGCGCCTGGAACCGCGCCTCCACGTCGGTGGTGATGCCGGCGTAGTAGCTGCCGTCGCGGCATTCGATCAGGTACAGGAACCAGGGCGTGGCGGCGGTCATGCTGCGCATTATCGGCCCGCGCGGCCATGCAGGACATGCGGGCCAGCGACGAGGGCCAGGAAGATCGCCGCAGCCGCCGGGCATCGCCGTCGGGGGCGGCCTGCTGGTCGGCCAGTGGCTGATGCTGCGCCCCCCCGGCGATCCTCCTGGCGCTGCCGCGGTTGCGCCGGCAGCGTGCGGTGCCCGCCGGCGCGGCGACCGGGCGGCTCCGCCACCACGCCTGCCGTGCGTTCAGGCCGCCTGCTGCGCCTGCGTGCGGCGCGTGCGCACTGCCGCGGCCAGCCGTTCCAGCACCTGCACCGAAGTATCCCAGTCGATGCAGCCGTCGGTGATGCTCTGGCCGTAGGTCAGCGGCTGGCCCTCGACCAGCTCCTGGCGGCCGCCGACGAGGTGGCTTTCCACCATCACCCCGACGATGCGCTGTTCGCCGGCTTCCAGCTGCGCGGCGATGTCCCCGATCACCGCCGGCTGGTTCTCCGGCTGCTTGCCGCTGTTGGCATGGCTGGCATCGATCATCAGCCGCGGCGCCAGCTGCGACCTGCCCAGCACCTCGCACGCCGCCTGCACGCTGGCGGCATCGAAGTTGGGCGTCTTGCCGCCGCGCAGGATCACGTGGCAGTCCGGATTGCCGCGGGTGGCGACGATGGCGGTGTCGCCCTGCTTGGTCACCGACAGGAAGTGGTGCGGATGCGAGGCCGCGCCGACCGCGTCGGCGGCGATCTTGATGTCGCCGCTGGTGCCGTTCTTGAAGCCGACCGGGCACGACAGCCCCGAGGCCAGCTCGCGGTGCACCTGGCTTTCGGTGGTGCGCGCGCCGATCGCGCCCCACGCCACCAGGTCGGCGATGTACTGCGGCGAGATCACGTCGAGGAACTCCACGCCCGCCGGCAGGCCCAGCTTGTTGATGTCGCGCAGCAGCCCGCGCGCCACGCGCAGGCCCTTGTTGATGTTGAAGCTGCCGTCCAGGTCCGGGTCGTTGATCAACCCCTTCCAGCCGACCGTGGTGCGCGGCTTCTCGAAGTACACGCGCATGACGATCTCCAGCTCGCCGGCCAGCGCGTCGCGCAGCGGCTTCAGGCGCTGGGCGTACTCGATGGCCGCGACCGGGTCGTGGATCGAGCACGGCCCGATCACCACCGCCAGGCGGTCGTCGCGGCCGTGCAGGATGCGGTGCAGCGCCGCGCGCGAGGCGCTGACGGTATCGGAAGCCTGCTCGTCGCAGGGCAGCAGCGCCAGCAATTGCGCCGGCGGGGTCAGCGGTTCGATCTTGCGGATGCGGAGGTCGTCGGTGTGGGGGGGCATGGGGGAAAGTCTCCTGGGATGTGGGGACCCCAGCGCGGCGGCATGAAAAAAGCCGCCAGGTTCGCTGGCGGCTTTTCGGGAATGCGTCTGAAGGTTTCTTCAGGGTGAGCGCAGTCCTTCCTCCGCCAGCGGCTTCGGAAAGTAGTACCAAAAGTAAAAGCGGGCACGGGCTGCGTTCATGGGGAGCATTGATAACACGGCTTTTCCGGGCACGCTACTGTTTCATCGGCAACGATGGGTTCGTGCCTTTGCGGGAGCGGCGGCCGCGGCGATGGGCTTTCATGGAAACGTCGCTTCTGCAGGACGGCGGTGGTCGCCGTCGTCCCGTCCCCTCTCCCCTTCGGGGAAGGGGGCGCATTCGCGACCTGCCCGGAAAGCTCGCGACTGACGTCGCTCCTACAGGGTTTCCCGCCCCCTGTAGGAGCGACGTCAGTCGCGACCGGTGGGCACCTCTGATACCCCAAAAAAGAAGGCCCCGCTTGCGCGGGGCCCTCGATACGGCATGCAGCCAGGGCTGCGGCCGGACTCAGAAGTCCATGCCGCCCATGCCACCCATGCCGCCCATGCCACCGGCGCCGCCCATGGCCGGCTCTTCCTTCTTCGGAGCTTCGGCGATCATGGCCTCGGTGGTGATCATCAGGCCGGCGATCGAAGCGGCGTTCTGCAGCGCCGAACGGGTCACCTTGGTCGGATCCAGGATGCCGAACTCGATCATGTCGCCGAACTCGCCATTGGCCGCGTTGTAGCCGTAGTTGCCCTTGCCTTCCTTGACCTTGTTGACGATCACGGACGGCTCTTCGCCGGCGTTGGCGACGATCTCGCGCAGCGGGGCTTCCATCGCGCGCAGGGCGATCTGGATGCCGTGGGTCTGGTCTTCGTTGGCGCCTTTCAGGCTGGAGATGGCGTCCAGCGCGCGCACCAGGGCCACGCCGCCGCCCGGGACCACGCCTTCTTCCACCGCCGCACGGGTGGCGTGCAGGGCGTCTTCGACGCGGGCCTTCTTTTCCTTCATCTCGATTTCGGTCGAAGCACCGACCTTGATCACCGCAACACCACCGGCCAGCTTGGCCACGCGTTCCTGCAGCTTCTCGCGGTCGTAATCGGACGAGGTGTCCTCGATCTGGGTCTTGATCTGGGTGACGCGGGCCTGGATGGCCGAAGCGTCGCCGGCACCGTCGATGATGGTGGTGTTCTCCTTGGAGACCTGCACCTTCTTGGCGCGGCCCAGGTCCTTGATGGTCGCCTTCTCCAGCGCCAGGCCCACTTCCTCGGAGATCACGGTGCCGCCGGTCAGCACGGCCATGTCTTCCAGCATCGCCTTGCGACGGTCGCCGAAGCCCGGGGCCTTGACCGCCACGACCTTGACGATGCCGCGGATGGTGTTGACCACCAGGGTCGCCAGGGCTTCGCCCTCGACTTCCTCGGCAACGATCAGCAGCGGCTTGCCGGCCTTGGCCACGCCTTCCAGCACCGGCAGCAGATCACGCACGTTGGAGATCTTCTTGTCGTGCAGCAGGATGAACGGGTCGTCCAGGTCGGCCGACTGGCTCTGCTGGTTGTTGATGAAGTACGGCGACAGGTAGCCGCGGTCGAACTGCATGCCCTCGACCACGTCCAGCTCGTTGTCCAGGCCCGAGCCTTCCTCGACGGTGATCACGCCTTCCTTGCCGACCTTCTTCATCGCTTCGGCGATGATGTTGCCGATCGACTCGTCCGAGTTGGCCGAGATGGTGCCGACCTGGGCGATGGCCTTGTCGTCGGTGGTGGGCTTGGAGATGCTCTTCAGCTCGGCGACGGCGGCCACGACGGCCTTGTCGATGCCGCGCTTGAGGTCCATCGGGTTCATGCCGGCGGCCACGGCCTTGGAACCTTCGCGGATCAGCGCCTGGGCCAGCACGGTGGCGGTGGTGGTGCCGTCGCCGGCGTCGTCATTGGTGCGCGAAGCGACTTCCTTCACCATCTGCGCGCCCATGTTCTCGAACTTGTCGGCCAGTTCGATTTCCTTGGCGACGGAGACGCCGTCCTTGGTGATGGTCGGGGCGCCGAAGCTCTTCTCGAGCACGACGTTGCGGCCCTTCGGGCCCAGGGTGGCCTTGACGGCATTGGCGAGAACGTTGACGCCGCGCACCATGCGCGAACGGGCGTCTTCACCGAAACGGATATCCTTGGCAGCCATTTGCTGTTACCTCAAAAGATGTAAGTGGTCTGATGGATCGGGCGGAACGACGGGCTCAGCCGACGACGGCGAGGATGTCGTCTTCGCGCAGCACCTTGTATTCGACGCCTTCGGCCTTGTAGGTGCTGCCGGCGTACTGGCCGTAGATGACCTTGTCGCCGACCTTCAGCGCCGGCGCGCGCACGCTGCCGTTGTCCAGCGGCTTGCCGGGGCCGACGGCCACGACTTCGCCCTTGGTGGACTTTTCCTTGGCCGAGTCCGGAATCACGATGCCGCCCGCGGAGATTTCGTCGGCTTCGATCGGCTTGACCACAACGCGGTCGTGAAGCGGCTTGATGCTCATGTGAGACCTCTTAAGTTATTGATTGGTCTAAAAAAGTCCGGCGATGTTAGCACTCGCACATGGCGACTGCCAGCAACGCTCACGAAAAAACCCGGAACCCGGGATACCGCCCGAGATGGAGCTTGCCGGTCGGCTTTCAAGGGCGCGGGGTGAAAATTTTTGGTTCCTGGCCGGTCCGGGGGAGCGCGCTTCCCGGAGCCTGGGGTGCCGCCCGACAAGCTCGCGGCTGACGTCGCTCCCACAGGGTTTCCCGCCTCCGGTATCGCAATGGGGGCGCCGCCTCCCCGCCCCGGACCTGGATGCCCGCGGATTTTCCCGGTGGCCGGCGAACTGGGAACCGCTGCCCGGAACCTGTCATGAACCCACCCTACCCTGCAGCGGGGGATCCTCTGACAGCAAGGGAGTGATCGATGAGGTCTTCTGCAATGGTTCGTCCGCTGGCCGCCGTGCTGGCTTGCCTGCTGGCCGCGCCGGCCGCCGCGGCGGTGTTCGTCAACGAGCTGCACTACGACGATTCCACCGCCAGCGGCGACACCGGCGAAGGAATCGAGGTGGTCGCCACCGCCGGGGAGGACCTCTCCGGCTACAGCATCCATCTCTACAACGGCAGCAACCCGAACGCGGCCGTGGTCTACAACACGAAGGCGGTGCCGGCCGGGAACGTGGTCCAGTGCGGCGGCCAGGTCCGCATCGCGCACGTGGCCTATCCCGTCAACACCGTGCAGAACGGGCCGGCCGACGGCCTGGCGCTGGTGGACGGCAACGGCCAGGTGGTGCAGTTCCTGAGCTACGAGGGGCAGATCAGCGCCGCCAACGGCCCGGCCGCGGGCATGGGCAGCCAGAACCTGCCGGTCTCGGAAACCAACAGCACCGCGCCGGGCACCTCGCTGCAGCTGCGCGGCAGCGGCGCCAGCTACGGCGACTTCAGCTGGGCCGCCTCCTCGGCGCAGAGCTTCGGCGCCTGCAACAGCGGCCAGCAGATCGGCGGCAGCACCGGCACCGGCGAGCCGCCGGCGGTCACCGCCACCCTGCCGGCCGACGGCGCCAGCGACGTGCCGGCCGCCGGCGACCTGTCGGTGACCTTCAGCGAGGCGGTCAGTGCCGCCAGCGGCGCCTTCGTCCTGCAATGCGCCGGCTCCGGCAGCGTGGCGCTGTCGCATCCGGCCACCGGCACGGTGTTCGCGCTGCAGCCGGCCAAAGTGCTGCAACCGGGCGAGAGCTGCCAGCTGTCGGTGGTGGCCGCCCGGATCAGCGACGGCGACGGCCAGCAGCCGGTGCAGTCGACCCAGGTGGCGTTCTCGGTCGCGGCCGCCGGCGGCGACGACGGCTACTACGCGCGGGTCAACACCAGCAGCCCGTCGCAGCTGCGCTGCTCGCTGCACGCCACCATCCGCGACCACACGTCCTATCCGTACAGCGGCAGCGGGACCAACACCTGGACCATCCTGGAGATCGCCGACGAGGACCCGAACGACAGCGGCAGGATCCTGGACATCTACCGCAACCGCAGCTACCCCAAGGTCAGCGCCCGGGCCGGCAGCGGCAGCGGGCTGACCTACAACCGCGAGCACACCTGGCCCAAGTCGCTGGGCTTCTCCAGCGCCACCGGCGACAAGGGCCTGCCGTACGCCCCGCACACCGATACCCACATGCTCTACCTGAGCGACACCAACTGGAATTCCAGTCGCGGCAACAAGCCGCTGGCCGACTGCAGCAGCGGCTGCACCGCGCTGGCGACCGAGGCCAACAACGGCGCGGGCGGCGGCAGCGGCCGCGGCGACCAGAACTGGTTCAAGGGGCCGGACGGCAACGGCGGCAGCTTCGAGACCTGGGACGAGCGCAAGGGCGACATCGCCCGCGCGGTGATGTACATGGCCATCCGCTACGAGGGCGGCCGGCATTCGGTCACCGACCAGTCCGAGCCGGACCTGGAGCTGACCGACGACCGCAGCCGCATCGTCGCCACGTCCTCATCGCCGGCCTACATGGGCCTGCTCTCCACCCTGCTGCAATGGCACCAGCTCGATCCGCCGGACGCCGCCGAGCGCGCCCGCAACGAGGTGATCCACAACTTCCAGGGCAACCGCAACCCGTTCATCGACCACCCGGAATGGGCGTCGCAGGCGTTGTTCACGTCGGCCAGGCCGGCCAGCTGCCAGCTGGCGCAATAAAGCCTCCGCGCGGGGCCGGCCTCGGCCGGTCCCGCCTTCTCCGGCGGACCCGGCCGGTCCGGACGCCGCCGGCGCAGGCCCTATACTCGCGGGCCTCATGCCCGACAACGCGGTCCACCTGCTGTTCACCACCTGCCCGGATGCGGACAGCGCCCGGACGATCGCCCATGCGCTGGTGCACGAGCGCCTGGCCGCCTGCGTCACCCGGCTGCCGGAAGCGCATTCCACCTACCGCTGGCAGGGCGCGGTGGCCGAGGACAGCGAGATCCAGCTGCTGATCAAGACCACCGCCGATCGCCTGCCGGCCGCCATCGCGCGGGTGCAGGCGCTGCATCCGTATGAACTGCCGGAGCTTGTCGCGGTCGAAGCCGACGCCGGATTGCCCGCCTACCTGGACTGGATCCGGAAAGAAACCCGCGAGGAAACCTGATTTGAAGATGCTGTTCCGTCGTATCGCCGCGCTGTGCCTGGCCGGAGCGACCGCCCTGCCGGCGCTGGCCCTGAGCGAGAAGGACCTGCTGCCGGTCGACCAGGCCTTCGTGCTGGAGGTGCAGGCCCCCGCCCGCGACCGCATCGAGCTGCGCTGGGGCATCGCCCCCGGCTACTACCTCTACCGCCACCGCACCAGCGTCGCCACCGGCCAGGGCTTCGCCGCCGGCCCCCTGCAGATGCCGGATGGCGAGAAGAAGCACGACGAGTTCTTCGGCGACGTGGAGACCTACCACGGCCAGCTGGCCGCCACCCTGCCCGGCACCGCCGCCGCGGGCGTGGACACGCTGATGCTGGAAGTGCGCTACCAGGGCTGCGCCGATGCCGGGGTGTGCTACCCGCCGCAGAAGCGCACCGTGCAGGTCAAGCTGCCCCCTGCGGCCGCCGGTGCCGCCGCGCTGGCCCCACCCACGGCGGCCCCGGCACTGCCGGGCGGCGGCGGCCTGCGCCTGCCCGGCATGGCCGCCAGCCAGGCGCTGCCGCTGCCCTCGGAACAGGCCTTCGGCTTCGAGGCCATCGTCGACGACGGCAACACCCTGCTGCTGCGCTTCACCCCGGCGCCGGGCTACTACCTGTACCGCGACCGCACCTCGCTGTCGCTGGAAGGCGCTGCCGGGGTACGTACCGGCAAGCCGCAATGGCCGGCCGGCCGCTCGCACCGCGACGAGCACTTCGGCGACGTGGTGGTGTACTTCGACCAGGTCGAGGTGCCGGTGCCGCTGCGGCGCGAGCACGGCGACGCCACCCCGGCGACCCTGGTGGCCACCTTCCAGGGCTGCCAGACCGACGGCATCTGCTACCCGCCGATGACCCGGCGGGTGAAGCTGTCGCTGCCGGCGGGCAAGGTGTCGCCGACCGACGAGGCCACCGTCGCTTCGCTGGTGATCCCGCCGCTGCCCAGCGCCAGGCGCGGCAACGACGCGCCGCCGGCCCTGCCGCCGCCGGCGCCGCAACCGCTGGTGACCCGCAGCGATGCCCCCGTCCCACCCGATGCCTCGCCCGGCAACGCCAACCGTACCCGGCCGCCGGCGGCCGCGACCGGCCCCGGGCTGCCGCTGGTGCTGCTGCTGGCGCTGATGGGCGGACTGGTACTCAACCTGATGCCGTGCGTGCTGCCGATCCTGTCGCTGAAGGTGCTGGGGCTGGCGCAGAGCGGCGAAAGCCGGCAGCGCGCCCGCAGCCATGCGCTGTGGTACACGCTCGGCGTGCTGCTGGCCTTCGCCGCCATCGGCACGCTGGTGATCGCGCTGCGCGCCGCCGGCCAGGCCGCCGGCTGGGGTTTCCAGCTGCAGCAGCCGTGGTTCATCGCCGCGCTGGTGTACCTGATGTTCGCGGTGGGCCTGAGCCTGTCCGGGGTGTTCACCCTGGGCGGCAACCTGGGCGGGGTCGGGCAGTCGCTGGCCAGCCGCCATGGCCCGGTCGGCGACTTCTTCACCGGCGTGCTCGCCTGCGTGGTCGCCAGCCCGTGCATCGCGCCGTTCATGGGCCCGGCGCTGGCCTACGCGTTCACCGCCCCGCCGCTGCTGGCGCTGCTGGTGTTCCTGACCCTGGGCCTGGGCCTGGCGCTGCCGTTCCTGCTGATCGGCTTGCTGCCGACGCTGGCGCGGCGGCTGCCCAGGCCGGGGCCGTGGATGGAGACGCTCAAGCAGGTGCTGGCGTTCCCGATGTACCTGACCGCGATCTGGCTGCTGTGGGTGCTGGGCAAGCAACGCGGGGTGGACGCGGTGGCGATGCTGCTGGTCGGCGCCACGCTGCTGGCGCTGGGCCTGTGGTGGTTCGAACGCCACCGCTGGCGCAGCCACCGGCCGGGCATGCTGCTGGCCGCGCTGATGGTGGTGCTGGCGCTGGTTCCGGTCTGGGGCGTGACCCGGCTGGCCACGCCGACGCCGGCGGCCACGACCGACACCAGCGGCGCCGTGGCCTATTCGCCGCAGATGCTGGACCGCCTGCGCGCCGACGATCGCGTGGTGTTCGTCAACATGACCGCCGACTGGTGCGTCACCTGCAAGGCCAACGAACGCAACGTGCTGCACAGCGCCGCCTTCGGCGACGTCATCAGGCGCGTGGACGCGGTGTACATGCGCGGCGACTGGACCAACGTCGACCCGCAGATCAGCGCCTTCCTGGAAGAGCACAAGGCGGTGGGCGTGCCGCTGTACGTGGTCTACGGCCCCGGCGCGCCGCCGGCGGTACTGCCGACGGTGCTGACCCAGGCCATCGTCGAGGACGCGCTGCTGCGCGCGGCGCACTGATGCCGGGACCCTCGCGCCCGTTGCTGCTGGTGACCGGCCTGGCCGCGGCGCTGGGGCTGGGCGCCGGCCTGCTGCTGTTCCGGCCGGCACCGGCGCCGCCGCCCGCCGCCGCGGCACCGGGCGTGCCCGCGGCACGACCCGGGGAACCGCTGCCGCCACTGCGCTTGCCCGACCCGGACGGCACCCCGGTCGACTTCGCCCGGTTCGGCGGGCGTCCGCTGCTGATCAACGTCTGGGCCAGCTGGTGCGGCCCGTGCGTGGAGGAAATGCCGGAACTGGCGCGCTACGCCCGCGACCAGGGCAACGACGGCACGCAGGTCGTGGGCCTGGCGCTGGATACCCCCGAGGCGGTGCGCGACTTCCTGGCGCAGGTGCCGGTCGACTACCCGATCGTGCTCGACACCCCCGGCCCTACCGATGCCAGCGTGCGCCTGGGCAACGTCCAGGGCCTGCTGCCCTACAGCGTGCTGGTCGGCGCCGACGGCCGCATCGTGCGCCAGAAGCTGGGACCGTTCAGCCGCGGCGAGATCGACGGCTGGGCGACGTTGCCGCCCTGATCGGCGCCGGCAGCGGATCGGCACGATCGCCCACCAGAATCAAACGAACGTTTAAAACAACGCCAACTTCGCCGAACTGGACAGTATTGCCAGCTTCCATCAGACTGCCGCCCTTTCCTGCCAACCCTGCTGCACATGGCAAAGCTGCTGGTCCTGCACGGCCCCAATCTCAATCTGCTCGGCACCCGCGAACCGGACGTCTACGGACGCGCGACGCTGGCGCAGATCGACGCCGACCTGCAGGCGCAGGCCGCCGCCGCCGGCCACGCCGTGGAAGCGCTGCAGTCCAACGCCGAGCACGTGCTGGTGGAGCGCATCCAGGCCGCGCGCGCGGATGGCACCGCCTTCATCCTGATCAATCCGGCCGCTTTCACCCACACCTCGGTGGCGCTGCGCGACGCGCTGGCCGCCGTGGCGATCCCGTTCATCGAGATCCACCTGTCCAATCCGCACGCCCGCGAACCGTTCCGCCAGCACAGCTATTTCAGCGACAAGGCGGTCGGCGTGGTCTGCGGCTTCGGCGCCGACAGCTACCGCTACGCGCTGGATGCCGCACTGGCCCGGCTGGAAGCCGACGCCGCATGATCCGCTCCCTCGCCGCCCTGGCGCTGGCCGCCACGGCCCTGCCGGCCATTGCCGATCCGGTGGATTGCCAGCCGCCGCTGTCCACCATGGAAAGCGACCTGTGCCAGTCGCGCGCGCTCGAGCAGGCGCAGGCGCGGCTGCAGGCGCTGTACCAGCGCGCGCTGGACGATCTCGCCTCGCCGGCGTGTCCGGCCAGCGCCGCCGCCTGCCGCGAGGCCCGCACCGCCCTGACCCGCGCCCAGGCGCACTGGGTCGCGTTCCGCGATGCCGACTGCGAAGCGGCCTACGCCTTCCATTCCGACGGCAGCGGCCGCAACGCGGCGCGGCTGGATTGCCTGGACCGGCATCTCGCCGCGCGCGAGCGGCAGCTGCGCGAACACTTCGAACTGCATTGAATTCCGGTCGACGCCCCGTCCGACCGCCCCCGATGCCCAACCCAAAGAGGCCCCTGATGGATCTGCGCAAAATCAAGAAGCTCATCGACCTGCTGGAAGAATCGAATCTCGCCGAGATCGAGATCAAGGAAGGCGAGGAATCCGTACGCCTGTCGCGCACCCCGGTCGCCGGTTACGCGGCCCCCGCGCCGGCGCCGGTGTATGCCGCCCCGGCCGCCGCGGCTCCGGCGATGCCGATGAGCTCGCCCACCGAAGCCTCCACCGGCGGCACCGCCAAGCCGGGCAACGCACTGCCGGACGGCCACGTGCTGCGCGCGCCGATGGTCGGCACCTTCTACGCCTCCTCGGCCCCGGACAAGCCGCCGTTCGTCAGCGTCGGCCAGCAGGTCAAGGCCGGCGACACCCTGGCCATCATCGAGGCGATGAAGATGTTCAACCCGATCGAGGCCGACGTCGCCGGCACCGTCGTGGCCATCCTGGGCGAGAACGGCCAGCCGGTCGAATTCGACCAGCCGCTGTTCGTGATCGGCTGAGGAGCACTCCATGCTCGACAAGGTCGTTATCGCCAACCGCGGTGAGATCGCGCTGCGCATCCTGCGCGCGTGCCACACCCTGGGCATCCGCACGGTCGCGGTGCATTCCACCGTCGACCGCAACCTCAAGCACGTGGCGATGGCCGACGAGTCGGTCTGCATCGGTCCGGCGCCATCGGCCGAGAGCTACCTCAACATCCCGGCGCTGATCGCCGCGGCCGAGGTCACCGACGCCCAGGCCATCCATCCCGGCTACGGCTTCCTGTCGGAGAACGCCGATTTCGCCGAGCGCGTCGAGCAGTCCGGCTTCATCTTCATCGGTCCGAAGGCCGACACCATCCGCCTGATGGGCGACAAGGTGGAGGCGATCCGCGCGATGAAGGCCGCCGGCGTGCCGTGCGTGCCCGGCTCGGGCGGCCCGCTGGGCGACGACCCGGCCACCAACGTCAAGATCGCCCGCGAGATCGGCTACCCGGTCATCGTCAAGGCGGCCGGCGGCGGCGGCGGCCGCGGCATGCGCGTGGTCCACACCGAGGGCGCGCTGGTCAACGCCATCGCCACCACCAAGCAGGAAGCCAAGGCCGCGTTCGGCAACGACATGGTCTACATGGAGAAGTTCCTGGAGAACCCGCGCCACGTGGAGATCCAGGTGCTCGCCGACGGCCAGGGCAACGCCATCCACCTGGGCGAGCGCGACTGCTCGATGCAGCGCCGCCACCAGAAGGTGGTGGAGGAAGCGCCGGCGCCGGGCATCACCCCGGAACTGCGCGAGCAGATCGGCAAGGTCTGCGTGGAGGCCTGCATCCGCATCGGCTACCGCGGCGCCGGCACCTTCGAATTCCTGTTCGAGAACGGCCGCTTCTACTTCATCGAGATGAACACCCGCATCCAGGTCGAGCACCCGGTGACCGAGATGATCACCGGCATCGACCTGGTGGCCGAGCAGCTGAAGATCGCCGCCGGCCACAAGCTGTCGATCACGCAGAGCGACATCAAGATCAACGGCCACGCCATCGAGTGCCGCATCAACGCCGAGGACCCGGAGACCTTCTTCCCCTGCCCCGGCACCATCACCGGCTTCTACCCGCCGGGCGGCCCGGGCGTGCGCGTGGACACGCACATCTACGGCGGCTACCGGGTGCCGGCCAACTACGACTCGATGATCGGCAAGCTGATCGTGCACGGCCCGGACCGCGACACCGCCATCGCCCGCATGCGGGTGGCGCTGAGCGAGATGGTGGTCGATGGCATCAAGACCAACGTCGCCCTGCAGCAGCGGATCATGCGCGACAAGGGCTTCCAGGCCGGCGGCCAGAACATCCACTACCTGGAAAAGCGGCTGGCCGAGCGCAAGAACAAGTCGATCGCACTGACCTGAGCAGGCCGGCCGACGACGGGCACGAAAAAGGCGGGGTTTTCCCCGCCTTTTTCTTTGGCTTCTCTCCCCACCGCGGGGAAAGGCACGTCCTCCGATCGCCCGGTTGCCGCCCGGAAAACCTCGCGACAGAGAAGCAACACTCGCCAGGACCAGGAGTCCTTTCCCTGGCCGCATCCCGTCTGGAACGTCAGTCGGCCGGCTGCTGGCTGCCGGCCACCGGTTCGGTGCCCACCGGCGAGCTGGGATCGACCACCACCACGGTCTCGGTCGAACCATCGGGCCAGACGATCTGGAAGGCGCTGCCCGGCGGCAGGGTCGCGAACGGCATGCCGCTCTGGGCGCGGTAGACCGCCGCCACCTGGCTGGCACCGGCACGGCGCAGCTCGGCATCGGCCTGCACCGAGGTCAGCTTGACCTTGGACAGTTGCCGGTAGCGGTCCTCGTAGGTGTCGATCAGCAGCAGCCCGACCGCCCCGGCCGAATAGGCCACGAACAACACCACCCAGAACCAGAACTTGGCTCCATGGATCAGACGGCGATAGTTCATCAACGACCTCCCCGCCCACCGCGCAGGCGCTTCACCAATTCGTTCATTTTTTCCGCACCTTGCCGCGGCACCGCGGCATCAAACACAAAGGAAATGAAATCCTGGCCGGGGTCCTGCGAACAGATGCCGCCGTTGGCGCAGTAGCTGTTCATCAGCACGCTGTCCGGACCGCAGGCCAATCCCAGCTCGCACGCCGCCATCTGCCACGCCAGCTCGGCGAAGCGGTTGCCGGCCACCAGTCCCTGATAGGCGTCGTCGCTGCTGGCGGCCGCGCCCATTGCCGGCGACAGCGCCAGGAAGGCTTCCGGATCCTGCGATTCCAGCACCCGCTCGACCAGTCCGCGCCGATAGTCCGCGTCGTCCTGCAGCGGCTCGCCCTGCGCCAGCAGCGAGGCCTCGGCCGCCAGGTTGCCGCCCTCGGCGGCCAGCTTGCGCTGGCTCATCACCAGCGCCCGGCCCAGCCCGTCGGCGGCGACGAAACCGGCGCAGCGGTGGCCCACCCGCTCGCGCGCCGCCACCAGCCCCGGCGCGGCTTCCAGCCCCAGCGCCGCCAGCGTGCCATTGTCCAGCGCATAGCCGGCCGGATCCATCGCATAGGCGGCGCAATAGTCGTAGACGCGGCTGGCCATCCAGCGCGCCTCGGCATTGCCGGCCTCGCCGGCCAGCCGCAGCTGGCGGGCATATTCGTACAGGTCGGTATCGCCCTCGAAGGCGGCCCGCAGGTCCAGCGGCAGGCCCGGGCCGACCGCCACCGGACGCTCGCGCACCCGCTCGATCGCGATCGCCTCCGGCAGCGCCGCGCTGGCGGCCACCGGCGGCGGCGACGCGGTGGTGAAACCGGCGAGCCCGGAGCGGGCGGCCGAACCACCGCCCACGCCGTAGCCCACCGCCACCAACATCAGCGCGGCAGGCAGCAGCAGGAACCAGGTCTTGCGTGGCAGGGCAGGAAGCATCGCTCGGCAGGAGTCGCAGCGGCAATCGCCGTGGCGCAGTCTAGCAAGCCCGCGCCACGGCAGCATTCAGTGACGCCGGCCAAGCACGCCGCGCCCGCCTCGTCTAGGATGCCCGCTTTCTTCCTGTCCCCGCCGTCCATGCCTTTCCTCGAACTGACCCTGCGCTGCACCGAAACCACCCAGCCCCGTTACGAGAACGCGCTGGAGGACGTCGGCGCGCTGGCGGTGACCCTGCTCGACGCCGATGCCGACACCGGCAACGAACGCGCGATCCTGGAGCCGGGCGTGGGCGAGACGCCGCTGTGGAACGCACTGGTGCTGACCGCGCTGTTCCCGGCCGAGACCAACGCGCTGGCGCTGCTGGCAGCGCTGGAAGCCTTCGACGGCGGGCTGGACTGGAGCAACGCCAGCTTCCGCGCAGTGGCCGACGAGGACTGGGAGCGCGCCTGGCTGGACCAGTTCCAGCCGATGCGTTTCGGCCAGCGCACCTGGATCGTGCCGTGGAACCACGAGCTGCCCGACCAGGCGCAGGCCGCGGACGCGGCGGTGGTGCGGCTGGACCCGGGCCTGGCGTTCGGCTCCGGCACCCACCCGACCACGGCGCTGTGCCTGCGCTGGCTGGACGGGCTGGCCGCCGCCGGCGAGCTGGCCGGCAAGCCGCTGCTCGACTTCGGCTGCGGCTCGGGCATCCTCGCCCTGGCTGCGCTGAAACTGGGTGCGGCCAGTGCCATCGGCGTCGACAACGACCCGCAGGCGCTGCTGGCCACCGCCGACAACGCCGAGCGCAACGGCGAGCAGGCGCGGATGCAGGTGTTCCTGCCGCAGGACGAACCGGCCGCCACCTACCCGGTGGTGGTGGCCAACATCCTGGCCTCGGCGCTGGATGCGCTGGCCGAAGTGCTGGCCGCGCGTGTCGCCGCCGGCGGCCGCATCGCGTTGTCGGGCATCCTGCATGGCCAGGAACAGGAGCTGCTGGAACGCTATGCGCCGTGGTTCGAGCAGCTGCGGACCGAACAGGACGGCGACTGGATGCGCATCGACGGCGTACGCCGTGCTTGAATAGCCCCAGCGCTCCGGCCCCGATCGCACATGACCGAAGAAACCACACCGCCGCGCCGCCCGCTCGCCACCTTCCTGCGCGGCGCGCGCAACGATGCCGGCGACAAACCGGCAACGCCCGCGGCACCGGAACCACCGGCCGACGCGGCCGAACCGGCACCGTTGCCGGTCGATGCCGTGCCGATGCCCACCGGCACGGAAGACGACGCGACGGGCGCCGGCGCCGCTGACCCGGAAACCGGCGATGACGCGCTTGCCGCAGCCGATGGCGGCGACGGCAACGACGACGCCACGGCAACCGATGCCGAGGCGGAAACCGCAACCGACGCCCCTGCCGATACCGCAACGGCCGATGCCGTCGAAACCGCGGCGCCGGTCGCGGTGGCGGCCAGCGCTCCCCGCGCCGCCGCCCCCAGCTTCCTGCGCAGTACGGCCCGAGTGCCCGCCACCCGCGCACCACGCTGGCAATGGCTGCTGGCGGCCGGGCTGGGCGTGCTGCTGCTGGTGCAGATCGCCGTGGCCGACCGCGCGCGATTGGCCGCCGACGCCAGCACCCGGCCGCTGGTCGGCGCGCTGTGCGCGGTGCTGCGCTGCACGCTGCCGCCGTGGCACGAACCGGCCGCCTTCACCATGCTCAGCCGCGAGGTACGCCCGGTGCCCGGCCACCCCGGCGCGCTGCAGGTGCATGCCAGCTTCCGCAACGATGCGCGCTGGGCGCAGGCATGGCCGGCGCTGCAGCTGTCGCTGTCCGATGCCGACGGCCGCGTGATCGGCAGCCGCGTGTTCCTGCCGCAGGACTATCTGGGCCCGGACGGCGACCTGTCGCAACGGCTGGAACCCCGACAGAGCGCACAGATTGCGTTCCGCCTGCGCGAGCCGGCCGCCGCTACCGTCGCCTTCAATTTCGAGTTCCGCTGAGACCGGATTCAGCGACCGTCGGCGTGGCGGGCATCCGGTCCACGCGCTAGACTCGCTCCTCCCGCCGCTCGCCCAGCGCCCGCGGCCATCGTCACCCGGAACGTCCCTTGAACGCAGCCCCCACCCGTCCTGACAGCAGTCGTGGCGCGCCGAAGCCGCCGCTGCGCGAACATGTCGCCCAGTCGGTGCGACGCTACCTGCGCGACCTCAATGGCTGCGATGCAGACGACGTGTACGAGATCGTGCTGCGCGAAATGGAAATCCCGCTGTTCGTGGAAATCCTCAACCACTGCGAGGGCAACCAGAGCCGCGCCGCGGCGATGCTGGGGATCCACCGCGCCACGCTGCGCAAGAAGCTCAAGGAATACGGGCTGGCCTGAGCCGCACCCCTGCAGGAGCCTGCAGGAGCGACCTGAGTCGCGACAGCGCTTTCCCGGGCAAGGCTCCATCGCGACTCACCTCGCTCCTGCGGCGTCGAGGGGCGTGGATGCGGTCCCGGCCGGCCACGGATGTGACGGCGCCGCTACAATATCGGCCCGCTTCGCTCCCACCTGTCCCCCATGTCCGCTGATTTCCTGCCCGTGCGTCGGGCCCTGCTGTCCGTTTCCGACAAGACCGGCCTGATCGACCTGGCCCGCGCCCTGGCCGCCCGCAACGTCGAGCTGCTGTCCACCGGCGGCACCGCCAAGGCGATCCGCGAGGCCGGGCTGCCGGTCAAGGACGTGTCCGATGTCACCGGCTTCCCGGAAATGATGGACGGCCGGGTCAAGACCCTGCACCCGATGGTGCACGGCGGCCTGCTCGGCCGTGCCGGCACCGACGACGCGGTGATGGCGCAGCACGGCATCGCCCCGATCGACCTGCTGGTGCTGAACCTGTACCCGTTCGAGTCGGTGACCGCGCGCGCCGACTGCACCTTGGCCGAGGCGGTGGAGAACATCGACATCGGCGGCCCGGCGATGCTGCGCAGCGCGGCCAAGAACTTCGCGCGCGTGGCGGTGGCGACCGATCCGTCGCAATACCCCGAACTGCTGGCCGAACTGGACGCCAACGACGGCCGACTGTCGGCGCGGCAGCGCTTCGCACTGTCGGTGGCCGCGTTCAACCGCGTGGCCCAGTACGACGCGGCCATCGGCAACTACCTCTCCTCGGTCACCGACACCGCTACCACGGTGCCGGCGCGCCAGGCCTTCCCGGCGCAGATGAGCTCCACCTTCGTCAAGGTGATGGACCTGCGCTACGGCGAGAACCCGCACCAGCAGGCCGCGTTCTACCGCGACCTGCACCCGGCCCCCGGCTCGCTGGCGACGTTCACCCAGCTGCAGGGCAAGGAACTGAGCTACAACAACATCGCCGACGCCGATGCGGCGTGGGAATGCGTGCGCCAGTTCGACGCGCCGGCCTGCGTCATCGTCAAGCACGCCAACCCGTGCGGCGTGGCGGTGGCCGCCGACGTCGGTGCCGCCTACGAACAGGCCTACGCCACCGACCCGACCAGCGCCTTCGGCGGCATCCTGGCCTTCAACCGCACCCTGGACGCGGCCACCGCGAAGACCATCCTCGACCGCCAGTTCGTCGAAGTGCTGATCGCCCCGGACTATGAGCCGGCCGCGCTGGACTACGCGACCAAGAAGGCCAATGTGCGCGTGCTGCGCATCCCCGTCGCGGCGGCGACGCCGGGCTTCGTCGACAGCAAGCGGGTCGGCTCCGGCCTGCTGCTGCAGAGCGCCGACGACCGCGTGGTGCTGCGCGACGAGTTGAAGGTGGTGAGCAAGGTGGCGCCCACCGAAGCGCAGTTCGCCGACCTGCTGTTCGCGTGGAAGGTGGCCAAGTTCGTCAAGTCCAACGCCATCGTCTATGCCAGGGACCAGCGCACCATCGGCGTCGGCGCCGGGCAGATGAGCCGCGTGTACTCGGCGCGCATCGCCGGCATCAAGGCCGGCGATGCGGGCCTGGTGGTGCCGGGCTCGGTGATGGCTTCCGATGCGTTCTTCCCGTTCCGCGATGGCCTGGATGCCGCCGCAGAAGCCGGCATCAGCGCGGTGATCCAGCCGGGCGGCTCGATGCGCGACGCCGAGGTGATCGCCGCGGCCGACGAGCACGGCATCGCCATGGTGTTCACCGGCGTGCGGCATTTCCGCCACTGATCCGCTCGGCGTTCGACCGTCGGGATCCGCAGCGACCACGTGCCGGCCAGGTATGCAAGGGCGTTGCCCACCGCCTGAAGCCGGCATGCGCCGCCCGCGGCTGCGTTTCGCCTGGCCGAAGACGCTGCGCTATGCTGGCGCGCCCCACGGTCAACGCAACGGCACGAACGCATGACGTACAGCGACCTCGACATCGACGCGATACGCGAACGGCATCGCACCCTCAATGACGAGGCGCTGCGACGCATCGCCGCCAGCGACGACGATGGATATGCCGCATCGGTGCGCCGCTTGGCGCGCGAGGAACTGGCCGAACGTGGCATCGTCATGCCGGCCACCCCGGCAGCGCCGCAACCGCGGGCGGCGACGAAACACGCATCGGCGGCTCCTGCGGGCATGGAGAAGGCCAAATGGATCGGCTACATCGGCATCTCGATGGTGTTCTTCAGCCTGCTGATGCTGGGCGGCACGCTGGGCCTGGCCACGCGCACCAAGCTGGGATATTTCTTCGACTGCTTGTGGAGCTTCTATCCCGCTTGCTCGGTGTCATACACGCATGCGACCAGCCTTCACCAGGAGTCCGGCCGCCTGTTCGCCATCGGCGGCCTGGCATTTGCGCTCCACCTGGCCGTCGGCCTGGGTTTCCATCTGTCGCTGCGCAAGCTGATGGTGTGGTGGGGGGTATTGGTCGCGTTGTGCGCCATCAACCTGGTTTCCCTGTTCACCTGAGACGCGATCGTCTCCTCCTCCGGTTCCGATCCCCATGTCCACGTCCATGAAAGTCCTCGTCATCGGCTCCGGCGGCCGCGAACACGCCCTGGCCTGGAAGCTGGCGCAATCGCCGCGCGTATCCGAGGTGATCGTCGCCCCCGGCAACGCCGGCACCGCGACCGAGCCCAAGTGCCGCAACGTCGCGGTCAAGGTCACCGACCTCGACGGCCTGCTGGCGCTGGTACGGGCCGAAGGCATCGGCCTGACCGTGGTCGGCCCGGAAGTGCCGCTGGTGGCCGGCGTGGTCGACCGCTTCCGCGCCGCCGGCCACCGCATCTTCGGCCCGACCGCCGCCGCCGCGCAGCTGGAGGGCAGCAAGGCCTTCGCCAAGGATTTCCTCGCCCGCCACGGCATTCCCACCGCGTTCTACGCCGTGCACACCGACGCCGATGCCGCGCTGGCCTACGTGCGCGACAAGGGCGCGCCCATCGTCATCAAGGCCGACGGCCTGGCCGCCGGCAAGGGCGTGATCGTGGCGACGACGCTGGAAGAGGCCGAGGCCGCGGTGCGCGACATGCTGTCGGGCAACGCCTTCGGCGATGCCGGCGCGCGGGTGGTGATCGAGGAATTCCTCGAAGGCGAGGAAGCCAGCTTCATCTCGATGGTCGACGGCCGCACCGCGCTGCCGATGGCCACCAGCCAGGACCACAAGCGCGTGGGCGACGGCGACAGCGGCCCCAACACCGGCGGCATGGGCGCCTATTCGCCGGCGCCGGTGGTCACCCCCGAGGTGCACGCGCGGGTCATGCGCGAGGTGGTCGAGCCGACCGTGGCCGGCATGGTCGCCGACGGCGCGCCGTTCACCGGCTTCCTCTATGCGGGTTTGATGATCGACGCCACCGGCGCGCCGAAGGTGATCGAGTTCAACGTGCGCTTCGGCGACCCGGAGACCCAGCCGGTGATGCTGCGGCTGCAGTCGGACCTGGTCGAGCTGGTCGAGGCCGCCATCGACGGCAGGCTCGACGCGGTGCAGGCGCAGTGGGACCCGCGCCCGTCGCTGGGCGTGGTGATGGCCGCCGCGCCGTACCCGGAATCGCCGAGGACCGGCGATGCGATCTCCGGCCTGGATGCCGTGCCGGCCAGCGCCAAGGTGTTCCATGCCGGCACCGCGCTGGACGCCGCCGGCAACGTGGTCAGCGCCGGCGGCCGCGTGCTGTGCGTGGCCGCGCTGGGCGACAGCGTGTCCGATGCGCAGCGCAACGCCTACGCCGGGGTGGAGGCGATCACCTGGGCCAACGAGTTCCACCGCAACGACATCGGCTGGCGCGCGATCGAGCGCGAACGGCAATAGACACCCATGCCCCGTAGAGCGGAGCTTGCTCCGCTGGGAGCTTGCTCCGCTGGGAGCTTGCTCCGCTGGGCGCTTTCCCGGTAACACTCCAGCGGAGCAAGCTCCGCTCTACGGCGTTGTTGTTTCTGCCTCAGCGGTGCACGCTGCCGATGCTGGCGGCCGGATAGCGCGCGCCGGCGGCGGCATCGACCGGGAACACCGCGTCGATGCGAGCCAGGTCGTCGGCCTCCAGCGCCACGTCCAGCGCGCCCAGGTTCTCCTCCAGGTAGGCCACGCGCTTGGTGCCCGGGATCGGCACCAGGTCCTCGCCCTGCGCCAGCACCCAGGCCAACGCCAGTTGTCCGGGCGTCACGCCCCTGGCCGCCGCGATCGCCCGCACCTGCTCCACCAGCGCCAGGTTGCGCGCGAAGTTGCCGCCCTGGAAACGCGGCGAGTTGCGGCGGTAGTCGCCGGGCTCGAAATCCTCCGGCGTGCGGATCGCGCCGGTCAGGAAGCCGCGGCCCAGCGGCGAGTACGGCACGAAGCCGATGCCCAGCTCGCGCACGGTCGCCAGCACGCCGTTCTGCTCCGGCTCGCGCGACCACAGCGAATACTCGGTCTGCAGCGCGGTGATCGGGTGCGTGGCGTGCGCGCGGCGGATGGTTTCCGGCGCGGCCTCGGACAGCCCGAGGAAACGTACCTTGCCCTGCTCGACCAGCCGCGCCATCGCGCCGACCGTGTCCTCGATCGGCACCTGCGGGTCCACCCGGTGCTGGTAGTACAGGTCGATGTGGTCCACGCCCAGCCGCTTCAGGCTGGCTTCGCAGGCGGCCTGCACGTATTCGGGGCGGCCATCGACGCCGCGCGCCTGCGGGTCGTGGGCGTCGAGCAGCACGCCGAACTTGGTGGCCAGGAACACCTGCCCGCGGCGGCCGGCGATGGCACGGCCGACCAATACCTCGTTGGTGTGCGGGCCGTACATGTCGGCGGTGTCGAGCAGGGTCACGCCGCGCTCCAGCGCGCGGTGGATCACCGCGATCGCGGCCGCATCGTCGCCGCGGCCGCCGTAGAACGCGCTCATGCCCATGCAGCCCAGGCCGAGGGCGGAGACGGTGGGGCCGTTGCGGCCGAGGGTACGGGTCTTCATTGCCAGCTCCGGTGGAAGAGGGGGAGGCCACTGTAGGCGGTGGCCCGGCCGCGGATAAACCCGGATAATCCGCATTCGGAATGAAGCCCGACTTCACAATCGACCCCTCGCTGCTGCCGGCGCTGGCCGCGTTCGCCTGCGTCGCCCGGCACGCCAGCTTCAGCCGCGCCGCGACCGAGCTGGCGGTGTCGCCGTCGGCGCTGTCGCAGACGGTGCGCAGCCTGGAGCGCCGGCTCGGCACCCGGCTGCTGCACCGGACCACGCGCCGGGTCGGCCTGACCGAACCGGGCGAGCGCCTGCTGCGCGAGACCGCGCCCGCGCTGGCCCGCATCGGCGGCGCGCTGCAGGCGCTGGAGCAGACCCGCGACGTGCCGGCCGGGCGCCTGCGCGTCACCGCGCCGCGGATCGCCGTCGAGCGGCTGGTGCTGCCGTTCCTGCCGGCGTTCTGCGCCCGCTACCCGCAGGTCGAGGTCGAACTGGAAGTGCAGGCGGCGCTGACCGACCTGGTGGCCGAGGGCTTCGATGCCGGCATCCGCCTGGGCGAGTCGCTGGCCGACGGCATGGTCGCGGTGCCGCTGGGACCGCCGCAGCGGCTGGTGGTGGTCGGCGCGCCGGACTACCTGCGGCGGCATCCGCCGCCGGCCACGCCCGAAGCGCTGGTCGGGCACGCCTGCATCCGCTACCGCCGCAGCGACGGCCGGATCATGCCCTGGGAATTCACCCGCGACGGCCACGACTTCAGCGTCGAGGTCCGCGGCACGCTGGTGTTCAACGACAGCGGCCTGGGCCGGCGCACGGCGATCGCCGGGCTGGGGCTGGCGCAGGTGTTCGAGGCCGCCGCCGAGCAGGACGTCGCCGCCGGCCGGCTGCTGCGCCTGCTCGACGGCTGGCAGCCGCCGTTCCCCGGCTTCCACCTGTACTACCCTTCGCGCGAGCAGCTCGCGCCCAAGCTGCGCGTGTTCGTCGATTTCCTGCGCGCGGCGAACATGCCACCCTCGAACCCATCGCCACCGGCTCCTTCCGCATGACCCCAGGCAGCGCCCAACTGAGCATGACCGTGCTGATGACGCCGGACATGGCCAACTTCTCCGGCAAGGTGCACGGCGGCGCGCTGCTCAAGCTGCTCGACGAAGTCGCCTACGCCTGCGCCAGCCGCTACGCCGGCAGCTACGTGGTGACGCTGTCGGTGGACCAGGTGACCTTCCGCGAGGCGATCCAGGTCGGCGAGCTGGTCAGCTTCCTGGCCTCGGTCAACTACACCGGCCGCAGCTCGATGGAAGTGGGGATCAAGGTCATCACCGAGGACATCCGCGCCCGCGCGGTGCGCCACACCAACAGCTGTTTCTTCACCATGGTCGCGGTGGACGAGGACGGGCGGCCCACGCCGGTGCCGCCGCGCGAGCCGCACACGCCCGAGGAACGGCGCCGGTTCGAGCAGGGGCGGCAGCGCCGCGAGATCCGCCAGGAACTGGAACAGCGCTACCGCGCCATGCGTGCCGCGACGGCGTCGCAGCCCGCCTAGGCGCGCCGGCGCCCGCCTCAGCGCGGTGTGCCGCCGGCGAGATGGTCCAGCGCCACCTGCAGCAGCGCGCGGCTGCCGACCTCCAGCGCCGCCTCGTCCGGCGCGTAGTGCGGCGAGTGGTTGATCGGCATCGTCGCCGGGTCCTTGTCCATCGGGGTGGTACCGACGAAGAAGTACGCGCCCGGCGCCACGTTGGCGAACTGCGAGAAGTCCTCGGCCACCGTCACCAACGGCATCTCGACCACGTTGTCCGCCCCCACCGCCCGCTGCAGCGAGGCGGCGACGCCGCGCGCCAGCACCGGATCGTTGACCGTGGCCGGCGCGTTGCCGAGCACTTCCAGCTCGGCGCTGCCGCCGCCGGCATGGGCGTAATCGTCGGCGATGCGGCGGAAGCGCGCGATCACGTCCTCGCGCATGGCCGGGTCGAAGGTGCGCAGCGTACCGACCAGCACCGCCTGGTCGGGGATGATGTTGAAGCGCACGCCGCTGTTGAACTGGCCGGCGGTCAGCACCACCGGGGTGGCGGCGATGTTCACCTGGCGCGCGATCATGCTCTGCGTGCCCAGCAGGATCTGCGCGCCGATGGTGATCGGGTCCACCCCGTCCCACGGCCGCGAACCGTGGGTCTGGCGGCCGCGCACGGTCAGCGTCCACTCGTCGGCGCTGGCCAGCGACGGCCCGCTGCGGAAACCGACCTGGCCGGTATGCAGCCCAGCCCACACGTGCAGGCCGAATACCGCGTCGGGCATGAAATCGGCGAACACGCCTTCGTCCAGCATCATCTTCGCCCCGAACGGCGCGCCGGGTTCGGCCGGGCCTTCCTCCGAAGGCTGGAACACGAACATCACCTCGCCCGGCAGCGTGTCCCTGCGCGCCGCCAGCGCCTGCGCCACGCCCAGCAGGATCGCCACGTGCATGTCGTGGCCGCAGGCGTGCATCACCCCGACCGGCTGCCCGCGGTAGGTGGTGGTCGCGGTGGAGGCGAACGGCAGCCCGGTTTCCTCCTTCACCGGCAGCGCATCCATGTCGGCGCGCAGCGCGATGCGCGGGCCGGGCCTGCCTCCCTTGAGCACCGCGACCACGCCGGTATGGGCCAGCCCGGTGCGCGGCTCCAGGCCCAGCGCGCGCAGCTGGTCGGCGACCAGTTGCGCGGTGCGCACTTCCTGCCCGCCGAGTTCGGGATGCTGGTGGATGTCGCGGCGCCAGGCGCTCATCTGCGGCTGCAGCGCGCGCATGTCGGCCGGCGGCGCGCCATCCTGCGCGGGGGCGGCGGCCGGCAGGGCCAGCAGCAGGGGAAGCAGGTAGCGCAGGTGCATGGCCGGGCTCTCCAACGGGCAAACCCCGATGTTACCCGCGGCAGGACGGCGACCGGTCCACGCCCGGGATACGGCGGCCTGCGGCAGGCACAGGCTCGCCGCCCGCGGTTTTCCGTTGACCGCCCGCCCACAAAAGAGAACAATTCTCATTAGCCAGTGTCTACGCCGCCTGCGGCGATCGCTCCCGAGTCCTCGGGAAGTTCCGCGACCCAGCCATCCCTTCCCCACCGCTTTCCCTGATGGCGGACGGTCAGCGGCTGTCCGCGGAGGATCGATCGATGCACCTGCTGGCTTCCCCCACTCCTGCCGTCCACCGGCCGGCCCCCCGGCGCATGCCCCGCGCGGCACTGCTGGCCGCCGCGCTGCTGCCGCTGCTCGCCCAGGCGCAGCCGGCAACCCCCGACCGCAGCGACGACGCCACCGACCTGGACGCCATCCGCGTCACCGCCGAACGCGGCCGTTCCAGCGCCGGCGCGCTGGGCGAGCGCGCGATCGTCGACACTCCGTTCTCGATCACCCGCGTGGACAGCGCGCAGCTGCAGGACCGCCAGGTCAACTCGCTGGCGCAGGCCTTCATCGCCGACCCGTCGGTCTCCGGCAACGTCGGCGCCTACAACAGCAGCTGGCACAGCACCATCGCCGTGCGCGGCCTGCGCCTGCACGAGAGCACCAGCTTCAAGCTCAACGGCACGCCGCTGTACACCTACGGTTCGCAGTGGCCGTACGAGATGATGGAGCAGGTGCAGCTGCTCAAGGGCGCGGCCGGCTTCATGTACGGCTTCGGCGCGCCGGGCGGCATCCTCGACTACATCACCAAGAAGCCCACCGACACGCCGCTGACCAGCCTGACCCTGGGCTACCGCGACGGCGGCGTGTTCAGCGCGCACCTCGACAACAGCCGCCGCTTCGGCGAGGACGAACGCTTCGGCTACCGCATCAACGCGGTGCAGGAGAACGGCGACACCTACAACGACAGCCATATCGACCGCAGCATGCTCGCGCTGGGCTGGGACGCGCGCCTGGGCGAGACCCTTGCCTGGACCGCGGACCTGGTCTACCAGAACCGCGAGCTGGAGAACGAATCGCCGGTGGTGTACTTCGCCAGCTACACCGACGGCGTGCTGCCGCGGCGGCTGGATGCGCGCCGCAGCCGCGCCATCCACGACACCTACTACAACGTCGAGACCCAGGCGGCGATGACCGCTCTGAAGTGGCGGATCGGCGAGCAGTGGAGCGCGCGCCTGGACCTGAGCTACAGCAAGTACCGCTCGGCGATCAACAAGATCTGGGACTACGTGCAGAACCGCGAGGGCGACACCACCACCTACATCTACGACCTGGGCAACCGTGCCGAGAACTACATGGCGCAGGCGCTGCTCGAGGGCCAGATCGAAACCGGCGCGGTGCGCCACCAGCTGGTGGCCGGGCTGGACTGGCAGCAGGCCGACAGCGGCTGGGCGCGGGTCAACAGCTGGAGCGTGCTGGGCTACTCCAACCTCTACCTGCCCAGCGGGCTGGAGTACCACAGCAGCCATTCGCGCGACACCTACCGCGGCAGCCGGGTCGAGCAGGCCTCGGCCTTCGCCAGCGACACGCTCCACTTCGGCGAGCACTGGCAGGCGCTGCTCGGCCTGCGCCACACCCGCTACCGGCAGGACAGCTGGAACCCGGCCGGCGCGCATACCGGCAGCTACGAGAAATCCGCGACCACGCCGACGCTGGCGCTGCTGTTCAAGCCGCGCCAGGACCAGACCCTGTACGCCAGCTACGTGGAATCGCTGGAACGCGGCAGCACGGCGGGCATCCAGTACGAGAACCGCAACGAGCTGCTGCCGCCGCTGGAAAGCCACCAGTACGAGCTGGGCTACAAGATCGACGCGCCGCGCTGGGGCGTGGACGCGGCCGTATTCCGCATCGAGCGCGGCGCCGGCTACGGCAATGCCGACAACTACTACGTGCAGGACGGCGAAGTCCGCTACGAGGGCGTGGACGTGGGCGGGCGCCTGCAGCTGCTGCCCGGCTGGACCGTCGGCGCCGGCGCCACCTGGCTGGACGCCGAGTTCCTGCGCACCGCACCCGCGGTGCTGGGCAACCGCCCGCACCTGACGCCGAAGTTCCAGGCCACGCTCAACAGCAACTACGAACTGGCCGCGGTACCGGGCCTGAGCCTGCATGGCGCGGTCAAGCGCTACGACGCGGTCATGTACGAGGACGACAACCTGCTGGAACTGCCCGGCTTCACCCTGGTCGATGCCGGCGCCAACTACCGCACCCGCTGGAACCAGCGTCCGGTGACCTTCCGCGCCGAGATCACCAACCTGGGCGACCGCCGCTACTGGACCCGCGACGGCAACGGCTACGGCGAGCCGCGCACCTACGCGCTGAGCGTGCAACTGGAACTGTGAGCTTTCGTGCGGCGGCACGCACCGGCAGGGGTTTCCCTCCCCGCTCCTGCCCGCGTGCCGCCGTACCCCGACGACGCGCGCCCGCGGCACGACTTGTGCGGCTGCCCGCCATGGACGGGCGACCGCGGGCGATAATGGCGCATGCCGCCGCCGCGCCTTTCGCCGATGCCCGCAGTCGAATCCCGCCTCAGCCGCCTGTGGGCCCATGAGAAGGCCAGCTACGGGCTGCGGGTGTTCATCGCGCTGACCACGGTGCTGGCGGTGTGCTGGCAGCAGCAGATGCTGCAGGCGATACCGGGGCTGTTCCTGGGCATCATCGCCAGCGCCATCGCCGAGACCGACGACAACGTATGGGGCCGCAGCAAGTCGGTGCTGCTGTCGCTGCTGTGCTTCGCCGGCGCCGCGGCGGCGGTGATCGCGCTGTTCCCGCATCCGCTGCCGTTCGCCGCGGCGCTGGCGCTGGCGGCGTTCGCGCTGACCCTGCTCGGCGCGCTGGGCGAGCGCTACGCCTCCATCGCCCAGGCCACGGTGACGCTGGCCATCTACACCATGATCGCGCTGGACCAGCTCGGCGGCGGCGGCCCGTCGCTGGCCTGGCGCGAGGCCGCGCACCTGCTCATCGGCGCGGCCTGGTACGGGCTGCTGTCGATCCTATGGACGGCGCTGTTCGCCAACCGCCCGGTGCGCGAGCGGCTGGCGCGGCTGTTCGTGGAGCTGGGCCGCTACCTGCGGCTGAAGGCGGCGTTGTTCGAACCGGTGCGCGAGGACACCCTGCAGGCGCGGCGGCTGGCGCTGGCCGAGCAGAACGCACGGGTGGTGGCCGCGCTCAACGCCGCCAAGGGCGCGATCCTGGCCCGCTTCGGCCGCTCCGGCCGGCCCGGCGTGCAGTCCGGGCTGTACTTCCGCCTGTACTACATGGCGCAGGACTTCCACGAGCGCGCCAGTTCCTCGCACTACCCGTACGAGGCGCTGACCGAGGCCTTCTTCCACAGCGACGTGCTGTACCGCTGCCACCGCGTGCTGGAGATGCAGGGCAAGGCCTGCGCGCGGCTGGGCGAGGCGATCCGCCTGCGCCAGCCGTTCGTCTACGGCGAACATACCCGGCAGGCGATGGCCGACCTGGACGCCTCGCTGGCGTTCCTGCACACCCAGCACACCCCCGGCTGGCGCCGACTGCTCGGCTCGCTGGAACTGCTGTGCAGCAACCTGCGCACGATCGAGCGGCAGCTGTCCGAGGCCTCGCTCGCCGACAGCACGCTGGACAACATCGACACCCGCCTGCGCGATTCCACCCCGCACACCCTGGGGGAGATGGCGCTGCGCCTGCGCCAGCAGCTCACGCCCGGCTCGGTGCTGTTCCGCCATGGCCTGCGCGTGGCCATCGCGCTGGTCTGCGGCTACGCGCTGACCCACCTGCTGGACGTGCGCAACGGCTACTGGATCCTGCTCACCACCGTGTTCGTCTGCCGCCCGCACTACGGCGCCACCCGCCTGCGGCTGGTGCAGCGCATGGCCGGCACCGTCGTCGGCCTGGTCGCCACCTGGGCGCTGATGCAGCTGTTCCCCGGCACCGAGGCGCAGCTGCTGCTGGCGTTGCTGGCCGCGCTGCTGTTCTTCGTCACCCGCAGCGACCGCTACCTGCTCGCCACCGCCGCGATCACGGTGATGGCGCTGGTGTGCTTCAACCTGCTCGGCGACGGCTTCGTGCTGATCTGGCCGCGCCTGCTCGATACCCTGATCGGCTGCCTGATCGCCGCCGCCGCGTCGTTCCTGATCCTGCCCGACTGGCAGGGCCGGCGCCTGCACCTGGTAATGGCCAACGTGGTGGCCAGCTGCGCCCGCTACCTGCAGGAGGTGCTGGGGCAGTACCACAGCGGCATGCGCGACGACCTGCCCTACCGCGTCGCCCGCCGCGACATGCACAACGCCGACGCCGCGCTCTCGGCCGCGCTGGGCAACATGCTGCGCGAGCCGGGCTACCTGCGCCGCAACCTGGACGCCGGCTTCCGCTTCCTGGCCCTGTCCAACACCCTGCTGGGCTACCTGTCGGCACTGGGCGCGCACCGCGTGCGCCTGGACGGCTACGGCGACGATGCGCTGATCGGCCAGGGCGGCGAGCACCTGCGCCAGGCGCTGGAACGGATCGCCGCCGCGCTGTCGGCGCGGCAGCCGCTGCCGGCCGCCGACGAAAGCGCCGATGCCGCCCTGGCGCAGGCGCTGGAGCAGATGCCCGACGAGCTCGACGGCCGCCTGCGGCTGATCCGCACCCAGCTGGCGCTGATGCTGCAATTGCTGCCGCGGCTGCGCGAGGCCGCCAATGCCGCCAGCGCACCGCAACCGCCCGCACCGGCCGCGGCCGCCCCCGCGCTGCCGGGCTGAGCGGCCGGACGCCGACAAGCCGGACGCCGCCGGTGTCTGCTAGGCTGCGGCGCAACCAAGGAGGGCCGATGTCCGGTCATAGCCAGTTTTCCCTGCTGCGGCAGCGCCGCTTCCTGCCGTTCTTCATCGTCCAGGCGCTGGGCGCGTTCAACGACAACGTCTACCGCCAGGCGATCATCGGCCTGCTGTTCTTCCTGGGCGTGGACGACGACCAGCGCACGCTCTACACCAACCTGGCACCGGCGCTGTTCATCCTGCCCTACTTCCTGTTCTCGGCCATCGCCGGGCAGATCGCCGAGAAGCTGGAGAAGCAGCGGCTGATCGTGATCACCACGACGATGGAGATCGCGGTCATGTCGCTGGCCGCCATCGGCTTCCTCACCCAGAGCATGCCGGTGCTGCTGGTGGCATTGTTCTGCACCGGCATGCAATCGACCCTGTTCGGCCCGGTGAAGTACTCGGTGCTGCCCTCGATCCTCAAGCCGGAGGAGCTGACCGGCGGCAACGGCCTGGTGGAGATGGGCACCTCGCTGTCGATCCTGACCGGCATGATCGTCGGTGGCCTGATCTTCCAGGTCGCCGGCAGCCACGGTCCGGCGACCGCGGCCACCGTGGTGATCGCGCTGGCGGTGGCCGGCAACCTGGTGGCGCGGCGGATCCCGCGCGTGGACGCCGGCGCCCCGGACCTGAAGATCAACTGGAATCCGCTGCCCGAATCGGTGGCGGTGCTGCGCATGGCCAGGAAGCAGCTGGCGGTGCGCAACGCCATCCTCGGCGTGTCGTGGTTCTGGTTCGTCGGCACCGTGCTGACCTCGCAGCTGCCCAGCTATGCGGTGGTCAACCTCGGCGGCGAACCCACGCTCTACATCTTCGCGCTGGCACTGTTCTCCATCGGCACCGGCACCGGCTCGCTGCTGTGCGAGAAGCTGTCGGCGCGCACCGTCGAAATCGGCCTGGTGCCGTTGGGCGCGTTCGGCATGAGCGCGTTCCTGCTCGACCTGTATTTCGCCCGCGCCGGCACCGCCACCGCGCAAGGCCTTTCGCTGGCGCAGTTCGCGCAGCAGCCGGGCAGCACGCGCATCATCGTCGACCTGCTCGGCATCGGCCTGTTCACCGGCTTCTTCGTGGTGCCGCTGTTCGCGCTGATCCAGAGCCGCACGCCGAAATCGGAGATGTCGCGCGTGTTCGCCGCTCTGAACATCCAGAACTCCGGCTTCATCGTGCTGGCCGCGGTCATCGGCCTGCTGCTGCAACTGAAGCAACTGACGCTGTTCGGCCACACCGTGCCGATGCCCGGCCTGAGCATCCCGCAGCTGTTCCTCGCGCTGGCCATCGCCAACACGCTGGTGGCGATCTGGATCTTCAGCATCGTGCCCGAGTTCCTGATGCGCTTCCTCAGCTGGCTGATGGTGCGCACGCTGTACCGGCTGCGCGTGCGCGGCATCGAGGCCAACGTGCCCGACGAGGGCGCGGCGCTGCTGGTCTGCAACCACGTCAGCTACATGGACGCGCTGATCCTGGCGGCGGTGGTGCCGCGCCCGGTGCGCTTCGTCATGTATTACCGGATCTTCAACATCCCGGTGCTGCGCTGGATCTTCCGCACCGCCAAGGCCATTCCCATCGCCAGCCCGAAGGAGGACGCCGGGCTGATGCAGCGCGCCTTCGACGCGGTGGACGCGGCACTGGCCGAGGGCGAGCTGGTCTGCATCTTCCCCGAGGGCGCGTTGACCAGGGATGGCGAGATGGCGCCGTTCAAGTCCGGCGTGGAGAAGATCCTGCAGCGCCGCGCGGTGCCGGTGGTGCCGATGGCGCTCAAGGGCATGTGGACCAGCATGTGGAGCCGTCGCGACAGCCGCCTGGGCCGGATGCGGGTGCCGCGGCGCTTCCGCGCGCACGTCGAGGTGGTGGCGGCCGCGCCGCTGGATGGCGCCGCGGCCGACGCGGCGACGCTGGAACGGCAGGTCAGGGAACTGCGCAACGACGAGGCATGAGCCGGTGGTGCTTTACGGCGCACCACCGCTGTCGCTAGGCTAGCGGCGATAATGGCCGCCGGGGGCGCGGGCATCCGCCAGGCGACCGTCATGACTTTGAAGCAGGGGAATCCGATGCAGTCTCAACCGCCTCCGCCCGTTCCCGTGGCGGAAAGCGTCACGCCCACCCAGGTCCACCACTACTACCACCCGCACAAGTCCGGCGGTACCGCCGCGTTGCTGGAGGTGTTGCCGGGGTTCTTCTTCCAGACCTTCGGCATCGGCCACATGTACGCGGGCAACGTCGGTACCGGGCTGCTCTTCATGTTCGGCTACTGGGGACTGCTGTTCGTCAACGTATTGCTGATGTTCGTCTTCATCGGTTTCATCACCGCGCCGCTATGCTGGATCCTGGCGATGATCGTCTCGCCCCTGACCGCGGCCAATTCCTGCAAATCCCGCTGAACCGCTTTTCCCTCAACCCAGGAGATTTCCATGAGCAGCGTCCCGCCCGTCGGCACCGCCCCCGGCAGCATTCCCAACCACCTTGCATGGGCGATCGTCGCCACCGTGCTCGCCACCTGCCTGTGCTGCCCGCTGGGCCTGGTGGGCATCGTCGCGATCGTGTTCTCGTCCAAGGTCAACTCGCTGCTGGCCCAGGGCGACATCGACGGTGCCCGTCGCGCCTCGGACAACGCCAAGACCTGGTGCTGGGTGGCCACTGCGCTGGCGATCATCGGCCTGCTGATCAACATCGTCTACTTCGCCACGGTCGGCACCACCGGCTACATGGAAATGCTGCAGCAGTACCAGTAAGCGCACGCATGACCAATGCTCCACGACCGTTGAAGGTCGCAATGCTGGCGGGGGTCGCGATCGCGATCCCCGCTGGCGTATGGCTGTTGTGGAACTTCGATCCCAACGCCGAAGGCAATCCCTTCCCGCCGTGCATGTTCCGCGCCTTCACCGGCTACTACTGCATCGGCTGCGGCCTGACCCGCGCCCTGCACGCGCTGGTGCACGGCGACATCGCCGGCGCCTTCGCGATGAACCCGCTCGCGCTGCTCACCCTGGCACTGGTACCGCTGCTGGTGGCCTGGTCCCATGGCTGGCAACCGCGCTGGTTGCAGCCGCTGATGAAGGTGGTGATGGAGCCGAAGCTGTGGCTGGTTCTGTTGCCGGTTTACTGGGTCGCCCGCAACCTGCCCTGGTTCCCGTTTACCCTGCTCGCGCCGGGCTGAGCGCAAAACACCCTGCCGGCGGAAACGCTTCCGGCGCGTGGCGACGCGTCCGTCAGGATCGGCGCCTTCCGCTCGAAAAGGTCGCGACTGACGTCGCTCCTACAGATGGCAGGAATGCAATGTGGGAGCGACGTCAGTCGCGACCGAAGGGGAACCGACGGCCGCTGAGGCGAACGGCGCCTCTTCAACTCACCCAGCCGGCGATGATCAGCAACGCCAGCAGCACCAGCCACAGCAGCAGCATCCGCCAGACCAGGCCCATCACGTCGCGCAGTTCCGGCAGTCGCCGCCAGACCGGCGCGATGCCGGCATCGGCGTAGTCGTGCGCCTCCTCGCGCAGCTCGGCGCTGACGCTGGCGCGGGCCACCGCCCCCAGGAACGCGGCCGACAGCGACCAGCGCCCGCCTTCGGCCGTGCGCCAGGCGGTGAATACCGTGTCGAAATTGCCCACCAGCGCGATCGACAGCGCCATCAGCTGCGCCACCGGCCACTCCATCACTTCCAGCGCGCGCCGCGCGCCGCGGCCGTTTTCCACCGGCAGCAGTACCGCGAACGGCCCTTCCACCACCAGCGCCAGCAGCCGGTACGCCACCGCGCCCACCGGCCCCAGCAGCAGGAACCAGAGCAATGTGGCGAACCAGCGCCGCAGCGCGTTGAACATGGTCGCCTCCACCAGCGACGGCACGTCCTGGTGCAGGCTGCCGCCTGCCGCCTGCAGCTGGGCGATGGCGGCATGCCGGGTGGTGGCATCGTCGGCATCGATCACCGCCTCCACGTCCCGGTCCAGGTCGCGCGGCCCCCAGCACAGGGTCATGACCACCACCCCGAACAACAGTGCCGGCAGGCCCAGCCACCAGCCGTCCAGCAACCACTGCAGCAGTGCCACCGGCAGCAGCAACGGCACTATCGCCAAGGCGATGCCGTAGCGGCTGCGCCAGAAGCTGCCCTCCCCGCCCTGCGCATCCAGCCAGCGCACCCAGCTGCCGTACCAGTCGAAGCGGCGCAGCGACGCCACCAGGGCCGGTGCCACATGGCCCAGCACCAGCGCGACGATCACCGCGACCAGGGTCGTGAACATGGAAATCCTCCTGGCTCGATTCTAGTCCGTGGCCGTCAGCGCTTCGTATGCGGCAACGCTGCCGCGGCGGGATGGGCCAGGCGCGGGCAGGCCGGCTCAACCACGCGTGCGATGGTACCAATGCTCGATCAGGCTGCGTGCGATGGAGATCCTCGGCGGCAGCAGGATGCCCTGGCCATCGTCCTCGTGTTCGCGGCGCAGCGCAGCGGCCACCTCGTCGACGGTGAACCAGCGCGCGTCCTCCAGTTCGCCGTCCACGGTCGGCGCGTCGTCCTCGGCGCTGGCGCGGAAGCCCAGCATCAGCGCGCCGGGGAACGGCCATGGCTGGGTACCCAGGTAGCGGCACTCGCGCACCCGCACCCGGGTTTCCTCGAACACCTCGCGGGCCACGGTCTGCTCCAGCGATTCGCCCGGCTCGACGAAACCGGCGATCACCGACCAGCGCCGCGGCGCCCAGTTCGGTTGCCGGCCCAGCAGCAGCCGGCCATCGTTCTCGACCGCGACGATCACCGCCGGATCCACCCGCGGATAGTGTTCGTTGCCGCATTGCCGGCAATGGCCGACGAAGCCGCCGCGGTCGAATGCGACGGCGCCGCCGCAGACGCCGCAGAAGCGGGTCCGCGACTGCCAGTAGGACATGCCGCGGGCATAGCAGAACAGGCTGGAGTCGGCGGCCGGCCAGCTGGCCGCGGCCTGGCGCAGGTCGACGCGGCGCGGCGCCTGCACCGGCACCGCCTCCGATTCCAGCGAAAAATGGGCACGACCCTCGCGCAGCCCGAGGAAGATCGCCGTGCCCGGGCCGCCGCCCAGTTCCGCGCCGGTCAACGGCAGCGGGCGGCCTTCGTCATCGGCGTAGGCGTTGCCGTCGTGGTCCAGTACCAGTATCCGCGCCGCGGGCCACAGCCCGGCCAGCGCCTCGGCATCTCCGCGCAACGTGTCGGCGCGGTCCAGCGGCTCGCCTGCAAAGGCGTAGCCGGCAAACTCCAGTGATGTGTTCGGCATCCGGCAGAGCGTGCCGGCAAAGCGTGGCAGCCGCAACCCGCCGCCCGCAGGCGGCGCGCCGTCACACCGTGAAACTGCTGCCGCAGCCGCAGGTGGTGCGGGCGTTGGGATTGCGGATCACGAACTGGGCGCCGGTCAGGCTCTCGCTGTAGTCCACTTCCGCGCCCATCAGGTACTGCAGGCTGAGCGGATCCACCAGCAGGGTGACGCCATCGGTATCGACCGCCAGATCGTCCTCGGCCCGGTTCTCGTCGAACTCGAAGCCGTACTGGAATCCGGAACAGCCGCCGCCCTGGATGTAGACGCGCAGGGCCAGGGCATCGTTGCCTTCGTCCTGGATCAGCTCACGCACCTTGGCGGCGGCGGCCGCGGTGAAATTCAACGGACGGTCCAGCGACTGGTAGTCGGGCGCGGCGGCCGGCGCACCGGGCAGGGAGACAAGCGTACTCATGCGCCCAGCATGGGGGCGGCCGACGGCCGATTCAAGCGCTGGAGGCAGCCAGCTTCAGCGCGGCCTTTTCCTCGCCGGCGGCCGGCGACGGCAGCGCGGTCACCGACGTGGTGTGGATCAGGCGCCCGGTCAGCTGCGCACCGGCGCTCATTTCCACCACCTGGTAGTGGACATTGCCCGCGACCCGGGCGGTGGACGTCAGTTCGACCCGGTCGCTGGCGTGCACGTCGCCCTCGAGGCGACCGCTGAGCACCACCACCGAGGCGCGTATCTCGCCCTCGATGCAGCCCTGCTCGGCCAGCGTCAGGGTGGCATTGGCGCCGTCCTCGGCCACCACCTTGCCCTCGATGCGGCCTTCCACGTACAGCCCGCCGCTGAACACAATGTCGCCGCGGATCACCACCTGCGGACCGATCAACGCGTCCACGACGAGATGGCCATCACGGCCGGACTTGCTACCGAACATACCTACTCCCCTCTGCCGCTGCCGGCGAGTTTCCAATCGAAATTCTGGGTCGCGGCCCCACCCGGGCCACCCAGAGAGACTCTCACACGTTGCGGGGTGAAATCCTTGGGCAGCATCACGCTGCCGTTCAATTGCTGGAAATAACGGAACGAATACTCCTGCCCCGGCACTGCCTTGCGCTGGTGCAGTTCGTCCCAGCTGACCGTGGTCAGCTTGCCGTCCTTCACCCCCTCCACCGAGAAGCGCATCTGCCCCTGGCTGATCGCACCGCGGTTGAGATTCTGGGTCAGCACCACGCTGTAGTGCCAGGTGCCGGCGGCTTCCGGGGAGAACTCCGCGGAATGGACGCTGAGCCCCTTGCGCTGGCTGGTGGCGCCGACCAGCCGCTCGTAGAAGGCGACATCGGCGCGCAACCCGGCGATTTCCTCGTCGCGCTCGGCCAGCGAGGCCTGCACTTCGGTATTGGCCGCGCGGCTGATGCGGTCGGACGCCTGCAGCGTGGCCTCGCGCTGGCGCAGCTCCTCGATGGTGCGCTGCTGTTCGGCCAGCTGGCGCTCGCTCTGGCGCAGCCGCGTACCCAGGTCGCCCGCGTCGGCCGCGGTGAACCGCCCCAGCAGCCCGGCCAGCAGCAGCGACAGCAGCCAGGGCACGGCGATCGCGGCCACCCACCAGCGGCGGCTGCGCTGTGCGCCACGGTGGACGATCTGGAAGCGCGATGAAGGTCGGTCGTTCATGACGGGATCCGGCGCGCCGTCCACAACGGACGGGGGTCGCCACCGCTCCTTTGGAAAATGACGGGCTAGTGTAATGCCAGCCGGGCCGGCCACCGCCGCGCGCCGGCTGGCAATCGCCCCGGGCATCATCGATAGTGTCGCTCCTGTCCGGCGTATTCCTGCGCGAAGCTGCGACCATGACCGAAGCCCACCTGTTCGTCATCGGCATCCTGCTGGCGTGGCTGGCCGGCATCCGCGTATACCTGACCGTGTTCGGCGTCGGCCTGGCCGGCCTGCTGGGCTGGGTCGAACTGCCGCCGGCGCTGCAGGCCACGCAGTCGTGGTGGGTGCTGGGCACGTCGGCCGCACTGGCCATCGCCGAGTTCTTCGCCGACAAGATCCCCGGCGTGGATTCGATCTGGGACCTGCTGCAGACCCTGGCCCGGGTACCGGCCGGGGCGTTCCTGGCCGCGGCCACGCTCTCGCCCGACGGCGAACTCAGCACCGGGGTGCTGGCCGCCGGTGCCGGGGTCGCCCTGGCCAGCCACGGCCTGAAGGCCGGAACGCGGGCCTTGCTCAACACCTCGCCGGAGCCGGCCAGCAACTGGGTGGCCTCGCTGGCCGAGGACACCGTGGTGGTCGGCGCGCTGGCGCTGGCGCTGGCCCATCCCTGGCTGGCGCTGGCGTTCGTGCTCGCCGCCAGCCTGACCGGCGCGCTGCTGGTCTGGCTGGCGTGGCGGATGCTGTCGCGGGGTGTACGCTGGCTGTTCGGCGCCCGGGCAGGCACGCCGCCAGCGACGCGTGGCGGGCATTCGCTGCCACCGTAGGCTTCATCGCATAATGCGCCGCATACAGGGAGTAACGATGGCCGCCACCGACAACGTCGCATCGACAACACGCGCCCCCGGCGCGGAAATCCCGCCGCCGGGGTATTGGCAGCGCTGGGCCAGCGAGGCTCCGGCAGCGCCGCAACCGACGCCGGCCGAAGTGATCGCCGCGCCTCCGTCCCCGGCAGCGCCCCGCAGCGCGACGGCCAGCGACAGCGGCGCCGTGGCCGCCGCGGCGGCGCCCGAATCCCCGTACCGGGTACTGATCGTCGAGGACGACCGTTCCCAGGCCCTGTTCGCACAGAGCGTGCTGCACGGCGCCGGGATGCAGGCCATCGTGCAGATGGAAGCCGAAGGCGTGCAGCAGGCCATCACCGAACACCACCCCGACCTGATCCTGATGGACCTGCACATGCCCGGCCTGGACGGCATGCGCCTGACCGCACTGATCCGCCAGCAGCCGCAGCAGCAGTTGCTGCCGATCGTGTTCCTGACCGGCGACCCGGACCCGGAACGCCAGTTCGAGGTACTCGACAGCGGCGCCGACGACTTCCTCACCAAGCCGATCCGGCCACGGCACCTGATCGCGGCGGTCTCCAACCGCATCCGTCGCTCGCGTCAGCAGGCCCAGCACGCGGGCGCGGCCACGCCGGCATTGAACAACCCGGAAACCGGGCTGCCGACCCGCCACAACGTGATGCAGCAGCTCACCGCCGCCCTGCAGGACGGCGCCAGCGGCGGCCTGCTGTTCATCGAGGTCGCCAGCGCCCTGGGCCTGCGCGAACGCTACGGCTATGCCGCGTTCGAACGGCTGATGGTGCAGGCCGGACAGCGCCTGGCCGAGGTCGCCAGTCCGTATCCGCTGGCGCGCCTGAACGACAACAGCTTCCTGCTGCTCACGCGCGGCGCCGACGAGGCGCAGCTCGAAGCGCTGGCGCAATCGATACGCACTGGGCTGTCGGCGCGCCCGTTCCTGGTCCGCGACGAGGAATCGGTGCACCTGCGGGCCGTGGCCGGCTACGCCGCGCTGTCGGCCGGCTTCGCCGATGCCGGCACCGCGCTGGAGGCGGTGGAGCGCACCGCGCTGCAGGCGCGCCTGCTCAGCAATGGCGCGGCCGCCTTCGTCCCGCGCGAGGACAGCAACTCACAGGAACAGCTGGCCCTGCTCGACGGCCAGCTGGAGCTGGCGTACCAGCCGATCGTGGCGGTGGCCGGCGGCGATACCGCGCAGTACCAGGTGCTGCTGCGGCTGCGCCAGAGCGACGGCAGCGTGCTTTCGGCCGGCCAGGTGATCCCGGCCGCCGAGGCGGCCGGCCGCATCGTCGACCTCGACCAGCAGGTGATGGACCACTCGCTGGGGCTGCTGCATCTCTACCAGCACGCCACCCCGCCGCTGCGGCTGTTCGTCTCGCAGTCGCTGCGCACGCTGGCGCGCGACGCCTTCGCCGACTGGCTGCTGCAGTCGCTGGTCGAGCGCGGCGTTGCCGGCACCTCGCTGGTGGTCGACGTACGCCTGCCCGACGCCCTGATCCACGCCGTCACCCTGCAGCAGTTCTGCGCGCGGCTGATGCCGGCCGGGGTGCAGTTCTGCCTCAGCCAGTTCGAACCCGGCCCGGAAGCCAACGCGCTGCTGACCCAGCTGCCGCTGGGCTTCATCCGCATGGCCGCACGCTTCTCCGGCAGCCACAACAACCCGGCGCTGCGCGATGAACTGCGCGGCGCGATCGATGTCGCGCACCGCGCCGGCCTGCAGATCATCGGCCAGCAGATCGAGGATCCGCAGGCCGCGGCCGCCATGTGGATGGGGGGTGTCGACTTCATCCAGGGCAACGTGGTGCAGGCGGCCGGCAGCGAACTCAACTTCGACTTCCAGAGCGCGGTCCTGTAGCCATGCGCACCGGGGGGAGCGCAATGCTGCCGCCGACACTGGCCGCCGCCATCGCGGCGGTCGCCACCGTGGCGGCACTGCTGGCCTGGCGGGCGACACCCGGCCCCTGGCCGCTGCTGGCATTGCTGGCCACCGCCGCCAGCGTGCTGGCCGGCGCCTATGCGGCATGGAACGCGCGACGGCTGGCACGCGACCACGAAGCCAGCCAGGCGCGCAGGGCCGTGGCCGAGAGCGAGCGCGACGAACTGCAGCGCGAACTGCTGCGCCACGGCCGGCTGGAGCAACAGCTGCTGCAGGCCAAGCAGGCCGCCGAAGCGGCGGCGCTGGCCAAGGGCGAGTTCCTGGCCACGATGAGCCACGAGATCCGCACCCCGCTCAACGGCATCATCCCGATGCTGGAGCTGATCGCACGCGGCCAGCTGGCGCCGGACCAGCGCGACATGCTGCACACCGCCAGCGACAGCTCGCGGCAGCTGCTGCGCATCGTCGACGACATCCTCGACTACTCCAAGCTGGAGGCCAACCGGCTGGAGCTGGAGATCACCACCTTCAACCTGCGCGAGCTGCTGGACGCGATGCTGCAGCTGATGCAGCGCTCGGCCGAGCACAAGGGCCTGCGCATGTCGCTGCAGCTGGACCCGGCGGTGCGGCTGTCGGTGCGCGGCGACCCGGTACGCCTGCGCCAGGTGCTGAGCAACCTGGTGGTCAATGCGATCAAGTTCACCGAGCGCGGCAGCATCCAGATCCAGGTCCGCCGCCAGGGCGAAACCGGCGCCCAGCACCTGCTGCGCTTCGAGGTGCGCGACACCGGCATCGGCATCGACGAGCAGCAGCAGGCACGGCTGTTCCACTCCTTCACCCAGGCCGACGCCTCCACCACCCGGTTGTACGGCGGCACCGGGCTGGGCCTGGCGATCTGCAAGCGCATCATCGACCTGATGGGCGGCCGCATCGGCGTGGAATCGGCGCCCGGAAAAGGCTCCACCTTCTGGTTCGAGATTCCGCTGCTGAAAGTGGCCGGCGACCTGCGCCTGCCGCCGGATGGCCAGCCCCCCACGCGCGCCCTGCTGGTCGGGCCGGAACCGCGCCTGCGCCAGCGGCTGGACCTGCTGCTGGCCAACTGGGGCATCTCGCTGCATGCGGTGGACACCGTGCAGGAAGCACTCGAACGCCTGCGCGCCAGCACCCCGCCCGGCTCGCCGCCACCGTTCAACGTGGTGATCGGCGATCTCGACCCGCTGCGCCAAAGCGTGCACGCCCTGCACCGCGCCCTCACCCGCACCCCCGCCTACCAGGGCATCCGCCTGGTGTGGCTGTATGGCGACGAGCCGGTACCCGAGGACCTGCGCGCCCATGGCAACCTGTTGCCGCGGCAGGTCGCCGATGCCGACCTGCGCGGCATGCTCAGCCCGCTGTCGCTGCCGGCGGCACCGCCCGCCAGTCCGATGCAGGCCACCGTGGACATCCCCGACGCCCCCGCCGCGGGCGAGGCAAGTGCGCCCGCCCCGATCGCCGGCCTGCGGCTGCTGCTGGTGGAAGACAACCCGGTCAACCTGCTGGTCGCGCAGAAGCTGCTGGCGATGATGGGATGCGACACCGACACCGCCACCAACGGCGAAGTCGCGCTGGCGAAGATGACCCAGCACCGCTACGAACTGGTGCTGATGGACTGCCAGATGCCGGTGCTCGATGGCTATGCCGCCACCCGCCGCTGGCGCGAATGGGAAGCGCGGCAGGGTACGCCGCGGCTGCCGATCGTGGCGATGACCGCCAACGCCATGGCCGGCGACCGCCAGCGCTGCCTGGATGCGGGCATGGACGACTACCTGTCCAAGCCGGTCTCGCGCGAGCAGTTGCAGGCCTGCCTGCAACGCTGGCGGCCGCAGGGATCGACACGCTCGGCGCCCGCCCCGCTGGCGGCCGTCCGGGTCCCGGAGGAAACCAGCTCCCCGGCCAGCCAGACCACCACCTTGCCGGTGCTGGATACCGCCGTGCTGGACGAGTTGCAGGAGATCGCCGGCGCCGAGACCGCACGCATCATCGCCCTGTTCCTGGACGACACCCCGCCGACGATCCGGCAGTTGCAGGAAGCCTCGCTGACCGCCGACCAGGAGCAGTTGCGCGAGCTGGCGCACAGCCTCAAGTCCGCATCGGCCAATGTCGGCGCCATGGCGCTGTCGGCCGCGGCACGACGGGTGGAACTGGGTGCCCGCGCCGGCACGCTGGAACGCCCGGCGGTGGCGGTGGCGCTGGTGATCGCCGAATTCGCCCGCGCCCGGCTGGCGCTCAGCGGCTACCAGAGCGCACTGCGCAGCGAGACCGGCATCGAAGGCTGAGCACCGCCCACGGAATTTTCGCCGCCATCCCTGCGCACCGTTTGCCGACAGCCGAATGGCCCGGGGGTTTCACCGGGGCGAGCGGTCACGCCATCGGCGGCTACCGCTGGCAGCGTCGCCCGGGGAATGTTGCAGGAGCGACGTCAGTCGCGAACTTTCCGAACAGCACCAAGGCACCCAATGGCGTGCCCTTCCCTGCGAATGGGAGAAGGGCCTTCTTGCGGGCAGGGAGCGCACTCCGTCAGCCGGAGTGCCTTTCAACCGCCAGGGCGCCCTTCAACAGCCGAGGCGCATCTCGGCAGCCGAGATGCTCTCAACAGCCGAAGAGCCTCTCAACAGCGGAATGGCTGGTCATTGACGACTCATGGCCGATCACCTGGCGACTTCCCCACCCTTCCTACCCAGGCGGGGAAGCCCCACGGCAGCGCGAAGCAAGAGCCATCCAGCGACTTTCGTGCGGGTGGAGCAGTGGTTGGAGAACAACCGGGCTCCACCCGGCATCGCAGGCAAGCCCTTGGATCTCCGCCTGCGCGGACGACGAGGTTTGCTGGGCGTTCCGCGGCAAAGGCCGAACCGAAGCGGCCACAGGCATTGGCGGATCTGCCGCCCGGCGAGCGCAAGGCGCACGCCGGATGCGCCGCAGCGCCGCCACCGGCCGGCGCCGCACGCGGGCAGGATGCTCCGGGTGCGGCAGGCTGCGGGCGGGGCCTCAGTCTTCCAGCTTGGTCAGCAGGTAGTTCGGCTCGCCGATGCGGTCGATCAGGTCGAGCTGGGTCTCCAGCCAGTCGATGTGCTCTTCCTCGGACTCGAGGATGCTCACGAACAACTGGCGGCTGACGTAGTCGCCGATCGAATCGGCATACGCCACCGCTTCGCGCAGCAGCACCACGCCCTCGCGCTCCAGCGCCAGGTCGCACTTGAGGATCTCGGTGGGGTTCTCGCCGATGCGCAGCTTGCCCAGCGCCTGGAAGTTCGGCAGCCCTTCGAGGAAAAGAATGCGATCGGACAGCACGTCGGCGTGCTTCATCTCGTCGATCGATTCCTTGTACTCGTGCTGGGACAGTTCCATCAGCCCCCAGTTCTTCAGCATCTTGGCGTGCAGGAAGTACTGGTTGATGGCGGTCAGCTCGTTGTAGAGCGCCTTGTTGAGGAATTCGATGACCTTGGCGTCGCCCTTCATTGCGATAGCTCCCGCAGTTGTAACGGGCGCACTCTAGCGCTTCGGCAATGCCGATGAAGGAACGCGAATCGTGATCATTAACCCGCGTTTGCCGGAAGTGGCGGCGCGGTTGGCCGGAGATGCCCCGGCGGGGATGGAGCCGGGCCGCCCGCTCAGGCGGCCTTGGCCATGCCCAGCACCGGCAGCGACAAGGTGCGGCTGCTGCGGGCCTGTTCCAGCAGCCCCGCCGCCATGTCCAGGCAGGAGCCGCAGTTGGAACCGCACCCGGTGCGCATGGTCAGCTCCGACACGCTCTGGCAGCCGCTTTCGGCCGCCTCGCGGATCTGGTGGTCGGTAACCCCGTTACAGATGCAAACGTACACGTGAGGATCGCGCTCGACAGGCCCCGATTGGCCTGGCGCCATTCAAACGCAAACGAGAATGGTTGTCAATTTCTGTCGTTAATCGTTATTGATCCGCTTGACCCAGCCGCTGCCCGGACGCCGCGCCCGCTTGCGCGGCCGGTCGTGGCCGGCGCTGCTGCCGGGCAGCCACGCCTCCTGCGCCGACTTGGGCATGGCCTGCACGCCGGCACCGGCGATCCCGCGCGCCAGTGGCGCCAGGTGCCGCAGCGCGCGCGCATAGACGCTGCGCTTGAACATCACCACGTGCTCGACCGGGTACCAGAAATCGACCCAGCGCCAGTGGTCGAACTCCGGGCTGTCGGTCTGGTCCAGGCTGACATGGGATTCGTCGCCGGTCAGGCGCAGCAGGAACCACACCTGCTTCTGGCCGATGCACAGTTGGCGCTCGTTGCGGCGGATCGCCCGGCTCGGCAGGCGATAGCGCAGCCAACCGGGCGTGGCGCCCAGCACTTCGACATGTTCGGGCAGCAGCCCGGTTTCTTCCTGCAACTCGCGATACATGGCCTCGACCGGCGTTTCGTCGGTGTTCATGCCGCCTTGCGGGAACTGCCAGCCATCCCGGCGCACGCGTCGTGCCCAGAACACCTGCCCGTCCTGCCGCATCAGCACGATGCCGACGTTGGGTCGATAGCCGTCCGGATCGATCACGATGCGGACTCCTGAAAAAATCTACTGCAGGGACTCTGCCATGGCCGTCGCCGGGCCACAAGCTTCATGCAAAGGTATTGACAGACGCCGGCTCGGCCACCAGAATTACCGGCTCCCTAGGCTATGTAGCTCAGCCGGTTAGAGCACAGCACTCATAATGCTGGGGTCGGTGGTTCGAGTCCACCCATAGCCACCATCGGACCTTGGATCCGATTACGGGACGTGCGATAATCGCACGCACGCATTGCCCCGTCGCCAAGCGGTAAGGCACCTGACTCTGACTCAGGCATTCGGTGGTTCGAATCCATCCGGGGCAGCCATACACCAGAAAGGCCCGATCGAAAGATCGGGCCTTTCTTTTTGCCCCGCCACCTGCCCACCAGGGGAAAGCACAGGTGCATGAACGGCAAAAGCCCGGCCGAAGCCGGGCTTTTGCGTGTTCCCAGCGGGGCCGCAAGCGGCCCCGGACCAGGCACCAGGGATCAGCGCTTGGAGAACTGGGTGGCGCGGCGGGCCTTGTGCAGACCGACCTTCTTGCGCTCGACTTCGCGGGCGTCGCGGGTCATGAAGCCGGCCTTGCGCAGCTCGGACTTCAGCGACTCGTCGTACTCGACCAGCGCGCGGGCGATGCCCAGGCGGATCGCACCGGCCTGGCCGGTGGTGCCGCCGCCGGAGGCGGTGACCTTGATGTCGAAGCTTTCGGTGTTGTTGGTCAGCTCCAGCGGCTGGCGCACGATCATGCGCGCGGTCTCACGGCCGAAGAACTCGTCCAGCGGACGGTCGTTGACGGTGATGTTGCCGGTGCCCTTGCGCAGGAACACGCGGGCGGTGGAGGACTTGCGGCGGCCAGTGCCGTAGTTTTGCGTGATAGCCATGATTAGATATCCAGAACTTGCGGCTGCTGAGCGGCGTGCGGGTGCTCGGAACCCGAGTACACCTTGAGCTTGCGGTACATGGCGCGGCCCAGCGGGCCCTTCGGCAGCATGCCCTTGACGGCGATCTCGATGACGCGCTCCGGGTGGCGCTCCAGCGCCTGGGCCAGGGTCTCGGTCTTCAGGTTGCCGATGTAGCCGGTGAAACGGTGATACTTCTTGTCCTGCAGCTTCTTGCCGGTGACGGCAATCTTTTCTGCATTGATGACGACCAGGTAGTCGCCGGTATCAACGTGGGGGGTATAGACCGGCTTGTGCTTGCCGCGCAGGCGGCGGGCCAGTTCGGTGGCCAGACGGCCAAGCGTCTTGCCGTCGGCGTCGACGAGATACCAGTCGCGCTGGACGGTCTCGGACTTTGCAGTGAAAGTGCTCATGAAAGAACTCGGTAGGTCGGGCTCATTGCGGCGGTGCGGCTGCCGGAACTCTGCCACGCGTTGTGAATTGTGAAACGCAAGAGGCGGGATTGTACGCACTGGCGCCCGGCCGCGCAACCGGCCGACTCCCCTCCCTCGGGGCCGCGCTTGGCAGTACCCGGCGCGGGGGCGAGAATCGGCGACCAGCCCCACGCCGCACGATCGAGACCATGACCGCACTCCGCCAGACCACCCCGCTGGACCACGTCCTGACCGAGGCCCAGCGCGCGCTGGACACCGTGTTCGGCAATCCGCCGGCGGCCCGCCCCTATCCGGCGGCATCCACCCCGGACACGGTGCTGGACGAGCGCGAACGCCGTCATGCCGCCGGCCTGATGCGGATCAACCATGTCGGCGAGGTCTGCGCCCAGGGCCTGTACTTCGGCCAGGCCGCGGTGGCGCGCGACCCGGCCACCCGCGAACACCTGCTCGAGGCCGCCCAGGAGGAAACCGACCACCTGGCCTGGTGCGCCGAGCGCCTGCAGGAACTGGGCAGCCGCCCGAGCCTGTTCAACCCGCTCTGGTACGCCGGCAGCTACACCATCGGCACCCTGGCCGGCCTGCGCGGCGACGGCTGGAACCTGGGCTTCGTGGTGGAGACCGAACGCCAGGTCGAGGCGCACCTGGACGAGCACCTGGAAACCCTGCCGCCGCCGGACCTGCGCAGCCGCGAGATCCTCAAGGTGATGAAGATCGACGAGGCCCGCCACGCCGACCACGCCGAACAGGCCGGCGCGCGCATCCTGCCGCAGCCGATCCCGGCGGCGATGGCGCTGGCCTCCAGGGTCATGAAGACCATCGCCTACCGGCTCTGAGCCCCTCCCCTCCTTGCCCTTCCTTCTATCGCCCCTGCCGCGGAAGCAGGAGCAAAGCCCCTGAAACCATCTGGAGTAGAGCCCCTTCTGTTAAGGGGCGCGCCGAAGGCGCGGGATAGGCAAACCCGGAGTCGGGGCCCAAGGTTTGCTGCGCAAACCTTGGGGGTCATGACCGCGAAGCGGGCCCGCCTCGACGGCGACAGCGCCAGCTCCCAGGGTCATGGAGATCGTCGCCTACCGGCCCTGAGCCGACGCCCTCCCCATCCTTCTCTTCCACTGCCCCTACGGCGGAAGAGGAGCAAAGCCCCTGAAGCCATCCGGAGTAGAGCCCCTTCTGTTAAGGGGCGCGCCGAAGGCGGGGGATAGGCAAACCCGGAGTCGGGGCCCAAGGTTTGCTGCGCAAACCTTGGGGGTCATGGCCGCGAAGCAGGCCCGCCTCGACGGCGATAGCGCCGGCTCCCAGGGTCATGAAGATCGTCGCCTACCGGCCCTGAGCCGACGCCCTCCTCACCCCTCTCTTCTACTGCCCCTACGGCGGAAGAGGAGCAAAGCCCCTGAAGCCATCTGGAGTAGAGCCCCTTCTGTTAAGGGGCGCGCCGAAGGCGGGGGATAGGCAAACCCGGAGTCGGGGCCCAAGGTTTGCTGCGCAAACCTTGGGGGTCATGGCCGCGAAGCGGCCATGACTACGACGCCAGCTTCAAGCCGACCACACCGGCCACGATCAGCGCCACGCAGGCCAGGCGGGCCGGCGAGGCGCTGTCGTTGAACAGGAAGATGCCCAGCACCGCCACGCCCATGGCACCGATACCGGTCCAGATCGCGTAGGCGGTCCCGACCGGGATGCTCTTCATCGCCTGGGTCAGCAGCCACAGGCTGATGCCGGCGAACACCACGGTGCCCACGCTCGGCCACAGCCGGGTGAATCCTTCGCTGTACTTCAGGCCCAACGCGAAGCCGATCTCGAACACGCCGGCCAGCAACAGGTAGATCCAGGGCATTGCAGGACACTCCTCGATAACGGGATACAGGGACCGGGGCTCCGCCGGGGCGGTCGCGACTGACGTCGCTCCTACGACAGCCTCCCTGCCGCCTGCAGGAGCGGCGTCAGTCGCGGGCTTCCCGAGCGGCAACAGGGCCATCCGGGAAACACGCCGCCTCTCCCCGGATGGGAGAAGCAGCAAAGAAAACGGCCCGGTGCTTTCGCACCGGGCCGCCGTCGGCTGTGGTCCGCGGATCGCTCCACGGGGCGGGCCGTCCCGCCTTGATTCAGCAGGGCAAGGCTAGCAAGCCCCACCCGAACCTCATGTAACCGTCACTCGACCAGGTTGCGGCCGTGGAACAGTTCCTCGATCTCGCGGCGCAACAACGCCTCGATCTTCATGCGCTCCTTGAACGAGAGGTTCTTGGCCTTCTCCTCGAACAGGTACTGGTCCAGGTCGAAGTCCTTCAGGTGCATCTTGGTGTGGAAGATGTTTTCCTGGTAGACGTTGACGTCGAACATCTCGTAGCGCGACTTGATGTTCTTGGCCAGGAAGTTCTGGATCGAGTTGATCTTGTGGTCGATGAAGTGCTTCTTGCCCTTCACGTCGCGGGTGAAGCCACGGACGCGGTAGTCCATGATCACGATGTCCGACTCGAGGCTCTCGATCAGGTAGTTCAGCGCCTTCAGCGGCGAAATGACGCCGCAGGTGGCCACGTCGATGTCGGCGCGGAAGGTGGCGATGCCTTCCTGCGGATGGGTCTCCGGATAGGTATGGACGGTGATGTGGCTCTTGTCCATGTGCGCCACCACCGCGTCGGAGATCAGTTCCTTGCCGGCCTGCTTCTTGTCGATCACCGGCTCTTCGGAGATCAGGATCGTCACCGAGGCACCCTGCGGGTCGTAGTCCTGGCGGGCGATGTTCAGGATGTTGGCGCCGATGATCTCGGCCACATCGGTGAGGATCTGCGTGAGACGATCGGCGTTGTATTCTTCGTCGATGTACTCGATGTAGCGCTGGCGTTCCTCTTCGGTACGCGCATAGCAGACGTCGTAGATGTTGAAGCTCAGCGCCTTGGTGAGGTTGTTGAAACCCTGCAACCTCAGGCGAGGCAACGGCTTGACCACGGCGGTCGATCCTGTGAATGGCGGGAAAGGATCAATTATGGGGCAAATGGCGCCCCGGCGAAACGTGCGCCGGTACTCATGTTTGCCCCTTGCAACCGTCGTCGTTAAGCTTCCTCATTCTCGCTGTGAAGCCACCATGACCTTAGGGACTACCCATACCGTGTCGACCGTGCGCCTTGCTACCAGTCCGCTAACGCTGGACATAGCCACCATTGACCGCTTTCTGGCCCACAGTCATCGCCGTCGCTACCCGACGCGCACCGACGTCTTCCGCCCGGGCGATCCGGCCGGCACCCTTTATTACGTGATCAGCGGCTCGGTGAGCATCATCGCCGAGGAGGAGGACGACCGCGAGCTGGTGCTGGGCTACTTCGGCAGCGGCGAGTTCGTCGGGGAAATGGGCCTGTTCATCGAGTCGGACAAGCGCGAGGTGATCCTGCGCACCCGCACCCCCTGCGAACTGGCCGAGATCAGCTACGAGCGGCTGCACCAGCTGTTCCTGGGCCCGCTGTCGGCCGACGCCCCGCGCCTGCTCTACGCCATCGGCTCGCAGATTTCCAAGCGCCTGCTGCATACCAGCCGCAAGGCCAGCCGGCTGGCCTTCCTGGACGTGACCGACCGGATCGTGCGCACCCTGCACGACCTGGCCAAGGAGCCGGAATCGATGAGCCACCCGCAGGGAACCCAGCTGCGGGTCTCGCGCCAGGAGCTGGCGCGGCTGGTCGGCTGCTCGCGCGAGATGGCCGGGCGGGTGCTGAAGAAGCTGCAGGCCGACGGCCTGCTGCACGCCCGGGGCAAGACCGTGGTGCTGTACGGGACGCGGTAATCCGTATCCGCAAATTACCGCCAATGTTTGCGAAGCAAACATTGGCCCCGGCTTCGGATTTGTCCTCCCCCGGCCCGGCGTAGCACGCCGGGCGTTCGGATGGCCTGCGCGGCAGTGCCGCGCAAGCAGGCCACCCTCACCCCCGCGCCTGTCGGCGCGCCCCCCCTTACCAAAGGGGGCTATTTGAGCTGTGGGTTTCGCTCGCAGCCCCCTCCCAAGCGGGGGTAGGGCGCATCAATCTTGGCACCTCCCGCCTCCTCAGACTCCCCGGAAAGCCTGCCGGGATCACATCCCCGCCTACTCCGCTGCCGGCGGTCGGCCCGGCGCTCCTGCCTTGACCCGCCCTGCCCTTGCCCGCAGGCTGGGGCATGGAATTGGGCAGCGAGTTCTACTGGTTCATCCTGATCGGCCTGGCCGCGCAACTGGTGGATGGCGCGCTGGGCATGGCGTTCGGGCTGGTGTCCTCCTCGGTGCTGCTGAGCATGGGACTGCCGCCGGCGGCGGTGAGCGCCAGCATCCATACCGCCGAAGTGTTCACCACCGGGGCATCCGGGGCCTCGCACCTGGCCGCCGGCAATGTCGATCGCAAACTGTTCCTGCGCCTGGCCCTGCCCGGGGCGCTGGGCGGCGTCATCGGCGCCTATGTGCTCACGCAGCTGCCCGGCGACCTGGTCCGTCCGTTCATCTATCTGTACCTGCTGGGACTGGCGGTGATGATCCTGCTGCGGGCCGCCGGCCGGCTGATCCCCAAGCGCGAAGTACAGCGGGTGCCGGTGCTGGGCTTCACCGCCGGCCTGCTCGACGCCAGCGGCGGTGGCGGCTGGGGGCCGGTGGCCACGTCCACCCTGCTGGCGCGCGGCGGCCAGGCGCGGACCACCATCGGCACCGTCAACGCGGCCGAATTCGTGGTCACCGTGGCGATCTCCGCCACCTTCCTGCTGTCGATGGGCCTGCAGCACCTGCCGATCGTCGCCGGGCTGATGATCGGCGGCATGATGGCCGCGCCGGTGGCGGCGGTGTTGGTCAAGCGGGTGCGCGAGCGCTGGGTGCTGGTGGCGGTGGGCGTGCTGGTGCTCTCGATCAGCCTGTTCCAGATCGGCCACGCGCTGATGCGGCTGCGCGGCGCGACCTGAACGACTCAGGCGACCGGGTCGCCGCCGCGGTCGCGGCAGCCCCAGTTGAGGATCGGGGTACCGGCCGGCAGCACCTGGCGGAACATCGACACCCGCGAGCGCTTCGGGTTCACCACCACCGGCGCCCTGGCGGCCTTGAGCAGCGGCAGGTCGGCGCTGCTGTCCGAATAGGCGACGTCGATGTCGCCGTAGCCGCGCTCGCGCAGCATCCGCATCTTCTCTTCGTTGTGGCAGTGGCGGGTGGCGGTCACCGCGCCCAGCCGCGGCCCGACCTGGCTGCCGATCACCGGCACGCCGTGGTGGGCGACGAAGGCGAGGATGGCGCGCGCCAGTTCCGGCGGCGCGCCGGTGGCGACCACCACGCGGTCGCCGGCGGCACGGTGGCGAGCGAACACCTCCAGCGCACGCGGCAGCAGCCGGCGACGGATCTCCTCCTCGTGCCTGAGCACGTAGCGGTCGATCACCGTGTTGAATTCGCGTGCGCGGTGCAGGCCGAAGGTGGCGATCCAGACATAGCCGGAGATGCCGCGGCGACGGGTCGGCAACATCGCCACCAGCGGCCCCAGGACCGGCGTGGCCAGCAGCGCCGCCAGCAGGCGCAGCGGATTGCGGCGGATCAGCCAGGCGAACAGGTGGCTGCCCGAATCGCCGTCGTACAGGGTGTGGTCGAAATCGAAAACGATCAGCGGCGCGTCGTCGCGCGGCGTCGGATAGGTCTCAGTCATTCGGGAAGAATAGCTGACGCAGGGCCTCGCCCGGCTCCTCGGCGCGCATGAAGGCCTCGCCGACCAGGAACGCGTTGACGCCGGCATCGCGCATGCGCTGCACGTCGGCCGGCGCCAGGATGCCGCTCTCGGTGACCAGCAGGCGGTCGCGCGGCACCGCCGAACGCATCTCCAGCGTGGTCTCCAGCGACACCTCGAAGGTGCGCAGGTTGCGGTTGTTGATGCCCACCAGCGGCACCGGCACCTGGATGGCGCGTTCCAGCTCGTCGATGTCGTGCACTTCCACCAGCACGTCCATGCCCAGCTGCAGCGCCAGATCGGACAGCCCGGCCAGCTGGCGGTCGTCCAGCGCCGAGACGATCAGCAGGATGCAGTCGGCGCCGAGCACGCGCGCCTCGTACACCTGGTACGGATCGATCACGAAATCCTTGCGCAACACCGGCAGCGTGCACGCCTCGCGCGCCTGCTGCAGGTAGGCGTCGGCGCCCTGGAAGAAGTCGACGTCGGTCAGCACCGACAGGCAGCTGGCACCGCCGAATTCGTAGCTCACGGCGATGTCGCCGGGATGGAAATCGGCGCGGATCACGCCCTTGGACGGGCTGGCCTTCTTCACCTCGGCGATCACCGCCGGGTCGCCGTTGCCGATGGCGGCCTTCAGCGCCTGCGCGAAACCGCGGACCGGCGAGGCATCGGCCGCGCGCGCGGCCAGTTCGGCCAGCGGCACGCGGGCGCTGCGCTCGGCCACTTCCTGCGTCTTGCGGGCGAGGATGGTGTTGAGGATGTCGCTCATCGTCTTTCGGGTCCTGAAGGCCGGCCATTATCGGCCATGGCGGTCGATCGGATGAAGGCCGCTTCAGGCGCCGCCGGCGATCCGGCGGGTGGCTTCCACGTACTGCTGCATGCGCATGCGGGCGCTGCCGTCGGCCAGCACCGCGCGCGCGCGGGCCAGGCCGTCGGCGATGTCGCCGGCCACGCCGGCCGCATACAGCGCGGCGCCGGCATTGAGCGCGACGATGTCCAGCGCCGGGCCGGGCTGGTTGTCGAGCACGCCGCGCAGCATCGCGATCGACTCCTCCGGCCCGGCGACCTTGAGGTTGCGGCTGGCCGACATGGCGATGCCGAAGTCCTCCGGGTGGATCTCGTACTCGCGCACCTTGCCGTCGCGCAGTTCGCCGACCAGGGTGCCGGCGCCGAGCGATATCTCGTCCATGTTGTCGCGCCCCCACACCACCAGCGCGCGCTCGGTGCCCAGCTCGCGCAGTACCCGCGCCTGGATGCCGACCAGGTCCGGGTGGAACACACCCATCAGCACGCTGGTGGCGCCGACCGGGTTGGTCAGCGGGCCGAGGATGTTGAAGATGGTGCGCACGCCCATTTCGCGCCGCACCGGCGCCACCACCTTCATCGCCGGGTGGTGCATCGGCGCGAACATGAAGCCGATCCCGGTCTCGGCGATGAGCTGCGCCACCTGCTGCGGCTGCAGTTCGATCGCCGCACCCAGCGCTTCCACCGCATCGGCGCTGCCGGACTTGGACGACACGCTGCGGTTGCCGTGCTTGGCGACCCTGGCGCCGGCCGCCGCGGCCACGAACATGGCGCAGGTGGAAATGTTGAACGTGTGCGAGCCGTCGCCGCCGGTGCCGACGATGTCGACCAGGTGGGTCTTGTCGGCCACCGCCACCGGCAGCGCGAACTCGCGCATCACCGTGGCCGCGCCGGCGATCTCGCCGACGGTTTCCTTCTTCACGCGCAGGCCGGTGAGGATGGCCGCGGTCATCACCGGCGACACCTCGCCGCGCATGACCTGCCGCATCAGGTCGACCATCTCGTCGAAGAAGATCTCGCGATGCTCGATGGTGCGCTGCAGGGCTTCCTGGGGGGAAATGGACATGGGAATTCCGTTGTGGATCAGAGGGAGGCGTGCTCGAGGATTTCCTGCCCCATCAGCACGCAGGAATCGCCGGAACGGTAGTACTCCAGGCGCATGCGGTACTGGCCCTTGTAGACCGAACCCCATACCTGCAGCACGTCGAAGCGCTGCCGGGAGTTGGCTGGATTGACGATGGAGGGCAATGCCTCCACCTCCGGCAGCACTTCCGCGCGCTCGTCGTTGTCGACGTGGAAGGCCAGCAGCCTGCGCGCCTGCTGCAGCGCGTCCGCCGAACACTGGCGGCCGGACGCAACCGTCGCGGCGGCCGCATCCGCGCCCCACAGCAGCACGACGAGGACGGCAAGGCCGCGCAACCGTGTCACTGCCGCTCCAGGAAGTTCTTCAGCAGCGCGTGGCCATGCTCGGTGAGGATCGACTCGGGATGGAACTGCACGCCTTCCACCGGATGTTCGCGATGGCGCAGGCCCATGATCTCCTCGACCGAACCGTCTTCGTTCTCGGTCCAGGCGGTGACTTCCAGGCAGTCCGGCAGTGCCGTCTTGTCCACCACCAGCGAGTGGTAGCGGGTGGCCTGGTAGCGGTCCGGCAGGCCGGCGAACACGCCCTTGCCCTGGTGCCGGATCGGCGAGGTCTTGCCGTGCATGATGTTGCCGGCGCGGATCACCTGCCCACCGTAGACCTGGCCGATGCTCTGGTGGCCCAGGCATACGCCCAGGATCGGCGTGGACGGCCCCAGCCGCCGGATCAGCTCCAGCGACACGCCCGCCTCGTTGGGCGTGCACGGGCCGGGCGAGACGACGATGTGGCTCGGCGCCAGTGCGGCGATCTCGTCCACGCCCAAGGCGTCGTTGCGCACCACCTTCACCTCGGCACCCAGCGTCTGCAGGTACTGCACGAGGTTGTAGGTGAAGCTGTCGTAGTTGTCGATCATCAAGAGCATTCGATCACCTCAATCGACCAGGGTGTAGATGATGTAGACGTTCTGGTCGAGCTGGATGCTGCCTTCGCGCAACGCCACGGGAGCGCCGATCTTCGAGCCGGTCACCATCACCCTATCCAGCGACTGCCTCGAGTATTCATCGGACGTGACATAGCGGACGTTGAACCCCTGGTTGGAGATGTTGTGGACCGTGCCGATCCGCCTGCCCACGGCCGCCGCCATGATGTCGGCGGTCTTGCGCGCATCCTCCACCGCCTGCGTCAGCAACTGGCGGCGCAGTTCGTCCGCTTGCGACGTTGCGAAGCTGCCGGTGTTCAGGCGCACCTGCCTGACCTGCGGCAGCGAGGAAATCATTTTCTGCAGATCCGCCAGCGTGTGGAAACGCAGCTTGATCTGCCGCTGGTAGGTGTTGCCGAGAAAGGTCTCGGTGTCGTCCTTGTCGTTGTAGCGGTATTCCGGCGACACATCGAGGTTGGACAGGGTCACGTCGCGGTCGGCCATCTCCATCGCCTGCGTCAGCTCGATGATCTGCCGCGCAAGGCCCTCGATCAGCGCCTGCGTCCTGGCGGCGTCCTTGCTGGTTTCCGACAAGGTGATTTCCAGCGGGAAGATGTCCGGCACCACCTCCGCCTTCGCCGTGCCATGCACGGCGATGAAAGGCTGGCCACTGATCGACTGCGCCTGCGCACCCAGCGCCGCCAGCGACAGCACAGCCGCGGCAATGATGCTCTTCATGTCCCGCTCTCCGGTTGGGTATTCACAATCCCTGCGCCGCCTGCGCCACCGCACGGAACAGCGCGCGCCCCTTGTTCATCGTCTCGTCCCATTCCTTGTCCGGGTCCGAGTCGTGGACGATGCCAGCGCCGGCCTGCACGTGCAGGCGGCCGTCCTTGATCACCGCGGTGCGGATGGCGATGGCGGTGTCGGCATCGCCATGCCAGCCGATGTAGCCGATGCTGCCGGCGTAGACGTTGCGCTTGATCGGCTCCAGCTCGCGGATCACTTCCAGCGCGCGGATCTTCGGCGCGCCGCTGACGGTGCCGGCCGGGAACGTGGCGCGCAGCACGTCGGCATAGCTCAGGCCCGGCTGCAGCCGGCCGGTGACCTCGCTGACGATGTGCATGACGTGGCTGTAGCGCTCGATCACGAACTGCTCGCCCACCTCCACCGTGCCGGCCTGCGAGACGCGACCGGCGTCGTTGCGGCCCAGGTCGATCAGCATCAGGTGCTCGGCGCGTTCCTTCGGATCGGCCAGCAGCTCGGCTTCCAGTGCGTTGTCCTCTTCCACCGTGGCACCACGCGGACGCGTGCCGGCGATCGGGCGCACCGTGACCTCGCCGTCCTGGAGCCGCACCAGGATCTCCGGCGAGGAGCCCACCACCTGCACGTCGCCGACGTCGAGAAAATACATGTACGGCGAAGGATTGAGCGCGCGCAGCGCCCGGTAGACGTCCACCGGGCGCGCCTTGAACGGGATGCTCAGGCGCTGGCTCAACACCACCTGGAAGATGTCGCCGGCGCGGATGTATTCCTTGGACTTGTCGACCGCGGCGATGAAGCCCTCGCGGGTGAAGCCGGAGACGAAATCATTCTCGTCCAGCGCGTCGCTGGCGATCGGCGCCGGGTAGCCGGCGCCGGGGGCGCGCAGCTTGGCGACCAGGCCGTCCAGGCGCGCCTGCGCCTCGTCCCATGCCCCCTGCTCGCGCGGATCGGCATGCACGATCAGGTACAGGCGGCCCTTGAGGTTGTCGAACACCGCCAGCTCTTCCGAATGCAGCAGCAGGATGTCCGGCGTGCCCAGTTCGTCGCGGCCGGCCGGCGGCGCCAGCCGCGGCTCGATGTAGCCGATGCACTCGAAGCCGAACCAGCCGACCAGGCCGCCGGTGAAGCCGGGCAGCCCATCGAGCTTGGGCACCGAATGCGCGCAGCGCAGCGCTTCGACCTCGGCGAACGGATCGGCGACCTCGCGGCTTTCGACCAAGCGACCGTGCTCGCGCACGCTCAGGGTATGGCCGTGGAAGGTATAGACCCGCCGTGCCGGCAGGCCGATGATCGAATAGCGACCGAAGCGTTCGCCGCCCTCGACCGATTCGAACAGGTAGGTGTGCGGGCCGTCGGCGAGCTTCAGGTAGACCGAGAGCGGCGTGTCCAGGTCGGACAGCACTTCGCGGACGACGGGGATGCGGGTGTGGCCTTCAGCGGCCTGCTGCGAGAACTGCTCTTGCGTGATCAAGACGACTTTCCTTCCGGGAAACGACGGTGGCGGTACGGACGACGGCAACGGGCCACCATCGCCACCAGCGGCGAGCGGAAGAAAGGGTATGCGGGGTCGTCAGAGTGGACACCGGGCGACTGTACCGCAGGTTCCGGCACGGCGAAACCCCGATTCCCGCGGCCCACTGGCCGCCAGGCATGGTTGCAACCGTGACTTTCGAGGACCCTGAAGCGGGCTGGCATCGGCGGAGGACACCCTTCCCGCCAGGGGCCAGCGCGCGGCCGCCGGCGACAGCGGCCCACGAACGGCCCGCGGCAACCACACGATGGAAGCCTTCGGCGACAGGCCGGCCGCGGAGGAGCTTCCGCCCGGCGGCGCGAGGCGTCAGGCCATGCTTCGCGCGTGGTGTTGCCGGGCCTCCCGTTCCTGCTGTTCCGCAGCGAGATCGACCGCCGGTTGCGATGCCGTTCTTTTCCGTTGCCGGTTCACCTCGTCGAAGCGCCCATGCCGCGAACAATCCTGCCGGCCCCTCCTGTCCCCTCGCCGGTCAGGATCCGGACAACAACACGCAATCCGCCGGCAGGTGCATGCGGATCCGCCGCGGCACGCACTCGATGCGGAAATGCGCCGATTGCAGCGGTTCGCCGTCGAGGTTGAGGGTCAGCGGTTCGGCCGCGTCGATCCGCAGCCACGGCAGTTGCCGGCGTTCGGCCAGCCGTTCCAGCGCCGCTTCCCTGCCGCCGGCGACCAGCGCGGCGAGCGTGGCGCGCACTTCGCCCGACAGCTCGGGCACGATGGTCAGGTCCAGCAGGCCGTCGTCCAGGATCGCCTCCGGGCACAGCACCTGGCCGCCACCGGCCTGGCGGCCGTTGCCGATGCCCAGGGCGATGAAGCCGCCCTGCCAGGCGAAATCCGGCCCGTGGAAGCGGGCCTGGACCGGTTCGATCCGGCCCAGCCGGGAGATGCCGGTGATCACGTACGCCAGTCCGCCCAGCATGCTCTTCAGCCCCTCGGCGGTCTCCACCGTCACCTCGGTGCCGAAGCCGCCGCTGGCCAGGTTGGCGCACCAGCGGACCTGTCCGTTGGCCTCGATCCGCAGCAGGTCGATGGGCACCGGCCGGCTCCCGGCCAGCGATTGCAGCGCGGCCAGCGGCGACGCCGGCAGGCCGGCCGCGGTGGCGAAATCGTTGGCCGTGCCCAGCGGCACGAGGCCCAGGCCCGGCAGCGCCGCGGCGTGCTCTTCGCGATCGGCCAGGGCCGCGGCCACCTCGCTCAGGGTGCCGTCGCCGCCGCCGGCGACGACCGTTTCCGCCGCGGCGGCAATGGCCTCGTCCACGCAACGCCGGGCATCGCCGCCTTCCCAGGTGAGCCGCACCTGCACTTCGCAGCCGGCCGCACGCATCGCCGCGACCGCCTCGCGCACCTCGTCGTCGCCGGCCGACTTGCCGTTGAGGATCAGCCACCAGCGGTTCCGGACCATGCACGGCTCCTGCGCGAAAGAGCGCGCAGGCTAGCAAGCCGGCGTATGCCGGCAGTGAACGTCATCGTCCTGTCATCGAGGGCCGGGAGAATGGAAGGCCATAGCAGGGACGACGGAGGGAGGCAGGATCAGCCTCCGACTATTCCCCGGGGCCGCGATGGCGACATCGCGGCCTTTTTTTGGTTTTGTCCGGGGAAGGTTCGGTCGCGACTGACGTCGCTCCTACAACGGCTGCCGCTTGTAGGAGCGACGTCAGTCGCGACCGGACCCACGTCAGCCTTCGGCGAAGCACCGCAGCGCCTCGCCCTCCATCCGGTATACGGTCCACGCGTCCTGCGGCCGTGCGCCGGCGGCCTCGTAGAAGGCGATGGCCGGCGCGTTCCAGTCCAGCACCGACCACTCGAAGCGCCCGCACTCCTTCGCTACCGCGATCCGCGCCAGGTGCCGCAGCAGGGCCTTGCCGGCGCCGCTGCCGCGATGTTCCGGGCTCACGTACAGGTCTTCCAGGTACAGGCCGTTGCGGCCCAGCCAGGTGGAATAGTTGAAGAAGTACACCGCATAGCCGATGGCCACGCCGTCGGCCTCGCAGACCAGCGCATGGGCGGTGGCATCGGTGCCGAACAGGCTGGCGCGGATGCCCGCCTCGTCGGTTTGCACCGACGATTCGGCCTTCTCGTAGATCGCCAGCTCGTGGATGAAACGCAGGATCAGCGCTGCGTCGTCGGCCGTGGCCGGGCGGATGTTCAATGCGGCCACGGCGCCGGCCTCAACCGCGTGCGGCGGCGACGTTGGCGCGCATGGCGGCGATCACCTGCGCGTAGTCCGGCGCGTTGAAGATCGCCGAGCCGGCGACGAAGGCATCGGCGCCGGCCGCGGCGATGGCGCCGATGTTGTCGGCCTTCACCCCGCCGTCGATCTCCAGCCGCACCGGCTTGCCGCGCTTGTCGATCATCGCCCGCACCGCGCGCAGCTTGTCCAGCGTGGAGGGGATGAACGCCTGGCCGCCGAAGCCCGGGTTGACCGACATCAGCAGCACCAGGTCCAGGTCGTCCAGCACCCAGTCCAGCACTTCCACCGGCGTGGCCGGGTTGAGCACCAGCCCGGCCTTGCAGCCGTGCGACTTGATCAGCTGGATGGTGCGGTGGACGTGCTTCGAGGCCTCCGGGTGGAAGCTGATGATGCTGGCGCCGGCCTCGGCGAAGTCGGGGATGATGCGGTCCACCGGCTCGACCATCAGGTGCACGTCGATCGGCGCGGTGACGCCGTGCTTGCGCAGCGCCTGGCACACCATCGGGCCGATGGTCAGGTTGGGCACGTAATGGTTGTCCATCACGTCGAAGTGCACCCAGTCGGCACCGGCGGCGAGCACGTTGTCCACCTCCTCGCCCAGCCTGGCGAAGTCGGCGGAAAGGATGGACGGGGCGATGATGCAGTTGGACATGGCAGGGGGCCTTCAGCGCTTGCGCAGGTTCTTGATCCGGTCGTAGGCGGCGTTGATGCGGCGCGCCTTCTTCTCCGCCTGCTGGCGCAGGTCCGGCGCGGCGCCGGCGACCTTGTCGGGGTGGTACTGGGAAATCAGCCGGCGGTAGGCCAGGTCGACCTCGGCGTCGGTGGCATCGGGGGGCACGCCCAGTTCGCGGTACGGGCTGTCGCGGCCGAGCCGGAACCAGTCGGCGTCGAAGGCGTGGCCGATCAACAGCCCGACCAGCGCGCCGAACAGCGGATTGGGCCGGAACAGCAGGGCACCGGCGATGAATCCGAGCAGTTTTCCGTACCAGCGCATGGTCGTCCGGCGGCCTGGGTGACAAAGAAGCCACATTTTACGTCACAGCCGGCCCGGACCGCTTTACACTAGGCCGCCCGCCGCCAAGCCGCGGGCCCCCCGGGTCCTGCGCCGACGGCCATCAACGCCAAGTCCCAGGAGTGCCCGTGCCGACCACGCTGTTGCAATCCGATCTCCCCGGCCTGCCCTTGCGCCACCGCGGCAAGGTGCGCGACGTCTTCGACATCCCGCGCGAACGCCTGCCCGCCGACGCCCCTCCCGGCGACTACCTGCTGATGGTCGCCACCGACCGCCTGTCCGCCTTCGACGTGGTGCTGCCCGACCCGATCCCCGGCAAGGGCGAGATGCTGTGCCAGGTGTCCAACTTCTGGTTCGCCAAGACCGCGCACCTGATGCCCAACCACCTCACCGGCATCGACGTGGCCGCGGTGCTGCCCGAGGGCGTGGACCCGGCGCTGTACGCCAGGCGCGCGGTGGTGACGCGGCGGCTCAAGCCGGTGCCGGTGGAAGCCATCGCCCGCGGCTACCTGATCGGCAGCGGCTGGAAGGACTACCAGCGCACCGGCAAGGTCAGCGGCATCGAGCTGCCCGACGGCCTGCAGCAGGCGCAGAAGCTGCCCGAGCCGATCTTCACCCCGTCCACCAAGGCGGCGGTGGGCGACCACGACGAGAACATCGATTTCGACGCGATGGTCAAGGCGGTGGGTGCGGAACTGGCCGAGCGCGTGCGCGACGCCACCCTGCGCATCTACAAGTTCGCCGCCGAGTTCGCCGCCGAGCGCGGCATCCTGCTGGCCGACACCAAGTTCGAGTTCGGCACCGATGCCGACGGCCGCCTGTACATCATGGACGAGATGCTGACCCCGGACTCCTCGCGCTACTGGCCGGCCGACGAGTACCAGGTCGGCACCAGCCCGCCGAGCTACGACAAGCAGTTCGTGCGCGACTACCTGGAAACGCTGGACTGGGACAAGACCGCCCCTGGCCCGGCGCTGCCGGCCGAGGTGATCGCCCGCACCCGCGACAAGTACGCCGAGGCGCTGCAGAAGCTGGCCGGGATCCACATCGGCTGAGCCGGCACGCGGGCGCCGGCGCTGCCCGGTGCCCGGTGCCCGCGCCTGCAATGGCCCCGGCCCGGTCGTTGCCGGGACGCCGCCGCGCCACCGCCTTCCCCACGGCCACGCCTCCCGCAGACAGGCACGCCGGCGGCGCCGCACGCTATCCTGCGGTCCTTCCTGGGAGGGAATCATGGACATGAGCAGCGCGCGGCCGATCGACCGCTATTTCGCCAGCTACTCCGGCGACCATCGCAACGCCACCAACCAGGCCATCCACGTGGTCGCGGTGCCGGCCATCCTGTGGTCGGTGATCGCGCTGCTGTGGTGCCTGCCGCCGTTGATCACCTGGTTCCAGAACGGCATCTGGGCGGCGCTGGCGATGTTCGGCGCATGGGCGTTCTACAACCGCCTGTCGCGGCGGCTGGGACTGGGAATGCTGGCGATCTTCTTCGTCAGCGGCTGCGTGTGCCGGCTGCTGGAAGCGGAAATCGGCCTGCGCGGCCTGTTCTGGCTGGCGGTGGCGGTGTTCGTGGTGGCCTGGATCGCGCAGTTCATCGGCCACAAGATCGAGGGCCGCCGCCCCAGCTTCCTGACCGACCTGGTGTACCTGCTGATCGGCCCGATCTGGGTGCTGGCCAAGGGCTACCGGCAGATGGGCTGGCGCTACTGAGCCGCGTCGGCCGGCGCGGCGAACATCGCCGCCTCGGCCACGAACGGGCGCGGCGCATAGCCGAAATCGCGGCGGGCCGGCTCCAGGTCGAACACCAGGTCCTCGCCCATGCGCTGCAGCGCCGCTGCGTTCATGCCGCGCAGGCGACCGCCGGCATGCGCCAGGCGCAGGACGAACGCGAACAGCCCGTGCGGTATCCGCCACAGCCGCGGACGCGGCGAGAGCGTGTCCAGCACCCGCCGCACCATCTCCGCGTACGCCAGCACCTCGCCGCCGCCCAGCGCATACGCGCGTCCGGCGGTGACCGGCCGCGGCAGCACCGCCAGCGCGGCATCGGCCAGGTCCTGCACGTGCACCGGCTGGCGCAGCCCGGTGGCGCTGGCCGGCAATACGAACAGGCCGCTGCGGCGGGCCAGCGCGGCGATCGCGGTCAGGGTCCTGTCGCGGCCGGCGCCGTACACCAGGGTCGGCCGCAGCACCGTGGCCGCGGCCTGGCGCGCGGCGGCGGCGGCCAGCAGCTGCGTCTCGGCCTGCTGCAGCCGCCGGGCGACATCGCGCTCGCCGGCTTCGGACGACGCCTGCTTGACCTCGACGCTGGTGGAGCCGAACGCCACCACCCGCGGCGCCTGCACGGGCGCATCCGCATACCAGCGGGCGAAGTGGTCGAGCGGGCCGCAGCTGAAGATCGCGTCGAAGCGTTCCGGCGCCGGCCACGGCCGCGACAGGTCGCCGACCCGCCATTCCACGCCGTCCTGCGCGCGCGGACGGCGCGACAGCGCCAGCACCCGCCAGCCGGCGGCGCGCAGGTTGCCGATCAGGCGTTCGCCGATCTGGCCGCTGCCGCCGAACACCAGCGCGCGCGGCGGGTTGCCGGCGGTGGTCGCGTCTTCGGGGTCTTGCATCGGAATCATCGCCACAGGATAGGCGATCATGCCGCGCGCACCGGGTTGGGTAGACTGCGGGCGTCCCCCGACGACACGGAACCATGACCCAGACCGCCTCCCGCGCCGCGCCACCGGCTTCCATCCTGCTGGCCACCGACCTCAGCGCACGCTGCGACCGCGCGCTGGACCGCGCGGTGCAGCTGGCCGGGCAATGGGGCGCGCGGCTGGTGGTGGCCACGGTAGTTCCCGCCGAACAGGACCAGGAACTGTTCGAGGACATGCTCGGCAGCCCGTCGTGGCAGCAGCGCCTGTCGCCGCAACGGCTGGCCGAACGCCGCCTGCTGCGCGACCTGGGCGAACTGGCCGCCCCGCCCCCGCTCAAGCTGCGGGTGGAGCACGGCCATGTCGGCCGCACCCTGCTGCAGGTGGCGCACGAGGAAGGCTGCGGCCTGATCGTGACCGGGCTGGCCAGCGACAAGGCGTTCGAGCCGCAGGTGCTGGGTTCGACCGTGTCGTGGCTGGCGCAGCATTCGCCGCTGCCGCTGCTGGTGGTGCACGGCCGCGCCCGCGCGCCCTACCGCAACCTGGCCGTGGCCAGCGATTTCTCCGAACCCTCGCAACTGGCGCTGGATACCGCGCTGGCCCTGTTCGGCCCGCCGCTGTGGCTGGCGCTGGTGCACGGCCTGGAGGTGCCGCGCCTGGGCCTGCTGACCGGCGACCGCGCCGCGGTGGAAACCCAGGCCCGCGACGAGGCACGGGCACAGGCGCGGGCGATGGTGGACGGCGCCGACCTGTCGCCGGAACTGGCGGCGCAGGCGGCGCTGATCGTCGAGCCCGGCGAGCCGGCGCGGATACTGCGCGACTACGTGCGCGACCACGACATCGAACTGGTGGCCGTCGGCACCCACGGCCGCGGCGCGCTGTTCGACCTGGTGCTGGGCAGCGTGGCCAAGCGCCTGCTCGCCGTGCTGGAAACCGACACCCTGCTGGTGCGCGACCCGCGCGCCCGTGGCGGCGGCGCGGCCAGCTGAATCCACCGGCGGCAACCGGGTACAACGGGTTACGGGGAGCAAAAGCCGCCTGCTAGACTGGCCGGCCTGCTCGCGAATCGCGTATTCCCTGCATGACTCCGCTTCCCGAAATCCTGCTGGCGCTGCCGTTCCTGATGGCCGCCGCCATCGCGCTCCCGCTGCACCTGCCCCGCTCCGCCATCGCCTGGATCGCCGCCGCCGCGCCGTTGCTGGGGCTGGCGGTGCTGGCACTGATGGCACCGGCGGTGTTCGCCGGCGACGTGGTCCGCAGCAGCCACGACTGGCTGCCGCAGATCGGGCTGGCGTTCTCGCTGCGGCTGGACGGGCTGGCGTGGATGTTCGCCCTGCTGGTGCTGGGCATCGGCGCGCTGGTGGTGATGTACGCGCACTACTACCTGAGCGCGCAGGACAGCGCACGGCGGTTCTTCTGCTACCTGCTGCTGTTCATGGGCGCCATGCTGGGCATGGTGCTGTCGGGCAACCTGCTGCTGCTGATGGTGTTCTGGGAGCTGACCAGCATCAGCTCGTTCCTGCTGATCGGCTTCTGGTCGCACCGGCAGGACGCACGCGAGGGCGCGCGCATGGCGCTGATCATCACCGGCGGCGGCGGCCTGGCGCTGCTCGGCGGCGTGCTGCTGATCGGGCGCATCGTCGGCAGCTACGAGCTGGATACGGTGCTCGCCGCCGGCGATGCCATCCGCGGCAGCGCCCTGTACCCCTGGGCGCTGCTGCTGATCCTGGCCGGCATCTTCACCAAGAGCGCGCAGTTCCCCTTCCACTTCTGGCTGCCGCACGCGATGGCCGCGCCCACCCCGGTCTCGGCGTACCTGCACTCGGCCACCATGGTCAAGGCCGGCGTGTTCCTGCTGGCGCGGCTGCACCCGGTACTGTCCGGCACCGAGCTGTTCTTCTACCTGGTCAGCGGCATCGGCGCGCTGACGCTGCTGATCGGCGCCTGGAACGCGATCTTCCAGCACGACCTCAAGGGCCTGCTGGCCTATTCCACCATCTCCCACCTGGGCCTGATCACCATGCTGTTCGGGCTGTCCACGCCGATGGCGGTGGTGGCCGGCGTGTTCCACATCCTCAACCACGCCACGTTCAAGGCCTCGCTGTTCATGGCCGCCGGCATCATCGACCACGAAACCGGCACCCGCGACATGCGCCGGCTGGGCAACCTGCGCCGCTACATGCCGTTCACCAGCGCGCTGGCGATCATCGCCTCGCTGGCGATGGCCGGCATCCCGCTGCTCAACGGCTTCCTGTCCAAGGAGATGTTCTTCGCCGAGGCGCTGGAAGCCTCCGGCCCGCACGCGATGCGGCTGGCGATGTCCGCCGCGGCGCTGCTGGCCGGCGTGTTCGGCGTGGCCTACAGCCTGCGCTTCGTGCACGAGACCTTCTTCGGCAAGGGGCCGCGGCAGCTGGATGCGGTGCCGCACGAGCCGCCGCGCTGGATGAAGATCCCGGTCGAGGTGCTGGTGCTGCTGTGCGTGGCGGTGGGCATCGCCCCGGCGCTGACCATCGCCCCGCTGCTGCACGTCGGCGCCGGCGCGATCCTCGGCGAGGCCATGCCCGGGTACAGCCTGGCGATCTGGCACGGCTGGAACCTGCCGCTGGCGATGAGCATCGCCGGCGTGGTCGGCGGCGTGGCCCTGTACTTCGGCCTGCGCCGGTTGATCGACCTGCACGCGGTGGTCAGCCGCTCGCTGGGCCGCCAGCTGTTCCGCTGGCAGCTGGATTCGCTGTTCGGCTTCGCCCTGCGCCTGACCCAGGGGCTGGCCAACGGCAGCCTGCAGCGCATGCTGCTGGCGCTGGTGCTGAGCGCGGTGGTGGTGGCCGCCGCGCCGTTCGCGGCCGGCCAGGCCTTGCCGGCGTGGCCGGCGCCGCAGCCGATCCCGCTGCTGGGCTGGGCGCTGTGGCTGGTGATGATGGCCTGCGCCATCGCCGGGCTGTTCCTGTACCGGCAGCGCCTGCTGGCGGTCATCGTGCTGGGCGGCGTCGGCCTGATGGTCAGCCTGACCTTCGTGTTCCTGTCGGCGCCGGACCTGGCGCTGACCCAGCTGCTGGTGGAGATGGTCACCCTGGTGCTGATGCTGCTGGGCCTGAACTACCTGCCGGCGCAGTCGCCGCCGGAGCGTTCGCGCTGGCGCCAGCGCCGCGACGCGCTGATCGCCGTGGTCGCCGGCGCCGGGCTGGCCGCGCTGGCGTACACCGCCATGACCCTGCCGGGCAACACCATGGCCGGCGAGATGCTGGCGCGCTCGCTGCCCGAGGCCTACGGCCAGAACGTGGTCAACGTGATCCTGGTGGACTTCCGCGGCTTCGATACCTTCGGCGAGATCACCGTGTTCGGCATCGCCGCGCTGGTGGTGCACGCGATGCTGCGGCGCTCGCGGATGGCGCCGGAGCAGATCATGCCCGGCCCGCCGATCAAGCTGCCGGTGCCGGCCGACCTGGCGCAGATCATGTTCCCGCTGACGCTGACGGTGTCGATCTTCCTGTTCCTGCGCGGCCACAACGCGCCGGGCGGCGGCTTCATCGCCGGGCTGGTGCTGGCGGTGCCGCTGCTGATCCAGTACGTGATCCAGGGCACCGCCTCGGTCGAGTCGCGCTTCGGCTTCGACTACATCCGCTGCATCGGCATCGGCCTGCTGCTGGCCATCGTCAGCGGCTGCGCCTCGATGCTGTTCGGCGTGCCGTTCCTGACCAGCGGCCACCTGGACCTGCACCTGCCGCTGGTCGGCGAGGTGCCGCTGGCCTCGGCCATGGGCTTCGACACCGGCGTGTACCTGGTGGTGTTCGGCGGCGCCATGCTGATCCTGTCGATGATGGGCACGATCAAGCCCTCGCGCACGCGCAATGCCCGCAAGGGCGAAATCGATCCCACCCGCCGTTCGGCACTGACCGGGGAGATGCACTGATGGAACTGGCCCTGGCAAGCGCGATCGGCGTGCTGACCGCGATCGGGGTGTACCTGCTGTTGCGGGCGCGCACCTTCGACGTGATCCTCGGCATGACCTTCCTGTCGTACGCGACCAACCTGCTGATCTTCGCCGGCGGCCGGCTGGTGCACGGCAAGGCGCCGGTGCTGCGCGAAGGCGTGGCCGGCAACCTGGACAACTACACCGACCCACTGCCGCAGGCGCTGGTGCTCACCGCCATCGTCATCGCCTTCGCGATGACCGCGGTGAGCATCGTGCTGGCCATGCGCAGCCGCAGCGACAACCACAGCGACCACGTCGACGCGCACGAGGAAGAACCGGCGGCAAGCGCCGCCGCCGAAGGCCGCGAGGGCCGCGCATGAACCACCTGGTGATCCTGCCGATCCTGATCCCGCTGATCGGCGCTTCGCTGTCGCTGTTCGTCGAGCACCGCCGCTACGGCCCCAAGGTGCAGCGCAGCGTCGCCTTCGCCACCCTGACGGTGCTGGCGGTAGCGGTACTGCAACTGTTCGTGCGCACCCAGGACGGCGCCATCCTCGCCTACCTGCTCGGCGACTGGCCGTCGCGGCTGGGCATCGCGCTGGTGGCCGACCGGCTGTCGGTATGGATGCTGGCCACCACCGTGCTGCTGGCGGTGGCCTGCCTGCTGCATGCCTGCTCGGGCTGGGACCGGCGCGCGCCGCACTTCCACGCGCTGTTCCAGTTCCAGCTGGTGGGCCTGAACGGCGCCTTCCTCACCGGCGACATCTTCAACCTGTTCGTGTTCTTCGAGGTGATGCTGATCGCCTCCTACGGCCTGCTGCTCAGCGGCGGCCGCGGCCTGCGCATGCGCATCGGCCTGCACTACGTGGTGTTCAACGTCACCGCCTCGACCCTGTTCCTGGTGGCGCTGGGGCTGCTGTACGCCACCCTGGGCTCGCTCAACATGGCCGAGCTGGCGCAGCGCATCGCCCAGGTGCCGCCGTCGCACCTGCCGCTGGTCAAGGCGACGCTGGGCCTGCTGCTGCTGGTGTTCTGCTCCAAGGCGGCGCTGCTGCCGCTGTACCTGTGGCTGCCGGAAGCCTATGCGCGCGCGCCGGCGGCGGTGGCGGCGCTGTTCGCGATCATGACCAAGGTCGGCCTGTACGCGGCGCTGCGGGTGCAGACGCTGTGGTTCGGCGACGACGCCGGCGCGATGGCCGGCTACGGCCGCGACTGGCTGCTGTGGGCCGGCGTGGCCACGCTGCTGCTCGGCGGGCTGGGCGTGCTGGCGGCGGCACGGCTGCGGGTGCTGATCTCCTACCTGGTGGTGGTGTCGGCGGCCACGCTGTTCATCGCCTTCTCGCTGGGCAATGCCGGGGTGCTGTCGGCCGGCCTGTACTACCTGCCGCACAGCACCTTCGTGGCCGCGGCGCTGTTCCTGATCGCCGACCTGATCCGCCGCCGCCGCGGCGGCGCCAGCGACCGCAAGGAGATCGTCGCGCCGATGCCGGGCAAGACCGCGCCCGGCCTGCTGTTCCTGGTGGCGGCGGTGTCGGTGGCCGGCCTGCCGCCGCTGTCCGGGTTCCTGGCCAAGGCGGCGCTGCTGGCCGACGTGCCGGCCAGCCATACCGCCGCGGTGTGGGCCGCCGTGCTGGGCAGCGGGCTGATGGTGATCATGGGCGTCACCCGCGCCGGCATCCGCCTGTTCTGGCGGGTGCCGTCCGCCGAGGACGATGCGCCGCCGCCCCGGCGCGCGCCGACGCGGCCGGTGGAGGTGGTCGCGGTGGCGTTGCTGCTGGGTTACGGCATCGCCATGACCGTGTTCGCCGAACCGTTGATGCGGCATACCCGCGCCACCGCCGACCAGTTGCTGCAGCCGGGCCAGTACGTGGACGGCCTGCGCGCCACCACGCCGGAGATCAGGCAGCCATGAACCGCCCCCGCAAGACGCTCAGACGCCTGTTCCCGTCGCTGCCGCTGAGCGCGACCATCCTCGTGTTCTGGCTGCTGATGACCGACAGCTTCAACCTCGGCCAGGCGCTGCTGGGCCTGGTGCTGGGCCTGGTGGTACCGCTGTTCGCCGCGCGCCTGGACCGCGAGTTCGCGCGCATCGGCTCGCTGCGGCCGCTGCCCCGGCTGATCTGCGTGACCCTGTGGGACATCCTGATGTCCAACATCCGGGTCGCTATCCAGGTGCTGGGCCCGGAACACCGCATCCATCCCGGCTTCATCTGGCTGCCGCTGGACATCGCCAACATCCACGGCATCGCCGCGCTGACCAGCCTGATCACGCTGACCCCGGGCACGGTCTCGGCGGCGCTGTCGGACGACCGCAAGTACCTGCTGGTGCACGTGCTGCACCTGGACGACCCGGACGGGCTGATCCGGGAAATCAAGACGCGCTACGAGGCGCCGCTGATGGAGATCTTCCCATGACCGGACACATGTTCATCCAGACCACCATCGTCGTGTGCATGCACGTGGTCGGGCTGGCGATGCTGCTGGCGCTGTGGCGGCTGCTGCGCGGCCCGACCGTGCCCGACCGCATCCTCGCGCTGGACACGCTGTCGGTGACCGCGATCGCCGAACTGATGCTGTTCGGCATGTACCTCAACTCGGCGGTGTACTTCGAGGCCGCGCTGGTCATCGCCATGCTCGGCTTCGGCAGCACCGTGGTGCTGAGCAAGTACGTGCTGCGCCGGGACATCGTCGAATGATCACCGCCATCCAGATCGCGCTGTCGCTGCTGCTGATGGTCGGCTGCTTCTTCATCCTGGTCGGCGCGCTGGGACTGGTGCGGCTGTCGGAGTTCTTCAAGCGCCTGCACGCGCCGACCAAGGCCAGCACGCTGGGCGTGGGCTGCGTGCTGCTCGGCTCGGTCGGCTACCACATCCTGCTGGGCGAGGACCCGCAGCCGCGCGAGCTGCTGATCACCGTGTTCCTGTTCATCACCGCGCCGATCAGCGCGCACCTGATGGCCAAGGCGGCGCTGTCGCTGATGATGGAAAGCCGGCCGCGGCTGCCGGGCAGCGAGACCGCGCAGGACGAGGCACTGCCGCCGCCGGACGGCGACAAGGCCGACTGAACCCGGCGCATCCTTGCTGCGGATGCCGATAGCCGGCGTCCCTGCGGGGGTGCCTTTCAGCGGTCGAAGCGCTTTTGTTGGGAAGCAGCTCCCGCCTGCGCGGCGAAAACGGATCTCGTCGGCCGGCTCCAAGCGCCGGGCGACCAGCGCTTTGTGCTGTTGCGAAGCCGCTCCCGCCTGACCGGCCATGCGGCTGTCGAGAAGCCTCTTGCGGGAGCGATGGCGTAAACACCGTAGCCACCGATTCGAATGCCCTGGTCGAGCTGCCCGAACCGCTCGAAGAGCCCGCCCGGGATCAGCGATCCGGGGAATTCCCGCTGCTCGCCGGTCATCCGCGTCCTGCGGGTATGGCCATGCGCATCGGCTGCGGCGGTCAGGCGCCGGTATCTCGCCCCGGCCACTTCCGACAGCGTCCGCTTCTCCTCTTCGCTCATCCGCGACAAGTAGTCCGGCAAGGACTCCTGCCATGCGACGCCGCAGTCGAGCTCGATGGTCTCTTCGCCGTCGAACAACAGGTGCCAGAGGAACTCGAACGCCTGCTCCGCCAGTACGTTCATGCCGGCCACCGCGTTCGATCCATCAGGCCAGCAGCGCCAGCTCCAGCCCGATCCACGCCAGGAAGGCGACCAGCAGGATGCCGCCTTCGCGCCGGCTGACCTGCAGGTCGCCGCGCAGCATCGGGTACAGCACCAGCACGAAGGCGATGGCCGCCGGCAGTTCCAGCTTCACGAACGATTCGGGCAACGGCAGCGGGCGCAGCACGGCCATGCCGCCGACGATCACCAGCAGGTTGAACAGGCTCGAGCCGATCACGTGGCCCAGCACCATGTCGCCCTGCCCGCGACGGGCAGCAGCAATGGCCGCGGCCACTTCCGGCAGCGCGGTGCCGATGGCCACCGGCAGCAGGCCGACCAGCAACGGCGACATCCCCAGGCCCTGGCCGAGCACCGGCGCGGCCTGCACCACCCAGCGCGCGCCGTAGTACAGCAGCGCGGCGGCGATCAGCAGCCGCACCAGATTCAATCCGAGCACGGTGCGGGTGACGGCGTAGGCGGCCATCGCCTCCTGCACCTGGCCGTCCTCGGCACGGCCACGCCGCAGCACGAACGCCAGCACCGCGACGAAGCCCAGCAGCAGCACGCCGCCCTCGACCCGGCCGACCACCCCGTCCAGCCCGAACACGATCAACGCCAGCGACGCGACCGCCAGCAGCACCAGCAGCGGCGACAGCAACCGGGCCCGCACCAGCAACGGCGCGGCGAGCGCGGCCGCGCCCAGGGTCAGGCCGATATTGGCGATGTTGCTGCCGACCGCATTGCCCAGCGCCAGTTCCTCGCTGCCGACGAAGAACGCGCGTGCGTTGACTGCCAGCTCCGGCAGCGAGGTGCCGAAGGCCACCAGCAGCAACCCGGCCACGAACGGCGAGGCGCCGAAACGCTGAGCCAGCCCCGACGCGGCCTTGACGATGGAATCGCCGCCCAGCGCCAGCAGCAGCAACCCCAGCAGGAACCATCCGATTGCGCCCAGCATGTGCTTCCCCTTCGTGGCGTCGAAACGGAGATTCTAGGCGCTGCGGCCGCCGCCGGCGCTCACGAGCAGCCTTCGACGTAGTCGACCTGCGGCGGCAGCCCGGCACGCCAGGCGCTGACCCTGCCATCGCTGCCGATCTCGAAATTGAGCACGCCCTCGCCGGCCGCGGCCGGTGCCACCCGCAGGTTGTGCCCGCCCTCGACGTACTTGTGCGGCAGCAGCTCGGCGCGATCGGGGTACAGCTCCTGCAGTTCCTGCAGCGGCATGCCGACCCGGCCACCGCCCGGCGCCGCCGGGACGGCAGTGCCGATGTCGTAGCGCACGAAACGACCGCCCTCGACCATGAAAGCCAGCTCGCGCGGCAGGCGGGTCGTGGCCGGGCTGAGATGGATGCAGCCCGCGCCCGCGTCGTCCGGCCCGTTCAGTTCGCCCTGCCAGGCATCGCGCACCTGCGCGACGTCGTCGCCGAAACGCAGCGGCCCGTAGCCATCGAGCCTGGCCAGCGCCCGGTTGCCGGCTTCCTCCTGCGGCATCGTCGGCGGCGCCTCGTCGCCCGCCCGTTCCGTCCCGGTGGCGGCACTCTCCGCCGCCGGTGGTGGAGCCGGTGTCCGGCCGCAGGCCACCAGCGCCAGCGCCAGTCCCATCGACAATCCAGTCATCGCCTTCATCGCCGCTCCCTCTTTGCCGTGTCCGGAGGCGAGTCTAGCGCCACCGTCGTGGTGGCATCGCGAACGCAGCGGGGGCCGCTGTCACCCGGGTTTCATCGCCCGGGGCAATGCTGGTGCCAGCGCCTTCGCCTTCTCCCTCCATGCAACCGCGCAAGACCGAACTCGCCCACTCCGCGCTGCAGGCCCATCGCGCGCCGCTGGACATGCGCCAGCGACGACTGCTGATCCTGTGCGACGGCCATCGCGACGTGGCCGAACTGACCCGGCTGGTCGGCGCCGATGCGCCGGCGATGGTGATCCAGCTGATCCAGGGCGGTTACCTGAGCACCGCGCCTGCGCCGGAAGCGGAAGCGCAGCCGTTTCCGCCCGCCGATGCCGGCCCGCCCGCGGCCGCTGCGCCGCCAGCCGCGCCAACCGGCGAACGGCGGCGCTCGCTGGTGGCGGCGAAGATGTACCTGCTCGACATCCTGCAGCTGCAGCGCCATGCCGCGGCCGCGGCGCTGCACCGCCAGCTGCGGCTGGCGCGCGGCGATGCCGAGACCGTCGTTGCGCTGCGGCAGGCGCTGTCGCGGCTGCCGGAGATGACCTCGGCCGGCTACGCGCAGCGCGTGCATGCGCGCGTGCGCGAGGCGCTGCCCGAAGCGCTGGCGGCGACTTTGCCGCCGCTGCCCGGGGGCGTGCCGGCCTAGGTTTGGAGCTTCAACAGGTTGTTTCGGCTGAACACCAGTCCGGAGATAGGCGGCTTGCCGCCCAAGGCAGTGTGCGGGCGGCGCCAACTGTAGTGGTGGAGCCAGTCATCGCGCGCGGCGCTGCCGTGAGGCCTGGCACGGGCGGTTGCGGTTCCAACTCGCGCCAACGGCTCAAGCCGGCTCCGTGCAGCACCCGCGACACAGTCGCGGCCGAGACTCCCACCTCGCATGCCATCAGGCGCCCGGTACGGCGTTGCCGGTGCAGGGCCTCGATCTGGGCACGGCGTTCGGCCAGCACTGCCCTGGGGCTATGTCACGGCCGATTGCTGCGGCTCTCCAGATCCTCGCCCTGCTGGAAGCACCGCCACCACTTGCGCACCATCGGCTCAGAATCTCCAAAGCCTGGGCCGCCCCGGCTACCCGTTGCCCGGCCTGCAAGCGTTGAAGCCCCATGGCTGTCAGGCGCGCATTCTCGTGCATGTTGTGCCCTCGCGGAATGAAACTGTCTGCCTGGCGGCATCAGCTTCTCCCTCCGGTCAGAGGAGAACAACCTATTGAAACCCCACACCTAGGCCGGCGGTGCGAAGTTGCCGCGCTGGCGGTGCGACGCGTCTCGGGAGGGCACTGAAGCTACAGGCGCCACCTCGCGCTATCTGCCGCCTTGCTCGCCCGACCTCAACCCGATCGAGAAGCTGTTCTCCGTGCTCAAGGCAGTCCTGCGCAAGGCGGCTGCAAGGACAGTCGATGCACTCTGGAACGAAACCAAGCGGCTGATCGACACCATCACGCCGGCCGAGTGCGGCAGCTACTTCGCGGCCTGCGGATATGTAAATAGATAAGGCGAAAATGCTCTAGAATGCGCCGTCGCGTCACGTGGGCGCGCCTGGGACCGACAGATGAGCGCCTCCTTGGCTGGACTGGTGAACGCGGCGGGAGCGGCGGCGGCGGCCGGCCGCTGGCAGGAGGCCGAGCGCCTGTGGGCGCAGGTGCGGGCGCAAGACCCCGGCCACGTGCAAGCCCTTTTCAGTCTCGGCGTACACGCATTCCAGCGTGGCGATTCGGCCGGCGCGCTGGAACTGCTGGAGCAGGCACGCACGCGCGCGCCGGGCGACCCGATGATTCCGCTGAGCATCGCCCGCGTCCATCGCGAAACGCACCACCCCGATCGGGAGTGGGCCGCAATCATCGCCGCACTCGACATCGACCCGTATTTCCTGCCGGGCCTGTTGGCCCGCGGCGAATTCCTCGAACGGCAGAAGCGCTCCCGCGCCGCCGCTGCGGTATTCCGCGACGTGCTGAAAGTGGCACCGCCGCCGGAGCAATGGCCGCGCGCATTGCAGGCCCGCCTGCAACACGCACAGGACGCCGTGGCGCGGGACACCGAGGAAATCGCCGCTTTTTTGCAGCACCAGACCGGCTCGCAACGCTCGGCCGTGGACGCCGCGCTGGGCAGCCGCTGGGACGAGGCGGTATCCATCCTCGCCGGCAAGAGCAAGCCCTACCACTCCAACTGCAACCAGTTGCACGTGCCGCGCCTGCCGGCACTCACGTTCTACGACGACGCCCTGTTCCCGTGGATGCGCGAACTGGAAGCACAAACCGACGCGATCAAGGCCGAATTGCAGGACATGATCGTGCGCCGCGAAGCCGAGTTCGTGCCGTACATTCAGTACCCGCCGGGCACGCCGGTCAACCAGTGGGACAAGCTCAATCATTCGCGCAACTGGAGCGGCTTCCACCTGTACGCACATGGCGAGCCGGTGCAGGAACACCTGGCTCGATGCCCGCGCACCGCCGAAGCATTGGCGCTGGTGGATACTGTGGAACTTGCCGGCCTGTGTCCGAACGCGATGTTCTCCGCACTGGCCCCGGGCGCGCACATCCCGCCGCACACCGGTGAAACCAACGCGCGGCTGGTGGCGCACCTGCCGCTGGTGGTGCCGGATGGTTGCCATTACCGCGTCGGCCACGACTGGCGGCAATGGCAGGAAGGCAAGTGCTGGGTGTTCGACGACACCATCGAACACGAGGCTCGCAACGACGGCACCGCGCTGCGCGTGATCCTGATGTTCGATGTGTGGAATCCGCTACTCAGCCTGGCCGAACGCGAGATGGTGAAGGCGCTTTCCAACGCGATGCGCGACTGGCGCACCACCAGCGACGGCGCGTGAGCTGTGCAGGTTATGCTGCCCCCTCCCGCCGAACCGACGATGCCTATGCGCCACCTGCTGCCGCTGCTGCTGTGCCTGTTCGCACCGCCACTGGCGGCACAACAGGCCACCCATGCCTGTGCCAACGTGGCCGAACCCGCCGGACGACTGGCCTGCTACGACAAGGCATTCCCACCACCACCAGCCGTGAACGCGGCGGTGGCGGAAAAGGCGCAGGCCGATTTCGGCCTGAACAAGCCGCGCGAAACACTGCTCAATCCCGGGCAAACGCCCGCACAGGCCGACCCGGAGCGCATCGAAAGCCGGGTCATCCGGGTTGACCACGGCCGTGGCGGGCAGCGCAGTTTCATGCTCGAAAACGGGCAGGTCTGGCAGCAGACTGAATCGCGCAGCAGCGGCCACGTGCAAGCCGGCGACACCGTGCAGGTGCGCAAGGGCCTGATCGGCGGCTACATGCTGGTGACGCCCGCCGGCGTGCGCCTGAGCGTGCGCCGCGCACGCTGAGCGCACGATGCCTGCGCCGCGCAACCAGCCGTTGAACCTGACGCAGGCGCAGCACTTCAAGCAGGCGCTGGAGCTGTTGCAATCGGGGCAATGTGCGCAGGCGTTGCCCATCGCCGAAGCCCTCGCCCAACAGGCGCCACAGGCCGCCGACGCGTGGCAGTTGCTGGGCATGTGCCTTGCCGACAACGGTCGTCAGACGCAGGCCGATGCCGCGTTCGAACGCGCACTGGCCCTGCTGCCGGGCAATGCCATGGTGTCACGCAATTACGGCCTGTCCCTCGCCAAACACGGCAAGGCGCTGCGTGCGCAGGGCCAACTGGACGCGGCCGAACCGGTGCTGCGCAAGGCGCTGGCGTTGTCGCCGGAACAACCTTCGGCATGGGTCGATCTTGGGGCTGTGTTGCGCCTGCTGGGGCGCATCGACGAGGCGCTTGCCGCGTACCGGAGCGCGGAAAGATTGCTGCAGCAGCGCGGCATCAGCGCACCTGAATTGCAGGATGCCATCAACGGCGTGCTGGCCGACGCGGGCCGCCCGGCCGAAGCGCTGGCCGGTGCGCGCAGGCTCGTCGCCCAACACCCGAGCCATGCGCCGGCCCACGAAACACTGGGCAACCTGCTGTGGGAGAACGGCGCGGAGCTTGCGCCCGGCGAAGACCCGCTCGGCGAATTCCGTATCGCGGCACGGGCTCAGCCGGACAACCGCGCATTGCAACTGGCTTTCGCGCGAATGCTGGTGGCAACCAAACACGCCGACGAAGCCCTCGCCGTACTGCACCTGCTGCGCCGGCGCGAACCCGGCAACGCCGTGCTGGACTGGTTTGCCGCCGAAGCGCTGGACGCACTGCAACAACACGAGCAGGCCGCCGCCTTGTATGCATCGGCGGCGCGCAGCGAGTTGGGTGCCCTGCCGGACTTCCTCAATGCCCGCGCACGGCACGCATTCCGCACGCAACGTTTCGATCTGGCCGCAAGCTGTTCGGAAAAAGCGGTAACGCTCGACCCGCACAACCAGGAAGGCTGGAGCCACCTCGGCACGGCATGGCGGCTGGCCGGCGACGAACGCGAACACTGGCTGTTCGATTACGACCGCCTGGTGGGCTATGCCGAAATCGCGCCACCGCCGGGTTTCGATGACGTGCCTGCTTTCCTGCAGACACTGGCCGCCACGCTGAACACCCTGCACAGCGCCACCCGCGAACCGGTGAACCAGAGTGTGCGTGGTGGCACACAGACCGCAGGCCAACTGTTCGGGCGCGACGATGCAGTCATCCGCGCAGCGGAGACCACCCTGCGCATGGCCGTCGAAAACTGGCTGGCAACGCTGCCGGACGACGCGACGCACCCGTTCCTGTCACGCAAACAGCACAGCGTGCATTTCGTCGGCTCGTGGTCGGTGAAGCTCAGGGCATCCGGGCGTCATGCCAATCACATCCATTCCAAGGGCTGGGCCAGTTCGGCCTTCTACGTCGCACTGCCCGACAGCGTGCTTGCATCCAATGGCGCATCCCGCGCCGGATGGATTCAGTTCGGGCAACCACTGGAAGACCTGGGACTGGCCCTGCCGCCACGCCGTGTCATCCAGCCCAAACCCGGCCACCTCGCACTGTTCCCCTCCTGCATGTGGCATGGCACCGTGCCGTTCGACGATCCCCAATCGCGGCTGACCATCGCTTTTGATGTGCAACCGAAGAAGTAGTCGAGCTTTTGTGTTAGCAGCCGCAAAAAGTAAGAATGGATGCCAAGCAGCACTGGGGCATCCTCATGTCTCGTTTCGCCAGGGCAATAAAACGCGACTTATCGCTTCTAAATCCGCCAAGACATGGGCATGATCTGGCTGGATTTTCACTACCACATCAGATCCTCTCAAGGCATCAACGATTGGCTCCGGCAGAAGTTCAGCGTTGACCACAAGCGCGGGTCTAACCATCCACTCACGTCGATGCCGCTTGTGGCACAGCTTGATCCAGTCGATGCACACCTACTCGCACCGTACGGAACTAACATCTGTGAACAGTCATTGGATCGGCACCATCGGTGCTTGCGACGCATCGAGCTCGCCCCACCCACTCGAAGCATATGACTTTCACGCGTCACTGGGCGCAATATCGAACCATTCCGCCATATCGTGGCGGGTGTTCCATCCCACCCAAGAGGCCACCATGCACGTCGATTCCATTCGCTCCACCCGCCTGCCCATCGCGTCTGCACTGCGACGGCGGCGCATCCGTTACCTGCCGTTCGCCGTAGTGGCGACCATCGGGTTGTTGGCCGCCGGAAACGTGGCGGCGCAGGATGCGACGCAGCCGGGTCCTACTCAGACGCAGGACGTCGCACCGATGGAGCAGCCGGCCGCACAAGCCAAGCGTGGCAAGAAGGACAACAAGGTGTGCCACTACGAGGATGTCACCGGCAGCCGGATGAAAAAGAGGGTGTGTTTCACGCCGGAGCAGTGGGAGGCGCGCGCAAAAGCGGCGAAGGATTTCATGCGCGAACTGGATGACAAGCCGCTGGGCCGGGAAGACCGGGAAGGCTGAGGCTGGCCCTGCCGTTTGCGGCAGGCCGACTGCCTGCACAGGCCGGGCAGCACGCACCCAGGCAGTTCCCCGGCGGTTGTGCAGGCCGGTGGAAAAAAGGCGGCGGGGCGAAGCCCGCCGCCTTTTTGTTGCCTTGAAACGCGTTGCTTCTATCAGAACTTCACGGTGACGCTGCCGAAGATGTAACGGCCCACCTGGTCGTAACCACCCAGGGCATTGGCGTTGGCGGCAAGGCCGCTGTCACCCACGAACGGCGGCTCCTTGTCGAACAGGTTGTTCACGCCCACCGACACCAGCGCCGGGCCGATGCTCACGCTGCCGCTCAGGTCGAAGTAGCTGTAGGAAGGCACGCCATTGTCGATCCAGATGACCCGATCGTCCTGGGTGAAGCGGGAGCCATCCACGTCCTTGTAGTCCATGCCGTTGATGAAGCGCCAACGCAGGTTGACCGAGTAGCGATCCCACGAGTACCGCGCCGAGGCGATGTGACGCCACTTCGGTGCCTGGCAGAGGTAGGAGTCGTTGACCAGGCCACGGCACTCGTAACCGGTGCTCGACTCGGCAGCCAGTGTCTGGGTGTATTCCTTCAGGACATAGTTGCCCACCAGGCTGGTGTTCAAGCGGCCCGGGCCGAGGTCGAAACCGTAGCTCACGCTCAGGTCGATACCGGAACGCTCGTCTATGCCGATGTTGTCCGGCAGGTTGACGATGTGGCCGGACTCCGGATCCGAAGCCATGCCGATCCACAGATCGTAGTCGCCCGAGCGCGCGTCACGCTTGATCCGGTCGCAGTACAGGCCCTGCTCCATGCAGAGGATCTGGATGGTGTTGTAGCCGATGCCGCCGATCGCATCCTTGATCTTGATGTTGTACCAGTCCAGCGCGATGTTCAAATCCTTGATCGGTTCGACCGCGAAGCCGACGCTCCAGGTATCGGCCACTTCCGGCTTCAGGTCGGGATTGCCGCCGGTCACGTTGTAGTACTGGTTGGCCGGGTTGGCCGGCACGTTGCCGTACACCGAGGTCGGCAGGCCAGTCAGGGCGCATTGCGCGGCCGTGTAGCTGGGCGACGGGCCGGCGCAGAGGTCGGCACCGCCTGCGTTCAGGGCAATGCGCTGGGTGTAGTACATGTCGTTCAGGCTCGGCGCACGCACGGCACGGTTGTAACCGGCGCGTACCAGCAGCTTGCTGTCCCAGAACAGGCCGCTCAGGCCCACCTTGTAGGTGTCGTTGGAGCCGGAGGTGTCGTCATCCGAATAACGATAGCCCAGCGAGGCGTCGAAACGGTTGAAGACCGAACCCGAGCCCACGAAGACCGGCAGCGCGGCTTCGACGAAGTAGTCGGTCACCGAGTTGGAAGCATCCACCGGCAGGTCGGCAGCACCGGCACCGGCGAAGTTGCCCGCAGCGGAGTCACCGTCGTACTCGGTCCGGTAGGAGTAGTCGCGACGCTCCACACCCACGGCCAGCGCGATTTCTTCGCCATCGGCCGACGGGAAGGCCCAGCCGAGGTAGCCGTTGGCTTCCGCCGACAACGCGGTATAGCTGGTCTTGTAGATGCTGAAGCTGGTGCCGGCCATCGCGTCGGCCGCTTCCGTGGAGATGTTGTCGTTCCAGATATCCCACAGCGTGCAGCCCGGGAAGGTGCCGTAGACCGGGTCGTTGCAGCCCGTCGCGGCGGAGGCGATGCGGGTGATCAGGAAGTCGTTCTTGCCGATGTCGATGGTCTTGGTGCGGCCGGTCACGCCCGAGATGTCGTACGTCCACGACGAGTCGAGAATCATGCCCTTCACACCGGCGGTGAAGCGGTAGGTGCTGTCATCGCTCAGGTGGATGCGCGGGCCGCCTTCCACGTTGCGCTTCCACAGGGTGATGCGGGCCTGGTCGGTGGTGACGCCGGCGTCGGCGCAGAGGCTGCCGATCAGCGGGTTGGTGCAGTCCATGTTGACCGGCACGCCGAACGCGCCGGACTCGGCGATCTGCATTTCCGAACGACGCTCGAGGAACATCGCCTCGATGTAGGGCGTGAAGTTGTCGTTGATTTCATAGCTGGCGGCGAAGCCGGCAGTCACGCGCTTGTCCGGGCGCTGGTAGAAGTTGATCGGCGCGTAGTTGTAGATCGGCAGGCCGTTCTCGTAGCCGCTGCCGTTGTAGACGTAGTTGGCGTTGGTGCCGGTGGGCCACGGAACCACCGCGCCATTGGCGTATTCGTTGACGGTGAAGCGACCCGGGTTGGCAGTGCCGGAGCCACCGCACTCCGGCCAGTCGTACCACACCGAACAGGCCGAGTAGTCACGCTGGCCCTGATACAGGGCGTCGTTTTCGCGCCAGGTCAGCCAGCCCACAGCGTGGCCGCGGTTGCCGGCGAAGCTGCTGCCGATGACGAGATCGGCGTTGCGGCTGATGCCGTCGAAGCCGGAATTTCCCGTCGGATAGGGGAAGCCGGCCTCTTCGTTGAGTTCCTGCAGGGCCTTGTTGTCGTTGTTGTGCTGGTAGGCGGAATAGCCGTAGTTGAGGCTGACGCCCTCGAACTTATCGTCGAGCACGAAGTTGACCACGCCGGCCACGGCGTCCGCGCCATAGATTGCCGAAGCACCGCCGGTCAGGATGTCCACGCGCTTGATCAATGCGGCCGGGATGATCGAGGTGTCGGTGATTTCGTTGCGGCTGGCCGGCAGGCGGCGGCCGTTGACGAGGGTCAGCGTGCGCTCCGGCCCGAGCTTGCGCAGGGAGACGTAGGCATGGCCGTAGGAACCGTTGTTGGCGAAGTTGTCGAAATTCAGGTCAACCTGTGGGTACTGGTTGACCAGGTCTTCGACCGTGGTGGCGCCGAACTGCTTGAATTCCTCGGCACTGATTTCCATGACCGGCGCCGATTCGGTCATTGTCTGGCTCTTGATGCGCGAGCCGGTGACGGTGACGGTGTCGAGATTGGTAGCCTGGGAGTCGGTCTGGCCTGCGTCCTGTGCCATCGCGGCACTCATGCCAGCGGCCGTGAAGGTACCGACAGCCAGCGATACGATGATTGCATCGCGCAGCTTGCTTCTCTTGAGTCTCATCTCTCTCTCCTAAGTGGGTCGTACATTGATCCGCTGGGGGGTCAACCCTCCGGTGGCGTCAAAAGGGACACCAAAACTCGGCAAGGCCGCGACCGATGCTATCCACCCTTGGCAAAAAATTAAAGCGGAGTTAAACAAAGAGGCAAATCCATGCCGAAGCGGCCTTGCATCACGGCAGCCAATCTGCGCACAAAAGAGGATTGCGGCCCGCGCCGGGCAAGGACGGGAAACCGGACAGGGCGGGCGGCTCCCGTCGCATTGCCAGGGGCAGGACGGCGACCACCGTTGGCCGGCACGACCGGCCTCCCATGATCGAGCAGGAGGTTGGCCGGGCCAAACTTTCAACATCCCGGGCACGTCGATCGGAAGGGGGCCACACGGGTGGCATGGATCGTTGGCAGCTTTTCAGCAACCCGCCAACGGGAAGTCAACGCATGGTCCAGACCCCACAAACCCGCCTCGCGGGACCACGCCCGCGTTTCGACTCTTTCACATTTATGAACAGACCAATGACAAAGACGGCGGCAACGTCACCAGCCACCATCATCATTGGCAACAGCACCATGCCCAACGACGCGCGCCACCGGCCGAAGGATCCGGAGCTCTCCACAGCCAAAGCCGCCTTGCGGTTGAGCGCCCGGCTCAGCCCGGGAAGTGCCTTTCCAACCCGCCCCAACAGGCCTGGTAGTCGCGCTGGCGGTGCGCCGCGTCCATCGCCTGCGCGGTGGGGCGGATCACACCGCGGGTCTCGAACATGAAGGCCATGGTGTCGGCGATCACGTCCGGCCTGCCCAGGTCGGCGTTGGATGCCTTCTCGAACGTGGCCGCGTCCGGGCCGTGGCCGCTCATGCAGTTGTGCAGCGAGGCGCCGCCGGGGACGAAGCCCTCGGCCTTGGCGTCGTAGGCGCCGTGGATCAGGCCCATGAACTCGCTGGCGATGTTGCGGTGGAACCACGGCGGGCGGAAGGTGTGCTGCGCCACCAGCCAGCGCGGCGGGAAGATGGCGAAATCCATGTTGCTGGTGCCGGGCGTGTCGCTGGGCGAATGCAGTACCAGGAAGATCGACGGGTCCGGATGGTCGAAGCTGATCGAGCCGATGGTGTTGAAGCGGCGCAGGTCGTAGCGGTACGGCGCGTAGTTGCCGTGCCAGCCGACCACATCCAGCGGCGAGTGGTCGATGTCGGCGCGCCACAGCTGGCCGCAGAACTTGGCGACCAGTTCGAACCCGCCCTGCAGGTCCTCGTACGCGGCCTGCGGCGTCTCGAAGTCGCGCGGATTGGCCAGGCCGTTGCTGCCGATCGGTCCCAGGTCGGGCAGTTTCAACAGCGCGCCGAAGTTCTCGCACACGTAGCCGCGGGCCTGACCGTCGGGCAGCTCGACGCGGAAGCGCACGCCGCGCGGGATCACCGCGATCTGCTGCGGTTCGATCTCGATCACGCCCAGTTCGGTGAGCAGCCGCAGCCGGCCCAGCTGCGGCACGATCAGCAGTTCGCCGTCGGCGTCATAGAAATAGCGCCCGCGCATGTCGGCGTTGGCCGCGTACAGGTGGATGGCGACGCCGGCATGGGCGTCGGGCGAGCCGTTGCCGCCCATGGTGAACAGCCCCTCGACGAAGTCGGTGGGCACCTCGGGCAGCGGCAGCGGGTTCCAGCGCAGCTGGTTCGGCGAGACCGCGCCCTGGCCGAAGTCGCCGTGCAGGCGCGGCTGGGCGAATGGAACGAACTCGCCGTGCGCCACCGCCGGGCGGATGCGGTACAGCCAGCTGCGGCGGTTGCTGCCGCGCGGGGCGGTGAACGCGGTGCCGGTCAGCTGCTCGGCATACAGCCCATGGGCCACCCGCTGCGGCGAGTTCTGCCCCACCGGCAGCGTGCCGGGCACGGCCTCGGTGGCGAACTCGTTGCCGAAGCCGGTCATGTAGCGATTATCGGTGACGTTGTTCATGACGGGTGCCTTCAAGCCCCTCTCCCCACGGGAGAGGGGTTGGGGTAAGGGGAAACGGAGGCCGCAGCCTTCAAGATCGCTTCGGCCACCGCCTCGGTTTGGGTCAAAACCTCGCTGTCCCAGAAGCGCAGGACGGTGAGGCCCTTCGATTGCAGATACCGGGTGCGCGCCCGGTCACTTTCCTCGGTGTGCTGGGAACCGTCCAATTCGATCACCAGCCCCAGCGATGCGCAAAAGAAATCCACGGTGTAGGGCGGGATGGGGTGCTGGCGGCGGAACTTCAATCCGTCCAGTTGCCCACCACGCAGCATGTCCCACAACTTGCGTTCGGCGTCGGTGGAACGCGCGCGCAGCTCTCGCGCACGCTCCAGTGCAATGGTGGCCATTGGTGGTCGATGATGGTTCACCGTTGCTGTGCCTCCTGCCCCTCACCCCAACCCCTCTCCCGCAGGGAGAGGGGCTTTCAAGCAAAAGCTTCGGGCCAAGCCCTACAGCACGCCGCGCTTAATCTGGTCGCGCTCGATGGACTCGAACAGCGCCTGGAAGTTGCCTTCGCCGAAGCCCTCGTTGCCCTTGCGCTGGATGATCTCGAAGAAGATCGGGCCGATGCAGTTCTGGGTGAATATCTGCAGCAGCTTGCGCTGCTTGGTCTCCGGGTCGGCGTCGATCAGGATCTTGTTCCTGCGCAGGCGCGGCACGTCCTCGCCGTTGTCGGGGATGCGCAGGTCGACCACGTCGAAGTAGGTGTCCGGGGTGTCCAGGAACTCCACGCCCTGGGCGCGCATCGCCTCGACGGTGTCGTAGATGTTCTCGGTGAAGCAGGCGATGTGCTGGATGCCTTCGCCGTTGTAGGCGTCCAGGTACTCGTTGATCTGGCTCTTGGGGTCGGACGATTCGTTGAGCGGGATGCGCACGATGCCGTCCGGCGCGGTCATCGCCTTGGACACCAGCCCGGTCTTGGCGCCCTTGATGTCGAAGTAGCGGATCTCGCGGAAGTTGAACAGCCGCTCGTAGTAGTCCGACCACTGCTGCATGTTGCCCAGGTACAGGTTGTGGGTCAGGTGGTCGATGAAGGTCAGGCCGAACCCGACCGGGTTCTGGTCGGCGCCCTCGATCGGCTCGTAGTCGCCGTCGTAGATGCTGCCGGCCGCGCCGTAGCGGTCCACCAGGTACAGCATGCAGTCGCCGATGCCCTTGATCACCGGCGCGGCCACGGCCTTGCTGTCGGCCTTGTGCGCGACCACTTCGGCGCCATTGGCCACGGCCTTCTCCAGCACTCCGGCAGCCGGGTGCGAGAAGCGGATGGCGAAGCCGCAGGCGCTCGGGCCGTGGGCCTTGGCGAAATCGGCGGCGAACGAATCCGGCTCCTCGTTGACCAGGAAGTTCACCCCGCCCTGGCGATAGACGGTGATGGCGCGCTGCTTGTGGCGCAGCACCGCGGTGAAGCCCATCTTGCGGAAGTAGTCGTGCAGTTCGCCGCCGCGGCCGGCCGGGGCGGCGAATTCCACGAACTCGAAACCATCGATGCCCATCGGGTTTTCGAAGGTGGTGACCTGCATGCCCGGGTTCGGCGCGTGCGATGCGGAATCGAGTTGGGTGTTCATGTTCGCCTCCAGAAGCGTTGCCGCATCGGAAAAACCAGGTGCGGGCAGAAGAAAGACTCGCGAGAATGGGCGGGTCAGGACCGAGGGTTTATAGTTACATATGAAACCACCATCAAGGTGCACCGCAACATGAGCACGCCCGATCCCAGCCGCTCCACCAGCATCCGTGCCTCGCATGTGCTGCTCGACCTGGAGCAGTTCCTGCCCTATCGCATCAGCGTGCTGTCCAACCGGGTCAGCAGCAACATCGCCAAGCTGTATGGCGACCGCTACGGGCTGTCGATCCCCGAATGGCGGGTGATCACGATCCTGGCGCTGTATCCGGGCTCCTCGGCCAGCGAGGTCTCCGACCGCACGGCGATGGACAAGGTAGCCGTCAGCCGCGCGGTGGCCAGGCTACTGGAGCGCGGCTTCATCCGCCGTGAAACCCACGGCGACGATCGACGCCGCTCGGTGCTGGCGCTGTCGGCGGCCGGGTTCGAGGTCTACGAGACGGTGGCGCCGCTGGTGATGGAGATCACCCGCAAGCTGATGTCGGTGCTGACCGAGGAAGAGGAACAGACGCTGGAGCGGCTGATCACCCGTCTGGCCGACGCCGGCCTGCCGCAGATGACGATGCCGGATTAGAGCGGCTGACAGAACCCGTCGTCCCCGCGCAGGCGGGAGATGCTTCCCGACAGGCGAATGCCTGGTCATCCCGTGCCTTGTCTTTCCCGGGCGAAAGTCGCTGGACGACCCGCCTGGCGGCTGCCGACCGGCCCTTCCCGCCCGCGCGGGGACGACGGCTGCGGTTCTGTTGGCCACTTCCAGGCGCCGGCGGCGGAACCCGGCAACCGATCGCCGGGACAGCGCCGGTGCGGCGGCGACACAGGGGCGCTCGTCCCGCCCGCGCAGTGACTGCAGCGGCGCGCTCAGTTCAGGTGCTTGCGCCGGGCATAGATCCACGGCGCGGCCAGCGCGGCGATGGCACCGCCGGCGAAACCGAGCGCGGCCGCCACCGCCGCCGCTTCCACGTCCACCGGCAACGCCAGCGCGGCGATGATCAGCAAGGCCGCCGGCAGGCCGATGAACGAGGTGAGGAAGAACCGCCAGCGCGGCACCCAGGTGTGCATCTGCAGCAGGTTGGTCCCCACCCAGGCCTCGGACGAGGTATCGCGCGCGACCTTGGCGGCCACCTTGGCCAGATCCACTTCCGGCGCCCCCTTGCCGGTGCGCGCCAGTGCGATCTCCGCCGCCACCTCGGCCACCGGCGGCCACCGCGCCGGCCACGCCTGCGGTGCGGCCACGCCATAGGCGGTGAGCAGCGGCACCGTCAGCCACGGCGCCGCCAGCGGCCGCAGCTTGCGCCCTTCGTGCACGCACCACACCTGGGCCACGCCATCGGCCGCCACGGCGTACAGCGCCAGCTGCGAGGCCGGTGGATACGGCAGCGCGGTCACCCGTGCCGCCATCGATTCGATCCCCATGCCGCGCAGGAAGCCGGCGCGGCTCTTGCCCTCGTGCGCCCAGCACACTCCCAGCGGCGCCAGCAGGTAGACCTCGGCGTGGTCGGCGTTGCCCACCGAACCGCGTTCGTCGCTGGCCAGGTAGGCCGCCAGCGCCCGCGGCGATTCCACCTCGGCCGCGGTCCAGCGCCAGGAATCGCCCAGCAGGTACTTCAGCGGCACCCGCGCGGCGGCCGCTTCGGCCTTGGCCACGTTCGGCACGAACGGCACCACCGACAGCACGAACGCCTTGAGGTCGATGCCGCGGCTGCCGACGCTCCATTCGCCCGGCAGCAATCCGGCCAGCCCGCCGTCGCGGACCAGTGCGTCGATCTTCTCCTTCTGCTCCACCAGCCGTGCCGCCGCCGATTGCAGCATCGCGTTGTCCGGGATCGCCGCCAGCGGCAGCCGATAGCGCGGCGGCAGCGCGGAAGCGGCGTCGTCCTGCTCCGGCGCCGGCGCGCTTTCGTCCAGCAACGCTTCCACCGTGGGCAGGGTCACCGGCGGGAGTTCGGTCTGCGGGGGCGGAGGAGAGTTGTCCTGGGCTGCCATGGGATCACGCTGGGAAAGGGCGGAAGGCCGGCCGCCACCGCCTTCGCGACACGGCGACCACACCACCTAGGACTTAGCGGCGGCACCCGCCGGAAATGAAGCCCCCCGGCAACCGCACGCGCCATGCGCTTGCCGCAACGGAAAACGGCGCCTTGCGGCGCCGTCGGTTGCACGGGTGCGGCCGCTCACGACTGCGGCGGCGCCCATTCCTTGAGGAAGGCGAAGAACTTGCCGCGGTCGTAGCCCTTGCCCTTCTCCAGCTCGGCGGTGAACTGCGAATGCAGCAGCCGGCCGTCGCCGTCGAGCACGAACAGGTGCGGGTAGCCCTTGATCTCCGGATACGCGGCCAGGAACGCCCGGTTCTCGTTCTCTTCGCTGTAGTTGACCTTCATCCACACGTAGTTGGCGTCGCGGAAGCTGCGGATCTCCGCATCGCCGGCGATGAAGCCGTCGAGGATGTGGCACCACGAGCACCACTCCCCGCCCACGTCGACGATGATGCGCTTGCCGCCGCGCTGGGCCTCGACCTTGGCCGTCTCCAGGTCCGCGGCCGGATCGCGCGCCGGGTCGAAGCGGGCGTTGAGCGCAGCCACGGCGGCGATGTCGGCCGCCGTGGGGGTGTTGCCGGACGCCACCGGCTGGCTGGTGTCGGCCACTGCCAGCTTCTGCAGCGAGGTATCCAGCGGCTGGACGGTTTCCGCCGGCGGCGCCGAAGGTTGGGCACAGGCCGCCAACGACAGGGCCAGCAGCAGGGTGGGGATCAGCTTGTCCGGCGCCATCGTCTGCCTCACTTCACGCCATGCATGAGCTTGTTGATCAGCGGTGCGACCAGGAACAGCAGCACGCCCGCGCCGAGCAGCGCCCAGAAGCCGAAGGTGTAGCCGGTGTGCGCCGACTCCACGGTCATGCCGCCGGTGCCGCTGACCCGCCCGGCGAAGATGCCGGCCAGGTTGTTGCCGATGGCGATGGACAGGAACCAGCAGCCCATCGCCATGCCGCCCAACCGCACCGGTGCCAGCTTGGTGGTCATCGACAGGCCGATCGGCGACAGGCACAGCTCGCCGACCGACTGGATCACGTAGACCATGAACAGCGTCCAGAACGGGATCTTGCCGTTGCCGTCGACCATGCTCGACAGCGCCACCATCAGCAGCAGGAAGGCCAGGCCGTTGAAGATCAGGCCGAGGCCGAACTTGCGCGGGATGGTCGGGTTGCTCTTGCCCATCTTCACCCACAGCCAGGCCATGATCGGCGCCAGGGTGATGATCGCCACCGAGTTCACCGACTGGAACCACTCCAGCGGGAAGGTCCAGTCGCCGAACTCGCGGTTGACGATGCGGTCGGCCAGGAAGGTGAAGGAACTGCCGGCCTGTTCGAAGAACACCCAGAACAGCACGTTGAACACGAAGATCACCAGCATCGCGATGACCTTGTCGCGCGCCACCTTGCCTTCGCGGATGCCTTCTATCAGCAGCATCAGCGCCGGCACCACGAACAGCGTCATCAGGATCGCCTGCAGCACGTTGGCGTCGATGGTCAGCAGGAAGTAGAACAGCGGGATGCCGACCACCAGGCCCAGCAGCGCGACCAGGCCGACGCGGCCCAGCCCTTCCTGGCCGGCCGGCGGCAGGCCGATGCCCTTGAGCTGCGCGCGGCCGGCCCAGAACCAGACCAGGCTCAGGATCATGCCGATGCCGGCGGAGATGAACACCCACTGGTAATGCGGGTTGTCGTTGCTGCCGAACACCTTGCGCGCCAGCCAGCCGGTGATGACCGGGGCGATCATCGCGCCGATGTTGATGCCCATGTAGAAGATGGTGAAGCCGGCGTCGCGGCGGGCGTCGCCCTGCATGTACAGCTTGCCGACCATGGTCGAGATGATCGGCTTGAACAGGCCGTTGCCGACGATGATCGTGGCCAGGCCCAGCTTGAACAGCGGCTCGGTCGGCGAGGCCAGCAGGAACAGGCCCAGCGCCATGAACACCGCGCCCAGCAGGATCGAACGCTGGAAGCCGACCATCTTGTCGGCGACGTAGCCGCCGAAGATCGCGCCGGCGTAGACCAGCGCCAGGTAGGCGCCGTACAGCTCGCTGGCCGGCTTCTCGCCCGAGGCGTCGCCGCCGTGGAACTGGGCCACGATGTACAGCACCATCGCCCAGCGGATGCCGTAGAACGCGAAGCGCTCCCAGAACTCGGACATGAACAGCATCCACAGCGGCTTGGGATGCCCGAGGAAGGTCTTGAACTCCGGCACGGGCGCCGGGGCTGGTTCTGAACTCGGCGCGGCAGCGCTCATGCGGGATTCCCCCTGAAACGTTCGTTGAAAGACGGACCCCGGCAGATGCCGGGGCCGGGGGAGGATTACCGACCGCCACCGCCGGCGTCAAATGCCGGTGGTGGCGGTGTCCGCGGGGGTTGCCCGTTCAGCTGGCCGGGTAGCCGTAGCTGGCGCCCACGCCCAGCGGCACGCCCAGCGCCCAGAACGCCAGCAGGAACAGCGTCCACAACACCGACAGCGCGATCGAGTACGGCACCATCACCGAGACCAGGGTGCCGATCCCGGCCGAGGTCACGTAGCGCTGGCAGAACACCACGATCAGCGGGAAGTACGGCATCAGCGGGGTCAGGATCGTGGTCATCGAGTCGCCGACGCGGTAGGCGGCCTGGGTCAGGTCCGGCGACACCCCCAGCTGCATCATCAGCGGCACCATGATCGGCGCCAGCAGCGCCCACTTGGCCGAGGCCGAGCCGATGAACAGGTTGACGATGGCGGTCATCACGATCAGGCCGATGATGGTCAGCCACATCGGCAGGCCCAGCGCCTTGAGCAGGTCGGCGCCTTCCACCGCCATCAGCGTGCCCAGGCCCGAGCCGTTGAAGCCGGCCAGGAACTGGGCGATGAAGAAGGCGATGACGATGTAGTAGCCCATCCCGCTCATCGCCTTGGTCATCGCCGCGATGATGTCGCGGTGGCTCTTCACGGTGCCGGCGACGTAGCCGTAGACCACGCCCGGCAGCAGGAAGAACACGAAGATCAGCGCCACGATCGACTGCATCACCGGCGCGGCGGCCACCAGCAGCGGGTGGCTGCCCTCGGGCACCGCCGCGGCCGGCGCGCGCCACGGGCTGGCTTCCGGCAGCAGGCTCAGCGCGAACAGCAGCCCGGCCAGCGCCATCGCCGCCAGCGCCCAGCCCAGGCCGCGGCGCTCGGCCGCGCTCAGCGGCTCCATCTTCGGCAGTTCGCGGGTATCGCCGTCCACCGCCATGCGCGCCAGCCGCGGCTCGACGATGCGGTCGGTGACGAACCAGCCGATGGCGATCACCAGGAACGAGGAGGCGGTGGTGAACAGCCAGTTGTTGAGCGGGTTGACCACCAGCGCCGGGTCCAGGATCTGCGCCGCGCTCTGGGTGAAGGTGGCCAGCATCGGGTCCAGCGACGAGGGCACGAACAGCGTCGCCGAGAAGCCGCCGGACACGCCGCAGAACGCGGCGGCGATGCCGGCGATCGGGTGCCGTCCGGCGGCGTAGAAGATCACCCCGCCCAGCGGGATCACCAGCACGTAGCCGGCGTCCACCGCCACGTGGCTGAGTACCGCCACCGCCACCAGCGCCGGGGTCAGCAGCAGCCGCGGCGTGACCGACAGCGCGCGGCGCAGCGCGGCGTTGATGAAACCGGTGTGCTCGGCCACGCCCAGGCCCAGCATCGCCACCAGCACCACGCCCAGCGGCGCGAAGCCGAGGAATACCTTGACCATGTTGGCCATGAAGCCGGTCAGCGAATCGCCGGCCAGCAGGTTGACGATGCGGATCGGCTCGCCGCTGCGCGGATCCACCGCCGCGAAGTCCACGCCCGACAGCGCCCACGACAGGCCCCACACCGCCAGCATCAGCAGCAGGAACAGGGCCGCCGGGTCGGGCAGGCGGTTGCCGGTGCGCTCGATGAAATCGAGGAAACGGGCCATCAGGCCAGTGGCCGGCGGCGCGGCGGGAGTATTCATCGGTAGCGGTTCCCCTGATCCGGAAAGGCTTCGACCTTGCCAGCCCCGGCCGATGTCGACAACCCCGGCCCGTGCTCAGGCCGGCGGCGACGGCGGCGGCACGCCGACGCTGGTGCGCACCTCGAACAGCTCCGGGAAGAAGGTCAGTTCCAGCGCCTGCCTGAGGAAGCCGACGCCGCTGGAGCCGCCGGTGCCGCGCTTGAAGCCGATCACCCGCATCACCGTGCGCATGTGGCGGAAGCGCCACAGCTGGAACTGGGTCTCCAGGTCCACCAGGTCCTCGCACAGCGCGTACTCGCGCCAGTAGCGGTCGGTGTTCTCGTAGATGCGCTCGAACACCGGCCGCAGCAGCGCGTCGGAGACGTGCGGCTGCGCCCAGTCGCGGCCGGCGTACTGCGCCGGGATCGCATGGCCGAAGCGCGACAGGTAGCGCAGGAACTCCTCGTACAGGCTCGGCGCCTGCAGCGTGGCCTGCAGCGTGGCCTGGCCCTGCGGGTCGTGGCCGAACACCTTGAGCATGTCCGCGTTCTTGTTGCCCAGCAGGAACTCGATGTAGCGGTACTGCAGCGACTGGAAGCCCGATGCCGGGCCGAGCACGTCGCGGAAGCCCATGTATTCGGACGGGGTCAGCGTCTCCAGCACCGCCCACTGCTCGGTCAGCAGCCGCAGCACCTGCTTGCCGCGCGCCAGCACCTTGCGGCACTGCCAGACCTCGTCGCGCTGCAGGTGGACGATGGCCGCGCGCAGTTCGTGCGCCAGCAGCTTCAACCACAGCTCCGAGGTCTGGTGCTGGATGATGAACAGCATCTCGTCGTGGTGCGGCGGGCTGGACAGCGGTTGCTGCGCCGACAGCAGCTGGTCCAGCCGCAGGTAGCCCCCGTAGGTGAGCCGGCCCTCCAGGTCGGTATGGATGCCGGCTTCGAGTTCGCGCTGGTTCTTTTCTACGGTCATTGGGGCGGGCTGGATTGCAGGGCCGGCAAGGGTACCGCACCGCCTGTCACACGGCTGCCGCCAAACTGGGGCAGAATCGGCGGGCGCCGGTTGGCCAGGCAGGCCAGCCCAGGGGGGCGCTCATCCACAGGACTGGGGAGTTCTTCCTATGCGTGCGTTGCTGCTTCGGAGTGCAGTGGTTTTGTGTGCGCTGGCGTTTGCCGGCCACGGTCGGGCCCAGGTCGTCGTCAGCCAGGTGTACGGCGGCGGCGGCAACAGCGGTGCCACCTACAAGAGCGATTTCATCGAGCTGCACAACAACGGCAGCAGCCCGGTCAGCCTGGCCGGCTGGTCGGTGCAGTACGCCTCGGCCACCGGCAGCAGCTGGCAGGTGACGCCGCTGGCCGGCAGCATCGCGCCGGGCGGCTACTACCTGGTCAAGCAGGCCGACGGCGCCGGCGGCAGCGTCGACCTGCCCGCGCCCGACGCCAGCGGCGGCATCGCCATGAGCGGCACCGCCGGCAAGGTCGCGCTGAGCAACGGCACCGCCGCGCTGAGCGGCACCTGCCCCAGCGGCACGGTCGACCTGGTCGGCTTCGGCGGCACCGCCAACTGCGCCGAGGGCGACGCGCCGACGCCGGCCCCCAGCAACACCCTGGCGGTGCTGCGCAAGGAAGGCGGCTGCAGCGACAGCGACAACAACGGCGCCGACTTCGCCACCGGCGCGCCGACGCCGCGCAACAGCGCCGCACCGGCCCACGTCTGCGGCGGCGGCGGGCAGCCGGTGCTGAGCGTGGCCGACGGCTCGGCCGGCGAGAGCGCGCCGGTCGTGTTCCTGCAGGTGTCGCTGAGCCAGCCGGCCGGTCCGGGCGGGGTCAGCGTCGACTACGCCACCGTCGACGGCACCGCCACCGCCGGCAGCGACTACGTCGCCAGGTCCGGCACCCTCACCCTGCCCGAGGGCGTGGCCGGCTTCATGCTGCAGTTCGAGCTGATCGACGACACCCTGGTGGAAGGCAACGAGACCTTCCACGTCGACTTCAGCAACATCAGCGGCGCCGTGCTCGGCACCGCCCGCGCCACCGCCACCATCGTCGACGACGACTTCAACGTGCTGCCGATCCATGCCATCCAGGGCAGCGGCGGCAGTTCGCCGTATGCCGGCCAGGTGGTGGCCACCAGCGGCATCGTCACCGGCCGCCGCAGCGCCGGCTTCTTCCTGCAGATGCCCGACGCCGAGGCCGACAACGACCCGCGCACCTCCGAGGGCATCTACGTCTACACCGGCAGCGCGCCGCCGGCCGAGGCCGCGGTGGGCAACCGCGTCACCGTGCAGGGCACCGTGCTCGAGTACGTCCCCACCGCCGATCCGAGCCAGCCGCCGCTGACCGAGATCACCTCGCCGACGGTGCTGTTCCAGTCCGCCGGCCATCCCCTGCCCACGCCGGTGACGCTGACCCCGCAGTTCCCCGACCCGGACGGCGACTACGACCAGCTGGAAGCGCTGGAAGGCATGCGCGTCACCGTGCCCAGCCTCACCGTCAACACGCCCACGCTGGGCAACGTCAGCGAGGCCAACGCCACCGGCAGCAGCAACGGCGTGTTCCATGCCGTGGTCACCGGCGTGACCCGCGGCTACCGCCGGCCCGGCGTGCAGCAGCCCGACCCGCTGCCGGCCGGCTCGCCGGGCGAGGTGCCGCGCTGGAACACCAACCCGCACGTGATCGGCGTGGGCAGCGCCGGCCTGGGCGGCGAGCGCATCGACGTGGCCGCCGGCTGCGTGGTCAGCGGCGTCACCGGCCCGCTGGACTACGGCTTCCGCCGCTACACGATCTATCCCGAAGCCGCGCCGCAGGTGGACTGCGACGGCGCCGACCAGCCGCGCCCGGCGCCGCTGCCGCAGGCCGACGACGTCAGCGTGGCCACCTACAACCTGCAGCGTTTCTTCGACGACCACAACGACCCGTCGATAGGCGAGCCGGTGCTCACCCCCGCCGCCTACCAGGCCCGCCTCAACAAGGCCTCGCTGGGCATCCGCGACTACCTGCACCTGCCCGACATCCTCGGCGTGGTGGAGGTGGAGAACCTGCAGGTGCTGCAGACGCTGGCCGACCGCATCGGCAGCGACGCGGTGGCCGCCGGCCAGCCCGACCCGCAGTACGTCGCCCACCTGATCGACGGCAACGACATCGGCGGCATCGACGTCGGCTTCCTGGTCAAGACCGCGCCGGTCGCCGCCGGGTTGCCGCGGGTGCAGGTGGAACTGGTCGAACAGCACGGCAAGGACACCACCTGGACCGAGCCGGGCGGTGCCACCAGCCTGCTCAACGACCGCCCGCCGCTGCTGCTGCAGGCCACGGTCAACTTCGCCGACGGCCGCCAGCTGCCGCTGACCGCGATCGTGGTGCACCAGCGCTCGCTCAACGGCGCCGAGGCCGACACCGCCAGCGGCCAGCGCATCCGTGCCAAGCGCCAGGCGCAGGCGGACTTCCTGGCCGACCTGCTGCAGGCCCGGCAGCTGGCCGACCCGCAGGAGCAGGTGCTGGTGATGGGCGACTTCAACGCCTTCGAGTTCAACGACGGCTACGTCGACGCCATGGGCACCGTCACCGGCCTGCCCAGCGCCGACGCGCAGACGGTGGTGGCCGGCGACGGCGTGGACCGGGTGGACCCGGACTACGACAACCTCACCTGGCTGCTGCCGCCGGACCAGAGCTATTCCTACGCCTACGACGGCAACGTGCAGTCGCTGGACCACATCCTCGCCAACCAGGCGCTGATGCAGTCGCCGCAACTGGAGACGCTGGCCATCGGCCACGCGCGGATCAACGCCGACTTCCCGGAAACCGCGCGCAACGACGCCGACACCCCCACCCGCCTGTCCGACCACGACCCGACCGTGGTGCTGCTCAAGCTGAAGATGCAGCGCTTCGCCGACCTGGGCGTGGCCGCCAACGCCGACCCGGCCGAGGTGGTGGCCGGCGCGGAAGCGGTGTTCACGGTGGACGTGGAGAACCAGGGTCCGGATGCGGCCGAGCATGCCGCCGTCGCCTTCGTGTTCGACGCGGTGGTGGCGCCGGTGCTCACCGCCGCGCCGGGCTGGAGCTGCGCACCGCCGCAGACCGGTGCCCATACCACCCTCACCTGCACCATCGCCAGCTTCGCCAGCGGCAGCGCCCAGAGCTTCACCCTGCGCGTGGCCACCGACGCGGCGCTGGCCGGCCAGACGTTGCAGCTGGCCGCGTCGGTGCGCTCGCAGACGCCCGACCCGCAGCCCGGCAACGATGGCGACAGCACCAGCGTGGCGGTGGCCGCTGCCGATGCCGCCAACCTGGCGGTGGCGATCGACGGCCCGGCCACGGTACCGGCCACCCAGCTCACCGCGCAGTACGCGGTGACCCTGGCCAACCACGGCAACCTCGACGCGCAGGCACCGACGCTGCGGCTGGAAGGCAACACCCTGGCCGCCACCGCCAGCGTCGTCGCCCCGGCCGGCTGGCAGTGCCGCAAGGAAGGCGGCGCGCGCCAGGCCAGCTTCGACTGCAGCGGTACGCAGCCGCTGGCGGCCGGTGCCCAGGCGGTGTTCCAGCTCAAGGCCAACACCCGCCCGGCCCCGGCCGATGGCCTGATCCAGGTGCACGCGGCGGCGGCCTCCGCCAGCGCGGAGGCCGACCCGGCCGACAACAGCGCCAGCTTCAGCACCCGCACCGCCTGCAGCGGGCGAGGGTGCTGAATACGTAGCGGCGACAGGCAAAACCCCGGGACGCGGCTTCGGCCGCGTCTCTTTTTGGGCGCGGTCGTGCTGCGCCGCAGGACGGCTTTTTCGTCCGGGTTCCTTAACATGGCAATTCTTATCATTTGAAACCATCTGTAGAAGGTGCAGTCGGCAATGACGGTTTCCGCCCAGTTCCAAATCGAATACCTGCAGTACCTGGGTGCCGACGGCACGCTGGTACGCAACGATCTTCCCGAGTCGCTGCGCGACCCGCGCGCATTGCTGCCGATGTTCAAGCAGATGCTGGCCGTGCGCGTGTTCGACACCAAGGCCGTGGCGCTGCAGCGCACCGGCAAGCTGGGCACGTTCGCCTCCTGCCTGGGCCACGAGGCCGCGCACGTGGGCATCGGCGCGGCGATGAAGTCCGGCGACGTGCTGGCCCCCAGCTACCGCGAGTACGGCGCGATGTTCATGCGCGGCGTGCGCCCGCGCGACGTGCTGATGTACTGGGGCGGCGACGAGCGCGGCAGCGACTACGACCGCGACAGCGATGCCGTGCGCGACTTCCCGATCTGCGTGCCGATCTCCACCCAGTGCCTGCATGCGGCCGGTTCGGCGCTGTCGTTCAAGCTGCGCGGGATGCCGCAGGTGGCCGTCTCGGTGTGCGGCGACGGCGGCAGTTCCAAGACCGACTTCTACGCCGCGCTCAACTCGGCCGGCGCCTACAAGCTGCCGCTGATCCTGTGCGTGGTGAACAACGGCTGGGCGATCTCGGTGCCGCGCTCGGCGCAGACCGGCGCGCAGACGCTGGCGCAGAAGGGCATCGCCGGCGGCCTGTTCTGCCTGCAGGTGGACGGCAACGACCTGATCGCGGTGCTCGCCGCGATGGAACAGGCGCGCGCGCGCGCGCTGGCCGGCGAAGGCGGCACCGTGCTGGAACTGCTGACCTATCGCCTGTCTGACCACACCACCGCCGACGACGCCCGCCGCTACCGCGACGACGCCGAGGTCAAGGACGCCTGGCAGCGCGAGCCGATGCTGCGCCTGCGCAAGTACCTGACCGACCAGGGCGTGTGGAGCGAAGCCGAGGAAAAGGCGTGGACCGACGAATGCGGCGCGCGGGTGGACGAGGAGGTCAACGCCTACCTCAACACGCCGGTGCAGCCGGTGGAGGCGATGTTCGACTACCTCTACGCCGATCCGCCGCCGGACCTGCTGGCGCAGCGCGCCGAGGCCATCGCACTGGAGCGGCGCCATGGATGAGAGCAAGCGCATCGTTCCCGAATCACAGGCCGGCCACGACCACGGCACGGCGCACAGCGCAGCCACCGCGCGCGGAGAAGACAGCATGACCGCAACCCCCATCACCCTGATCGAAGCCGTCACCCAGGCGCTGGCCTGGGAGATGGAGCACGACCCGTCGGTGCTGGTGCTGGGCGAGGACGTGGGCGTCAACGGCGGCGTGTTCCGTGCCACCGCCGGCCTGCAGCAGCGCTTCGGCGACCAGCGCGTGCTCGACACCCCGCTGGACGAGACCACCATCGCCGGCCTCACCGTCGGCCTGGCCGCGCAGGGCATGAAGCCGGTGGCCGAGGCCCAGTTCGACGGCTTCGTCTACCCGATGGTGGACCACCTGATCTGCCACGCCGCGCGCCTGCGCTACCGCACCCGCGGCCGCCTGCACTGCCCGATGGTGCTGCGCGTGCCGTGGGGCGGCGGCATCCGCGCGCCGGAACACCACAGCGAGGCCAACGAGGCCATCTTCACCAACGTGCCGGGCCTGCGCGTGGTGCTGCCGTCCAGCCCGCAGCGCGCCTACGGCCTGTTGCTGGCCGCGATCCGCGAGCCGGACCCGGTGATCTACATGGAGCCCAAGCGCATCTACCGCCAGTACAAGGAAGTGGTGGCCAACGATGGCGAGGCACTGCCGCTGGACGTGTGCTTCGTGCTGCGCGACGGCACCGACGTGACCCTGGTGACCTGGGGCGCGCAGGTGAAGGAAGCGCTGGAAGCGGCCGACAAGCTGGCCGGCGAAGGCATCAGCGCCGAAGTGATCGACGTGGCCACGCTGCGTCCGCTGGACTTCGACACCATCGCCGAATCGGTGGCCAAGACCGGCCGCTGCGTGATCGTGCAGGAGGCCCCCAAGACCGCCGGTTTCGGCGCCGAGATCGCCGCGCGCCTGGCCGAGCAGTCGATGTACGACCTGGTCGCGCCGGTCGAGCGCGTCACCGGCTACGACACCCACATCCCGCTGTTCCGCCTGGAAATGAAGTACCTGCCCAGCGTGGAGCGGATCGTGGCGGCGGCCAAGCGTGCGGTGGCGGCGGGCTGACATGCGGGCGAGATTGCTCAGCGCCTACCGCAGCCAGTATCCCAATCCGCTCCGCTTCCGCACCGGCCAGATCGTCGAACTGGGCGTGCGCGACGAAGAGTGGCCCGCGTTCGCCTGGGTGCGCACCGAGGACAACAGCGCCGGCTGGGCGCCGGTGGCCTGGCTGCGCGTGCTCGACGACGGCCGCGCCGAAGCGCTGCGCGACTACAACGCGCGCGAGTTGGACGCCGACAGCGGCGAACTGGTAAAGCTGCACCACGAATACGGCGGCTGGTGGTGGTCCGAACGCGCCAATGGCGCGCAGGGCTGGCTGCCGGCACGCGACCTTGAATTGCTGGAAGAGAACTGCAAATGAGCCAGACCAAGAATTTCAACCTGCCCGACCTGGGCGAAGGCCTGCCGGACGCCACCATCGTCGAATGGTTCGTCAAGGAAGGCGACGTCATCCGGCTCGACGAACCGCTGGTGTCGATGGAAACCGCCAAGGCGGTGGTGGAAGTGCCCTCGCCGGTCTCCGGCAAGGTGCTCAAGCTGGCCGGTGCGGCCGGCGACATCGTCGTCACCGGGCACATGCTGGCGCAGTTCGAGATCGACCCGAACCTGCCGCAGCGCGCCGAAGGCCAGGATACCGGCCACCACCATGGCGCCCCGGCCGAAGCGCCCGCCCCGGCACCTGCGCCGGCCGCCGCTCCGGCAGCGGCCGCGGCCGAACGCGAGGACGAAGGCACCGTGGTCGGTGCGATGGTCAGCTCCAACGCCGTGCATGCCGAACAGGCGGTGGCCGTCGGCGGCGTCAAGGCGATGCCGGCGGTACGCGCGATGGCGAAGAAGCTCGGCGTCGACCTGTCGCGGGTGCGCGCCAGCGGCGCCGAGGGCGCGGTGACCATGGCCGACGTCAAGCAGGCCGCGGCCGACGGCAGCGCCCGCATCGGCGCCGCGCCCGCCGCCGCCCCGCAGCCACAGGCGGTGGCCGCCCCCGCCCCGGCACGCCAGGAGGCAGCGCGCACCCCGCTGTCGGCGGCCGGCCGGCCGATGCGCACGCAGCCGCCGGGCGTGGTCGCCAAGGGCCAGCCGGAACCGCTCAAGGGCGTGCGCCGCAACATGGCCCGGGTGATGGCCGACGCGCACAGCAAGGTCGTGCCGACCACGCTCAACGACGATGCCGACATCCATGCCTGGGCGCCGGGCAACGACGTCACCGCGCGCCTGGTGCGCGCGATCGTGGTCGCCTGCCAGGCGGTGCCGGCGATGAACGCCTGGTTCGACGGCGAGGCGCTGACCCGCACCCTGCACGCGCAGGTCGACATCGGCATCGCCGTGGACACCGACGACGGCCTGTTCGTGCCGGCGCTGCGCAATGCCGACATGCTCGACGCGCGCGGCATCCGCGAAGGCGTCAACCGCCTGCGCCAGCAGGTGGAGGATCGCTCCATCGCCTCGTCCGAACTCAGCGGCTACACCATCTCGCTGTCCAACTTCGGCATGTTCGCCGGCCGCTACGCCACCCCGGTGGTGGTGCCGCCGTGCGTGGCCATCGTCGGCGCCGGCCGCGCCCGCTTCCAGATGACCCCGGTGATGGGCGGCTTCGAGTCGCACAAGGTCATCCCGATGTCGGTCACCTTCGACCACCGCGCCTGCACCGGCGGCGAAGCCGCCCGCTTCCTGCGCGCGCTGCTCGACGACCTGGCGCTGCCGCAGTAAGGGCATCCAGCAGGTCCCGTCGTCCCTGCCTGCGCGGGGACGACGGTGGAGATGCTGTCGGCGCCGGCGGCAATGCCCGCCGGCGTTGTCGAAAGCGACCACCGCACGGGCACCCTCGCGCCGACGCACTTCGCCAACGCCGCTTTCCCCCGAACGCAGGCTTCCGCCCATGGTTGACGCCCGGCCGCGAACCCGCCGACCATCCGGCGCAGCGACCCGGTTCCGGATCCGTTGGGTATCAGCTGCCTGTGGCCAGATCGTTCCGCCGACGAAAGCTCGACCCGTTCCAGGCATGGTGGCAGGCGCCAAGCACGCCGGCCAAGCGGATTCCGTCGATCGTGCCGGGCGGCTGGGCCGCCACTGCCGTTGCCATGCTGCTGGCGGCGGCGGGCGCCGTCTTTCCCAAGCTCGTCAGGTGCCCCTGTTTTCCGTTCGCCTTCTTCGGCGCTGCCGGTGGCGGCAGCCGATGATTCATCCACGCCGATGCCTTCCGCAGCGCGGCCTGATTCCGACGCGGAACCTGCCAGGAGCGCCCATGCCACTGACCCTGCTTCTTCGCTGCCGCGATCTGGAACAGACCCGTCGGTTCTACCGGGCGGTGCTTGGTTTCAACGTCCGCGACACGGCCGAAGCAACGCTGACCGTCGAGCTTCATGGCGGAGTGCTCGTCTTCACCCCCAGCGACCTCTGGCAGCGTCCGCCCGGCGTTTCCGGCACCCTCTACTTCACCGTCCCGGACGTGGACGGCTATTTCGCCTCCCTCAAGGACAGGGTCGCCGTCGTCTGGCCGGTACGCGACATGCCGTACGGCTCCCGGGAATTCGGCATCGAGGACTGCAACGGCTACTGCCTGGCCTTCCAGCAGCAGATCCGGCAATCCGCCGGAACCGGTGCCACCCGGTGCGGCGAACCGCCCCCGGTAGCGGACGCCTAGCTGGGCATGACCGCGCACGCGCTGCCCCCGATCCGGATGGCACGGCAACCCGGCCTTCCCGGAGGAAGCAGGCATTGCCCGGCAACGACGGCGGGACACTGCCCGCACCGACACTCATTCACCGCACCACGGATTCCCACCGCATGCACCAGTACGCTCATATCCGCCCGGCAGCCCCCGAAGAGGCATCGCGCCTGGCCGTGCTCGCAACCCAGGTCTGGCTGCACACCTATGCCACCGGCGGCGTGTCGCCCGAGATCGCGGCCCACGTGCTTGCCGAGCTCACCCCGGCCAGGTACGCCGAGTCCCTCCAGGATCCTTCGGTCCACGTCCTGGTGGCGGCGAAGGACGAGAGCCTGCTCGGCCTTGCCGTTCTCAGGCATGGCGAGCCTTGTCCAACGCAGAGTCCCCGCTCCACGGTGGAACTGCAGACGCTCTACGTCCAGGAGCATTTCATCGGGAAAGGCCTCGGCGCATCGTTGCTGCACTCCGCCGAAGCCTGGGCACGGGACCGCGCCCAGTGCCCGCTCTGGCTCACGGTCAACGCACGGAACGAACGCGCCATCGACTTCTACCGGCGCCATGGCTACGCCAGGGCCGGCACCGCATACTTCGAGCTCGGCGCCTCCCGTCATGAGAACCATGTGCTCGTCGGCGGCGGCGCGTAACCTTTGGCCTCCGCGGATCGCCTGCGGTGGACACCCGATTTCGCCCCAGGCCGCAGAAGAGAACCCCATGCCCATCAGCACGCCCTGCCCCGAATGCGATGGCACCCGCCTGTACGTCCGCGACAACATCGGGACCCGGGGCAGCCATGGCCCGGACCTGCTGCCGGGAGCCAGCGGCATCTTCAGCAGCGCCAGGATGAAGGCCGTGGTCTGCAAGGACTGCGGCCTGATCAGGTACTACGCGGCGAAGGAGACTCTGGCCAGGATCGACAGCGACCACGGCTGGAAGAGGCTGTCGTGATCCCGCGTTGCCAGCCTCCCCGCATGCCTCCGTCCGCACCGCGGGCGCTGCGCACACCGGCGCCGTGGGGGCATCGTCGCGCATGACGGAAAAACGGTTCCGCCAGCTCCTCGCGCTGTACGCCATCGTCCTGGCCGCAGCCGTCGTCGCCAGTTTCCTGCCCGGCGGCTATTCCCCGGCGCTGGCCCAAGCCTATGCCGACGAACCGGCGTCGCCGCTGCTGCAAAACCCCTGGTCCGCGCTGGCCATCGTGCTGCCGCTCTTCCTCGCCGGCGTCTGCGGCTACGTCGGCCTGTTCTGGTTCAAGCGCTGGGCGCGCACGCTGTCGCTGGCCACGACCGCGCTCACGATCGGCCTGATCCTCCTCGGCGGCGCCTCGCTTTCCTCCGCACCGGCCAGCGCGCTGTTCGAGGTCGCCAGCCTGCTCTGGGGCGGCATCCTCGCGCTGGCCCATTTCTCCACCGTCGGTGCGCGCTTCGACCCCCGCGGCCCTTCCCGATCGCGGCGGGACACCGCAAACGGCGGTCCCGATGCGGCGTGACATGGGTGTGTTCGCCGTCCTGGGCAGGATGGCCGCGTGGACGGCGGCCCAGGCGCTGTTGTTCGTGGCGACCTACCAACTGGCATGGCACGGCGTGCGCTGTTTGCGGGGACCGCCGCGGCGCGACATCGCGTTCGGCATCGGCCTCCACTACGGCATGTACCTGCTGTTGTTGCTGGCAACGGCAAACGGCGTCGCCCGGGTCCTGTGTTCGCGGAAAAGGACACAGTGGGGGGTGACGTTGGCCTGCCTGGGAATCTGGAGCGCGTACTGGTTTCCCGGCCTGTCCTCGACGCCCTACCGCACGTCCCTGGTGCTCGCGCTCGGCGCCGGGGCGCTGCTCGCCTGCCATTTCCCGGTACGGGCGGTGGCGGCGAGGATCGGCAGGCCAGGGCGCAATTCCGGCCACGAAGCCTGACCGAAGGCGATGGCCGGCATCCGCCCCCGGCCGGGCGCGCGTGGGGCGCAGCGGCGTCCTGTCTCCTCGGCCCGGCCCGCTATCGGAATCGAAGGCGTTCGCCGGCACCTGCGATGGGCGACGATGCCTATGCGCCTCGCATCGACGCCGATTCCAACCGGGGATCCACGCAATGGTCGGCGCCGTCGCGGACGGGCGGCGGAGCTTGCGGCGACGCCCCGCCTGACGGATCGTGTCCGGCGCACGGCGCGTGACGGCATGGAAGCTGCGCGGCAAACACGCGTCATCCGGGTTGCCGCCATCCGGACGGATCGCCCGGACCGGCATTTCCACCTTTCCCGCCACGGAGCCCAGCATGTCCCACCCGAGCGCCATCGCCTTGACCGGTTTCATCGCCTGGACCCTGCTCCTGTTGATCGTCATGGAGATCCTGCGGGTGAAGCTGGTGGCCAGCGGCCAGGTCGCGGCCACCGCGTTCACGCCGGACAACGCCAACCTTTCGCCCTTCATGCAGCGGCTGGCGCGTGCCCACGCCAACTGCATCGAATCGCTGCCGGTGTCCGGTGGCCTGCTGCTGGTGGCGCTGGTCGCCGGTCACACCGGCATCACCGACCCGCTGGCCTACACGCTGCTCGCCGCGCGGCTGCTGCAATCCTGCGCGCACCTGGCTTCGTCGGGCGCGCTGGCGGTCAACATCCGCTTCCTCGCCTTTGCCGTGCAGATGCTCATCGGCGCGTACTGGGCGCTGCGCCTGCTTGCCGCCATGATCGGATGACGGCAGCGCCGGTGCCGGACCTTTCCGGCAAGCCGGCAGCCGGATGCGGAGAATCGCCACGCAGCCTGCTTCCACCGTTCCCGGATCGCGGGCGCGGCCGCGAACATCGCGCCCGGCAACAGCATGGGGTCGGCATCGTCGGTGAGACGACCGATGCGCGGGCCCGCAGCGAGCCGGGCGGCAACGCCCGCGGGAAGGTCCGCGCCGACCGCAGCGCGCTCGCGGCCGTTCGCACGCCACCGATCGCGATCGGCGACAATGCGCGTTCCCAACCTCTTCCTGCCCATGTCCAGCAACCCGCGCAACCCCCGGATGCCCTCTGCCCCTCCCGCACTGCTCGACGCCGAGGTGCAGGTGGAGAGCTTCCGCCAGGTCCGCGAAGCGCATCGGCTGGAGCTGATAGAGGACTACGTCGAACTGATCTCGGACCTGATCGCGCATGCCGGCGAAGCGCGCCAGGTGGATATCGCCGAGCGCCTGGGCGTGGCCCAGCCGACCGTGGCCAAGATGCTCAAGCGGCTGGTGCGCGAAGGCTATGCGATGCAGCGCCGCTACCGCGGGGTGTTCCTGACCGAGGCCGGGGAGGCGCTGGCCAGCGCCAGCCGCGAACGCCATCGCACGGTGGAGGAATTCCTGCTCGCCCTCGGCGTGCCGGAGGACATCGCGCGCCGGGATTCGGAAGGCATCGAGCACCACGTCAGCCCGGAAACCCTGGCGATCTTCGCCGAGTTCACGAAGCAGGCGCGTTCCTGACCGCGGCTGCCGCCGGGGAGATCGGCCAACGGGCCGGCTGAGCGAAAACAGAGCTTGCGGCAGTGCGATATCCGCCGCCGTGGTGCCGCAGTAAGCTGCGCCCTTCCGCCTGGAGTATTGCCATGAGCCATCGCAGCCGCCTGGCCGGCTTCATCATCGATTGCCAGGACACCGACAGCGACGAAGCCGCGCGCTTCTGGAGCGCGGCGCTGGGCTGGACCGCCGAACCCGGCTACACCGAGGACGACGGCGCGCAGTACGCCGAGCTGAAGGGCACCCCGGCGGCCCTGCACGTCGAGGTGCAGAAGGTCGGCCATCCCTCGCGCGTGCACCTGGACATCGAGAGCGACGACATCGATGCCGAGGCCGACCGGCTGGAGGCGCTCGGCGCCCGCCGCATCGGCTTCGTCAAGCGCTGGTGGGTGATGGAAGCGCCCACCGGCCACCGTTTCTGCGTGGTGCGCATGCGCCACCCCGAGCAGGGCGCGGTTCCCAACACCTGGGAGTGAGCCGGCGCGCGGCGGCGATAATGGCGCCCGTTCCCCCACCACCGGATCACGCATGAACGACGCACCTTCCCTGGCCGGCACCCGGGTGCTGGTCGCCGGCGGCAGCCGCGGCATCGGCCTGGCCATCGCCACCGCCTTCGCCCGCGCCGGCGCGCGGCTGTCGCTGTGCGCGCGCGGCACCGCGGCCCTGCAGCAGGCTGCCGACGGACTGGGCCGGTTCGGGCAGGCACCGCACTGGCAGGCCTGCGACCTGTCCGAGCCGACGCAGATCGTGCAGTGGGTGGAAGCCGCCGCCGCCGCGCTGGGCGGCATCGACGTGGTGGTCAACAACGCCTCGGGCTACGGCAACGGCGTGGACGACGCCAGCTGGCAGGCCGGCTTCGACATCGACCTGATGGCGGCGGTGCGCTGCAACCGCGCCGCGTTGCCGCACCTGCGCCGCAGCCCGGCACCGGCGATCCTCAACATCAGTTCGATCAACGCGCTGCGCCCCACCCCGCGCGCGGCCGCGTATTCCGCGGCCAAGGCGGCGCTGAACTACTACACGGTGACGCTGGCCACCGAGCTGGCGCGCGAACGCATCCGCGTCAACGCCATCGCGCCCGGCTCGATCGAATTCCCGGGCGGGCTGTGGGAGCGTCGCCGCGACGAAGAGCCGGCGCTGTACCGGCAGGTGCGCGACAGCATCCCGTTCGGCGGCTTCGGCCGGGTCGAGGACGTGGCCGAGGCGGCGCTGTTCCTGGCCTCGCCGCAGGCGCGCTGGATCACCGGGCAGGTGCTGGCGGTGGACGGCGGCCAGGCCCTGCCCGGCTGAGGCGCGGCCGCCCGCGCGGCGTATGCTGCCCGGATGCGCACGCACCGGTACCTGTGGCGGATTTCCCGCGCCCGGCCACGAGCGGCCGGCCAGCGCGCGCGAAACGGCGCCGGCAGGCACCGGCCACGGCTATGCCAGCTGCGCCGAATCGATCACCCGCACGCCCGGCCGCAACTGCAGCGCCGCCTCCACCATCGCCGCGGCGATGCGCTCGGCCGGGTTGATCCGGTAGCGGCGCGGCAGCAGCGGCCCCAGCACGCCCAGCAGCTGCCCGGCCAGGTGCTCGCCCGGACGCCGCACCTGCCGCTGCCCGCCGATCAGGCCCGGCCTCACCAGCGTCAGCGATTCGAAGTCCAGCGCGCGCAGGTCGCGTTCCAGTTCGCCCTTGACCCGGTTGTAGAAGAAGCGCGAGTCCGGGTCGGCGCCCATCGCCGAATTCAGCACGAACCCGCGCGTGCCCTGGCGGCGCAGCGCCTGCGCCGCCTGCAGCGGATAGTCGTGGTCCACCTGCCAGAAGGCCTCGCGCGAGCCGGCCTGGCGCAGCGTGCTGCCCAGCGCGCAGATCGCCGCGTCCACCTGCCACTGCGCCGCCTGCGACGGCAGCTGCGCGAAATCGAACACCTGGTTGTGCAGGCGTCCATCGCTGACGGCCAGCGGTCGCCGGCTCGGCGCCAGCACCTGGCCGCACCGCGGATCGGCCAGCAGCGCCGCCAGCACCCGGCCACCGACCAGGCCGCTCGCCCCCAACAGCAATATCCTCATCCTGCCTCCTCGCTGCCGCCAGCCCGGGTAGCTGGCTCAAGCCCCCTGCCACCTTGCCGATAATCAGGGTCCAATACCACCGCCGCCGGGGCGCAGGCCCGCACCCGCGGCCACCCCGCCCAGATCCAGGACCCACCATGCCCGATCACCGCGACAAGACGTCCTCCCCCACCCCGGGGCCGGGACGCATCCTGTCGCGGAAGGACGAGCCGGGGCCGGCCACCGGCACGGTGGCGGTCAGCGGCGGCAGTGCGGCGATGCTGCAGCGCCTGTTCGCCGGCATCGGCCAGCCCGAATCGCTGCTGGCCGCGTTCGCGCACGGTATGGCCACCCTGCCCGGGGAACTGGGCGACATGGGGGTGCGCCTGCAGAGCGCGCACGGCGATGCCGACTGGGAACGCTACGGCCGGCTGCTGCGGCTGCTGATCGACAAGTACATCCGCACCATCGAACTGGATGCCCCCGGCACGCCCGGCGGCGACGCGCCACGGTTGCGCGACCTGCTGCGCCACACCCTGGGCGTGGCCCTGGCCAGCCTGCTGCAGGACAGCCCGGAGCTGCAGCGCGAGACCCAGCAGGTGGTCGCCGCGCTGCGCGACTGGCATCCGGGACGGCCGCTGGAGACGATCGAACAGCGCCTGCGCGAACTCTGCCACCAGGTCGGGGTGCGCAGCGACGGCCTGCAGGAACAGCGCGACCTGCTGCTGAGCCTGTTCGACCTGCTGCTGGACAACATCGGCGAACTGCTCGACGACAGCAGCTGGCTGCAGGGCCAGATCGCCGCGGTGCGCGAGCTGCTCGGCGGCCCGCTGGATGCCGCCTCGGTGGAGCAGACCCGCGGCAACCTGCGCGAGGTGATCTACAAGCAGGGCCTGCTCAAGCAGGGCATCGTCGAATCCAAGGCGGCGATGAAGGAACTGATGGTGGATTTCGTCGAGCGCGTGGACGGCATGGCGATCAGCACCGGCGAGTACCACGACCGCATCGCCGGCTACTCGCTGGCGGTGCGCCAGGCGCGCAGCATCGCCGACCTCAACCAGCTGCTGCAGGACGTGCTGCAGGACACCGGCCGGGTGCAGGAACAGGCGCTGCGGATGCGCGACCATCTGGCCAGCGCGCGCGCCGAAGCCGAGGCCGCCGAGCAGCGCATCCAGCTGCTGGAGCAGCAGCTGCAGGAAGTCTCCGGGCTGGTGCGTACCGATCCGCTGACCGGCGCGCTCAACCGGCGCGGCTTCGACGAACTGCTCGAGCGCGAGATGGCACGCGCCGCACGCACGCGAACACCGCTGTGCGTGACCCTGCTGGACCTGGACGACTTCCACCGCACCAACGACAGCCACGGCCACGCCGGCGGCGACCGCGCCCTGCACCACCTGGTCACCGTGGCCAGGGGCCAGCTGCGCAGCAGCGACAGCATCGCCCGGCTGGGCGGCGACGAGTTCGTGTTGCTGTTGCCGGAAACCCCCCGCTCCGAGGCGCTGGCCATCACCCAGCGGCTGCAGCGGGCGATGGCGCAGCGCCCGTTCCTGCACGAGGACGTGCGCGTGTACGTCAGCTTCAGTGCCGGCACCGCGCAGTGGCGGGAGCCGGAGGCCGCCGGGGCGCTGCTGCAGCGCGCCGACCGTGCGATGTACGCGGCCAAGCGGGTCGGCAAGAACCGGGTGCTGGCGGCCGAGTAGCCGCCATCGCTCCAGCGGCGACGGCCGCGCTGTGATATTTCCCGCCTCCATGCGAATCACCCTGGCATGGAGACCACCGTGAGCCCCCGTCCGGCATCCACCGCAACGGCCACCGCCGAGGTGCAGCAGCGCTTCGCCGGTTTGCTGCAACAGCACCGCGGCATCGTGCTGAAGGTGGCCCGCGGCTACTGCGCCGACCCGCAGGACCGCGCCGACCTGGTGCAGGACATCAGTGCCCAGGCCTGGCGCGCGTTCGCCGGCTTCGATCCGGCGCGGGCGCAGTTCTCCACCTGGCTGTACCGGATCGCGCTGAACGTGGCGATCTCGCAGCTGCGCAGCCAGCGCCTGCGCGAACGCCATCGCGCGCCGCTGGAGGCTGCCGGCGAACGGGCCGCGCCGGCGCAGGACCACGACGACCTGCACCGGCTGCACGCGCTGATCGGCCGGCTGCCGCCGCTGGACCGGGCGCTGATGCTGCTGGTGCTGGACGACTGCAGCCACCGCCAGATCGGCGAGGTGCTGGGCATGAGTCCCGGCAATGTCGCCACCCGCCTGCACCGGCTGCGGCAGCAGATCCGCCGCCAGCTCGATGCCCCCGCCCCGCCGAGGACACCCTGATGGACGCCGAACTGCAACGCCTCAAGGCCGCCTGGCAGCGGCAGGAACTGCACCTGGAGGGCGTCGAGGCGCTGGCGCTGCTGGCCTGGCGCGAACCGCGCCGGCAGCAGGTGCAGCGCCGCCTGCGCCGGTTCGGCATCGGCCAGCTGCTGTGGCTGCTGGCCTGGATCGGTGTGGTGGCGTTCGCCGCCGGCTTCTGGGTCGAGCACCGACAGACCCCGCACCTGCTGGCGGCCGGGCTGGCGCTGCATGCCTACGGCATCGCCGCGATCTGGGTATCGGCCACCCGCGCACTGCTGGCCGCGCGCCTGCACGCGACCGGGCCGGTGCTGGAGCAGTTGCGGCAGCTGGCGCGGCTGCGCCGCTTCACCACCGTCAGCGAAGTGGCGCTGGGCCTGCCGTGGTGGTGCCTGTGGTTGGTGGCCACGCAGGTGGCGGCGTACCGCTGGCTCGGCCTCGACCTGTACGCCGCGGCGCCGCGATGGTTCGGGCTGACGCTGGCCTTCGGTGCGGCGGCGATGGTTGCCAGCCTGTGGCTGGCGCGGCGCTGGGCCAGGCGGCCACCGGCGACACCCTGGCTGCGGCGGATGATCGACGACCTGTCCGGCTGCAACCTGGCGCGCGCGCAGGCGCAGCTGCGCGAGATCGAACGCTTCGAGCGCGACTGATGCGCGGCCTCAGTGCGCGGCGGCCGGCTTGCCGCGCAGGCGCTGGAACACGGTGACGGCGGCCAGCACCAGCGCGCCGATCAGCATGCCCACCACCACGCTGCCCAGCGCGTTGGCCAGCCCGGTCCAGCCCGGCGCTGGCGCCAGTGCGACGATGGCGTGGTGCAGCGCCGGCACGCTGTGCACCAGGATGCCGCCGCCGACCAGGAACATCGCCGCGGTGCCGGCGATCGACAGGCCCTTCATCAACCACGGCGTGGCATACAGGATGCCGCGCCCCAGCGCCGCCAACGCGCGGCCCTTGCGCGACAGATACAGGCCCAGGTCGTCGAGCTTGACGATGCCGGCCACCAGCCCGTAGACGAAGGCGGTCATGCCCAGCGCGATCGCCACCAGCACCAGTACCCGCTGTGCGAACGGCACGTGCGCCACCACCCCCAGCGACAGCACGATGATCTCGGCCGAGAGGATGAAGTCGGTGCGGATCGCACCCTTCACCTTGTTCTTCTCCCACGCCACCATGTCGGTGGTCTCGTCGGCCAGCGCGCGCAGCCGTTCGGCCTGCCGCTGCTGTTCCTGCCCGCGCGGATGCAGGAACCTGTGCGCCAGCTTCTCCACGCCTTCGTAGCAGAGGAAGGCGCCGCCGATCATCATCAGCGGCGTGATCGCCCACGGCAGCCAGGCGCTGATCGCCAGCGCCGCCGGCACCAGGATGGCCTTGTTGAGCAGCGAGCCCTTGGCCACCGCCCACACCACCGGCAGCTCGCGCGCGGCGGTGACGCCGGTGACCTGCTGCGCGTTCAACGCCAGGTCGTCGCCCAGCACGCCGGCGGTCTTCTTGGCCGCCACCTTGGTGAGGATGGAGACGTCGTCCAGCAGCGAGGCGATGTCGTCGAGCAGGGCGAACAGGCTGGCACCGGCCATGGGCGTTCCGCGGATCGGGAAAGGAGCGGATTCTCGCCGATCCCGCGGCCGCGATGGGTGAGGCCGGCGCATTCACCGCACCACCACCGTGGCGTGGCCACACTCGGCCGATACTTCTCCTTGCCCGGAGCCGTCCTTGAGCAACAGCCCCGTCGCCCCCGAAACCGCGCCGATCGGCGGCATGAGCCGCCGCAGCCAGATCCTGCGGCTGCTGCTGCGCTACCGCAATTCCGGCGTGTTCTCCGGCATGAACCTGGATGCCGGCGCGGTGCACGAGGTGCCGGCCGAGGGCGATCCGGAACAGTTCGTCAGCGACCTGGAAGCGCTGGGGCCCACCTTCGTCAAGCTCGGGCAGATGCTGTCCACCCGCCCGGACATGGTCCCGCCCGAGTACGCCACCGCGCTCGAGCGCATGCAGGAGCAGGTGGCGCCGGTGCCGGTGGAACGCATCCGCGCCATCGTCGAGCAGGAACTGGGCGCGCCGGTAGCCAAGCTGTTCGCCAGCTTCGAACCGTTGCCGCTGGGCTGCGCCTCGATCGCCCAGGTGCACCGCGCCACGCTGCGCGACGGCACCCCGGTCGCGGTCAAGGTGCAGAAGCCGGAAGTGGCCGTGCAGCTGCGCTCGGACCTGGACGTGCTGCGCAGCTTCGCGCTGGCGGCCGACCGCCTGACCAGCATCGGCCGCCGCGTGCGCCTGGCCGACTGGCTCAACGAGTTCAGCAAGACCCTGATGGCCGAGCTGGACTACGCCAACGAGGCCGAGAACCTGGCCCGCTTCGGCCAGCACCTGGCGCCGTTCGCCTCGCTGTGGGTGCCGCAGCCGGTGTGGGACCTGAGCAGCCACCGGGTGCTGACCATGCAGCTGGCGCAGGGCGTGCGCGTGGACGCCATCCCCGACGTGCGCCGCACCGAGCAGTCGATGGCGCCGCTGGCCGGCGCGCTGATCCGCGGCTATCTGGACCAGATCTTCGTGCACGGCGAGATCCACGCCGACCCGCACCCGGGCAACCTGCGGGTGACTGCGGACGGACGGCTGGCGATCTTCGACCTGGGCATGGTCGCGCACGTGCCGCCGCGGCTGCGCGAGCGCCTGCTCAAGGTGCTGTTCGCTGCGGTCGACGGCCGCGGCGAGGAGGTGGCCGAGGAGATCATCGGCCTGAGCACGCGGCTGGAGGACTACGACGAGGAACGCTACCTGCGCGAGACCGGGCAGATGATCGCCCGCTACGCCGCCCACGGCACCCTGTCCGAAGGCCGCGTGGTGCTGGACCTGGTGCGCATCGCCACCGCCAGCGGGCTGCGTACGCCGCCGGAGCTGAGCCTGCTCGGCAAGGCGCTGCTGAACCTGGAGACCGTCTGCCGCGAGCTGTCGCCGGAGCTGGACACGCGCACGGTGGTGGAGCGGCAGCTGCAGCACGTGATGCGGGCGCGGCTGAAGAAGTCGCTGTCGGCGGCCAATCTCGCCAGCGAGGCGATGGAGGTGCAGCAGCTGCTGCGCGAAGGCCCGCGCAAGCTGTCCGACATCCTCGCCCTGGTCGCCGAGAACCGGCTGCAGGTACGGGTGGCCGGGCTGGAGGAATCGCGGCTGATGGAAAGCCTGCAGAAGATCGCCAACCGGGTGGCGGCCGGCATCGTCACCGCCGCGCTGATCCTGGCTTCCTCGCTGATGATGCGGGTCGATACCGGCACCCGCCTGCTCGGCTACCCGGCGATCGCGATGGTGCTGTTCCTGCTGGGGGTGATCCTGGGGCTGGGCATCATCGCCAGCGCGCTGCTGTTCGACCGCCGTTCCCGCGCCCGCGAGGAACGCGGCCACCGCTGACGTCCGGCGGCGTCCGCCACGGCGCACCGCCCGCACCGGCGCGGGCCGCGGAACCACGCCCGATGCCCCGCCCGGCAAGCGATTTCACCCTGTCTTCACGCGGTTTCCGGCACCGCTCCGGCGGGCATCCATCACAGATTCAAACAAACATTTCAGTCAGGTTCGCGCTGGCATGATCCGGTCACCCGGCCGTCATCGCCATGACATGATGAGGCCGGAAGCGGGCACCGGCGCAGGGAATCGTCGCGCGGCCCCTCCCTTTCCATCCAATAACGACGACCCTATGCCCTGGATTCTCTGGCTGTGCCTGCCGTTGCTTGTCCTTCTTCTGGTTGCCTCCGGCAAGTGGGCGTGGCTGAAAGCCGGGTCGCTGTCGCTGCTGTTGCTGGCGCTCAGCAGCTGGTGGCTGATCGACCGGCTCAGCGGCGACGGCATCAACGCCGCCACGCTCTACCACCTGCGTAGCGACATGGAAGGCGCCGGGGTCGGCGACTTCTCCGGCTACATCGTCGCCTTCCTGGCGCTGGTGCTGGTCTCGCTGCTGCCGCTGGCGCTGCTGCGCGTGCGCCGCTTCCGCCGCCCGCGCCACGGCGCGGCGATCTTCGGCGGTTTCGCCGCGCTGCTGGCGACCGCGGTGCTGGTCAGCCCGCTGTACTCCGACGCCCGCCGCATCTACCAGCAGCTCAAGCCGGTGGACTACGCCCAGGTCGCGCCCGAGTACCAGGTGCCGACCCGGGCATTGGCGCAGCGCAAGAACATCGTCTGGATCTACGGCGAGAGCCTGGAGCGCACCTACCTGAACGAGGAGGTGTTCCCGGGGCTGATGCCCAACATCCAGCGCCTGGCCGGCGAAGCGCTGGATTTCCGCGGCATCGCCTCGGCCGACGGCAGCGGCTGGACCATCGCCGGGCTGGTCGCCTCGATGTGCGGGGTGCCGCTGACCACCGCCCAGGGCGACGAGAACAGCATGGGCCGCATGGGCCGCTTCCTGCCCGAGGCGGTGTGCCTGGGCGACTACCTCAAGCAGCAGGGCTACACCAGCCACTACCTGGGCGGGGCCAACGGCCAGTTCGCCGCCAAGGGCGAGTTCCTGGCCAGCCATGGCTACGACGAGGTACACGACCTGGCGTACTTCAAGGAGCGCCCGATCGCCAAGGCGCACTTCTCCAACTGGGGCCTGCACGACGACGTGCTGCTGGACACCGCGTTCGAGCGCTTCATGGAGCTCTCGCGCGCCGGCCAGCCGTTCCTGCTGACCACGCTGACCATGGACACCCACCACCCGGCCGGCCACCTGCCGGTGGCCTGCAAGCGCACCCGCTACAAGAGCGAGCACGGCAACATCGGCCTGCTGCATGCGCTCAAGTGCAGCGACCGGCTGATCTCGCAGCTGGTGGACCGCATCCGCAGCAGCGAGTTCGCCGACAACACCCTGGTGGTGATCGCCTCCGACCACCTGGCCATGCCCAACCATCTCAGCCATGTGCTGGAGAAGCAGCAGCGCGAGAACCTGCTGCTGTTCCTGGACAAGGACATCGAACCGCGGCAGGTGGTGGCGCAGGCCGGCTCCACCCTGGATTCGGGCGCCACCCTGCTCAACCTGCTCGACCCGGGCATCGCCGCCATCGGCTTCGGCCGCTCGCTGCTGGACCCGGACGCCGCCAGCGCCAGCGCCGCGGCGCAGCGCGACGGCGGCAAGGACTACCCGCGCTACCTGGCCTTCGCCCGCTCGCTGTGGCTGGGCGACACCCCGCGCATGCTGCGGCTGGACGGCGACCAGGTGCTGGTCGGCGTGCAGCAGGTGCAGCCGCCGGTACTGCTGGAATACGACCGCCAGTGGGACCTGAAGTCGGTGTACCTGGAAAACACCTCCAAGCAGTTCGAAAGCGCCGACCCGGAACACACCCTGGCCTACGTCGACCGCTGCACCGCGTTCGAGGACGGTTCGGCCGACGGCGACTGGTGCGCGCTGCTGGTCAGCCAGGACAAGGGCATCAAGCTGTACCGCGACGCGCAGCTGCGCCGCGGCATCGCCGTCGACGCGCCGCTGGACAGCTTCCACGGCCCGCGCCCGAGCGTGCGCCAGTCGCGGATGATCAGCCGCGAGGCGCGCCACACCCATCCCGGCCAGTACATGCTGGAGCTGTACGCCAGGCAGCAGCCGGCGCGCCCGTTCTGGGTCGAGGCGGTGTCCTCGCAGCGCAAGGTGGTGGTGGCGCAGCAGTGGGTGCAGCCCGACGCCGACGGCCGCATCCGCATGCCGCTGGGGCTGGACCACGAGGTCGACGACCTGGAGATCCGCGCCTGGCTGAGCCACGCCGAGAAGCTGGCGGTGGACGACTACGCGCTGGTGCCGTCCGAGGCGCTGCCGGACCGTTCCTGATCCGGCGGCGGGACCGGGGCGGCGGGTACGCCCGCCTCAGTCCTTCGTTTCCGTTTCCACCGCGGCGGCCGGGTCGCGGACGATGTGGATGTCGGTCGGCGTGACCAGCGCGATGCCGGCTGCGGACAGCCGCTGCAGGATCGCGAACAGCAGTTCGCTGCGGGTGCCGTAGACGTTGCGCGGGCTGGACACGTAGGCGAAGCTGTTGATCGCCACCTGGCCGCCGGCGATCGAGTCGATGAACACCGACGGCGCCGGATCGTCCAGCACCCCCTCATGCTCGCCGTAGGCCTGCAGCAGCAACTGCCGCAGGCGGGCGACGTCGGTGTTGAGCGGCACCGAGAACTGGATCTGGATCCGCCCCTGCGGGTTGGCCATCGTCATGTTGCGGATGGTCTTGGTGATCAGCTCGGAGTTGGGCACGATCAGGGTGGACTTGTCGCCCACCTGGATCTCGGTCGAACGCACGCTGATGCGGCGGATGTCGCCCTCCTGGTCGCCGATCTTGATCCAGTCGCCGATCTTCACCGGGCGCTCGGCCAGCAGGATCAGCCCGGAGACGAAGTTCTGGGTGATCGCCTGCAGGCCGAAGCCGATGCCCACCGACAACGCACTGACCACCAGCGCCAGCTTCTCCAGGCCGATGCCCAGCGCCGCCAGCGACGCCATCACCACCACGATGATGCCCACGTAGCGCGCCACGGTGCTGATCGAGTTGCGCGCGCCGGTGTCCAGTTCGGTCCGGGGCAGGTAGGTCTCGCTCAGCCAGCGCTGCACCGCCTGCACCACCGCCAGGCCGATCGCCAGCAGCAGCAGCGCGCGCACCACTGCGCCGGGCGTGAGCTCGAAGCCGCCCAGCCTGATGCCGCGCGCGGCGGTGTCGAACCAGCCGAATACCGAACCTGCGCTGCCGAGCGGCGCCAGCAGCGCGCCGATGCCGAGCACCAGCAGGCCCAGCCGCAGCAGCGCCGACAGCAGCACCCCGGCCTGTTCCACCCGCGCCGGGCTCAAGCCGGTGGCAAGGTTGGCGGCGCGGCCGAGACTGCTGTCGGCGCCGAACAGCCAGCCGCTCAGGTCGTCGACGAACTTCAGCAGCAGTGCCAGCGCCGCCACCACCACCACGCCCCAGACCAGTTGCCGGGTGACGAACATGGCGAAGTTCAGATAACCGACCAGTACCGCCAGCAGCGCTGCCGCCACCGCCACGTGGCCGAGCACGCTGGCGATCACCATCCAGCCGTTGCCGCTGGCGCCGCGCATGCGCGCACCCGCCTGGCGCGCGGCCTCGGCTTCCTGCGCCCGGCGCCGGCGCAGCCGCGACAGCGCCACCAGGATGGCGATGATCAGCGCCATGTTGGCCAGCGCGACGACGCCGTCCACCGCCACCGTCAGCACCTCGCTGGTGCGCGCGGCGCGGTTGACCGCCAGCAGCATCATGCTGATCCAGCTCAGCGCGGCGGTGGCCCAGATGTACTTGCGCAGCCGGATCGCGGCGGTGTCGTCGATCGGCAGCAGCCGCCACGACGGCTGGCGCGGCATCAGCAGGCAACTGCTGAGCGAGGCGATGAAGGCGGCGATGAAGGTGGCCGTCACCAGCTGCGAGGCCACCTGTTCCAGCCGCGGCGGAATCGCCTCGATGAAGTGCAGCGCCTCCACCAGCGCCAGCGCCGCCAGTCCCGGGGCCAGGGTGCCGACCAGCAGCAGCCACACCGCCAGCCCCGAACGGCGCAGGCGGCTGTCCGGCGCGCTGGCCTTCGCCGCCTGGCGGCGGCCCAGCCGGCGCAGCCACAGGCGCAGCGGCAGCGCCAGCACCAGCGCCACCGCCACCCCCGCCAGCGGCGCCGCGTAGCCGTGTTCGGCCACCGCCTGGCGCAGGCCGTCGCGGCCTTGCCGGTACAGCGCGCGCAGCCGTTTCCAGTCGTCCGGCTGGTCGCGCAGGAACTGCCGCCACAACGCCGGCGACAGCGGCGAGGCCACCCGGCGCGACAGCTGCGCGCCGAACTGGCTCACGCGCATGCGCTCGATCGACTCGGCCAGCTGCTGCGCCTCCAGCGCCAGCAGGTTGCCGCGCTTGATCGCCGAATCCACGTCGCTGCGATCGCGGCCGATTTTGCTGCGCTGGCGGCTGATGTCGGCATCCTCGACCGTGCCCTCGGCCACCTCGCCCAACTGCGCCAGCTGCGCATCGAGCTGGTCGCGCACCGGCGCCAGCGTGCGCGCGGCCGCATCGGCGTCGCGTTGTACCGCCAGCGCGCGTTCGGCCAGGGTCTTGAGCGTGTCCGGGGTGTCGGCGCTGTCCAACGACTGCCGCACCGCTTCCAGCGCGCTGGCGGCCTTGTCGATCTGCGCCTGCGGGGTCGGAGCGTCGACGGTCTGCGCCGCCAGCGGCAGGACCAGACACAGGCACAGACAGAACAGCAGCCAGCGCAGCGGGCGCAGGCGGTCGGGAGTGGGGCGATAGCGCGACAAGGGCGGACACCGGCATGCGCGGACCACCGCGCGTGCGGCGACTATAAGACAGCCGCCGTCCAGCTTTCGTGTGCAGCGCGCGGCCGGCCTCAGTACTTGAGGTCCAGCTCGGGAACGATGCCGCGGTTGCGCTGGTAGAGCTCCTGGAACTCCTCCTCGGTCAGTTCCTCCGGCGCGTATACCGCCACCGGGTCCCATTCGCGGTCGGTCGGCAACGGTTGCCGCGGCCCGGCGCGCAACGAGTAGCCGATGCCCTCGTGGTCGACCAGCTCCGGCAGCTGTTGCCAGTGTTCGCGCGCGAAACCTTCCGGGTACTTGAGCAGGATGACGTCGAACATGCGGACCTCGCGATGACGGAATACCGCGCCACCGTAGCGCAGCCGCCGCCCACTTTCCTTGACGCAGCGCAGCTGCGGCGTACCGGCGCGGCGGCAGCGGCGGCCGGCTGCAATCAGCCGGTTTCCCGCTGCAGGCACTCCAGCAGCTGCCGCATTTCCTCGGCCAGGAACGAGGGCAGGCGCGCGCCGGGCACCGGTGGATAGCCGTCGCGCAGCGCGCGCGTGGCGCTGTCCAGCGCGCCCTGCAGCCGCGCCAGGCCGTCGTCGCCGAACATCGAATGCGCGGCATCCACCGCGGCGTCGCCACCGATGCGCTCCAGCGCCCAGCTGGTGGACAGCACCCGGTAGGACAGCCGCTGGCAGGCGGCGATGGTCGGCCACAGCCACTCGGCGGCCTCGCGCTGCTCGCGCCCGGCCACCATCGCCGCGTCGTACGCCTTGGACAGTGCGAAGGTGCGGTGCATCAGGTCGCGCCGCGCCAACCGCGCCGCGTCGCTGGCCGGCTCGCCGGCGGCCAGGTACGGCAGCACCTGCCGCAGGCTGTCCACGGTGCGCAGCAACTGCTCGGGAATCAACGCCGCGGCCGCGCGCGGCGCCATCAGCTGGTACACCACCAGCGCCACCGCGCAGCCCACCGCCGTGTCCACGCCGCGCGCCAGCAGGTAGCCGCCCAGGTCCGGCACCGGGTGTCCGCCCGACGCCAGGGTCAATGCCGCTGCGGTGATGAACACCACCGCCAGCGCGTAGTTGCGCATCACCAGCATCTCGATGGTGAACTGCAGCGCCACCACCACCAGCACCAGGCCCAGCCCCGACGGCTGGAACCACAGCACCGCGCCGGCCAGCAGCAACCCGGCCCAGGTGCCGAGCAGCCGCTCGACGCTACGCTGCACCATGCGCAGCCAGTCCATGCCCTGGTGCAGCATCAGCACCGCCGCGGCCACCGCCCAGTACGCACGCTGCAGTTCGAACGCGGCGCCGATGCCGCCGGCCAGCAGCGCGGCGACACCGACGCGGCCGATCACCAGCAGCGACATCGAACGCGGCCGCAGCGCTTCGGCCACCGCCGCCAGCGCGCCGGGATGGCCAAGCGGAATCGCATCCTGGCGACCGGCCGGCGGCGGCGCCCCGACCTGCGCCGCCAGCGTCCGCGCACGCTGCAGGGTGCCTTCCGGCAAGGGGGCATCGCGGCCACGCGCGGCCATCACCTCGGCCAGCAGCAGGTGCAGTTCGCGGTTGAGGCCGCGCAGCCGCGCCAGCAGGCCGTCCGGCCGGGCGTTCATCGGCTGGAAGCTGACCAGCGCCTGCCAGGCATCGTGCAAGGCCATCGCCGCCTGCTGGCGCGCGTCGGCCTCGGCCGGGGTTGCCGTCGCTTCGACATAGCCGACCACCGCCCCGGCGGCTCCCGCCACCGCCGCCTTCTCCGGCCCGCGCGGCCGGAACAGCGCACCGGCCATGTGCACCAGCCAGGCGAAGGCGCCCGCCGCCAGCACCAGCAGCCCGGCGTGGGCAGGGCCGATGTGCGGAGCCGGCATCGCCGTCCCCGCGGCGCAGGCCAGCATGAACATGTAGGCCCCCGGCGGCCCCACCCGCAGCGCGTTGCACAGCCAGGTGGCGACCATCGCGATCGCCGCCATGGTCGGCACCACCGCCCAGGAGGTATCCGCCACCCAGTTGCCGATGCCCACCGCGAGCGCGAAACCCAGCGCCACCACCGCCAGTTCCGCCGCCCGCGTGGGATACGGCCGGCCGCTGCCGTACAACGCGGTGAAGCCACCGGTGGCGGCCATCAACCCGGCGGTGGTGTCGCCGACCAGCCAACCCACCAGGATCGGCAGGGCGATGCACACGCCGGCACGCAACGCGAACGGCCAGCGCGGTCGCGGCAGGCGCCGCAGCGCCAGCAGGTTGTGCAGCACCTGCGACGGCGACAACGGCGAAGGCGGCGTGGGAGTGCGGGAAGCAGGAGGCATGGAGGATCTCGGCGACAGCGGCAGCCGCGCGGTGCCGCCGTACAGGCATGTCCGGTCCGGGGAATCCCGCCGGCCGGAGCGGTGCCGGCGCTGGCCGACACCGGCGGACAGGATACGCCGCTATCCGGCCAGCGATTCCCGGGACACGGGCAACAGTGCATCCCGCCATGCCGGGCCGGTGCCGAGCACGGGCACTTCACCCGCCACGCCCTATACCTGACCCAGGCGCGGTCGGTTCGCGCATCCCGCTGGCACCCCGGAGTCCCGCCATGACCGCCCCCACTCCCCTCACCACCGTCGCCTCGCTCGACCTGCCGCGCTACCTGGGCACCTGGTACGAGATCGCACGCCTGCCGATGCGCCACGAGCCGGCCGGCTGCACCGACGTCAGCGCCACCTACACGCGGCAGGACGACGGCACGGTGCAGATCCGCAACCGCTGCCGCGACCACGGCGGGCTGCAGGAGTCGGTCGGCGAAGCCACGCCGGTGGATGGCGACAACGCCCGGCTGGAAGTGAGTTTCCTGCCCCAGGGCCTGCGCTGGATTCCCTTCACCAAGGGCGACTACTGGGTGATCCAGGTGGACGCGGGCTACAGCGTGGCGCTGGTCGGCAGCCCGGACCGCCAGCACCTGTGGCTGCTGGCGCGGCAACCGCAGCTGGACGAAATGGTGCAGCGGCATTACCTCGCCTGTGCCGTGCAGCAGGGCTTCGACCTGGCCGGATTGATCCACACGCCGCACACCGGCAAGCCGACCGCATGAGCACGCGTGCAGCGCGGCCGGCGACAGGATGCAGCGCATGGACCTGAAGAGCGGCTACCCGTTCTGGGCCATCAAGAACGGCCTGATGCACGCCTTCCCCTGCGTGCGCGAGGACCTGCGCTGCGACGTGCTGGTGGTCGGCGGCGGCATCACCGCCGCGCTGATCGCCGACGAACTGGGCCGCCACGGCCACGACGTCGTGGTGGTCGAGCAGCGCGACATCGGCTGGGGCAGCACCGCCGCCAGTACCGCGCTGCTGCAGTACGAGATCGACACCCACATGGTGGACCTGGCCAAGCGCTACGGCGAGGACGACGCGGTGCTCGCCTATCGCGCCTGCGCGGCGGCCATCCCCGCGCTGCAGGCGCTGGCACGACCGTTCCGCGACGTCGACTTCAAGCCGATGCGGAGCCTGTACTACGCCAGCCGACGGCGCCATCGCGGCGACCTGAGGGACGAATTCGAGCTGCGCCACCGGCACGGCTTCCAGGTGCGCTGGCTGGAGCCGGAAGAGATCCGCGCCGGCTACGGCTTCGATGCGCCGGCGGCCATCCTCAGCCGGCAGGCGGCGCGGGTGGATCCGTACCGGCTGGCCTATCGGCTGCTGGCGCGGCTGCAACGGCAGGGCGCGCGGGTGTTCGACCGCACCTCGGTGCAGGACATCGAGCCTGGCACCCGCGCCGTCACCGTCACCACCGGCAGCGGCCAGCGCATCCGCGCCGGCCACGTGGTGATGGCCACCGGCTATGCCGGCCAGCAATGGCTGCGCCAGCGGGTGGCGCGCAACCGCAGCAGCTACGCCTTCATCACCGATCCCATCGACGATGCCGCGCTCGGATCGCTGCGCGACACGATGCTGTGGGAATCGGCGCGACCGTACCTGTACCTGCGCAGCACCGGCGACGGCCGCCTGCTGGTCGGCGGCGACGACGACTCGGTGGACATCCCCGCCCGCCGCGACGCGCGCGTGGAGAAGAAGGCGCGCTCGCTGCTGCGCAAGGTGCAGCGGCTGTGGCCGCAGCTGCCGCTGCAACCGGCCTTCAGCTGGGCCGGCACCTTCGCCGAGACCGCCGACGGGCTGCCATTCTTCGGCCCGCACCGGCAATGGGGGCCGCGCCTGCATTTCGCCATGGCCTACGGCGGCAACGGCATCACCTATTCGATGATCGGCGCCGGGCTGCTGCGCGCCGGCATCGAGAAGCGCCGCCACCCGCTGGCGCGGCTGTTCTCGTTCGAGCGCGCCGGCTGATGCGCCCGCGATGGCCGCCGCGGCCGGCGACAGGCATCATTCAAGCCGCGGCTGCTAGGGTTGCCGTTGCTGCATCCTGCCGTGTCGCACCGCCTGCCCCGGGAGTCCGTCGTCCGATGATCCGCATCCCCCTGATCCTGGCCTGCCTGATGGCACCGGCCATCGCCCCGGCGCAGGACGCCCCGACCACCGACCCCGCCGCGCTGGACCTGAGCGTGCCGCAGGAGCCGATCCGCTACCTGGGCGACCCGGCCTACCAGGCCGACCCGCCCGGCACCTTCTACGGCGACCACAGCGGCCGCCGGCTGACCGACGCGGAAGACGCACGCGCCACGGTGGTGGACGACAAGCTGCAGGTCCACGGCAGCGTGAGCACCGGCATCGGCTACTCCAAGCGCTACGGCAACAGCCACTGGAGCGCGGCCAGCATCAACCTGGGCAAGAACTACACCAACGACGAGGGCGAGACCCGGCGCGTGGACGTCAACATCGACGTCAGCCAGGGCAAGGGCCCGGGCTACTTCGGGCCCGGACCGGGCTACCGCGGGCCGGTGCCGCCCTACGGCTGGTAGGCCGCGGTTCCAGCGATGCTCCCGAGCGCGCCGTCCGGCGCGCTTTTCGTCTGCGCCGCGCTCAGCCGCAACAACGCATCCACGCGCAGTCGATGGCATCCAGCACGATGTGCAGCAGCAGGCCGATGCCGAACAGGCGGGTGCGCCTGGGCAGCGTCAATCCGGCGTACAGCGCGATGGCCGGCGCGGTGTGCAGCGGATGGAAGCCGATGCTGCAGCGATCGGGCGCATAGACCGGGTCGGCCAGCAGGTGGTCCAGGTCGATCAGCCAGCCCAGCAGCATCAGCAGCCACGCCCGGCCGAAATCCCTGCGCCAGAACAGCCACGCCAGCAACGCCGGTACCGCGGCATGCAGGAACAGGTGGAGGATGGCGCGCAGGCTCATGGCGAGGGACCCGGGCACCCCGGCCCGCGCGGGCCGGCGGCGGAAGGCGGCGATGCGGCGCCGACGCCCGGCGCCGCGCCTCCGGGGATGTGCATGGCGGCGGCCGACAGGCGGGAGGACGGCCATTCTAGACGGCCACGGCGACGCCCGGCGCTAGAATGGACGCCGGCCAGGCCACCCGCCCGGCGGTTTTCCGGAGTGGCAATGATCAACAACGATGTCCTGCGCAGCATCCGCTACACCCTCGACCTCAGCGACGGCATGATCGTCGATACCATCCACCTGGCCGATCCCGCGTTCGCCGTCGATCCGGCGCAGGTGCACGATTTCCTGCGCAAGGACGACGAACCGCTGTTCGTCGAATGCCCGGACCCGGTGCTGGCGCACTTCCTCGACGGGCTGATCTTCCACTACCGCGGCCGCGACGAGTCGATGCCGCCGCGGCCGGTGGAGAAGCGCATCAACAACAACCTGGTGCTGAAGAAGCTGCGGGTCGCGTTCCAGCTCAAGGACGTGGACATGCACGAGATCTTCGAAAGCGCCGGCTTCCCGGTGTCCAAGCCCGAGCTGTCGGCGCTGTTCCGCCAGCCCGGCCACAAGAACTACCGCGCCTGCGGCGACCAGCTGCTGCGCAACTTCCTCAAGGGCCTGGCGCTGCGCCTGCGCGGCAACGGCTGAGCGCGCCGCGCCGTTTCAGCCGCCGCTGGCCGGCCGCGGCGGTTCCGTATCGCCCGCCGCCTGTCGCGGCTCCGCCAGCGCCCGCCGCCAGACCTCGCGCTCGACCCGGCGATCGCCGTCCCAGCGCTCCAGCGTCCAGGTATCGCCCTGCAGCGTGTAGCGGAAGCTGTAGCGGCCATCGCCCTCCAGCGGGTAGGAGGCCATGCGCGGGGTCTCGGTATAGGTCGCCGCGTCGCTGGCGTAGGTGCCCGAGCCGCCTGCCCAGAACCGCCCCCGGCTGGTCGTGGTGAAGGCGAAATGGCCATCGGCCAGCAGCTTGGTGCCGGCCAGCTGCAGGCTCGCGTAGTCGACCGCGACACCGTCCTCTCCGACGTACTCGCCGGACTGCAGTTGCCAGGCGCCTTCCAGCGCCGTGTGCGTCCGTTCCGCGGCCACGGACGGCAGCGCCAGCGACAACAGCAGGACGATGGAGATGCGCGGCGTCATGGACGATCCCGGGTATGGAGGGCCCCGTCATCTTCCGGCAAGCGTGCCGGCGTTGCCATCGCGGCATCGCCGGCCGCCGTTCCGCGCGCGGGCGCTGGCTGCCCGCATCGGCCCGCATAGCCGCCGGCGCTATCATGGCGTCCCCTCTTCCCTGGTGTCCCCGCGTGCAAACGATCCTGACTCCGGTATCGATCGGCGAGCTGATCGACAAGATCACCATCCTGGAAATCAAGGCCGAACGCATCGCCGACGCCGCCAAGCTGGCCAACATCCGCACCGAACTGGACGGCCTGTGGCCGCTGTGGGAACAGCAGCGCACCGCACGCCCGGCGCTGGCCGCGTTGAAGGACCGGCTCAAGGCGATCAACGAACGCATGTGGGACATCCAGGACGGCCTGCGCGCGCGCGAAGCGGCGCAGGCCTTCGACGACGGCTTCATCGCCCTGGCCCGCGGCGTGTACGGCACCAACGGCGAGCGCGTGGCGGTCAAGAACGAGATCAACCGCCTCGCCGGCTCGGCGCTGGTGGAAGAGAAGCAGTACCAGGGCGAATGACTGTCCGCCGGCGTCGTCCGGCCGCGCGCCGGCGACGACGCCAGCGCTCATCCGCCGCGGTACTGCGCCTCGCTGACGTGTTCCAGCCAGGTCACCGGCGAGCCGTCCAGCGCTTCGGCGATGGCGATGTGGGTCATCGCCGTTTCCGCCGTGGCGCCATGCCAGTGCTTGATGCCCGGCGGGATCCAGACGATGTCGCCGGGGCGGATGTCCCGCGCCGGCCTGCCCCATTCCTGCACCCGACCGTGGCCGGCGGTGACGATCAGCGTCTGCCCCAGCGGGTGGGTGTGCCAGGCCGTGCGCGCGCCCGGCTCGAAGGTAACGGTGGCACCGCCGACCCGGGCTGGCGGCTCGGTCTGGAACGGCGCATCGATGCGCACGCGACCGCTGAAGTAGTCCGCAGGCCCGGCCGCGGAAGCGGTGCTGCCGGCGGGTTGCAACCTGATGGCGCCGGCGTCCGCGGCCGGAATGGCCGTCATCGACAGCGACATGAATGCGGTGAACGGGTTCATCGCCGATCTCCTGCAAGGGGCGTCCATTGCAGCACGGATGGCGCCTCCGCAACGGCAACGGCCGTGCCCGCGTGCCGGCGGGGTCACGCCCCGGTTACGCCCGTACGCTCATGATCGCCGGCGCCTGTCGATTTCCGCCCCTTCCATTCGTCGTCAACTTGAAGGCGCCCGTTCCGGCGCCATGGCAAGCGCCTGGAGGCATCCCATGTCGTACATCGACGGTTTCGTGCTGGCCGTTCCCAACGCCAACAAGGAGAAGTTCATCGAACACGCACGCACCCTCGACCCGGTGTTCCTCGAGTACGGCGCGCTGCGCGTGCTCGAGTGCTGGGGGGACGACGTGCCGCACGGCCAGCAGACCGATTTCTTCCGCGCGGTGCAGGCCACGGGGGAGGAAGCGGTGGTGTTCTCGTGGATCGAATGGCCCGACAAGGCCACCCGCGACGCCGGCATGAAGAAAATAATGGAGGATCCGCGCATGGACCCGGCGGACACTCCGATGCCGTTCGACGGCAAGCGCATGATCTATGGCGGCTTCGCGCCGGTGCTGGAACTCGGCACGTAGCCTGCGCCAGTGCGCTCGGGTCCGCCTGCCCAGCCGCGAAGCCGGGCCACGGCGGCCGCGAGCGTGCCAGTCTTGGGTCCGATCCGTCGTAGCGGGAGCCCTGCCATGAACCAACGCGGAATCGAAACGGTCGTTCCCTCGGATCGCGTCGTCGACGACGGCGACATGCGGTTGTGGCGCGCCCTGCCCGTGAACGATCGCCCATCGCTCGGACCGTTCGTGTTCCTCGATCACTACCGGCACCAGAGCCGGCGCGGCATCGGCGACAGGCCGCACCCGCATGCCGGCATCGAGGTGATCAGCTATCTGCTCGATGGGGGCGTGGAGCACCGCGACAGCGCCGGTTTCCGCGACCGCCTCGGTCCCGGCGACGCGCAATGGATCCGCGCCGGGCGCGGCATGCTGCATGCGGAACAGCCGATCGGCGGACGCCACGGCCTGCAGTTGTGGACCAGCCTGCCGCCGTCCATGAAGTTCGCCGAGCCGGACTACGCGTCGTTCCGCGCCGCCGACATCCCGGAGATCCGCCGGCCGGGCGCCCGCGTCCGCGTCATCGCGGGCAAGGTCGACGACACCACCGGGCCGATGCGCAACGCGACCCCGACGGTGTTTGCGCATGTCCAGCTGGAACCCGGTGCCCGGATCGAACTGGACGTCGAGGCCGACGAGCTCGGCTTCTACGTACTGGAGGGCGAGGCCCTGGGAGCGGCCGGCGAAGCGCTGGGAGCGGGCACGCTGGCGCTGTTCGGTCCCGGCTCGCGGATCGCGCTGCAGGCCGCGGCCGGGCAGCCGGCCACCATCGCGTTGCTGGGCGGCGAGCGGGTCGAAGGCGAACTGATCTTCGATGGTCCCTTCGTGATGGACACGCCGGAGCGCATCGTGCAGGCCAAACGCGACTTCCTCAGCGGCAGGATGGGCCGGCTCGACGGCGTGCCGTTCTGACCGGAACAGGCCGGCCGCCATTGGGCGGAGCGGAAGGCAGCACAGGACTGCGCGCGCTCGATGGGCTCCCGAGGCGGATTGGCGAACGCTCCACCCCGGCTACTGCGGAAACCACGAAGCGCCTCCGGAGATCCGGCCAGACGCCCGCGGTGCGGGCCGGCGGCGGGGGCGGAGAATCACTCCGGACGGCCGCTTCCCAGCAGTCCGGAATCCCAACCCGCCGCCACCGCGCCGGCGTTGTAGGTGGATTCGAGAAAGGCAAGCAGGTCGCCATCGGGATGGCGGGACTGGCGCAGGTCGTCGTAGTCGAGCAGGAACTCGCCCATGGCGGCGTCCCAGCGTGCGGCGCCAGGGTCCACCTTCGCGTTCTCGATCCCCGCCGGTTGGGGATAGGTGAACGCATAGAACGCGGGCTTGGGACAGGAGGGATCGCCCGGCCACCATCCCATCTCCATCAACTCCGCATTCATCGCATTGCGACGGATGAAGCCGCTGTTTGCGGCAGGCGACGCGGGCTTGCCGCTGTAGAAGGCCGCGCGAATGTCGAACGTCCCCCACATCAGGCCGATGGGCTGGGTCTTGCCGGTGAACCGGCCCTGGAAGACCCGCAGGACGCGTTGGCTGTCGAGCAGGATGCGCCACCATGCATCGACCAGGTCGCGATCGTACGGGCGCTGCTGCGTGTCCTCGTCGAACGGGATGGGGTTGGGCACTTCCTGGGGCATCGGGTTGATGGCGGCGTCGATGCCGGCATGGCGAAGCTGGCCAAGCAGACTGTCGACGAACGTGGCGACGGACGTCGGAGCCAGCGGCAACCGTCCCGCCGCCCCCGAGCTCGTGAGCCACTGCACCTCGTGCGACATGAAGTCCATGCGGACCTCGTAGACGCCGCCGCCGTATGGAATCGGACCGGTGGTCAGGCCGCTGGCGCTGAGCCACAGCGGCATCTCGGCCCATTGCGCCTGGAATGGCTCCGCCAGCTTGAGCTTGCCGACGGCCTGAAGCGCCATGTGCAGAAGGTATCGCGTGGGTTCGAAGGCCGGGTAGGAAAGCGCCGGCCACGAATCGGAGGAAGACCTGTCGCGGGTCATGGCATGTCCTCGGCAAAGCACGCGTGGCCCATGACGATCCTCGCTACTGGTTCAGCAGCGACTGCCAGTTCGCGGGAACGCGTCCGGCCGGGCCGGGCGCCGGCTGGTCCTGCGGATGCGCCTGGGGCGGCGCCAGCGGCTCGCCCCCGACCTGGGCGTTGGTCTCGAAGTTCCAGAACCAGGTCTCACCCGGCTCGAAGCTTCTGATGATCGGATGCCCGGTGGCGAGGAAATGCTTGCGCGCATGCTGGTGGGGAGAGCTGTCGCAGCACCCGATGTGGCCGCATTCGGCACAACGCCGCAGATGGAACCACCAGGTACCCGCGGCCAGACATTCCTGGCAGCCGGTTCCGGACGGTTCGGCGGCTGGATTCATCCCACGAACGTTTGCTGTCACGACGGTATCCTCCCATGCGCTGCCCCGCCCGGATTCCGCGAGCATCCGTGTCGCCCGGAATCCTTGCGTGGCTGTCGTCCGCCCTGGTGGGCGCGGAACACCAGCCCGGATCTTAGACCCGGCAGAACGGATTCCGGGTGAAGGCAGGCAGGCTGTCCGTGGACATCGATTCGCGATGCGGCTGTTCGTGGCGCGGCCTCGAGAACCAGGATCGCCCCTTCAGGATCCGTGCACCGGGAAAGAGCTTGACGCATCCATCGACCCGCCAACGGAAACCATCGGAAACGGCGGCCGGACGATCGCCCGCAATCATGGCCTGAATGGGCGCCGCGGCAGGGGAACGCGGCGCGCCAGGCCGCCAGCAACGGGGCCAGCGGCCCGGCCAGCACGGCAGCGCCCGCCATGCATGCCGATACCGCTTCGACCGGCGCCTGCGAGAGCAGCATGGGCCGCGCGCACGGCCACCATCCGCGCCGCGTCGGCCAGGGCCCACCGGCACGCAACGACCGCCGCGGCGAGGCGACGTACGGCAGCAACGCCGCCGCGATGCATGACGCGGTGGCAGCGATGCCCGGCAGCAGGCCCATGGTGCGGCACCGACCGGTGGAGTGCCTTTCCACGGAAAGCGCCAGCCGGGCTTCACCGGCGGCGCAAGACGGTCACCAGCTGAAACGCGCCGTGGCGGTGACGGTGCGGCCGGTGCCGTAGTAGCAGGACTGCCGGGTGCTGCAGGTCGACACGAAGGTCTTGTCGGCCAGGTTGCTGACGTTGAGCGCGAACTGCGTGGCCACCGCGCCATGCCGGCCGGCGTCGTAACGGACCGCCGCATCCCACAGCGTGTAGGACGGGATCAGGTACAGGTTGCCGCTGTCGCCATAGCTCTTGCCGTTGTAGCGCACGCCGGCAGCCAGGCTCAGGCCTTCCAGCGCGCCCACCCGGAAGGTGTAGTCGGCCCACAGCGCGGCGGTCCAGTCGGGCACCATCGTCAGCTGCTTGCCGGCATAACCATCGGTGCCGCGGGTGACTTCCGAATCCATCCAGCTGGCCGCACCGATCACGCTGAAGCCGTCCAGCGGGGTGATGCGCCCTTCCAGCTCCACGCCGCGCACGCGGCCTTCGCCGTTCTGGATCTGGCACTGGCTGCTGCCGAAGTTACCGCAGGTATCGTGGGTGGCGTCGGGATCGTCGGTGAGGATGTTCTGCTGGCGCAGGTCGTAGACCGAGAGGCTGAGCAGGCCGTCGAACGTCGCCGGCTGGTACTTCACGCCGCCCTCCCACTGCTTGCCGGTCACCGGGTCGAACGGCGACTGCGTGTAGCTCATGTCGCTGTTGGTGCCCGCGGGCTGGAACGACTCGGCATAGCTGATGTAGGGGGTCAGGCCGCTGTCGGCCACGTACAGCAGGCCGGCGTTGCCGGTGAACGCCTCGTTCTCGACCAGGGTCGGCACCACCGGGCCATGGACGCCGCTCACCGCGTTGTAGCTGCGGGTGAAGGTATCGTCGCGGGTCCAGTCGTAGCGGCCGCCGAAGGTCAGGCGCCACTTGTCCAGGGCGATCTGGTCCTGCAGGTAGACACCGGTCTGGCGATTGACGCCGCCGGAGTAGGAGATGCCGGTGGTGACCGGCACATAGCCGGTATGCACCGGGTTGAAGATGTCGATGTCGGCCGGGTTGGCCATCGCGCCGCGGGCTCCGGTCCAGTCGGCCTTCTGCCAGTCGACGCCGAACAACAGCGTGTGTTCGGCGATGCCGGTGCCGAACCTGCCGGTCAGGCGGGTATCCACGGTCTCGCCCCTGGAATCGCCTTCGCCCCAGGTGGCGCGGCGCGCCTGGGTGCGGCCGTCGGCGTTCAGCGGCGCGCCCGTGACCACGGTACGGAATACCGACTCGACATCGGTGTGGCGGGCGCTCTGGCTCAGCGTCCAACGTTCGTTGAAACCGTGCTCGAACAGCCAGCCGGCGGTCCAGAGGGTGCGGTCGTAGGCGTTCCAGCCCGGCTCGCCGATGAAGGTGGTGTTCTTCATGCGGCCATACGGGGTGGCGACCAGGGTGCCGTCCATCGGCAGGAACTGGTAGGTCGAGCCGCCGTCGTCCTTCTGGTACAGGCCCAGCAGCGTCAACCGGGTCCTGTCCGCGATCTGGAAGGTGTAGCTGGGCGCCAGGAACCAGTGCTGCTGGTCGGTGTGGTCGATCTGCGTGCCGCCGTCGCGGTACAGGCCCACCAGGCGGAGCAGATGGCGGTTGCCGCCGGTGCCGGCGCCGACGTCGAACGCAGTGCTGTACTGGCCGTTGCCGTCGATGCCCACGCGCAGGATCTGCTCCTGGTCCGGGGTCGGGGTCTTGCTGACCTGGTTGACCATGCCGCCGGGAGCCACCTGCCCGTACATCACCGCCGACGGCCCCTTGAGCACTTCCACCCGGTCCAGGTTCCAGCTGTCGACCATGGTGCGGTTCCACTGGCTGCCCTGCGGCGCGCGCATGCCGTCGATGGTGACGTTGTTCGACCAGCTGCCGGCATCGAAGCCGCGGATGCGGAAATCGTCGACGCGGTTGTCGATGCCGCTGCTTTCCAGCGCGACGCCGGCGACGTAGCGCATGGCCTCGTTGAGGTTCTGCACGCCGCGGGCATCCAGTTCCTCGCGCGCGATCACCGATACCGACTGCGCGGTCTCGGCGATGGCGGTATCGGTCTTGGTCGCGCCGGAGGTATGGGACGTGGTGCGGTAGGCGTTGACGCGCACCGCATCCAGTTCCGTCACCCCGCCTTCGGCCGATCCATCGGGGACGGGCGTGGCCTCCTGGGCAGCGGCCGCGAACGGCTGGGCCAGGACAAGGGCCAGAGCAAGGAACGATGGAGCGGGCGCGAACGCGCCGGAAAGGCGAATCGTGGACACGAAGCCGACCTGCTGCGATGTGGGGAAGGGCGGGCTGCCCGGAGCGAAGCAGCCGACGGCGCGCATTCTACACAAATGCAAATGATTCTCAATTGACTTGAATCAAGTGCACTGGCGATGCCATCCCGGGCCAGGCGCCCGCCCTCGGATGGCACCGCTTGCCATGCCGGGGCGTGCCGCCACCATGCTGCTCTTCACCATCGGCTGCGGCCTCTCTCCCCACGGATCGCCCGCCCCCGCACCCCACCCGGGAATCGCCCAAAGAAAAGGCCAGGCGATCGCCTGGCCCTCGGACATGGCCGGAAGAGACGGGGTCTCAACCGGCGTTGACGACGGTGCGCTGGTCTTGTTCCACCGGCGCCGTCCTGATCGACAGACATTCCGGGCAGACCCGTTCGAGCACCTTGATCGCGGGCTCGTACACCGCATTGCACTTCATGCACTGGACCCATCCAGTGGTGTTGGCTTCCATGAGCCTCCCTTACATTCATCTCTACAAGTGATCGAATATCGGGGAGATCGCGGCCGGTTTCAAGCCGATGCATGCATTCCACACGGAAAAAACGCCGCACCCGCGCCTTGCCGCGGGGGTATGGCCGGCGGCCGCCTGGCGGATTTACAGACCGAACAACCGCCGGGCGTTGCCGTAGCGGATCCTGGCCTTTTCCTCGTCGCTCAGGTCCAGTTTCTCCAGCGCGGCCACGGCCTGCGGCAGGGTGAACTGCGGGAAATCCGAGCCGAGCAGGATGTGGTCGATCCCGACGTTGCGCAGGGTCCAGACGAACTCCTCCTCTATCGGCGAACCGGCCATCAGCACCATCACCGCGGAGATGTCGAAGTTGATGTTGTTGCCGAGCAGGCCCTCGGCGGTGCGCGCCAGCGGCAGGATGTTCCAGAAGCGGAAATTCATGCCGCCCAGGTGGGTGAACACGAACTGCGTGCCGTGCGCCTGCAGCGCCAGGTTGAACAGCTTCTCGCTGTCGCCGGGCAGGATGTTGGCGTTGTCGAACAGCACCGCCAGCCCCAGCTGGCCGGCCTGCCGGCAGACCTCCAGCACGCGCGGATCGGCGGCGTCGAACTGCTGGGTATGCGGATGCAGCTTGACCACCTTCATGCCCAGGCCGGCCACCCGCGCCAGCTCGTCGGCCGCGGCCTGCCCGTCGTACGGATGCACCGAGCCGACCGGCAGCAGGCCCGGATGCTGCCGCGCCAGCGCCAGCAGCTCGTCGTTCTTCTCGCGCGTATGCGCGGGCTTGCCGCGCTCGGCCATGAAGATCGCGCCGAAGCCGGCCAGCTCCAGCTTCGCCGCCTCCGCCTGCTCCAGGTACTTGCGCACTTCCTGCTCGCCGCCGCGGATATGGACGTGGACGTCGAACACGGGCTCCGCCTGGCCCAGGTGCGGCAGGCACAGCATGAGCAAGGCGAGCAATCGAAGTGTCATCGCGGAAGATTCCCGGCAAAAGGTCGTGGGATGATAATACATGCCGGCCACCGGGCCGGCCGCGCACGGGCGGCGCATCGGCCGATCCATCGCCAACGGCGACCGCGTCCGCCACCGGTCGCGAAAGCATGCCGGAATGGGGTATCGACCCCGGCTTTCGCCACCGGGGTCCCGCACAATGGGGCTGCGTTGCCATGGACCGGGCAACCCGCCTCGATCCGGCCGCCTCTTGCATGCATCCATCCAGGGAAGAAGGAGACAAAGATGATCAAACCGTTGCCCGCCATGTTGCTGGCTGCCGTGCTGTCCACCGTGGCATTTCCGGCCAGCGCACAGTCGCCACAGGGCAAACCCGTCCCCGAGGGCGTCGCGCAGGAAGGCACCTTCGCCAGCGAACAGCTGCAGAGCGACGTGATGCCGTCTGCATTCGCCTTCCTGAAGAACGACGGCTGCCAGGAACTCATCGCGATTTTTCCCTACGTGCGCGATATGCCGGTGGGCCAGATGGGGGCCCGACACTGGAGCGAAACCTGGGTGTTCCAGTGCACCAACGGGACCGACGAAATCGACATCACCTTCCAGGAAACATCCGACGGCGGTGCCAACTATTCGCTCAGCAGCCTCACCCGGTCCACGCTGGTCACCGAGTAACCACCGCACTTCCCGATGCCGGGTTCGGGCGCCGGCAACGGCACGGCCGGAAAGCCGTCGGCCGATATCGGGAAACCGCAGCGGGCAGGGACCTCACCGCCACCCGGAGGCGGTGAGGCACGGCCTGCGAAAGACGGCGCCGGAGGCCGACGGGAAACCTCACCGCGATGGCGGCGGTCTTCCGGTGGCGACCGTCGCGCCTTCGGCCAGGCGTGTGTTGCCGTCCTGCATGCAGCAGGACGGCACCGGGAACCCCATGCCCACAACGGCCGGCGCCGCAGGAACGCAACGCGACCGGCATCGGCCGCCATCGCCCCGGGCGTCCGCAGGCCGGGCCGTCCGCTCAGCCCGCAGGTACCCAGGTGCCTCCCGAGAGGGCGCAGCTCTGCGGCAGCGAGACCAGGTCGTCCGCGCTGCGTTCGTAGTAGAAGCCGTCGATGCCCTTGCCGGCCAGGTTCCTGCAACTGCCCTGCGCCGGTAACGGGCAGGCATCCAGGTAGGCGATGTCGCCGGCCTTGCCGCCCATCTGCGCCGAGGTCTGGGCCAGGCCTTCGCAGGCACGGACCAGGTCCTGTTCCGGAACCTCGCGGGTGGTCTGCATGCAATCGCGCGAACGGATGGTCTGGCCCATCACCTGGAAGGCGCCGGTGATCATGCAGGCGCGGGTAGCGGCCCCGGCGACAGCTTCGGCGCCCGGTGCCGCGGTTCCCGACACCTGTTCCGCCGACGTGCTCCCCTCGTCACCTGCCGCCGCCGGTGCGCTGTCCTCCGCTACTGGCGGCCTCGAACATGCCACCAGCCCCAGCAGGCAGAGCAGCACCGTCGCCTGTGCACGTGCAATCGCAGTTCCCATATCGCCCCTCGCACTCGTCGGAGAATTCACCGGATCGTAGAAGATCCGTGCCCGCAAGTTCCATGTGCGCAGGTCACACATGCGCGGATCAGACAATGCCGCGGCATCGCTGCGCCGCAGCTTCCGGCGTGAATGCAGCCGATGCCCGGCCACCTTGCACCCGGCCCATCGACAGCTGATGCCTGCTGTTCTCCTTCACGCACCCGCCCCCCCGGCGGCGGTGACGGATCCCGCTGCGGCATCGCGTTTCGAACGACCGCAAAGGCGCCCGGAATCGCAGGCACCCAAGCACCTGGGCCGGTGCCTCGCACGAGCGTGGATGGATGAATGCCGCCGCAGCCGTGCACGGCTGCCATCGCATTCGCCTTGCGCTATCGACGGAGCAGCGCTTCCCCGCGCCCTCAATGCAGCGGAAGCACCCGCCCACCTCCTGCGTCCCGCGTCCCATCGCGCACCGCACCGGCCTGGAGAAGCGGCAATGGATCGATGGCGCCGTCCTCGCCATAGATGCCGTAATGCAGGTGCGGTGGCGTACCGCGCGCGTTCCCGCTGTCGCCCACCTTGCCCAGCGCGTCGCCGGGCCACACGATGTCCCCGACGGCGAGCCCGGGAGCCCAGTCATCGAGATGGGCATAGTAGTGCCGTTGCCGTGCCGGTCCGATCACCCATACCTGCCGGCCGCCGAGCCCTCCCTCGCGCACGGACGATACGATTCCGGCCGTGGCCGAGACGACCGGCGTGCCGCGTGCGGCGAAGATGTCCACGCCCTGATGACTGCGGTCGCGCCCGCGCGGTGCGCCGAACGTATCGGCGACCTGCCGCGCATGCACGCCTTCCACCGGCACGGAGAGGGCCTCGGGAACGGGCATGCGCGCCAGTTCCCAGCCCATGCGTACGCGTGCCATGAACGGCTGCTGCCAGGCCCACCAGACGGCAGCGGCCACGACCAAGGCCAAGGCGATGAACCCGAGGACGCTGCGCAACACCGGCGCGTAGTCGCGCGGCGCAGGCTTGCGGGGAGACGGGGCCGCCGTGTCGGACATGCCGGAAGAATACCGGCCACGCCTGTGTGTTCCATGTCAGCGAACACGGGAACGCGACAACGCCGATGGCGTTATCGGGCGACCCCACTCACCGACGGACCGATCGCCGTTCGAGTCCTGCCGCTGCTTGCGCGCGATCACGACAGGCGCCGCATCGGACCACGCGGTGCCGGGCAGCCTTGTCACTCACGTCATGGCGCGAACCCGACAGGTCGCACCGGTTTCCCAACAACATCGACCGGTACTGGGCGAACGACAGCCGTTGGCTACCTCCCGGCCGTGCCGGCGCCAGGATCGCCATCTTCGCGCCGGGCGTGAAACCGGCCAACACGGCATTGGCATCGCGACGACGAACCGCCGCGACCACCTCATCCAGCAGCGACGACACGCCCTACCCGGTCACCGTCGCATCGCCGGCAGGCGCCGCGGCCGACCGCGGCAGCAACACTGCCGGGGCCAGGAACCTCGCCGATGCCTTCAACACGGGCTCCCCGCTCCAGCTGCCAAGCCCGATCCGCGCACGCCCCGTTGATACCCGCGCCGGGCACGGGTGTCGATCCCCATGTCCGGGATGCGAGTCCGAACCGGCCGATCCCGAAAACGCCGGAAGCGTCAGGCAGGAAACCGCCGCCGACGGCGGTATCCGATTACCGGAAACTACTCCTCGTCCTCGCCCTCTTCTTCCTCCTCATCCTCGCCCTCCTCGTCGTCCTCGAACGTGTCCAGTTCCTCCACACGCACGAAGTTCGGCAGGCTGTCGGCGAAGCTGATCTGCCTGCCGTCGGCGACCATCGCCCGCACCTCCCGCTTCATGGAACTTTCCACGACCGCGAAGCACACCACGGCGTGCGCACTTTCCTCTCCGTCCTCTTCGAACACGGCAACCCAGCCGGTGGCGGGCATGATCTGGATGATGTTGTCTTGCATGGCGGCAATCGTGGTTCAAGGAGCCCAGAGCTTGCGCGAAGCCATGTGGCAACGCAATCGGGATCCGTGCCCGATCCGGCGGGGCGCTCCGGGCGGTTTACCGGGAGCGGTACCCGGCGCCGACAGCAGGAAAGGTCGAAAGGAATGCCCGCCTGCGGGAGCGCTGTTGGCCCGGCTACCCATAAACAACCAGGCCGAAGCGGGAGCCTTGTTGCGGCTCCTGTCCCTGGCGCGGCTTCCGGCACCGGGAGCGTTGCACCCAATGCGTTCCAGCCTCGGTTCTCCCGGATGCGCCTGAAGCATCCACCCGCCATCTGGCCGGCCTGCCCAAACGCCAGGCCGTGCGTGTCCGCTCCCGGCAGATCCAGGGATGGGCAGCCGGGACGATCTGGCGACCTGGGCATCGCGAACCCATGCCCGCCCGTACCGTCGCTGACCTTCGTTCCAGGAAGCCGATCCTTCCGACATCCCTCGTCAGTTGCCCGGGATGGAGGGCGCCGCCGTTCCGTAGCGAGGCTGCAGCGAACGGCCGAGGATGAAATCGGCCATCAGCCGGAAGTACCCGTCGGGCTGACGCGTGGAAACACGCTCGCCGTTGGCGGCAGTTTCGAATTCGTACATGCCGTGATCGGCGTCGGCGAAGACGGCGGTGACGATCGGCCTGCCGTCGCGCTGCAACGCAGCCAGGCGGCGCAGCGTTTCGCCCGGAGGCGCGTCGCGATCCTGGCCGCCGAATAGCCACAGCTGCGGGATGTCGAGCGCTTCCAGTACCGGCATCGGGTCGTAATGCGCGGGCACGCCGCGCACCAGCCCCGGTGCTTCCTTGCGGATGGTGTCCGGATCGGTTGCCAGCAGGTACCAGGTGAAGTTTCCGCGCACCGCCGGATACCACGGAGCATCGCGATACCTGGCCTTCACCGCTTCCAGTTGCGCGTAACCCTCGGTGAAGTCGCTCTCGATCAGTGTCGCGGTAGCGTCGGCGATCTCCATCGCGCCGGCGACGGCATCCGCGCCGAAGCCGCCGCGCGCCATGTCGAACGCGATCGCCTCGCGATCCTCCTCCAGCGGCGACACCGCCAGCCCGAAGCTGGCGACCACGAAATCCACCGGCTCGATGCGCGCCGCCAGCGGCGCGACCCAGCCGCCCTGGCTGCCGCCCTGGTAGCCGATGCGCCCCGCACGTGCACCTGCCAGACGCCGGGCTTCGCGCGCGGCGTGGATCGCGTCGATCGCAAGCGTCAGGTAGTCCTGCGTATAGCGGCCGCCCGACGCTCCCGTGCCACGCTTGTCATACGCGAACACGCCGATGCCGGCGTTGGCGAACTCGCGCTGCAACGAATAGCGCTGCAACGCGGAGTCGCGCTCGGCACCATGCACCAGCACCACGACCGGCACCTGGGCATCGCCCGCCGGCAAGGTCAGCCGACCGGCCAGGGTGACGCCACTGCCTTGGAAGCGCGTATCGATCTCCACCAGCGGCACGCGATGGCCGGCGGTGTCGTCGAAGCGGATACCGCCCCGCCCGCAATCGTCGAAGATGATGCGGTGACCATCCGGCCGTTCGGTCCAACCCAGCGTGCTGGCCCATGCATCCCCACCTGCGGGCGACAGCGCACCGCTGCGCCCATCGGCAGTACGCCAACGCAGCTTGCCCTCGCTACCGGGTCCGATATCGAGCGCGCGGCCATCGTCCAGGCGGTAGCTTCCCACCCCGCACGGCAGCCCGGATGCCATCAACGATGTCGCCGACAGCAGGCATGCGAGCGCAGCAGCTCCCAGCCATGCCCCTTTCCAACGCGCTCCCGGAACCATGCCATCCCTCCATCATTCATTCCCGGCTCCAACGCTCCCACGACGAACGCATGTCTACCAGCGACACGCGACGAAACGTCCGATATGACGACCGAGCTAGGGTAACGGAGGATGAGGTTCTACTGCTGCGCTGAAACCATGCCGCACCCTCGAACGCCGGGCCGGTTCTGACCCGGCACATGCGCCGGCAGGCGAGGCGCAAACGGATGACGCATCGCGGATGAAGCCGCGGGTCCGGCCAACGCATGCCTCATTCTCGTTGTGCGGTTGCGGCCACGCGCGCGCTCGAGCCATTGGCGTGACCGGACAGAATCCCACCCTCCGCGAGGACGCTTGTTGCCCGATTATCCCGGTGATACCGTCGCACCGAAGTCGCCGGGGATACGACGGCATGATTAGGCACCGGCGTTACACACCAGAAGCCGCGGAACCCGTTGATGCATGTAGGGATTTCCCACAGGCATTAGCCAAAGGTTCCGCGCTACGCACCGGGGTTACACCCCATTTTGATACCGAATAGGCGTTAGCCGTCACAACACACATCATGGAGGACTGATGGAAGACGAACGTCAAGATTGGGTGATGTACGAGACCAATGATGAAGGAGATGGCCCAAAGCTTTGGCAGATCCGGGAATCGTTCCCCGAAAACGTGGATTCCGCTCAGTATCCTGTAGCAGTAGTGATTGAGTGGAGCTACTCGGATGAGGGTCTACCTGACGCAGAAGCTCTATCTGCCATCCATACGTTCGAGGATTCGCTCGGTGGGCTCAACACGGAGGCGGGCAACAGCTTTCTCGTTCACATCATTCGCGGTAGTGGCGTCAGTGAGCTGTGCTACTACGTCCAGGACTACAACCAATTCATGGCTGAGTTCAACGACGCGCTTTCCGACCAACCGCGCTACCCGGTCGAGATCGAGTTCATGAACGACCCTGGCTGGGAGTATCGCCGCTCGATTCTTGAGAACTTTTCTCAGTGATCCAAGTGACGGCTAACAATTCATTCAAGCCGACGCCGCTTCGCGGCGCGGCTTAATTCAGGCGTTATGCCTCTAATCACAGGAGTTCATCATGGCTGACAAGAAAGTTGTCTTCGTAGCTTTTGCAATCGAGGATGAGAACATCCGCAACATGATCAAAGGACAGTCCTTGCATACCGACTCGCCCTTCGAGTACGTGGACATGTCGGTCAAAGAGGCTTACGACGAAGAGTGGAAGAAGAAAGTGCGAACCCGCATTCTTCGCTCCGATGGCGTACTCGTAATCGTCAGCAAGAACTCCCTCAACTCCAGCGGTCAGAAGTGGGAGATTCAATGCGCCAAGGAAGAGAAGAAAAAAATTCGTGGCATCTGGGCCTACAAGGAGGATCGCACTGATCTTGCCGGCGTGAATACGATGGTCTGGACTTGGGACAACATCGCAGCCTGGATTGATAGCCTCTAATGCGCAAAGCACTCGTAGTCGGTATCGACAGCTACGCCAACGTCTCACCACTTTATGGGTGCGTGAACGATTCGTTCGCGGTTAAGGCCATGCTTGATCGGCACGCGGATGGATCGGTGAATTTCGGGGTGAAGCATTTAACTGCCACAGGACCAAATGATCTGGTGGAGCGCGATGAACTTCGACAAGCTATTGAAAGCCTTTTTTCTGGTGACGGTGAAGTTGCACTCTTCTACTTTGCCGGGCATGGGCACATTGAGGCAACAGGTGGTTACCTTTGCTCTTCCGACGTAAAAACCGGAAATGATGGCGTGCCGTTGGCCGAGATCATGACAATGGCCAACCAATCGAAGATGCAGAATCGCGTGATCATTCTCGATAGTTGTCATAGCGGCGTCGCGGGAGGAAGCGCATTGCAGCAGAAGGTTGCAGAGATCAGCGATGGAGTGACCATCCTCACCGCTTCGACTGCGGAACAGTATGCGACCGAAGAAGATGGGGCGGGTGTCTTTACAAGCCTGTTAGTCGATGCACTCGGTGGTGCTGCTGCAAACCTAGTCGGAGATGTGACGCCAGGTGGCGTCTATGCACACGTAGACCAATCTCTCGGGCCATGGGCGCAACGGCCTGTCTTCAAAACCAACGTCAAACGTTTCGTTTCTTTGCGGAAAGTGCAACCTCCCTTGGAACTTGCGGAACTTCGCCGAATTTCAGAGCTTTTCCCAGACGCTGGATTTCAGTTCCAACTTGATCCGACGTATGAGCCCGAGCGGCATGAAACTTGGGCCACAGACCCTCAAGGCATTCCAGCGCCAGACCCTGACCACAACGCGATCTTCAAAATCCTTCAGAAATACAATCATGTAGGGCTTGTCGCACCCGAAGGAGCGCCACACATGTGGCACGCTGCTATGGAAAGTAAAACGGTCCGCCTCACGGCTCTAGGCGAACACTACCGACGGCTAGCCGCAAAGGAGCTCATTTAGCAAGCTTCTGCATGTAGTGTGCGAGGCATAACAATTCATTCAAGCCGACGCCGCTTCGCGGCGCGGCTTAATTCAGGCGTTAGGCCGCATTGGTAAAAGTTGAGTGGTGGTTCCTGATTCGGCAAATCTGCTGGCTGTTTACCGGTCGGCTCCGGTCACCGTTCTTTACCGTTCTCAGCATCGGCAAGTTCACGGCTTCGGCCTTGGCGTCACGCTCGCCACACTCGGTTTGCTCTTGGCTTCGGTGGTTCCACGCTTCCAGCCTTACCGGGCAAGCCTCATCTTGGCGGCTGTGGCATCATCGGCCTTCGTTACGCTGTTCAAAGCAGGCAGCAGTTTAGGCACGTCACCTGTATCGGCCCAATTGCTGCCTAACAACTCAATCAAGCCGACGTCGCTTCGCGACGCGGCTTATTTCAGGCGTTAGGCTCCAGAGCATGGATTCCTCAATCTACCAGTGGCTTCGCAATGAGGAGTACGGACATTGGATTTGCCCTCACTTAGAACGTTTGCTAGCCGAGGTGGCAAAGCATGGAACAGTCATCCAAGCCGTCGGGCTCGTAAACTACAAGTCTCCGGAAGCAGTAGTTTTCTTGTCTGGATCGCTCCCTGAGGCGCTTGCAGCAAGTGTTGCTAAAGCCAACCCAACTTTGCAGTTACATCGCAACGGCATGGGCGCGCTTCACAGCATCGAGTGTGCAAAGCACTATGTAAGCGTTCGCTGTTGATCTGGGCAGGCCGCGCCGCCAACCTAACAATTCATTCCAGCCGACGCCGCTTCGCGGCACGGCTTAGCTCAGGCGTTAGGCCGCAATGGGGCAAAGTTCAGGGTGGTTCCTGCTTCGGCAAATCCACTGGCTGCTTTCCGGTCGGCTCCGGCCACCGTTCTTTGCCCCTCCCAGCATCGGCAAGCTTACGACTTCGGCCTTGATTTCAGGTTCGCCACACTCGCTTTGCATTTGGCTTCGGTGGCTCCACGCGACAGGCTTCGCCGGGCATGCCCGTCTTGCGGGCTGTGGCATCATCGGCCGCCGTTGTGATGTTCCAAGCAGGCAGCATTGGCCGGCGGCAAGTCCATCGGCCACCGCTGCCTAACAACTCATTCAAGCCGACGCTGCTATCGCAGCGCGGCTTAACTCAGGCGTTAGGTCGAGTTGGCGCAAGACTTTGAAATTGGTCAATCGCGCTTATCTCAGAGCTTCTTGCGGTTGTGATGTTGGGCATCGTGAAAGGCTAGCCCCACTCTCGCGCTCAACGTTCCTGGCCGCGCTCACGGGCCGTCCTCGTCAAGCTGCGGCGGCCCTGCCTTCACTTGCAACTCGCAAGGTCATGGGCCAATCTCGCCCTAACAATTCGTTCAAGCCGACGCCGCTTCGCGGCGCGGCTTAACTCAGGTGTTAGGCTTATGGAAAGACATCAGCAGTTGGGCCGCCTTGAGAAGCACTTGGAGCAGCTCATAGCCATGCTATCTCTTGATCCATTGTGCAACTGGGGGCGGCATTTCGAGAGCTGTCTCGCCACAACCCGAGAGTTGCTGGCTCACGGATTTACTCAGCAACAACTCAATGAGCTTTCTGGCTCAACCATGTGTGTTTACGGTGGCGCCGGCAGCTTCAATGACTATGCACCAGTGACAAGGATTGGCTCGGGTGGAGCCCTTGAGCTGATATCCGGCATGGAGGACGTTGATACACTGGCAGGCAAGGTCTATCAGTCGGCACTCGCATTGCGGGTGGTCGGCTAGGGCCTAACAATTCATTCAAGCCGACGCCGCTTCGCGGCGCGGCTTAATTCAGGCGTTAGGCATCACCCATGGCATTCTCGATTTCTCCCAGCGACAAGCGCGACATTGCCAAGACACTCGGCAGGCGTCACAAGGAATTTTCATGGTCAGAAGATTTCTTCGCGAATCTGATCGAGAGGAATGAGGCAAAGATGGACGTATATTGGTCCGTTATGGCACTACGCGATTGCGGTACCGCACGGTCAATCCCATCCCTCAAAGCCCTCGCAACGCATCCGTCCCAAGACATAAAAGCAACGGCGATGCTAACCATCGCCCGCATCTCCAGATCGGCGGAAACTGAGTATTACGCCATGAAGTTGTTGGACCCTTCATATCGTGCAAAGTCGTATGCTCTTTGGGCCATTGCAGCATACGGTGATGAGCGTGCAACTGATGCTGTGCACCAGTACGTCAAGAAGAATCACAGAAAGCTAGCTGAGCCAAGCATTGATGCGAGAGAGACGTATGACATCATCTCTTACTTCTATCGGACACTCGGAGCTGCGAAAGCAGCGCAACTATTCGCCGGCGACTATGTTTCTATCAGGACATCACTTGCCAAGTCTCTCAGCCGCCTCCCAGCCATCAATAGAGACAGATTCGCGGCGCGGTATCCGGAAATCGACATCTCACTGGCAAGTAGTGATGCCTAACAATGCGTTCAAGCCGAAGCCGCTTCGTTCCACCAAGCACATGGCAGATACAGCTTGCCATGTGCTTGGTTCCACTACGCGTCTCGGCTTAACTTAGGTGTTAGGCGGCATATGACGGTTCTATTGCGAGTTGATGATTTCAGGTGTCATGACCAGCACCTGGTTCGTGTGCTTCCAGGGCGGGAGCGCGAAGCCACATGTTTTGCACGCCAACTCTTGGATCAAGGGGTGCCGGCGGGGCTTTTCGTTCAAGGAGAGGATGTTACGGACTGGGGCTTTCTTGAAGATGCGACAGGAGTTGAGCATTTCGAGTTCGTAGATTTTTCAAAAAAACTCTCTAGTTCAAAGCTATCGCCAATCAGCCATGCAAAATTCCTGAGAATAGTGGGCCGCAAGATTCCTATAGAATTTTCAATTTTTAAAACGCTGCAGACAATTTGCTACCACTGGCATCCTAAATCTTCAGGGCTCGAGTCCTTGACTTCTCTGAAAAATGCATACCTTTATGAGATTGGCATCGCCAAGAACGCCAATCCATTCCCATTGCCACAAAGTGTCGAAAAGCTAGAACTGGTTGGGTTTCGCGGTGAATCTATTGATTTCATGAGCGAGATGGATCACCTGACTGATCTAGAAATCATTTACGCGAGAAATCTAAGAAAATTGCCACGACTAAAGTCTCTTAAAGAGATAGAGCTGAAGAATGTCGGGAGAGACGTGTTTGCCTACGACTCAATTCCGGAAAGCGTGGAAGGAATTGTTATTGAGGCGTGCGCCCCGGTTCATGACTGGGATTTCATTCTAGGAATGAATAGCCTGAAGCGACTGGTCGTTTTCAAGACAAAGTGTGCTGCCCCTTCTTCCGCAGCAAAAAGCGCGTTGAGGCTAGTGGCTATGCAAGACTTGCCACTTGGAGTGCAATGATGCGGCTGCCGCCCAACAATTCATTCAAGCCGAACTTGCTTCGCAAGTCGGCTTAATTCAAGCGTTAGGGCGCAGAAGCCAAAGGAGTAGCAAGCGTGAAAAGGGAGCAAACCGAAGCCGCTGCGGACGCGCTGCTGCAACCGCAGGTAGAGCGGCAACGGAGCGTGGCAGCGACCGCGCAGTTACGCTCTGCTTACTTGCAGAGTCGGGGGCAGCTTGTCTGGCGCGTGCTAGCTCTCCTGGGGCTTCTGGCAGGTGGATCCATTGGGCATTTCGCCTACGGCAAACTCACGATGGGCTTAATTATGGGCATGGCAGCCGGCAGCATTGTTGGAGCCATTGCTCGTGCGCTCATCAATCGTCGGTCTGCGCCCTAACAATTCGTCCAAGCCGACGCCGCTTCGCGGCGCGGCTTAACTCAGGCGTTAGGCGCCACAGGAGAGTTACATGGAACGTGCAGTTGAGCTTGCTGGATTCTTTGCTGCACACGGTATCTGGTGCGTGTCAGACGGAGAACCCTTAGTTCCTATGCTGGCTCAGGAGTCCGCGGCCAATGGCCGTAACATGCTTCGCTTTGCAACTGCTCAGCTTGAGGACGGTGTTGCTCAAGCTCAGACGCATCTTGAGTCAAACCCAGACCAGTCTGACCGCGCTGCGTTGGTGTATGACGGATACATAGCTCTGCCTACCGGTCGGACCGATGCACTATTCGTGATTGTCCGCTCCTATTCCTCCCCTGCCGCCACTCTCACAATGGCCGTTCCATATCGCAATGTGGAGTCCCCCAATGGATTTGCGGTTCATCGCCCCAAGTTTGTTGAGTGGCAAGGTGACGGCATCCCTGATTATCAGGCACTTGGTGAGGCGTTCTTCCGAGGAGTCGATTCACACGGGGAGGCCTCTGCTGTTTGGGCAGAGCACAACGATGACTCGGTGTAACTGGCAGGTAGCGCCTAACAATTCATTCAAGCCGACACCGCTTCGCGGCGCGGCTTAATTCAGGCGTTAGGCATAAACTGAGACTTCAATGAGTCCCGAAATAATCATTGCCGTAGCTGTCGCTGCTCTTGTCGGACTCGGGCTCGTTGCAAAGCTCATTCCGCAACGCATGCCGCCGCAGAAATCATTCAAATGCTCGCGCTGCGGAACCGCGGCACTGCACAACAATCGCACGGCAGAGGCTTGGCGCAACGGTAAGGCGAAATTCTTCTGCCAGGCTCGACGTCCCCCCGCCTTCAGTAGCACGGCGGTTTAGAGTCCGGGATCAATCGTAGCGGATGCCAGCTGGCTGGCGTAGTCGCTCGGGGTCAGTCCGCCGAGCACCTTCTTGGGTCGCTC
>NZ_JAPCHY010000007.1 GCF_026107455.2 Xanthomonas chitinilytica | reverse complement strand
AAGGCCACCGGCCGGCTGCGCCCGATCGTGTGGGTGGGCATCGGCCTGGCGGTGTTCCAGCAGCTGGTCGGCATCAACGTGGTGTTCTACTACGGCGCGGTGCTGTGGCAGGCGGTGGGCTTCTCCGAGAACGACGCGCTGCTGATCAACGTGCTGTCCGGCGGGCTCAGCATCGGCGCCTGCCTGGTCACGGTGGTGCTGATCGACCGCATCGGCCGCAAGCCGCTGCTGTGGTTCGGCTCGGCGGGCATGGCGGTGACGCTGGCGCTGGTCACCTTCGCCTTCGCCAGCGGCTCGCTCGATGCCGGCGGCACCCTGCAGCTGTCCGATGCCATGGGCGTGCTGGCGCTGGTGGCGGCCAACGTCTACGTGATCTTCTTCAACATGTCCTGGGGCCCGGTGATGTGGGTGATGCTGGGCGAGATGTTCCCCAACCAGATCCGCGGTTCGGGCCTGGCGGTGGCCGGCGCCGCGCAGTGGACCTCGAACTTCGCCATCACCGTGACCTTCCCGGTGCTGCTGGGCAGCATCGGCCTGGCCGGCGCCTATGGCATCTACATGGTCGCCGCCATCCTGTCGGTGTTCTTCGTGCTGCGCTGCGTGCACGAGACCAAGGGCAGGGAGCTGGAGCAGATGGAGGGCTGACGGCCCGTGGCCCCGGGCGGTCCGGCCCGGGCCGCCCGCGGGCGGGTCGCCGGCCCCCGGCAGGCCCGGGGCCCGGAAACGAGAAAGCCCCGCGATGCGGGGCTTTTTCATGCGCTGACGGAGTTGGCGCTCCCTAGGGGACTCGAACCCCTGTTTTAGCCTTGAGAGGGCCACGTCCTAACCACTAGACGAAGGGAGCGTTTGGTCGCGTCCGGCGCAGCGCGCTAGTATATGGACCCGGATGCCATTCGGCAATCCCGAAACCCCAACCGGAAGCGCCACCATCAATTCCCCAGTTACAACCCCGTTCACCCTGCGCGTGATTCCGCGCGACCAGCACACCATTTCCCGCAAGGACATCAGCCCCAACGCGCTGCGTGTGCTCTACCGTCTGCGCGATGCGGGCTTCGGCGCCTACCTGGTGGGCGGCGCCGTGCGCGACCTGCTGGTCGGTGGGCGGCCCAAGGATTTCGACGTGGCCACCGACGCCACCCCCGAGCAGGTGAAGCAGCTGTTCCGCAACTGCCGGCTGATCGGCCGCCGCTTCCGCCTGGCGCACGTGGTGTTCGGCCGCGAGATCATCGAGGTCGCCACCTTCCGCGCCAACAGCGACGACGGCAGCGGCGACCGCGAGATGGAAAACGGCATGCTGGTGCGCGACAACGTCTACGGCACCATCGAGGACGACGCGGTGCGCCGCGACTTTTCCTGCAACGCCCTGTACTACGCCATCGAGGACTTCTCGGTGCGCGACTACACCGGCGGTTTCGAGGACGTGCAGCGGCGGGTGATGAAGCTGATCGGCGAGCCCGAGCAGCGCTACCACGAGGACCCGGTGCGGATGCTGCGCGCGGTGCGGCTGGCGGCCAAGCTGGGGTTCCAGATCGACCCGGCGACCGCCGAGCCGATCCCGCGGCTGGCCGGGCTGCTGGCCGAGGCGGCGCCGGCGCGGCTGTTCGAGGAGGTGCTCAAGCTGTTCCTGTCCGGGCACGGCGTGGCCAGTTTCGAGGGCCTGGAACGCTACGGCCTGCTGCCGGCGCTGTTCCCGGAAAGCGCCGCCGCGCTGCGCAGCAACCGCAGCGGCGCGTTGCGGCGGATGCTGCTCGAGGGCCTGCGCAACACCGATGCGCGGGTGGCCAACGACGAGCCGGTATCGCCGGCGTTCCTGTTCGCGCTGCTGCTGTGGCCGGCGTTCTGCCGGGCGCTGATGAGCCTGCAGGCGCAGGGCATGCACACCGAGGAGGCGCAGCGGCGCGCCGCCGACCGGGTGACCCTGCACCAGCTCTCCACCATTGCCCTGCCGCGGCGCTTCTCGCTGCCGATGCAGGAGATCTGGCTGCTGCAGTCGCGCTTCGGCTCGCGCCAGCGCAAGCGCGTGTTCCGCACGCTGACCCACCCGCGTTTCCGCGCCGCATTCGATTTCCTGGTACTGCGCCAGGTGGCTTCCAGCGAGCACGAGGCCGACATCGCCTTCTGGCGCGAGGCCCAGCAGCAGTCCGGGCGCGAGCTGGAGTCGGTGCTGGAAGCGGCGCATGCCGAGGCGGAGGAGGGCGAGACCGCCCGTCGCCCCCGGCGTCGTCGCCGCCGTCGGGGCGGTGTCGCCTCGGCCGAGTGACGGCGTGACCGTCGCCTGCATCGGCCTGGGCGCCAACCTCGGCGATGCCGAGGCGAGCGTGCGCGCGGCGATCGCCGCGCTCGACCGCCTGCCTTCCACGCGGCTGCTGGCCGCCTCGCGCCTGTACCGCACGCCGGCCTGGGGCAACGAGGACCAGCCGCCGTTCGTCAACGCCGCCGCGACCGTGACCACGGCGTTGCCGGCGCCGGCGCTGCTGGCCGAACTGCTGCGGACCGAGCAGCGGTTCGGTCGTACCCGCACCCCGGGGGAGCGCTGGGGGCCGCGTTCGCTGGACCTGGACCTGCTGTTGTACGGCGAGCAGGTCATCGACCTGCCGGGCCTGCAGGTGCCGCATCCCTACCTGCACGAGCGTGCATTCGTGCTGCTGCCGCTGGCCGAGATCGCCGCCGATACGCTCATTCCCGGCCATGGAACGGTGCGTGACGCTGCAGCGACGGCGAATTCCTGCGGCATCGCGGCAATAGGGTGATAATGAGCGGCTTATCGCTCCCGGTTATCAGTTCATGAGTAGTCACGCAGACAGCAAGCCCTGGACCGTACCCGCGCTGGCCGAGGCCAAGCGCAATGGCGAGAAGCTGGTGATGCTGACGGCCTACGACGCCGGCTTCGCCCGCGCGTTCGACGCCAACGGCGTGGACCTGATCCTGATCGGCGATTCGCTGGGCATGGTGGTGCAGGGGCACGATTCGACGCTGCCGGTGACCACCGACGACATGGTCTACCACACCCGTGCCGTGGCCCGCGTGCTGCAGCGTGCGCTGCTGGTGGCCGACCTGCCGTTCGGTGCCGATGCCACGCCCGAGCGCGCGTTCGAGGCCTCGGTGCGGCTGCTGCAGGCCGGTGCCGAGATGGTCAAGATCGAAGGCGCCGGCTTCAAGCTGGACGTGATCCGCTACCTGGTCGAGCGCGAGATCCCGGTCTGTTCGCACCTGGGGCTGACCCCGCAGTCGGTACTGCGCCTGGGCGGCTACAAGGTGCAGGGTCGCGGCGATGCGGCCCAGCAGCTGCGCGACGATGCCAGGGCGGTGGTCGAGGCCGGTGCCAGCCTGATCGTGCTCGAATGCGTGCCGACCCCGGTGGCGACGCAGGTCACCGCCGACGTGCCGGTGCCGACCATCGGCATCGGTGCCGGCCCCGGTTGCGATGGCCAGGTGCTGGTGCTGCACGATTTCCTCGGCCTGGACAGCGGCCACCGCCGTCCCAAGTTCGTCAAGGATTTCCTGGCCGAAGGCGGTTCCGTCGCCGGAGCCGTCCGCGCCTATGCCGACGCCGTGCGCGCCGGCACCTTCCCCGACGCAGAGCACGCCTACGCCTCATGATCGAAACCGTTACCGAACTGTCCCGGCTGCGTGCCATCGTCACCGGCTGGAAGCGCGAGGGCCTGCGCGTGGCGCTGGTGCCGACCATGGGCAACCTGCATGCCGGCCACTATTCGCTGGTGGAATTGGCGCGCCAACATGCCGACCGCGTGGTCTCCAGCGTGTTCGTCAATCCGACCCAGTTCGGCCCGAACGAGGATTTCACCCGCTATCCGCGCACCCCCGAGGCCGACACCAGCGGGCTGCAGGCGGCCGGCTGCGACGTGCTGTGGCTGCCCACGGTCGAATCGATGTACCCGTTTGGCGTGGAGCTGGCCGCGAACGTGCACGTGCCGGGCATCAGCAGCCTGCTCGAGGGTGCGCATCGCCCCGGCCACTTCGATGGCGTGTGCACGGTGGTCAGCCGCCTGTTCAACCAGGTGCAGCCGGACGTGGCCGCGTTCGGTCGCAAGGACTACCAGCAGCTGGCGGTGATCCGGCAGCTGGTGGCCGACCTGGCCTTCCCGATCGAGATCGTCGGCGGCGACATCGTCCGCGAGCACGACGGCCTGGCGATGAGTTCGCGCAACCAGTACCTCACCGCGGAAACGCGGCCGCAGGCGGCGCACATCCGCCGCGTGCTGCTGGCGATGCGCGAGGCCTGCCTGGCCGGCGTTCCGCGCGCCACGGTGGAGGCCGAGGGCGAGGCGCAGCTGCGTGCCGCCGGCTTCGAGGTGGATTATGCGGTGGTGCGGCTTCCCGACCTGGGCGAGCCGGCCGACGGCGTCGGCGGCGCACGCGTGGCGCTGGTGGCGGCGCGGCTGGGCGGCACCCGGCTGATCGACAACATCGAGTTCTGATCGCGGCGGGACAGTTCCTGTCCCGTCCGTTGCCCCGGCGATGACAGCGATGGCGCCGGGGTGGCGCCTTGCGCGCAAGGCCGCTGCGCCTGTGCAACCCCCGTCCCGGGCGGTGCTGGCAAGCCCGGCGCCGGTGCTAGACTGCGCGCTTTCTCCTGCAGTTTCGCCATACCCATGCACCTCTCCCTGCTCAAGACCAAGATCCACCGCGCCACCGTCACCCATTCGGAACTGAACTACGAAGGATCCATCGCCATCGACGGCGACCTGCTGGAAGCCACCGGCATCCGCGAGTTCGAACAGGTCCACATCTGGGACGTCACCAACGGCAGCCGTTTCTCCACCTACGCGATCCGCGCGGAGGCCGGCAGCGGCGTGATCTCGCTCAACGGCGGCGCCGCGCGCCACGTGCAGGTGGGCGACATCATCATCATTGCCGCCTTCGCCAGCATGAGCGAGGACGAAGCCGCCAGTTTCCAGCCCAAGCTGGTGTACGTGGACGGCAGCAACAGGATCACCCACACCAACAACAGCATCCCGACCCAGGCCGCATGACCCAGAACGACGGATTCGACCCGCTGCATTCCCACGCCCGGCGCCTGCGCGGCGCGAGCATTCCCTCGTTGTTGCAGGCCGAACCCGGGCGCGTGCAGACGCTGGGGCTGCGGGTCGGTCCGTTGTACGCCAACTTCGCGCGGCAGAAGTACGACCGCGCGGCGCTGGACGCACTGCTGGCGTTGGCCGTCGAACGCGACGTCGCCGGCGGTTTCCGGCGGTTGTTCCGCGGCGAGACGGTCAACCCGACCGAAGGCCGCGCGGCGCTGCACAGCGCGCTGCGCGGCGAACCGTCCGGCGCACCGGTCGCCGCCGAGGCCCACGCCACCGCCGCCCAGGTACGCCAGCGGATGGGCGAGCTGGTGCGGGCGCTGGAGGCCAGCGGCGTCACCGACATCGTCAGCGTCGGCATCGGCGGCTCGGACCTCGGCCCGCGGCTGGTGGCCGATGCGCTGCGTCCGGCGGGCGGTGCGCGTTTCCGCGTGCATTTCGTCTCCAACGTCGACGGCGCGGCGATGCAGCGCACCCTGGCCGCGCTGGACCCGGCCACCACCGCCGGCATCCTGATCTCCAAGACCTTCGGCACCCAGGAAACCCTGCTCAACGGCGCGATCCTGCACGCCTGGCTGGGCGGCAGCGAGCGCCTGTACGCGGTCAGCGCCAACCCCGAGCGCGCCGCCAAGGCGTTCGACATCGCCCCGGGGCGGGTGCTGCCGATGTGGGACTGGGTCGGCGGACGTTATTCGCTGTGGTCGTCGGTCGGTTTCCCGATCGCGCTGGCGATCGGTTTCGAACGCTTCGAGCAACTGCTGGCCGGTGCCGCCGAAATGGACGCGCATGCGCTCGAGGCGCCGCCGCAACACAACCTGCCGGTGCTGCATGCGCTGACCGACATCTGGAACCGCAACCTGCTCGGCTACGCCACCCATGCGGTGATGACCTACGACCAGCGCCTGGCGCTGCTGCCGGCCTACCTGCAGCAGCTGGTGATGGAGAGCCTGGGCAAGCGCGTGCAGCTCGACGGCACCCCGGTGGCCGGCGACACCGTGCCGGTGTGGTGGGGCGGGGCCGGGACCGACGTGCAGCACAGCTTCTTCCAGGCGCTGCACCAGGGCACCAGCGTGGTGCCGGCCGATTTCATCGGCTGCGTGCGCAACGACGACCCGTACACGGTCAACCACCAGGCGCTGCTGGCCAACCTGCTGGCGCAGACCGAGGCGCTGGCCAACGGCCAGGGCAGCGACGATCCGCACCGCGACTATCCCGGCGGCCGCCCGAGCACGCTGATCCTGCTCGACGCGCTCACCCCGCAGGCGCTGGGCGCGCTGATCGCGATGTACGAGCACGCGGTGTACGTGCAATCGCTGATCTGGAACATCAATGCCTTCGACCAGTTCGGGGTGGAACTGGGCAAGCAGCTGGCCAGCCAGTTGCTGCCGGCGCTGCAGGGGCAGGACGTGGCGGTGGACGATCCGGTGACGCGGGCGATGCTCGCGCACCTGCGCGAGCACGGCTGACTCCGACCCCGGCGGAGGGATGACCCTCCGCGGGCGCGGGATGGAATGAAGACGGCGGCCATGGGCCGCCGTCGTCGTATCCGGCCGGCGCGCTGCGCACCGCGTGCGGCCGACCGGCTGCTTGAGCCAGCGGGCAGGGGGGCGACCGCTGGCGCCGGCAGGAGCCGGGGCGTCGTTCGTACGCGGCGCTTGACCGCGCCGTTGCCGCGCCGTAACGTGTGCGGCGCCATGGTTTCATCGCTTTATCCGTATTGAGCGATTGAATTAAAAGGGAAGCCGGTGCGGACGCTGTTCCGTCCCATTCCGGCGCTGCCCCGCAGCGGTATTTGGAAACGACCCCCGTCATCAGCACTGGCCCCGTGGCCGGGAAGCGACGGGCAGTAGGCGGTCCCTGCCGGGACCACGTCCATGAGCCCGAAGACCTGCCCTGGCCAGGGAGCGATCCCTGCCTGACCTGGAGCTTCCGTGGGGAGGTGGCCGGGGCGCATGCCGGGGGCGGCTCTCCGGCATGTCCCCGTGTGCGCGTGTCCCGTGGAGCTCCGGTTCGCCCGAGGGGGCGAAGGTCGCTGGCGTGCGCGATGGCCCGTGCGGTGCGGCGGGAGCGGCATGCGGTTCCTTCGTTCCTCAATTCATACGAATCGAGGACTGTGTAGATGACCATCGTTACCAACCTGGGTTTCCCGCGCATCGGCGCGCGGCGCGAACTCAAGCAGGCATTGGAAGCCTTCTGGCGCGGCGACACCGATGCCGCCACGCTGCAGGACGTCGCCCACGAACTGCGCCGGAAGCACTGGCGACTGCAGGCCGGGGCCGGCGCCGACGTGGTGCCGTGCAACGACTTCTCGCTGTACGACCATGTGCTGGACACCGCCGTGCTGTTCGACGCGATCCCGGCGCGCTATCGCGCACTGGCCGACGCCGATCCGCTGGCCGGCTACTTCGCGCTGGCCCGCGGCATCCAGAAGGACGGCGTGGACCTGCCCGCGCTGGAGATGACCAAGTGGTTCGATACCAACTACCACTACCTGGTACCGGAACTGGAAGCGGGGCAGGCGTTCGCCCTGCGCGGCGACAAGCCGCTGCGCGAATACCGGGAGGCGCGCGCGCTGGGGCTGCAGGCGCGGCCGGTGCTGCTGGGGCCGGTGAGCTTCCTGCTGCTGTCCAAGACGGTGGACGGCAGCGACCGCCTGGCGCTGCTCGACCGGTTGCTGTGGGCCTATGCCGAACTGCTGGGCAAGCTGCAGGAGGCCGGCGCCGACTGGGTGCAGATCGACGAACCCTGCCTGGTGCTGGACCTGGACGAGGCCGCGCGCGCGGCCTACCGCAAGGCCTACCGGCTGCTGGCCGACGTGCCGCGGCCGAAGCTGCTGCTGGCCACCTATTTCGGCGCGCTGGAGGACAACCTGGAACTGGCCGCCGGGCTGCCGGTGGACGGACTGCACCTGGACCTGGTGCGCGGCAAGGAGCAGTTGAACGAGGTGCTGACGCACTGGCCGCAGCAGCGGGTGCTGTCGCTGGGGCTGGTGGACGGCCGCAACATCTGGCGTGCGAACCTGGACGATGCACTGGTGCTGGCGCGCTTCGCCCGCGCCCGGCGTTCGCCGGAAAACCTGTGGCTGGCGCCGTCGTGCTCGCTGCTGCACGTCCCGGTCGACCTGTCGGGCGAGAAGAAGCTGCCGGCCGACCTGCTGTCCTGGCTGTCGTTCGCGCGGCAGAAGATCGGCGAGCTGCGGGTGCTGGCCGACGCGCTCGACGCGGTGCCGACGGCCGAGGCGGCGCTGGCCGACGCACGCGAACGCGTCGCCGCGCGCCGCGCCTCGCCGCGGGTGCACCGGGCCGAGGTGGCGGCACGCCTGGCGGCGCTGGACGCGGGCGCGTCGCAGCGCGCTTCGCCCTATCCGCAGCGGCGCGCGGTGCAGGCCGCACGGCTGGGCCTGCCGGCGTTCCCGACCACCACCATCGGCTCGTTCCCGCAGACCCACGAGGTGCGGCAGGCGCGCGCCCGTTACCGGTCCGGCAAGCTCGGCCAGGCCGATTACGATGCCTTCATCGCCGCCGAGACCGAACGCTGCGTGCGCATCCAGGAGCAACTGGGGCTGGACGTGCTGGTGCACGGCGAGTTCGAGCGCAACGACATGGTCGAGTACTTCGGCGAACAGCTCGACGGCTTCGCCTTCACCGGCAACGGCTGGGTGCAGAGCTACGGCTCGCGCTGCGTGAAGCCGCCGATCATCTACGGCGACGTGTCGCGCCCGGCGCCGATGACGGTGCGCTGGTCGCGGTACGCGCAATCGCTGACCGGCAAGCCGATGAAGGGCATGCTCACCGGACCGGTGACGGTGCTGCAGTGGTCGTTCGTGCGCGACGACCAGGAGCGCGCGCAGACCTGCCGGCAGATCGCGCTGGCGCTGCGCGACGAGGTGGCGGACCTGGAGGCGGCCGGCATCGGCGTGATCCAGATCGACGAACCGGCGCTGCGCGAAGGCCTGCCGCTGCGGCGTGCGGCGTGGAAGGCGTACCTGGAGTGGGCGGTGCAGTGCTTCCGCATCAGCGCCGCGGGCGCGCGCGACGAGACCCAGATCCACACCCACATGTGCTACTCCGAGTTCAACGACATCATCGAGGCGGTGGCGGCGATGGACGCCGACGTGATCTCGATCGAGACCTCGCGCTCGCGCATGGAGCTGCTGGACGCGTTCGTGAAGTTCCGCTACCCCAGCGGGATCGGCCCGGGCGTGTACGACATCCATTCGCCGCGGGTGCCGGACCCGGCGGAAATGCTGGAGCTGCTGCACAAGGCACGTTCGGTGCTGTCGCCCGAACAGCTGTGGGTCAACCCGGACTGCGGGCTCAAGACCCGCGGCTGGCCGGAGACCCGGGCCGCACTGGCGGCGATGGTGGCGGCCGCGCAGGCGATGCGCAGCGCCGCCTGATCCCGCGGCCGGCATGGGCACGGGGCGCCGCGGCGGCCCGTCCCATACGCCGCCCGCGATAGAGCCGGTCGTCAGCGATTGCGGGCCGGCTTGATCTGGGTCAATTCAATATCTAGTGGTAGTGGCATATCTTTTCCACAACAAGTTGTGGACAAGGAGGCCATTCCCATGGCGATGACGATGCCGGGACCGCGCAGGACATCCCCGCCCGAGGGCTGGGTGGATTGCTCCGCCTCGATCGACGAATACCTGAGCCGTGCCGACTGGCGGGTCAATGCCAACGCCAACCAGGGCTATTCGCTGGGCGGACTGATCCTGAACGTGTCCGGCAAGGTCACCGCCAACTACTGGCTTTCCCACGTGTATCCGGCGGAGGTGGGCCGCGCCCATTGCGAGGGCGACCTGCATATCCACGACCTGGACATGCTGGCCGGCTACTGCGCCGGCTGGTCGCTGCGCACGCTGCTGTACGAAGGGCTCAACGGCGTGCCCAACAAGGTCGAGGCCGGGCCGCCGAAGCACCTGTCCTCGGCGGTGGGGCAGATCGTCAACTTCCTGGGCACGCTGCAGAACGAGTGGGCCGGGGCACAGGCGTTCTCCTCGTTCGACACCTACATGGCGCCGTTCGTGCGCAAGGACCGGCTTTCCTACGACGAAGTCCGGCAGTGCATCCAGGAGTTGATCTACAACCTCAACGTACCGTCGCGCTGGGGCACGCAGACCCCGTTCACCAACCTCAGCTTCGACTGGGTATGCCCGGCCGACCTGCGCCAGCAGACGCCGTTCATCGCCGGCGAGGAGATGCCGTTCGCCTACGGCGAGCTACAGGCCGAGATGGACCTGATCAACCGTGCCTACATCGAGGTGATGACCGCCGGCGATGCCAAGGGTCGGGTATTCACCTTCCCGATCCCGACCTACAACATCACCGCCGATTTCCCGTGGGAGTCGGACAACGCACAGCGGTTGTTCGAGATGACCGCCAAGTACGGCCTGCCGTACTTCCAGAACTTCATCAATTCCGAACTGGACCCGGGCCAGATCCGCTCGATGTGCTGCCGCCTACAGCTGGACCTGCGCGAACTGCTCAAGCGCGGCAACGGCCTGTTCGGCAGCGCCGAGCAGACCGGCAGCCTGGGCGTGGTGACGATCAACTGCGCGCGCCTGGGTTACCTGCACCGTGGCGACGAGACCGGCCTGTACCGGCGGCTGGACGAGTTGCTGGAGCTGGGCATGCGCAGCCTGGAAATCAAGCGCGGGGTGATCCAGAAGCTGATCGACGACGGCCTGTTCCCCTACACCAAGCGCTACCTGGGATCGCTGCGCAACCACTTCTCGACGCTGGGGGTGAATGGCATCAACGAGATGATCCGCAACTTCAGCGGCGACGCGGACGATATCGCCGGCGAATGGGGCCACGGTTTCGCATTGCGCCTGCTCGACCACGTGCGTGCGCGCATGGTCGAGTTCCAGGAAAGCACCGGGCATCTCTACAACCTGGAAGCCACGCCGGCCGAAGGCACCACCTACCGCTTCGCCAGGGAGGATCGCCGGCGCTGGCCGGACATCCTGCAGGCCGGCAGCGCGGAAAAACCCTACTACACCAACTCCTCGCAGCTGCCGGTCGGTTTCACCGACGATCCGTTCGAGGCGCTGGAGCGGCAGGAAGCGCTGCAGTCGCGCTATACCGGCGGCACCGTGCTGCACCTGTACATGGGCGAGCGCATCTCCAGCGGCGCGGCCTGCCGCGAACTGGTCAGGCGCGCGCTGAGCCGTTTCCGGCTGCCGTACATCACCATCACCCCGACGTTCTCGATCTGCCCGGAGCACGGCTACCTGGCGGGCGAGCACGAGTTCTGTCCGCGCTGCGATGCCGAGCGCCTGGCAGCCAAACAGCGTGCCGCGATCGCGGGCGCCCCCGGCCGCGGGTAGTTCTTTTCCTGCGGGGACGAAGGGAGAGGGGCGAAGCCCGCGCGATATGCGCGGACGTGCGACTTCGTCCATGCCCCGGTCCGCGCTTTCCCGGAGGCAGCAGACGTTCCATGCACGCCGATCCATCCAACCCAAGAGGAGTACACGCATGAAGACGACCACCGATACCACCGCCCCCCGGCTGCGCGACGACGAGCGCCAGCGCTGCGAAGTCTGGACCCGGGTGATGGGCTACCACCGCCCGGTGTCCAGCTTCAACATCGGCAAGCAGGGCGAGCACGCCGAGCGCCGCTTCTTCAGCGAACGCGCCTGCGCCGAAGCGGTGCCCAGCGCGGCATGATCCGCATCGGCGGGATGACGCCGTTGACCAGCATCGACTTTCCCGACCGGCTGGCGGCGGTGTTGTTCCTGCAGGGCTGTCCGTGGCGTTGCGGCTATTGCCACAACCCGGAGTTGCTGCCGGCACGCGGCGAAGGCGGCATCGCCTGGGAGGCGGTGGGGGCATTCCTGCGCCGCCGCCGTGGCCTGCTCGATGGCGTGGTGTTTTCCGGTGGCGAACCCACCGCGCAGGCCGCATTGCCAGCGGCGATGGCCGAGGTGAAGGCGCTCAGCTATCAGCTCGCGTTGCACACCGGCGGCATGTATCCGGCGCGGTTGCAGCGGGTGCTGCCGTTGCTGGACTGGGTGGGTCTGGACATCAAGGCGCCGGCCGGCGGCTACGACAGGGTGACCGGGTGCCGCCGCAGCGGCGTGCCGGTCGGGGAGTCGCTGCAGCTGCTGCTGGACAGTGGCGTGGCCTACGAGTGCCGCACCACGTGGAATCCGCGGGTGTTCCCGCTGGATGATCTGTACCGGTTGGCCGACGAGCTGGCCGGGCGTGGTGTGCGCCACTGGGTGTTGCAGGAATGCTCCAGCCAGGGGCAGGGCATCGCCGTCGCGGAGCGGCCGGACCTGGCGAGGCTGGGGCGCGATTTCGAGCAGTTCCAGTTCCGCCACGGCTGAGTGCACGGCCAGTGCGGGATTCAGCGCGTCGGGTCGCGTTCCGGGCTGGGGCGCTTGCTCAGCTTGCGTTGCAGCGAGCGCCGGTGCATGCCCAGCAGGCGCGCGGCGGCGGAGACGTTGCCGCCGGTTTCGTGCAGCGCCTGCTGGATGTGTTCCCACTGCAGCCGGCTGATCGGCGTCATCGCGTCCGGCGGCTCCAGTTCCTCGGGGTCGTCCGGCGCCTCGTCGTCCTCGCCCAGTGCGCGCAGGATCATCGACACCGTGGCCGGCTTGGGCAGGTAGTCGTCGGCGCCCAGCTTGATCGCTTCCACGGCGGTGGCGATGCTGGCATAGCCGGTCACCAGCAGGATGCGCATGTCCGCGCGCAGCGCGCGCAGCGGCTGGATCAGCGACAGGCCCGAGTCGGCGCCGAGCTTGAGGTCGATCAGGGCGAACGCCGGCGGGGCGGCACCGGCCTGCCGCAAGGCGCTGGCGATGTCGGTCGCGGTGGCGGTTTCGATGCCACGGCGGGCGAGGCTGCGTTGCAGGGTACGCAGGTACAGCGGGTCGTCGTCGACCAGCAGGCCGGCGGTGGAATGGAGGGTCATGTGCGGGCTCCGTCGGTGGCGAGCGGCAGGCGGAAACCGACACGGGCGCCGTGGCCTTCGGCCGGACGCATCCACAGTTCGCCATGCAATCGCTCGATGGTGGCGTGCGACAGCGCCAGGCCCACGCCCATGCCGTCGGTCTTGCTGCTGTTGAACAGGGTGCCGGGCAGCACCGCCTGGGCGGCATCGAAGCCGCCGCCGTAGTCGCGCACCTCGCCGAACAGCTGGTCGCCCTCGATCCGCAGCGACAGGTCCACCTGTGCGCGCCCGGCCCGTTCGCCGGCATCGGCGGCATTGTTGAGCAGCACCTGCAGCAGGTGGCCCACGCCGGGCTCCAGCGCCAGCGCCAGCGGCGCGTCGTCGTTGCGCCGCAGCTGGATGGTCGGGCGTACCAGCCGCCATTGTTCGAGCACATGCGCCAGCGGGATGCGCGCGCGCGCGTCGGCATCGTTGGCCGGAGCGGCCAGCGCCAGCACCCGCTCGCGGCACTGCACCAGCAGCTCGCGCAGCGTTTCCAGGTCGTCGCGCAGTTCCGGCGAATCGCATTGCTCGGCGATGTCGTCGGCCAGCAGGGTCATGGTCGCCAGCGGCGTGTTGAGCTCGTGCGCCACCGAGGCGGCATGGGTGGCCAGGGCGACGATGCCCTCGTTGCGCACGAAGCGCTCGCGCAGCAGCGCCAGTTCGCGCTCGCGTTCGCGCAGCGCCAGCGCCAGCCGGGTCGAGAACACCAGCACCACCATGCTCGAGATCAGGAAGTTGGCGGCCGCGCCCCACAGGTGCAGTTCCATCGCATCGAAGCGGCCGTCGGGGAGCGGTTTTCCGAACACCGCGCTGACGGTGTAGCCGGCCAGGCAACTGGCGGTCACGGCCAGGGTCCAGCGCAGCGGCAGCGCCAGCGCCGCCAGCGCGATCAGGATCAGGAACAGCGAACCGAACGGATTGGCGATGCCGCCGCTCCAGCCGACCATCCAGGTCAGCACCGCCACGTCGACCAGGATGTGGCCGAAGGCGGTGACCGGCGCCGGGTCGGCATCGGCCACCTGCTGCTGCACGATCAGGTTGAACAACGCCAGCAGCGCCACGCCCGCCCACAACGGCAGTTGCGGCAGGTCCATCCCGAGCAGCCAGGTGGCGACCACGATGGTCGCGGCCTGGCCGGCGGTGGCCAGCCAGCGCAGGCTGCACAGGGTGCGCAGGAAGGAAGCATCGGAGCCGTTCATCGAGCGTAATCGTATGCGTTCGCGTTGCGGGCTGCCTGCGACGATCGGTCGCAGGCACGGAATCGCCCCGACTGCGGGATGAACAGGCCGCCGTCGGCCAACCTGCGGCGGCGGCCCGCGCTAAAATGCGCGGATGCATGACGCCGTGACCCGACCGACACCGCCCACCGACGCGACCGCGTGGCCCCGCCGCATCACCCAGACCGTCGAGATCGGCGGCGTGCGGGTCGGCGGCGGGCATCCGGTGGTGGTGCAATCGATGACCAATACCGATACCGCCGATGTCGCCTCCAGCGTCAAGCAGGTGGCCGAGCTGTGGCGGGCCGGGTCGGAGATGGTGCGGCTGACGGTCAACAATCCCGAATCGGCCGCCGCCATCCCGCGCATCGTCGACAAGCTGGCGATGATGGGCATCGAAGTGCCGCTGATCGGCGACTTCCACTACAACGGCCACCAGTTGCTGAGCCAGGAGCCGGCCTGCGCCGAGGCGCTGGCCAAGTACCGCATCAATCCGGGCAACGTCGGCTTCGGCAAGAAGAAGGACACCCAGTTCGCGCAGCTGATCGAGTTCGCCATCCGCTACGGCAAGCCGGTGCGGATCGGCGCCAACTGGGGCTCGCTGGACCAGTCGCTGGCCGCGCGGCTGATGGACGAGAACAGCCGGCGCGAGCAGCCGTGGGACGCCGGCCGGGTGCTGCGCGAAGCGCTGATCCGCTCGGCGCTGGATTCGGCCGAACAGGCGGTGGAGCTGGGCCTGGCGCGCGACCGCATCGTGCTTTCGGCCAAGGTCAGCGGCGTGCAGGAACTGATCGCGGTGTACCGCGACCTGGCGCAGCGTTCGGACTTCGCCCTGCACCTGGGCCTGACCGAGGCCGGCATCGGCAGCAAGGGCATCGTTGCCTCGTCGGCGGCGCTGGCGGTGCTGCTGCAGGAAGGCATCGGCGACACCATCCGCATCTCGCTGACGCCCGAGCCGGGGCAGTCGCGCACGCAGGAAGTGATCGTCGCCCAGGAGCTGCTGCAGACCACCGGGCAGCGTGCGTTCACGCCGCTGGTCACCGCCTGCCCGGGCTGCGGCCGCACCACTTCGGAGTTCTTCCAGGAACTGGCCAAGGTGGTGCAGAACCACGTGCGCGAGAAGATGCCGGTGTGGAAGGTCAGCCACCCCGGTGCGGAGAACATGACCCTGGCGGTGATGGGCTGCGTGGTCAACGGCCCGGGCGAATCGCGCCACGCCAACATCGGCATCTCGCTGCCGGGCACCGGCGAGGCGCCGTCGGCGCCGGTGTTCGTCGACGGCGAGAAGAAGGTGACGCTGCGCGGCGAGAACATCGCCCGGGAATTCGTCGCCCTGATCGACAGCTACGTCGAAGACAAGTATGCCCGCGGCGCCGGGTAGCGCGCCGCACGAGGAAGCCGCCGGCTTCCGCCATTGGATGGCCCGCAACGCATGGCGCTTCGCGCTGCTGTTCGCCGGCGTGTTGCTGCCGCTGGCCGGCTTCGTCGCGCTGGCCGACGAGGTCCACGAACTGGAGTCGTTCTACTTCGACGCGCCGCTGCTGTGGCGCATGCACGCGCTGGCCTCGCCGGGGCTGGACGCGTTCTTCGTCGCCATGTCGAAGATCGGCTACCAGTGGGGCGTGATCCCGGTCGACGTGCTGATCGTGTTCGCATTGCTGGCGCGCCGGCAATGGCGCGAAGGCAGCTTCGCGGCGCTCGCCTTTGCCGGCTCGGCGCTGTTGAACCTGTCCAGCAAGCAGCTGTTCCAGCGCGACCGCCCGGGCCTCTGGGAGTCGATTGCCCCGGAGACCACCTTCAGCTTCCCCAGCGGCCACGCGATGGGATCGATGACGCTGGCGGCGACCGTGCTGCTGCTGGCCTGGCCGACCCGCTGGCGCTGGCCGCTGCTGTCGGCCGCCATCGCGTTCGTGGTGTCGGTGGGGCTGTCGCGCGTCTACCTGGGCGTGCATTACCCCTCCGACATCCTCGGCGGCTGGTGCGCGGCGCTGGCCTGGACCGTCGGCGTGTATCTGGTGATGTTCCGCCAGCGGCATCCGTGGCGGCGGTTGCGCAGGGACGGGCAGGGCTGAGGCGGGCCGGCGACGGAGGCCGGCCATGGTCGTGGTGTCGGAAAAATCCTAGGGCCGATGCGGGAAAGTTCCGATGGCGCCGGCCCCGGCAGCGCCTGGATAATGGCGATGCCAACCGCAGGCCACCGGCCCGCGTCCAACCGGACGCGTCAGGCCAGGTCACTCGAACCTGCGTGCCGGGCCTTGAGTAAGTCCGGTGTGGTTCATCTGCAGAATACCGTTGTGTCGCCCCGTGGGGTACGGGCGATGCATGCCAGAATGGGCAGGGGCAACCAGGGACTGGCTTGCCCGGAACTGTTCGCGGGGCTAGGCTGGCCTCGTTTTTTGCTGTCGGGGGAGCGCAGGGATGACCATCAGGGTATTTCTAATCGACGACCACGCGTTGGTGCGCACCGGCATCAAGATGATCCTTGCTGGCGAGACCGGCATCGAGGTGGTCGGCGAAGCCGACAGTGGCGAAACCGCGCTGCCGTTGATCCGCCAGCTCAAGCCGGACGTGGTGCTGTGCGACCTGCACCTGCCGGGCGTGAGCGGGCTGGAAGTGACCGAGCGCATCGTCAAGGGCGACCACGGCACCCGCGTGGTGATCGTGTCGGTGCTGGAGGACGGGCCGCTGCCCAAGCGCCTGCTCGAAGCCGGCGCCTCCGGTTATGTCGGCAAAGGCGGAGACGCCCAGGAACTGGTGCGGGCAGTGCACGATGTTGCGCTGGGCCGCCCCTACCTCGGCAGCAGCATCGCGCAGAACCTGGCCCTGGCCAACCTGGAAGGCAGCGATTCGCCGTTCGATGCGCTGTCGCCGCGCGAGCTCGAGGTGGCGTTGCTGCTCACCCAGGGGCTGCGCCAGGAAGACATCGCCAAGCGCCTGTGCCTGAGCGCCAAGACCGTCAATACCCACAAGGCGCGCCTGTTCGAGAAGATCGGCATCCAGGACAACATCGCACTGGCGCGGCTGGCCAGCCAGTATGGCCTGCTGGAGCCGGCACGGCCGCTCTGACCGGGTATCGACGGCGCTTTGCCGCATCGGCGGCGAACACGTGTGCCTTGCGGGATCCGCGCCGAGGCATGCCGGGCGGCCTCCCTCCGTTTACACCGTTTCCGGGTGATCGCATGCGGCGGATGGCCCTGTGCGTTGCGAGCCGCGTGTTCCGACTGCCGGTTTCCCGTATCGGTTGGCCTCGTGGCGAAGGCGCGTATTCGCATGGAAACGTCCTGGCGGTGCGCTCTTATGCGCCGCCGATGGGTTCGATGGGGATGGCCGGGTTGCGACACCCCTAGGTCGGTGCGGTTGCTGGTGCCTTCCGCGGCGGCTGCCATGGTGGCGGGGCGGGGGATTCTCCGGCCATGTCGGGATCTGGGCCGCGGGTCGGCTCCGGCGCATGGGCTTGGCCATGCCGGATATCCGGGTCGGAGTGCCAGTCGTTCGCGGAATGTTCCAGGCCGGTTCCCGCCGCGGCGGAAAGCGGCCAGGCTACAAGTACACATGACGCGAGAACAAGAGGCTGTTCTCCCATCCGTGGGGCAGGCGCGTTGTTGCCACTCCGATAAGCTCGCGTGGCCTCGGGCCATCAGTCGCGACCGATGGAGGCGACCGTTCTGCCAAAACAGAAGAAGCGGCCCGTAGGCCGCTTCTTCTGTTTCAGCACCGGGGCGCTGCAAGGTCAGCTGGCGTGCTGTTCCTTCTCTTCGTCCTTCTCTTCACCCTTGCCGGCGCGGTCATCGGCGCTGGCGACGGTTTCGGCGACGGCCTCGGGGGACGCAACCGTTTCGGCGTCTGCCGCCGCGGCTGCGAACAGCTGGCCGTTCTCGGACGTGGCGACATCCTTCTTCGCAACTTCCACTGCCTCCACCGCTTCCGCGGTTTCGGCTTCTTCCGTGCCGGCGTCGGCTACGGACCCGGATACAGCAGCAACGGCCGTCACGGCAGCCGGCGGCTGCTCGGCAGTCAACGCATCGAGCATGCTGGTCTGTACCGGCTCGGGGCGCGCGGTTGCGGTCGTTTCCGGCGTTGCGGCGGTTTCGACAACGGTTGCCGCCGGCTCCACGACTGCCACCGGAGCGGTCTCGACAGCCGGAACCACGGCCGGTTCGGCAGCCGGTTCCGCCGGCGTCGGCGCTTCGACGCTGGACTGCACGCTGGCAGTGGCGACGGCAGCCGGAGCCGGCGTTGCAATCGCCGCCGGTGCAGCCGCAGCTGGGTTGCCCGCAACCGGGGCCGCGGCAGCGGCCTTGGGCTGCTCGGCAATGGCCTGCGGTTGCGGGGCGGGAGCCGGGGTCGCCGGCGCGCCGGGCGCATCGTCGTCGAAATCGAACTCGGGCTGCTTGCTGTTCGGCTGCGGCGCGGCTTCGCCCGCGTCGTCGCCGGCCTCGTCGAAGCCGTCCTCGTCGGCACCGGCGGTTTCGCTGCCGTTGGCGGCATCGCTACCGCCGCGACGGCGGCGGCGGCCACCGCGACGGCCGCGGCGACGACGGGATCCGGCTTCGCCGTTGCCTTCATCGGTCGCTTCCGTTGGCGCAGCTGCGCCGGTGGCGACCTGGGCCTCGCCATCCACGGCGGGCGTCGCGTCCTGGAGCAGGGCTTCCACCGGCTTGGCGACGTCCTCGGCAACCTTCACGGCTTCCTTTGCCAGCGGTGCGGCAACGGCTGCGGCGGCTGTGCGGATCTCGTTGCCATCGACCGGATTGGCCTGCTTGGCGGTTTCCGGCTGCGGCTGGCGTGCCGGCTTGTCGCCCTGCGCGGAGCGGTCGCCGTCCTGCTGCTGCCGCGGCTGCTTCTGCTTCAGCTTCGGCTGCTGCTGTTCGTTGCGCGGAGCCTTGGGCTGTTGTTCGCCGCGCTGCTTGGGCTGGCGGGCCGGAGCGTTGTCGCCCTGCGCTGCCTGCGGCTGCGCGCCGTTCTGGCGACGGTCCTCGCGGCGTTCGTCGCGACGCTCTTCCCGGCGCTGGCCGTTGCCACGGGCCTGCTGGCCGTTGCCGTTGCGGCTGCCGTCACGGCGCTGGCCGCGGTCGTTGCGGTCGCCGCGGTTGTTGCCGCGGCTGCCGGCTTCCGGGCGCGGACGCGGTGCGGGTTCGGCCGGAGCCGCCGGCTCGGCGCCGAAGATGCGCTTGAGCCAGCCGACCACGCCGGTAGCGGCCGGTGCCGGCGGCGGGGTCACCGGCGCCGGGGCAGGCGCGGGCGCCGGTTCCGGCGCTTCGCGCACCGGAGCCGGCTGGCTGTGCTTGACGTGGGTCACCGCCGGTGCCGGCGGGATGTTGAGCTGGGCCTTGGTCAGCGCATGCACCGGCAGCTTGCGCGGGGTGCCGCGCTGGTAGCTGGGCTTGCTGCTTTCCTCGCCGAGCTCGTTCTCGCGCAGGCGGGTGACTTCGTAGTGCGGGGTGTGCAGCTGCTCGTCGGCGACGATCACGATCGGCGCGTCGTGGCGGTTCTCGATCTCGCGCAGCGCGCTGCGCTTCTCGTTGAGCAGGAAGTTGGCGATCTCCACCGGGGCCTGGACCAGCACCTGTCCGGTGTTCTCCTTCATCGCGTGCTCCTCGGCGACGCGGATGATCGACAGCGACAGCGACTCGACGCTGCGCATGCGGCCGTGGCCGTCGCAGCGCGGGCAGACGATCTGGCTGGATTCGCCCAGGCTCGGGCGCAGGCGCTGGCGGCTCATCTCCATCAGGCCGAAGCGCGAGATGCGGCCCAGCTGCACGCGTGCGCGGTCGTACTTGAGCGCGTTCTGCAGGCGGTTCTCGACTTCGCGCTGGTGCTTGTTCGAGGACATGTCGATGAAGTCGATCACCACCAGGCCGCCGAGGTCGCGCAGGCGCAGCTGGCGCGCCACTTCCTCGGCCGCTTCCAGGTTGGTCTGGAACGCGGTGTCCTCGATGTCGCTGCCCTTGGTGGCACGCGAGGAGTTGACGTCGATGGCGGTCAGCGCCTCGGTCTGGTCGACCACGATCGAACCGCCGGAGGGCAGGCGCACGTTGCGCTCGTAGATCGCCTCGATCTGCGATTCGATCTGGAAGCGGTTGAACAGCGGGATGTCGTCCTTGTAGTGCTTGAGCTTGCGCAGGGTCTGCGGCATCACCTGCTGCATGAACTCGCGCGCGGTCTCGTACAGTTCCTCGGTATCGACCAGGATCTCGCCGACGTCGGCGCGCAGGTAGTCGCGCAGGGCGCGCACGATCAGCCGCGATTCCTGGTAGATCAGGAACGGCGCCGGCTTGGTCAGCGCCGCCTCGGCGATCGAGCGCCACACCTGCAGCAGGTAGTCCAGGTCCCACTGCAGCTCTTCGGCGTCGCGGCCGACGCCGGCGGTACGGATGATCACCCCCATGTCGTCGGGGATGTTCAGCTTGTCCATCGCTTCCTTCAGCGCGGCCCGGTCCTCGCCCTCGATCCGGCGCGAGACGCCGCCGGCGGTGGGCGAGTTGGGCATCAGCACCATGTAGCGGCCGGCCAGCGAGATGAACGTGGTCAGGGCGGCGCCCTTGTTGCCGCGCTCGTCCTTGTCCACCTGGACCACGACTTCCTGGCCTTCGCGCAGCAGCTCGCGGATGCCGGCCTTGTTGTGGTCGACCCCGGCCTGGAAGTAGTCGCGGGAGATTTCCTTCAGCGGCAGGAAGCCGTGGCGGTCACCGCCGTATTCGACGAACGCCGCCTCGAGGGAGGGTTCGAGCCGGGTGATGCGGCCCTTGTAGATGTTGGACTTCTTCTGTTCCTTGGACGGCTGTTCGATATCGATGTCGTACAGCGTCTGGCCATCGACGATGGCTACCCGCAGTTCTTCGGCCTGCGTGGCATTGATCAGCATTCGCTTCATTTTTGCGTTCCTCGCGCGCTGCTACCGCGCGGAACGCCATGGGGTTTCGCTTCTGGTCACGGTTCGCCGCCCTTCGCGCAGGCGCGGGTAGGGCGGCTTGGGTTTCCAGCGCTACGACACCACGGCAGGCCGCGGGAGCGCTTCTTAATGTTTTGTTTTTAGGTGTTTCAGGGCCGGCGGCTGCTTCCAGCCAAGCTGGGAGCGCCGCGCGGGACATGTTCAGCGCAGATGCTTGCGGCATCCGGCGATGGCCGGGAACGCCGGTGAGCCGCTAACATGGCCGCCCCGGGGGCGGTGGCCGCGCACTGTGCCGGATTCGTGGGAAGTCGGGCTTCTGGCCCTTGCTAACTTCCAACGAAATCAATCCCTTATCTCGCGCCCCGAGTGTAACAGAATAAACAGCCCGATGACCGACTCCGAACACATCCGCAAGCCGTCTGCGGGCAAATCGAGCGTGCGCCTGATCAAGGTGCCCGATGACCGCGGCGGCCAGCGCCTGGACAACTTCCTGCTGGGACAGCTCAAGGGGGCGCCGCGCAGCCTGATCTACAAGCTGGTGCGCAGTGGCCAGGTCCGCGTCAATGGCGGCCGTGCCAAGGCCGAGCGCAAGCTGGAGGGCGGCGACGAGGTGCGGGTGCCGCCGGTCAGTCTCACCGAGGTCGGCGACAAGACCCCGCCGCCGAGCGCCTTCCTGCAGCGGATGGAACAGGCCATCGTGTTCGAGGACGCGCGGCTGCTGGTACTGAACAAGCCCTCGGGCGTGGCCAGCCACGGCGGCAGCGGCATCAGCCATGGCGCCATCGAGACCATGCGGGTGTTGCGCCCGCAACAGAACCTGGAACTGGTCCATCGCCTGGACCGGGATACCTCCGGGCTGCTGGTGATGGCCAAGAAACGTTCGGCGCTGAGCGAACTGCAGGCGCTGATGCGCGAGGAAGGCGGCCGCATCCAGAAGCGCTACCTGACCCTGCTGACCGGTCGCATGCCCGACGGGGTGATGACGGTCGATGCGCCGCTGCACGTGGGCCTGCGCCAGGGCGGCGAACGGCATGTCCAGGTGAATCCGGCGGGCAAGCCCTCGCTCAGCCATTTCCGGGTGCTGGAGCGGCGCGGCGGGCATTCCTATTGCGAGGTCAGGATCGAGACCGGCCGCACCCACCAGATCCGGGTGCACGCCCAGCACATCGGGCATGCGGTGGCTGGCGACGACAAGTACGGCGATCCGGCGGTGAACAAGCGCCTGCGCGAACAGGTCGGGCTGAAGCGGCTGTTCCTGCACGCCGCCTCGCTGGAGTTCGCGCTGGACGCCGGCAAGACGCCCTATCTGCTGAATGCGCCGCTGGCCGGGGAACTGGCCGAAGCGTTGGACCGTCTGGGATAGCGCCGCCGCCGCGCGATGGCGGCGAGCGTCAGCGTTCGAAGTGCAGCGGGATGCGGACCTGCCCGGCAATGGGCCGCCCATCCTGCATCGCGGGCCGATACTGCCAGCGCCGGGCGGCCTCGGCGGCGGCCTGGTCGAGCGCCTCGTGGCCGCTGGATTCGTCGATCTCGACCCCGGTCAGGGCGCCGGTTGCATCCACCCGCGCCCTGATCCAGGCGGTACCGGCGATACCGTCGCGCCATGCCTCGGCCGGGTAGCGCGGCGGGTTCATGTTCTTCGAGCGGATATCGACGCTGGCGCCATGCGTGGGGGCGGCCTCGGCATGTGCGGCGGTCGCGGCCAGGGCGGCGGAACCGTGCGGGAGAAGCGGTACGGCGAGTGCCAGCGCAATCCGCATCATGCCGGTACCGGCGCCGTGCCGGCGGGCCATCACCATTTGAACAGCACCAGGCTGATCGCCAGCACGCCCATGCCGGCCACCAGGCCGTAGACCGTCTCGTGGCCCTTGGCGTAGCGCTTGGCGGCGGGCAGCAGTTCGTCCAGCGCCAGGAACACCATGACGCCGGAGATCAGGCCGAACACGATGCCGAAAGTGCCATGCGAGAGCACGTTGGCCAGGGCGTAATAGCCGATTGCCGCGCCCACCGGTTCGGCCAGCCCCGACAGCAGGCTGGCGCCGAAGGCGTAGAACTTGTTGTGGGTGGCGAAGTACACCGGCACCGCGATGGCGATGCCTTCGGGCACGTTGTGGATGGCGATGGCGAAGGCCAGCGGCATGCCGACCGACGGGCTTTCCAGGGTGGCGAAGAAGGTGGCCAATCCTTCCGGGAAGTTGTGCGCGGTGATGGCCACCGCGGTGAGCAGGCCGACCCGCTTGATGTAGGCGCGGTTGTTCTCGCGGAACATCGGATCCTGCTTGTCCAGGCTTTCATGCGGATTGGGGATCAGGTGGTCGATTCCCATGATCAGCAGCACGCCGGCGAGGAAGGAGAGGGTGCCGTAGGCGAAGCCCAGCCTGTCGCCATAGGTCAGCGCGAACGAGGCGATGGACTTGTTGAGGATTTCCGACAGCGATACGTACACCATCGCACCGCCGGCAAAGGCCAGGCCGAAGGCCAGCAGCCGCGGATTGGGGCGCCGCGAAAACAGCACCATCAGGCTGCCGATGGCGGTGGCCAGGCCGGCGGCGAGGGTGACGCTGAAGGCGATCCAGAGGTTGTCGCCGGAGATTTCGATCATGCGCCGGGGGAGGGTGGGTGGAGCGGGAGGGGGCGTTGCCGGCGGGCGCCGGCAGCGGTGGCGACAACCAATGTACGGCGTGGATCAGCCGCCGCGGCGCAACCGCTCCTCGATCGCGAAGCACTCGTCCGGGCGCGGTTGCGGCGGGTTGAAGCTGACCGGCACCTGGATCGTGGTCGGCACCGGCTGGCCGTTGCGGGTGGCGGGCTTGAACTTCCACTCGCGCACGCGCCGCTGCGCCGATTCGTCCAGCTGCGGATTGCCGCTGCTGGTCTGCAGTTTCACCTCGGTGGGGGTGCCTTCCGTTCCCACCACCACGTTCAGCACGCTCTTGCCGCCCACGCCCATGCAGGCCAGCTCGATCGGATAGTCCGGCGGCGGGGTCTGCACGGCCGCCACCTGGGTCGGCGCGATCGCCGGTGCGGCGTCGGGGCCGGCGGAGGGCCCGCAGCCGCCGAGCAGGGCGGTGGCAAGGCTGGCGCACAGGAGGGGACGCATGTTCATGGCTTTGACTCCGCTAGGGCCGAGGCCTTGGCTGCACAGATGAAGTCGTTCTCGCTCAGGCCGCCCACGTCGTGGGTGGAGAAACGTACCACCGCGCGGTCGTAGTGCACCGAAAGATCGGGATGGTGGTCTTCGCGATGGGCGACCCAGGCCAGCGCGTTAACGAAGGCCATGGTCTCGTAGTAGTTGCGGAAGCCGAAGGTGCGCACCAGCGCCAGCCCGTTTTCGGCCAGTTCCCAGCCCGGCACCTGGGGCAGCAGCTCCGAAAGGCGGGCTTCGCCCAGCTTGTGTTCGACGCCTTTGCGCGGCAGGCAATGGGCCTGGACGAGGGGGATCAGGTCGGCCATGGGGGTCTCCACTGTCGTGTTGGCTGAACGTTGTGTCGCGGGGCGTCGCTGGCGAATGAGCCACCGGCAAGGACAAGCTAGAATAACCGCATGATCCAGATCTCCGACACCGCACAGCGTCATTTCCGCAAGCTGATCGAACGCGAGGCCATTCCCGGCATGGGCGTGCGCCTGAGCGCGGTCGATCCGGGAACGCCGCGCGCCGATGCGCGGCTGGAGTTCGCCGAGCCGGCCGAGCTCAGCGGCGACGAGTGGGCGGTGGATTGCGACGGTTTCACCCTCTACGTGGCGGCCACCAGCGTGGCGTGGCTGGACGGGGCTGAAATCGACTACATCACCCAGGCCACCGGCAGCCAGCAGCTCACCATCAAGGCACCCAAGATCAAGGGCGAGGCGCCGGCCGAATCCGCCTCGATGGTGGAGCGCGTGCACTGGGTGGTGGAGAACGAGATCAATCCGCAGCTGGCGTCCCACGGCGGCCGCGTCGCGGTACAGGAGGTCTCCGCCGACGGCGTGGTGCTGCTGCGCTTCGGCGGCGGCTGCCATGGCTGCGGGATGGCCGACGTCACCCTGAAGCAGGGCATCGAGAAGACCCTGATGGGCCGCGTGCCGGGCGTGACCGCGGTGCGCGACGCCACCGACCACGACAGTGGCCAGGCTCCCTACATACCGCGCGACCGCGCGGGCTGATCCATCCATTTCCCCGCCGCGCCGGTGACGCGAGCCGCCGACATCCTGCAACTGCTGCTGGCGCGCCGGCCGGACAAGCTCATCCTGGAGCGCAAGACCGGCCTGCCCTACGGCTGGGGCATCTGGCTGCGCGCGCTGTCGCCGCTGCCGCGGCCTTTCCATGGCGGCGATGTGGTTGCGGTGATGTTGCAGCGCCCGCGCCCGCCTGCGTCCGGGGTCCTGCCCGAGTTGGGCATGTGGCGCGCATTCCGGCGGTTGTGGTGGCAGGACTGGGATCCGCCGCCGCGCGACCAGCGCTGGATGCGCTGGACCGCGGCCGCCTGCAGTTTCCTGGTGCATCTGCTGTTTGCCCTGCTGTTGCTGTGGGTGGCGCTGGTGCGGCTGGCGACGCCACCGCAACCGGCCGGCGGCGGCGACAACCGCGTGCAGGTCGAATTCCTGGGGACGGGGGCGCCTGCGGCGGCAGCGGAAGCGGGGGGCGGATCGCCGGAGCAGGTGGAGGCGCCGGCTCCAGGCGCGCCACGGCAGGCGACGGCATCGGCGACTGTTCCCGCTGAACCTGCGCCCGCACCGGCCGCGGCGCAGATGCCCGCACCGGCCGCACCGGCACCGTCGGCCGCGGTCGATGCCGCAGCGCCGGCCGAGCAGCCGCTGCAGGTCACCGAGACCCCGGAGCCCACCGGCGAATTCGTGTTGCCGCCGCCTACGGTGCGGATGCCGTCGGTGACGCCGCGGGAGTTGCCGACGCGCGACATGCAGGTGCGCGAGCGTCAGGTCCAGATCGTCGACGAGCGGCCCCCGGCGCTGCAGATCCACGAGCGCCCGCTACTGCCGCAGTCGATCGAGGCGCCGACGGTGCAGGTGCGCGAGCGCGAGATCCAGGTCGTCGACGAACGTCCTCCGGCGTTGCAGGTCCGCGAGCGCCCGGTACCGCTGCAATCGATCGAGGCACCGGTGGTGCAGGTGCGCGAGCGCGAGATCCAGATCGTCGACGAACGGCCCCCGGCGCCGCAGGTCCGCGAGCGTCCCGTATTGCCACAATCGATCGAGGCGCCGGTGGTGCAGGTGCGCGAACGCGAGATCGAGGTGGCGCCATCGCCGCCGCTGGCGTTGCCGCAACCGCGCGGCCGGGAGGTGGAGGCGGGCGTGCGCACGCCCGAACTGGCGGTGCGCGAGGTGCAGGTTCCGGCCACGGAGGCTGGGACGGCCGTACTTCCGACTCCGTCCCCGGTGGCCGCGCCGGGATCCGCGGCGACCCCGCCTGCAGCGGCAGCCGCGCCGGCGACGGCTGCGGCCGCCGGTGCCGGGCAGGAGACAGCATCCCGGTCGCAGGAACCTGCTGCCGGGGACTGGTCCGCGCCGACACGTGGCGACGACTGGAGCGCCGCCGCCCGCGACCGCGGTGGCGACAGCGCCCGGCAGGGGGAAGGCGTGTACAACCGCGACGGCAGCGTGCGCCTGCCCGGGCAGGATGGCGACGCCGGCGAAAACCGTCGCGGTGCGCCCGGTGGCGATTCCGATACCTGGACGCGCGACCGCATCGCCGCATCCGGTACCTGGCTCAAGCGTCCGCCCTACGACCACACCCCCACCTCGTTCGACAGGTACTGGGTGCCGAACGAATCGCTGCTGGCCGAATGGGTGCGCAAGGGCATCAAGAACATCGAGATCCCGATTCCCGGCACCAACACCCGCATTTCCTGCGTGGTTTCGCTGTTGCAGTTCGGGGGCGGTTGCGGGCTGAGCAACCCGAACATGAACGAGCAACCGGCCGAGGCGCGGCCGCCGCCGGACGTGCCATTCAAGCCGGAATTGCAGGAAGACAACGGCAGCCGCTGAAGGCGACGGAGTACCCGCCGCCGAGGGCCGGGAGACAAGGCGCGTCGCGACCGTGGGGCCGCGGCGCGCGCCGGTTTCAGTTGAGGCCGTGCAGGTCGCGCAGCTGGGTGGGGCGCGAGGCGAACCAGGCCGAGAGGTCGGCGATGTCCTGGTCGCTCAGGTCGGTGGCCTGCGGCGTCATCAGCGCGTGATCGCGGGCGCCGGAACGATAGGCCTGGAGCGCGTGGGCCAGGTAGTCCGCGTACTGGCCACCGAGTTTGGGATAGACGACGTCGATGGGTTCGTTGCCGTCGGCGCCATGACAATCGATGCAGCTCTGCCCGGTCGCCTTGCCCTTGGCCTGTACCAGCCGCTCGCCGACGGCGATGCGTCCGGCCGGCAGTCCGGCCGAGGAACTGCCGGAATGGCCTGCCTCGGAGGCCGACGGGTCTTCCTGCGACGGCGAGCAGGCCACCAGTGCGGAGGCAGCGAACAGGACGATGGCGAGACGCGTTGCGTGCGTGGCTTTCGACATGGGCGATGCCTACTTCAGGGTGGACAGGTAGGCGGAGAGATCGGCGATCTCCTGCGCGCTGAAGCTCAGCGACTGCGCCTGCATGGTCGGATGCTTGCGTTTGCCTTCCCGGTATTCGGTCAGCGCCTGGGTCAGGTATTCGGCCGACTGGCCGCCGATCTTGGGAACCTTGTAGCTCGGATAGGCGTTCTTGTAGCCGGTGATGCCGTGGCAGCCCTGGCAGGTGTAGGCCAGGACCCGCCCGGCCTCCGGCCGGCCGGCGACTGCGGCAGGAGCGGTATCGGGAGCGGCGGAAGGAGCGGGTGTTTCGGACTGCGGAGTGGCCGATGCCGCCCCGAGGGGCAGGAGGACGGCCAGAGCGAGACAAGCGGCGAGCGGCTGCGGGCGCATGGTTTCGTGGTCCGGAGTGCGGGTCTGGTCGTTCCGCCGTGGGGGACACGGAACGGCCCGAGTATAGCCTGCGTATTCACGCGTCCGAAACAGGGGCCGATGACGCGACGCCGCAAGTCACCATGACCTTTGGGGCATGGTGTTGCGGTGCCTTGGTGCATTACTTTCCTACCACACCTGCCACCGCATCCCTATGGACACGACGATGTCGCGACACTTTTCCCTGCACGGCCGCACCGGACGCTGCGCTGCCGTACTGTTGATTTCCGTTTCCTTGCTGCTGGGCGGCTGCAAAGCCGGCGGCAAAGAGGCCCAGGCCAAGAACCAGGGCGGCGAGAAGGCCGTCGACGCGGTGCCGGTGGAGGTGGCCCAGGCGACTCGTCGCGCCATCGCGGCCAGCTACACCGGCACCGCGGCGCTGGAGGCGCGTGCCGAATCGCAGGTGGTGGCCAAGACTTCGGGCGTGGCGTTGGCCGTGCTGGTGGAGGAAGGGCAGCAGGTGAAGGCCGGGCAGCCGCTGGTACGGCTGGACCCGGACCGCGCGCGGCTGGCGGTGGCGCAGAGCGAGGCGCAGCTGCGCAAGCTGGAGAACAACTACCGCCGCGCCCAGCAGCTGGTGGCCCAGCAGCTGATCAGCACCGGCGAAGTCGACCAGATGCGCTACGACCTGGAGAACGCACGCGCCCAGCACAACCTGGCGCAGCTGGAGCTTTCCTACACCACGGTGGTGGCGCCGATTTCCGGCGTGGTCGCCTCGCGCGACATCAAGCCGGGCAACTTCGTGCAGATCAACTCGCCGATCATCCGCGTGGTCGACAGCAGCCGCCTGGAAGCCACGCTCAACGTGCCCGAGCGCGAGATCGCCAAACTCAAGCCGGGGCAGGTGGTGGAACTGGTCGCCGACGCGCTGCCGGGCCGCAGGTTCGGCGGCACGGTGGATCGGGTGTCGCCGGTGGTCGACAACGGCACCGGTACGTTCCGCGTGGTCGCCGCGTTCTCCGGCGACGGCGAATTGCAGCCGGGCATGTTCGGGCGGCTGAGCATCAACTACGACCAGCGCGCCGATGCGCTGGTGGTGCCGCGCAGCGCGCTGCTGGAGGACGGCGGCGAATCGGCGGTCTACGTCGTGCGCGAAGGCAGGGTGCTGCGCACGCCGCTCAAGCTCGGCTACGACGATACCGGCTGGATCGAGGTGCGCGAAGGCCTGGAGCAGGGCGATGAAGTGGTCGTCGCCGGCAAGGCCGCGCTGCGCGAAGGCAGTGCGGTGCAGGTGATCGGCCAGGACAAGCCGGGTGATGCGGTGGCAACGGCGCCGGCCGCACAGGCGGCCAAGCAATGAGTGCGCATGGCCCGTCGGTTTCCGGCAGTGGCTTTGACCTGATCGAATTCGCCACCCGCCGTCGCGTCACCATCGCGATGATGACACTCACCCTGGTGCTGTTCGGCCTGATTTCGTTGTCGAGCCTGAAGGTAGAACTGCTGCCGGACCTGAGCTATCCCACGCTGACCGTGCGCACCGACTACGAAGGCGCGGCCCCGGCGGAAGTGGAGACGCTGATCTCGCAGCCGGCCGAGGAGGTGCTGGGCATCGTCAAGGGGCTGCGCAAGCTCAAGTCGATCTCGCGCACCGGGCAGAGCGACGTGGTGCTGGAGTTCGCCTGGGGCACGGACATGCAGCAGGCCGGGCTGGACGTGCGCGACAAGATGGAAACGCTGCAGCTGCCGCTGGAGGCCAAGCCGCCGGTGCTGCTGCGCTTCAACCCGTCCACCCAGCCGATCATGCGGCTGGCGCTGTCGTCGAAGCAGGAGGGCGGCAGCGAGGCCGACGCGGTGCGCCGGCTGATGGAGCTGCGCCGCTATGCCGACGAGGACCTCAAGCGCAAGCTGGAGCCGGTCAACGGCGTGGCCGCGGTGAAGGTCGGCGGCGGCCTGGAGGACGAGATCCAGGTGGAGATCGACCAGCGCAAGCTGGCGCAGCTGGGGCTGTCGCTGGACAGCGTGATCCAGCGCCTGCAGCAGGAGAACGTCAACCTGTCCGGCGGCCGCCTGGAGGAAGGTTCGCAGCGCTACCTGGTGCGTACGGTCAATCAGTTCGCCACGGTCGAGCAGATGCGCGAGATGCTGCTGAACACCAGCGGTGGTTCGGCCACGTCGTCGTCGGGCGAGAACCGCCAGCTGATGACCGCGATCCTGGGCAGCCGCGACCCGAACGTGATCGCGGCGCTGCGCAGCGACGGCAGCGGCGGCGGCAGCGCGCCGGTGCGGCTGAAGGACGTGGCCGAGGTGTACCAGGGCTACAAGGAGCGCGAGGCGGTGATCCGCAGCGCCGGCCTCGAGGCGGTCGAGCTGGCGGTCTACAAGGAGGGCGACGCCAATACCGTGTCCACCGCCGATGCGCTGGAAGCGCGGTTGGAGCTGATCCGCAAGCAGATGCCCAAGGACATCGAGATGACGGTGGTGGAGGACCAGTCGGTGTTCATCCGCCACGCCATCAAGGACGTCAAGGTCGATGCGGTGATCGGTGGCCTGCTGTCGGTGCTGATCATCTTCCTGTTCCTGCGCGATGGCTGGAGCACCTTCGTCATCTCGCTGTCGTTGCCGATTTCGATCATCGCCACGTTCTTCTTCATGGGCCAGCTCGGTCTGAGCCTGAACGTGATGTCGCTGGGCGGCCTGGCGCTGGCCACCGGCCTGGTGGTGGACGACTCCATCGTGGTGCTGGAGTCCATCGCCAAGGCGCGCGAGCGCGGCCTGGGCGTGCTGGAAGCGGCGATCAAGGGCACCCGCGAGGTGTTCATGGCGGTGGTGGCTTCGACCTTGACCACGATCGCGGTGTTCCTGCCGCTGGTATTCGTCGAGGGCATCGCCGGGCAGCTGTTCCGCGACCAGGCGCTGACCGTGTCCATCGCCATCGCGGTGTCGCTGGTGGTGTCGATGACGCTTATCCCGATGCTGAGCGCGCTGAAGGGGCGGCCGCCGCTGGAATTCCCGGCCGAAGCTCCGCGTGGGCCATGGCGCCCGCAAAGCCGCTGGCAGAAGCCGGCCGCGTTTGCCGGCCGCGGCATCGGTGCGATGTTCCGCTACGGCTTCTTCGCCGCGGTTTGGATGGTGGTGCGCGTGTTCCGCGGCATTACCGCGGTGGTCGGTCCGGTGATGCGCAAGGCCAGCGACCTGGCGATGGCGCCCTATGGCCGTGCCGAGCGCAGCTACCTGCGCCTGCTGCCCGCCGCGCTGGTGCGGCCGTGGCCGGTGCTGGGGGGCGCGACGCTGGCGTTCGCGCTGACGCTGGGGGTGCTGCCGTTCCTCGGCGTCGACCTGATCCCGCAGCTGGCGCAGGACCGTTTCGAGATGACCGCCAAGCTGCCGCCCGGCACACCGCTGGCGCAGACCGACGCGCTGGTGCGCGAGGTGCAGCGCAAGCATGCCGACGAGAAGGGCGTGCGCCTGCTGTACGGCGTGTCCGGCACCGGCACGCGGCTGGATGCCAACCCCACCGAGAGCGGCGAGAACATCGGCAAGCTGTCGGTGGTGATGAGCGACACCAAGGCCGAGGCCGTGCTGGTCGACAAGCTGCGCGAGACGATGAAGGCCTATCCGGCCGCGCAGGTCGATTTCGCCCGCCCCGAGCTGTTCGCGCTGTCGCCGCCGCTGGAGATCGAGATCGAAGGCAACAATCTGGAGGCGATCCGCGTGGCCGGCAACCGCCTGGCCGACATGCTGCGGCAGAACCCGCACTACGCCGACGTGAAGTCGACGGTGGAACAGGGCTTTCCGGAAATCCAGGTCCTGTTCGACCAGGACCGCGCCGCGGCGCTGGGCCTGACCACCCGGCAGATCGCCGATGCGGTGGTCAACAAGGTCAAGGGCAACGTCGCCACCCGCTACAGCTTCCGCGACCGCAAGATCGACGTACTGGTGCGGGTGCAGGAATCGGAGCGTTCCTCGGTGGACGACATCCGCCGCCTGATCGTGAACCCGACAGGCGCCAAGCCGGTGGAACTGGCCTCGGTGGCCGAGGTGGTCGCCACCACCGGGCCGAGCGAGATCCACCGTGCCGACCAGCGCCGCGTGGCCATCGTCTCGGCCAACCTGCGCGACATCGACCTGGGCAAGGCGATCACCGAAGTGCAGAAGATGGTGGCCGAGAACCCGCTGGGCACCGACGTGGGCATGCGCATCGGCGGCCAGGGCGAGGAGCTGGGCGAGTCGATCCGCTCGCTGCTGTTCGCCTTCGCCCTGGCGGTGTTCCTGGTCTATCTGGTGATGGCCTCGCAGTTCGAGTCGCTGCTGCACCCGTTCGTGATCCTGTTCACCATCCCGCTGGCATTGGTCGGCGCGGTGGCGGCGCTGATGCTGTCGCGCTCGCCGATCTCGGTGGTGGTGTTCATCGGCCTGATCCTGCTGGTCGGACTGGTGGTGAAGAACGCCATCATCCTGATCGACAAGGTCAACCAGCTGCGCGAGGAGGGCGTGGCCAAGCGCGAGGCGCTGGTCGAGGGCGCGCGTTCGCGCCTGCGGCCGATCATGATGACCACGTTGTGCGCGGTGTTCGGCTTCCTGCCGCTGGCGCTGGCCTTTGGCGAGGGTGCCGAGGTGCGCTCGCCGATGGCGATCACGGTGATCGGCGGCCTGCTGGTGTCCACCCTGCTGACGCTGGTGGTGATCCCGGTGGTGTATGACCTGCTGGACCGCAAGCCGGACGAGTACTACGCCGAACGCGGGCGCCGCGCGCGCCGCGATGCCGAACAGGCGGCGCGGGTGCTGGCGCACGAGCAGGAAGCGCTGGACGGCGGGCTGGAGAGCTGAGACGGATGAACATCACCGAGCTGTCCATACGCCGTCCCGTCACCACCATCATGCTGTTCGTGTCGATGGTGGCGATCGGCCTGATCGCCTCGTTCCGGCTGCCGCTGGAAGCCGAGCCGGAGGCCACCATCCCGTTCTTCTTCGTCTCGCTGCCGTACCCGGGGTCCACCCCCGAGGAAGTGGAGCGCAACCTGCTGCGTCCGGTCGAGGAAGCCATCGCCACGATGCCGGGCATCAAGTCGATGAACTCGCGCGCCAACGCCGAGGGCGGGCAGATCCAGGTCGAGTTCAGCGACTGGAGCCGCGACATCGCCGTGGCCGCCTCCGAAGCGCGCGAGCGCATCGACGCCATCCGCGACCAACTGCCGGACGACTTCCGCCGCTACTACGTGCAGCGCTGGAGCACCACCGACCGCGAGGCGATGAGCCTGCGCCTGACCAGCGAAGAGAACCTGACCGCGCGCGCGGACCTGATCGAGCGCAGCATCAAGCAGCGCCTGGAGCGCCTGCCGGGCGTGGCCCGCGTCGAGGTCGAGGGCGTGGCCAAGCAGGAAGTGCTGGTGGCGCTGGACAAGGACCGGCTCAGTGCGCACGGGGTCGCCCTCAACGATCTGGTGCAGAAGCTGCAGGCGGCCAACTTCTCGGTATCGGCCGGGCAGATCACCGAGGCCGGGCGACGGCTGCGTGTGCAGCCCCGTGGCGAGCTGCAGGAGCTGCAGGCGCTGCGCGACCTGCCTGTCGACAACCGCGGCACGCGCCTGTCCGACATCGCCCAGGTCAGCCTGCAGCCGCAGCGCATGAGCTACGTGCGGCAGATGGATGGCAGGCCCAGCGTCGGCGTGGACATCTACAAGGAGCGCGCGGCCAACCTGGTCGACCTGTCGCGCGCGGTGCGCGCCGAGCTCAAGGTGCTGCAGGACGACCCGACCATGCGCGGCATCGGCATCGAGATCACCGACGACCAGGGGCAGGCGGTGACCAGCTCGCTGCTGGCGCTGGCCGAGGCCGGTGCGATCGGCCTGCTGCTGTCGGTGATCGTGCTGTACGCGTTCCTGCGCCACTGGCCCTCGACGCTGATGGTGTCCCTCGCCATCCCGATCTGCTTCATCATGACCCTGGGCTTCATGTACTTCTCCGGCATCACCCTGAACATCATCTCGATGATGGGGTTGCTGCTGGCGGTGGGCATGCTGGTGGACAACGCGGTGGTGGTGGTGGAGAGCATCTACCAGGAACGGGAAAAATACCCGGACCAGCCCTCGCTGGCCTCCATCATCGGTACCCGCCACGTGGCCATCGCGCTGTCGGCCGGCACCCTGTGCCACTGCGTGGTGTTCCTGCCGATGATGTTCGGCGAGAAGAACATCATCACCATCTACCTGTCGCAGCTGGCGGTGACCATCTCGGTCTCGCTGCTGGCCTCGTGGCTGGTGGCGGTGAGCCTGATCCCGATGCTGTCGGCGCGGATGAAGACCCCGCCGGCGGTGAAGTCGCCGTTCATCAGCGGCATGCAGGAGCGCTATGCGCGGATGCTGCGCTGGACCCTGCAGCACCGCGGTTGGGCCGTGGCCGGCATCGTCGCGATCTCGCTGGTCAGCGTGTTCCCGATGATGAACACCCAGGGCGGTGGCGACGACAGCGACCCGAGCCAGATCAACATCTTCTACCAGTGGCGGGGGGCCTATTCCAAGGAGGAAATGGGGCGGGAAGTGGCGCGCGTGGAGCAGTTCGTCAACGCCCACCGCAAGGAATTCCACATCGATCGCGTCTACAGCCGCTACAGCGAGCAGGGCTGGGCGATGACGCGGCTGTTCCTGGACATCGACGACCGCGACCTGAGCAAGAAGATCGAGGAGGAGGTGCGCAAGGGGCTGCCGCAGTCGGCGCGGGCCAAGATCGGCATCGGCTGGCCCGGCGGCATGGGCAGCGACGGGCAGGGCATCCGCTTCAGCCTGATCGGCGACTCGACCCAGACCCTGAAGGAACTGGCCGACGACATCGTGCCGATGCTGGCGCGCGACCCGAAGCTGCGCGACGTGCGCGTGGACACCGGCGACGCCAACACCGAGCTGGCGGTGACGGTTGACCGCGAGCGCGCCGCGGCCTACGGCTTCAGCGCGCAGCAGGTGGCGCAGTTCGTCGGCATGGCGCTGCGCGGTTCCTCGCTGCGCGATTTCCACCGCGACGACATCGAGATCCCGGTCAACGTGCGCTTCGCCGGTTCGGAGAACTACGGCATCGAGGACCTGTCCACCTTCATGGTGCGCGCGTCCAGCGGCACCGAGGTGCCGCTGCTGGCGATGGTGGACGTGAGCATCAACCCGGCGGCCAATTCGATCCAGCGGCTGAACCGCCAGACCATGCTGCGGGTGGAGGCCGGACTGGCCAAGGACGTGCCGATGGACGCGGCGCGCAAGTCCATCGAGGCCACGCTCGACGGCGTGCAGTTCCCGCCGGGCTATGGCTACACCTTCGCCGGCGGCAGCTTCAACATCAACTTCGACGGCATGGACCAGATGGTCAGGAGCATCTTCATCGCCCTGATCCTGATGCTGGTGATCATGGCCGCGGTGTTCGAGTCGCTGCTGTTCCCGGCGGCGATCATGTCCTGCGTGCTGTTCTCGATCTTCGGCGTGTACTGGCTGTTCTGGATCACCGGCACCGAGATGAACATCATGGCGGTGATCGGCATCCTGGTGCTGATGGGCGTGGTGGTGAACAACGGCATCGTGATGATCGAGCACATCAACAACCTGCGACGGCGCGGCATGGCGCGCACCGATGCACTGGTGGAAGGCAGCCGCGAGCGCCTGCGGCCGATCATGATGACGATGGGCACGGCGATCCTGGCGATGATCCCGATCGCGCTGAACACCGAAACCGCCGACGGCATGCCGCCGTACCATCCGATGGCGCGCGCCATCGCCGGCGGCCTGGCGTTCTCCACCGTGGTCAGCCTGCTGTTCCTGCCGACCATCTACGCCATCCTCGATGATCTGCGCATGGGCACCGCGCGGCTGGTGCGCCGCGCGCGCGGCCTGCCGGCGACGGAAGTGGACGCCGTGGCATCGCCGGACCCGGCGGCGGGTTGACATCGCCGGCGGCGCCCGCGGGGCGCTGCCGGCTGCCGATGAACCCGGCATTCCCGTAGGAGCGAGGTCAGTGGCGACCTTGGCTTTCCCTTGAATCCCGGCGCATGGAGATGCGGGCCTGTTGCCGAGGGGCTGCGCAGGCCCTGGGTCGCGACTGACGTCGCTCCTGCAGGGGGGGCTGGCGGTCAGCCGGCCAGCTTGCCGTAAACGGTGAAGCCGGTCAGCCACAGGCCGAGCATGCTGCCCAGGTTGGTGAGGATGAAGGTCAGCACCACCCGGGTGACGCGATTGCGGTACCAGCCCTTGAGCGTCTGCGCATCGTCGCGCAGCTGCAGGAAGTCGCGATAGGCGGGCTTGCGCAGCCGCGCTTCAACCAGCGCGGCGAAAGCGCCGGTGGGGATGCTGAGACGGAACGGCTTGAACGGCGCCACCGCGATCGCGGTGAGGATGCTCAGCGGATGGCCGCCCGCCAGCAGGCAGCCCAGCCCGGCCAGGCCGCCGGTGTACAGCGCCCAGACCGCCAGCATCTCGGTGCCCATGCCCAGGCCGCCACGCCAGAAACCGATGCCGATACCGGCCAGGACCACGGCCAGGATGGTCAGCGTGACCCACGGGATGTTGCGCTTCTTCGGAATCGCTTCCAGCTGCTCGCGCAGCGGACGCGGTGCCTCGGTGTCGCTTTCCAGGTGGCGCGCCAGGCCGGCCAGGTGGCCGGCGCCGACCACGGCCAGCACCTCGCGCTGGCTGTCGCTGCGCTCCTCGCGCAGGCGCGTGGCCATGTAGCGGTCGCGCTCGCCGATGATGGTTTCGTACAGGGCCGGGTTCTCGCTGGCGAACTCGCCGAAGCTCGACTCCAGCATGTCGCCCTGCTTGAGCTTTTCGATCTCGTCCTCGCCCACCTCCTCGGAGGAGAACAGGCCGGCGCCGAGACCGGCGATCAGCTTCAGCTTGCCGAAGAAGCCCAGCCGCTGCGAGGCGCGGCGGAAGGTCAGCCCGACCTCGCGGTCGATCAGGTGCACCGGCAGGCCGCGTTCGTTGGCCAGGGCAACGGCACGCTTGAGCTCGGCGCCCGGCTCGATGCCCAGCTGTTCGGCCAGGCGTCGCTGGTAGGCGGCCAGTGCCAGGTTGGCCGCGAACAGGGCGACGCGGCCGCTGCGGATCACCTGCACCAGGTCCAGTCGCGCCAGTGCGTCCGGATCGGTCAGCGCCTGCAGCCGTTGCGGGTCCAGCTCCACCGCGACGGCGTCGAAACGGCCGCTGTCGATGGCCTTCTCCACGGCCTCGACGCTGGCGTGGGAGACATGGGCGGTGCCGAGCAGGGTGTAGCGGGTACCGTCGCGCTCGACCACGCGCACGGGCTGGCCGGCGAACAGGTCTTCGCCGGTGGTCGGAAGGGTATCGGTCATCGGGTTACTCATTGGGAGGAGCGCCGTCGGCACCATCGCCGAGCGCGCGCTGCATCTGCACGGTGTCGAGCCAGCGGCCATGCTTGCGGCCCAGCCCCTTGAACACGCCGACGAGGTGGAAACCGAAGCGTTCGTGCAGCCTGATCGAAGCGGTATTGGACGGCTCGCCGATCACCGCCACCATCTGCCGGTAGCCGCGCTGCGTGCAGGCGTCGATCAACCCCTGCATGAGCGCCGCACCGACGCCGCGGCCCTGGAAGGCGTAGTCGACGTAGACCGAGTTCTCCACCGTCCACTGGTAGGCGACGCGGCTGCGGTAGGTGTTGGCGTAGGCGTAGCCGGCAAGCCGGCCATCGACCTCGGCGACGATGTACGGAAAACCGCGGGCGATGATGTCGCGCATGCGCCGCAGCATCTCCGCCTCGTCGGGCACCTCGTACTCGTAGGTGTTGACGAAGTCGGTGACCTCCACCGCGTAGATCGCGGTGATGGCGGGGATGTCGGCTGCGTCGGCGTTGCGGATCGAGAGGGTCATGAGGGCGGGTTGCAACTGCAGGAGCGACGTCGGTCGCGACCGGGGCTTCTCCACAAACGTCCTGCCGCGACCGACGTCGCTCCTGCAGGATACGGGGCTCAGTCGATGTAGCGCTTGAGCAGGTCGCCGTAGGCGTCGATGCGGCGGTCGCGCAGGAACGGCCAGATGCGGCGCACGTGCTCGCTGCGCTGCAGGTCGATATCGCAGACCAGCACGGTCGGCTCGGCGCCGGCTTCGGCGATGAACTCGCCCTGCGGACCCAGCACATGGCTGTTGCCCCAGAACTGGATGCCGGAAGCGCCCAGCGGCGAGGGCTCGTGGCCGACCCGGTTGCAGCTGAGCACCGGCAGGCCGTTGGCCACCGCATGGCCGCGATGGCTCAGCACCCAGGCATCGCGCTGGCGGTTCTTCTCGTCCTGCGCATCGTCCGGGTCCCAGCCGATGGCGGTGGGGTAGAGCAGCAGCTCGGCGCCGGCCAGCGCCATCAGCCGCGCCGCTTCCGGGTACCACTGGTCCCAGCACACCAGCACGCCGAGGCGGCCGACCGAGGTGTCCACCGGCTTGAAGCCGAGGTCGCCGGGGGTGAAGTAGAACTTCTCGTAGAAGCCCGGGTCGTCCGGGATGTGCATCTTGCGGTACTTGCCCAGCAGGCTGCCGTCCTTCTCGAACACCACCGCGGTGTTGTGGTACAGGCCCGCGGCGCGGCGCTCGAACAGCGAGCCGACGATCACCACGCCGTGCTTCTTGGCCAACGCGCCCAGCCGCTCGGTGCTGGGGCCGGGAATCGGCTCGGCGAGGTCGAACTCGTTCACCGATTCGTGCTGGCAGAAGTAGGCGCCGTTGTGCAGTTCCTGCAGCAGGACCAGCTTCGCACCCTGTGCGGCCGCTTCGGCCACGCGCGATTCGATGACGGCCAGATTGGCTTCGGCGTCGCCGTGGTTGCGTTCCTGGACCAGGGCGACGGCAAGGGTTTGGCGGCTCATCCGGATGCGGGTCCTGCAGGGAGAAAACGCGCATGTTAGCGCGGATGGCGCACGCGGATCGCGTCTGCGGCTGAACGGAAAACGCAGCCACGCCGTCGTCGTGGCGCCGCCTTGCGGGGGCCGGCCGGCCACGTGTGCGGCTGCCCGCGGGATGCGATCAGGCTGCGGCGAACAGCCCCGCCGGGAGCTGCATGGTGATGCAATGCAGGCTGCCGTTCTGCCAGATCAGCGAGCGGCACGGCACCGGGACGATCTCGCGGCCCGGGAACGCCTGCGCCAGCACGGCCTGCGCCTGGGCATCGGCCGGGTCGCCGTAGGCCGGCATCAGCACCGCGCCGTTGACGATCAGGAAATTGGCGTACGAGGCGGCCAGGCGGCGGCCCTGGTCGATCACCGGGTGCGGCCAGGGCAGCGGGAACAGCCGGTAAGGCCGGCCATCGCGCGTGCGCAGCGCCGCCAGTTCGCGCGCCATCGCCTGCAGCCCGGCGTAGTGCGAGTCGCCGGCGTCGTCGCAGGCCTGGTAGACGATGCTGTCGGTCGCGGCGAAGCGGGCGAGGGTGTCGATGTGGGCGTCGGTGTCGTCGCCCTCCAGGTGGCCGTGGTCCAGCCACAGCACGCGCGCCTGCGCCAGCCAGCGCGCCAGGTCGTATTCCAGCGATTCGCGCGAGCGTTGCGGGTGGCGCTCGTGCAGGCACTGCCAGGTGGTCAGCAGGGTGCCGTCGCCGTCGGTATCGATGGCACCGCCTTCCAGCGCGAACGGGATGCTCTGCACCTCCACGTCGGCGAACACGCCGGCGTCGTGCAGTGCGCCGACCAACTGGTCGTCGCGGCTGGCCTCGAACTTTCCGCCCCAGCCGGTGAAGCGGAAATCCAGCAGGCGGAAGCCGCCCTCGCTGCGCAGGAGGGTGATCGGGCCGGAGTCGCGCAGCCAGGTATCGTCGTATTCGGCGGAGACGAAACGGACCTTCTCCATGTCGACGCGATTGGAGCGCAGGCGCATTTCCGCATAGGTTTCCAGATCGTCGTCGGCGACGCAGATCAGCACCGGCTGGAAGCGGGTGATGGCCGCGACCAGCGCGATGTAGGTCTCCTCGACCTCGGCCAGGCGCTCGGCCCAGTCGGTATCGGCATGGGGCCAGGCGATGAGCACGGCGGACTGGGATTCCCATTCGGCCGGAAAGCGGAGCGTATCGTTCATGTTCACTTGCTTGAATGCGTCCTGCGCCGGAGGCCTGGCGCGGGCGGCGTTGTTGCGGACTCTATCGCGGTTCGGCCGCCGGGCGGCACGAGGCGCCCTGAGGCGCCTGTGCTGCCTGGATCAGCGGATCGGCGGCTTGGGGCCGATCTCTTCGGGGCTGGCCTGGTTGGCGACCACGTCGATCACCCGCTGCTTCTCGAAATAGACGGTGAAGCCGGGGTAGACCCAGCGATTGATGGTGGGCCACTGGCGCTTCTGTCCGCCGCGCGGCTCCAGCCGCTCCTGCGGCGCACCGAAGCTGGCCTCGACCTGGCTCATGCTCTGGCCGCGGACGGGCAGGGTCCCGGCGGGCTTTTCCTTGCTGCGGTCGATCAACAAGGTGTCGGCGTGGACGGTGGCGCTGGCGCCGAGCAAGGCGATCAGCGGCAGGGCATACAGGAAACGCTTCATGGTCACTACTCCCCAGTGGACGAATGGCGATTACAGCAAAAAAACGCCAACAAAAAACCGCCCGGAGGCGGCTTTCTGTCAGAAACTCCGGAACCCGTGCAGACTCCGGCGGCGGCCCGGAGGCCGTCCGGCTCAGCGCTGGCGAGCCTTGAAGCGCGGGTTCGACTTGCAGATCACGAAGATCTTGCCGCGACGACGGACCACCTTGCAGTCGCGGTGACGGGCCTTCGCCGACTTCAGGGAGGACAGGACTTTCATGGCATACCTCGGCGTAAACGTGGAATTCGTAGGGAGCGCGGCCGCGGAATGCAGGTTGACGCTCGTTCAAGCCCGCCATTCTACCGGGCTTTTCGTCGTGCTTTCAAGTGGTTGCATGAGGATGGCTCGAAGTCGCGCCGCCGAGGGGTCTAGAATGCGCGATTCCCCCTTCCAAGGAACCCCATGAGCCAGCTCCCTCCCGTCCTGACCATCGATGGCCCATCCGGTGCCGGCAAGGGTACCGTGAGCCGTATTGTGGCGCGGCGCATGGGCTGGCACTACCTTGATTCCGGGGCGCTGTACCGGGCGGTGGGGGTCGCGGCGAGCTGGGCCAACCTGGACATTTCCGACGCCGCGGCGCTGGTGCGCTGCACCTTCGATACCCGGGTCGCCTTCGTCGAACAGGATGACGGCGGGCTGCGGGTGATGGTCAACGGGATCGACGCCACCGACGAACTGCGGCTGGAGACGGCCGGTGCCGTTGCCTCGGCCATCGCCCCGATCGCCGAGGTGCGGGCGGCGCTGAAGGAGCGTCAGCGCGCATTCAGGCAGCCGCCGGGGCTGGTGGCCGACGGCCGCGACATGGGCACGGTGATCTTCCCGGACGCCCCGTACAAGGTGTTTTTGACCGCCAGCGCCGAGGAACGCGCGGAAAGGCGGCATAAGCAGTTGAAAGACAAGGGTGTTTCGGTTAACTTTGACGACCTCCTGCGCGAGATCATGGCCCGTGACGCCCGTGATGCCCAGCGCACCGTGGCGCCCCTGAAGCCGGCAGACGATGCCGTCCTCATCGACACCAGTGGTATCGGCATCGACGAAGTCGTTGCCCGGGTGCTGGATCTGCTTCCGTCCGCGGAGGCCTGATCCGGCCGGCAGGAGCGTCGCCAGCGCATCGGCGGCAGTCGCAATATCGCAAGGCAACAACAGCTCCGTCGCGCAATGATGCGTGGCGGTTTTTCCACTTCACACACGACCTGCGGTACCGGGGTCGACTAACAGGCGGGCGGTACGCATTCCATTGAGGAATCCGCTGCCCTTGTGTTCAACAGAGTAAATCTAATGACCGAATCTTTTGCCGAACTGTTTGAAGCCAGCCAGGCCAATCTGGCCAAGCTGAAGCCCGGCGCCATCGTTGTCGGTACCGTCGTCGAAGTCCGTGGCGACGTGGTGGTGATCAACGCTGGCCTGAAGTCCGAAGGCATCGTGCCGATCGAACAGTTCCGTAACGACGCAGGCGAGATCGATGTCGCCGAAGGCGACCAGGTCAAGGTCGCCCTCGACTCGATCGAGAACGGCTTCGGCGAAACCGTGTTGTCGCGCGAGAAGGCCAAGCGCGCCATGGTGTGGGACGAGCTGGAAGAAGCGTTGGAAAAGAACGAGACCATCACCGGCCGCATCAGCGGCAAGGTCAAGGGTGGTTTCACCGTGGACATCAAGGATGTCCGCGCCTTCCTGCCCGGTTCGCTGGTCGATGTGCGCCCGGTGCGCGACCCGGCCTACCTGGAAGGCAAGGAGCTGGAGTTCAAGCTCATCAAGCTCGACCGCAAGCGCAACAACGTGGTCGTTTCCCGCCGTGCCGTCGTCGAGAGCGAGCACTCGGAAGAGCGCGAGCAGCTGATGGACAAGCTGCAGGAAGGCGCGATCCTGAAGGGCGTGGTCAAGAACCTGACCGACTACGGCGCGTTCGTGGACCTGGGCGGCATCGACGGCCTGCTGCACATCACCGACATGGCCTGGAAGCGCGTGCGCCATCCGTCCGAAGTCGTGAACGTCGGCGACGAGCTGGACGTGCGCGTGCTGAAGTTCGACCGCGAGCGCAACCGCGTCTCGCTAGGCCTGAAGCAGCTGGGCGAGGATCCGTGGGACAACATCGCCCGTCGTTACCCGGCCAACAGCCGCGTGTTCGGCAAGGTCTCCAACGTCACCGATTACGGCGCGTTCGTCGAGATCGAGCCGGGCGTCGAAGGCCTGGTGCACGTCTCGGAAATGGACTGGACCAACAAGAACGTCAACCCGTCCAAGGTCGTGCAGGTCGGCGACGAAGTCGAAGTGATGGTGCTGGACGTCGACGAAGAGCGTCGCCGCATCTCGCTGGGCATGAAGCAGGTCGCCGCCAATCCGTGGGAAACCTTCGCCGCCATCCACAAGAAGGGCGACAAGGTGTCCGGCCAGATCAAGTCGATCACCGACTTCGGCATCTTCATCGGCCTGGACGGTGGCATCGACGGCCTGGTGCACCTGTCGGACATCAGCTGGAACACCACCGGCGAAGACATCGTGCGCAACTTCAAGAAGGGCGACACCCTGGATGCCGTCGTGCTGGCGGTCGATCCGGAGCGCGAGCGCATCTCGCTGGGCGTCAAGCAGCTTGAGCAGGATCCGTTCGGCCAGTACATGGCCGCCAATCCGAAGGGCTCCAAGGTCGAGGGCGTGGTCAAGGAAGTCGACGCCAAGGGCGCCGTGGTCGAACTGGCCGACGGCATCGAAGGCTACGTGTCGGCCCGCGACATCAGCTACGACCGCGTGGACGATGCTTCGCAGCACCTGAAGGTCGGCGACAAGATCGAAGCCAAGTTCGTGGGCATGGACCGCAAGGGCCGCACCCTGCAGCTGTCGATCAAGGCCAAGGACGAAGCCGAGACCGCCGAGGCACTGGCCGAGTTCAACAAGACCTCGACCGAAGCCGCCACCGGCACCACCAGCCTCGGCGCGCTGCTGCGTGCGCAGTTGAACGGCAACAAGTCCGAGTAATCGGCTTTCCGCTGTAGTTGTTTACTGGACGGCCCGGACTGTGTCCGGGCCGTTTCAGGGTAGGAGACCAGGGCGAGCCCGTAATGACCAAATCCGAACTGATCGAAATCCTGGCGCGCCGGCAGGCGCATCTGAAGTCGGACGATGTCGATCTGGCGGTGAAGTCGTTGCTGGAAATGATGGGGGGAGCACTTGCCGGCGGGGACCGCATCGAGATCCGCGGCTTCGGCAGCTTCTCGTTGCACTATCGACCGCCGCGCCTGGGGCGCAATCCCAAAACCGGGGAGTCGGTCGCATTGCCGGGCAAGCATGTCCCGCACTTCAAGCCGGGCAAGGAACTTCGCGAGCGCGTCAGCGACGTCGTGCCCCAGGAAGACAATCAGGGCTGAGCCCTGCCGCCATGGGTGCTGCGGAAGCTTCCCCGAGTCGGATAAGCTAGGCGCTCCCGCAACCGGAGTTGCCGCATGAAAGTCGTACGTCTGCTGATCCTGCTGGCGGTTCTGGTAGGTGGGCTCGTCATCGGCTCGCTCAATTCCCAGCGGATCGACATCAGCCTGGGGTTCTGGGTGCTGCAGACCACTTCCGGCATCGCCATCATCGTTTCACTGTTGCTGGGCACCTTGCTGGGCGGGGCGCTGGTGACCGCAGGTGTCGTCATCCCGTTGTATGCGCGCTTGCGGCGTGCGAACAAGGCCGCGCTTGCCGGGCAGGGCGAATCCTCCGCCGTGGCGCCGGCCCCTTCTCCTTTCGATGGACGCTGATCGCAGATGGCATTTGTCAGTGAGTGGTTCTGGTTCTTCCTGTTCCTGCCGTTGGCGGCGCTTGGCGGCTGGGTCATCGGTCGTCGTGGCGGGCAGCGCCACGGCGACAACCAGGTCAGCCGGCTGTCCAGCACCTATTTCCGCGGCCTGAACTACCTGCTCAACGAGCAGCCGGACAAGGCGATCGAGCTGTTCCTGCATATCGCCGAGCTGGACAAGGAAACCTTCGAGACCCAGGTGGCGCTGGGACACCTGTTCCGCCGTCGTGGCGAGGTCGACCGTGCGATCCGCCTGCACCAGGGGCTGGTCAACCGCAGCGACCTGAGCGACCAGCAGCGCGTGCAGGCATTGCTGGCGCTGGGCGAGGACTACATGAAGTCCGGGCTGCTGGATCGTGCGGAAACCGTGTTCACGGAACTGGCCCAGATCGACCAGCGCGCCCCGCAGGCGCTCAAGCACCTGATCGGCATCTACCAGGCCGAGCGCGACTGGGAAAAAGCCATCGACAACGCCACCCGCTACGAGGAGGTCAGCGGCGAGCCGATGGGCAAGCTGATCGGGCAGTTCGAGTGCGAGCTGGCCGAACGCCATCGCGGCGCCGGCAATATCGAGCTGGCGCGCCAGGCGATCGCACGCGCCTATCAGGCCGACGCGATGTCGGTGCGCGCCGGCATCATCGAAGGGCGTCTGGAAACCGACGCCGGCAACAGCGAAGCGGCCGTGCGCGCGTTCGAACGCGCCGCCCGCAACGACCCGGACTACCTGCCGGAGATACTCCCGGCGCTCCTGCAGGACTACCGCAAGGTGGGGGACCTGGCCGGCGCACGCGCGTTCCTGTCGGAAATGACCGAGCATTACCGCGGCATCGCGCCGGTGCTGGCATTGACCCGGCTGATGGAAGAGCAGGAAGGGGTGGCGCCCGCGCGCGCGTACCTGGGACGGCAGCTCAAGGACCGCCCATCGGTACGCGGCGAATCGGCGCTGATCGATCTGACCCTGGCGGAAGGTGCGGATGCCACCGCCACCTTGCATGATCTCAAGCACATCACCGACCAGTTGCTGGTACGCAATCCGGCCTATCGCTGCACGCGTTGCGGTTTCGGCGCGCGTACCCACCATTGGCAATGCCCCAGCTGCAAGGAGTGGGGGTCGGTGAAGCCGCTGCTCAATTTCGCGGTGCTTTAGTGCTGGGCGAGGTTCCAGGGACAACGGCGTTCATGGCCGCCGTCGCGGCATCGGCCGGCATGACCTGGTGGGCGCGGCGCTACGCGCTGCGTCGCAATCTGCTCGACCAGCCGGGAGAGCGCCGCAGCCACCGGACGGCGACCCCCCGGGGCGGCGGGATCGCGATCGTCGTCGTCCTGCTGGCGGGCAGCCTGCTGGCGGCACTTTCCTGGCCCCCCCAGGCCCTGTACCTGGTGACCTTCGCCATTGGGTTGGCGATGGTCGCGGGCATCGGCTGGTGGGACGACCACCGGCCACTGCCGGCGTGGACCCGGCTGCTCGTACATGTGCTCGCCGCGGCCATGCTGGCGGGCCTGGTATGGCACGCGACCGGGAATGTCTGGCACGCGCTGCTGGCGCTGGCGTTCACCGCATCGCTGATCAACATCTGGAACTTCATGGATGGGATCAACGGGTTGGCCGCATCCCAGGCGATTCTCGTCGGAGCGGCGATGGCACTGGTGTTGCCTGGTCCGCTGTCCCTGGCGGGCTGGCTGTTGGCTGCCGCCAGCCTCGGCTTCCTGCCCTTCAATTTCCCCCGGGCGCTTATTTTCCTGGGCGACGTGGGAAGCGGGGCGCTCGGCTTCGCCATTGCCGCACTTGTGTGCCTGGCGACGGTTGCAACGGACCAGAATTGGCTGGTACTGCTGTTGCCGCTGACAGCATTTCTCGTGGACGCAGGCTTCACATTGGTTTCGCGCATGCTTGCCGGCGAGCGGTGGATGGAGGCGCACAACCAGCATCTCTACCAGCGTCTGGTCAAACGCGGAACCAGCCATGTTTCGGTGACGTTTGCGTATTCGGTTCACACGGCGTTGGGTATTACACTGTTCACGATAATATGCATATCGCAGTCGATTCAGGGGACGGCTGCGGCGGTCGTGGTTATTGCATGGCTGGTTTGTTCGATCAGCCTCTGGTTGCTCCTGCGCAGGGAAGCTGAAAAAAAAGGACTGGATTCATGATGTCTTGGCGGGAACGTTTTACCGGTTTGATGCCGCGGGCCGCGATCATCACCCATGACCTCTTCATGGTGTGGGCCTGCTGGCAATTGCTGCATGCAGGACGCTATTCGTTGTTGCCGGATGCGCCGGCGCTGCCATTGTGGAACGTCGATACCCTGATTGTGCTGGGATTCCAGGCGGTAGTGTTCTGGCGCGTCGGCCTGTACCGCGGGCTTTGGCGTTTTGCCAGCGTCGCGGACTTGATGAATATCTTCAAGGCCAGTTTCATCGGCCTGGTGGCAATCATGATTGCCCTGGCCTACAAGCGTTTCGATGGGGTACCGCTTTCGGTGCTGGTGATGTACCCGTTTGCGCTGTCGGCATTGCTGGGAGCGCCCCGGCTGCTTTATCGGGCATGGAAGGACTACCAGGCGCAACAGTCCGATGCCGGGGCGCAACGGGTACTGATCCTGGGGGCGGGACATGCGGCAGAGGCGCTGGTGCGCGACCTGCGGCGCCTGGGGCATTACCAGCCGGTCGGATTGCTGGACGACGCGCCGCATCTGCACGGCGCCAAGCTGCAGGGATTGCCGATTCTGGGCTCCCTGGACGATGCTGTGATCGTGGCGCGGGAGACTGCGGCCAAGCTGCTGGTGATCGCCATCCCCACGCTGGATGCGACCGGCATGCAGCGGGTGGTCGCGATCTGCGAAAGCACGGGCATTCCATTCCGGACCGTGCCCAAGCTGCACGACATTCTCGAAGGGTATTCCCTGCCGGGCGAACTCAAGGAGGTCGCCATCGAGGATCTGCTTGGGCGCAAGCCGGTCATGCCGGACTGGAGTCTGATCCGCGGCTGGCTGGGCGGCAGGACAGTATTGATCACCGGGGCGGGGGGGTCGATCGGCTCCGAACTGTGCCGGCAATGTGCACGGCATGGCGCGGGACGGATCGTGCTGCTGGAGATCAGCGAACTGTCGATCCTGAAGATCCATGGGGAGTTGCAGCGCGGTTTCCCTGACCTGCAGGTCGATTGCGTACTCGGCGATTGCGGCGATCCGGCCGTCATCCGGCATGTGTTGACCTCTGCGCAGCCGGACGCGGTGTTCCATGCCGCCGCCTACAAGCAGGTCCCGTTGCTGGAGGGGCAGCTGCGCGAAGCGGTGCGCAACAACATCCTGGCGACCGAGAACGTGGCCCGCGCGTGTTCCGAGGCCGGCGTCGACAGTTTTGTCTTCATCTCGACCGACAAGGCGGTGGAACCGGCAAATGCCCTGGGCGCGAGCAAGCGCTATGCGGAAATGATCTGCCAGAGCCTCGACCAGAAGACGGCGAGTACCCGCTTCGTGACGGTCCGCTTCGGCAATGTGCTGGATTCCGCGGGCAGCGTCGTACCGCTGTTCCGCGAGCAGATACGCCGTGGCGGGCCGGTGACCGTGACCGATCCGGAAGTCAGCCGTTTCTTCATGACGATCCCGGAAGCCTGCCAGCTCATCCTCCAGGCGGCAGCTTCCGCATCTCGCGGTGCCATCTACACCCTGGACATGGGCGAGCCGGTGCCGATCCGGGTGCTGGCCGAGCAGATGATCCGGCTCGCGGGCAAGCAGCCCGGGCGCGACATCGCCATCATCTATACCGGTTTGCGGCCGGGCGAAAAACTGCACGAGACCTTGTTCTATTCGGACGAGGACTACCGCGCCACCTCCCATCCCAAGATCCTGGAGGCGGGCGTCCGCACCTTCTCGCGCGAGCAGGTACTGTCGAATATCCCGAAGCTGCGCGAAGCGGTGGCCGCCTATGACAACGAGGCCATCAGATCCATCCTGTTCGCGACGATGCCGGAGTTCCTGCCCGTAGTACAGGACGATAACTTCCGCTCTGCTACCGTTGTGCCTTTCCCAGCACGTGAGGCCAAAAGGTTTTGATGCGTACACGTATTCGCAAGGCGGTATTCCCGGTCGCAGGACTGGGCACACGGTTCCTGCCCGCCACCAAGACGGTGCCGAAGGAAATGCTGCCGATCATCGATCGGCCATTGATCCAGTATGCGGTCGACGAGGCCATCGAAGCCGGTTGCGACACGCTGATCTTCATCACCAACCGCTACAAGCATGCGGTGGCGGATTATTTCGACAAGGCCTACGAGCTCGAGCAGAAACTCGAGCGCGCGGGCAAGCGGGAGCAGTTGGAGCAAATCCGCCACGTGTTGCCCGAGGGCGTGCGTGCGGTGTTCGTGACCCAGACCGAGGCCTTGGGCCTGGGCCACGCGGTGCTGTGCGCCAAGCCCATCGTGGGCGATGAACCCTTCGCGGTACTGCTGCCGGACGATCTGATCTGGAACCGTGGTACGGGTGCGCTCAAGCAGATGGCCGACCTCAATGAAGCCAGCGGGGCCAGCGTCATCGCGGTGGAGGACGTGCCGCACGAGAAGACGGGCAGCTATGGGATCGTCGCCACCGACAAGTTCGACGGGCGCAAGGGCCATATCACCCAGATCGTCGAGAAGCCGAAGCCGGAGGATGCCCCCAGCGATCTGGCCGTGGTCGGCCGCTACGTGCTGAGCCCGAAGATCTTCGAACTGCTGGAGGCGACCGGTACTGGTGCGGGCGGTGAAATCCAGCTGACCGATGCCATCGCCCGTTTGCTCGAAAGCGAACCGGTGGATGCCTATCGCTTCGAGGGTACCCGTTTCGATTGCGGTACCCACCTGGGCCTGGTCGAGGCCACCATCCGCTTTGCATTGGAAAACGAGAAGCTGGCCGCACCGGCGCGCGAGATGATGCGGAAGGTACTGGCCGAGTAGGGTGGCATGTATTGCCGGTGCCCATCCGGGGCGCCGGACGCGAAAAGGGCAGCCGCGAGGCTGCCCTTTTCGCTTGCAACACGGCGAGTCGGATCAGAGCGCCTCGAACACGCCGGCCGCGCCCATGCCGGTGCCGATGCACATGGTGACCATGCCGTACTTCTGCTGGCGACGGCGCAGGCCGTGCAGCAGGGTCGCGGTACGGATCGCGCCGGTGGCGCCCAGCGGATGGCCCAGGGCGATGGCGCCGCCCAGCGGGTTGACCTTGGACGGGTCCAGGCCGCAATCGCGGATCACCGCCAGCGACTGTGCGGCGAAGGCTTCGTTGAGCTCGATCCAGTCCAGCTGGTCCTGCGTCAGGCCGGCCTGCTTGAGCGCCTTCGGGATCGCTGCGATCGGGCCGATGCCCATCACTTCCGGGCGCACGCCGGCCACGGAGAAGCTGACGAAGCGCGCCAGCGGCTTCAGGCCGTAGTCCTTGACCGCCTGCTCGGAGGCCAGCAGCACCGCGCCGGCGCCGTCGCTCATCTGCGAGGAGTTGCCGGCGGTGACGGTGCCGCCGAACTGGCCGTTGCGGAACACCGGACGCAGCTTGGCCAGACCCTCGGCCGAGGAGTCCGGGCGCGGGCCTTCGTCGGTGTCGGCCAGCTTGTTGCGGGTGATGATGCGCTTGCCATCGGCCAGGTCGGGCAGGTGAGAGACGATCTCGTAGGGGCTGATCTCGTCCTTGAACTCGCCGGCCTGGATCGCGGCAATGGCCTTCTGGTGCGAGGCCAGGGCGAAGGCGTCCTGCTCCTCGCGCGAGACCTTCCATTCCTCGGCCACCTTCTCGGCGGTGATGCCCATGCCGTAGGCGATGGCGACATGGTCGTTGTCGAACACGCTCGGCGCCATGGCGATCTTGTTGCCCATCATCGGCACCATCGACATCGACTCGGTGCCGCCGGCCAGCATCAGGTCGGCGTTGCCCAGGCGGATCTGGTCGGCGGCCATGGCCACGGCCTGCAGGCCCGAGGAACAGAAGCGGTTGACCGTCTGCGCAGCGATGGTGTCCGGCAGGCCGGCCAGCAGCACGCCGATGCGCGCCACGTTCATGCCTTGCTCGGCTTCGGGCATGGCGCAGCCGATGATGGCGTCGTCGATGCGGTTGACGTCGATGCCCGGCGCCTGCGCGACCACGGACTTGAGCACGTGGGCGAGCATGTCGTCGGGACGGGTGTTGCGGAACATGCCCTTGGGCGCCTTGCCCACCGGGGTGCGGGTGGCGGCGACGATGTAGGCGTCCTGGATTTGCTTGGTCATTGCTGTGATCTCTTGAAAGTGTTGTGAGCGTGAGAAGCGGGTGCGGACGGCAGGTTGCCGCCGCGCCGACGCCCACTCAGTTCCGCAGCGGCTTGCCGGTCTTGAGCATGTGCGCGATGCGGGCCTGGGTCTTTTCCTGCTGGGCCAGCTCGACGAAGTGCTTGCGCTCCAGCGTCAGCAGCCACTCTTCGTCGACCAGCGTGCCGCGGTCGACTTCGCCGCCGCACAGCACGGTGGCGATACGCACGGCGATCTCGTAGTCGTACGGGCTGATGAAGCGGCCTTCCAGCATGTTGACCAGCATCATCTTGAAGGTGGCGATGCCGACGTCGCCGGCAACCTGGATGCGGCGTGCCGGCAGCGGCGGACGGTAGCCACCCTCGGCCAGCGCCTGCACTTCCTGCTTGGCGATGTACAGCGCCTCGTAGCTGTTGAACACCACCTTGTCGGTCGCGCGCAGCAGGCCCAGCTCCTTGGCGTTGACCGCCGAGTTGGACACCTTGGCCATCGCCACGGTCTCGAAGGTCTTCTTCAGCTCGGCGAACACATCACCGCCCGGACCGGCGGCCTGCGAAGCGCGCACCGCCAGTTCCTTCAGGCCGCCACCGGCCGGCAGCAGGCCGACGCCGGCTTCCACCAGGCCGATGTAGCTTTCCAGCGAGGCCACGGTCTTGGCCGAGTGCATCTGGAACTCGCAGCCGCCGCCCAGGGCCAGGCCGCGCACCGCGGCCACCACCGGCACCAGCGCGTACTTGATGCGCTGGCTGGTGCGCTGGAAGTTGGCGACCATCGCCTCGAACTCGGCGATCTTGCCGGCCTGCAGCGCGCCCAGCGCGCCGGCCAGGTCGGCGCCGGCGGAGAAGGGTTCCTTGTGCTGCCAGATGACCAGGCCCTTGAAGTCCTTCTCGGCGCGGGTGATGGCTTCCTGCAGGCCGTCGAGCACCTGGTCGGAGACGGTGTTCATCTTGGTCTTGAAGCTGGCCACGGCGATGCCGTCGCCGTCGTGCCACATGCGCACGCCATCGTTCTCGAACACGGTCTCGCCCGGGCTGAAGGTTTCGCCCAGCAGCGGGTCGGGGAAGCGCTGGCGCTGGTACACCGGCAGCGCCGAACGCGGCAGCTTGGCATTGCGCGACGGGCTATAGCTGCCCTCGGCGGCGTGCACGCCGTCGCGGCCGTCGAACACCCAGTCCGGCAGCGGCGCGCTGCTCATGCTCTTGCCGGCGACGATGTCGTCGGCGATCCACTGCGCCACCTGCTTCCAGCCGGCGGCCTGCCAGGTCTCGAACGGGCCCAGCGACCAGCCGTAGCCCCAGCGGATCGCCAGGTCGACGTCGCGCGCGGTCTCGGCGATGTCGGCCAGGTGGTAGGCGCTGTAGTGGAACAGGTCGCGGAAGGTCGCCCACAGGAACTGCGCCTGCGGGTGCTGGCTCTCGCGCAGCCTGGCGAACTTCTCGGCCGGGTTTCTGATCTTCAGGATCTCGACCACCTCGTCGGCGGCCTTGCGGTCGGCCGGGCGGTAGTCCTGCTTCTCCAGGTCCAGCACCACGATGTCCTTGCCGACCTTGCGGAAGATGCCGGCGCCGGTCTTCTGGCCCAGTGCACCCTTGGCGATCAACGCCTCCAGCCACTTCGGCGACTTGAAGAATTCATGCCACGGGTCGTTGGGCAGGGTGTCGGCCATGGTCTTGATGACGTGGGCCATGGTGTCCAGGCCGACCACGTCGGAGGTGCGGTAGGTGGCCGACTTCGGGCGGCCGACCAGCGGGCCGGTCAGGCCGTCCACTTCGTCGAAGCCCAGGCCGAACTGCTGGGTGTGGTGGATGGTGGACAGGATCGAGAACACGCCGATGCGGTTGCCGATGAAGTTCGGGGTGTCCTTGGCATAGACCACGCCCTTGCCCAGGGTGGTGGTCAGGAAGGTTTCCAGCCCTTCCAGCACCGCCTTGTCGGTGGTGCTGGCCGGGATCAGCTCGGCCAGGTGCATGTAGCGCGGCGGGTTGAAGAAGTGCACGCCGCAGAAGCGGTGGCGCAGCTGCTCGGGCAGCACGTCGGCCAGCTTGTTGATGCCCAGGCCCGAGGTGTTGGAGGCCAGCACGGCGTGGTCGGCCACGAACGGGGCGATCTTCTTGTACAGGTCCTGCTTCCAGTCCATCCGTTCGGCGATGGCCTCGATGATCAGGTCGCAGTCCTTGAGCTGCTCCAGGCCGGACTCGTAGTTGGCCGGGGTGATCGCCTCGGCCAGCGACTTGCTGGCCAGCGGGGCGGGGCTGAGCTTGCCCAGGTTGGCGATGGCCTTGAGCACGATGCCATCGGCCGGGCCCTCCTTGGCGGGCAGGTCGAACAGCACGGTGTCGACGCCGGCATTGGTCAGATGGGCGGCGATCTGGGCACCCATGACGCCGGCGCCCAGCACGGCGGCGCGGCGGACTGGCAGGGAATTGGACATGTCGATAAGCCTTTGTTGGTCTGCAACTACTGGGTGGAAAGGGACATCGCCGCGGCCTGGGTCGCGCTGGCGCGGAACCCGGCTTCGGCGAAGTGGATCAGTTCGCGTGCCGCATGGGCACGATGCGCGGCTTCGGTGACATCCGCAGGACGCTTGATCAGGCCGAAGTCGGCCATCGCATAGGTCAGCGCGCCGGCCAGGAAGTCCAGGCGCCAGTACAGCTCTTCCTTGCTCAGGCCCGGCACGCAGACGGCGATGGCCTTGCCGAAGTCGCGCAGCACGTGGCCGTAGTGGTCGGACAGGAACTTGCGCAGGTTGTCGTTCTTCTCGGCATAGGCGCGGGCGATCACCCGCACGAAGGCGCCCCCGGTCTGGCGGTCCTGGGCCATCGCCAGGGCCGGCTCGACGAACGCCGCCAGCACCTGGCGCAGCTCGCCCGGGTGCTCGCGTTGAGCCGTGGCCAGCTGGGCCAGGCGGGCGGCGGTCATCTCGTCCATGCGCCGGCGGAATACCTCGTTGACCAGATTCTCCTTGGAGCCGAAGTGGTAGTTGACCGCGGCGATGTTGACGTCCGCCTGGCTGGTGACCTGGCGCAGCGAGGTCCCGGCGAAGCCGTGCTGGGCGAACAGTTCCTCGGCGGCGCCGAGGATGCGGTCCTTGGTGGAGAAATGGGTGGGCTTGGCCATTGCGCGGACGACAGTCAATCAAACGATTGTTTGATATTAGGCCCGTCAAGTCCATAGTTCATTTTGCAGTGCAGCATGATTCAGGCCGGTGCTGTGCAAGACCCGGGCGAGGAGATAGAATTGCCAGCTGAAATTCAGGCTAAGCCCGCGTTTTGACGCGGGTTTTTTTCATGCTAACCTCGGGCCGATCAGTGGCCCGCCCAACGGAGAAACTCCCATGGCGCTGGAGCGCACCCTTTCCATCATCAAGCCCGATGCCGTCGCCAAGAACGTCATCGGCGAAATCTACGCCCGCTTCGAGAAGGCCGGGCTGAAGATCGTGGCCGCCAAGTACAAGCAGCTGTCGCGCCGCGAAGCCGAAGGCTTCTACGCCGTGCACCGCGAGCGTCCGTTCTTCAACGCGCTGGTCGAGTTCATGATCTCCGGCCCGGTGATGATCCAGGCGCTGGAAGGCGAGAACGCCGTGCTGGCCCATCGCGAACTGCTGGGCGCCACCAATCCGAAGGAAGCCGCACCGGGCACCATCCGTGCCGACTTCGCCGAGTCGATCGATGCCAACGCCGCCCACGGCTCGGACTCGGTCGAGAACGCCGCCATCGAAGTGGCCTACTTCTTTGCCGCGACCGAAGTGGTTTCGCGCTAAACAAAGGTTGAAGTCGTGAACGAGGTCGTACAGACACCCGCCATCCAGCCGCTGCCGAAATCGGTGCCGACGGCTGGCAAGCAGAACCTGCTCGACCTCGATCGCGAGGGGCTGGAGCGCTTCTTCGCCGAGACCCTCGGCGAGGCGCGCTACCGCGCCCACCAGGTGATGAAGTGGATCCACCACCGCTACGTCACCGATTTCGACCAGATGACCGACCTCGGCAAGGCGCTGCGCGCCAAGCTGCATGCGCATGCCGAGGTCGTCGTCCCCAATGTCGTGTTCGACAAGCCGTCCGCCGATGGCACCCACAAGTGGCTGCTGGCGATGGGCGTGGATGGCAAGAACGCCATCGAGACCGTCTACATCCCCGACAAGAGCCGCGGCACCCTGTGCGTGTCCTCGCAGGTCGGTTGCGCGCTGAACTGCACGTTCTGCTCGACCGCCACCCAGGGCTTCAACCGCAACCTGTCCACCGCCGAGATCATCGGCCAGGTGTGGGTGGCCGCGCGCCACCTGGGCAACGTGCCGCACCAGCAGCGCCGCCTCACCAACGTGGTGATGATGGGCATGGGCGAGCCGCTGATGAATTTCGACAACGTCGTGCGCGCGATGAGCGTGATGCGCGACGACCTGGGCTACGGCCTGGCCAACAAGCGCGTGACCCTGTCGACCTCCGGCCTGGTGCCGATGATCGACCGGCTGTCCACCGAGAGCGACGTGTCGCTGGCGGTGTCGCTGCACGCGCCCAACGACGAGCTGCGCGAGACCCTGGTGCCGCTCAACAGGAAGTACCCGATCGCCGAGCTGATGGCCTCGTGCGCACGCTACCTGCGCGCCAACAAGCGCCGCGAATCGGTCACCTTCGAATACACCCTGATGAAGGGCATCAACGACCAGCCCGAGCATGCGCGCCAGCTGGCGCGGCTGATGCGCCAGTTCGACAACGCGGTGCAGGCCAGGGATTCGGGCAAGGTCAACCTGATCCCGTTCAACCCGTTCCCGGGCACCCGCTACGAGCGCTCGGACGAGACGCAGATCCGAGCCTTCCAGAAGATCCTGCTGGATTCGCAGGTGCTGACGATGGTGCGCAGGACCCGCGGCGACGACATCGACGCGGCCTGCGGGCAGCTGAAGGGGCAGGTGATGGACCGCACCCGCCGCCAGGCAGAGTTCCTCCGGCAACTCGAGAGCCGAGGCGGCAAGGATGCAGCGGCGTAACACCGGCTGGTTGCTGCTCGTTGCTGCCCTGGCCCTGGCCGGTTGCGGCAACGGGCAGAATGCCAGGACCGGCACCGTGCGCAGCACGCAGCAGGTGGCGCCCACCTACGACGTCCGCGACAGCCGCCAGGCACGCAAGGGGATGCAGTTCCGGGAGTTGCTGCGGATCGCGGTCGACCGCCTGCGCCATGGCGAACTGGACGAGGCCGAGCGCCATGCCCGCTCCGCACTGAAGATCGAATCGGGCATTCCCGATGCCTATACCGTGCTGGCGGCGATCGCCGGCCAGCGCGGCGAGGCCGAGAAGGCCGGGCAGCTCTACCGGCAGGCGGCCGAGATGGCGCCGGGGCAGGGCGACGTACTGAACAATTACGGGGCCTGGTTGTGCGCCAACGGCTATCCGGCCGAGGCCCTGGTCTGGTTCGACCGTGCCCTGGCCGACGGCGGATATGGCGCGCGGGCCTCGGCGCTGGCCAATGCCGGGGGGTGTGCGCTGGATGCCGGGCAACGCGAGCGGGCCACCCGCGACCTGCGGCAGGCGCTGGAGCTGGACCCGGCCAACGCCTATGCGCTGGAGTCGATGGCCCGCGGCGAGTACGCCGCCGGTCGCTATTTCGAGGCGCGGGCTTTCTCCCAACGCAGGCTGGCTGCTGCGCCGGCCACGGTTTCCGTGTTACAACTGGCCGTTCAGATTGAGGACAGGCTGGGCGACAAGGCTGCCGCCAGTCGATATCAACGACGGTTGCGCGAGGAGTTCCCTCAGGACGCAACCTTGAATCCCCAGGGCTGATGCATTGTGATCAATGATCCAGGTGTGAATGCTTTCGAAGGTGCAGTGGGATGTGGCGTCCGTCTTCGCCAGGCACGTGAAGCGGCCGGGTTGTCGCTCGATCAGGTGGCTTCCCGGCTGAAGATGCCGATGCAGGTGGTGCGGTCGCTGGAAGAAGAGCAGTGGCAGCGGCTGGGAGCCCCGGTATTCGTCCGCGGCCAGCTGCGCAGCTACGCACGACTGCTGAACGTGGACATCAGCGGGTTGCTGGAGCAGGCGCAGATCGCGCCGGTCGAGCCGCCGCAGCTGGTCAGCCACATGCATACGCCGCGCATGCGGCGGGTGGCCGAGAGTATCGGCCGTCGCGCGGTATACGTGGTCATCACCGCAGTGCTGGCGGTTCCGGTGTGGTATGCCAGCCGTAGTCATTTCAGCGACACGCCTCCCAGTACCGCCTCGCTCGACGTGGTGCCCGACGCGCTTGCGCCGGTGGCCGGTTCCGATGCGCCGGCCGGCCGCGCCGTGGAAGCCGCGACGCCGCGGGCCAAGCCGGGCAATGCGCCGTATATCGCCTCGATGGCGCCGATCGCGCGGTCGGTGCCGTCCGAGGCGCCGGTCCTTTCGCTCGATTTCAAGGGCGACAGCTGGGTCGAGATTTCCGCCCCGGACGGTGCGGCGGTGGAGAAGGCGCTGATCCGCAGCGGCGAGAAGCGCAGCTACCGCCCCGGCGAAGTCGGGCGGGTGGTGCTGGGCAATGCCTCGGAGGTCGAGGTTCAGCGGGCGGGTAGTACCGTCGACGTCCGCCCATTCCAGCGAGCCAATGTCGCACGCTTTACGGTATCCTCTGACGGTTCCGTGGCCCCGGTTTCGCACTGAGTCACGACGTTTTCCAATTCAAATCCAATGGCTCCCCCAGTCGGGCGGGGCGAGAGTACGCATGGCGATCGACGACCTGCTCGACGAGCACGAACAAAGCGAACGTGTCCGCACCTGGATCCGCAAGAATGGCGCCGGCATCGTCGGCGGTGTGGTGATCGGCATTGCCGTCATCGGCGGCTGGCAGTGGTGGCAGAAGGAACAGGTGGGGCAGCTGGCGCAGGCCAACGCCCGTTACGACGCGGTTACCCGCAGCCTGCGCTCCAAGGACCTGGACGAGGCGGCCAAGGAAGTGGCGGCGCTGGAAGCCGGCAAGGCCAGCATCTATGCCGACCTGGCCGCGCTGGAGCTGGCGAAGGCGCAGGTCGAGGCCGGCAAGAACGACGATGCCATCGCCACCCTGCGCGGGCTGAAGACCGAAGGCGATTTCAAGCTGCTGATCGACCAGCGCATCGCCCGGTTGCTGATCGAGACCGGCAAGGCCGACGAGGCGCTGTCGCTGCTGGCCGATGCGCAGGACAGCGCCAGCCTGGAGATCCGCGGCGACGCGCTGATCGCCCAGGACAAGCGCGACGAAGCGCGCGAGCTGTACACCAAGTCGCTGGCGGCACTGGACGTGGCGGCACCGCAGCGTCGGCTGGTGGAAACCAAACTGATGGATGCGGGCGGCACGGTGGCTGACCCTGCCGTGGAGCAGATCTGATGAAGCAGGTAGTCATGTTCAAGCGTGTGGCGACGGTATTGCTGCTGGGCGCTGCGCTTTCGGGTTGCAGCACGGTCAAGGGCTGGTTCGCCGGCAAGGACGCGGAAGCGAAGAAGGCGCTGGAGCCGGCGGAACTGGTCAAGTTCGAGCAGACGGTCAGCGTCGGCAAGTTGTGGTCCACCAGCGTCGGCAAGGGCGAAGGACGCATCGGCATCCGCCAGGCGCCGGCCGTGGCCGATGGCCGCGTCTATGCCGCGGCGGTGGAAGGCGGCGTGCGCGCCCTGGACCTGCAGAGCGGCAAGCAGATCTGGAAATACGAACCGGCCAAGGTCAAGAAGCAGCCGAAGCTGCGTCTGTCCGGCGGCCCGGGCGTGGGCGACGGGCTGGTGGTGATCGGCACGCTGGACGGGCAGGTGATCGCGCTCGACGCCAACGACGGCAGCGAGAAGTGGCGCGCCAAGGTGCCGGGTGAAGTGATCACCGCGCCGGCCGTGGCCCAGGGGCTGGTGTTCGTGCGCAGCAACGATGGCCGCATCACCGCGTTCGACGCCGCCGATGGCGAGCGTCGCTGGTTCAATCCGCGCGAACTGCCGACCCTGACCGTGCGCGGCAACGCGCCGGTGGTGACCGGCCCGGGCGTGCTGTTCATCGGCAACGACGACGGCAGCCTGGCCGCGCTGTCCATGCAGGACGGCCGCACCATCTGGGATCAGCAGGTGGGCACGCCGGAAGGCCGTACCGAGCTGGAGCGCATGGCCGACGTGGACGGCGCCCCGGTGCTGGAAGGCAACATCCTGTACGCGACCAGCTTCAAGAGCGAGACCCTGGCCATCGAAGGCCCGACCGGCCGGCCGTTGTGGTCGCGCGACCATGGCGGTGCCGGCGGCGTGGCGCTTTCCTCCGGCCTGGTGGTGGTGACCGACAGCAAGGGCATCGTGTACGGCCTGGACAAGAATGGCGGGTCAGCGCTGTGGTCGCAGCAGGCGCTGGCGCGGCGTTCGCTGACCGGTGCCGCGATCCATGGCGACTACGCCGTGGTCGGCGACTACAAGGGGTATCTGCATTGGTTGCGTCTGGACAACGGCGAGCTCGCTGCCCGCGCCAGGGCCGGGGGCGACGCGTTGTTGGCGCAGCCGGTCGTGGTGGACGGGATTCTGCTGGTACAGAATGTTGATGGTGACCTGACCGCATTCCGGTTGGGACAATAAGGAGTTCCGCGATGCTGCCTTTGGTCGCCCTGGTCGGACGGCCGAATGTCGGCAAGTCCACCATTTTCAATGCGCTCACGCGCACCCGCGACGCGCTGGTCCACGACCAGCCGGGCGTTACCCGCGACCGCAACTATGGTGTCTGCCGGCTGGACGAGGACAACCCGTTCCTGGTCGTGGACACCGGCGGCATCGCCGGTGAGGACGAGGGCCTGGCCGGCGCCACCGCGCGGCAGGCGCGCGCGGCCGCGGCCGAGGCCGACCTGATCCTGTTCGTGGTCGATGCCCGTGAGGGCACCTCGGCGTTGGATGACGAGATCCTGGCGTGGCTGCGCAAGCTGTCGCGGCCGACGCTGCTGTTGATCAACAAGATCGACGGCACCGACGAGCAGGCGGTGCGCTCGGAATTCGCCCGCTACGGCTTCCGCGAAATGCTGACGGTCTCCGCCGCGCATCGCCAGGGCCTGGACGACCTGCTCGACGAGATCGTCGAGCGCCTGCCGGAAGAAGGCACCACCGAAACCCTGGACGACGACCCCTCGCGCATGCGCATCGCCTTCGTCGGCCGCCCGAACGTGGGCAAGTCGACGCTGGTGAACCGCCTGCTCGGCGAGGAGCGGATGATCGCCTCCGAGGTGCCCGGAACCACCCGCGACTCGATCGCGGTGGACCTGGAACGCGACGGCCGCGAGTACCGGCTGATCGATACCGCCGGCCTGCGGCGCAAGGCGCGGGTCGACGAAGTGGTCGAGAAGTTCAGCGTGGTCAAGACGCTGCAGTCGATCGAGCATTGCCAGGTGGCGGTGCTGATGCTGGACGCCAGCGAGGGCGTGACCGACCAGGACGCCAGCGTGCTGGGCGCGGTGCTCGATGCCGGCCGGGCGCTGGTGGTGGCGATCAACAAGTGGGACGGTCTGACCGACTACCAGCGCGAGCAGGCCGAGACCCTGCTGTCGCTCAAGCTCGGTTTCGTGCCGTGGGCCGAAGTGGTGCGCATCTCCGCCAAGCATGGCTCGGGCCTGCGCGAGCTGTTCCGCGCGATCCACCGCGCGCACGCCTCGGCCACCAAGGAGTTCAGCACCAGCGAGGTCAACAAGGCGCTGGAAGTGGCCTACGAGACCAACCCGCCGCCGAGCATCCGCGGCCATGTCTCCAAGCTGCGCTACGTGCACCCGGGCGGCAGCAACCCGCCGACCTTCATCGTCCACGGCACCCGCCTGAAGGAGCTGCCGGAGTCGTACAAGCGCTACCTGGAGAACTTCTTCCGCAAGCGCTTCAAGCTGGTCGGTACGCCGGTGCAGTTCATCTTCCGCGAGGGCGCCAACCCCTACGAGGGCAAGAAGAACGTGCTGACCGAGCGCCAGATCGCGCGCAAGCGGCGCCTGATCCGGCACGTGAAGGGCCGCAAGTAGGCCGCTGCGCCGGGCCGCGCCCGCACGCGCCATCGGTTTGCGTGCGGTTCGTGGCGGCGTCTCCCGCGCTGGCGGCCCGCGGTACGGGTTGCCCGCAGGCGACCGGCACCGCCGGGCGGACGCTCGGTTCCCGCCACGTCCGTCGCCAGCGCCGTTCCGGCCGGGGATAATGCCGGCATGAGCATCGCCGAAATCACTCCCGCCCAGGCCCGCCAGCGCGTCGCGCAGGGCGCGACGCTGATCGACGTGCGCGAACTCCACGAACGCGCGGGCGGACAGGCCGAGGGCGCGCTGGGCATCGCCAAGGGCGACCTGCAGGCCGATCCGGCCGCCCATGTCGCCGATCCCGGCACCGAGCTCATCCTGATCTGCCAGAGCGGGCGGCGTTCGCTGGAAGCCGCCGGGGTGCTGGCCGCGGCCGGCTACCGCAACGTCGTTTCGGTGGCCGGCGGCACCAGCCGCTGGAGCGCCGAGGGCCTGCCTTTGGTGCGGCCGCTGCTGCCGGCCGACGAACGGGATTTCCTGGAGCGCTATTCGCGCCACCTGCGGCTGCCGGAAGTAGGCATCGACGGGCAGCGCCGCCTGCAGCAGGCAAGGGTGCTGATGATCGGCGCCGGCGGGCTGGGATCGCCGGCCGGTTTCTACCTGGCCGCGGCCGGCGTCGGCCACCTGCGCATCGCCGACGACGACGTGGTCGACCTGAGCAACCTGCAGCGGCAGATCCTGCACACCCAGGCGCGGATCGGCCAGCCCAAGGTGCTGTCCGCGGCGGCCAGCCTGTCGGCGCTCAACCCCGGCGTGCAGGTCGAGGCGGTGCAGCAGCGGGTGACCTCGGCCAATGTCGAGCAGCTGCTGCAGGACGTGGACGTGGTGCTGGACGGCTCGGACAACTTCCCGGTGCGCTACCTGCTCAACGATGCCTGCGTGAAGCTGGGCAAGCCGCTGGTGTACGGCGCGGTGCAGCGTTTCGAAGGACAGGTCAGCGTGTTCGACGCCGGCCGCCATCGCGGCCAGGCGCCCTGCTACCGCTGCCTGTTCCCCGAGCCGCCGCCGCCGGAGTTCGCGCCCAACTGTTCCGAGGCCGGCGTGCTGGGCGTGTTGCCGGGGATCGTCGGCCTGCTGCAGGCCAACGAGGTGCTCAAGCTGCTGCTCGGCATCGGCCAGCCGCTGGCCGGGCGCCTGCTGCATTTCGACGCGCTGGCGATGCGTTTCCGCGAGACGCGGTTGCCGGCCGATCCCGCCTGTCCGGTCTGCGCGCAGGGCCGGCCGTTCCCTGGCTACATCGACTACGCCGCGTTCTGCTCCAGCGCGGCCTGAGCGCCGGCGGTCGTCGTCAACGGCCCGCGCTTGTCCTATCGTGGAGCGATCTGAACCGAACGGGCGATCCGCATGGCGACCGAAGCCTCCACTGAACTGGTGAAAGTAGTGGCCCTGCTGGGTGCGGCGGTCGTGGCCGTGCCGCTGTTCCGGCGGCTGGGGCTGGGCTCGGTGCTGGGCTATTTCGCCGCCGGCCTGGCGATCGGGCCGTTCGGATTCGGCTGGTTCTCCGACCCGCAGGCGATCCTGCACGTGGCCGAACTGGGCGTGGTGATGTTCCTGTTCGTGATCGGGCTGGAGATGCGGCCGGCGCACCTGTGGGGGCTGCGCCGCGAGATCTTCGGGCTGGGCACGGCGCAGGTGATGACCGCCGCCGTGGTGCTGGCGGTGATCTGCAGGCTGCTGGGCCTGCCGTGGCCGGTGGCGTTCGTCGCCGCCTCCGGCTTCGTGCTGACGTCCACCGCGGTGGTGATGCAGCTGCTGGCCGAACGCGGCGACATCGCGTTGCCTTCGGGGCAGAAGATCGTCTCGATCCTGCTGTTCGAGGACCTGCTGATCGTGCCGTTGCTGGCGGTGGTGGCATGGATGGCGCCGGCACATGCGGCGAGCGGGGAGGCGTCGCGCTGGATCGCCATCGCCACCGGCGCCGGTGCCATCGTCGGCCTGGTGGTGGTGGGCCGGTTCCTGCTCAATCCGCTGTTCCGGCTGCTGGCCGCGGCCAAGGCGCGCGAGGTGATGACCGCGGCCGCGCTGCTGGTGGTGCTGGGCGCGGCGCTGCTGATGCAGCTGGGTGGGCTGTCGATGGCGATGGGCGCGTTCCTGGCCGGCGTGCTGCTGTCCGGCTCGATCTTCCGCCACCAGATCGAGGCCGACATCGAGCCGTTCCGCGGCATCCTGCTGGGGCTGTTCTTCCTCAGCGTCGGCATGGCGCTGGACCTGCAGGTGGTGATCGCGGACTGGCTGCGGATCGCCTCGCTGGTGCTGTTGCTGATGCTGGCCAAGGCGGTCTGCATCTACGTCGTGGGCCGGCTGCTGGGCGGCGACCACCCGCAGGCGCTGGATCGCGCGGTGCTGATGGCGCAGGGCGGCGAATTCGCCTTCGTGCTGTTCGCCGCCGCGGTATCGGCCGGGGTGATCGATGGGCCGGTCAACGCCACCCTGACCGCGGTGGTGGTGCTGTCGATGGCGCTGACGCCGCTGTTCGTGCTGTTGTACACGCGCTTCAAGCCGACGCGGTCGCCGTCGCTCGATGGCGTGGAGGCCGCGGAAGGACTGAGCGGGAGCGTGCTGGTGATCGGCTTCGGCCGCTTCGGCCAGGTGGCCAGCCAGTCGCTGCTGGCGCGCGACGTGGACGTGACCATCATCGACAACGACATCGGGATGATCCAGAGCGCGGCCGATTTCGGCTTCAAGATCTACTACGGCGACGGCACCCGGCTGGACGTGCTGCATGCCAGTGGCGCCGGCAGTGCGCGGGTGATCGCGGTGTGCGTGGACCAGCGCGAGGCCGCCGACCGCATCGTCGAGCTGGCCCGCCACGTATTCCCGCAGGCGCGCCTGCTGGTGCGTTCGTACGATCGCGAGCATTCGCTGGCGCTGATCCGGGCCGGGGTGGATTACCAGATCCGCGAGACCTTCGAATCGGCGGTCGAGTTCGGGCGCTCGGCGCTGATGCAGCTGGGCGTGGACGAGGTGGAGGCCGACGAACTCGCCCGCGACATCCGTCAGCGCGACGGCGAGCGCTTCGAACTGGAGATGGCCGGCGGCGACCTGAGCGCCGGTGCCGGCCTGCTGTACGGCACCGGTGCGCCGGCCGTGCCGCGGCCCACGCCGTTCACGCCGCCGCGGCGCGAGGCGCGCAACCTGAATGCCGAGGCATTGCCGGCGGGCGAGGCCGGTCAGGGCGAGCGCGGGTCCTGAGCGAAGAACTGTCGCAGCAGCGCCAGGTAATCGGTGCTGTTGGCGATGCTGTTGTGGTCGCTGCCGGCGATCGTGGCCACCTGCGGGGGCCGCGGCAGCGCAGCGATCAGGCTGTCGGTATTGGCTGCTGGCACCACCGTGTCGTGGCTGGCGCGCACGATCATCAGTTCCCCGGCGTGCCGCGGCAGGTAGTCGGTCGAAGGGTAGGCGTCGCGCAGCAGCCAGCGCACCGGCACCCAGCGGTAATGCGATTGCGCGGTGGCGCGCACGCTGTCGAACGGGGTGACCAGCGCCAGCCGCGACACCCGCCGCTGCGAGGCCACGTAGCTGGCCACGCCGCTGCCCAGGCTGCGGCCGATCACGTCGATCTCCACCTCCGGGCGTTGCCGGCGCACATGGTCGTAGAGCGCCAGCGCATCGGCCAGCAGCGCCGGCTGCGTCGGCCGGCCGTCGCTGGCGCCGTAGCCGCGGTAGGCCAGCAGATAGACCGTATGGCCGGGCAGCACCACGCTGGCCTGGTCGCGGAAGCCGCGCAGGTCCTCGGCGTTGCCGCCGAAGTAGAGCAGGGCGCGGGGAGCGGCCGGGGTCAGTCGCCAGCCGCGCAGGACAAGGCCATCCTCGCGCGGCAGCTCGAAGCCGGTGTCTTCGGGCGGGATGCGGGTGGCCTGCGGGAAGTACAGCAGCTCGCGCTGCTTGACGAACAGGAAGCCGCATACCGCCAGATAGGCGGCCGCTGACACGCCGGCGACGAGCGACAGCGGCCGCCTCATCGAGGCAGGAGCCGGTGCGGCCGGAGGCGGCGGGCGTGCAGGACGGCGATCGCGATGATGTCGGCCATGGCGGAATCGGGGACAATAGGCAGCCCCGACTCTACACCCCGCGCACCCATGACCGCTTCCGCAGACGCCGCCGCGACGGCCCGTATCCTCGATGGCCGGCGCATCGCCGAAGACCTGCTCGACGGGCTGAAGGTGCGGGTGGACGCGCGCATCGCCGCCGGCGGTTCGCGCCCGGGACTGGCAGTGGTGCTGGTCGGCGGCGACCCGGCCTCCGCTGTCTACGTGCGCAACAAGCGCCGCGCGGCCGAGAAGGTCGGCATCGAGGCGTTCGACTACGACCTGCCGGCCGGTACCGGCGAGGCCGAGCTGCTGGCGCTGATCGACCGGCTCAACGCGGATCCGAAGATCCACGGCATCCTGGTGCAGCTGCCGCTGCCCGGCATCCCCGACGCCAGCCGGCTGATCCACCGCATCGACCCGCGCAAGGACGTGGACGGCTTCCACCCCGAGAACGTCGGCCACCTGGTGCTGCGCGAGTTCGGCCTGCGTCCGTGCACGCCGCGCGGCATCGTCACCCTGCTGGCGCATACCGACCAGCCGGTGCGCGGCCGCAACGCCACGATCGTCGGCGTCAGCAACCACGTCGGCCGGCCGATGGGCCTGGAACTGCTGATCGCCGGCTGCACCGTGACCAGCTGCCACAAGTTCACCCCGCGCGACGTGCTGGAACAGGCGGTGCGCAATGCCGACATCCTGGTGGTGGCGGTGGGTCGCCCGGGCATCGTGCCGGGCGAGTGGGTCAAGCCCGGCGCGGTGGTCATCGACGTCGGCATCAACCGCCTGGACGACGGCCGCCTGGTCGGCGACGTCGGCTTCGAGGCGGCGGCGCAGCGCGCCAGCTGGATCACCCCGGTGCCGGGCGGGGTGGGGCCGATGACCGTGGCCACGCTGATGCAGAACACCATCGAGGCCGCGGAAGCCGCGGACTGAACGGCAGTTGCTCGGCCGGCGGGGCGCGCCGCGGGTGTTCACCGGGGCTGAAGGTGGCGGGTGGTCGCTGGCGCATGGCGACGCGTTCCTGGTCATGGCGCTTCGGGGTTGCCGGGGCGCGCGGCCCCATCTCGTAACCATCCATACCCCCAACCGCTACGCGGTTGCCCCCTGACTCAGGGGGAGCGTCATCGCATTCGCGCTGACGCCCCATGACCTGCGTTGCAGGCCATGGGCCCCACCTCATAACCATCCATACCCCCACCGCTACGCGGTTGCCCCCTGACTCAGGGGGGGAGCGTCATCGCATTCGCGCTGACGCCCCATGACCTGCGTTGCAGGCCATGGGCCCCGCCTCATAACCATCCATACCCCCACCGCTACGCGGTTGCCCCCTGACTCAGGGGGCCTTCCTCGGTAATGATCGCGGGGGCTTCTTGGCCCATGCCCGGATGGGGCGCACGGATACAACGGTGAATTGCGGTTTGCGATACCCGGATGCGCTTCCAGCCCCTGCCACCGGCGGCCGAAAAAGGGTAAAATGTCGCGCTTCCCCACATCTCGGGTCCGCCGATGCTACGCATCCAGGCTGAAGCACTCACCTACGACGACGTTTCCCTCGTCCCCGCCCATTCGACCATCCTGCCCAAGGACGTCAGCCTGGAGACGCGCCTGACGCGCGACCTGCGGCTGAAGCTGCCGATCGTCTCGGCCGCGATGGATACCGTGACCGAATCGCGCCTGGCCATCGCCATGGCCCAGCTCGGCGGCATCGGCATCATCCACAAGAACCTGTCGCTGGAACAGCAGGCGGCCGAGGTGGCCAAGGTCAAGAAGTTCGAGTCCGGGGTGATCCGCGACCCGATCACGGTCGACCCGGAAACCAGCATCCGCGACGTGCTCGCGCTGACCCGCGCGCGCAACATCTCCGGCGTGCCGGTGGTCGACGGCGGCCAGCTGGTGGGCATCGTCACCCACCGCGACATGCGCTTCGAGACCGAGCTGGACGATCCGGTCCGCCACATCATGACCAAGAAGGACCGCCTGATCACGGTCAAGGAAGGCGCCGAAGCCAACGAAGTGCTGCAGCTGCTGCACAAGAACCGCATCGAGAAGGTGCTGGTGGTCAACGACGCGTTCGAGCTGCGCGGGCTGATCACGGTCAAGGACATCCAGAAGAAGTCCGACAACCCCAATGCCGCCAAGGACAGCGCCACCCGGCTGCTGGTCGGCGCCGCGGTGGGCGTGGGCGGCGATACCGAGCAGCGCATCGAGGCGCTGGTGGCCGCCGGCGTCGACGTGATCATCGTCGACACCGCGCACGGCCATTCGCAGGGCGTGATCGACCGCGTCGGCTGGGCCAAGAAGCACTATCCGCAGCTGCAGGTCGTTGGCGGCAACATCGTCACCGGCGATGCCGCGCTGGCGCTGATGGACGTCGGCGCCGATGCGGTCAAGGTCGGCGTCGGCCCCGGTTCGATCTGCACCACGCGCGTGGTCGCCGGCGTCGGCGTGCCGCAGATCACCGCCATCGACATGGTGGCCGAGGCGTTGCAGGACCGCATCCCGCTGATCGCCGACGGCGGCATCCGCTATTCCGGCGACATCGGCAAGGCGCTGGTGGCCGGTGCTTCCACGGTGATGATCGGCGGGCTGTTCGCCGGCACCGAGGAATCCCCGGGCGAGACCGAACTGTTCCAGGGCCGCAGCTACAAGAGCTACCGCGGCATGGGCTCGCTGGCGGCGATGGAGAAGGGCAGCAAGGACCGCTACTTCCAGGATTCGGCCGACGCCGACAAGCTGGTGCCCGAAGGCATCGAAGGCCGCGTGCCGTACCGCGGCCCGGTCGGCGGCATCGTCCACCAGCTGGTGGGCGGCCTGCGCGCGACGATGGGCTACGTCGGTTGCGCCACCATCGAGGAAATGCGCAGCAAGCCGAAGTTCGTGAAGATCACCGGCGCCGGCCAGCGCGAGAGCCACGTGCACGACGTGCAGATCACCAAGGAGCCGCCGAACTACCGGATGGGCTGAACTGGCGGCACCGGAGGCCCTGCGCTGTCCCCATCGGTTTTGACCAGGAAGCATCGCGATGCCGGAATTGTCGAGTCTGATCGGTTTCTCGCTGATAGCGCTGGGCATGGTGCTGACGCCGGGGCCCAACATGATCTATCTGGTATCGCGCTCGATATGCCAGGGCAGGGCGGCAGGGCTGATCTCGCTGGGCGGCGTTGCGCTGGGATTCGTCTTCTACATGCTGTGCGCGGCCTTCGGCATCACCGCGATCGTGCTGGCGGTTCCCTACGCCTACGACGCGTTGCGCATCGGTGGCGCGCTGTATCTGCTGTGGCTGGCCTGGCAGGCGATCCGGCCCGGCGGCCGTTCTCCGTTCCAGGTGCACGATCTGCCGGACGACGGGCCGCGCAAGTTGTTCGCCATGGGCTTCATCACCAACCTGCTCAACCCCAAGATCGCGATCATGTACCTGTCGCTGCTGCCGCAGTTCATCGATCCGCAGCTTGGAAGCGTACTGGCGCAATCGCTGATCCTGGGCACGGCGCAGATCGCGATCAGCGTCGGCGTCAATGCCGCGATCGCGGTGACCGCAGGCTCCATTGCCGGCTTTCTCGCCGGGCGCCCCATCTGGATCGCCGTGCAACGCTGGTTGATGGCAGGCACCCTTGCCGGACTGGCAGTCCGGATGGCGACCGAAGCGCGCCGCTGAATCCACTTCGCTCCTGACAACAGACTTTCCCGATGACCGACCTCCATAGCGACAAGATCCTCATCCTCGACTTCGGCGCGCAGTACACCCAGCTGATCGCCCGTCGCATCCGCGAGATCGGCGTGTACTGCGAAATCTGGGCCTGGGACCACGATCCGGCCGAGATCGCCGCGTTCGGCGCCAAGGGCATCATCCTGTCCGGCGGCCCGGAATCGACCACGCTGCCCGGCGCTCCCGCCGCGCCGCAGCAGGTGTTCGACAGCGGCCTGCCGATCCTGGGCATCTGCTACGGCATGCAGACCCTGGCCGCGCAGCTGGGTGGCGCCACCGAGGCGGCCGACCAGCGCGAGTTCGGCCATGCCGAGGTGGATGTGGTCGCCCCCGATGCGCTGTTCAAGGGCCTGACCGACCATGCCGGCAAGTCGCGCCTGAACGTGTGGATGAGCCACGGCGACCACGTTTCCAGGGCGCCGCCGGGCTTCACCGTCACCGCCGTCACCGACCGCATCCCGGTCGCGGCGATGGCCAACGAGGACAAGCGCTGGTACGGCGTGCAGTTCCACCCGGAAGTGACCCACACCCTGCAGGGCCAGGCGCTGCTGCGTCGTTTCGTGGTCGACATCTGCGGCTGCCAGACGCTGTGGACCGCCGAGCACATCATCGAGGACCAGATCGCGCGCGTGCGCGAGCAGGTCGGCAGCGACGAGGTGATCCTGGGCCTGTCCGGCGGCGTCGATTCCTCGGTGGTCGCCGCGCTGCTGCACAAGGCCATCGGCGAGCAGCTGACCTGCGTGTTCGTCGACACCGGCCTGCTGCGCTGGCAGGAAGGCGACCAGGTGATGGCGATGTTCGCCGAGCACATGGGCGTCAAGGTCATCCGGGTCAACGCCGCGGACCGCTATTTCAAGGCGCTGGAAGGCGTCAGCGACCCGGAGGCCAAGCGCAAGATCATCGGCAACCTGTTCGTCGAGATCTTCGACGAGGAGTCGAACAAGCTCGCCAACGCCAAGTGGCTGGCGCAGGGCACGATCTACCCGGACGTGATCGAATCGGCCGGCAGCAAGACCGGCAAGGCCCACGTCATCAAGAGCCACCACAACGTCGGCGGCCTGCCCGAGCACATGAAGCTGGGCCTGGTCGAGCCGCTGCGCGAGCTGTTCAAGGACGAGGTGCGGCGCCTGGGCGTCGAACTCGGCCTGCCGCGCAGCATGGTCTACCGCCACCCGTTCCCGGGCCCGGGCCTGGGCGTGCGCATCCTCGGCGAAGTGAAGCGCGAGTACGCCGAACTGTTGGCCAGGGCCGACGCCATCTTCATCGACGAACTGCGCAAGGCCGACCTGTACGACAGGACCAGCCAGGCGTTCGCGGTGTTCCTGCCGGTCAAGTCGGTGGGCGTGGTCGGCGACGCCCGCGCCTACGAATGGGTGATCGCGTTGCGTGCGGTGGAGACCATCGACTTCATGACCGCGCACTGGGCGCACCTGCCGTACGACTTCCTCGGCACGGTGAGCAACCGCATCATCAACGAGCTGCGCGGCGTCTCGCGGGTGGTCTACGACATCTCCGGCAAGCCGCCGGCGACGATCGAGTGGGAGTGAGATCGGGCGCGAGACGCTGACCATCGGCCGTTGCGGGCCGGCCGGCGTCTCGCTGGCCTCGGACCCGCGGAAAGCCGAGCGACGCCAGGAAGGCCGTCGCCCAGCGGCTCGGGCAAACCTTGGCGCCGATCGAGATGCGCACGCTGGATCGCATCGTCGCCGCAGGCGACCGGGCGATGGCTTTCACTGAACACGACCGGCCGTGAGGGAAGGGGGCTTCGGCCCCCTTCCGCTGTGCCGCTGGAGAGAGGTTGCGCGGTGTCGGCGGCTGGCACGTCGTCACCCATGTCTCCGGCCCGGCTTCCAGATCCGGGCCTGCGCGCTTCGCTTGCCGTGCGCCCCGCACAAGGAGGCGGCCGTTGCCTTGCCCGGCCGTCTCCCCTGACTTCATCACCTCGTCCGCGACAGTAGCCCGCTCCCGTGTGCCGTCAAGGCGCGCAAGGTCGTCCCCGGAAGCGGAGAAGCGCAATGGTTTCGTAGTCTTCGGAGGAGGCCGGTTGTCTCCTGGTATCCGCGTCCGGCAATCCTGTGGACGCATTGGATCCCAGCATCACGTCCCCGCGCGCGACCTGTAGCGATCCTCGTGCTCCAGGTCCGCGATTGGCGAGAGGATGCCGGGGTCGAACGCTGCCAGCACTCTTTCCTCGCGCAGCCGTTTCGGCCAATCCGGATGGGCCAGCGCTCCCCGGCCCAGGGAGACCCAGTCGGCGTGCCCTTCCTGGATCACGAGGGAGGCTTTGCGGGCGTCATGCAGCGAGCCGTTGGCAAGCACCGGCAGGCGGCTGTGTTCCCTGGCCAGGGAGGCAAGGCTGGGCCCCGTGCCGAAGGCCGGTTGCCAGGCCTCGTACTCGGTAACGTGGAGATAGTCGATCGGCAGGGCGCCCAGTGCCCGGAACAGCTCCGCGGCCTCCTGCTCGCCTCCATTCCACTTGTAGGTGAAGTCGTTGACCTTGGCTTGGGAAACACGGACGCCGACCACGAAATCGGGTCCCACGGCGGCCCGCACGGCGTGGACGATTTCCCCGGCAAGCCGCATCCGGCATGCCAGGTCGCCGCCGTACGCGTCTTCGCGCGCGTTGGTGGCTTCCGATAGGAACTGGTCGATCAGATAGCCATTGGCGGCATGGATTTCCACGCCATCGAAACCGGCCTCCGCCGCGCGTCGGGCTGCGCCGGCGAAGCCGGCCACGGCCTCGGCGATCTCGTCGACCGTCATCGCCTCGGGCAAACGGTACTCGCCGGCGCCCCGATAGAATGCCATCTGCGTTCCTTTGGGCCGAAGGGCCGATGGGCCCTTGGTCGTGGCGCGATGAACGTTCGCCTGCGAGAGCGCTCCGGCATGCATCAGCTGGGCGATGAACCTGGCGCCGCCGGCATGGACGCCGCCCGCGATCGCCCGCCACCCCTCGCGGTGCGCATCCGTCGCCAGGCCGGGCTGGAAGGCATAGCCCTGCGAGAACGCCAGGTCCGTGTACAACCCCTCGGTGATCACGAGCCCGAATCCGCCCTCCGCAAAGGCCTGGTAGTAGCGGGCCATACGCTCGGTGGGCACTCCTTCCGACGTCGCGCTTACCCGGGTCATGGGGGCGACGGCCAGGCGATTGGGCAGCTCCAGGTTCCCGATGGCGAGCGGCTCGAAGAGGACGGCAGGGTCGGTCGCGACATCCTGCGCGGGGCGATTCTCGATGGTCATTGCGCTTCCTTCGGCTTGGCGACGGCTGCGATGGCCTCGATCTCGATGAGGGCCCTGGGGTCGTACAGGGCGGTGATCTCGGCGATGGTGTCGGCCGGGTACGGCTCCGAGAAGAACTCGCGGCGCAGTTGCACGACGTCCTGGAAGTTGCCCATGTCGGTGACGAAGATGGTGACCTTGATGACGTCGTGCAGGCTGGAGCCGCCGGCTTCCAGTGCCCGGGACAGGTTGGAGAAGGCCTGGCGGCCCTGGGCGAGGAAGTCGCCGGGGACGATCTTGCCGTCCTCGCCGCCTGCCGCCTGGCCCGAGATGAAGACCAGGTCCCCGAAGCGGATGCCCTGCGAGAGCAGGTAGGGGGCGTAGTGGTCGGGTTCTGTAATGATGCGTTCGCGCATTTCCGGCTCCTGGTTGTAGGTCCAATGGGATGATGTGGATTCATCGATTTCCCATGGGTACCGATCATCAGGTGCGCATTTATTGGTGACAAACGATCATTCATCACTCCATTGATGATATGGTTTCATCCATGAAGAGCCCGGTACGCCGCCTTCCGCCGATGTCTACGCTGCGCGCCTTCGAGGCGGCGGCCCGCCATTGCAGCTTCAAGCAGGCGGCCGCCGAGCTGGCCGTCACTCCGACGGCGGTGAGCCACCGGATCCGGGCGCTCGAGGAGTACCTCGGGATCAAGCTGTTCGATCGCCAGGTGCGCCAGGTGCTCCTCACGGATGCCGGCCTGCAGTTGTATCCGGTGCTCCAGCGGGGCTTCGACGCCTTCGATGGTGCGATCCGGCGGCTGATGGCGCCTGGCGAGCGGGAACGCGTCACGATCTCGGCGACCAATGCGTTCACTGCGAAGTGGCTTGTTCCCCGGGTGGCCGGCTTCCGGGCGGAGCATCCCGGCATCGATCTGCAACTCCACGCCTCGGACGCGGTGGTGGATCTCGCCAGCCATGCGTTCGACATGGCGATCCGGTACGGCAAAGGCCGGTATCCGGGCGCCCGGACAGAGATCCTGTTTGCCGACGAATACGTGCCGGTGATCAACCCCATGCTCCAGGTGAGGTCCTATGAGGACCTGGGGGCATATCCCCTGATCCATTTCGACTGGCAAAAGGCAGCGCCGGACAATCCCACCTGGACGAGGTGGTACTCGGAGGCGGGCCTTCCCTGGTCGCCGTCCCAGGCGGAGCTTCGCTACTCCGATGAGGGGCATGCGATTCAGGCGGCGGTGGCTGGCCAGGGGATTGCGCTGCTCAGCGTGCCGTTGGTGGCCGAGGAGATTGCGGCGGGGCGGCTTGTGCAGCCGTTCGGACCGGCAATCGCGGGCTATACCTATCACCTGGTGACCCGTGAAGACCGGCGCCCCAGCGCTGCTGCGGTGGCAGTCATGGATTGGCTCCGCAGCGCGGCAAGGGCTGGGCAGGAGGAAGGTTCGCCGCGCCTGGATGGGAGTAGGGCATGAGGCGCAAGGGCGGTGGAGCCGACGCCGGCCCTGCCGGGAAAGCCCGGTCAGGACCGAAGGCCGCGGGCAATCGGATGAATCCGATCCCGTCCGGTCCAGACAAAGCCTTGCGCCACCATGTCGAGCGTCTTCGCCGCTCTCCAGGCGTTGCGACGGCCAGGTGAGCTGCGGGCGGAGCGGGTCGCTGAAAAGCCCGCGACTGACGTCGCTCCTGCAACGTCTCCTGCTGCTGGTAGGAGCGACGCCAGTCGCGACCGATGGTGCCGACTGCGCTGATGGAACCCCGGGTTTTCCCTTCGCACGCTCGATGGCGCCGCCGTAGCCGGCTTTCTTCGCTCAACGTCATTCCTGCGCCGGCCGGACAAGCGCCGTCGTGGCGGTGCGTCGGGGAATGGCCGTGTCGGCATGCCGTGCTGTTGCGGATGTGATCGACGCCCCCGTCTTCCTTGCAGATCATCGGAAAAATCGAGGTGCGAGCCGCCATTCCCCGATGGGGGATCAAGGCCAAGGCGTTTCAGGAAGTTCCGGATCCGCTGTGCGGTTACGGCAGGCGACTGGCGTTGGCCGGACGGCTGGCCAGCTTCTTGTCCTTGCGCTCGCGCAGTTCGACCAGTTCTTCTTCCAGCACCTGGAAGAAGTCCTTGCCGGTCGGTGTGGCTTCGTTGGTTTCGTGCTCCCAGTAGACGATGTTGCCGTCGCGGTCGAAGCAGTAGCGGTTGGCGTCGCCGAATACCTTCAGGAACGGCACCAGCGGCAGGCCGGTGTCGTCGCGGAACTGCAGGGTCATCGCGCGCAGGTCCATGAAGTCGGGAATGCCTTCGGCGTCGTTGAACGTGCACAAGCCCCAGAGGAAGGTCCAGAACGGGCCGACATCGAACTCGCGCGGACGCGGCCACAGTTCTTCCTTGACCGCCACGTAGACGCCGCCGTACCTGCCGGATGCGTGGGCGAGAAACTCGTCCGGGAACCGGCATTGCAGTTCCTCGGCCAGGGCCTGCAACTGTGCGACCGGAGGCGCGTTTTCGCGGGCCGACATGACGTCGTAGGTGTCGTCTTCGAGGTGTCGGGACAGCAGGTCCCAGGTTCTGTCGAGCATGTTCCTTCCTTGTGGCTTCCATTGCCGCCGCCACGCGCTGCCGGGACGGGTGCGTCCGATGATAGCGGTGGGCGATGCGGCCTCCCACCCGCATGCGGTACGGGATCAGATATCCCTCGGCAGGCGATCGAACGGGATCGGCAGCGAACGGCCTACGCCTGGTCCGCGCCGCCACCGCCTCGCACAAGCGACAAGCCCGCCATCCGGCTGGCGGGAAGTTGTATCGCATGTACCGGTATCAAGCCGGCAGCGGCCAGATCCGGCAGCAGGTGGTAGAAGACGCTCAGATGAAGGTGGTAGCCCAGGCGCCGGCAGGCATCGGCCAGCAACGATGGGGAAAGGTGCCCATGCCTGGCCAGTATTTCGGGCGCCGCCCGCAACGCCGCTATCCGTGCCGAGGTCGCGCGCAAACCGGCCCGGCGCAGCGCCTGCGCGTGCAGACTTCCCGGGTGGTGGGGGACAGGGCGCGATTCCACCGTCGCTTGCATCGTCATCGCCGTCATTTCCGTTCTCCGCTGATGCGGACGCATGTCGCCATGCGCCCGCGCGATATTCGACTCGGCGGTGGTTACTGCACCTTCGCCGCTATGCGGGTGATGCGGTCGCCCTTCGGGTCGTCCGTGCCGCGCGACTTGTTGATCGCGAAAACATTGCCCTTGCCATCGGCGTACACATGGTTGGGATTGCTGCCGCCATCCAGGTTGGCGACGAGCTTGCCGCTGGCGGTATCGACCACCGCCACGGTGCCGGCGACGCGATTGCTGACATAGGCCAGCTTGCTCGCCGGATCCCAGTCCACGTTCAGTGCGCCGGCGCCGACATATACGTCATGCACGGTCTTGCCGGTCCGCGGATCGACGACCAGCAGGTTGTCGCTGCCCTGGGAAACCACCAGCACACGCTTGTTTTCCGCATCCCAGCCCACGCCGATGGCGCTGCGCGCGTTGTCCAGCGGGAAGACCTTCTCGACCTTGTCCGAAGCGGTGTCGATCACCGCCACTTCGGCTGCGCCCAGGCCCACCGCGTACAGCCGTCCGTTATCGGCATCCAGTTCCAGGCTGGCCGGACGGAAATCCTGGCCGGCCTTGCCCGAGGGGATCTGGATGTGTTCGAGCTGTTCCAGCGTGCGGGTGTCGAATACCGATACGAAGCTGCCGCTGGTGGCCGATACGAAGGCCTTGCCTTGCCCGGCATCGATCACCACATCGCGTGCGTGCGGCACCGCGTCGGCCGGGAACTGCTTGACCAGGGACAGATCGGACTGGTTGTAGACGGCCACCGTGTTCTGGCGGCTGTTGGTGACCCACACGGTGCCGCGGGCATCATCCACGGCAACGCCATAGACGGCGTACAGACCGCTCTCGCGCGGCTTCTGGCCAGGTTGCGGTTCGCGGGCGGGGGCGGGCGCAGGCACGGCGCGGGCGACGATCTGCAACGTCGCCGGATCGACCTTGAGCAGTTCGGACTGTTTCACCGGTGGGCGGCCGATCGCGCTGGTCACGTACACCGCATTGCTGCGGGCGCTGTAGGCCGACTGGTACAGGCCCTGCACCAGTTTGTTGCCGGCGATGGAGAAGCGTTCCTGGCCCGACAACGGCAAGCGCCTGGAGATCTTGAGATCGAAGCTGGAATCGGCCGCGCCCTCGGCCTGTATCGCGACCGGCCAGGCACCCAGCGAAGCATCGCCCGGGACGGTGATCCTGCCGCTGAACCTGCCTTCGGCATCGGCCACGAAGGGCAGGGCGTTCAGCGTGTCGCCGGCCGCCGACAGCGTGACCTTCTGGCCGGCCTTGAAGCCGGTGCCACCCACTTCGACGGTATCGCCGGCCTGGATCAGCGGCGTGGTCGCGCGCACCGTGGGGCCTGCCGAACCACGCCCCGGCGCCTGCGCAGCGGCGGTGCCGGCGGCGCTGGCCAGAACGAGAGCCAGCAGCACGGTGCGCAGGATTCCGCCCGGCGACTTCTGATGCTTCTTCTTCATGGAAACTCCTCTGTTGACCGTGACAACCGATAGGCACGGGTGGATGCTGGACAAGCGACGGGCAGGCGGCCGCCATGACCGCCTGCGTCGTGGAGATCAGAAACGCTGGGTCATGCTGAAGACGACGCGGCGCCCGTCCAGGGTCGAGCTGTAGCCGTCGTCGGTGGTGATCAGCTTGTTGGCGATGTTGTAGATGCCGGCATTCAGGCGCAGATGCTGGCTGACGTTGAAGTTCAGGCCGGCGTCGTAGAACACGTAGGCCCGATTGACCGAATCCGGATCGAACTGGTCCGATAGGTTGCCACGCACGGTCAGGGTCACACCGGAGGTCTTGCCGCGGTAGTTCACCCGGCCCCACACGGTCAGCCGCTCGCCCGGGTCCCAGTACAGCGATGCATTGAACATGTCCTTGGGGTTGTTGTTCAGCGGAATGCCGGTCTGCTGGCCCTGGCTGTACACGGTCTCGGACCAGGTGTAGTTGTGGCGGTAGGTCAGGTTGGGGCGGATGCGATAGTCGAGCGTGTGCTCGACGCCCTTCAGCTCGGCCTCGTCGATGTTGACCGTGGTGGTGTAGCCGGAGGCATTGGCCGGGTAGATGATGCCGTTGAACTCGCACTCCACGTTCTGCTCGCAGATGCGTCCGGTGCGGGTCAGTTTGTTCTTGTAGTCGGTCCTGTATGCGGTCAGGCTGGTGTTCAAGCCCCGTTCCCGGTTGCTGTAGGCGATGCCGATTTCCTTGTTCAGACTCTCTTCCGGCTTCAGGTCCGGATTGCCCAGGCGCATGCCGCCATTGGAGGCAAAGCCGTAATCGGGTGCGGCGTCGCGCAGGCTGGCCACCTTGAAGCCGGAAGTCAGCCCGCCCTTCAGGACCAGGTTGTCGGTCAGGTGGTACACCGCGTAGGCCTTCGGGCTGAAATTGCCGCCGAAATTCTCGTTGTGGTCGTAGCGACCGCTGAGGGTGACCGCGAACTTTTCGCTCAGCGACCAGGTGTCTTCCAGGAAGGCCGCCCAGTGATAGCGGTCCAGCACCGTGTCCGGGAACAGGTTGTTGGTTTCACCGCTTTGCAGCGACTCGTCCTTGTAGTTGATGCCGCCGACGAGATCGTGGTTTTCCAGGAACAGCGTCGCCTGGGTGTTCAGGGTCAACACTTCCATGTGCACGCCGCTGGTGCGGTTTTCGGACTCGTCGTAGTTGACGTACGAGCTCCATGCCAGATTGTCGTACTTGCCGTCGTGGGTGACGAAGTAGCTGTTCCTGACCGACCGGCTCTGGTCGGTCGCGCTGACGGTGGCATCCGGCTCCAGGCTCACCCCGGGGGTACGCGAGCGGTCGCCCTGGATGAAGTTGTTGCCGAAGGTGACGCTGTTGCGTTCGTCGATGTTCCAGCCGAACTTGCTCCCGAAGCTGCGCTGCTTGTATTCGGGCGTCGAATTGCTGCCGCGATAGGTGCTTTCGTCGATGCTCTGGTAGCCGCCGCTCAACTGCAGCGACAACGTGTCCTTCACCAGCGGCGCGTTGACGAGGAAGTCGGTGTTGAACCCATCGGAGCTGATGTCGTTGTCCGCAACGGTGTACTCGGCTGAAACGCTCCCGCTCCACTCGTTGTTGACCTTGCGGGTGATGATGTTGATCACGCCGCCCATCGCATCGGAGCCATACAGGCTGGAAGCGGGGCCGCGGATGACTTCGATCCGCTCGATGGCCTCCAGCGGGGGCAGCAGGTTGACGCTGTTGCCGCCGACGCTGGCGCCGCGCACCAACTGGAATGCATCCAGGCCGGCGACCGGGCGCCCATCCACCAGGAACAGCGTGAACTCGTCGCCCATGCCACGGATGGAGACACCCTGCGACACGCCGCTGCCGGTGATGATGATCCCCGCCACGTCGCGCAGGGCATCGGTGATGTTGGTGTAGGCCTTGCCGCGCAGTTCCTCCGCATCGATCACCGAGATGGTCGCGGGCGCATCCAGGATGTTCTGCTCGTAGCCCGATGCGGTGACAACCAGCGTGTCCATTTCTACGGCTTCCTGGCCGACTCCCTGCTGCGCCATCGCCGGAGGGGTAGGGGCGCCCAGCGCCAGCAATCCGGTGGCAAGCGCAACGGCCAGTGGGTGATGGGCAACGGAACGGCGCAGCATGCAGGCGAAGGACGCAGATGGCCGCTCCTGCTGACGGGCAGGCATTGGCGGTCGGTGAACATCAGCCATCGATATTTCTCCAGAGTCGTGAAGCGATGAAATCCAAATGAGGCAACTCTGGCGGTGTGGCTTGAGTTCGTTGCGGACCGGCTGCCTGGCACATGTGAGGGGCTGCGAACCGGGCGCCATCGAGGCGAGAATGATATTTACTCTCAACTGGAAAAATCAATTAAGCCATTGATTTATATAGCATTTGACACATTGTTTAAGAATTGACACATGCCGGCGGGTCGCGGCCGTTCGGCGTATGGCGGACAATGCGCGACAAGTGCGCCGTGCTCTTTTGCATGCCGGCGGCACATTGCGATGAGTCGCCGGATGGATCGTCCCGGAGCGTCGAGGTCTTCCCTTGCGGCTTCCCGGGAGGTCGGTTCCGGTATCCGCATCGGCTCCCCCTGAAGATGGCGACGCGAATTGACTGTCCCCCACATCCTTGTCGTCGAGGACGACCCTGACATCAGCGCACCGCTGGCAAGGTTCCTGGATGGCAAGGGCTACGCCGTACAGGTGGCCGAAAGCGCCGAGGCTGCCGAGGCTCTTCTCCAGCGCGGCAACATCGACCTGATCCTGCTCGATGTGATGCTGCCGGGAGAAAGCGGGCTGGATTTCTGCCGCCGCCTGCGGCGCACACAGGAAGGGCCGCGCATCATCATGCTCACCGCCCTGTCCGAATCCACCGACAAGGTCGTCGGGCTGGAGCTGGGTGCGGACGACTACGTGACCAAACCGTTCGACCTGCGCGAACTGCTGGCACGCATCCGTGCCGTGCTGCGCCGGGTGCCGGCGGCCGATGCTGCCGGACGGCCGCCTACGCTGGCGTTGGCATTGAAGTTCTCCGGCTTCACCTTCCATCCCCACCGCCGGTTGTTGCGCTCGCCGGCCGGCCTGCGCGTTCCGCTCACCGGTGCCGAGGCCGACCTGTTGCTGACGCTGTGCGAGCACCCGCGGCAGGTGCTCTCGCGCAGGGAATTGATCGACCTGACCCGTGGCGAAGGTTTCCCCATCGTCACCCGTTCGATCGACCTGCTGGTCAGCCGCCTGCGGCGCAAGCTGTCGGGCAACCATCCGCAGGGAGAGCTCATCCAGACCGCCCGTGCCGGCGGATACGCCTTCCAGACCGACGTGACCGCCGACTGATGCGCCGGCTGCTTTCCACCACCCTGGGGCAGATATTCGCCATCGTCGCCTGCTCGACGCTGGCGACGTTCGTGCTGTTCGTCGCGCTGATATTCGCCCAGAACACCGCGCCGCTGCACCGGCCCTGGCCGTGGCCGGTGGCCCACCGCATCATCAGCCTGGTCAACCTGCTGGAAGACGTGCCGGCACAGCATCGCGGGCGCGCCTCGTTGCTGGCTTCCTCGCAGCAGGCGAACCTCACGGCGGTGGTGCGCGACACGGTGTCGGCCTGCACCGGCGATTCGTTGAACGCCCGCGTCCTGGAGGCCGCGTTGCGCGCCGAGCTGCGGAAGCACCCCGGCATGACCGTGGCCACCTGCCCGGGCGAGATGGTGGCCACGGAGATCCAGGTACGCGTGCCGATGGGGCCGCAGGTGCTGGAAGTGCGCACCGGCAACGTCGGCCTGATCCCGGTCAACTTCAACTCCCCGGTGTTCAACGCGCTGCTGTTCATGCTGTTGAGCATCATCGCCCTGTCGTCCTGGGCGATCTGGCGCGTGGTGCGGCCGCTGCGGCGGTTGTCGGAAAAGGCCGAGGCCTTCGGTCGGGAGATTTCCCCCGCGCCGATGGCCGAGGCGGGGCCCACCGAAATCCGCAACCTCACCCGTGCCTTCAACCTGATGCAGGAACGCATCACCCGCTCGATGCAGGAGCGCACGCGGATGCTGGCGGCCATCAGCCACGACCTGCGGACGCCGCTGGCGAGGATGCGCCTGCAGCTGGAGACGGCGCAGCAGGACGCCGACCCGGACAAACTGTTGAAGAACATCGAGCTGATGCAGACGATGGTCAATTCGGTGCTCGGCTTCCTGAACGATGGCTCCGATGGCGAGGAACTGGAATGGCTGGATCTGGACGCGCTGCTGGCGACGTTGTGCGACGACTACCAGGAATGCGGCGCGGACATCCGCTATCAGGGGCCGGGCTGCATTCGCTTCCGCTGCCGGCACGACGCGATCCAGCGCGCGCTGATCAACTTGATCGAGAACGCGCTGCACTACGGGCAGTCGGTCCATGTCAGCGCATCGGTCGGGAGCGGCCGGATCCTGGTCGAGGTGAGGGACGACGGTCCCGGCATACCGTCGGATCGCCTGCAGGACGTGCTCGAGCCGTTCGTCAGCCTGGACTCTTCCCGGAACAGCCGCCCCGGCAGCGTCGGCCTGGGGTTGTCGATCGTGCAGGAGATCGTCCGCGCACATGGCGGGACGCTGGAGCTGGCCAACGGGCAGTCCGGCGGGCTGACCGTCCGCATCGTCTTTCCGGCCGGGGCAGGATGAGTGCGGCACCGGCATCCGCTGCGAACCGTCCGGCTGCCCGGCTGCCTGGCCTGCTCGCGGAATACGGACGCCGGTGATTGCTTCCGCTCTGCTCCGGTGGGCAGCACCTGCCAGTGGGGACCGGCGAACCCGGGAGCGGCCCGATGGAGCCGCGACGCCGGTTGAAGGAGTGGTTGGGTCGGCGCGGATCCGGCCGATGATGCCGTGGCATCGCGGCTCGCGGCGCCACCGGGATTGCCCGGAAGGCGGAGCGCCGGCAGGTGGCGCTGGCGTGGAGGCGATCGCAGTTCGCACCCGACGATGCGGTCGAGTCGGCCGATCGCGCCCATGCCCTTTGGCGCGGCAATGCCGGCGACCGCGCCTCAGGCGATGTCGGTGCGCAGGCTGGCGGCGATCTGGTCGCGCCATGACGGGGCGACCTCCGCTTCGTCGGCGAACCGCGACCATTGCCGCACGGCCTGGCGCACCTGTTCGACGATGGCCCGCGCCCGCGCGGCGTTGATCGATGCGCTGCGGGCGCAGGCGTCGAAATCGGCCAGGCTGAAATCGTCGCGCCGGCCATTGATCGACATCTGGTGGCGGCCGGTCCAGGTACCGCCGGGGTTGTAGGCCCAGGTGATGTCGAAGGCGGGCGAAAGCCGCCAGTGGCCGCGCTTGTCCATCAGGAACGCGATGTTCTTGACGTGGTCGTCCTGGTTGCGGGCGATGACGTTGAACACCATCCGCCGGAACTGCTGTTCCAGTTCCGCCATCGGCAACGCCAGCCGGCGCATGACCAGCAGCGCCTGCTCGTAGCTGTAGGCGTTGGGGTCGTTGAAGTCGAAATGGGCCAGCGCCGCCAGCGACTGCATGTGCAGCTTGCCGCCTTCGGCCGGGCGGTCGAAGCGGCGGGTCATGAAGTGGCGGCGGCCGCCTTCCTCCAGCAGGCGGCACTCGCAGATGTCGATGCCGGCAGCGCGGGCCATCCGCGCATAGGCGTACTCGACCGCGCCATAGCCCTGCGGGTCGGCCAGTTCCTTGTCGCGGTTGTTCTGCACGCCGTCGAACTTGAGCAGCCAGTGGCTGAAGCCGGGGTCGGCCTCGACCTGGCCGGAACGGACTTCGTTGGTGCTCTCGTTCCAGGCGATCACCGCCTTGGCGCGGGCGCCGCCGGCGGAGGTGCCCACGCGCAGGATGTCGCGCAGGGCATCGGCCTTGTCCTCGTCGCCGAACGAGGCGCGCAGGTTGTCGCGGTTGCTCAGCACTTCCGAGGCCAGCGCCACCAGCGCATCGATGTGGATGGTGCTGGCCTTGCGCGGGCGCGGCCCCTGCGCGGGCGCGAATTCCAGCGCGCCCATGCCGCGCGAGCCGGTGTAGCACAGGCGCTCGATGGCGTTGAAGCTTTCCGGGGTCCGCCCCTGGGTCGCCAGCCAGGCGTCGATCAGGGTGTTGCCGTAGCGGTCGGGCAGGGCATCGGCCAGCATGCCCGGCAGGCCGTGGAAGCTGTCGGGGTTGAGGCCGGGGAAGCGGTAGGTGGCGGTGCCGAGCGGCATCATCAGCGGCGCCAGCTGGATGCCGGAACGGACGAATGCCGGGTCGTAGGCGAAGCTGGCGACCCGGTCGCCTTCCTCCAGCGAGACCGCGCCGATCCGGCTGCCCCACAGGTTGACCTGGGCGACGGTGCTCACCGGTCCTCGCCCCAGGTCCAGGGAGTGTCGGGTTCGGCCACGGCATGGGCGTCGGGCCGCGCGCGCCGGCGGGTCCGGCCGCGGCGCTCCAGCAGGTCGATGGGGTTGGCCGCGGCGGCGGGCAGCAGACCTTCCAGGGCGTCCAGCCTTTCCAGCGCGCGCAGGTAACGGATCAGGTTGAACAGCTGGGTGGAGGCGCCGTCTTCCAGGCGTTCCACGGTGCGCTTGGAGATGCCGGCCTTTTCGGCCAGCTGCGCCTGGGTGATCTGGCGGGCCAGCCGCAGCGCGGCCAGGCGCTGCCCCAGTTCGCGGGTCACGGCTTCGTCGCTGAGGATGTTTTCTATGCGCATAAATCGCCACCTCCGGCGACTTGATAGCAATTTACTTCATATTTCGTCAATAAAGGCGAGATATACACATTTCATATTTCGCCAAACATGGCGAAATATGATGGATACTCGAGTCAAATCGCCAATTATGACGATTTCTTCTCCCAATCTCCCGGGGTATCTTCACTCGCCGGGCGTGGCGGCCGAGGTGGGCGCCTTGCTGGCCGCGCGGCGGGCCAGCACCGCTTCGCGGTGGGCGATATAGGCGTTGGAGCCGAGGATGATGGCTGCGCCGATCACGGTCCAGCGGTCCAGGGTCTCGTCGAACAGCCACCAGCCGAACAGCGCCACCAGCGGCAGCTGCATGAAGCTGATCGGCGTCAGCGCCGAGACCTCGCCCAGCCGCAGCGCGCGCGTCCACAGCAGCTGGCCGACGGTGCCGAACACGCCGGTGGCGATCAGCCACAGCCAGGCGATGCCGGCCGGCCATACCCATACGAACATTGCCGGGACCAGCGACAGCGGCACCCAGAACACGTAGGTGTAGAACACCACGGTGTCGGCACCGTCGACGCGGGTGAGCTGCTTTATCTGGATGGCGACCAGCGCGCTGAGCACCGCCGCCAGCACCGCGACCAGGGTGCCGGCCTCGAAGCCGGCGTGGCCCGGGCGCACGATCACCAGCACGCCGACGAAGCCGCAGATCACCGCGGCCCAGCGGCGGATGCGTACGGTTTCGCCCAGCCACAGCACGGCGGCGATGGTCACGAACAGCGGGGTGGAATAGGACAGCGACACCGCCTGCGACAGCGGCAGGTGGCCCACCGCCCAGAATCCGCACAGCATCGAACCCAGGCCGATCGCGCTGCGCAGGAAATAGCGTGGCAGCTGCTGCGTGCGCAACGGCGCGCGGCCCGGACGCAGCAGCATCGGCAGCAGTGCCAGCAGGCCGAAGCCGTTGCGGAAGAAGGCCACCTCCTGGGTCGGCACGTGTGCCGTGGCCAGGCGGATGGCCACGGCCATCACGCCGAACGCCAGGGTGCTGCCGAGCATCAGCAGCGCCGCGCGCAGCGGTGCGGGCAGGGGGGTGATGGCCGCCGCGTTCACCAGCGTTCGCCGATCAGGCGCGGCTCCGGTTCGAGGGGGACGCCGAACTTCTCCAGCACCGAGGCGGAGATCTTGCGCGCCAGTTGCAGCAGTTCCGCGCCGCTGGCGTGGCCATGGTTGACCAGCACCAGCGCATGGCTGTCGGCCACGCCGGCATCGCCCTCGCGATGGCCCTTCCAGCCGCAGGCATCGATCATCCAGGCGGCGGAAACCTTGCGGCGGTCGTCCTGCTCGGCCGGGAACACCGGCAATCGCGGGTAGTGCTGCAGCAGGACGTCCACCTGCTCCAGCGGCAGTACCGGGTTCTTGAAGAAGCTGCCGGCGTTGCCGAGCACGTCCGGGTCGGGCAGCTTGCGACGGCGGATGGCGATGACCGCGTTGGCCACGTCGGCCGCACCGGGCAGTTCCACGCCCATCGCTTCCAGTTCCTCGCGGATGCCGGCGTAGTCCATGCGCAGTTCGTGCAGCAGCGGCAGCTTCAGTTCGATGGCGGCGATCAGGTAGCGGTCGGGTTCCTGCTTGAACACGCTGTCGCGGTAGCCGAAGCGGCAGCCGTCCGCGTCGAAACGCACGAATGCCTGCGCCTGGGTGTCCCAGGCATCGACGGCATGGATGAATTCGCCCACCTGCACGCCGTAGGCGCCGATGTTCTGGATCGGCGCGGCGCCGGCGGTGCCGGGGATCAGGGCCAGGTTTTCCAGCCCGGACAGCCCCTGGGCCAGCGACCACATCACCAGCTGGTGCCAGTTGACGCCGGCGCCGGCGCGGACCACGGCGTGGTCGGCACGGTGTTCGAGGGTGGTGATGTCGTCGTTGCCGAACACCAGCACGGTGTCCGGCGGGTCGGCGGCCAGCAGCACGTTGCTGCCGCTGCCCAGCACCAGCAGCGGCCGCCCGGCGACGGTTTCCAGCGCCTGCGGCAGCGCGGCGGGATCGAATACCTCCAGCAGCCGTGGCGCGGTGGCGGCGACGTGGAAGGTGTTGAGGGCCTGCAGCGGCGTGTTCTCGGTCAGCGACCAGCCGGGATTGCTCATAGCGGGGCGACCGCTCCGCCGCTGGGGGCCTCGCGCCGGCGCCGGATCGCCTCCACGCACTCGCGGATCAGTTCCGGGCCGCGGTAGATCAGGCCGCTGTAGCACTGCACCAGCGAGGCGCCGGCGGACATCTTGGCCACCGCGTCGGCGCCGGAGAGGATGCCGCCCACGCCGATCAGCGGGATCGATTCGGGCAGGCGCGCGCGCAGGCGGCGCAGCACCAGGGTGGATTGCCCCATCAGCGGCGCGCCGGACAGGCCGCCGGCCTCGTGCGCCTGCGGATCGCTTTCGACCAGTTGCCGGGAAACGGTGGTGTTGGTGGCGATGACGCCATCCACCGACAGCTCGGAAAGCACCCGCGCGGCGGCGTCGATGTCGCGGTCGTTGAGGTCCGGCGCCACCTTGACCAGCATCGGCACGCGGCGGCCGTGCTGCGCGGCCAGGCTTTCCTGCGCTTCGCGCAGCTTGCCGATCAGCTGCCGCAACGCCTGTTCTTCCTGCAGCTCGCGCAGGCCGGCGGTGTTGGGCGAGGAAATGTTGACGGTGACGTAGTCGGCCAGCGGATAGACCCGTTCCAGGCAGTGCCGGTAGTCGGCGATGGCCTCTTCGTTGGGGGTGTCCTTGTTCTTGCCGATGTTGATGCCGAGCAGGCCGTCGCGGCGCCGCGCGCGCTCCACGTTCCCGACCAGCGCGTCCACGCCCAGGTTGTTGAAGCCCATGCGGTTGATGATCGCCATGTGCCGCGGCAGGCGGAACATGCGCGGCTTCGGGTTGCCTTCCTGCGGGCGCGGGGTGACGGTGCCGATCTCGACGAAGCCGAAGCCCAGCGCGAACAGCGCATCGATGTGCTCGCCGTTCTTGTCCAGCCCCGCGGCCAGCCCGACCGGGTTGGGGAAGGACAGGCCGAACGCCGGGGTCGGCATCGGCTGGATCTTCCGCGCCAGCAGCGGCGTGGTGCCGGTGCGCCAGGCCAGCTCCAGCGCGGACAGGCCCAGGCCGTGGGCGCGTTCGGCATCGAAGGCAAACAGGAAGGGGCGGGCGAGCGAATACATAGGGGTCAGTTCAGGGTGCCGGCGAAGGCGCGGGTGCGGTAGTCGAAAACGACGTGGCCGTCGCGCGCATGCGCGTCGAACAGCCGTTGCAGGGCTTCGAGCATCGGCGCGTGGCGCGGGTGCCCGGCCTGCGGTGCATAGGAGGAGGACATCAGGCGCCCGCGCAGGGCATCCATGTCCAGTCGCTGGGCATTGGGCAGGCGGATGCTGCCGCGCAGGCCGTCGCCGAACCATGCCTGCATGGTGGCATCGTCCTGGTAGCGCTCGGCCACCGCGCTGTAGTCGGTGCCGAACTCGAGCAGCAGCTGCTCGTAGCCGGCCATGAACGGCGAGCTGTCCAGCTCGCGCGAGTTCCAGTACACCAGCGCCAGCCCGCCGGGGACGAGGATCCGCGCCCACTCGCCGCGGACGGCATCGGTGTCGAACCAGTGGAATGCCTGCGCCGCCGACACCAGCCCGATGCTGGCATCGTCCAGCGTGGTCGCCTCGGCGGTGCCGTCCACCGCGCGGAAGTGCGGGTAACGCTGCAGCCATTGCCCGGCCGCGGCGCGCATGGCGGCGTTCGGTTCCACCGCGACCAGCGGATGGCCGGCGGCCAGGAACATCTGCGAGGAGATGCCGGTGCCGGCGCCGACATCGGCGACCAGGGTGGTCGTGGCGACGCCCAGCGGGCCGTGCAGCCACTCCAGCAGCGCCGGCGGGTAGCCGGGGCGATAGCGGACGTAGTCGGCGACCCGACTGCTGAAACGCTCGCTGGAGGACAGGCCGTGCATGCGGCTCAGGATTGCATGGCGGCGAACCAGGCCAGGCCGCCGAAGAACAGGAAGATGGCCAGGATCGCGAGCACGACGAGGGCGACGTTGATCCAGCCCAGGATCAGGCCGGTGATCGCCAGGCCATCGCCTTCCAGGCGCCCCGGGGCGCGGCGGATCTCGGCCCGCGCCATGTGCCCGGTGATGATCGCGGCGAGGCTGCCGAGCACGGGCATCAGGGTCCAGCCGAGAATGCCGGCCACCAGGCTGATGACGGCGAGGGTGCTGGTCTGGCGAACGGTATTCACGGTATTCATGGGGAAACTCCTTTTCTTGGTCGGGGTTTCGCGGCGGCCGCGCCGCGATGGCGCGCACCGCCATTATCCCAGAATGATCGCCGCCAGGCCCCCGCCGCGGCGGGGGCAAGGCCTCTTACAGGTCGAACTTGATGCCCTGGGCCAGCGGCAGCGAGTCGGAGTAGTTGATGGTGTTGGTCTGCCGGCGCATGTAGACCTTCCATGCGTCCGAGCCGGACTCGCGGCCGCCGCCGGTGTCCTTCTCGCCGCCGAACGCGCCGCCGATCTCTGCGCCGGAGGTGCCGATGTTGACGTTGGCGATGCCGCAGTCGCTGCCGGCCGCCGACAGGAACTTCTCGGCCGCCTTCAGGTTCTGGGTGAAGATCGACGAGGACAGGCCCTGCGGCACGCCGTTCTGCATGTCGATGGCCTCGTCCAGGGTCGCGTATTTCATCACGTACAGGATCGGCGCGAAGGTCTCGTGCTGCACCACCTCGTCGCTGTTCTTCAGGCCGGTGACGATCGCCGGCAGCACGAAGTTGCCCGGACGGTCGATGCGGGTGCCGCCGGTCTCGACGGTGCCGCCGCTGGCCTTGGCCTTCTCGATCGAGGCCAGGAACTGCTCCACCGCGGCCGGGCTGTTGAGCGGGCCCATCAGGTTGGCCGGGTCGGTCGGATCGCCGATCTTGCCCTCGACCTGCTTGTAGGCCTTGACCAGCGTGGCCAGCACGTTGTCGTAGATCGATTCGTGCACGATCAGCCGGCGGGTGGTGGTGCAGCGCTGGCCGGCGGTGCCGACCGCGCCGAACACGATGCCGGGGATGGCCAGTTTCAGGTCGGCGGTCTCGTCCAGGATGATCGCGTTGTTGCCGCCCAGCTCCAGCAGGCAGCGGCCCAGGCGGCGGGCGACCTTCTCGTTGACCAGGCGGCCGACCTGGGTCGAGCCGGTGAAGGAGATCAGCGGCACGCGGCGGTCGTCGACCAGCTTCTCCGACAGCGCGGTGCCGGCGTCGTTGATCAGGAAGAAGATGTCAGGGAAGCCGGCTTCGCGCAGCGCCTCGTTGCAGATCCTCATCGAGGCGATGGCGGTCAGCGGGGTCTTGTTGGACGGCTTCCAGATGCACACGTCGCCGCAGATCGCGGCCAGGAACGCGTTCCAGCTCCACACCGCGACCGGGAAGTTGAACGCGCTGATGATGCCGACCAGGCCCAGCGGCTGGTACTGCTCGTACATGCGGTGGCCGGGGCGCTCGGAGTGCATGGTGTAGCCGTACAGCATGCGGCTCTGGCCGACCGCGAAGTCGGCGATGTCGATCATCTCCTGCACCTCGCCGTCGCCCTCGGGCTTGCTCTTGCCCATCTCCAGCGCGACCAGCGAGCCCAATGCATCCTTGTTCCGGCGCAGCGCTTCGCCGCACAGGCGGATGGCTTCGCCGCGGCGCGGGGCCGGGGTGGTGCGCCAGACCTTGAAGGCTTCCTGGGCGCGGGCGATGACCGTCTCGTAATCGGCGTCGGTGGTGGCCTGGACCTCGGCGATCGCCTCGCCGGTGGTCGGGTTGAGCGGCTTGATCACGCCGGCCCCGGTGGCGGTGGACCACTCGCCGTTGCCGAGGTAGGTGCCAGCGTTGGAAGCGTCGAGGCCGAGCGCCTTGAGCAGGTCAAAGGACATGAAATCTCCTGATTGCTTTGCATTGTTGGGGCGCAGCCGCTGGCAACGGTGGGGTGCGGCATGCAGAACGGCAATTTTAGCAGAGCGGGAGGGGGCGCCCCGTCTGCGACCAGGGGGCAGGGTGCGGCCGACGCGACGGTCATGCGACAATGCCGGCTTCAGGCCCCGTAGCTCAGCTGGATAGAGCGGTCCCCTCCTAAGGGACAGGTCGCACGTTCGAATCGTGTCGGGGCCGCCACTTCGTGGCCTTCGCCGGTTGCGGCCTTGCCGCCGGCTCCCTTCCGCCCGGTGCCGAACCGATCCGATCCCGATGACGCCGAGCTGCCCGCTGAGTTTCCGCAGTTACGATGCCAGCGGCGTGCCGCACCGGCATCGGCATGTGCAACTGGTGCTGCCGGTTCGTGGCGAACTGGAAATGGAGATCGAGGGGCGCGGCGGGCGCCTGGACGTGCTGCATGGGGCGGTGGTCGTACCCGGTTCCCGGCATGTGCAGTGCGGCCGCGGCCAGAACCGTTTCCTGGTCGTGGATTGCGATGCCGGCGACCTGCCCGCGGAGGTGCTGGAGCAGGGGCAGCGGACGCCTTACATGGTCCTGCCGGCAGCGGTGCGGCGGCTGGCCGAGTTCGTGGAGCTGGCCAGTCCCGGGCCCGGCGTGCCGGCGGAAGTGGCCCGGCACGCGTTGCCGCTGTTGCTGCAGGCGTTTTCGGCGGCACCCGGCAGCGGTGGAATGCGGCTGGGGGCGTTGTGCCGGCGGATCGAACTATCGCCTGGCGAGTCCTGGCCGGTGGAGCGCATGGCGCGGCTGGCCGGCATGAGCGCCAGTGCGCTGCATGCGCGGTTCCGCAGCGAGCTGGGGCAGACCCCGCAGGCCTGGCTGTCGCAGCTGCGCCTGCGCTGGGCGCAGGAACAGCTGGCCACGGGAACGCTGCCGATCGCGCAGATCGCCGGCCTGGCCGGCTATTCCGACCAGAGCGCGCTGACCCGCGCCATGCGCCGCGACCTGGGCGTGACGCCCGGCGAGTACCGGCGCCGGCAGCTGTCGTAGTCCGGGTCAACGGTGCGCGTGGATCGGTCAATACAGCCAATGCCGGCCGGACGATGCTGGCCGCGGTTCCTTGCGGATATGGCAGCGGCATGAACGGTCGGATGTGGGGCGGGATCGCCAATGGCGTGGCGTCGGGCGCATTGTGGGGCGTGGTGTTCCTGGCGCCGGCGGTGCTGGCCCGGTTCTCGCCGGTGCAGCTGGCCGCCGCGCGCTATCTCGTCTACGGCCTGATCGCGGTGCTGCTGCTGGCGCCGCGCTGGAGGACCATCCGCGCGCGGGTCGGTCGTACGGAATGGATGGCGCTGCTGCGGCTGAGCCTGCTCGGCAACCTGGTCTACTTCGTGCTGCTGGCGATGGCGGTGCAGTGGAGTGGGGGCGCGGCGGCGTCGCTGATCGTGGGGTTGGTGCCGGTGCTGGTATCGCTGGCCGGGACCCGCGATGCCGGTGCGCTGCCGTTGGCCAGGCTGGCGCCCGCGCTGCTGCTGTGCGTGGCCGGCGTGCTGCTGATGGGGTACGAGGCGATCGCTGCCGGGCATGTCGCCGGATCGGCGCTGCAACGGGTGCTGGGGCTGTTGTGCGCAGTGGGCGCGCTGCTGTCGTGGACGCTGTATTCGGTGGGCAATGCGCGCTGGCTGGTGCGCTGCCCGGACATCTCGGGGCATGACTGGTCGCTGTTGACCGGGGTGGCGACCGGCGGCCTGGCATTGCTGCTGGTGCCGGTGGCGTTCGTCGGCGGAGGCGGGCAGCACGATCCGTCGCAGTGGGCGGGGTTCTGGGCGGTCGCCGCGGCGGTGGCGGTGCTGGCCTCGATCCTGGGCAACGCCTGCTGGAACCGCGCCAGCCGGCTGCTGCCACTGACCCTGAGCGGGCAGATGATCGTGTTCGAGACCCTGTTCGCCCTGCTGTACGGGTTCCTGTGGCAGCAGCGCTGGCCGAGCGGGCTGGAACTGCTGGCCATCGGCTGCCTCGTCGCCGGGGTGATGCTGTGCGCCGCCGCGCACCGGCCGTGGCCGGCGCTGGAAGCCGCGGCATAGACCCGTCGTCGGCGAAGATCCGCGCACGGGCCGGTGTCGCGCGTCCGATGGGTGGGCGACCACCATCGTGGGCCGGCAGGTACCGGAGTACCGGTGCGGGAAAGGGCGGCAGCCGTTGGTCGCAGGTTTTCGCCGCAAGTTGCGCGCTCGATGGGCGATGATGCCGTTTGATGACATTTGCAACCTTTTGCCTGTGCGATCGCTGACGATGGCGGCAACTGGCGTTTTGCGATGCAGCACTTGACAGCCGCCGCGTTGCTGGTGTCCTCTTGAGGCCATGCACCGCATCGCCGCCTCCGCCGGGTTCCTTCCGCAGTCCCTCACCGGGCTGTCCGCGCCGTGCGCCGCGACGACCACCATTACCACCATTACCACCATTACCGCCACCACTAGCCCGGTGCGGCCCGTCGTCTTCGCGTAGTTTTCCGAAAACCACGGCCCCGCACCCGGACCAGGATGCGGGGAATCCCCCAACCTGACGGTGTGCCGGGGCCTCCAACCGAGGTTCCTTCACGATGTCGTCAGCCGTTGCTCCAGAGCCCAAGCCCGATCCCTCCGCCGAAGCCGTGGCGCGCACCGTCGTCCACAAGTTCGGCGGTACATCGGTGGCCGATGCCGAACGCTATCGCCATGTCGCCCGGTTGCTGCTGGCGCGCGGGGAGGCGATGCAGGTGACCGTGGTGTCGGCAATGAAGGGCGTGACCGACGCGTTGATCGGGCTGGCGCAGCTGGCTGCGCAGGACCGTCCGGAATGGCGCGAAAGCTGGTACGAGCTGCGCGCGCGCCATCGCGGCGCGGCGGTGGCGCTGCTGGGCGAGCACGCGGGGCCGGCGGTGGAATGGCTGGACGAGCGCTTCGAGCACCTGGCGCAGGTCCTGTCGGCGCTGGCGGTGATCGGCGAGCTGCCCGCCGAGGTGCTGGACCGGGTGCAGGGGCTGGGCGAGGTGTATTCGGCGCAGCTGCTCGGCCAGCACTTCCAGGCGCTGGGCGAGGACTGCGCGGTGCTGGATGCGCGCGAGGTGCTGGTGGTGGACCGCGGCGAGCTCGGCGTGGACGTGGACTGGGCGGCCAGCGCCCAGCGCCTGGCCGCCTGGCGCGAGCGCAATCCGCAGTCGCGGGTGGTGGTGACCGGCTTCGTCGCCCGCGATCGCGGCGACCGCATCACCACGCTGGGCCGCAACGGCAGCGACTATTCCGGCGCGATCTTCGCCGCGCTGTTCGACGCCGACGAACTGCACATCTGGACCGACGTCGACGGGGTGCTGTCGGCCGACCCGCGGGTGGTGCCCGAGGCGGTGCAGCTGCAGGCGCTGAGCTACGACGAGGCCTGCGAGCTGGCCTACTTCGGCGCCAAGGTGGTGCATCCGCAGACCATGTCGCCGGCGATCGAACGCGGCCTGCCGATCATCATCCGCAACACCTTCCAGCCCGACCACCCGGGCACCCGCATCACCGCCGACAGCGCCAGCAGCGGTCCGATCAAGGGCCTGACCCTGAGCCCGGACCTGGCGGTGCTGAACCTGGAGGGCACCGGCCTGATCGGCGTGCCCGGCACCGCCGAGCGGGTGTTCGCGGCGCTGCGCAACGCGCACGTGTCGGTGGTGATGATCTCGCAGGGCTCGTCGGAACATTCGATCTGCTGCGTGGTGAAGCAGGCCGAGTCGGCGCGCGCGCGCGATGCGCTGCTGCATGCGTTCGCGCACGAACTCACGCTCGGGCAGGTGCAGCGGGTGCAGCTGACTCCAGGGATCAGCGTGCTGGCCGCGGTCGGCGATGGCATGGCCGGGCAGCCGGGCGTGGCCGCGCGCCTGTTCGAGTCGCTGGGGCGGGCGCAGGTCAACATCCTGGCGATCGCGCAGGGCTCGTCCGAGCGCAACATCTCGGTGGCGATCGACGAACGCGATGCGACCAAGGCGCTGCGCGCCGCGCACGCGGGCTTCTGGCTGTCGCCGCAGACCTTCTCGGTGGGCGTGATCGGGCCGGGCAACGTCGGCGCGGCGCTGCTGGACCAGCTGCACGCGGCGCAGCCGCAGCTGCTGGCCAAGGCGCGGCTGGACCTGCGGCTGCGGGCGGTCGCCTCGCGCGGCCGCATGCTGCTGGACGAGCGCGGTGTCGAAGGCGACTGGCGCGCGGCGTTCGCCGCGACCGACGCCGGCACCGACCTGGACCGCTTCACCGAGCACCTGCTGGGCGCGCGGCTGCCGCACGCGATGATCATCGACTGCAGCGGCAGCGCCGAGGTGGCCGACCGCTATGCCGGCTGGCTGGCGGCCGGCATCCACGTGGTCACGCCGAACAAGCAGGCCGGCGCCGGCCCGCTGCCGCGCTTCCACGCCATCCGCGCCGCGGCGGCGGCCAGCGGCGCGCGCTTCCGCTACGAGGCCACGGTCGGCGCCGGCCTGCCGGTGATCACCACCCTGCGCGACCTGGTCGATACCGGCGACGAGGTCGGCGCCATCGCCGGCATCTTCTCCGGCACGCTGGCCTGGCTGTTCAACAAGTACGACGGCAGCGTGCCGTTCTCCGGGCTGGTGACGCAGGCGCGCGCCATGGGCTACACCGAGCCGGACCCGCGCGACGATCTTTCGGGCGTGGACGTGGCGCGCAAGCTGGTGATCCTGGCGCGCGAGGCCGGCCGCGACCTGAGCCTGGAGCAGGTGGAGGTGGAAAGCCTGGTGCCCGAGGCGCTGCGCCAGGCCAGTGTCGAGGACTTCATGGCGCGCCTGCACGAGGTGGACGAGGCCTTCGCGGCGCGGCTGGCCGCGGCCAGGTCGCGCGGCAACGTGCTGCGCTACGTCGCCCAGCTGTCGGCCTCGCAACCGCCGAGCGTGGGGCTGGTGGAACTGCCGGCCGGGCACGCATTCGCCAACCTGCGCCTGACCGACAACGTGGTGCAGTTCACCACGCGCCGCTACTGCGAGAACCCGCTGGTGGTGCAGGGGCCGGGCGCGGGGCCGGAAGTCACCGCCGCCGGCGTGTTCGCCGACGTGCTGCGGGTGGCGGCGGGCGAGGGGGCGCGGCTGTGAGCGCGCCTGCGATCTCCGCCATGTCGTCCGCCGCGAAGGAGGGCGGACTGCGTGCGGCGCGCGCGTTCGCGCCGGCCTCGGTGGCCAACGTGGCGGTCGGCTTCGACCTGCTCGGCTACGCGCTGGCCGGCGTCGGCGACACCGTCGGCGTGCGCCGCATCGATGCGCCGGAAGTGCGCATCGCCGCGATCCGTGGCACCACCGCCGCGCTGCCGCTGGAGGCGGCGGACAACACCGCCGGCGCGGCGCTGATGTCGCTGCGGCAGGCGCTGGCGCTGCCGTTCGGTTTCGAGATCGAGATCGACAAGGGCATTCCGCTCGGCTCCGGCATGGGCGGTTCGGCCGCCTCGTGCGTGGCCGCGCTGGTGGCGGCCAACGCGCTGCTGGACGAGCCGCTGGACAGCCGCCAGCTGTACCTGCATGCGCTGGATGGCGAGGCGGTGGCCAGCGGCAGCCGCCATGGCGACAACCTCGGGCCGATGTTCCTGGGCGGGCTGGTGCTGTCCACGCCCGACCGGCTGGTGCCGGTGCCGGTGTCGGGAACCTGGCACAGCCTGCTGGTGCACCCGGACGCGGTGCTGGAAACCCGCCGCGCGCGCGCCGCGCTGGCCGGCAACTACGCGCTCGGCGAATTCGTCGCGCAGAGCACCAACCTGGCGCTGGTGCTGGCCGGTTGCCATGCCGGCGACCCCGAACTGGTGCGCGCCGGCCTGGCCGACGCGCTGGTCGAACCGCGCCGCGCGCCGCTGATCGTCGGCTTCGATGCGGCCAAGCGCGCCGCGCTGGAGGCCGGCGCGATGGGCGCGGGCATTTCCGGCGCCGGCCCCAGCGTGTTCGCGTGGTACGAAACCCGTACCGAGGCCGAAGCCGCCGCACCGCGGGTGCGGGCGGCCTTCGCCGCCGCCGGCCTCGACAGCCAATCCTGGGTGACGCCGCTGAACAGCCCGGGTGCGTACCTGCTCTGACCCCATCATCCTGCCCCGTTGTAGGAGCGACGTGAGTCGCGACAGCTTGCAGAGCTGGGAAAGCTTCGTCGCGACTCACGTCGCTCCTACAGACAAGCCTTTCGGAATCATCGCCATGCATTTCATCTCCACCCGCAACAACGCTCCCGCCGCCTCGCTCGGCCAGGCCATCGCCGCCGGACTGGCGCCCGATGGCGGCCTGTACGTGCCGGAGCGGATGCCCGCGGTGCGCCCGCTGCTCCCCGCTGCCACGCTGGCGGCGACCGCCGCCGACCTGCTGCGTCCGTTCTTCGCCGGCGATGCGCTGGAAGGCGAACTGGATGCGATCTGCGCCGAGGCCTTCGACTTCCCGGCGCCGCTGCGGCCGCTGGCCACGCCGCACGACCACGTGCTGGAGCTGTTCCACGGCCCGACCGCGGCGTTCAAGGACTTCGGCGCGCGCTTCCTGGCCGCCAGCCTTTCGCGGCTGCGGCGCGGCAGCGACCGGCCGCTGACGATCGTGGTGGCCACCTCCGGCGACACCGGCGCCGCGGTCGCGGCGGCGTTCCACCGCCAGCCCGGCCTGCAGGTGGTGGTGCTGTATCCCGACGGGCGGGTATCGCCACGGCAGGCGCACCAGCTCGGCTGCCTGGGCGACAACATCCGTGCGCTGCGCGTGGCCGGCTCGTTCGACGACTGCCAGGCGATGGCCAAGCAGGCGCTCGGCGATGCGTCGCTGCAGGCGCAGGTGCCGCTGAGTTCGGCCAATAGCATCAGCCTGGGCCGGCTGCTGCCGCAGATGGCCTACTACGCGCACGCCGCGCTGGAGCACCGCGAGCGCACCGGGCGTGTGCTGAACGTCGTGATTCCCACCGGCAACCTCGGCAATGCGATGGCCGCGATCCTGGCGCGGCGGCTGGGGGTGCCGCTGGGCCGCATCGTGCTGGCGACCAATGCCAACCGGGTGCTGCCGGACTACTTCGACGGCGGCGACTACGCGCCCGCCCCGAGCGTGGCGACGCTGGCCAATGCGATGGACGTGGGCGCGCCCAGCAACTTCGAGCGCCTGCGCTGGCTGTACCGCGGCGACGATGCGGCACTGCGCGCGGGGTTCCTCTCGCAATCGGTGGACGATGCCGCCATCCGCGACACCATCGGCGCGCGCTTCCAGCGTTTCGGCGAGGTGTTCTGCCCGCACACCGCCACCGCGGTACGGGTGCTGGAGCGGCTGCGCGCCGATGGCGAGGCGGCCGCCGGCGACGACTGGGCGGTGGCGGCGACCGCGCACCCGGCCAAGTTCGAGGCGGTGGTCGAGCCGCTGATCGGGCGCGAAGTGCCGGTGCCGCCGGCGCTGGCGGCGCTGCTGCAGCGCCCGGCCCATGCCGAGCCCTGCGCGCCCGAGTACGCGGCGTTGCGCGCGCGCCTGCTGGATTGATCGCCGGACTCCGGCATGGGGCAGGTGCGGTTCGCCGCGCGTGCCTGCAGCGGATTGGGCCGGGTTTCGGCAGTCGCCTGGATATCGTCGTCCCCGCGCAGGCGGGAGGGACTTCACGACAGCGCAGGGCAATGGTCACCCGGTGCCTTTGCCGCAGCAAGCTTCGGATTGCTGGCCGGCCAGCCTGCCGGTTGTTGAAGGCGCCTCCCACCCGAGCGGCCACGCGGCCGTTGAAAAACGTCATGCGGGGGCCACGGTCGATTTCGATATGACGGCGGGGGATCGGTGCCGATCGGGTGTCCGCATGCGTGTTTGCAGCAGGCCGGCAGGAGTCGTGGGCGTTCGTGGCGGGGGTGTCGCCAGCCTGCCGAAGCATTCGCCGGGCGAGCTGGGTCGAGGGGCATCGCTGCGGTTGTCCACATCCGATGTGGAGCACGGCCGGGAGAATCTGTGGATAAGCCGGCCGATGCCCTGTGCCGCAAGGGCCGCTGCCACCTTGGCGAGAAAATGACCGGGCGGCTCAGGCCAGGTCGCTGGTGGCGAGCTTCTGCAGCGCGGGAAGGTCGCGGATCTCCACCACGTTCAACTGCGGCAGTGCGATCAGGCCCTGCTGGCGCAGCTTGGTGAAGGTGCGGCTCACCGTTTCCATGGTCAGGCCGAGGTGGTCGGCGATGTCGCCGCGTCCCATCGGCAGCGGCACCCGGTTGCCGGGGTGCCCGTGCACGGTTTCGCGCGCGGCCAGCCGCAGCAGGAAATCGGCCAGCTTCTCGGTGGGCTGCAGCCGCGCCAGCGCCAGCGCGGCGTCCTGCGCGGTGTCCAGTTCCTGGCAGGCACGCTGCAACAGCTTGCGCTCCAGGTGCGGGTAGCGCAGGCGCAGTTCCCGCATGTGCGCCAGCGCGACGCGGCACACCCGGCTTTCGGCGATCGCCTCGATGTCGTGGCGGTGGTGGTCGCTGCCGGACAGGCCCAGATAATCGCCGGGCAGGACGAAGCCGCTCACCCGGCGGCGGCCGTCGGCCAGGGTGCGCACCAGCCGCAGGGCGCCGGCGGTCACGGTGTAGACATGGCTGCGCGGCTCGCCGCTGCGGGCCAGGGTCGCGCCCAGCGGCACCGGCTGCGAGACGGTGACCTTCTCCAGCGCCAGCACTTCGTCGCAGGACAGCGCCGAGCACACCGACAGGTGGCGTACCGAGCACTGTAGGCACTCGTGCAGGGCGACGCCGTCGGGGGTGTCGGACTCTGCGGGCGACAGCGCGGTGCCGGAAGGGGGCCGGGTCATGGCATCTGCGGGGCGGGGGTGCCGACCATGATACTTCATGCCGCCCCGCGGGCGCCGTGCGGCTAGAATTGCGCCCCTGTCCTTCCCCCGTTTCTGCAGGAGTTCCCCCGTGATCAAACCCCGTACGCCGCCCGGCATCATGGAGTTGCTGCCGCGCGAGCAGATCGCGTTCCAGCGCATGCTGGACGTCATCCGCCGCAACTACGAGCGGTTCGGGTTCCTGCCGGTGGAAACCCCGGTGTTCGAGCTGTCCGACGTGCTGCTGACCAAGTCCGGCGGCGAGACCGAGCGCCAGGTGTATTTCGTGCAGTCCACCGGCGCGCTGGCCAATGCCGCCGGCGACGGCGCGGGCGGCCTGCCGGAGCTGGCGCTGCGCTTCGACCTGACCGTGCCGCTGGCGCGCTACGTGGCCGAGCACGAGCACGAGCTGGCGTTCCCGTTCCGCCGCTACCAGATGCAGCGCGTGTACCGTGGCGAGCGCGCCCAGCGCGGCCGCTTCCGCGAGTTCTACCAGTGCGACATCGACGTGATCGGCAAGGACGCGCTGAGCATCCGCTACGACGCCGAGGTGCTGGCGGTGATCCACGCCGTGTTCTCCGAGCTGGGCATCGGCGACTTCGCCGTGCAGCTCAACAACCGCAAGCTGATGCGCGGCTTCTTCGAGGCCCAGGGCGTGTCCGATCCGCAGCAGCAGGCGCTGGTGCTGCGCGAGGTGGACAAGCTCGACAAGCGCGGTGCCGACTACGTGCGCGAGACGCTGGTGGGGCCGGAGTTCGCCCTGCCGGCCGCGGCGGTGGAGCGCATCCTCGCCTTCGTCGAAGTGCGTTCGACCTCGCATGCCGATGCGCTGGCCAGGATCGACGCGGTGCTGGCCGAGGCCGGCGAGGGCGCCAGCGAATCGCTGCGCGCCGGCGCGGCCGAGCTGCGCGAGGTGCTGGAGCTGGTCAGGGCGCTGGGCGTGCCGGAAGCCGCCTATCGCCTGAACTTCTCCATCGCCCGAGGCCTGGACTACTACACCGGTACCGTCTACGAGACCACGCTCACCGACCACCCGCAGATCGGCTCGATCTGCTCCGGCGGCCGCTACGAGGACCTGGCCAGCCATTACAGCAAGTCGAAGCTGCCGGGCGTGGGCATTTCCATCGGCCTGACCCGCTTGTTCTGGCAGCTGCGCGAGGCCGGCCTGATCGAAGGCATCGAGGCCAGCAGCGTGCAGGCGATGGTCGCGCTGATGGACGAGGCCGGCCTGCCGGATTCGCTGGACATCGCCCGGCGGCTGCGCGCCGGCGGGATCAACACCGAAGTGCAGATGGAGCCGAAGAAGATCGGCAAGCAGTTCCAGTACGCCGCCCGCGCCGGCATCCGCTTCGTGGCGCTGGCCGGCGAGGACGAACTCGCCCGCGGCGTGGTCGCGGTCAAGGACCTGCTGCGCGAGCAGCAGTTCGAGGTCGCCCGCGACGAGCTGGCCAGCGCCCTGCAGGTGGAGCTGGAACAGGCGCGGGTGATGTGATGCGGGCGGGTTTCCCGTTGCTGCTCGCGCTTGCAGCGCTGCTGGCCGGTTGCGCCAGCGATCCGCGCATCCGGGTGCAGCGGCTGGGAGGCGGCAGCTATATGGTCGGCAGCGACCGCTGCAGCGTGCTCGAGCGGCAGGAGCTGGAGAACGACATCGCCCGCCGTGCCGCCGAGCTGTGTCCCGCCGGCTATGCGTTGCCGCAGGGATTCGAGCGGCGCCCCTCGCGGCAGGGCAGCCTGTTCGGCGAATGCCCGCGTTCCGGTGCGCTGCGGGCCCGGGTGAGCTGCCTGCCGCCGTCAGCGGGGCGCTGACGGCGGCATCGCGTCCGCGGCAAGCAGGCCCGCGCGCCGCAGCATCCGCAGCAGCCGTTGGCGATGCGCGGCATCGCCTGTGGGGCAGCCAGGGAGCGTGCCGACGATGAAGTGCATGGTGTGCTTCCGAAGGGTATGCCTGCAGGAGCGACGTCAGTCGCGATGGAGCTTTCCCTGTCCTGCAAGCTGTCGCGACTTATGGCCCGAGGCCACCCGGCGTCGCTCCTACGGATACGAAGGGGCGGAATGGGTAAGCACCGGGACTGTTCAGCGGGGAACCCGGGATCGGCTGTCGGGGCCAGCGGCGAGTGCGTCGACCTCCGTACTGGTGGCGATGGCCTGCAGGGGAGGTAATTGGAGGCCTCGGCGCAGATGTCGGCCAGTTCGCCTTCCGGCGCGTCGCTGGTGAAGAACGGGCGCAGCAGGCCAGCCGTGGTCACCGCCGGCGGGGAGTAGCAGGCGAACCGTGGGCATTCGTTCCGGTACGCACAGTTCGTCATCGGGAACGAGTCCAGTGGCGATGGTCTGGCCGAGCAAGGCGGCGGGAGCATTGCTGCGGATGAATGATGAAGTGCATGACGATGATTCCAGCGGCTTGTTTGTAGGAGCGACGTGAGTCGCGACAGCCTCACGAATCGGGAAGGCCCCATCGCGACTCACGTCGCTCCTACAGATACAGATCACGGATACAAAGGGCGGGATGGGAGGGCGGGGCAGGTCATCGACCCGGCCGATCGGCGTTCCATCGGCCAGCCGCTGCAGGCCGAACAGCGCCAGCAGCGCGCGGCCCTGTTCGCGGGTGAGCAGGTGCAGGTCGCCGATGGAAACGTCGGCGCCGCGCGGGCCGAAGCGCAGGGTATCCAGGAAGCGGACGCGGGCACCGGCGGGCAGGGCATCGAGCGGGGTGGCTTGCCCGGCATGTGCCTGCAGGTAGCGGCGCAATGCCGGTTCCGAATCGATCGCCGGCGGGGCCGGTTCGGTGGCCGTACAGGTGGCGGCGACGGCCAGCAGGGTGGCCAGTATCCAACGGCGGGCAGGCATCGGGCAGTCCGGTCGGACGATGACGGCATTGGAGCAGGAGAGGCGTCCCGGGTAAAGGCTGAACGTCCCCGGTTTGACGGGTGTGTGCGAACGCATTAATGTAACAGCACGCTATTACATTAAGACGATGAAGCAACGTCCATCACCCCTGCCCGGAAAGGAAGCCGACGCCTCGCTGAAGGCGCTGGCCCGGGCGTTCGCCGGCCTCGACAAGCCGGCCGAAGTGGTCGCGTTCCTGCGCGACCTGTGCACGCCGGCCGAGCTGGAGGCGATGTCCGACCGCTGGCGCGTGGTGCCGCTGCTGCTCAAGGGCGTGCCGTACCGCGAGATCCACGAGCTGACCGGCGTCAGCGTCACCACCATCGGCCGCGTCGCGCGCTCGCTGGAGCACGGCAGCGGCGGCTATGCCGCCGCCATGCGCCGCCCGCCTTCCCGCACTACCGAATCCAACTGAGAACTCCCCCATGAGCGCTTCCCAGGCAGCCCCGGCACGCGACCGGCTGCGCATCGCCATCCAGAAGAGCGGCCGCCTGGCCGAGCCGGCCCGCAGCCTGCTGACGGCCTGTGGCCTGAGCTGGCGGCAGAGCCGCGACAAGCTGTTCTGCTACGGCGAGTCGCTGCCGGTGGACCTGTTGCTGGTGCGCGACGACGACATCCCGGGTCTGATCGCCGACGGCGTCTGCGACCTGGGCATCGTCGGCCGCAACGAGCTGGACGAGCAGGGCTCGGCCCGGCGCCGCGCCGGCCTGCCGGCCGCCTACCGCAGCCTGCGCGGGCTGGACTTCGGCCAGTGCCGGCTGATGCTGGCGGTGCCGGAGGAATGGGAGTGGCAGGGAGTGTCGCAGCTGGCCGGCAAGCGCATCGCCACCAGCTACCCGGCGATCCTGGCCGACTGGCTGGAAGCGCAGGGCGTGGACGCGCAGGTGGTGGAGTTGTCCGGCTCGGTCGAGATCGCGCCGCGCCTGGGCACCGCCGACCTGATCTGCGACCTGGTCTCCAGCGGCGCGACGCTGGCAGCCAACCAGCTGGTGCCGGTGGAAACGCTGCTGGACAGCGAGGCGGTGCTGGCAGGCCCGGTACGCGAACTCAACGACGCCCGCGCTGGGCTGATCGCCATGCTGCTGCGCCGGCTCGACGGCGTGGTGAAGCTGCGCGACAGCAAGCTGCTGATGTTCCGCGCCAGCCAGGACAAGGTGGCCGGACTGGCGCGCCTGCTGCCCGATGCCGATCCGCTGGTGCAGCTGCCCGACGACGGCGGCAACCTGCGTTTGCAGACCATGTGCCATGGCGCGATCAGCTGGCAGCGGCTGGAGGAGCTGGAGCGTGCCGGCGCGCAGGGGCTGATGGTGCTGACGGTGGAGCGGTCGCTGGCATGAACCGACTGGACTGGAACCGACTCGACGCACAGGAGCAGGCGCAGGCGCTGCTGCGCCCGGTGCAGGCCGTCGCCGCGCGGACCCGCGAGTCGGTGGCGCGCCTGATCGACGACGTGCGCCGCCGCGGCGACGCCGCGCTGCGCGATATCACCGCGCGCTTCGATGGCATCGAACTGGCCTCCTTCGAGGTGGATGAAGCGGAATTCGCCGCGGCCGAAGCCGCGGTGCCGGCCGGACTGCGCGCGGCGATGGAACAGGCGGCCGCGCGCATCGAACGTTTCCACCGCGCCGGCATGACCCAGGGGTATGCGGTGGAAACCGCGCCCGGCGTGGTCTGCGAGAAGGTGGTGCGGCCGATCGGCCGGGTCGGCCTGTACGTGCCGGCCGGCAGCGCGCCGCTGCCTTCGACCGCACTGATGCTGGGGGTGCCGTCGCGGCTGGCCGGCTGCCGCGAGGTGGTGCTGTGCACGCCGCCGCGGCGCGACGGCAGCGCCGATCCGGCGGTGCTGGTGGCCGCGCGCCTGACCGGCGTGGGCCGCGTGTTCAAGCTCGGCGGTGCGCAGGCGATCGCGGCGATGGCCTATGGGACCGACAGCGTGCCGGCGTGCGACAAGCTGTTCGGCCCCGGCAACGGCTTCGTCACCGAGGCCAAGCAGCAGGTGGCGCAGGCCGGCGCCGCGGCCATCGACATGCCGGCCGGTCCGTCCGAGGTGCTGGTGATCGCCGATGCCGGCGCCAATCCCGCCTTCGTCGCCGCCGACCTGCTGTCGCAGGCCGAGCACGGCCCGGATTCGCAGGTGCTGCTGCTGTCCGACGACGCGGCGCTGATCGAACGGGTCGAAGCCGAGATCGAAGCGCAGCTGGCGCGGTTGTCGCGCGCCGGCATCGCCCGCCAGGCGCTGTCGTCTTCGCGCCTGATCCGGGTGGACGACATCGCCCAGGCATTCGGGATTTCCAACCGCTACGCGCCCGAGCACCTGATCCTGGCATTGCGCGAGCCGCGCGCCTGGCTGCCGAGCGTGGAGGCGGCCGGCTCGGTGTTCCTCGGCGACTACACCCCCGAGGCGCTGGGCGACTACTGCAGCGGCACCAACCACGTGCTGCCTACCGCCGGCGCCGCGCGCGCCTACAGCGGCGTCAGCGTGGCCAGTTTCCAGAACCAGATCAGCGTGCAGGCCGCGTCGCCCGCCGGCATCGCCGCCATCGGCGGCTGCGCGCGGGTGCTGGCCGCGGCCGAAGGGCTCGACGCCCACGGCAACGCGGTGGCGCTGCGGATGGAGGCGGCGGCATGAGCGATGCCCGTTCCGCCGCCGGCTCCGTGCTCGCGCTGGTCCGCGACGACCTGCGCGGTTTTGGCGGTTACTCCTCCGCACGCAGCGCCGCGCTGCAGGGCGAGGTCTGGCTCAACGCCAACGAGGCGCCATGGGCCAATCCTGCCGACGGCGGCGCCATCGCCCGCCGTTATCCCGACCCGCAGCCCGGGGCGTTGCGCCAGGCGATGGCGGAGCTGTATGGCTGCACGCCGGCGCAGCTGTTGATCGGCCGCGGCAGCGACGAGGCCATCGACCTGCTGGTACGCGCCCTGTGCGTGCCCGGCCGCGACGCGGTGCTGGTGACGCCGCCGGTGTTCGGCATGTACGCCGTCAGCGCCCGCCTGCAGGGGGCGCCGCTGCTGGAGGTGCCGCTGATCGACAGCGACGACGGCCTGCTGCCGGATATCGACGCCATCGTCGCCGTCGCGCTGGAACGACAGGCGAAACTGGTGTTCCTGTGCTCGCCGTCCAATCCGGGCGGTGCGCCGGTGGCGCTGGCCGACATCGAACGCGCCGCCAGCGCGCTGCGGGGCAGGGCGCTGGTGGTGGTGGACGAGGCCTATGGCGAGTTCGCCGAGCAGCCCTCGGCCGTGAGCCTGCTGGCCACCCACGACAACCTCGCGGTGCTGCGCACGCTGTCCAAGGCGCATGCGTTGGCGGCGGCGCGCATCGGCTGCGTGATCGCCGATGCGGCGCTGGTCGCCGTGTTGCGCGCCTGCCAGGCTCCCTATCCGGTGCCGGCGCCGTGTTCGCAGCTGGCGCTGGCGGCGCTGGCGCCCGAGTCCCTGCGGCAGACCGCCCGGCGGGTGGAGCGGGTCAAGGCCGAGCGCACGCGCCTGCAGGCCGCGCTGCAGGACCTGCCTGGCGTGACCCGCGTCTATCCCTCGCAGGGCAATTTCCTGCTGCTGCGCTTCGCCGATGCCGAGGCCGCGTTCCGTGCGCTGCTGGCCGCCGGCGTGGTGGTGCGCGACCAGCGCGCCGCGCCGCAGCTGGGCGATGCGCTGCGCATCAGCATCGGTACCCCCGAACAGAACGACCGCGTGCTGGGAGCACTGCGGGCATTGAAGGTGGCGGCATGACCCCGATCCTCTTCGTCGACCGCGACGGCACCCTGATCGAGGAGCCGGAAGACTTCCAGATCGACGCCTACCGGAAGCTGCGCTTCGTGAAGGACGTGATCCCGGCGATGCTCAGGCTGCGCGACGCCGGCTACCAGTTCGTCATCGTCTCCAACCAGGACGGGCTGGGCAGCGAGGACTATCCGCAGGAAAGCTTCGACGGCCCCAACGAACTGATGCTGCAGGTCTTCGAGAGCCAGGGCATCGCGTTCCGCGACGTGCTGATCGATCCCAGCCGGCCGGCCGACAACAGCCCCAACCGCAAGCCGGGCATCGGCATGATGGTCAGGTATCTGCAGGACCGCGGCATCGACTGGTCGCGCTCGGCGATGGTCGGCGACCGTCCCACCGACATCCAGTTCGCGCAGAACATGAACATCCGCGGCTTCCAGCTGCGCACCGCGCAGTTCGGCGGGGAGTGGGACTGGGCCGCCATCGCCCACGAACTGGCCGACGCGCCGCGCCGCGCCACGGTGCAGCGCGACACCAGGGAAACCCGCATCCGCGTGTTCGTCGACCTCGACCAGGCCGCGCCGGCGAAGATCGCCACCGGCCTGCCGTTCTTCGACCACATGCTCGACCAGATCGGCCGCCACGGCGGTTTCGCGCTGGAGGTGGAAGCCGTCGGCGACCTGCACATCGACGAGCACCACACCATCGAGGACACCGGCCTGGCGCTGGGCCAGGCGCTGCGCGAGGCACTCGGCGACAAGCGCGGCATCGGCCGCTACGGCTTCGATCCGCCGGAGAGTCCCTGGCTCGCGGCGGGCGACACCGGCCGGCACGGTTTCACCCTGCCGATGGACGAGACCCTGGCCAGCGCCGCGCTGGATTTCAGCGGCCGTCCGTACTTCGTGTTCGACGGCGAGTTCCGGCGCGAACGCGTCGGCGACATGCCGACCGAGCTGGTGCCGCACTTCTTCCGCTCGCTGTGCGACGCCGCCGGGCTGAACCTCAACCTGCGGGTGCAGGGCGACAACGACCACCACAAGGTGGAGGCCTGCTTCAAGGCGCTGGCGCGGGCGCTGCGCCAGGCCATCCGCCGCGAAGGCACCGAGCTGCCCTCGACCAAGGGGACGCTATGACCGATGTCGCGCTGATCGACGCCGGCGGCGCCAACCTGGGTTCGGTGCGCTACGCGCTGGAGCGGCTGGGCGTGAGCCCGCGGCTGGTGTCCGATGCCGCCGGGCTGGCGGGCGCCGAGCGGGTGATCCTGCCCGGCGTCGGCGCGGCGCCGCCGGGCATGGCGCGGCTGCGGGCGCAGGGGCTGGTCGAACCGCTGCGGCAATTGCAGGTGCCGCTGCTGGGCATCTGCCTGGGCATGCAGCTGCTGTTCGAGCGCTCGGAAGAGGGCGAGGTCGAATGCCTGGGGCTGGTGCCCGGGGTGGTGCGGCGGCTGCATCCGGCCACCGGCATCCGGGTGCCGCACATGGGCTGGAACCGGCTGCTGCCGCTGCGCGAATCGCCGCTGCTCGACGGCGTGGCCGAGCGCGCCAGCGCCTACTTCGTGCACAGCTACGCCGCCCCGCTCACCGCGGACAGCGTCGCCGCCTGCGACCACGGCGGCCTGTTCACCGCCGTGGTGCAGCGCGGCCGCTATTGCGGCGCGCAGTTCCACCCCGAGCGCTCGGCCGATACCGGCGCGCGCATCCTGCGCAACTTCCTCGAGACCGACTTCGCATGAGCTTCATCGTCTACCCGGCACTGGACATCCGCGACGGCCGCGTCGTGCGGCTGCTGCAGGGCGACTACGACAGGCAGACCAGCTACGGCGACGACGTGCTGCCGCGCGCGCGGGCATTCGCCGCGGCCGGCGCCGGCTGGATGCACCTGGTCGACCTGGATGCCGCCCGCGCCGGCGGCTACACCCTGGCGCCGCTGCTCGGCGACATCGTCCGCGGGACCGGGCTGAAGGTGCAGACCGGCGGCGGCGTGCGCAGCCGCGACGACGTGGCGCGCATCCTCGACGCCGGCGCCGCGCGGGTGGTGGTCGGTTCGCTCGCGGTGCGCGAGAGCGCGGCGGTGCTGGGCTGGCTGGACGAGTTCGGCCCGGAGCGGCTGACCATCGCGCTGGATACCCGCCAGGGCGAGGACGGCGTGTGGCGGCTGCCGGTGCACGGCTGGACCGAAACCGCCGACCTCACCCTGGACGAACTGGCCGGCCGATACGCACAGGCGGGGATGAAGCACCTGCTGTGCACCGACATCGCCCGCGACGGCATGCTCTCCGGCCCCAACATCGCGCTGTACGCGCACCTGGCCGCGTCGCTGCCGGGCGTGGCGGTGCAGGCTTCCGGCGGCGTGCGCGACGCGGACGACGTGGCCGCCGCCCGGGCCGCGGGCTGCGGCGGCGCGGTGCTGGGCAAGGCGCTGCTGGAAGGCCGCCTGCAGCTGGAGGAGGCGCTGGCATGCTGAGCCGCCGCATCATTCCCTGCCTGGACGTGCGCGACGGCCGCGTGGTCAAGGGCGTGCGCTTCCGCGACCACGTCGATATGGGCGACATCGCCGAGCTGGCCATGCGCTACCGCGGGCAGGGCGCCGACGAATTGGTGTTCTACGACATCGGCGCCAGCCCCGAGGGGCGCTCGGTCGACTACGCCTGGGTCGAACGGATCGCCCGCCTGATCGACATCCCGTTCTGCGTGGCCGGCGGCATCCGCGACGTGGAGACCGCACGCCGCGTGCTGCATGCCGGTGCCGACAAGATCTCGATCAACTCGCCGGCGCTGGAGCGCCCGGCGCTGATCGGCGAACTGGCCGAGGCCTTCGGCGTGCAGTGCGTGGTCGTGGGCATCGACTCCATCCGCGAGGCCGATGGCCAGTGGCGGGTGCGTTCCTACACCGGCGACCCCGGCAAGACCCGCGCCGAACCGATCCGCACCCTGGACTGGCTGCGCGAAGTGCAGCAGCGCGGCGCCGGCGAGGTGGTGCTCAACTGCATGGACAGCGACGGCGTGCGCCGCGGCTACGACCTGGAACAGCTGCGCCATGCGCGCGCCGCCTGCAATGTGCCGCTGATCGCTTCCGGCGGCGCGGGCGAGATGCAACACTTCGCCGACGTGTTCGACCGGGTCGACGTCGACGGCGCACTGGCCGCCAGCGTCTTCCACAGCGGCAATATCGCCATTCCGGAACTCAAGCGGTTCCTGCGTACGCAACAGATCGAGGTTCGCGATGTCTATTGATGTTTCCGGTCCCGTGGACCCGCTGTACTCACCGGACTGGAAGAAGGGCGATGGGCTGGTGCCGGCCATCGTGCAGGACGCCACCACGCTGCGCGTGCTGATGCTCGGCTACATGAACGCCGAGGCGCTGGCCACCACCCGCCGCAGCGGCCGGGTCACCTTCTACAGCCGCAGCAGGCAGCGGCTATGGACCAAGGGCGAGTCCTCCGGCCACTACCTGGAACTGGTGGACATCCGCATCGACTGCGACAACGACACCCTGCTGGTCACCGCCCATCCGCATGGCCCCACCTGCCACACCGGAAGCGCCAGCTGCTTCCACCGCGCCCCGGGCAACTTCCTGGGCACGCTCGATGCGCTGGTCAAGCAGCGCGAGCACGACCGCCCGCTCAACAGCTACACCACCAGCCTGTTCGAGAAGGGCATCCGCCGCATCGCGCAGAAGGTGGGCGAGGAGGGCGTGGAGACCGCGCTGGCCGGCGTGATCCAGCGCGACGAGGAACTGCTGGGCGAATCGGCCGACCTGCTGTTCCACCTGATCGTGCTGCTGCGTGCGCGCAGCCTGTCGCTGCACGACGCGGTGGAGGTGCTGGAGCAGCGCCACGGCAAGGCGGCGGAGAAAGCCGTCCGCTGACCGGTGCCGGGCGGCCCGTCTCGCCCGGCGGTCCATCGCGGTGTCGGGGAATCGATGGCGGCGCTCTTCCGCGGGCGGGAAGCTTTTCCGGGGCGCGGCCAGCCGCCGCAAAACCGGCGACACCGGCAACGGCGATAATGGCGCGTCTTCACCCCGCCGGAGTTCCCATGCGCCTGCCGCTGCTGACCGCCCTGTTGCTGGCGACTGCCCCCGTCCTTGCCGCCGCCGCGCCCTGCCAGAGCGGCAGCGTGTTCGAGGATGCCGACGGCGACGGCCTGCGCGGGCCGGGCGAGCGCGGCCTGGCGGGCGTGCGCGTGTCCGACGGCGAGCACATCGCCGTCACCGACGCCCGCGGCGACTATCGCCTTGCGTCGGCCGATGCCGGCATGGTGTTCGTGATCAAGCCGGCCGGCTACCGCGCCGCGGCCCGTGCCGACGGCCTGCCCGACATCTGGCGCCAGGCCGGCCACGGCGACACCGAGGCCGGTTCCGATAGGTGCCGCCCGTTCGCGCTGGTGCCGCAGGCCGGGGCGCCGGCCACGCTGCAGGCGCTGGTCATGGCCGACAGCCAGACCTCCAGCGTGCAGGACGTGGACTACTACCGCCGCGACATCGTGCAGCCGCTGGTCGGCCGGCATCGCGCGCAGCTGGGCATGACCCTGGGCGACATCACCAACGACGATCCCGCGCTGTACCCGCTGCTCACCGCCGCCACCACCGAGTTGAGCGTGCCGTGGCTGCACGTGCCCGGTAACCACGACATGGACCTGGACGCCACCGGCGACGCCGATTCGCTGCGCAGCTACCACCGCCACCTCGGCCCGGACACCTATGCCTGGGAGGAACCGCAGATGGTGTTCATCGGCCTGGACGACATCGTCGCCACGCCCGGCGCCCGGCCGGCCTATATCGGCGGCTTCCGCGAGGACCAGTTCGGCTTCCTCGAACGCTACCTGGGCGCCCTCGATACCGACCGCCTGGTGGTGATCGGCATCCACATGCCGTTGTTCGATCCCAGGTTCCGCGCCGCCGACCGCCAGCGCCTGTTCGATCTGCTCGCGCGCTTCCCCAGGCGCCTGGTGCTCAGCGCCCATACCCATACCCAGCAGCACGTCTTCCATGATGCCGCCGCCGGCTGGAAGGGGCAGGGCAGCCTGCACGAGTACAACGTCGGCGCGGCCTGCGGTGCGTTCTGGTCCGGGGTGAAGGACGAACAGGGCATCCCCGATGCCACCATGAGCGACGGCACGCCCAACGGCTACGGCCTGCTCAACGTGGCCGCCGACGGCAGCTACAGCGTCGAGTACCGAGCCGCCCGCGCCCCGGAGGACGAGCAGATCGCCCTGCATGCGCCGCGCGTGCTGCGCAAGGGCGCCTACCCGGCATGGGGCGTGTACGCCAACGTCTACATGGGCCACGCCGGTACCCGGGTCGAGTACCGCATCGACGGTGGCGACTGGCAGCCGATGAAGAAGGTGGACCAGCCCGACCCGCGGCTGCTGGTGGAGAACGTCGCCGACGACCTGGCCGGGTCCCTGCGCGGCTACGACCGCTCGCCCGAGGCCACGCCGTCCACCCACCTGTGGCGCGGGGCGTTGCCCACCGCATTGGACGAAGGCGAACACGACGTCGAAGTGCGCGCCGTGCTCGATGGGCGCGAGTACGGCGCCCGCACCCGCTACCGGCTGCAGTCCGCGCAGCCCTGATCGCGGCGCCGGTCCCGCCCCGCGCCGGCCATGTCCGGGCCGCAGGCTAGGCTTGTCGCCAACGAGAAACAGGGGGAACCACCGTGATGCGTGACCATCGTGCGCCGGCCGTTGCCGTCGTCGCGCTGGCCGGCCTGATGCTGGCCGGCTGCAAGCTGCCCTCGCTGGAAGATGGCGGATACCCGCCCGAGCCGATGGACGCCGATCGCGTGCCGATCGGCCAGGTCCAGGGCAGCGGCGACGTCAGCCCGTTGCTGGACCGGGACGTGGCCATCGAAGGCATCGTCGTCCGCAACCTGACGGGCGATGCCGACGACTTCGCCCAGGAAGTGGGCGTGACCCTGGGCGAGGGCAACCGCGGCAAGGTGGTGGGCTGGTTCGTGCAGGACGCGGGCGATGGCGACCCGGCCACCTCCGACGCGCTGTTCGTGCTGGACCAGGGCTACGACACCAGCCTCAACCTGCCCGCCGAAAGCGAATACACCCTGCGCCTGGGCCCGCGCGTGCGCAGCGGCGACCGCGTCATGGTCCGCGGCAAGGTGATGGAACTGCCGCGGGAGACCACCGCCGACCAGCCGCGCAGCAGCGGCCGCCGCGTCGGCCGCGGCGATCCCGCGGGCACCGTCACTTCGATCGCTGCCCGTTCCATCACCGTGCTGGAGCCGCGCGACCGCAAGGACGCCATCGAACCGGGCCGGGTGCCGCATGCCCGCGCCGACGACGAGGCCAGCGAGGGCATGCGCCTCCAGCCCGGCAGGCCCGTGCCCGCCACTTGAGCGCGGCTTGCCGCAGCGGGACGCCTTGCGCTCCGGCGCCCGGAGTCCATGCGGCGGAGGGACGGCGGCGACCCGGCTGGCGGCGCGGACGCGGCAATCCGCGGCCAGGCAGCGACCGCTATCGTTCCTTCCGGTTGCTCCGGCCCGACGTCGTCCTGTTCGCAGGCGCCGGCGCAGCGGCGGTCGGACGATGCACGAACGGGTAGGGCACCGCCGCGGTTTCCGGCAGCTCCGCACGCCATTTCTCCAGTGCCGCCACGACCATCCTGCCCGCCTGGAACTGCGGTTCGGAAGGCAGCTCGCCTTCCTCCTTCTCGCGCCGGCGCACGGCGGCCCTGGCCTGTTGGAAGGCGGCCTTGAAGTCCTGCGTTTCGTTCAGCGCTTCCACCAGGAACGCGCGACCGAACCAGGTGGCGCTGTCGCTGTTGCCGCAGCCAAACGAGGGGCGATCGTGGCGGGCGGCGGTGATCACCATGCGCCGCGGCGATTGCAGCGCCGGGATGAAGCCACCCGAGTAGCAGGCGGAGACCACGATCACCGCATTGCCGATGCCGGCCTCGTCCAGCAGTCGCGCCAGATCGTCCGGGGCGATGACGTCCTCCTGCCCGGGAGCGGTCTGCAGGTAGAAGGAGCTGTCCTCCAGCCCGTGGCTGGTCATGTACAGCAGCAGGATGTCCTCGTCCGGATCGAGCATCCGGCCCAGCGCATCGAGCGCGTAGCCCAGGCTTTCCCAGGTGGCGATGGGGGCGGGGGTGTCGGCGGTGCGGTTCTCGGGATGATTGATCAGGCCGATGCTGCGGCCCCCGGCGCCAAAGCGCTGCGCGGACAGCTGCTGCAGGTACAGCACCTCGTTGCGGAACACGTCCTCGTCGGCATCGCCGGCCACGCCCAGCACGTACAGGTCCGGTATCCCCGGCCGTTGCGGCTGCAGCTGTCCCAGTGCGGCGTCCAGGCGCGCCAGCTCGGCACCTTCCAGGGCGGGCGTGGTCGGTTTCCATGCCGGCAGGTCGGCGGCGCCGGCCACGGTGGGCGCCGCGCCGGCCGACAGCGCGATGGCCAGCGCCACCGGTCTCAGGTGCCGCAACAGGGAACGCAGGGCAGGGTGTCTGTGCATGCGCGGCAAGAGTGCCCAAGCCCCGGCGGCCTGTACAGTGCGTCCCCGCGCCGGCCCGGGCCAGCGGCGCTGTCCTCTATCGTTCGGCACATGGGCCGCCGGGCGATGCTGGATATGCTTGTCCCGCTTTGCTGCCCGGCCGCGCGCCATTCCACCGCTTTACGGAGAACCATGTTGAAGAAGACCTTGCTGACCACGGCCACCCTGCTGGCGCTGAGCGTTGCCGGCCCGGTATCGGCCCACCAGGACCGCACCTGCCTCGACGAGGCCTGCATCACGCAGGCGTTGTTCGCCGACGACGCCGGTGCGTCCGGCGGCGAGAGCATCGCCACGCAGCGCTACGGCAGCTGGGGCATCGATACCGCGGGCATGGACACCGGCGTCAGGCCGGGTGCCGATTTCTTCGGCTACGTGAACGGCAAGTGGGCCAGCGAAACCGAGATCCCGGCCGACAAGTCCAGCTACGGCTCGTTCCTGATGCTGCGCGATCTTTCCGAGAAGCGCGTGCACGCGCTGCTGGAAACCTACCGGCTCGGCGACCCGGCCAGCGACGGCGACGCGGCCAAGATCGCCGCGCTGTACCAGGGCTTCATGGACGAGGCGACCATCGAGGCGCTGGGCGACAAGCCGCTGCAGCCGCTGCTGGCCAGCATCCGCGCAGCCAGGGACCACCGGTCGCTGGCCACCCTGCTCGGCGCCCGCGAAGGTTTCACCCGTGGCCCGTTCTCGCTGATGGTCTCCGACGACCAGCGCAACCCGGACCGCTACACCCTGTACCTGGGCCAGTCCGGCCTGGGCCTGGGCGACCGCGAGATGTACCTGCGCGACAACTTCGCCCCGCAGCGCGAGCGCTATGAGGCCTACGTGGCGCAGATGCTCAAGCTGGGCGGCTGGCCCCGGCCGGAAGCCAACGCCAAGGCCATCCTCGCCCTGGAGACCCGCATCGCCGATGCCCATTGGACCCGCGCCGAGAGCCGCGACCGCGACAAGACCTACAACCCGGTCGAACTGAAGGGCTTCGCTGCGCACGCGCCGGGCTTCGCCTGGGCCGAGTTCTTCGCCGCCGCCGGCGTGGACCAGGCGCCGGTAGCCGTGGTGCGCCAGAGCAGCGCGATTCCGAAGCTGGCGGCCATCTTCGGCGAGACCGACATGGCCACGCTGCAGGCCTGGCAGGCGTTCCACACCATCGACGGCGCCGCGCCGCTGCTGTCCCGGGCCTTCGTCGATGCCCACTTCGAGTTCCGTTCCAAATTCCTTTCCGGCCAGCCGCAGCAGCGCGAGCGCTGGAAGCGCGCGGTGGCCTTCACCGAAGACGCGATGGGCGAGGCCATCGGCCGCGACTACGTGGAGCTGTACTTCCCGGCCGACGCCAAGGCCAAGATGGATGCGCTGGTCGCCAACGTGAAGGTCGCCATGGGCGCCCGCCTGGACACGCTGGAATGGATGAGCCCGGCCACCAAGGCCGAGGCGCACGCCAAGCTCAAGGGCTTCGGCCTGAAGATCGGCCATCCGGATACCTGGCGCGACTACAGCGCGCTGGAGATCCGCAATGGCGACGTGTTCGGCAACGCGCTGCGCTCCAACCGCTTCGAGTGGGAATACCGCCGTGCCCGCCTGGGCAAGGACGTGGACAAGGGCGAGTGGGGCATGACCCCGCAGACCGTCAACGCCTACTACAACTCGGTCAAGAACGAGATCGTGTTCCCGGCCGCGATCCTGCAGCCGCCGTTCTTCGACCCGGATGCCGACCCGGCCGTGAACTACGGCGGCATCGGCGGCGTGATCGGCCACGAGATCATCCACGGCTTCGACGACCAGGGCCGCAAGTCCGACGGCGCCGGCGTGCTGCGCGACTGGTGGACCGCCGAGGACGCGGCCAAGTTCGAAGTGCAGGCGGCCAAGCTCGGCGCCCAGTACGAGGCCTACGAGTTCCCGCAGCTGCCGGGCATGCACATCAACGGCAAGGTGGCCATGGGCGAGAACATCGGAGACCTCGGCGGCCTGACCATCGCGCTGGAGGCCTACCGCCGCTCGCTGGACGGCAAGCCGGCGCCGGTGATCGACGGCTTCAGCGGCGAGCAGCGCCTGTTCATGGGCTGGGCGCAGGTATGGCGCACGCTGTGGCGCGACGACGCGCTGCGCCAGCAGCTGGTCAACGGCACCCACTCGCCGGGCCACATCCGCGCCTTCGCCCCGCTGCGCAACATCGACGCGTGGTACGAGGCCTTCAATGTGACCGATACGGACCCGCTGTACATCGCCCCGGAAGACCGCGTGCGGATCTGGTAAGCGGCAGGCCGTAAAGCAGGACAAAGGGCGGGAGTCCCCGGTGGGGCTCCCGCTTTTTTGTGTTCGTCTTCTGGCAAGAGGAGAGGTACACGCCGACCCGGCCAGGCTTCGGGGCCGACGAGCGTTCCTCGGCAATTTCATGTGGCCCTGTCGCGACTTGCGTCGCTCCTGCAAATATTCCTGCTGCCTGCAGGAGCGACGTCAGTCGCGAGCTTTCCGGGCAGGTCCCGGAATGTGTACCCCCGCAAACAAGAAGAAGCCTTGCCCGGCACGAGGCAAGCCCTCGACCCATGCCTGAACCTGCGCAAGCCCACGGTCCGGGACCCACCCCGCTAGAATCGGAGACCAAGGAACCGGGCCGCGGGTGCGCCCGGAAACACAGGCGCCGGATCGGTGGAGCGACCCGACCGGACAAGGAATCCCAAAGGGGGGAGTGGGGATGGCGGAAGTGACCAAGGCCCGGACGGGCCTCCTGATGCGCAGGCTGTTCGGCATCCTGCAGGCCCATCCCGACGGAATGAAGGCGGCCGATGCCCTGGCCACCCTGGCCGCCCAGGTCGAGATGACGCCCTATGAAGCCGGCGACTACCCCACCGGCGGCCGTCGTTTCGAGAAGATCGTCCGTTTCGCCACCGTCGATACGGTCAAGGCCGGCTGGCTGGTCAAGGACAAGGGCATCTGGAGCGTGACCGGCGAGGGCGCGCTGGCCTTCCGGCAGTATCCGGACGGCGAGCAGTTCTACCGCGAGGCGGTGCGGCTGTACCACAAGTGGAAGAAGGCGCAGCCGGTGGCGGAGGCCGACGAAGGTGACGACGAGGCGGTGGAGAAGTCCGCCAGCATCACCCTGGAGCAGGCCGAGGAAATGGCCTGGTCCGAGATCGAGAACTACCTGGCCGACATGCCGCCCTACGAGTTCCAGGAACTGGTGGGCGCGCTGCTCGTTGCCATGGGCTACCACGTGGCGTGGATCGCCCCGCCCGGCAAGGACGGCGGCGTGGACGTGATCGCCTACAACGACCCGCTGGGCACCCGCCCGCCGCGGATCAAGGTGCAGGTCAAGCGCAACGCCAACTCGCCGAAGATCGACGTGATGGGCCTGCGCAGCTTCATGGCGGTGCTGGGCGAGGGCGACGTCGGCCTGTTCGTGGCCCTGTCCGGCTTCACCAGGGACGCCGACCTGGAAGCGCGGCAGAGCCACCGCCGCATCACCCTGATCGACATCACCCGGCTGGTCGAACTGTGGACCCGCCACTACGGCCAGCTTGACGACAGCGCCCGCCGCCGCCTGCCGCTCAAGCCGGTGTGGTTCCTGGCCGGGGACGAGTAGCCGCATGCTGGAACTCAACGATCTTCTCGCCAAGGCCGGCATCGACCCGAAGCAGGTGATGGTCATGCGCCATCGCCCGACCGAGAAGGAGCTGCGCGCGGTGCTGCCATGGCTGGCGGCCGAGCGGCACGAGGTCTACAACGCCTACCAGTCGCAGCACGGGCCGAAGGTGGAAGCGGCGCTGGCGAAGGCACGGTACCTGGCATCGTTCATCGGGCATGCGCCGGGCCGGGCGGTGTTCGTGGGGTTGTACGAGGTGGCCGGCCATCGCAGGGTCGCCGCCGATGCGTTCTGGACGCTACCGGGCAACGCCGAATTGCGCGAGCTGGGAACGCGCGGGCCGCAGGAGCGCGATCCGCTGTGGTTCGAACTGCTGCCCACGGAGCAAGGCGCGGCGTTGAAAGGCCGGCTGGTGATCGAATGGAGCGGGATCGAGCGATCGTGGTGGCGCTGGGCGGCACGCAACGTGCTGCCGGTGCAGGCGATCCACGAGGAAAGCCTGCTGGTGAAGGCGATGCCGGACTGGCAGACGCTGGCGCTGGGATGGCGCGAACTGCAGCTGCTGCCGGCCAGCTGGCGCCAGGCGCTGGCGCAGTGGCGCGGCATCTACTTCATTTTCGACCGGGCCGCGCGGTTGGGGTATGTCGGTTCCGCCAGCGGTGGCGAGAACCTGCTGGGACGTTGGCTGGACTATGCCGCCAGCGGCGACGGCGGCAACCGGCTGTTGCGCGGGCGCAACCCGGAGGACTTCGTCTTCAGCATCCTGCAGCGGGTTTCGCCCGATCTGCCGGCCGAGGACATCGTGCCGATCGAGAACGCCTGGAAGGAGCGCCTGCACACGCGGGCGCCCTACGGGCTCAACGACAACTGATGCGGCTTCAGCGGGCTTGCCGCCAGCGCAGCCCGAAGTAGATCGGCAACCCGGCCAGGATCAATACGCCGCCCCACAGCAGCGCTTCGCCACCCACGCCGGCCACGGCATACAGGCTGTAGGCCAGCGCGCCGGCGGCGAGGATGCGGGTGGGCGCGCCGCTGCCGCGCCACAGCCAGGCGGCGGCGCCGGCCACGTACGGCAGCAGGGTGGCGGTGGTGGAGAGCAGCACCGAGAAGGTGAACAGCTGCACCAGCGAGCGGTTGTAGTTGGCCATCACCAGCACGGTGGCGAGCACGCTGCTGGCGACCACGCCGAACGCCGGGGCGCCGCGGGCGTTGAGGCGGGCGAAGGCGCGCGGCAGCACGCCGTCGCGGGCGGCGGCCAGCGGCAGCTGGGCCGAGAGCAGGATCCAGCCGTTGAGCGCGCCCAGGCAGGAAATCGCCATCACCACCGCGAGGATGGTGCCGGCGGTCGGTCCCCACAGCGCGGCGGCGGCGTCGGCCATCGGCGCCGACGAGTTCTTCAGCACGTCCAGCGGCAGCAGGCCGATCACGGTGGTGCAGGCCAGGATGGTGGCGATGCCGGCGATGGCGGTGCCGGCCACGGTGGCGCGGGCGACGGTACGCGGCGCGTCGTCCACCGCTTCGGCCGGCACGGTGGCCGCTTCCAGGCCGATCATCGCCCACAGCGTCAGCGCGACGGTGGCGCTGGCCACCGCCGGCAGGCTTTCGCCGCTGGGATTGAACGGCACGTAGTGGCTGCTGTCGACGAACCACAGCGCGATGCCGCCGAACAGCAGCAGTGGCACCACCTTCAGCACCGTGGTGAGCAGTTGCATGCGTCCGGCCTGGCGGGTGCCGGCGATGTTGATGGCGCTGCACAGCCACAGCGCGGCCAGCGCGCAGGCGGCCGCGCGCACCGGGGTGGCGGTGAGGACGGGGAAGATGGCGCCGATGCTGCCAGCGAAGGCCACGGCGATGGCGGCGATGGCGCACCAGATCGAGATCCAGTAGCTCCAGGCGATCACGAACCCGGGCAGTTCGCCGAAGGCATTGCGGGCGAACACGTAGGGACCGCCGGTCTGCGGCCAGCGCCGCGCCAGCTGGGCGAAGGTGACCGCCAGCAACAGCGCGCCGCACAGGGTGATGCCCCAGCCGAGGGTGGAGGCGGCGCCGTAGGGCGCCAGCGCGGCGGGCAGGAGGAAGGTGCCGGAGCCGATCATGCTGCCCACGACCAGGGCGGTGGCGGACCAGAAGCCCAGCGGGCGGCGGGAGTTGTTCATGCGCAGGTACGGGCGTGAGGCGGACCGGACCGCGCCCGGGGCGCGATTCGGAGGGGGCAGGGAAGGGATGCGCGATCCGGAACGGGCCGGCGCGGCGCGCAATTATGACCGCTTGCGTGCGCCACGACGATGCCGGCGTTTGCGATCGTCCGGCGGCATGACCGGGGGGTTGCGGCGCCTGGCCCGGGGCGCCGTGCAGATGGTCGGAGGCAGTGTCGGCATACCGGCGCGGCGCGTGACCTTCGGCCCTTGTCCGCGCGGATGCGGGCCGGCGACGCTGGCCGCCTCCTCCCGCCTGGAACAATCCATGAGCCTACGTCCGCTCGCGCTTGCCGTTTCGCTGTCCCTGGCCGCGGCCCTGACCGCGTGTTCGCCGTCCCCGCAGGAGGGCGCGCCCACCGCCTCGCAGCAGGCGGACAAGGCGCCGCAGTTGACGGCGCTGTACGCGGAGTTCTGGGAGGAGACGCTCAAGCTCAACCCGGTGCAGGCCACCTTCCAGGGCGACCACCGCTACGACGACCAGCTGCCCGATTTCGGATCGGCCGAATATCGCCAGCAGGTCCACGACTTCAACCAGCGCTGGCTGGAGAAGGTGGAAGGCATCGGCGAGGCCGGGCTGCAGGGGCAGGACCTGCTCAGCTACCGCATCTTCGTGCGCGAGCGCCGCAGCGCGCTGGAGTCGGAGAAGTTCCCGGGCTGGATGATGCCGGTCAACCAGATGGGCAGCATCGCCAGCTATGCGGTGATGCTGGGTTCGGGGCAGGTGGCGCAGCCGTTCAAGACGGTGAAGGACTACGACAACTGGCTGGCGCGCGCCGGCCGGCTGCCGGTGTTGCTGGACACCGAGATCGGCAACATGCGCGAAGGCATGAAGGCCGGCGTGGTGCAGCCGCGGGTGGTGATGGAGAAGGTGCTGCCGCAGCTGGACGCGGTCATCGTCGCCAAGCCGGAGGACAGCCAGTTCTGGGGGCCGATCAAGGCGATGCCGGAGGATTTCCCGGCCGCGGAACGGGAACGGCTGACCGCCGCCTACCGCACGCTGATCGCCGATGAGCTGATGCCGGCACTGCAGCGCCAGCGCGACTTCATCGCCAGCGAGTACCTGCCGGCCACCCGCGAGACGGTGGGGCTGGACGCGCTGCCCGACGGCAAGGCCTGGTACGCCTTCGCCGCCAAGCAGAGCACCACCACCGAGCAGACCCCGGAACAGATCCACCAGATCGGCCTGGACGAGGTGGCGCGCATCCACGGCGAAATGCACAAGGTGATGGAGCAGGTCGGCTTCAAGGGTTCGCTGCAGGACTTCTTCAAGTTCATGCAGACCGACAAGCGGTTCGAGTTCACGTCCGAAGACGCGCTGCTGGCCCACTACCGGGCGCTGGAAGCGAAGATCGAGGCCAGGGTGCCGGAGCTGTTCTCGCTCACGCCCAGGGCCGGTTTCGAGATCCGCCCGATCGAAGCGTTCCGCGCCCAGTCTGCGGCCGGCGGCGAGTACATGACGCCCAGCGAGGACGGCAGCCGTCCGGGCATCTTCTACGTCAACACGTTCGACCTGCCCACCCGCAAGACCTGGGACGCGGAGGACCTGTTCCTGCACGAGGCCATCCCCGGCCACCACTTCCAGCTGGCATTGCAGCAGGAACTGGAAGGCGTGCCGGCGTTCCGCCGCTTCGGCGGCGAGACCGCCTTCATCGAAGGCTGGGGCCTGTATTCCGAGGGGCTGGGCAAGGACCTGGGCGTCTACACCGACCCGTACAGCTACTTCGGCCGCCTGCAGGGCGAGCTGTGGCGCGCGGTGCGGCTGGTGGTCGATACCGGCCTGCACAGCAAGGGCTGGACCCGCCAGCAGGTGCTGGACTACATGTTCGCCAACTCCTCGGTCAGCGAGCCGGACGCGGTTGCCGAGGCCGAGCGCTACATCGCCTGGCCGGGCCAGGCGCTGGCCTACAAGACCGGCGAGCTGAAGATCAAGGAACTGCGCGCGCGCGCCGAGCAGCAGCTGGGCGACGGGTTCGACATCCGCGGGTTCCACGCCGAGGTGCTGAAGGACGGCTCGGTGCCGCTGGACGTGCTGGAAGCCAAGATCGACGCTTGGATCGCCGGCAAGCAGGCATGACCGCGTTGTGCTGAGGACGGCAGGCGCGGGCGGGCAACCGTCCGCGCCTGCTCATTTCCCGTCGCTGTCGGTTTCCTTCCGGTCCGCCATCGCATGCGGGATCGCGCCGACCACCAGCAGCGCGGCGAGGGTGGTGGCCAGCGCCACCATTTCCATGCCCATGCCGGCGGCCATGCCGATGGCGGCGGTCATCCAGATGCCGGCGGCGGTGGTGAGGCCCTGCACGCGTTCCTCGCGCCCCAGCTTGAGGATGGCGCCGGCGCCGAGGAAGCCGATGCCCGAAACGATGCCCTGCATGACCCGCGTCACGTCGCCGGGGGCGATGCCCGCCAGCAGCGGGGCCAGCACGAACAGCGCCGAACCCATGGAAACCAGGATGTGGGTCCTCAGGCCCGCGGCGCGGCCCTTGCTCTCGCGCTCCAGTCCCAGCGCCGCGCCCAGCACGATGGCGGTGAGCAGGCGCGAGACGATCACCGTGAGCGTGCCGACATCGGGAAGCGAAAACTCGGCGGCGAGCGCCTGGCCGATCTGGGAAGCGATGCTCATGCGGACGCCTGTCTGTGAAGGGCCGGGAGTGCGGCCATGGCACGGGATGCGGAAACGCTAGCCGGCGCCGGGTGGCGGCCGGGTGATGGCCAGCCGTGCCGTTTCGCTTGCCGGCGAATCTGGCACCGGACGCGAATCGCCCGGATGCCGGCGTCGCTGTAGGAGCGACGTCAGTCGCGACGTTTTCCTACAGGAAATCGCGACTCTTTCCCGATGGCCGTGGCTCTTGTGGCAATGGCAGTCTCGGTGCATGGAAAATCGCGCCAGACCAGTACCTCAGGGGCACGCCGCATTGCGACGCGGGCGCGTTTCCCTGCCCAATCAGGTGTATCTGATCACCTTCACCACGCACCGGCGCAAGCCGGTTTTTGCTGAGTCCTGCAGTGCGATGGCAGCTGCCCGTGCAATGACCGCGGGATGTCTTTGGCAACGTTCGCGGCTGCTGGCCTGGGTATTGATGCCCGATCATTGGCATGGATTGGTCCAGCTCGGCGAGCATGAGGCGCTGTCGGCACTGATTCAACGCCTGAAAGCGAACACCGCAAGAAACCTCCCGGCGCATATCGCCTGGCCGATATGGGCTTCCGGATTCCACGATCACGCCTTGCGCAAGGACGAGGAATTACTGGCTGCGGCTCGCTACCTAGTCATGAATCCGGTTCGTGCCCGATTGGCAAGGACACCGCGGGAGTATTCCTACTGGGATGCGGTGTGGGTGTAGATGACGATCGGTGCGGGCGTTCGCGACTTACGTCGCTCCTACAACGGCACCGGCTTCTGTAGGAGCGACGTAAGTCGCGACAGGACGGCCAGCGGATGCGGGATCGCCGCCGTGTCCACAGCGGATCGCGCTACAGCGCGACCTGCTCGAAATTCTCCGCCCGCGCGTGGCCGTGGGTGGCATCGCCGGTGCGCGGCATCGGGTAATCGGGCAGGCGGTCGAGCAGCACGGTGCGCAGGCCGGCTTCGCGCGCGGCGTCCAGTTCCTCGACCACGTCGGACAGGAACAGGATGTCGTGCGGGGCGATGCCGATGGTCCCGGCGATGCGGGTGTAGCTGGCGGCCTCGCGCTTGCCGCCGACTTCGGTGTCGAAGTTGCCGGAGAACAGGCCGGTCAGGTCGCCGGCGTCGCTGTAGCCGAAGAACAGCTTCTGCGCCGCCACCGAGCCGGAGGAATACACGTACAGCGGGATGCCGGCCGCGTGCCAGCCGCGCAGCACCGCGGCCACTTCCGGGTACAGGTGCGCGGTGTAGTCGCCGTTGCGGTAGCCGGCTTCCCAGATCATGCCCTGCAGCGCCTTGAGCGCGGTGTGCTTGCGGTCCTGGTCGATCCAGCCCTGCAGGGTCTCGACGATCACCTCGTCCTGGCAGGCGCTGGCGGCGATCTCGGTGGCCACCGCGTCGAGCCAGCGCCGCACCTGCGGTTCGTCGCCGTGCTCGCGCACGAAGCCGGGCAGGGCGTTGCGGGCATAAGGGAACAGCACCTCCTTGACGAAGGAGATGCTGCTGGTGGTGCCTTCGACATCGGTCAGGATCGCGAGCGGACGCGCCATGGTTCAGGCCGCCTCGCCGCGGTCGGCGGGCTCGTAGCGCGGGAATTTCTGCGCGATGTCGGTGCCGGTGAAGTGGCCGACCCAGCCGTCCGGCTCGGTGAAGAAGCGGATCGCGGCGAAGCTGGGTTCCGGGCCCATGTCGAACCAGTGGGTGGTGCCGTCGGGCACCGAGATCAGGTCGTCCTTCACGCACTCCACCTCGTACACCTTGTCGTCCACGTGCAGGGTGAACAGGCCCGAGCCGGCGACGAAGAAGCGCACCTCGTCTTCCTTGTGGTAGTGCTCGTCGAGGAACTTCCTGCGGATCTCCTCGCGGTTGGGGTTGTCCGGGGCGATGGAGGCCACGTCGACGCTCTTGAAGCCGTGCTGGGCCACCAGCCGGTCGATGTCCTCGCGGTAGGCCTCGAACACCTCTTCCTGGCTGGCGCCGGGCGCCACCGGGTGCCTGGCCTGCCAGCGCTCGAAGGTGACGCCGATCTTCTGCAGCTCGGCGGCGATGACGTCGCCGTCGCGGCTGTCCAGCAGCGGCGCGTCGGGGGCATTGTCGTTGAAGATGCGCAGTCGGCTCATGGCGGTAGGCTGTGGCGTGGGGGGACCAAAGATTATCAGCTGTCGCCGCGGTTGCCAGAGGCGGCCGTGGAAAGCAGATTTCGCCATGACGATACGCCCGATCGCCATGGTTGCCGGAGCGCCCTTGCCGCAGGCGCGCGCCGCGTTTCGCCTCGCTGGCGCCATCTGAGCGGTGACGCCCGTTTCACGTCGCCGGCACCGCTGCCGCGACCGGTACGGGTGAAGACGGGAATCAGTGGCCCGCGCGCAGCCTGCGCAGTTCCAGTTCGCAGTGCAGCAGGAACTCGAAGGCTTCCAGGTGGCGGCGCGCCTCGGCCATGTCGCGGCCCCACGCATACAGGCCGTGGCCGTCGATCAGGTAGCCCCACATGGACTGCTTGTCCAGCAGCGCGTCGACCTGCGCCGACAGCACGTTCATGTCCTGGGTATTGGCGAATACCGGCACGTCCACCGCGGTTTCGTGGGTGCTGTTGCCGTGCAGGGCCTTGAGCAGCTCGTAGCCTTCCAGGCGGATGTGGCCCTGCGGCGCGTACAGGCGCGAGGCGATGGTCTGCACCGGCGAGTGGGTGTGCAGCACGCAGTTCACGTCCGGGAAGCGACGGTACAGGCGGGTGTGCAGCAGGGTCTCGGCCGACGGCCGCAGCGGCCGACCGACGGCGTTGCCGTCGAAATCCACGACCATGATGTCGTCTTCCACCAACCGGCCCTTGTCGCGGCCGGAGACGGTGATCGCCGCGTGCTGCGCGTCCAGCCGGTGCGAGAAGTTGCTGCTGGTGGCCGGGGTCCAGCCGGCCTGCGCCAGTTCGCGGATGTTGTCGATCAGCAGCTGCGCCAGCGATTGCAGGCGCAGCGCGTCATAGGGCGGGGGGGTGTCGTTCATGCGGCGATTCTAGCGTCTGTCGCCGGCGCCCGCCCGCAGTGCGCGATGGTGGCGGGAGAAGCCGCGGTAGGCGGCCAGCGACAGCAGCGCGATCACCACGCCGCCCACCAGCGTATCGGCCGGGGTGGAGTAGACCAGCAGGCCGCAGGCGATCAGCGCGCCCATCCCGACCACGCGGTCGCGGCCGCTGGCCGGCCGCTGCGGCGTGCCGAGCATCAGGCTCAGGCCGGCGGCGGCGTAGGCCATCACCACCAGCGTCACCACCATGTTGATGATCGTCTCGAACTGGCCGGACACGGTGGGCGAGAGCGTCATGATCGCCAGCGCGGTCATCGACACGGCGACGATGAACAGGCCCCAGCCGGCCGAGCCGTTGCGGCGCAGCTTTCCGAAGATCGAGGGCAGGAAGCCGCGATGGGCCGCGCGCGCGCCGGACTCGCCGGTGACCAGCATCCAGCCGCCCAGCGTGCCGGTCGCCTTGAGCGCGGCGGCGGCGGCGATGATGGGAATGGCCCAGGCGCCGAACATCTGCCCGGCCACCAGCGCGAACGGGGCGCTGGACGCGGCCAGCAGCTCGACCGGCACGATGCCCATCATCAGCACCGAGGAGACCAGGTAGACCAGCCCGGCGATGAGGATGCCGCCGAGGGTGGCGCGCGGCACGTTGCGCTCGGGGTTGCGCACCACGCCGGCGACCATCGCGCCGGTCTCCAGGCCGACGAAGGCCCAGAAGATCGGTGCCAGCGAGCTGAACACGACGCTGGCGTCGGAACGGCCGGAGACGTTCCAGGCCGCGCGGTACAGCTCCGGGTCGAAACTGCCCCAGCCCCAGATCAGGATCACCGCCACCGGCAGCAGCCCCAGCACCACGCACATCGACTGGAAGCGCGCGATCGGCCGCGGCCCGAGCAGGTTCAGCGCGAACATCAGCCAGATCAGCGCGATCTGGCCGAGCACGCGGGTCATCTGCCCGTCGCCCAGCGGCAGCAGGATGACCAGGTAGCCGAACGCCGCCACCGCGATCGCGTTGTTGCCGATCCACGAGGAGATCCAGTACAGGGTGGTGGTCAGGAAGCCCATGTCGCGGCCCAGCGACGGGCGCACGTAGTCGTCGGGCGATTGCAGGTTGGGATAGTCGCGCGCCAGCCGGGCGAAGGTGCTGCCCAGCAGCACCGCCAGCAGCGTGGCCAGCAGCCAGCTCAGCGCGGTGACGCCGCCGGACTTGGCCAGGGTGGCGGGGAGCAGGAAGAAGCCGGAGCCGATCATGTTGTTGGCCACCACGAACGTGGCCAGGACCGGACCGATTTTGCGGGGCGCGTCGGACATCGGGCACCGATGGGATGGGGGGAAAAGGAAGGGGCCGGCGCTGGCGCCGGCCCCTGGTGGTCAGGCCTGGTTGAGGCGGCTGTGGCGCATGCCGTAGAACAGGTAGATCAGCGCGCCCAGCACGGTCCAGCCGACGAACAGGTGCCAGTGCACCGCGAACGCCTGCAGGAACAGGAACAGGCAGGCCAGCGCGCCCAGCGGGCAGATCAGCCACACCGCCGGCACGCGGAACGGGCGCGGCATCTCCGGCCGGGTATAGCGCAGCACCAGCACGCCGATGCAGACCGTGGCGAAGGCCAGCAGCGTGCCCATCGACACCAGTTCGCCGAGCACGTTCAGCGGCACCATGCCGGCCAGCGCCGCGGCGACCACGCCGACGATCACGGTGGCCACGTAGGGCGTGCGGAAGCGGGCGTGGACCTTGCCGAGCACCTTGGGCAGCAGGCCGTCGCGGGAGATGGTGTAGGCGATGCGGGTCTGGCCCATCATCATCACCAGCACCACCGAGGACAGGCCGGCGATGGCGCCGATCTCGACCGCGGTCTTCAGCCACGCCAGGTCCGCGTACGGCTCCAGCGCGGTGGCCACCGGCTTGTCGGTGCCCAGCAGGTTGAACGGCATCATCCCGGTCAGCACCGCGCAGACCACGATGTAGACCAGGGTGCATACCGCCAGCGAGCCGAGCAGGCCGATCGGCATGTTGCGCTGCGGGTCCTTGGTCTCGCCGGCGGCGGTGGAGACCGCGTCGAAGCCGATGTAGGCGAAGAACACGATGGTGGCCGCGCGGAACACGCCGCTCCAGCCGAACTCGCCGGACACGCCGGTGTTCTCGGGGATGAACGGGGTCCAGTTGGCCGGATCGATGTGCATCGCGCCGAAGCCGATGAACAGGCAGATCACGGTCACCTTGATCGCCACGATGATGGCGTTGACGAAGGTGGACTGGGTCACGCCGACGTACAGCAGGCCGGTGATCGCGGCCACGATCAGCACCGCCGGCAGGTTGAACAGCTTGCCGGAGGCGACGAACTCGCTGCCGGTCCAGGCGATGGGGGCGGCGGTCAGCGCGTCCGGGAACGGCACGCTGAGCGTGGTGGTCAGGAAGCTGATCAGGTACGCCGACCAGCCGACCGCGACCGAGGCCGAGGCGAACAGGTATTCCAGCACCAGGCACCAGCCGATGAACCAGGCCATGCCCTCGCCGAGGGTCGCGTAGGAATAGGAATAGGCGCTGCCGGAGACCGGCATCATCGCCGCGAACTCGGCGTAGCACAGGCCGGCGAGCGCGCAGGCCAGGCCGGCGAACACGAACGACAGCATCACCGCCGGGCCGGCATGGTTGGCCGCGGCCTGGCCGGTGAGCACGAAGATGCCGGCGCCGATCACCGCGCCGATGCCCAGCAGGATCAGGTGCCGCGCGGTCAGAGTCCTCTTGAGTGTCGCTTCGCCTTCCAGGCTGCCTTCGATGGGTTCGCCGGCATCGACGTGAGCGGCAGGCTCGATCGGTTTGACCCTCAACAGAGACTTGAGCATTCGGTTGCTTCCCCAGGTGATGGTGGCCGGCGATCCGTCATCGCCGGCCGTTGTGGCGCGCGGCGTTCCGGGTGGAGCCGTGCAAGCGCCTTACCTTGCCAAAGCCGGCGATCCACCACAAGCGCGGTTGCAGCATGAGCGGCGATAATCGCCGCTGGCTACGAAAGGCGGACGAACGCGCATGCAGGATGGGGAATCGACGTTGCGGCAGCAGCTGCAGGACTATCGCCGGCGCTGGCCGCAGGAAGCCGACGTGGCCGACATGTTCGCCGGACTTCTGGACGATCCGCAGGACCCGTTCGTGCGCGAACGCCTTGCCGGACACTTCACCGGCAGCGCGTGGCTGGTCGCCGGCGACGATGCGCGGGTGCTGCTGACGCACCACCGCAAGCTCGGCCGCTGGTTGCAGCCGGGCGGGCACGCCGACGGCGATCGCGACCTGGCGCGGGTGGCGCTGCGCGAGGCGCAGGAGGAATCGGGAATGGCAGGGCTGTGGTTGCCGTCGCCGCGGATCTTCGACCTGGACCGGCACTGGATTCCCGAGCGCAAGGGCGTGCCGGGCCATTGGCACTACGACGTGCGCTACGTGGTGCGCGCCGGCGCCGACGAGGCGTTCGTGGTCAGCGAGGAGTCGCTGGACCTGGCCTGGCGGCCGGTGGCCGGCATCGCCGAGGACGCCGGCGCCGACGAATCGATGCGGCGGATGGCGGGGAAGTGGCTGGCGTTGCGGGGGTGAGCGGATGCGGCCCGGCATGTCCGGGCTTTGCGGGCATGGCAGGGGCGTAGAGCGGTCGCGACTGACGTCGCTCCTACAGTGGATCGGGACCTCTGTAGGAGCGACGTCAGTCGCGACCGCCAGCCCGCGGCGGTCAATACAGGATGCGGGTGCGCAGCGTGCCGGGGATCGCGGCCAGTTCCACCTTGACCGCCGCGGCCTGCTGCTCGGTGGCGGTGATGTCGATCACCACGTAGCCGACCTTCGGGTCGGTGCGCAGGAACTGGCCGTCGATGTTGACGTTGTGGCGCGAGAAGATCTCGTTGACCTGCGACAGCACGCCGGGGACGTTCTGGTGGATGTGCAGCAGGCGCAGGCTGTCGGCATGCTCGGGCAGGGTGACCTCGGGGAAGTTGACCGCCGACAGGGTGCTGCCGTTGTCGCTGTAGCGCACCAGCTTGGCCGCCACCTCCACGCCGATGTTGTCCTGCGCCTCCAGCGTGCTGCCGCCCACGTGCGGGGTCAGGATCACGTTGTCGTGGGCGGTCAGCGGCGACTCGAACAGGTCGCCGTTGCCCTTGGGCTCGACCGGGAACACGTCCACCGCGGCGCCGCCCAGGTGCCCGGAGGCGAGCGCGGCGTCCAGCGCCGGGATGTCGACCACGGTGCCGCGGGCGGCGTTGATCAGGTGCGCGCCCCGCTTCATCTTCGCCAGCTGCGGCGCGCCGATCATCCACTGCGTGGCGGCGGTTTCCGGCACGTGCAGGGTGACGATGTCCGAGCGCGCGAGCAGGTCGTCCAGGTCGGCGGCGGCGCGGGCGTTGCCCAGCGACAGCTTGGTCTCGATGTCGTGGAAGATCACCTGCAGGCCCAGCGCCTCGGCCAGCACCCCGACCTGGGTGCCGATATGGCCGTAACCGACGATGCCCAGGGTCTTGCCGCGCACCTCGTGGCTGCCGGCGGCCGACTTGGACCAGCCGCCGCGATGGCACTCGGCGTTCTTCTGCGGGATGCCGCGGGTGAGCATGATCGCTTCGGCAATCACCAGCTCGGCCACCGAGCGGGTGTTGGAATAGGGCGCGTTGAACACCGGGATGCCGGCCAGTTCGGCCGCTTCCAGGTCGACCTGGTTGGTGCCGATGCAGAAGCAGCCGATCGCGATCAGGCGCTTGGCGTGCGCCAGCACCTCGGGCGTGAGCTGGGTGCGCGAGCGGATGCCGACGATGTGGGCCTCGGCGATGCGCGCGGCCAGTTCGTCTTCCGGCAGCGACTTGGCGTGCAGCTCGATCTGCGAATACCCCGCCGCCCGGAACGTGTCCACGGCGGTCTGGCTGACCCCCTCGAGCAACAAAACGCGGATGTCCTGTTTCGGGAACGAGGTCTTCTTCGGCGACATGGCGGGTGCGACGACCGGCAGGGAAAGGAGCCTTCCACTATGCCAGAACCGCACCGGCTTTTGTGCGGTGCGCAAGATGCAAGACGTTGATGGCAAAAGGTTTCAGCTGAATCGAATGGCGACGGCGGCGACGCGGCACGAAGCTGGACGCGCCGCGGCGGGGCTGGCACGCTTGCCGCCTTTCACGCTGCCGAACCGCCGTTGCCATGACCGACCCGCGCCTGGAATCCCTGCTGCAGTCCTGCCCGGCGCTGCGCCTGAAGACCGAGCCGGCCGATCTTGAGCACTACGGCCGCGACTGGACCCGGCGCTGGACCCCGGCGCCGCTGGCCATCGCCTTGCCGGCCACGGTGGAGGAAGTGCAGGCGGTGGTGCGCTGGGCCAACGAACACCGGGTGGCGGTGGTGCCGTCCGGCGGCCGCACCGGGCTGTCCGGTGGCGCGGTGGCGGCCAACGGCGAGCTGGTGCTGAGCCTGGAGCGCATGAACAAGGCGCTGGATTTCAACGCGGTCGATCGCACCCTGACGGTGCAGGCCGGCATGCCGCTGGAAGCGGTGCACAACGCGGCGCTGGAGCACGGCCTGATCTATCCGGTGGATTTCGCCGCGCGCGGTTCCTGTTCGATCGGCGGCAACATCGCCACCAATGCCGGCGGCATCCGCGTGATCCGCTACGGCAACACCCGCGAGTGGATCGCCGGGCTCAAGGTGGTGGCCGGCAACGGCGAACTGCTGGAACTGAACAAGGGGCTGATCAAGAACTCCAGCGGCTACGACTTCCGCCAGCTGATGATCGGCTCGGAAGGCACGCTCGGCATCGTGGTCGAGGCGACGCTGCGGCTCACCGACCCGCCGCCGGCCAGCAACGTGATGCTGCTGGCGCTGCCCAGCTTCGAGGTGCTGATGCAGGTGTTCGCCGCCTTCCGCGAGCGCCTGCGGCTGGAAGCGTTCGAGTTCTTCACCGATCGCGCGGTGCACCACGTCACCGCCCATGGCGCGCAGTATCCGTTCGCCGAGACCTATCCGTACTACGTCGTGACCGAGTACGCCGCGGCCGACGAAGCGGGCGAGGCCGCGGCGCTGGCCGCGTTCGAGCACTGCATGGAGCAGGGTTGGGTGCTCGACGGCGTCATCAGCGCCAGCGAGGCGCAGGCGCAGCAGCTGTGGCGCCTGCGCGAGGGCATCACCGAGAGCGTGGCGCGCTACAGGCCGTACAAGAACGACGTGTCGGTGCGGATCTCGGCGATGCCGGCGTTCCTGGCCGAGACCCAGGCGCTGATCGGCCAGGCGTACCCGCATTTCGAGGTGGTCTGGTTCGGCCACATCGGCGACGGCAACCTGCACATCAACGTGCTCAAGCCCGACGACACCGACGATGCCGAGTTCCTCGGCCAGTGCGAGCACGTCACCAGGTTGCTGGCGCAGGTACTGCAGCGCTACGACGGCAGCATCTCGGCCGAGCACGGCATCGGCCTGGTCAAGAAGGCGTACCTGTCCAGCACCCGCGGCGAGGCCGAGATCGCGCTGATGCGCGGGGTGAAGCGTGCGTTCGATCCCAATGGGCTGATGAACCCGGGCAAGCTGTTCGACGCGTAGCGCAAGGGCGGGTAATCTTGCGGCCTTTCCACGCCACTCCGGTTTATCGATGATCCGTCCGATCCTGTTCTGCGCCGTGTTGCTCCTGCCGCTGTCGGCGTTTGCTTCCAGTTTTGCCGGCACCTCGGCCGGCTCCGCTTCCGGCGCCTCGTCGGCCTCGTCGGGCAGCACCTCCGGCGACGACAAGGTGGTGCTGGACGCGCGCGACGATGCCGCAGGTTTCGTCGCCAGCGAAGGCCGCATCCGCGGCGCACGCCTGGAAGCGGCATTGCTGCTGATGCGCGAGCGCAACGAAGCCGCCCGTGGCGCCAGCGACCTGGAGCTGGCGAAGGCGATCCTGGCGCTGTGAAGCGGCAGCGCCGGCCGCCGCGCTGGCGGTGGCTGGCCGCTTTCCTGACCTGCCTGGCGCTGCCGGCCCAGGCGGCCCTGCCATTGCAGCTGGACGAACGCGGGCTGGCGCCGGCGCAGGCCGATGCCGGCCGGCAACTGCTGCAGGCGGTGCGGGAACGCCTGCCATCGGAGCTGCCGCAGCCGCCGGCGCCATTGCAGGTGCAGTGGCGCGACGACCTTCCCGACCACGTCCGTGGCCGGGCGCTGGGGCGGAAGCTGCTGCTGGACCGGCGCCTGCTCGACGACTGGCTGGCCCGTCCGCTGCCGCTGCACGAGGACGATCCGGCTTCGCGCGCCGCGATGGCGGCGCTGATCCACGAGATCGCGCATGCGCTGGACCGCTCGCCGCAGGGCGGCTGGTCGCGCGATGCGCGTTTCCGCGACCTCGCCGGTTGGCAGGTGCGTCCGCTGCGTGCCGGCCGCGGCCGCAACGCGTTCAGCGACCGCAGCCCGGACCGCTACGAACTGCACAGCCCGGCCGAATTCTTCGCGGTCAACCTGGAGCACTACCTGCTGGATGGCGACTACGCCTGCCGGCGTCCGGCGCTGCACGCATGGTTCGCGCAGCGCTTCGGGCTGCCGCCGCTGGCGCCGCCGCCGGAGTGCGCGGCCGAGCTGCCGTACCTGCAGGCCGAGGCGGAGGAGGGCGCGGCCTCGCTGCTGGCGCTGGATCCGGCCCGGGTGTACGCGGTGGATTATCTGCTGGCCGAAGGCAACGAGCGGCCGATGAGCCGCTGGGGCCACAGCATGCTGCGGCTGGTGATCTGCGCGCCGGGACGTGCCCCGGGCCCGGCCTGCCGGATGGACCTGCAGCACCACCGGGTGCTGTCGTTCCGCGCGTTCATCGGCGATGTGCAGATTTCCAGCTGGCGCGGGCTGACCGGTTCCTATCCCTCGCGCCTGTTCGTGCTGCCGCTCGACCAGGTGATCGACGAATACACCAGGATCGAGCTGCGCGGCCTGTCCTCGATCCCGCTGCAGCTCGACGAAGCGGAGATCGCCGGCCTGCTGCAGCGCGCCGCGCGCGTGCACTGGAGCTACGACGGCCGCTACTACTTCATCGGCAACAACTGCGCGGTGGAGACGTTCAAGCTGCTGCACGACGGCGTGCCGCGGCTGGCGGCGGCGCCGCTGTCGGGCATCACCCCGCGCGGCCTGCTGCGGCGGCTGCAGCGCAACGGGATAGCCGACGGCAGCGTGCTCGACGACCCGGCCGAGGCGGTCCGGCTCGGCCACTATTTCGAATCGGCCGCCGCCCATTACCAGGCGATGTTCGAGGTGGTGCGCGCCGCGCTGCCGGTGCCGCAGCAGGACGTGGAGCAGTGGCTGCGGCTGCCGCCGGCGACGCGACGGTCGTGGCTGGAGCAGGTCGATACCGGATTGCATCCGGATCAGGCTCTGCGCACCAGCGCCGCGCTGCTGCTGCTGGAACAGGCGGCGCAGCGGCGCCTGGAGCTGGAGGCGCGGGATGTCCTCAAGCGGCAGTTGCTGGCGCGCCGGGGCGCCGGGGGGGACGAGGCGCTGCAGGCATTGCAACGGTTGCTGGAAGACGCCGGGATGATGGTGCGCCCGGCATCGCTGCTGGCGGAAAGCGGCTACGGCCTGCCGCAGGCGGCGGAACTGGACCGCCTGCACGGATCGGCGCAGGCGCTCAGCGAACGCGGCAGGCAGGGCTGGCAGCGGCTGCGCGAACAGCTGCGGGCGGGCCTGCCGGCGCAGCAGCAGGCCGACATGCGGGAGATCGAAGCGAACCTGGCGATCATCGGCGCGCGCCTTCGCCAGTCGGCGCGCGTGCCGGCGACGGAAGCGCCTGTTGGCGAGGCCGCGGAAACGCCGGCCGCCGTGCCGCCCTGAGCATCCCTGCGGTGGTTGCCCGGCCATGCAGGAAAGCGGCGCCGGTGCCTGCTGCGCGCAATTGCTTCACATGAGGTGAAGATGCGATTGCTAGGATCGAAGGTGTCCTTTTCCCTTCATCAGGAGTCGAACATGCATGTCCTTTCCTGGGCCACCGGCCTGGCATTGGTCGCCAGCCTGGCGGCCTGCAACGCCACCGACAACACCGCACCGGCCGCCGACCCGGCTGCCAGCGCCGACCCGGACGTGGCGGCGCCGCCGCCGTTGGAAGAGCACACCTACGACTTCCGCTGCGGCGACCTGGCGGTCACCGCCACCTATCACGGACAGGATGCGGCCACCGTGGTGATCGGCGACAGGACCTTCGCGATGAGCGCGATGCCGGCTGCTTCCGGCGCAAGATATGGCGACGGCGAGGGCAACGAGCTCTGGACCAAGGGCCAGGACGAGGGCATCTTGATCCTGAGCGGCGAGGACGACCGCAACTGCAGCGCCGCCGGACCTGCGGACGGTTGACGCAGACCCCGTCGTCCCCGCCTGCGCGGGGACGACGGTAGCGGTCGCTCAGTCGGCGCGGCCGCCGAATTCGCCGGTCGTGGTGTTGACCAGGATGCGCTCGCCGTTGGTGATGTACTCCGGCACCATGATCTCGATGCCGGTGTTGAGCTTGGCCGGCTTCGGGCGCTTGGTGGCGGTGCCGCCCTTCAGCTCCGGCGGGGTGTCCACCACTTCCAGGGTCACGTGCTGCGGCAGCTGCACGGCCACCGGCTGGTCGTCGATGACCTGCACGTAGATGCCGGTCAGGCCCTCGGTGATGTAGCCGGCGTCGTCGCCGATCACGTCCGCGTCCAGCGTGTACGGGGTGTAGTCCTCGTCGTCGAGGAACACGAACGCGTCGCCGTCCTTGTACGAGTAGGTGGACTGGCGGCGCAGCAGCTCGACCTCGGGCAGGTTGTCGTCGGCGTCGAAGCTGGCGTCGAGCTTGTTGCCGCCCGGCACGCTGTACATGATGAAACGGAAGCGGACATTGCCGCCGCGGCCCTGCGGCGAGCTGCGTTCGATGTCGCGGATCTGGTAGACGCCGTTGTTGTATTCGACGACGTTGCCTTTCTTGATTTCGCTGGCTTTCATGACGTTAGGCCGGTGGTGGTTGAACGTGGGCGGGCGCCCTGGTGGCGCCCGCAGGTGGAATTACTTGGGCGCCAGGCGCACGGCGCCGTCCAGGCGGATGGTCTCGCCGTTGAGGTAGGGATTGCCGAGGATGTGCCCGACCAGGGCGGCGAAGTCCTCCGGCTGGCCCAGCCGCGACGGGAACGGGATCGAGGCGGCCAGCGACTGCTGCACGGCCTCGGGCATGCCGTCGACCATCGGCGTCCAGAACACGCCCGGGGCGATGGTCATCACGCGGATGCCGAAGCGCGCCAGCTCGCGCGCCATCGGCAGGGTCATGCCGACCACGCCGCCCTTGGAGGCCGAGTAGGCGGCCTGGCCGATCTGGCCTTCGTAGGCGGCGACGCTGGCGGTGTTGACGATCACGCCGCGCTCGCCGTCCTCGCCCGGCTCGTTGTGCTGCATCAGGTCGGCGGCGGCCTTGGCGACGTTGAAGCTGCCGACCAGGTTGACCATCACCGTGGACTGGAAGTTGGCCAGCGGCATCGGCGCTTCCTTGCCCAGCACGCGGCCGGCACCGAGGATGCCGGCGCAGTTCATCGCCACGTTCAGCCCGCCCAGGAATTCGCGCGCGGCGGCCAGGTTGGCGGCCACGCCGGCCTCGTCGGTGACGTTGGTGTTGAAGTAGCGCGCGTTGCCGGCGCCGAGTCCGGCGACCGCGGCCGCGCCCTTGTCGTCGTTGAGGTCGAACAGCGCGACCTTGCCGCCGTGGGCGACCAGGTGCTTTGCCACGGCCAGGCCGAGGCCGGAGACGCCGCCGGTGACGACGGCGCGGACGGAAGACAACTGCATCGGGACGGTCCTGCTGGATGAAGGTCGCCGATTCTAGCCGATGGCGGTGGGGCGGGCCGGTTGCAGCCGGGGCGTGGGTGGAGTGGGTGGTCGTGCGAAGAGCTCGCGACTTACGTCGCTCCTACAGACGGCGGGGAAGTCGTTGTAGGAGCGACGTAAGGCGCGACCCGCCCGGCCCGGGATCAGGCGATGCGCCGGGCGAACTCGTCCGGCGGCAGGCCGGGGGGCGAACAGGAAGCCCTGGCCGACCGGTACCCCGAGTTCGAGCAGGAACTGGCGCTGCGCCTCCGATTCCACGTTCCAGCCGATGGTGGTGGGGTGGGCGCGGGTTGCATCCGGGGCGTGGGTGGGGGCTTTAAAAGCTCGCGACTTACGTCGCTCCTACAACGGCGGGGAAGTCGTTGTAGGAGCGACGTCAGTCGCGACCGGCCCGGCCCGGGATCAGGCGATGCGCCGGGCGAACTCGTCCGGCGGCAGGCCGGGGGCGAACAGGAAGCCCTGGCCGACCGGTACCCCGAGTTCGAGCAGGAACTGGCGCTGCGCCTCCGATTCCACGCCCTCGGCCACCAGTCCCAGGCCGAGGCTGCGGGCGATGCCGCACACCGCCTCGCACACCGCCACGTCCGAGCGGTTGCCGGGCACGCCTTCGACGAACAGCTGGCTCAGCTTCAGGCCGTGGATCGGCAGCCGCCGCAGGTAGTTGAGCGCGCTGTAGCCCTCGCCGAAATCGTCGATGGTCAGCACCACGCCCATCGCGCGCAGCTCGGCGAAGGTCTGCAGGGTGGCCGGTGCGTCCTCGATCAGCACCCGCTCGGTGAATTCCAGCTCCAGCGCGGTGCCGGGCAGGGCGAACTCGTCCAGCGCCTGGCGCACGTTGCGGGCCAGGTCGTCGCCGCTGAACTGGCGGTAGGAGACGTTGATCGCCACGCGCACGATGCCCAGGCCCTGGTCGAGCCATTCGCGTACCTGGCGGCAGGCCTCGCGCAGCACCCAGTTGCCGATGCGCACGATGTCGCCGGTGCTCTCGGCGTGGCCGATGAACAGGTCCGGGCGCAGTTCGCCCAGCTGGATGTTCTGCCAGCGGATCAGCGCCTCGGCCGCCACCACGCGGCCATGGCGCAGGTCCACCTGCGGCTGGTAGACCAGCCGGAACTCGTTCTCGTCCAGCGCGCGGCGCAACCGGCTCTCGATCTGCAGCCGGTCCTGCTGGCGCTGCGCCAGCTCCGGCGAGAACACCTGCCAGCCGTTGCGGGTGCGGCGCTTGCAGTCGTACATGGCCACGTCCGCGCTCTGGATCAGTTGCTGCGGGCGGGTGCCGTCCTGTGGCGCGCGGGCGATGCCGATGCTGGTGGTGACCGAGAACTCGTCCTTGCCGAAACGGAACGGGCTGGCGAACGCGGCGCTGATGGCGGTGGCCAGCTGTTCCGGCCGTTGCGGGCGGTCGCGCGCGTCGCATATCACCAGGAACTCGTCGCCGCCGAAGCGCGCGATCAGGCCCTCGGTGCCCACCGCGGTGGCGATGCGGTGGGCGGCCTCGACCAACAGCTCGTCGCCGGCGTTGTGGCCGAGCACGTCGTTGACGGTCTTGAACCGGTCCAGGTCGATGTACAGCACCGCCACCCGCGCATGGGTGGGGTTGGCCAGGCGCTGGCCGAGATCGCCCAGCACCGCGTCGCGGTTCATGATCCCGGTCAGCGGGTCGGTCCGCGCCTGTATCCGCAGGGTCTCCTCGGCCTGCTTGCGCTCGGTGATGTCCTGCAGGGTGCCGGCGATGCGCGAGGAGGCCAGGTCGCCGGCCTCGACCTCGCCGATCATGCGTACCCAGAACGAATGGCCGTCGCCGCGCTGGCCCTGCAGCTCCAGCTCGAAGCCGGCGCGGCGTTCCACCGCCTCCAGCAGCGCCTGCTGCAGGTGCTGCTGGTCGTCGCCGCGCAGGCAGTCCAGCAGCTGCGGCATGCGTTCCAGCGGTTGTTCCTGGCCGAGGATGCGCTGCGCCTCCTCGGTGAGGTAGAGCCGTTGCTGGCTGCGGTCCCATTCCCAGCCGCCGATGTGGGCCAGCGACTGCGCGCGGTCGAACAGCGCGTTGTTGCGCTTGAGCTCGGTGATGTCGCTGAACAGCCCGAACACGTGGTCCGGGTGGTCGCGGTCGGAGGAGAACACCGGAACGTTGGTGGTGGAGATCCAGATCATCCGCCCGCGCGGCCGGTGGTACAGGCCGATGGTGGTGCTGCGGATGATGCGTCCGCTGGCGAAGGCCTGCGCCACCGGCCAGCGTTCCAGCGGCAGCCGCTGGCCGTGCTCGTCGACGGTGATCCAGTCGTCGGCCGACAGGCTGATCTGCAGCGGCTCGTCGCTGCCGACGCCGAGGATGCGGTGGGCGGCGGGGTTGGCCGAGACCACGCGGAACTCGCGGTCGAACAGCAGCACGCCCTTGTCGATGGATTCCATCAGCAGCCGGTAGCGCGACTCGGCCTGCCAGCGCCCGCTCAGGTCGCGGGCCACGGCGACGATGCACTTGCGTCCTTCGTGCTCGAAACCGGCCGAGTGCACCTCCACCGGAAAGCGGCTGCCGTCGCCGCGCATGTTGGTCACTTCGATGACGTAGGTCTGGCCGCGGTTGAGCGATTCCCACACCGGTTCCAGGTGGTCGCTGGGCAGGTCCGGATTCAGGTTCTCGATGGGCTGGCCGACGATGTCCTCGCGCGGCCGGCCGTAGGCGCGGATGCCGGCCTTGTTGAGGTCGAGCACGGTGCCGGTCTCGCTGAGGATGCTGACCGGGTCGGGCACCGCGTCGAACAGCGCGGCATAGCGCAGCTGCGCCGAGCGGCGGTCGGTCATCGCCTCGCGCAGCGCGTCACGGGCGGCCTGCAGCAGCCGGTGCAGGTGGGCGGGGTGGGGCTGGGTGAGGGCCCGTTCCAGCTCGGCCAGCGTATCGACGTGGGCGGTGACGTGGTCACCGGCGGAGGTGTCGTTGCGCTGGTCGGGTCTGTTCATGTCGTTGCCATCGCCCTTCCGGTCCTGCTGCCGGTCTCGCGCCCGAGCTTCTGCGCCAGCCAGCGTCCGGTCGCCGCCAAGGCCGGCAGGTCGATGCCGGTCGTCACCCCCATGCCGTGCAACATATACACCACATCCTCGCTGGCGACATTGCCGCTGGCGCCGCGGGCATAGGGGCAGCCGCCGGCGCCGGACACCGCGGCATCCACCACCCGCACCCCTTCCTCCAGGCAGGCGGCGATGTTGGCCAGCGCCTGGCCGTAGGTGTCGTGGAAGTGCACGGCCAGCGCGGCCATCGGCAGTTCGGCGGCCACCGCGCGCAGCATCGCCCGCGCCTTGTACGGGGTGCCGACGCCGATGGTGTCGCCCAGCGAGATCTCGTAGCAGCCCATCGCATGCAGGCGGGTGGCCACGCGTACCACGTCGGCCAGCGGCACCTCGCCCTGGTAGGGGCAGCCGAGCACGGTGGAGACGTAGCCGCGCACCTTCACCCCGTCCTGCGCCGCGCGCGCCAGCACCGGGGCGAAGCGCTGCAGCGATTCCTCGATGCCGGCATTGGTGTTGGTGCGGTTGAACTGCTCGGAGGCGGCGGTGAACACCGCCACTTCCTGCACGCCGACCGCGCGTGCGCGCTCGTAGCCCTGTTCGTTGGGCACCAGCACCGGATAGTCGACGCCGGGCCGGCGGGCGATGCCGGCATACACCTCGGCGGCGTCGGCCAGCTGCGGCACCCACTTGGGACTGACGAAACTGGTGGCCTCGATGGTCCGCAGGCCGGTGGCCGAGAGCCGGTCGACCAGCTCGATCTTGTCGGCGGTGGCTACCTGGGTCTTTTCGTTCTGCAGGCCATCGCGCGGGCCGACTTCGACGATGCGGACGAAATCATTCATGGTCGATCGTTCCGGGAACACGGGCGGGGGGCGGGGTGGTTCGGGCAGGACGGCGGCAGGCGCGGACGAGCCGGCTCACGGTTGCGCCGTCCAGTCCGGGGCGCGCTTGCCGAGGAAGGCGCCGAGACCCTCCTGGCCTTCGGCCGATACCCGCAGGCGGGCGATCAGGGCGGCGTTGTCGCGGTCCAGCACGTCGCGGTCGGCGGTCTGCCGCACCCGGCGTACCAGCGACTTGGCCGAGGCGGCGGCGATGGGGCCGGCCTTGCCCAGCAGTTCCAGCTGCAGCCGCACGGCGTCGTCGATGGCGTCCGGCTCCGCCAGCTGGTGGACCAGGCCGATGCGCAGCGCGGTGTCGGCGTCGAAATGCTCGCCGCTGGCGAACCAGCGCCGCGCCTGGCGCGGACCGATGGCATCGATGACGTAGGGCGAGATCACCGCCGGCAACAGGCCGAGACGGCTCTCGGTCAGGCCGAAGCGGGCCTGGGTGGAGGCGATGGCGATATCGCAGCAGGCCACCAGGCCGACGCCGCCACCGAAGGCGGCGCCGTGCACCCGGGCGACGGTCGGCTTGGGCAGCTCGTCCAGGGTGCGCATCAGCCGCGCCAGCGCCAGCGAATCCTGGCGGTTCTCCTCTTCGCTGGCGGCGGCCATGCCGCGCATCCATTGCAGGTCGGCGCCGGCCGAGAACGAGGCGCCGGCCCCGCACAGCAGGACCGTGCGTACCTGGCGGTCGTCCGCGGCCGCTTCCAGGGTCGCGGTCAGCGCGGCGATCAGGCCGGCATCGAAGGCGTTGTGCAGGGTGGGGCGGTTCAGTTGCAGGCGCAGTACCGCGTTCGTGCGTTCCACCAGCAGGGCATCGCTCATCGCTCATCCGGTCCAGTCGAGACAGGCGTGGATCATAGCGGGCCGCCGGCCGCGGGCAATGACGCGGCGCCGCGATGCTAGAATCCATGACCTTTTTTCATCGGTCCGAAGGCGCTCTTACAGTGACGTTGTCCGATCTGCCGCTGTACGGCACGGCGTGGGTGGAGGCGGTGCAGGAACTGCACGCCAACGATGCGATCGCCAGGAGGCTGAAGGAGCTGGGCTTCGTCGACGGCGAAGAGGTGCGGCTGGTGGCGCGCGGTCCGCTGGGCGCCGAGCCGCTGCTGGTGCAGGTCGGCTTCACCCGGTTCGCGCTGCGCCGCAGCGAGGCGGCCCGGGTCCGGATCCGCACGCAGGGAGTGCCGGCATGAGCGCGGCAGCGATGCGGCTGGCCCTGGTCGGCAATCCCAACAGCGGCAAGACCGCGCTGTTCAACCAGCTCACCGGCAGCCGGCAGAAGGTGGCCAACTACACCGGAGTGACGGTGGAGCGCAAGGAAGGCCGCATGCGCGGGCCGTCCGGCCGCGAGTACGCGGTGCTCGACCTGCCCGGCGCCTACAGCCTGCAGCCAGCCAGCCTGGACGAGGCGATCACCCGCGACCTGTGCCGGGGCTTCTATCCGGGCGAGGCGGCGCCGGACGTGCTGGTGTGCGTGGTCGACGCCACCAACCTGCGCCTGCACCTGCGCTTCGCGCTGGAGCTGCGCGAGCTGGGCAAGCCGATGATCGTGGCGCTGAACATGGTCGACGCCGCGCAGCGGCGCGGCATCCGCATCGACGTGCAGGCGCTGGAGCAGGCGCTGGGCGTGCCGGTGGTGGAGACCGTGGCGGTACGCCGCCACGGTGCGCGGGCGCTGGTCGAGCGGCTGGATGCGATGGCTGCGGCACTGCCGGCACCGGAGCCGGTGGCACTCGAAGGCGGCGATTACCACGGCCGCGTGCGCGACATCCTCGCCACCGCGGTGAGCATGCCTTCGCGCACCGCCAGGGTGGACGACGCGCTGGACCGCTGGCTGCTGCACCCTCTGTTCGGGCTGCTGACGCTGGCGGTGGTGATGTTCCTGATCTTCCAGGCGGTCTACGCCTGGGCGACGCCGCTGATGGACCTGATCGAGGCCGGCACCGGCGCGCTCGGCGAATGGGTCGGCGGGGTCCTGCCGGAAGGGCCGCTCAACAGCCTGCTGGTGGACGGCATCATCGCCGGCGTCGGCGGGGTGGTCGTGTTCCTGCCGCAGATCCTGATCCTGTTCGCCTTCATCCTGGCGCTGGAGGAGTCCGGCTACCTGCCGCGCGCGGCGTTCCTGCTGGACCGGATGATGGCTGCCGCCGGCCTGTCCGGGCGCTCGTTCATCCCGCTGCTGTCCAGCTTCGCCTGCGCGGTGCCGGGGATCATGTCCACCCGCAGCATCCAGGACCCGCGCGACCGGCTGGCCACGATCCTGGTCGCGCCGCTGATGACCTGCTCGGCGCGGTTGCCGGTCTATGCGCTGCTGATCGGCGCGTTCATCCCGCAGAAGACCGTCTGGGGGATGTTCAACCAGCAGGGCCTGGTGCTGTTCGGCCTGTATGCGGCCGGCATCGCCAGCGCGCTGGCGATGTCGTGGACGATGAAGAAGTTCCGCCGCGACAAGGGCGAGCACCCGTTGCTGCTGGAACTGCCGTCCTACCGCATCCCGCACCCGCGCGACCTGGCGGTGGGGCTTTACGAGCGCGGCATGATCTTCCTCAAGCGCGTGGGCGGCATCATCCTGGCGCTGACCATCCTGCTGTGGTTCCTGCTGTCGTTCCCGGCCGCGCCGGCGGATGCGACGATGCCGGCCATCGACTACAGCTTCGCCGGCCAGCTGGGCCACGCGATGGCCGTGTTCTTCGCGCCGCTGGGCTTCAACTGGCAGATCTGCATCGCGCTGATCCCCGGCATGGCCGCGCGCGAGGTGGCGGTAGCCTCGCTGGCGACGGTGTACGCGTTGTCCGCGGCCGACGACGATGCCGCGACCCAGGCGCTCACCCCGCTGATCAGCGATGGCTGGTCGCTGGCCACCGCGCTGTCGCTGCTGGTCTGGTACATCTATGCGCCGATGTGCATCTCCACGCTGGCCACCATCAAGCGCGAGACCAACTCGTGGAAGCAGATGGGCTTCGCCACCGTCTACCTGTTCGCGGCCGCCTACGTGGCCGCGCTGATCACCTACCAGGTCACGGTGGCGCTGGGAGGCGGCTGATGGACGCCGGGCTGCTGCTGCAGTACCTGTTGGTCGCGCTGGCGGTGCTGGCCAGCGCCTGGGTGGTGTTGAAGAAGCAGTTTCCCGGCACCGTGCGCAAGCTGCGCGGTGCCATCGCCTTGTACCTGCTCAGGCCGCAGCGCGCGCCCTGGCTGCAGGCGCTGGGGCGGCGGATCGCACCGCCGGCCAGCGGCGGGGGCGGTGCCTGCGGCGGTTGCGACGACTGCGGGCCGAAGCCGCCGAAGCGGCATTAGCGATACGGAAGACGCCGGGGCTCCTGGTACTCCTCTGCCTTGTCGGCGGGGAGGCGATACGCCTCGCCGGGCGTTGTCTGATGCCCATCGCCAGGGCCCGGGTGCCGGGCGGTTGTCCGGCCGGTACGGACCTGTACCCTCAGCCTTCGAAAGCGACGCTTGCGTCGCCGTACTTCGAAATCCTGAAATCCTCGCCGCTGAGCATCATTCCCCTTGCGTGGTCCCTGTCGGAATCCAGGTTGAACAGCAATCCGTACAGGCTGTCTTCCCGATCCTGTTCGAACAGGACGTAGATGGTCATCAGCTTCAGGCCATCGTCATTGCCGACGTCGCTGACGATCCTCGCGCGCGCGGCGGGAAGCCATTCCCGCGAGGCGTCGACGAAGCCCGCGATCCTTTCCCTGTAGTCGCGGCGCAGTATCTCGTCGGCCGCCTCCAGCGCATCCGATATTTCGAGCGTTACCGGCTCCCGTTGCCCGTCGATGGCGACGTCGTACATGCAATGGTCTTCATCGAATGCGATGTCCTCGGCTCTCATGTTTTCCACCTCGAAAAGGTTCAGTCCCGCACCAGGCCGCCGTCCACCACCAGGTTCTGGCCGGTGACCGCGCGCGACCAGGGGCTGGCGAAGAACAACGCCGCGTCGGCGAATTCCGCCGGCGTGGTGACGCTGCGCAGCGGGGTGTTGGCGGCGATGTAGTCGAATACCGCCTCGGGCGTGGCCGCGCTGGCATCGGTGGTGCGCAGCAGGCCGCCGGAGAGCATGTTGACGGTGATGCCGTCCGGGCCGAGGTCGCCGGCCAGGGTGCGGGTCAGCGCCAGCAGCGCGGCCTTGGCCGCGGTGTAGTCGTGGTAGGGCACCACCGGGTTCTGGAACAGGTTGGTGCCGATGTTGACGATGCGGCCGAAGTTCTGTCCGCGCATGCCCGGCAGCGCCGCCTGCACGGTGTTGAGCGCGCCGCGCACGCTGCCGTCGAACTGGGCGGCGAAGTCCTCCCAGGCGATGTCGCCGGCCTTGGCGCGGGCGTCGCCGTTGAAGGAGAAGTCGGCCAGCGCATTGTTGACCACGGTGCAGACCGGCCGGCCGAAGTGCACCCGGGCCTGCGCCAGCATCGCCTCGACCTGGGCGCGGTCGCGGACGTCGGCGCCGACGGCCAGCGCCTGCGGGCCGAGCTCGGCGGCCAGTGCCTCGGCCGCCTCGCGGCTGCGGTGGTAGTTGACCACCAGTTGCGCGCCCTCGCGGGCGAAGGCGCGCGCCAGCCACTGGCCGAGGCCACGGCCGGCGCCGGTGACGAGGACGAGTTGCCGGGAAATCTGCATGGGAGAGCGCCGCCTGCGGAGGTGGGCGCGCAAGCGTAGCAGGCGATATAGACTCTGCGTGTCCGCAGGAAGCGGGATGACAGGGGAAGGCCGTATGCGGGTGTGGCTGCTGTTGCTGGCGCTGATCGGCGTCGTGTTGTTCTACAACCTGGGCGGCAACCGCCTGGACGAGCAGATGGTCCGTGATTTCTACCAGCGCAGCGAACAGGCGTTGCTGGCGCAGGACGCCGAGGCGCTGTGCGCGATGCTGGCGGAGGACTTCCAGCAGACCGTCACCCTGCGGGTGGAATCGCAGGAGAAGCGCGAGACCGCCGACAAGCCGAAATACTGCCGCGACCTGTCGGCGTCGATGGAGCAGGTGCGCCGGCTGCAGGCGGCCATGGGCGGGCGCTCGCCGATCGAGTACAGGCAGACCGTGGTCAGCGTGACGCTGGCACCGGACAAGCGCTCGGCCGAAGTGGAGATGCGCTCCACCCTGGCGATGCCGGGCGTCCGCATGACCAGCCGCAACCGCGACACGGTGGTCCGCCAGCGCTGGAGGATGCTGGCCACGCGCAGCGAAGGCACGACCTGGATGGGACCGGCCTACCGCTGAAGCGGAACGGCCGGCCGGGCCACGCCGGGCAGGAACGTTGGCCGATTCCGGTTTGTGGGTGGGCGAGGCAGTGTGCGCGCTCGGCCGCAACCGACGGCATGCAGGTGTTTTCCATCCGTTTTCCATCGAGAGGAGTTTCGTTCATGCCCGCTTTCCCCGACGACATTGATCTGCAGGCGTTCTGGGAGGACAGCGACTACGCCCGCGGGAACGTCACCGGTGTGGCGCCGGACGATGACCTGGTCGCCTCGCTGGAAGCGGAACTGGGCTATCGCCTGCCGGCTTCCTACCTTGCCTTCATGCGCCGACACAACGGCGGCATCCCGCACAACTGCTGCTTCCCGACCGCGGAGGCGACTTCCTGGGCCGAGGATCACGTCGCCATCGCCGAGTTCCTCAGCATCGGCCGCGACAAGAGCTATTCCATCGGCGGCGAGCTGGGCAGCCGTTTCCATGTCGAGGAATGGGGCTATCCGGACCTGGGCGTGTACATCTGCAGCTGTCCCTCGGCGGGACACGACATGGTGGCCCTGGACTACCGCCGATGCGGCCCCGGGGGCGAGCCGCAGGTGGTGCATGTGGACCAGGAAGCCGACTATCGCGTCACCTTCCTGGCCGACGATTTCGAAAGCTTCGTGCGTGGGCTGGTGCCCGAGGATGCCTACGACACCTCGCTGGACGACTACGAGGACGGCCTGCTGGCGGTGACGCGCGGCGCCTTCTCGCCGGCGCTGGCGCCGCTGCTGGAAGATTTCGGGCCGCTGCCGCGCATCGCCGAGGCGATGCGCGCGCAGGCGTTGCGGATACTCGAGGAGAAGCGCCACTTCTTGTTGCATGGCGATCCCGGGTCGTGGCTGATGTACGACCTGCAGTTCTGGGTCTACCAGCGCCGCCATCGTGTCGAGGGGTGCGAGGACTATCTCCGGGACGAGGCCTACCCGGCGCTGGTCGCCATGGCCGACACCGGCTTCAGCACCGGCGGCCATGCCCCGGGCTTCGTCGCCGACTGGTTCGATGCGCGGCTCGCCGCGGGCGAACTGGTGCGGGGCGAGGGTGGCATCGCGTTCAGCGCCGCGCACGAAGCGAAGCTGCACGGACAGGCGCTGGCGCTGCTGGATGGCACCCACGGCGCCGCCTGAATCGGGCAGACTTCCCCGACATTCCAGCATTCCTCGCCATGTCCGGATTCCAGACCCGTCGCTACGACGTCTTCCTGTTCCTCGCCGCCCCCGACGCGCCGCCGCTCTGGCGGTGGGAGTCGTGGCAGCGGCTGGCGCCGGCGCTGGAACCGCTGATGCAGAGCCCGCGCGGACGCACCTCGCTGCGGATGACCCAGTTCCATGTGGACGATCGCGGAGGGGACAGCGTCCGTTTCGGGCAGCTGGGCTGGAACACCGCCTCGCACCGGAAATGGACGCATGGTTCGCCGCGGACGCTCGGCGCATCCGATGCCTGGGATTTCCATTGCGCCGGCGTCTGGTCGCCGGGACCGACGGTATGCGAGCGCGAGGACAATCCGCCCGACACCTATCTGACGATCACCAACGAAATCCGCGCCGGCATCGCCCGCGACGGCTGCCGGTTCGCCTACAGCCTGTTGTTGGCCCGCGCCTGCGATCTTCCGCACGAGGGAATGGACGCGGCGCTGGCGCTGTGCAGGGAGCTGACCCGGGCGGTACTGGCGGTGAAGATCCGGACGGCGTGGTCGCCGGCGTTTTCCGGCACCTCGATGAGCGACTGGGATGCTTTCGGCGCGCCCTACAGGGTCGGCAATCACCACGCTTCCCCCGATCCGCTTTCGGCGGGCATCCTGGAAGGGGATTGGACCGGGTTCTGAGGTTCCCGGAAGTTTCGCCCGGCTCGCAGGAGAAGGGCATGGCAGGTTGGAGGAAATCCCAGATGGAACCATCGGTCCGGATCGGACAGGTACTGGCAGGCAAGGCGGTGGCGTTCACCCGGCCGGGCAGCCGCAGCGCCATCGCCAAGCACCCGGTTCTCGGCCCGGCCTGGGTCGGCATGGAAGGCCTGGAGATCGACGAGCAGGGCGACCGCCGCGTCCACGGCGGGCCGGACAAGGCGATCCACCATTACCCTTTCGACCACTACCCCACGTGGCGTGCGGAACTGGGCGAACACGCGCTGCTGCTGCAGCCCGGGGCGTTCGGCGAGAACCTCAGCAGCGTCGGCATCACCGAAGCCCAGGTGTGCCTGGGCGACCGCTTCTCGCTCGGCGAGGCGGTGCTGGAAGTGTCGCAGTCGCGCCAGCCGTGCTGGAAGCTGTCGGACCGTTTCGCCGTCGCCGACATGGCGCGGCGGGTGCAGGACAGCGGTCGTACCGGCTGGTACTACCGGGTACTGCAGCCGGGGGCGATCCGGGCCGGCGACCTGCTGGAACTGCAGGCGCGGCCATACCCGCAGTGGTCGCTGGAGCGGCTGATCGGCGTGCTCTACCGGCGCACGCTGGAGCCGGCGCTGATCGAGGAGATCCTGGCGCTGCCGCTGGTGCCGTCCTGGCGGACCCTGTTCGAACGCCGGCTCGGCCAGCGGCAGGTGGAGAACTGGGACCGGCGCCTGCTCGGCGGCGACGCCTGAGGCGCGCCGGCCCTTGTCTGATGCAGGGGTAAACCGGTAGTTTGCGGCGATGAACACCGCACCCCTCCGTTTGCTGATCCACGGCGCTTCCGGCCGCATGGGCCAGGCGCTGCTGCGCCTGGCGGCCGAAGATCCTTCGCTCGATGTCGTGGCCGCGGTGGTCCGCCGCTCTCCCGCGCAGCGGGTGGTGGACGGGGTCCCGCATTTCGCCGCCACCGAGCTGGCCGGCACCCCGGCGTTCGACGTGGCGATCGACTTCAGCCTGCCGGAGGGCTTCGACCCGGTACTGGCCCTGTGCGTGCAGCGCGGCGCCGGTTTCGTTTCCGGCACCACCGGCATCGGCCCGGCGCAGCAGCAGGCGCTGGCCGCCGCCGCCGCCGGCATCCCGCTGGTGTGGGCCACCAACTTCAGCCTGGGCGTGGCGGTGCTGGCGGACCTGGTCGAGCGCGCCGCCGCGGCGCTGCCGGGCTGGGATTGCGACATCGTCGAATCCCACCACGTGCACAAGAAGGACGCCCCCTCGGGGACGGCGCTGACGCTGGGCGCGGCCGCGCAGGCGGGCGGCGCCGAGCCGCGCTATGCCAGCCTGCGTGCCGGCGACATCATCGGCGAGCACCTGGTGCAGTTCGCCGGGCCGGGCGAGCGCATCGAACTGGTGCACCGGGCCACCAACCGCGACATCTTCGCCCGCGGCGCACTGCACGCCGCCCGCCGGCTGCATGGCCGGCCGCCCGGCAGCTACCGGGTGCGCGACCTGGTCACCTAGCCGCGGCTGCGGCCCGGCGCGCGCCGGCATGGCCGGCAGCGCCTGTTCCGGTTTGTGAAAACCGGCCGCAAACGCATGCCGGCGCTGGCGCCGGGTCCGCCATGCCGCTACAATTCCCGCTCGCCGAATCACGTCAGCCGGACCGGTCCCGCACCGCCGTCCGCGCTTTTTTGCAACCGGTTTTTGCCGTGGGCGCAGGCGTGGCTTCGGAGTCCCCTCGGTAGCCAAAGTGAGATTCCCGTGACCCAAGCCGCAATCCTCGTGCTCGAAGACGGCACCGTATTCGAGGGCGAATCCGTAGGCGCGCCCGGCCTGTCCGTGGGTGAAGTGGTGTTCAACACCGCGATGACCGGCTATCAGGAAGTCCTGACCGATCCGTCCTACGCCCGGCAGATGGTCACCCTGACGTACCCGCATATCGGCAACACCGGCCTGACCGACCAGGACGACGAGGCCGCCAGGGTCTGGGCCGCCGGCCTGATCGTGCGCGACGTGCCGCGGCGCCCGAGCAGCTGGCGCAGCCAGGTGTCGCTGCAGGACTGGCTGACCGGCCGCGGCGTGGTCGCCATTTCCGGCATCGATACCCGCAAGCTGACCCGCCTGCTGCGCGAGCGCGGCGCCCAGAACGGCGCGCTGCTGGCCGCCGCGACGCCCGGGGAGCGGCTCGACGTGGAGCAGGCGCTGGAAGCGGCGCGCAAGTTCCCGGGCCTGAAGGGCATGGACCTGGCCAAGGTGGTCTCCACCGACAAGGCCTACCCGTGGAAGGACGGCCAGCTGGACCTGGACCGCAACGCGTTCGTGCAGGCCGCGCCGAAGTACAAGGTGGTCGCCTACGACTTCGGCGTGAAGCTCAACATCCTGCGCATGCTGGCCGAGCGCGGCTGCGACATCACCGTGGTGCCGGCGCAGACCCCGGCCGCGGAAGTGCTGGCGATGAATCCGGACGGCGTGTTCCTGTCCAACGGCCCGGGCGATCCGGAGCCGTGCGACTACGCCATCGCCGCCATCCGAGAGTTCGTGGCGAAGAAGATCCCGCTGTTCGGCATCTGCCTGGGCCACCAGCTGCTGGGCCTGGCGGTCGGCGCGAAGACGATGAAGATGGGCCACGGCCACCATGGCGCCAACCATCCGGTGCAGGACCTGGACGGTGGCCGGGTGATGATCACCTCGCAGAACCACGGCTTCGCGGTGGACGAAGCGACCCTGCCGGACAACGTGCGGGTGACCCACCGCTCGCTGTTCGACGGCACCAACCAGGGCATCGCCCTGACCGACGCACCGGCGTTCTCGTTCCAGGGCCACCCGGAAGCCTCGCCGGGACCGCACGACGTCGCGCCGCTGTTCGACCGCTTCATCGGCCTGATGGCCGGGACCCGGGCATGAAGGCAGCGCGCGCCTTCGCAGCCGCCGCGTTGCTCGCCACCGGCGCGGCCTGCGCCGCACCGGCCTCGGAAGCCGGCGTCGGCGCATTGATGGAACGCCTGGGCCTGGACCTGGCCAGCGTGGAGGCCGCCAACGATATCGCCGCCAGCGTGCCAGAGTTCGCAGGGCTCGACGATGCCCGGCGGCAATGCGTGCAAGCGCCGCTGCAGAAGCTGATGGTGCAGTACGGGCGGCAGATATTCATGCATGGCCTGGGCGACAACGGCGCGGAACATGTCGAACAGTGGAACGCGTTCCTGCAGACGCCGATCGGCGTGCGGATGGCCGAGGTGACCCGGGCCGGCATGCAGCAAGGGGCGATCCTGGGGGTTCCGCCGGACATGACCCCGCAGGAAAGGGAGCAGGTGGACGCCTTCGCGCGGAGCGAGGCCTTCGCCAGCCTCGCCAGCGGGTTCGACCAGGTATTGCCGATGGCGCCGGAGAGCGTGGAGTTGCTGGTCGCGGAGCTGGAACAGCAATGCGGCGTAAGCGTATCCCCCGAGATTTTTTCCTGATCGACAGCGTGCGATCACTCCCCCCAGACACGCTGTACTGACTTAGAGAAGAAAATGCCCAAGCGCACCGATCTGAAAACCATCCTCATCATTGGCGCCGGTCCGATCGTGATCGGCCAGGCCTGCGAGTTCGACTATTCCGGCGCGCAGGCGTGCAAGGCGCTGCGCGACGAGGGTTACCGCGTGGTGCTGGTCAACTCCAACCCGGCCACGATCATGACCGACCCGGAGATGGCCGACGCGGTCTACATCGAGCCGATCAACTGGCAGACGGTCGAGAAGATCATCGCCAAGGAAAAGCCCGATGCGCTGCTGCCGACCATGGGCGGGCAAACCGCGCTGAACTGCGCGCTGGACCTGGCCGACCACGGCGTGCTGGAGAAGTACGGGGTCGAACTGATCGGCGCCAAGCGCGAGGCGATCCGCATGGCCGAGGACCGCGAGCTGTTCCGCGTGGCGATGGGCGAGATCGGCCTGGAATGCCCGAAGGCGGAAGTGGCGCATACCCTCGAGGAAGCGCTCGATATCCAGACCCGGGTCGGCTACCCGACCATCATCCGCCCGTCCTTCACCCTGGGCGGCAGCGGCGGCGGCATCGCCTACAACCGCGAAGAGTTGATCGAGATCGTCAACCGCGGCCTGGAACTGTCGCCGACCACCGAAGTGCTGGTCGAAGAATCGGTGCTGGGCTGGAAGGAATTCGAGATGGAGGTGGTGCGCGACACCGCCGACAACTGCATCATCGTCTGCTCGATCGAGAACCTCGACCCGATGGGCGTGCACACCGGCGACTCGATCACCGTGGCCCCGGCGCAGACCCTGACCGACAAGGAATACCAGCGCCTGCGCGATGCCTCCATCGCCGTGCTGCGCAAGATCGGCGTGGATACCGGCGGCTCCAACGTGCAGTTCGGCATCAGCCCGACCACCGGCCGCGTGGTGGTGATCGAGATGAACCCGCGCGTGTCGCGTTCCTCGGCGCTGGCCTCCAAGGCCACCGGCTTCCCGATCGCCAAGGTCGCGGCCAAGCTGGCGGTGGGCTACACCCTGGACGAACTGAAGAACGAGATCACCGGCGGCCTGACCCCGGCCTCGTTCGAGCCGTCGATCGACTACGTCGTCACCAAGATCCCGCGCTTCGCGTTCGAGAAGTTCCCGGCCGCCGACGCGCGCCTGACCACGCAGATGAAGTCGGTGGGCGAGGTGATGGCGATGGGCCGCACCTTCCAGGAATCGCTGCAGAAGGCGCTGCGCGGGCTGGAGACCGGCAAGATCGGGCTCGACCCGACCGGGCTGGACCTGGAGAACGAGGACGATCTGACCACGCTCAAGCGCGAGCTGAAGGCGCCGGGTCCGGAGCGCCTGTTCTACGTCGGCGACGCCTTCCGCGCCGGTTTCAGCGTGGACGAGGTGCACGCGCTGTCGTACATCGACCCGTGGTTCCTGGACCAGGTCGAGGAGATCGTCCAGGCCGAACAGCAGGTCGCCGCCGAAGGCATCGACGCGCTCGACGCCGCGCGCCTGCGCAAGCTCAAGCGCGCCGGCTTCTCCGACGCGCGCCTGGCGCAGCTGACCGGCACCAACGAGGCGGCGGTCCGCGCCCTGCGCCGCGCGCACAAGGTGCGCCCGGTCTACAAGCGCGTGGACTCGTGCGCGGCCGAGTTCGCGACCAGCACCGCCTACCTGTACTCGACCTACGAGGACGAGTGCGAGGCGCAGCCGACCGACCGCGACAAGATCATGATCCTCGGCGGCGGCCCCAACCGCATCGGCCAGGGCATCGAGTTCGACTACTGCTGCGTGCATGCCGCGCTCGCCCTGCGCGAAGACGGCTATGAAACCATCATGGTCAACTGCAACCCGGAGACCGTCTCCACCGACTACGACACCTCCGACCGCCTGTACTTCGAGCCGCTGACGCTGGAGGACGTGCTGGAGATCGTCGAGCTGGAGCAGCCCAAGGGCGTGATCGTGCAGTACGGCGGGCAGACCCCGCTGAAGCTGGCGCGCGCGCTGGAGGCCAACGGCGTGCCGGTGATCGGCACCTCGCCGGACTCCATCGACCTGGCCGAGGACCGCGAGCGCTTCCAGCAGCTGGTCGACAAGCTGGGCCTGAAGCAGCCGCCGAACCGCATCGCCCGCAACGACCAGGAAGCGCTGCTGCTGGCGCGCGAGATTGGCTACCCGCTGGTGGTGCGCCCGAGCTACGTGCTCGGCGGCCGCGCGATGGAGATCGTCTACGGCGAGGCCGACCTGGCGCGCTACGTGCGCGATGCGGTCAAGGTCTCGAACGATTCGCCGGTGCTGCTGGACCGCTTCCTCGACAACGCGGTCGAAGTGGACGTGGACATCATCGCCGACAGGGACGGCAACGTGCTGATCGGCGGGGTGATGGAGCACATCGAGGAAGCCGGCGTGCATTCGGGCGATTCGTCCTGCTCGCTGCCGCCGTACTCGCTGTCGGCCGCCACCCAGGCCGAGCTGCGCCGCCAGGTGGTCGAGCTGGCCAAGGCGCTGAACGTGGTCGGGCTGATGAACACCCAGTTCGCGATCCAGGTCGGCGACGACGGCAACGACATCGTCTACCTGCTGGAAGTGAACCCGCGCGCCTCGCGCACGGTGCCGTTCGTGTCCAAGGCCACCGGCGTGGCGCTGGCCAAGATCGCCGCCCGCTGCATGGCCGGCAAGACCCTGGCCGAGCAGGGCGCTACCCGCGAGGTGGTGCCGGACTACTACTCGGTGAAGGAGGCGATCTTTCCGTTCGCCAAGTTCCAGGGCGTGGACCCGATCCTGGGGCCGGAGATGCGCTCCACCGGCGAGGTGATGGGCGTGGGCCGCAGTTTCGGCGCCGCCTTCGCGCGCGCGCAGGAGGCCGGCGGCATCAAGACGCCGCCGCTGGGCAAGGCGTTCGTGTCGGTGCGCGACCCGGACAAGCAGCGCGTGCTGCCGGTGGCGCAGGCGCTGGTCGAGCGCGGCTACACCCTGGTCGCCACCCGCGGCACCGGCGCCTGGCTGCAGCAGCACGGGCTCGAGTGCGAGATCGTCAACAAGGTGGTCGAGGGCCGGCCGCACATCGTCGACCTGATCAAGAACGGCGAGATCGTGTATATCGTCAACACCACCGAAGGCCGCGCCGCGATCAACGACTCGTTCTCGATCCGCCGCGAGGCGCTGCAGCAGCGCGTCACCTATTCGACCACCATCGCCGGCGCCAAGGCGCTGGTGCATTCATTGGAATTCCGCGGCACCGGCCCGGTCTGGGCGCTGCAGGAACTGCACAAGGAGTTGAACGCATGAGGGCACCGATCACCGCCAAGGGCGCACAGCGCCTGCGCGAGGAACTCGACCACCTGAAATCGGTCAAGCGTCCGGAGGTGATCGCCGCGATCGCCGAGGCGCGCGATCACGGCGATCTCAAGGAGAACGCCGAATACCACGCCGCGCGCGAGCAGCAGGGCTTCATCGAAGGCCGCATCAAGCAGCTGGAAGGCGAGCTGTCGCATGCCGAGGTCATCGACATCAGCAAGCTCAACGCCGGCAGCAAGGTGGTGTTCGGCGCCACCGTGACCCTGGCCGACGTCGACAGCGACGAAGAGAAGCGCTACCAGCTGGTCGGCGACCTGGAAGCCGACATCAAGCAGGGCCTGATCGCGATCTCCTCGCCGGTCGCGCGCGCCCTGATCGGCAAGCAGGAGGGCGACACGATCGTGATCGACGCCCCCGCCGGGCAGCGCGAGTACGAAATCGTCAGCGTCCAGTACATCGGCTGACGCATGGCCACGGCGACGCTGTTGCTGCCGGCGCGCAGCCGGTTCCCGGCGGCGGCGTTGCCCGAGGACGTGGCCCGGGCGCTGGGCCGGGCCGACCGCCAGCGCCTGGAGGAGGGCGGGCGCACGCAGCTGCGCCGTCATTTCAGCCTGACGCCGGACCATTGGCCGGTGGCGGCGCTGACCCGCCAGCTGGACGTGGGCGATGCCGAAGGCGCCAGCTGGCTGCGGGTCGATCCGGCCTACGTGGTGCCGGACATGCAGGGCGCGCGGATGATGGGGCACGGCGAAACGCTGGCGCCCACCGCCGAGGACGCGGCCGCGCTGCTGCCGGCGCTCAAGCCGCTGTTCGGCGATGCCGGTTTCCTGCTGGACGCGCCGGTGCCCTCGCGCTGGTACCTGCGCTTGCCGCTGGAAGCGAAACTGCCCGATTTCGCCGAGCCGGACGAGGTACTCGGCGACGATCTGTTCGGGTACCTGCCCGAAGGCGACCTGGGCCGCCGCTGGCGCGCCCTGCTGACCGAGGCGCAGGTGCTGCTGCACCAGCATCCATGGAACAGCGGGCGCATCGCGCAGGGCAAGCCGGCGATCAACTCGCTGTGGTTCTGGGGCGGCGGCCGCCTGCCGCACGCGGTGACCTCGCCGCACGTGCAGGTGCGCAGCCGCGATCCGCTGCTGCGGGCGCTGGCCAGGGCCGTCGGCGCCGATGTCGACGACCGGCAGCAGGTCGATGCACTGGTCGACCTGCGCCAGCTGCGTTCGCTCGACCAGCTGGGCGGCGACGCGATCCGGCCGTTGCTGGCCGCCATCGCCCGTGGCGAGCTGGACCGGCTGCTGCTGGACTTCGCCGACGGCACCCGCTACGCCATCGACCGCGGACAGCGCTGGCGCTTCTGGCGCCGGCCGGTCGCGGCCCTGTCGGATGATTGAGTCGCCGCGGATCGTGCGGCGCGAGGTCGCCGAGCCCGGCGACTGGCCGCCCGGCAGCCTGCCGCTGCTGCAGCGGATCTACGCCGCGCGCGGTGCCGCCGATCCGGCGCAGGCGCAGCCGAAACTGGCGCAGCTGCACGCCCCCGAGCTGCTGGGCAACATGCAGGCGGCGGTGGAACTGCTGGCCGCGGCGATCACCGGCCAGCAGCGGATCCTGGTGGTGGGCGATTTCGACTGCGACGGCGCCACCGCCTGCACGGTGGGCGTGCGCGGCCTGCGCATGCTCGGCGCGACCGACGTGGTCCATGCCGTGCCCAACCGCATGGTGCACGGCTACGGCCTGTCGCCGGCGCTGGTGGAAGAGCTGGCATCGCTGCGGCCGCAGCTGCTGGTCACCGTGGACCACGGCATCGCCTGCCATGCCGGCGTCGCCGCGGCCAAGGCGCAGGGCTGGCAGGTGCTGGTCACCGACCACCACCTGCCGGGCGAGCGGCTGCCGCCGGCCGATGCCATCGTCGACCCCAACATCGAGGGCGACGGTTTCCCGAGCAAGTCGCTGGCCGGCGTCGGCGTGATCTTCTACGTGCTGATGGCGCTGCGCCGGCACCTGCGGCTGCAGGGCGCGTTCGCCGGCAGCCCCGAGCCCGACCTGATGACCCTGCTGGACCTGGTCGCGGTCGGCACCGTGGCCGACCTGGTGCCGCTGGACGGCAACAACCGGGCGCTGGTGGCGGCCGGCCTGCGTCGCCTGCGCAACGGGCAGGGCTGCGTCGGGCTGCGGGCGCTGATCGAGGCCAGCGGCCGCGACCCGCGGCGGTTGAGCGCCAGCGACATCGGCTTCGCGCTGGCGCCGCGGCTCAATGCCGCCGGCCGCCTGGAGGACATGGCGCTGGGCATCGAACTGCTGCTCACCGAGGACGCTGCGCAGGCACGCGAGATCGCCGCGACGCTGGAGCAGATCAACGCCGAACGGCGGGCCGTGCAGCAGCTGATGACCGACGATGCCGAGGCCGTGGTGGCGCGCGCGATGCTGTCGGCCGAAGGCGAGCGGCCGCTTGTGGCCTGCCTGTTCGATCCGGAATGGCATCCGGGCGTGGTCGGGCTGGTGGCGTCGAAGATGAAGGAGCGGCTGCACCGGCCGGTGGTCGCCTTCGCGCCGGCCGAGCCCGGCAGCGATTCGCTGCGCGGTTCCGCCCGCTCGATTCCCGGCTTCCACATCCGCGATGCGCTGGCCGCGGTCAATGCGCGCCATCCCGGGCTGATGGACAAGTTCGGCGGCCATGCGATGGCGGCCGGGTTGAGCCTGCCGCGCACCTGTCTTGCCGCGTTCGAGCAGGCATTCGCCGAAGTGGCGCAGGCCCTGCTGGACCCGGCCCTGCTGCAGCAGCAGGTGCTGACCGACGGCGAGCTGGCGCCCGGCGAGCTGGACTTCGTCCATGCCGAGGCGCTGCGGCTGGCCGGCCCGTGGGGGCAGGGGTTTCCCGAGCCGCTGTTCGATGGCTGCTTCGAGGTACTGCAGTGGCGGGTGCTGAAGGAGCGCCACCTCAAGCTCGAACTGCGCTGCCCGGGGCGGGCGGCCCCGCTCAACGCCATCCATTTCGGCGGCTGGACCGGCAACGCGCCGGCATCGCGGGTGCATATCGCCTACCGGCTGGTGGGTGACGACTATCGCGGCGGCCAGGCCGTGCAGCTGATCGTGGAGACCCTGCAGGCGGCCGGCTGAAGCCGGCGCCGGGCATGCCGGCACCGGGGCGGACGCCTTACTGGCGTTGCACCAGCAGGCGGTAGTTGCCGGTTGCGGCGGGATCGACGCTGTAGGCGGCCAGCACGTAGCTGCCGGCCTCCAGTTCCAGCTCCAGTTCCCGCGCCGGGGCGGGAACTTCGTCGTTGTCGTCCTTGAGGCCCAGCTGCACGCCGTCGCGCATCAGCGTTACCAGGCCAGCGATGCTGGAGGAGCTCATGCCGATCAGGTAGCGGCCCTTGCGCGGGATGTCCAGCGTGTACAGGTCGCGGATGCCGGGCTGCAGGATGGCGCTGTGCTCGCGACCGGGTTTCAGCACCGGGCGACCGCCATCGGAAGCCGGCGCGGCACGGGACGTCAACTGGAAGAGACCGTTGCGGCTGCCCAGGGTCGTGACCCTGACGTTGTAGCGGCCTGGTTCCAGTACCGCGGAAAGAAGCGGGTCGAAGTCGCCGCCGCTGTCTGCGTCGTCCAGCACGATGCCTTCGCCTTCCAGTCGCAGCGAAGTGTCGAGCTCGCTGCTGCCCTGCAGCCAGACGCGCTGCCGTTCCGGCACGGCGAGCACGAAGTAGCGCAATCCCTCTGCCTCGAGGAAACCATGGACGGTGCCGGGAAGGGGCAGTTCCGTGCCGTCTTCCAGTGCCAGCCCGGCAGGCAGCGGATCGCGCTGCACGGCCAGATCGAAGAAGCCGCTGTCGTCGGAATGGGGCGAAGCGATGAGCGAGTAGCGACCCGGCTGCAACGGCACCTTCAGCCGCGCATCGGTGTTGTCGCCGCCATTGTCTTCATACAGCTCCGTGCCGTTGCCGCTGAGATGCAGCCGGGCATCGAGTTCGTCCGACTTCATGGACAGGGTGAACAGCCCGGGTTCGTCCACCTGCAGGGCGTAGCTCTGCGGTCCGCCGACCAGCCAGTCGGTGATGCGTGCGCCCGCGGTCAGCGGTTCGCCGCTGTAGGCGGGCACCGGCTCGACGGAAAGGCGGAACGGCCCGAACGCGTGGGCGTCGGCGCCATTGATCGCGACCAGGTAGCGGTCGGCGCGATCGGCGCGCAGGGCGAGGCGTGCGATGCCGTTGTCGCCGGCGCTGGCACGGGCGACCAGCCTGCCGTTCCGGAACACGGTGATGGTGCCGTCCAGCGCGCCGTCCATCTTCAGCGACACCATCTGGCCGGCGGCCAGCGGCAGGACGAACCGTTGGCTGCGACTGCCGTCGCTGTGGTTCAGCGGCGTGGCCGGGGTGATTTCGCCAGGGAACTCGCCCTGGGCGCTGATCTTGCGTGCGCCGGGAGCGGCGTTCGCCGCAGCGGCAAGGGCAAGGGCCAGCACGCCTGCTGCGAGGTGCTTCACTATCGAAATCCTTGTGGAAAACCTGGGAAGGAATGGGGGAACGCCATCGGTTTCCACGGCACCGGTGCCGATGGCCGGCGCATGATACCGACGCGGCTAGGTGCCCGTCCCGGCCGCCGTCTTCGCCGCGCCGCCGCCGGATGCGGTTCCGCGATGCCGTTGGGCCTTGCGCAGCCGTGCCCGGCAGGCCGTGTCGATCCGGCCCGGGCCGGCGGCCTGCGGGGGCTGCGGGGCGCTGTACGGATGCTAGAATTGCAGTCTTGATTTCCAGAAAGACCCGCCATGATCGAACTCAATCCAGTCCGCCAGCGAATCGCCGATCTGACCGATCGCGTGGTCTCGCTCAGGGGGTATCTTTGACTACGACGTCAAGAAAGAACGTCTGGAAGAAGTAACCCGCGAACTCGAAAACCCCGATATCTGGAACAACCCCGAGTACGCCCAGCAACTGGGCCGCGAGCGCTCGCTCCTGGACAAGACCGTCAGCGGCATCGCCAGCGTGCTCGACGGCCTGGGCGAGGCCGGCGAACTGCTGGAACTGGCCGAAAGCGAGCAGGACGAGGACACCGCGCTGGCGGTGGTCGCCGACCTCGACAGCTACCAGGCGCACATCGAGAAGCTCGAGTTCCAGCGCATGTTCTCCGGCGAGATGGACAGCGCCAGCGCCTTCGTCGACATCCAGGCCGGTGCCGGCGGCACCGAGGCCCAGGACTGGGCGGAAATGATGCTGCGCATGTACCTGCGCTGGTGCGAGTCGCGCGGCTGGAAGGCCGAGCTGCTGGAAGTCTCCGGCGGCGAAGTGGCCGGCATCAAGTCCGCCACCTTCCGCGTCGAGGGCGACTTCGCCTACGGCTGGCTGAAGACCGAGACCGGCGTGCACCGGCTGGTGCGCAAGTCGCCGTTCGACTCGGACAACCGCCGCCACACCAGCTTCACCTCGGTGTTCGTGTCGCCGGAAGTCGACGACAACATCGACATCCAGATCAACCCGGCCGACCTGAAGACCGACGTGTACCGCTCCTCCGGCGCCGGCGGCCAGCACGTCAACAAGACCGAGTCGGCGGTGCGCATCACCCACGTGCCCAGCGGCATCGTGGTGGCCTGCCAGACCGAGCGCAGCCAGCACGCCAACCGCGACCGCGCGATGAAGATGCTGGCGGCCAAGCTGTACGAGCTGGAGATCCAGAAGCGCAACGCCGAGAAGGACGCGGTGGAGGCGACCAAGTCCGACATCGGCTGGGGCAGCCAGATCCGCAACTATGTGCTCGACCAGAGCCGGATCAAGGACCTGCGCACCGGCATCGAGCGCACCGACACCCAGAAGGTGCTCGACGGCGACCTGGACGAGTTCGTCGAGGCCAGCCTCAAGTCCGGCCTGGAAGTCGGCTCCAAACGCATCGACGCGTAAACGCCTCGCCTTGCCCTGTGTAGAGCGGAGCTTGCTCCGCTGCGGTTTTCCCGATCGAGAGCAGCCGAGCAGGCTCGGCTCTACCAGAAACTTCCCCACGTTATCGAAATCACCGCCATGACCGACCACACCGCCACGCCCACGCCCGCCGACGAGAACAGCCTGATCGCCGAGCGTCGCGCGAAACTCAAGGCGTTGCGCGAGCAGGGCATCGCCTATCCCAACGATTTCCGCCGCGAGCAGTTCGCCGGCCAGCTGCAGGCCGAATACGCCGATGCGGAGAAGTGGACCGCCGAGGCACTGGAGGGCGACGGCCGCCGGGTGAAGATGGCCGGCCGGCTGATGGCCAAGCGGGTGATGGGCAAGGCCAGCTTCGCCCAGATCCAGGACGAGTCCGGCCGCATCCAGCTGTTCCTGCAGGGCAACGCCCTGGGCGATGCCTACACCGCGTTCAAGGGCTGGGACGTGGGCGACATCGTCGCCGTCGAAGGCGGCCTGACCCGCACCCGGACCGGCGAACTGTCGATCAAGGTCGATGCGATCCGCCTGCTGACCAAGTCGCTGCGGCCGCTGCCGGACAAGTGGCACGGCCTGGCCGATGTCGAGCAGCGCTACCGCCAGCGCTACGTCGACCTGATCGTGACCCCGGAATCGCGCGAGGTGTTCATCAAGCGCTCCAGGATCATCCGCGCCATGCGCGCCTGGCTGGACGCGCGCGACTTCCTCGAAGTCGAGACGCCGATGATGCATTACATCCCCGGCGGCGCCACGGCCAAGCCGTTCACCACCCACCACAACGCGCTGGACCTGGACCTGTACCTGCGCGTGGCCCCGGAGCTGTACCTCAAGCGGCTGGTGGTCGGCGGGCTGGAGCGCGTCTACGAGATCAACCGCAACTTCCGCAACGAGGGCGTGAGCACCCGCCACAACCCGGAATTCACCATGATGGAGTTGTACGAGGCCTACGCCACGTACAACGAGGTGATGGACCTGACCGAAGGCGTGATCCGCGACGTCGCGCAGCAGGTGCTGGGTACCACGGAAGTGGAATGGGACGGCGCGAAGATCGACCTCGGCCCGGCCTTCCGCCGCTGGCGCATGGACGAGGCGGTGCGCCACCACAACCCGGAAATCAGCGAGGCCGACTGCACCGACCGCGAGGCGCTGCTGCGCCATTGCGAACGGCTGAAGATCAAGGTCAAGCCGTCCTATGGCTGGGGCAAGCTGCTGCTGGAGATCTTCGAGGCGACGGTGGAACACACCCTGATCCAGCCGACCTTCATCACCGACCATCCGGTCGAGGTCTCGCCGCTGGCCCGCGCCAGCGACAGCGAGCCGGGCTACACCGACCGCTTCGAGCTGTTCATCAACGGCAAGGAACTGGCCAACGGCTTCTCCGAGTTGAACGACCCGGAGGACCAGGCCGCGCGTTTCCAGGCCCAGGTCGAGGCCAAGGAGGGCGGCGACGACGAGGCCATGCACTACGACGCCGACTACATCCGGGCGCTGGAATACGGCATGGCCCCGACCGGCGGCCTGGGCATCGGCATCGATCGCCTGGTGATGCTGCTGACCGGCAGCAGCTCGATCCGCGACGTGCTGCTGTTCCCCTACATGCGTCCGGAAAACTGAGCCGCGCCGGTCGGTCCGCTCGCCGTGATGTTGCAGCGGCGAAGCGGTCCGGCCCCGTTGCCGGGCGGTGCGAACCGACGGCAGCGGCTCATGCGCCGTGTGGCATTGCCTGCTTCCGGCAGGTCCGTAGTGCCCGGGCGACCGGCACGGTGCCGGGGACGGCCGGCATGCGACCGGCCGCGGCGAACGGCAGGCGCATCGGCAAGCAGAGGCCTGTCCATGCGGTTCTCCGCCTCACGTACGCCGATGCCGCTCGGGCAGGCCAGCGCAGGGCCATGCCCGATCGCGCCGCCAGGGCCATCGCCTGCAACAGCGAGGCGGGCGTGGATGCCGGCACCGGGACCCGTTCCCTGCAACGGAACGCCCAACGCTCCGCGACGACCGCAAGCAGCGCCCGGGATCATCCACGAGCATCGTTCGCCTGCGGCGGGGAGGGAACGGAAGCGGGCATGGCCGCGGACTCCGATGCGCGCCACTTCAGCCCGAACAACGGCCGCAGCACCGGGATGCGGCGGATCGCCTCGTAGAGCGCGAAGCACAGGCCGAAGGTGAGCAGCACCAGCAGCGGCCCCTCGAGCAATGGCGGGATGGCCAGCGGCTTGAGGTGGTGGGCGACGACCACGATGAGGGTCTGGTGCAGGATGTAGACCGGGAATACCGCCGGGACCAGATAGCGCAGGGCAGGGCTGTCGCCGGGGGCGAACCGTCGCGCGAAACCCAGCACGGCCACGATGGCGCACCACTGGTTGAGTCCCCAGGCGGCGCGCATCGCCATGCGCAGCCACGACGGCGGTGCGATTTCCACATAGTGGGCGAAGTAGGCGACGATGCCCGCCCAGCTGGCCAGCCACAACGCCAGGGCCAGCCAGCGGCGGCGTTCGATCGCCTCCCACACCGTGGTGGTGCGTGCGATCAGGAAACCCAGCGCGAACACGCCGAAGTACTGCACGTGGTTGTACCAGTCGTCGACCAGCGCATGGGTCGAGCCGAAGCGGCCGATCAGCAGCATCCGCGCCAATGCCAGCAGCGCGGCCGGCCAGAGCAGCACGCCCCATCCGGACAGCGCCTTGCCCAGGCCGATGCCCGTCGCCTCCAGTACCGGGCGCGCCAGCTTCCACAGCAGCCACAGCGTCACCGTGTAGACCCACAGGTAGGCCACGAACCACAGGTGGTTCCAGGTCGGCAGCGCCAGGCAGCCGCCATCCTCGCCGCAGAAGCCGGAGTAGGCGGACAGGTAGCGGCCATAGAACGCCAGGTACCCGTCGTGGTAGCCGCCCGGCAACTGCTCCACCACCTGGTAGTACGACTGCGGCGGCACGATCACCAGCATGCCGAAGACCAGCGGGACCAGCAGCCGCCACGACCGGCCGCCGAGGAAGCGGACGCGTCCGCCGGCCGCCTGCGCGCTCCGCTCCGCCTTGCCCAGCAGGAAGGCGGTGGCGACGCCGGAGACCAGGAACAGCAGCGACAGCCGCCACGGCGAGCTGAGCATCATGAACGGCTCCAGCGCGGGACCGGCCTGCGGGCTTTTGACGTGCCAGTCCCAACTCACGTAGTACATGCCGACGTGGTACAGCACCAGCAGCCCGAAGGCGCAGACGCGGACCCAGTCCAGATCGTGGCGGCGTTGCATGGTCCTCTCCCGTGTGGAATGGCCCCAGCCTGGCCGCCCCCGGCCGGGTGCCGCCAGCGGCCGGGGACCATCCGCGGGGCGATGGGGACGAATCGCGGACTCGAGGGACGGATGGGGGCGGGCAAACCGTGCCCGCCGGCTAGAATGCGCGGATGCAGAACCGGGAACCGATACCGTACGAGCGCTATCTGCCGTGGAGACGCTGGGTCGAGATCGGCTTCTGGGTGGCGACGATCGGCGGCAACTGCGCCGCCAACAGCATCACCACGCTGATGGACTTCCGGCGTGGCGGGTCGGGCATTCCGGCCTGGGAACCGGTCGTATGGGAGACCAGCAGCGCGTTGGTGTGGCTGCTGGTGATTCTTCCGGGCATGGCCTGGTTCACCCGCCGCTATCCGTTCCAGTGGGGCAACTGGTCGCCGCAGCTGCTGCGCTATTTCGGCGGCAGCCTGGTGGTCTGCGCGGTCCATGTGCTGGGCATGGTGGCGCTGCGCATGGCCGCCTATGCCAGCCAGGGCATGGACTACGATTTCGGGCCGTGGCCGCGCGAGCTGTTCTACGAGTACCTGAAGGACATCCGCAGCTTCGCCTACATCGCACTGACCATGGAGGCCTACCGGGCGCTGCTGCGCCGCTGGCAGGGCGAGGCCAGCCTGCTGGCCGAACCGGACGAAGGCCCGCCGCTGGAGCCGGTGGAGCGACCGGAGCGGTTCCTGGTACGCAAGCTGGGCCGGGAGTTCCTGGTGGCCGCCGACGACGTCGAATGGCTGCAGGCCTCCGGCAACTACGTCAACCTGCGGGTGCGCGGGCACGACTATCCGTTGCGCAGCACCATGGCGGCAATCGAGGCCAGGCTGGATCCGCTGCGGTTCGCGCGGATCCACCGCAGCTACATGGTCAATCTCGACCAGGTGGCCTCGATCGAACCGCTGGATACGGGCGACGCCCGCGTGCATCTCAAGGACGCCACGGTACTGCCCGCCAGCCGCCGCTACCGGGGCGAGCTGCGCCTGCGCCTGGGCGAAGCCTGAGCCTGCCGGGCGCCGGCGATGCGGGCGGCTGCGGGTGTCCGGCGCCGGCCGCCGCAGCCGCGGGGCGAGCCGGGCGGTGCGGCCTGACGCCGGTTGACGCGATTGTCATCGCGCCGCTGGCACGCTTCCTGCGTACGCAATCCAGGGCAGGCCGGTTCCGGCTGCGGGGGTGAAACCGGGTACCGTGCGGCGCTAGAGTCCGTTTCTGGACGATGGCACACATGCCGACCGGAAGGGGGGAGGGATGAGGGACAGCAGCCTGCAGGATGTCAGCGCACCGGTCGCCGGGGTATCCTCCGCCGATCACCAGCCGAGCTGGGAAAGCGGAGCGGACAACGGCTTGAACATCGTCATCGTCGACGACCAGACGTCCGCGCGGACGATGCTGCGGCATGTCATCGAGGACATCGCATCGGAGCTGACCGTGCGCGATTTCGCCGATCCGCTGGCCGCGCTGGCGTGGTGCGAATCCGAGCGCGTCGACCTGCTGCTGCTGGACTACCGCATGCCGGGCATGGACGGCCTCGAGTTTGCCCGCCGCTTCCGCCGGCTGCCCAAGCACCGCGACATCCCGATCATCCTGGTCACCGTGGTCGGCGACGAGCCGGTGCGGCAGGCGGCGCTGGAAGCCGGGGTGATCGATTTCCTGGTCAAGCCGATACGGCCGCGCGAACTGCGTGCGCGTTGCCACAACCTGCTGCAGCTGCGCAAGCAGAGCGAGAACGTCAAGCAACGGGCGTTCTCGCTGGAGCAGCGGCTGCTGGCCAGCATGCACGAGGTCGAGGAGCGCGAGCGCGAGACCCTGTCGCGGCTGGCGCGCGCCATCGAATACCGCGACGCCGGCACCAGCGCCTACCTGGAGCGCATGGCGCACGTGGCCGGGCTGATCGCCGAGCAGATGGGGCTGCCCGAGGAGGAGGTGCGGGTCATCGAGATGGCCGCACCGCTGCACGACATGGGCAAGATCGCCATACCCGATGCGGTGCTGCTCAAGCCGGGCAAGCTGGACGAGCGCGAGACGGAGATCATGCGCCGGCATCCGCGCATCGGCTACGAACTGCTCAGCGGCAGCCAGAACCGCTTCATCCAGGTCGGCGCGCTGATCGCGCTGCGCCATCACGAGCGCTACGACGGCAGCGGCTATCCCGATGGCCTGGTGGGCGACGCGATTCCGCTGGAGGCGCGCATCGTGGCCGTGGCCGACGTGTTCGACGCGCTGCTGTCGCCGCGTCCGTACAAGGAAGCCTGGACCATGGATGCGGCGCTGGCCTACCTGTACGCCCAGCGCGGCCGGCAGTTCTGCCCGCGTTGCGTGGACGCGCTGATGCGCGGCCGCGCGGCGCTGGAGCAGATCTGCGCGCAGCATTCCACTGCGTCCGCGCGCCCGGGGTTGTGACATGGCCATCGGCGCACCGGCCTGGGTGAGGCAACGCCTGGCGCAACGCCAGGACAGCGAACACGGGCAGGCGATCGTGCGGATCGTGTTGATCGTGCTGATCCTTTCGTACGTGATGCTGCCCACGATGCGGATGGAGCTGCCCGATCGCCAGTACCAGGGCGTGCTGGCGATCGTGCTGGGCGGATTGACGCTGTCGGTGCTGCTGTTCGGCTGGCTGCTGGCGCGGCCCGGCCGCTCCGATCCGCGGCGGGTGGCGGGAATGCTGGCCGACTATGGCCTGATGGCCGCGGGCATGATCCAGATGGGCGAACCGCTGGCCTGGGTCTACATCGTGGTGATGTGGGTCACCGTCGGCAACGGCATGCGCTACGGCAACAACTACCTGTACGTGGCGGTGGCGATGGCGCTGGCCAGTTTCGGCACGACGGTGTTGCTGACCGAATACTGGCAGCAGAACCTGCGGCTGGGACTCGGCCTGCTGCTCGGACTGGCGGCGGTGCCGCTGTACTTCTCCACCCTGCTGCGGCAGCTGACCCGGGCGATGGCCGAGGCGCAGCGTGCCAGCGAGGCCAAGAGCCGGTTCCTGGCCAACATGAGCCACGAGTTCCGCACGCCGCTCAACGGGTTGTCCGGCATGAGCGAGGTGCTCGCCACCACCCGCCTGGACGACGAGCAGCGCGAATGCGTGAGCACCATCCAGGCCTCGACGCGCAGCCTGCTGGCGCTGGTGGAGGAGGTGCTGGACATCTCCGCGATCGAGGCCGGCAAGCTGCGGGTCAATGCCGAGGACTTCTCGCTGGGCGAGACGCTCGACGCCATCGGCCTGATCCTGCTGCCGCAGGCCAAGTCGAAGCGGCTGGACTACCGCGTGTCCATCGCCGGCGACGTGCCGGACCGGCTGCGCGGCGATGCCGGCCACCTGCGGCAGATCCTGCTCAACCTGGCCGGCAACGCGGTCAAGTTCACCGACAGCGGCAGCGTCGAGATACGCGTGGGCCTGGTCGCGCCCGCTACCGACGACGGCGCCCGCCTGCGCTTCGACATCCTGGACACCGGCATCGGCGTGCCGGCGGCGCTGCGTCCACGGCTGTTCGAAGCGTTCGAACAGGCCGACGTGTCGATGGCGCGGCGGTACGAAGGAACCGGGTTGGGCACCACCATCGCCAAGGGCCTGGCCGAGGCGCTGGGCGGCAGCGTCGGCTACGCCGAGAACGTGCCGGTCGGCAGCCGCTTCTGGGTCGAACTGCCGTTCGCGGCGCCGGCCAGCGCCGAGCGCCGGCATGCCTTGCGGCGGGCGCCGGCGGTGCAGCTTGACGGTCCGGCGGGCGACAGCGGCAACGTCATCGCGTTTTCCGATCCGTTCCTGCGCCATCGCGCGCGGGTGCGCAGCATGCAGATCCTGGTGGCCGACGACCACGAGGCCAACCGCATGGTGCTGCAGCGGCTGCTGCAGAAGGCAGGGCACCGCGTCACCTGCGTCGGCGGCGGCGAGGCGGTGCTGGATGCGCTGGCCGAAGCCGACTTCGATGCCGCCATCGTCGACCTGCACATGCCCGGCATGAGCGGGCTGGACATGCTCAAGCAGCTGCGGGTGATGCAGTCCGGTGGCGGCCCGCGCACTCCGGTGCTGGTGCTCAGTGCCGACGTCACGCCCGAAGCGATCCAGCGTTGCATCCAGGCCGGGGCGCATGCCTTCCTGGCCAAGCCGGTGGTGGCGGCGCGGTTGCTGGACACGCTGGCCGACATCGCCAGCAACGGCCGCCTCGGCGCCGGCGTCCCGATCGTGCGCGCGCCGGTGGCGAGCGACAGCGTGCTCGATCCCGGCGTGCTGGACGAACTGGCGTCGCTGGGCATGGGCGAGGGCTTCGAGCGCGAGTTCATCCGCCAGTGCCTCAACGATGCCGACGGCTGCCTGGGCGGCATCGCCCATGCCGCCGAAAGCGGCAACTGGGAGCGGCTGCGCGAGCATGCCCATGCGATCAAGGGCGTGGCCAGCAATCTCGGCCTGGTGCGGCTGGCCGCGCAGGGCGGCGAGATGATGCGGATGGCCGACTGGCAGTTGAAGGCCGAATGGCGGCAGCGCCATGCCCAGCTCAATGCCAGCCTGAGCGAAGGCCGGTTGGCGCTGGATGCGCGCGCGCGCCAGCAGGCCCAGCACCGCGGCGATGGCGACGCGCAGTAGTCCGGAAAGTCGAAGCCCGGCATTGCGCCGGGCCTGATTCCCCCATTCCGACCGCCTCCCTGCGCTCGATCAGGCGTTTTCCATGCCGGTGCGGCGGGTCTGCGCCCTGACCAGCCTATCCATCGTGCGCAGCGACTTGTCGCCCAGCGCGAGCGCCGATTCCACCCAGACCTTGGTGATCTCCAGCAGTTCGTCGTAGCCGACGGACTGCGCCAGATTGCGCGCGGCGTTCATCGCCAGGTACGAATGCGGATTGCGCTGCTGCTGGCGGATCAGGTTTTCCACCGCACCCGCTCCCTGGCCCTTCGGCACCAGCACGTCGACCACGCCCATCGCATGCATTTCCTCGCTGCTGTAGACGCGACCGTCGAGGATGATCTTCTCGGCCAGCTGTGGCGATACCCGGCGGCACAGGAACGAGTACGCGCCCATGCCCGGGAACAGCCCGAACAGCACCTCCGGCAGGCCCATGCCGACGCCTTCCTCGGCCACGATGGTGTGGCAGGCCAGCGCCATCTCCAGGCCGCCGCCCAGCGCATCGCCCTGTATCAGCGCGATGCTGCGCACGTCGCCGCCGAAGCCGATATGCAGGTGGTGGACGCCTTCGATGCAGCGCTGCGCGTAGGCCAGCAGGCGGTCGCGGTCGCCTTCGCGGATCAGGCGGGTGAACAGCTCCAGGTCGCCGCCGAGATTGTACGCCGCCGCATCCGAGGCCAGCACGAAGTGGCGCAGCTGGCCACTGCTGCGCTGTGCCGGCGGGCGGGTGATGGCGCTCATGAAGTTCCACATTTCGTCCAGCATCTCGGTGCGGCAACATGGCCGCACGCCGGGAGCGGCATCGGCATGCATGTACAGCCAGTGCGCGGTGCCGGTGGCCGACGAATCGACGCGGATGGTGGAGTAGGGGGGGCGGCTGACGGGCAGCTTTTCGATCATGCTCATGGCGTCTCGTCCTTCAGGCATGGCCCGCTGGAAGGCGTGGGCGGCGGGCAAGGCGCGATCCACCGGCCGATCCTACACCCCGATCATGTGCATGAACGGGCACGGCCCCACCCGTTGCCGGGAGGGGCCGTGCCTGGTTGCCGACAGGCTCCGCGGAGCCTGGACGCGGGTCTATTCGGCGGGTGCGTCGCGCAGCTCGCGGCGCAGGATCTTGCCGACGTTGGTCTTGGGCAGTTCCTTGCGGAACTCGACGATGCGCGGATGCTTGTAGCCGGTCAGGTTGGCGCGCGCGTGCTCCTTGACCTGCTCGGCGGTGAGGTTGGGGTCCTTCTTGACGATCACCACCTTGACCACCTCGCCGGACTTCTCGTCGGGCACGCCGACCGCGGCCACTTCCAGCACGCCGGGCATCATCGCGATCACGTCCTCGACCTCGTTCGGATACACGTTGAAGCCGGACACCAGGATCATGTCCTTCTTGCGGTCGACGATGTAGAAGAAGCCCTGTTCGTCCATGCGCGCCATGTCGCCGGTGTGCAGCCAGCCGTCGCCATCGATGGCCGCGGCGGTTTCCTCGGCGCGGTGCCAGTAGCCCTTCATCACCTGCGGGCCGCGGATGCACAGTTCGCCCACTTCGCCCACCGCCAGCGTCTGCCCGTCGTCGTTCTTGATGCAGGCGTCGGTGGAGGGGATCGGCAGGCCGATGGCGCCGTTGTACTCGGCCAGGTCCAGCGGGTTGATGCAGGCCGCCGGCGAGGTTTCGGTCAGGCCGTAGGCCTCGACCAGGGTGACGCCGGTGACCTTCTTCCAGCGCTCGGCCACGGCGCGCTGCACCGCCATGCCGCCGCCCAGGGTGACCTTGAGCGAGGAGAAGTCCACCTCGTCGAAGCCGGGCGTGTTGAGCAGGCCGTTGAACAGCGTGTTGACGCCGGTGATGGCGGTGAAGCGGGTGCCCTTGAGCTCCTTGACGAAGCCGGGCATGTCGCGCGGGTTGGTGATCAGGTGGTTGAGGCCGCCCAGCTTCATGAAGACCAGGCCGTTCGCCGTCAGCGCGAAGATGTGGTACAGCGGCAGCGCGGTGATGATCACTTCCTCGCCCGGCTTCACGCCGGAGGCGCCGATCCAGGCCGAGGCCTGCTGCATGTTGGCCACCAGGTTGCGGTGGGTCAGCATCGCGCCCTTGGCCACGCCGGTGGTGCCGCCGGTGTACTGCAGGAAGGCGATGTCGTCGTGGTCGACTTCCACCGTCTGCCGCGGGTGGCGGCTGCCCAGCTTCAGCGCCTCGCGGAAGCGGATGGCGCCGGGCACTTCGTAGTCCGGCACCATCTTCTTGACGTACTTGAGCACGAAGTTGACGATCGCGCCCTTCGGGAAGCCGAGCATGTCGCCCAGCCCGGTGGTGACCACGTGCTTGACCGGGGTCTCGGCGATGACCTGCTGGACGGTGTGGCCGAAGTTGTCGATCACCACCAGCACCGAGGCGCCGGAATCGACCAGCTGGTGCTTGAGCTCGCGCGCGGTGTAGAGCGGATTGACGTTGACCACGGTCAGGCCGGCACGCAGCACGCCGAAGGTGGCGATCGGGTACTGCAGGCAGTTGGGCATCATCAGCGCGACGCGGTCGCCTTTCTTGAGCTGCAGCTCGCCCAGCAGGTAGCCGGCGAACTGGTCGACCAGCGCGTCGGCCTCGCCGTAGGTCAGCACCTTGCCGAAGTTGGAGTAGGCGGGACGATCACGGAACTTGGCGACAGAGGTGTCGAAGACCGCGGCGACCGAGCGGAATTCGTTGATGTCGATCTCTTCCGGCACGCCGTTCGGATAGCTCTGCAACCAGGGACGTTCCTGACTCATATTCCCCCTCCAGGACATGAATGTAGTTATCGGACTGGCCGGGGAGTGAACTTCCGGGCCATGGGTGTCAGCATACCGTCCCGAATGGGAAAGGCGAAGCGATATGAACCGGAAACCGTGGATATGCCTGTTGTCGTTGTTGATGCTGCTGGTGCTGGGCGGATGCCAGCGGCAGCCGCCGGAGCAGCGCCTGCGGGAAACCATCGCACAGATGCAGGCGGCGGTGGAAGCACGCGACAGCCGCGCTTTCATGACGCACGTGGCGGAGGATTTCGCCGGCAACGGCGGCATGGACCGTGCTGCCCTGCAGCAGATGCTGCGCGCGCAGCTGTTGGTCAACGCCAGCGTCGGCGTCCATCCGGGCCCGGTTTCGGTCGAACTGGCCGGGAATACCGCGGTGGTGCGTTTCACCGTCGCGCTGACCGGCGGCAGCGGCCGGCTGTTGCCCGAGCGCGGCCGGGTACAGGCCATCACCAGCGGCTGGCGCGAGGTCGACGGCCGCTGGCAGCTCTACCACGCGCAATGGGGCGAACACGGCGGCGGATGAGGAACACCGGGCGCGGCGGCGGCCACGCCCGGCGCCGGGCTCACGCCGGCTGGCGGGCGGCCAGCTGGCGCAGCACGTACTGCAGCAGGCCGCCGTGCTTGAAGTACTCCACTTCCTTCGGCGTCAGCAGCATCACCGTCGCCTCGAACGTCAGCCGGCTGCCGTCGCTGCGGGTGGCGGTGACGGTGGCGACCTTGCTGGCGCCGTCGTCCAGGCCGGTGATGTCGATCACTTCCGAGCCGTCCAGTCCCAGGCCCTGCGCGTTCTGCCCGTCCTTGAACTGCAGCGGCAGCACGCCCATACCGACCAGGTTGGAGCGGTGGATGCGTTCGAAGCTCTCGGCGATCACCGCCTTGACCCCGAGCAGGTTGGTGCCCTTGGCCGCCCAGTCGCGCGAGGAGCCGGTGCCGTATTCCTTACCGGCCAGCACCACCAGCGGCACGCCATCGGCCTTGTATTTCATCGCCGCGTCGTAGATCGCCAGCTTCTCCGGCGCGCCGCCGCCGGGCGGGTAGTACAGGGTGTTGCCGCCTTCCTCGCCACCGAACATCAGGTTCTTGATGCGGATGTTGGCGAAGGTGCCGCGTACCATCACGTCGTCGTTGCCGCGGCGGCTGCCGTAGCTGTTGAAGTCGGCCGGCTGCACGCCGCGCGACTGCAGGAAGCGTCCGGCGGGCGAATCCTTCTTGATGTTGCCGGCCGGGGAGATGTGGTCGGTGGTGATCGAGTCGCCGAACAGGCCCATGATGCGGGCGCCGTGCACGTCCTCGACATGGCCGACCTGCATGGTCATGCCGTCGAAGTAGGGCGGGTTCTTGATGTAGGTGGACGCCGCGTCCCACTCGTACAGTTCGCCCTCCGGCGAGGCGATCGCGTTCCAGCGGCTGTCGCCCTTGAACACGTCGGCGTAGTTCTGCTTGAACATCTCCGGGCCGATGGTGGCGGCGATGGTGTCGCCGATTTCCTTGTTGCTGGGCCAGATGTCGCGCAGGTACACCGGCTGGCCGTCGCTGCCGGTGCCCAGCGGCTCGCGGGTCAGGTCGATGTCGGTGGTGCCGGCGATGGCGTAGGCCACCACCAGCGGCGGGCTGGCCAGGTAGTTCATCTTCACTTCGGGATGGATGCGGCCTTCGAAGTTGCGGTTGCCCGACAGCACCGAGGCCACCACCAGGTCGCCGGCGGCGATGCCGGCGCTGACTTCCGGCGGCAGCGGGCCGGAGTTGCCGATGCAGGTGGTGCAGCCGTAGCCGACCAGGTAGAAGCCGATCTTCTGCAGTTCGTCCAGCAGGCCGGCCTTCTTCAGGTAGTCGGTGACCACCAGCGAACCCGGCCCGAGCGAGGTCTTGACCCAGGGCTGGCGGGTCAGTCCGCGCGCCGCCGCGTTGCGCGCCAGCAGGCCGGCGGCGAGCATCACCGCCGGGTTGGAGGTGTTGGTGCACGAGGTGATCGCGGCGATCACCACCGCGCCGTCCTTCAGCCGCTCGCGCTTGCCGTCGATCTCGATGTCGGCCACGCCCTTGCGCAGCGCCTCGTTGCCGACTGCCGCGGCGCCGCCTTCGGCGATGAAGTCGGCCACTTCCGGGCTGCGCTTGTCGCGCGCGGCGGTGAACGGCGCCAGGTTCTCGCGGTAGTTGGCCTTGACGTCCTGCAGCAGCACGCGGTCCTGCGGGCGCTTGGGGCCGGCCAGCGAGGGCCTCACTTCGGCCATGTCCAGTTCCAGCGTGGCGCTGTAGCTGGCGTGCGGGCTGTTGGCGTCGTGCCACAGGCCCTGGGCCTTGGCATAGGCCTCGACCAGCGCGATCTGCTCCTCGCTGCGCCCGGACAGGCGCAGGTAGGTCAGCGACTCGGCGTCGATCGGGAAGATGCCGCAGGTGGCGCCGTACTCCGGCGCCATGTTGCCGATGGTGGCGCGGTCGGCCAGCGGCAGGTGCTGCAGGCCGTCGCCGAAGAACTCGACGAACTTGCCGACCACGCCGAGCTTGCGCAGCATCTGGGTCACGGTCAGCACCAGGTCGGTGGCGGTGGCGCCCTCGGGCAGCTTGCCGGTGAGCTTGAAGCCGACCACCTGCGGGATCAGCATCGACGAGGGCTGGCCGAGCATGGCGGCCTCGGCCTCGATGCCGCCCACACCCCAGCCGAGCACGCCGATGCCGTTGATCATGGTGGTGTGGCTGTCGGTGCCGAACACGGTATCGGGATAGGCGATGGCCCTGCCGTCCTTGTCAGCGGTCATCACCACCCGCGCCAGGTTCTCCAGGTTCACCTGGTGGACGATGCCGGTGTTGGGCGGCACCACCTTGAAGTTGTCGAATGCCTTCTGGCCCCAGCGCAGGAAGCCGTAGCGCTCCTGGTTGCGCTGGAACTCGATCTTGCCGTTGAGGTCCAGCGCGTTCGGCGTGCCGAACACGTCGACCTGCACCGAGTGGTCGATGACCAGTTCCGACGGGATCAGCGGGTTGATCTGCTCGGGGCGGCCGCCGAGCTTGACCACCGCATCGCGCATCGCCGCCAGGTCGACCACGCAGGGCACGCCGGTGAAGTCCTGCAGCACCACGCGCGCGGGCATGAAGGCGATCTCGGTGTCCGGCTCGGTCCCGGCATCCCATCGGGCCACCGCCTCGATGTGCTCGCGACCGACGGTGATGCCGCCGTCCTCGTGCCGGAGCAGGTTCTCCAGCAGGATCTTCATCGAGTAGGGCAGGCGGGAGATGTCGAACTGCTGGCCCAGCCTGGGCAGGCTGAAGTAGTCGTAGGTCTTGCCGCCGACATCCAGCTGGCTGCGGGTGGAGAACGAATCGCTCATGCGGGGTGACTCCTTTGCGGATGGCTTGCATTGGCCCGTCGCGGAGACGGGCCTGCTTGCGTTCGCCGGTGGCCGGCCGGCAACCGTTCCGAGTATGAACGATTCAGGCGGTCCGGGCCTGCGGCAATCGGTCTCAGGCTACACGGAGATATGTATCTCCGATGTCATCGCTGCGGCAGATCCTTTGCACTGCAAGGCCGCAGCCCGGCCCTGGCCTGCGGCGGGGTGGAAGTATGACGCGGAGAGTATGTATAATTTGTGCATACTTTGGAGGGCCCGCCGATGGAAGCCACTGTTGCAGAACGCGGACAGATCACCTTGCCCAAGGCGGTCCGCGACGCGCTCGGCCTGACCAAGGGCACCTTGCTGAAGGTCGAGCTGGACGGCAGCCGCATCATCCTGCGCAAGAGCGTGGACGACGCCATCTCGCGCGCCCGCGGCAAGTTCGCGCTGGACGGCTTCGAGTCGTCGGCCGCGGCCGTGCGCACGGTGCGCGACGAGGAATAAGGCCGGATGATCGCCGTCGATTCCCCCGTGCTGATCGAACTGCTCAGCAACGGCCCGCAGGCCGATGCCGTGGAGTCCTGCCTGCGCCAGGCGCTGGTCGGCGGGCGGGTGGTCGTCTGCGGTACCACCCTGGCCGAGATCTGCGCCTCGCTGCGCGGTGGCGCCGAGGTGCAGGAAGCGCTGGAGGAGATGGGCATCCATTTCAGTCCGCTGGAAGCCAAGTCGGCGCTGCGCGCCGGCGAGATGCATCGCCGCCATCGCCAGCGCGGCGGCGGCAACCGCCGCATCGACGATTTCATGGTCGGGGCGCACGCGCTGCTGCAGTGCGACGGCCTGATCACCTGGAACGACAAGTTTTACCGCGACTACTTCAAGGGCCTGAAGCTGATCGTGCCGCAAGCCTGAGCCCATTCACCCTTTAAACCGCAATACCCGGGAGTTGTCATGTTGGAAGCCTACCGCCACCACGTAGCCGAGCGCGCCGCGCTCGGCATCCCGCCGCTGCCGCTGAGCGCGCAGCAGACGGCCGACGTCATCGAGCTGCTGAAGAACCCGCCGGCCGGCGAGGAGCAGTTCCTGCTCGACCTGCTGACCCACCGCGTCCCGGCCGGTGTGGACGACGCCGCCAAGGTCAAGGCCTCGTACCTGGCCGCGATCGCGTTCGGCAGCGAGCAGAACGCGCTGATCACGCGCGAGCGCGCCACCGAACTGCTGGGCACCATGCTCGGCGGCTACAACGTCGCGCCGCTGATCCAGCTGCTGGACGACGCCGTCGTCGGCGCGATCGCCGCCGATGCGCTGAAGAAGACCCTGCTGGTGTTCGACGCCTTCCACGACGTGCAGGAGAAGGCCAAGGCCGGCAACGCCAATGCCCAGGCCGTGCTGCGCAGCTGGGCCGATGCCGAGTGGTTCACCAGCCGCCCGGAAGTGCCGGAAAGCCTGACCATCACCGTGTTCAAGGTGACCGGCGAGACCAACACCGACGACCTGTCGCCGGCCCCGGACGCCACCACCCGCCCGGACATCCCGCTGCACGCGCTGGCGATGCTGAAGAACAAGCGCGACGGCATCGAGCCGGAAGAGGACGGCAAGCGCGGCCCGGTCAAGTTCATCGAGTCGCTGAAGGACAAGGGCCACCTGGTCGCCTACGTCGGCGACGTGGTCGGCACCGGCTCCAGCCGCAAGTCGGCCACCAACTCGGTGCTGTGGTTCACCGGCGAGGACATCCCGTTCATCCCGAACAAGCGCTTCGGCGGCGTGTGCCTGGGTTCCAAGATCGCGCCGATCTTCTACAACACCATGGAAGACGCCGGCGCGCTGCCGATCGAGCTGGACGTGTCGCAGATGAACATGGGCGACGTGGTCGAGCTGCGTCCGTACGAGGGCAAGGCGCTCAAGGACGGCCAGGTCATCGCCGAGTTCAAGGTGAAGTCCGACGTGCTGTTCGATGAGGTGCGCGCCGGCGGCCGCATCCCGCTGATCATCGGCCGCGGCCTGACCGCCAAGGCGCGCGAGGCGCTGGGCCTGGCCCCGACCGACCTGTTCCGCCTGCCGGTGCAGCCGGCCGACAACGGCAAGGGCTTCTCGCTGGCGCAGAAGATGGTCGGCCGCGCCTGCGGCCTGCCGGAAGGCCAGGGCATGCGCCCGGGCACCTACTGCGAGCCGAAGATGACCTCGGTCGGCTCGCAGGACACCACCGGCCCGATGACCCGCGACGAGCTGAAGGACCTGGCCTGCCTGGGCTTCTCGGCCGACCTGGTGATGCAGTCGTTCTGCCACACCGCCGCGTACCCGAAGCCGGTCGACGTCAAGACCCACCACACCCTGCCGGAGTTCATCTCCACCCGCGGCGGCATCTCGCTGCGTCCGGGCGACGGCGTGATCCACAGCTGGCTCAACCGCATGCTGCTGCCCGACACCGTCGGCACCGGCGGCGACTCGCACACCCGTTTCCCGGTGGGCATCTCGTTCCCGGCCGGTTCCGGCCTGGTCGCCTTCGCCGCGGCCACCGGGGTGATGCCGCTGGACATGCCCGAGTCGGTGCTGGTGCGCTTCAAGGGTGAAATGCAGCCCGGCGTGACCCTGCGCGACCTGGTCAACGCGATCCCGCTGTACGCGATCAAGCAGGGCCTGCTGACCGTGGCCAAGGCCGGCAAGAAGAACATCTTCTCCGGCCGCATCCTCGAGATCGAAGGCCTGCCGGAGCTGAAGGTGGAGCAGGCGTTCGAACTGTCCGACGCCTCGGCCGAGCGTTCGGCCGCCGGTTGCTCGGTGCGCCTGAACAAGGAGCCGATCATCGAGTACCTCAACAGCAACATCACGCTGCTGAAGTGGATGATCGCCGAGGGCTACCAGGACGCCCGTTCGCTGGCCCGCCGCATCGAGAAGATGGAGGCCTGGCTGGCCGACCCGCAGCTGCTGGAGCCGGATGCCGACGCCGAGTACGCCGCGGTCATCGAGATCGACCTGGCCGACATCCACGAGCCGATCGTGGCCTGCCCGAACGACCCGGACGACGTGAAGACCCTGTCCGACGTGGCCGGCGCCAAGATCGACGAGGTGTTCATCGGTTCGTGCATGACCAACATCGGCCACTTCCGCGCCGCGGCCAAGTTGCTGGAAGGCAAGCGCGACATCCCCACGCGCCTGTGGGTCGCCCCGCCGACCAAGATGGACGCCTCGGAGCTGACCAAGGAAGGCCACTACGGCACCTTCGGCACCGCCGGCGCGCGCATGGAGATGCCGGGCTGCTCGCTGTGCATGGGCAACCAGGCGCAGGCGCGCGAAGGCGCGACGGTGATGTCCACCAGCACCCGCAACTTCCCCAACCGCCTGGGCCGCAACACCAACGTGTACCTGGGTTCGGCGGAACTGGCCGCGATCTGCGCCCGCCTGGGCAAGATCCCGTCCAGGGAGGAGTACATGGCCGATATCGGCGTGATCAACGCCAACGGCGCGCAGATCTACCGCTACATGAACTTCGACCAGATCCAGGACTACAAGGAAGTGGCCGATACCGTCGCCGCCTGATCCGCGCGACGATGCGCAATACGAACGCCCGGCATTGCCGGGCGTTTTTCATGGGCTTCGTCGCGGGGGCGGCGCCCCATCGGTCGCGACTGACGTCGCTCCTACAGCGCATTCCCGCCCTTGTAGGAGCGACGTCAGTCGCGAGCTTTTCGAGCAGCGACCGGACAGCCCGGGAATGCGCCTCCGCCCCGGATGGGAAGCCTTTTCGCCCCATGAGGCCCGATTCCGGCACCGCTGCGATTACTATCGCAGGCTCATCCGCAGACCCGAACGCCCGATGCGAATGGCTCCTGGACGAATCTTCCACGCGCTGGCACATCCGCTGCTCTGGCTGCTGCTGTGCCTGCCGTCGTCGCCTGCCGCCGCCGGCGAGGCCATCGAGGCCGACCACGTACGCATCCAGTGGCTGGCGCCGGAGGCGCTGGGCAGCGGCACGGAACGGCTGGGCGTGCATTTCGAGGTGGACCCGGAATGGCACGTCTACTGGCTCAATCCCGGCGATTCCGGCGCGGCGCCGCGTTTCGACTTTGCCGGCAACGCGCAGGTGGGCCAGATCCTGTGGCCCTGGCCCGAGCGCCTGCCGATCGCGCACCTGACCAACATCGGCTACGAGGGCGACGTCGCCTATCTGTTCGACCTGACGCCCGCGCCGGGCAGCGACCGGGTCGAGCTGACGCTCGATCTGGAATGGCTGGTGTGCAAGGAGGACTGCATTCCCGGATTCGGCCAGCTGACGCTGGAGCGTCCGGTCGCCGATGCCAGCCGCTGGCCGCCGCAGTTGCTGGCGGTGCGCGATGCCTTCGCGGCCCGTCTGCCGCAACCTGCCGCGGAGAGCCCCTGGCGGATCGAGAGCGCCCGCCAGGAGGGCGACGGTGCGCTGGTGCTGGCAGTGGAAGGACCGGGCCAGACCGCTCCCCGGCTCTATCCCGGGGATGGCGCCTTCGTTTCCCCGGCAATGCCGCAGGCCACTGCCGTGCAGGGGGGCTGGCAGTTGCGCTTCGCCAGCAACGCCGGCGTGGCGCCGCCGCCGCGGCTCGGCTTCGTGCTGGTCGCCGACGAGCGCGCCTGGGCCTTCGATGTTCCGTTGACGCAGGGCGCATCGCCATCGCTGCCGGCCGTTGCCGGCGACGGCGCCACGGCGCTGTGGGTGCTCCTGCTGCTGGCCTTCGCCGGCGGCGTCATCCTCAACCTGATGCCCTGCGTGTTCCCGGTGCTGGCGATCAAGCTGTTCAGCCTGATCGGAGGCGGACAGGACGCGGCCGCGCTGCGGCACCGGCTGCGCGAGGGTTTGCTCTACACCGCCGGCGTGCTGGCCACGTTCGCGGCGCTGGGCGGCCTGTTCCTGGCGCTGCGTGCCGGCGGAGCCGCGGTGGGCTGGGGATTCCAGCTGCAGTCGCCGGCGGTGGTGCTGGCCCTGGTGCTGCTGTTCTGGGTGATGGCGCTGGGTTTTCTCGGCATCTTCGAATTCGGCCATGGCCTGATGCGGCTGGCGGGGAAGGGCGGCGGCGGTTCCTTCGCCACCGGCGTGCTGGCGGTGTTCGTGGCCGCGCCGTGCACCGGCCCGTTCATGGGCGCGGCGCTGGGCGCCTCGGCGACCCTGCCGGCGCCGCAGGCGATGGCGATCTTCGTCGGGCTCGGCGCGGGACTGGCGGCGCCGTTCCTGCTGCTGGCCGCCAGTCCCGGCCTGACCCGGCGCCTGCCGCGGCCGGGACCGTGGATGGACAGCCTGCGCCAGTTCCTGGCGTTCCCGCTGTTCGCCACGGTGCTGTGGCTGCTGTGGGTGCTGGGCCGGCTGGGCGGCGACGGCGGCTGGCTGCTGGGCGGCGGCGCGATCCTGCTGGTGTCGTTCGCGATCTGGCTGGCGAAGCGCTCCGGCCGCCTGTGGCGCTGGGCGGCACTGGCGGTCAGCGCGCTGGTGCTGGCGATCGGCATCCGCCAGGCACCGACCCTGGAGCCGCCGCAACAACAGGCCCCGGCCCAGGCGCAATGGCAGCCGTACGACGGCGCGCGCATCGCCCAGGCGCGTGCGCAGGGGCAGGCGGTGTTCATCGACTACACCGCGGCCTGGTGCATCACCTGCCAGGTGAACAAGGCGGTGGTGCTGGACACGCGCGAGGTGCAGGCGCTGTTCGAGGACAACGACGTGCTGCGCATCCGCGCCGACTGGACCCGTTACGATGCCGACATCACCGAATCCCTGGCCAGGCTGGGGCGCAATTCGGTGCCGGTGTATGTGTTCTATCCCGCCGATGGCGGCGAAGCACGGATGCTTCCGCAGATACTCAGCGCGGATGCGATACGGGAGCTGTTCTGACCGCATCGCCTGCGCCGTGCCCGTCCCTGCCGGCCCGCCGGCGACCCGAGAGGAGGATCGACCTTGAAACTGCAGAAACTGCTTGTCCGCACCTGCGGCGCCATGCTCCTGGCGCTGCCCCTGTTCGCCCAGGCTGCCGCGGTACCCGGCCAGCCGGCTCCCGCGTTCAGCGTGAAGGATGCCAAGGGCGAGACCCATGAGCTGAAGGACTACGCCGGCCAGTGGCTGGTGCTGGAGTGGTTCAACAAGGACTGCCCGTTCGTGAAGAAGCACTACGTGCTCAGCGACAACATTCCCAAGACCCAGGCCGCGGCCATCGCCAAGGGCGCGAAGTGGCTGACGGTGATTTCCTCGGCCGAGGGCAAGCAGGGCTACCTGACCCCGAGCCAGGCGCTGGACGTGGCCAAGGAGTACAAGCTGGGCGCCAGCGCACCGTTCCTGCTGGATGCCAGCGGCGATGTCGGCCGCGCCTATGGCGCCAAGACCACGCCGCACATCTTCATCGTCGACCCCAAGGGCACGGTGGTCTATGCCGGCGCCATCGACAGCGACAGCTCGGCCAACCCGGCCAGCATCGCCGGCGCCACCAACTACGCGACCACCGCACTGGCCGAGGCGCAGGCCGGCCAGCCGGTCACCACGCCGGCCACGCAGGCCTACGGCTGCACGGTCAAGTACGCCGAGTAAGCACGGATGTCCCGGTCCGGCGGACGCCGGGCCGGGGCGGGAAGCGTGGATGCCGCGTCAGTCGCGGCCGATCCAGGCTTCCAGTTCCCGCGCCGGCAGCGCCGGCGAGAACAGGTAGCCCTGCAGCACTTCGCAGCCCTCGTCGGCGAGGAAGCGGCGCTGGATCTCGGTCTCCACGCCTTCGGCCACCACGTGCTTGCGCAGGTTTTCGCCGATGCGCAGCACCGAGGTGATCAGCGTGCGCGCAGTCTCGCTGTGCTCGATGTCGCGCACGAAGCTCATGTCCAGCTTCAGCTCGTTGATCGGCAGGCGGTGCAGGTGGCTCAGGCTGGAATAGCCGGTGCCGAAATCGTCCAGCGACAGGTCGATGCCCAGCTTCTGGATCGCGTCCAGGTTGTGCAGCACCCGCGCCTGCGGCGACAGCATCACGCTCTCGGTGATCTCCAGCACCAGGTCCTGCGGCTGCAGCCGGTGGTCGGCCAGCAGCTGCTGCAGCTGGGCGGGCAGGGTGGCGCTGTCGAAACTGCTGGCCGACAGGTTGACCGAGACCCGCGGCACCGCGACGCCGCGCCGGCGCCAGTCGGCCATCTGCCGGCAGGCCTGCCGCAATACCCAGTTGCCCATCTCCTCGACCAGGCCGCATTCCTCGGCCATCGGCACGAACCGCGCCGGCGATATCGGTCCCAGCTGCGGGTGCTCCCAGCGCAGCAGCGCTTCCACGCCGTACAGCTGCTGGGTGCGGCTGCACAGCTGCGGCTGGTAGTGCAGGTGCAGCTGGTCGCGGCGCAGCGCCTCGCGCAGCGCGGTCTCCATCGCGATCCGTTCCTGCGCCAGCCGGTTCATGTCCGGGCTGAAGAAGCGGAAGCTGCCGCCGCCTTCGTCCTTGGCGCGGAACATCGCCAGGTCCGCGTGCCGCAGCAGGGTGTCGATGTCGAGGCCGTCGTCGGGAAACATCGCCACGCCGATGCTGGCGCTGGTGTGCACGGTCATGTGGCCGACCACCAGCGATTCGGCCAGCGCGCCCAGCAGCCGCTCGGACACGCCGGCGGCCTGCTCGGCGCCGCACTGCGGCAGCAGCAGCACGAACTCGTCGCCGGCCTGGCGGCCGACCAGCGCGCCGCTGCCGGCGGTTTCGCCCAGGCGACGGGCGATGTCGCGCAGCAGGCCGTCGCCGGCGGCATGGCCCTGGGTCTCGTTGATGCGCTTGAAGCGGTCGAGGTCGACGAACAGCACCGCGACCGGTTCGCCGTTGTGTTCGGCGGTGGCCAGCGCCTGCTCGGCGCGGGCGTTGAACATCATGCGGTTGGGCAGGCCGGTCAGCGAATCGTAGAACGCCAGCTGGTGCACGCGGGCCTTGGTCTGCTCGCGTTCCAGCGCCAGCGCGCACAGGTGCACGCACAGTTCGGCCAGCTGCGCATGCCAGGGCGCGGGCAGGCGCGGCTCGCGATAGTAGAACGCCAGCGTGCCCAGCACCTGGTTGGTGCTGGACTTGATCGGATTGGACCAGCAGGCACGCAGACCCTGGGACAGCGCCTGGTCGCGGAAGCCGGCGAACAGCGGGTCGTTGGCGATGTCGGCCACCACCACCGACCGTCCGCGCCACGCCGCGGTGCCGCAGGCGCCGACGTTCGGCCCGATGGTCACGCCGTTGATGAGCTCGCTGAAGGCGGGCGGCACGCTGGGGGCGGCCAGCGGCCGCATCCGCTGCTCCTGGTCGATGCAGATCACCGAGGCGAGCAGGTCCGGCGCCACCCGTTCCACCTCCTGGCAGATCAGCGCCATCGATTCGCGCAGCGGCTGTTCGCGCACCAGCGCGTCGAGCACCTTGTCGTGCAGTATCCGGTTGGTCTTGGCCTGGGTGACGTCGCTGAAGACGATGACGAAACTGTTGAACTCGCCGTTCGCGTCGGGCACGGGGGTGCAGGCGGTGTAGATCCACAGCGGGGTGCCGTCGCTGCGGTAGACCAGCACGTCGGTCTGGTAAGGCTGGCCGGCGCGGCGGTGTTCTTCGAGTTGCCTGAGGGTGGCGACATCGGTGTACGGACCGCTGAGCAAGTCGCGCGGGCGGCGGTTCAGCGCGGCCTCGGCCGGATAGCCGAACAGGCGGGTGAAGGCGGCGCTGGCGTACTGGATCCGGGTGTGGCGGTCGCAGATGACGATCGCGTTCTCGCTGCAGTCCAGCGCCTGCGACAGCTGCCGTGCCTGCTTCTCGTGCTGCGGTTGGCTGCTGGCGTCGCGGAGCAGGGCGATGTGCAGCCGGCGACGGCCCTGCCTTACGCTCGACAGGGTCACGGACAGCATGCGCGAAACGCCGTCGACGCTGTGCGCCAGCAGGCAGGGGCCGGACGAGCGGGGTTTGCCCCGGCGGCTCTTCAGGCGCGCGACCAGGCTGTCGCCGCTGCCCGGTGGCAGCAGCACGTCCAGCGGCTGCCCGAGCACCTGCTCGCAGGGCACTCCGCAAAGCGCTTCGGCGGCGGGGTTGTAGAGCAGCACGCGGCCCTGATCGTCCACCACGACCATGCCGTCGGCTGCCTGGCGCAAGCCGCGCAGCAGCAGTTCGCCGTCCTGCGGCGCATCGCCGAACAGGGGCGCCGCCGCGACCGGATCGTGACCGGGCGCTGCATCGTCGGTGCCATGCGGTCTTCCAGCGGGGGCGTTGGCCATCGTCTACCTGGTCTGTTGGGAGAGGGCGATGAGGCGTGGGGCGATACGATCCAGCGGCAGCACTTCCTGGGCCGCGCCGAGTTTGAAGGCGGCGCCGGGCATGCCCCAGACTACGCTGCTGGCCTCGTCCTGCACCATCGTCGGCGCGCCGGCCTGCAGCATTTCCAGCAGGCCGCGGGCGCCATCGTCGCCCATGCCGGTGAGGATCACGCCGATGGCATTGGCGCCGGCACTGATCGCCACCGAGCGGAACAGCACGTCCACCGCCGGCTTGTGCAGGTTGACCGGCGGACCATCGTCGATCCGGCAGCGCCAGCGGGCGCCGTCGCGGATCACCCGCAGGTGGCGGCCGCCCGGTGGCAGGTAGGCGTGGCCGGGGAGGATCGCCTCGCCGTCGCTGGCTTCGCGCACCGCCATGGCCGAATGCCGGTCCAGGCGTTCGGCGAAGGCGCTGCTGAAACCTGCCGGCAGGTGCTGGGTCATCACCACCGCCGGGGCGTCGGCCGGCATGCCTTCGAGCACCACCCGCAGCGCCTCGGTGCCGCCGGCGGATGCGCCGATGGCGATCAGGCGGTCGGTGGTGCGGAACTTCAGCGAGCTTGCGCTGCCGCTGGCGAGCGGCTCCAGGGTGCGCTTGACGGTGGGAGGGCGGGCGAGCGCGCGCACCCGCGAGCGGGCGGCCATCTTGACCTTGGCGGTGATCTCGTCGGCGTATTCCTGCAGGCCGCGCGCGATGTCGAGCTTGGGCTTGGCGACGAAGTCGACCGCGCCCAGCGACAGCGCCTGCAGCGTGGTGTCGGCGCCGCGCTCGGTCAGCGAGGACACCATCACCACCGGGATCGGGTGCAGCCGCATCAGGTTCTCGAGGAAGGCCAGGCCGTCCATCCGCGGCATTTCCACGTCCAGGGTGATGACGTCCGGGTTCAGGCGCTTGATCTTCTCGCGCGCCAGCAACGGATCGGAGGCCGAGCCGACCACCTCGATGCCGGGATCGCGCGCCAGGATCTCGCTGAGGATCTGCCGCACCACGGCCGAGTCGTCGACGATCAGGACGCGGCAGGGGCTGTCCGTGTTCATTCGAACAGCTCCACGCCGCCGGTGACCGGGGCCTTGGACAGGCGGGCACGCACCGCCGATTCGGCGGCGGCCACTTCGGCCTCGTGCGCATGCGGCAGGCGCTGCACCACCACGCGGCCGGTCTCCGGGAAGAACCAGACCTTGCGCGGATGGATGCCGCACAGGTCCTCGGCGATGATCGGGATGTGCTCGGCCTGCAGGTACTGGCGCACGAACTCGGCGTTGCGGGTGCCGACCGGATTGCTGGTGAAGCCCTTGAGCACGTTGGCGCCGCCGAATACCTTGGCTTCCAGCCGCTTGCGGTGGGCGCCGCGCTTGAGCATGTCGTTGATCAGCAGCTCCATCGCGTAGCTGCCGTAGCGCGCCGGGGCGCCGTCGCCGACGTTGCCCTCGGGCAGCAGGAAGTGGTTCATGCCTCCGATCTTGAGCACCGGGTCGCGGATGCAGGCGGCTACGCACGAGCCCAGCGTGGTGGTCAGCGCGGTGTCGTCGTCGACCACCAGGTACTGGGTGGGCAGCAGCTTGGCGGCGATGGTCTGGAAGCGACTGTCGCGATAGCGCATCACGTCGTCGAGTGCGGTGGCGGCAACGCTCATGCGCCCGCTCCGCGCACCCGGCGATAGAGGGTGCGGCCGCACGGCTGGATCAGGTCGGCGGCGTGCAGGTAGTTCTCCGAATGGCCGGTGTAGAGCAGGCCGTCGTCGCCCATGTGCTGCACCAGCCGCGAAAGGATGGCGCGCTGGGTGGGCTTGTCGAAGTAGATCATCACGTTGCGGCAGAACAGGGCGTCGTACGGACCGCCGACGTCGTAGCGCGGGGCCAGCAGGTTCAGCGGGCGGAACTCGATCAGCTGGCGCAACGCCGGCGCCACCCGGCACTTGCCCTCGTTGGGACCGGTGCCGCGCTGGAAATAGCGCCGCTTGATCGCCGGATCGAGGCTGGCGATGCGCTCGACCGGATACACGCCCTGCGAGGCGGTGGCCAGCACCTGGGTGTCGACGTCGGTGGCGAGGATGCGCACCGGCGGGGTCAGCGTGCCGAAGGTCTCGCAGGCGGTGATCGCCAGCGAGTACGGTTCCTCGCCGGTGGAGGCGGCGCACGACCAGATCTGCAACGGCGCGCGGTGGGCGCGTGCCTGCAGTTCCTCGCGCAGCTTCTCGAAGTGGTGCGGTTCGCGGAAGAACGAGGTCAGGTTGGTGGTCAGCGCGTTGGTGAAGGCCTGCCATTCATCGCCGCCTTCGCCTTCCAGCCGGTCCAGGTAGTCCTGGAACGAGCGCAGCCCCAGGGCGCGCAACCGCCGCGACAGCCGCCCGTAGACCATGTCGCGCTTGGCCGGGGCCAGCGCGATGCCGGCCCGCTGGTGGATCAGTTCGCAGACGCGACGGAAGTCGCGGTCGCTGAACTCGAAATCGCGATGGCCGCTGGACGGGGGGCTGGAGGCGGTGAGGGTCATGGCTGAAGGGCTCTCTGGCGTCAGTGCACGGCGTACAGGCGGCGGCTGGATGGTTGTTCGGCTTCGATCCGGAACACGGCCACAGCCTCGGCCAGGTGATTGGCCTGTTCCTCCATCGCGCGCGCGGCGGCGGTGGCTTCCTCGACCAGCGCGGCGTTCTGCTGGGTGGTCTCGTCCATCTGGGTGACGGTCTGGTTGACCTGCTCGATGCCGGCGCTCTGTTCCTGCGACGCCGCGCTGATTTCGGCCATGATGTCGGTGACCCGCTGCACCGAGGACACGATCTCGCCCATGGTGGTACCGGCCTGGTGCACCAGTTGCGAGCCTTCGCCGACCTTGCCGACCGAGTCCTCGATCAGCTCCTTGATCTCCTTGGCGGCGCCGGCCGAGCGCTGGGCCAGGGTGCGCACCTCGCTGGCGACCACAGCGAAACCGCGGCCCTGCTCGCCGGCCCGCGCGGCTTCCACCGCGGCATTCAAGGCCAGGATGTTGGTCTGGAAGGCGATGCCGTCGATGACGCTGATGATGTCGGCGATCTTCTTCGACGAGGCCTCGATGGCGCTCATGGTGGTGACCACCTGGCCGACGACTTCGCCGCCCTGCGAGGCGACGCCATGCGCACCGATGGCCAGCTGGTTGGCCTGGCGGGCGTGTTCGGCGTTCTGGCGCACGGTGGAGGTGAGTTCCTCCATCGAGGCGGCGGTCTCTTCCAGGTTGGCGGCCTGCTGCTCGGTGCGGCGCGACAGGTCGGTATTGCCGGTGGCGATCTCGGAGGCGGCCAGGTTGATGCTGGAAGCGGCGGCCTGGATGCGGCCGACGATGGAGGTGAGCTGGGCGACGGTGGCATTGGCGTCGTCGCGCATGCGTGCGAACACGCCGTGGAAGTCGCCGTCCATGCGTACGGTGAGGTCGCCGCGGGCGATGGCCTGCAGCAGGGCGGAGACTTCGGCCAGGTTGCCGTCGGTGGTCTCCATCAGCCGGTTGAGGCCGGCGACCATGTCGCGGAAGTCGTGCTGGTAGCGGTCCAGATCGCCACGCTGGCTGAAGTCGCCGGCGGCGGCGGCGCCGGCCAGGCGCTTGATCTCGGCATTGATGGCCGAGAGGTTGGCCTTGGTGGCGTCCATGGCCTCGGTGATGGCGGCCTTCTCGCCGGGCAGGCGGTCCATGTCCACCGACAGGTCGCCGACGGCGTAGTGCTTCATCACCTCGATCAGGCGGTTCTGCACCTGCACATGCGAGCCGACCAGATCGTTGGTCTCGCGCACCATGCGGCCGTAGTCGCCGGGGAAGGCGCTGTCGTCGATGCGGTAGCTCAACGCGCCGGCGTCGTGCTGGCGGGCCATTCCGCCCTGGGCGGCGATCACCGACTGCAGCCGCGTCTGCATGCCGCGCATGCTCTCCAGCAGGCGTCCGGGTTCATCCTGCGGCTGGGCGCCGATCTCGTTGTCGAGGCGGCCATTGGCGATGGCATCGGCCACGGCGGTGGCGCGGCGCAGCGGTACCGCGATGCGGTTGCCGATGGTCCAGCTCAGCACGAACACGATCAGGACCAGCACACCGCCGGTGGCCGTCATCACCCCGGTGAACACCAGCGCCTGCTGCTGCACTTCGTCCATGTACACGCCGGTGGTGACGACCCAGTTCCACGGCTGGTACAGGCCGGCATAGGTGGCCTTCTCCACGGTGCCGTCCTCGCCGGGCTTGGCCCAGCGGAAAGAGACGAAGCCACCGCCGTTGCGCGCGGCGTTGACCTGTTCGAAGTAGACCTGCACGCCGTCGTCGGTACGGTAGTCCTTGACGTTCTTGCCGACCAGGTCCTTGCGGAACGGATGCATCAGCAGAACGTGGCCGGTGTCGTACACGGTGTAGTAGTGGATGTCGTTGTCGGCGCGCATGGTTTCCAGCGCCATCAGTGCGGCTTCCTTGGCGGCCTCTTCGCCAAGTTCGCCCGAGTCGATCAGGCGCCTGTAGTGGTCGAGGATGCCGTAGGTGAGCTCCACCTGGATCTTCAGCGCTGCCTCGCGGGTGTCCCTCAGGTCCAGGTACTGCATGCGCGCGGCGCAGATGGACAGCAGGATCACGCCGGCGGCGATCAATCCGGTAAGCAGGTTCAGCTTGCGCCTGACCGATATGTTGGAGATGTAGCGGGACCAGGCCTGGGATATTTTCATCGGATAGCTCTAGGAGAAGGACGGCGCAGCGCGGCTGCCAGACGGCCGGGGGCTGCCCGCCCAGAGGGGGGTCTCCTTCGTTATCGGCGGTATCGGCGCCAGGTTGAGGGCCGGTTGCAAAACCTGGCAGCCGGGCATCCCTGCTGGCGGGCCGCAGGAAAAGGGCTTTGCCGATCCGCGGGAGGGGTTCGGGAAGCCCGCGACCGACGTCGCGGCCGCCCGCGCCGGGAAACCCTTGCGGGAGCGACGTCCGTGGCGATGCCGGGATACGAAAAAGCCCCGGTGCAGCGCACCGGGGCCCGATCGTCACGGACGGCGAAGGGACGGGCTCAGAATTCCTGCCAGTCCGAATCGGCCGCTTCCACCGCGGCTGCGCGGGGCGCCTTGGCCCGCGGCGCGGCGGCCGGGGAGGCAGCGGCCACCGCGATCGGCCGTGGGGCGGCCTGCAGCGACGGTGGCGCCACGGCGTCGGCGGAGACGGCGTCTTCGTCCAGGCGGAACACGGCGACCTCGTTGGCCAGGTTCACCGCCTGTTCCTCCATCGCGCGCGCGGCGGCGGTGGCTTCCTCCACCAGCGCGGCGTTCTGCTGGGTGGTCTCGTCCATCTGGGTGATGGTCTGGTTGACCTGCTCGATGCCGGCGCTCTGCTCCTGCGAGGCGGCCGAGATCTCGGCCATGATGTCGGTGACCCGCTGCACGCTGCTGACGATCTCGCTCATCGTGGTGCCGGCCTTGCGGACCAGTGCCGAACCGTCGGAGACCTTGCCGACCGAGTCGTCGATCAGGCCCTTGATCTCCTTGGCGGCGCCGGCCGAGCGCTGGGCCAGGGTGCGTACTTCCGAGGCGACCACGGCGAAGCCGCGGCCCTGCTCACCGGCACGGGCGGCTTCCACCGCCGCGTTGAGCGCCAGGATGTTGGTCTGGAAGGCGATGCCGTCGATGACGCTGATGATGTCGGCGATCTTCTTCGACGAGGCCTCAATGGTGCTCATGGTGGTGACCACCTGGCTGACCACTTCGCCGCCCTGCGAGGCGACGGAAGCGGCGCCGATGGCCAGCTGGTTGGCCTGGCGCGCGGACTCGGCGTTCTGGCGCACGGTGGAGGTCAGTTCCTCCATCGAGGCGGCGGTCTCTTCCAGGTTGGCGGCCTGCTGCTCGGTGCGGCGCGACAGGTCGGCGTTGCCCGAAGCGATCTCGCCGGCGGCCGAGTTGATCGATACCGAGGACTGCTTGATGCGGCTGACGATGCCGGTGAGCTGCTCGGCGGTGGCGTTGGCGTCGTCGCGCATCTGCGCGAACACGCCCTGGAAATCGCCGTGCATGCGTACGGTCAGGTCGCCGTGCGACAGCGCCGACAGCAGGGCCGAGATCTGCTCGATGCTGCTGGCGTTGGCATCCAGCAGGCTGTTGAGCTGCTGCGCGAGCTGCAGGAAGAAGCCTTCCTTGCCCTCGGCATCGATGCGCTCGGACAGGTCGCCGGCGGCGGCGGAGCGGATCACGCGGGCGACTTCCTGCTCGACCTGCGCTTCGGCGGTGCGGTCGCGCCATTCGACGACGTTGCCGACCGGGGCGCCTTCGGCGTCGCGGATGATCGAGATGCTCTGTGCCACCTGGACGTCGCCCAGCTGCAGTTCGCGGCGGACGTTGCCGTCGCGCTCCAGGGTGGCGACCAGCGCATTGTCCACCTGGCCGCCGATCTCGAGATAGGTCACCGGCTTGCCGACCAGCGGGGTCGCCGGGTCGAACTCCGGCAGGCTCTTGGCCACTTCGTCGGCGTAGCCGCCCAGCAGGTTCTGCAGGGCCCGGTTGGCGTAGACGATGTCCAGCTTGGGGTCGGTGATGTAGACGCCGGTGGAGGAGTAGTCCAGCGCGGTGCGGATGCGCAGGTTTTCCTGCGCGATCTTCTCGTCGCGTTCGATCCGTTCGCGCAGGTCGTGCTGCATGTGCTGCATGGCGCGCAGCAGCTCGCCCACTTCGTCGGCACGGGAGACGTCGATGTGGCCATCGAGCTTGCCGCTTGCCACTTCGTTGGCGGTGGCCACGGCGCCACGCATGCTGCCGACCAGCGAGCGGGCGAACAGCCACACCAGCACCAGCCCGGAGGCGGCGCCGACCAGCAGCGCGACGAGCATCAGCAGCGAGGAGGAGGAATAGGTGGCGGCGGCGGTATCGCCGGCCTCGTGGGCGCGGCGGTTGTCGTCGGCGATCAGGGTGGCCAGCGAATTGGCGGCCTCGCGGTGCAGGGTACGGGTCTCGCCGACGAAGGTGTCGATGGCGTCGTCGGGCAGGTCCAGTTCCTGCAGTTCGACCACGCTGTCGTAGGAGACCAGGGCCTCCTTCCAGTCGGCGACGAAGGCGTCGAACAGCTTGCGCTGCTGGGCGTCGTCGATCAGCTTGGGGTATTCCGCGATCGCGGTGTCGATCTTCTCGCGCAGTTCCACCGACTGTTTCTTGGCGTCGGCCTTGACGTCGTCACTGGCGCGGATCAGGCCCTGGTAGGCCACGTTGCGGTACTCGCCGACCAGGCCACGCAGTTCGCCGGCGGTGAGCATGCTCTCCATCCGGACCTGGGACAGGTCGGTGGTCACGGCGTTGAGCGAACCCAGGCCACGGTAGGCGACGATGCCCTGGACCAGCATCACGAACAGGACAACACCGAAGGTGAGCATCAGCTTCGGCATCAGTTTGAGGTTGTTGATCCACTGCATGGGGTCGCAATCTCCAATGACTCTCCCGGGCAATGCTGCCCGGGCCGGCAAACGCGCCGGCCGGAGCCGGCGCCACGCAAAACGGGTCTTACTTGATGTTGGCCAGCTTCAGGCCGGCCGGCGAGCTGACCTCGATCTCGGCGCGCGAGGCGTCGCGCTGGATCTTGCCGATCACGCACACGTCCTTGCCTTCCAGCGATTCCAGCGGGAAGCCGAACTTGCCGCGGTTGCTGCCGGCGATGCGCGCGGAGAAGGTGTGGCGCGGGAAGGCGCCGCCCATGTGCAGGAAGGTCGGCTGGCCTTCGGAGCCTTCGGCGTAGCGGGCCTTCTCGACCTTGCCGCAGACCATGCCGTCCTTGCCCGCGTTGCGCGGTGCCAGTTCCGGCGGAATCATTTCGGCGGCCTGGGCCACGTTGGCGGAGGCGGATGCTGCCAGGACGGCAGCCGTGAGCAGGGGGAGCAGGGTTTTCATCGGGAGGATCTCCGGTTGGATAGAGGCGACCTGACCTTCGCGGACAGGGTCATGGATCAGCTATCGGCCGCCGGGTGCACAACTGAAGGGGGAATTTCGACCAAGGTCGTATTCATCCGCGCCCCCCGGGCCGCCGTTGGGGCTCAGGCGGCTTCCTCGACCACCTTGGCCTGGCCCAGGTCGGCGCTGTCGAGCAGGGTCTCGATGTCCAGCAGGATCAGCATGCGGTCGTCCTGGGTGCCGATACCGGAGATGAAGCGGGTATCGACGGCGGCGCCGAACTCGGGGGTGGGGCGGATCTGCTCGGCGGCCAGCGGGATCACGTCGGACACGCTGTCCACGACGATGCCGACCACGCGGTCCTCGACGTTGAGCACGATCATCACGGTGAAGGCGTCGTAGCGCGCCTCGTCCAGGCGCAGCTTCAGGCGCAGGTCGATGACCGGGACGATGGTGCCGCGCAGGTTGATCACGCCCTTGATGTAGTCCGGGGCGTCGGGAACCTTGGTGACCGAGTCGTAGCCGCGGATTTCCTGCACTTTCAGGATGTCCACGCCGTAGTGCTCGTTGCCGAGCGTGAAGCTGAGGTACTCGCCGCCGGCGCTGGCAGCGGTGCTGGTGTGCTTGTCGTTCATCGCGGTTCCTGATCCTGGCGTGGGCCCTGTGGGGCGGGGTACAGCACGGATATCGGCGGCGCGCGGCGCGACTTTAGCGGCGGGCCTACAGGTCGCCGTTCTTGCGGGCGCTGCGCTGGCGCTCGATGCGGAAGATGTAGCGCTGGATGGCGGCGTCGGCGCCGCGCGGCAGTTCGTCGAAGCGCAGCCCCACCCGCTGCTGCTCGGTGCCGTTGGGCAGGGTCTGCCGGAACATGTTGCATACCACCAGCGCCACTTGGATCGGGGCGGCATCGGGCAGCTTCAGCAGGCAGCCCGGGTAGCGTTTCTGCAGCGAGAACAGCCGCTGCTCGGGCGGCAGGGCGAGCGCGATGCCGCCGCCGCTGATGTCCAGTACCCGGAATTCGGTCGTTCGGGTGCCATCGTCGCTGACCGGTACCGTGCAGATCGGCGAGTCGGTGATCGGGGTTTCCAGCCGGTACAGCTCGCGGCGCTGCAGGTGGCACAGCTCCTCGGGGAAGGGCGCGCGGAACGCGGCATGGCCGCCGCTGGAAGCCCGGCTCAGCTTCTCCAGGCGGAAGCGCACCATCACCCGGTCGAGCTGGGCGAAGCACAGCAGGTGGCTGGCCTGTTCGGCCGCGGCGTTGGCCGACTCCTGCGGGCTGCCGTCGAGCAGCAGCCAGTCGCCATCGGGATCCAGTTCCAGCACCGCGGTCGGGAACGAGCGGTCGCGGCCGCCGAGGTGGGCGTTGATCAGCGACCGGTTGTCGATCAGGGCCTGCAGCAGCTGCCGTATCTGGCGCGGGTTGCGCACCAGGTAGCGCTCGTCCGTTTCCGCGGTTGCGGGATCGGAGGAGCTTTGCGGTGCGTTCGCGGAGCCTTCGGACATGGAGTCTTGGAAAAGTGGGCCGGACGCCATCCGCGGATCTGGCAGGCGGGTGGACAGGAACGGTATCGGCCGTCCGGCCGGGGTCTTTAGTTACGGTTCATGCGTGGTCATCCGCGCCGTCGGACGCGGACGGGCCGCCACCGGGGAAGCGGCGGCCCGCGACGACCAATGGACGTCAGAATTCCCGCCAGTCGGCCTCGCCCACCGCCATGGGCAGCGGGCGGGTGGTGCTGGCGGTTCCGGGCGACGCTGCAGCGGCCCTTGCCGTCGACCGGGTGCCGGTGCCGGGCTTCGGCGGCGCAGTCGGTACGATGGCCGCCCGCTGCGGGCCGGCTTCGACCCGGAACACGGCCACGGCCTCGGCCAGCTGGCTGGCCTGTTCCTCCATCGAACGGGCAGCGGCGGTGGCTTCCTCGACCAGTGCGGCGTTCTGCTGGGTGGCTTCGTCCATCTGGGTGACGGTCTGGTTGACCTGCTCGATGCCGGCGCTCTGTTCCTGCGACGCCGCGCTGATTTCGGCCATGATGTCGGTGACCCGCTGCACGCTGCCGACGATCTCGCCCATGGTGGTGCCGGCCTGGTGCACCAGCTGCGAGCCTTCGCTGACCTTCTCGACCGAGTCGTCGATCAGGCCCTTGATCTCCTTGGCGGCGCCAGCCGAGCGCTGGGCCAGGGTGCGCACCTCGCTGGCGACCACCGCGAAGCCGCGGCCCTGTTCGCCGGCCCGCGCGGCTTCCACCGCGGCGTTGAGCGCCAGGATGTTGGTCTGGAAGGCGATGCCGTCGATGACGCTGATGATGTCGGCGATCTTCTTCGACGAGGCCTCGATGGCGCTCATGGTGGTGACCACCTGGCCGACGACTTCGCCGCCCTGCGAGGCGACGCCATGGGCGCCGATGGCCAGCTGGTTGGCCTGGCGGGCGTGTTCGGCGTTCTGGCGCACGGTGGAGGTCAGTTCCTCCATCGAGGCGGCGGTTTCTTCCAGGTTGGCGGCCTGTTGCTCGGTGCGGCGCGACAGGTCGGTATTGCCGGTGGCGATCTCGGAGGCGGCCAGGTTGATGCTGGAAGCGGCGGCCTGGATGCGGCCGACGATGGAGGTGAGCTGGGCGACGGTGGCATTGGCGTCGTCGCGCATGCGTGCGAACACGCCGTGGAAGTCGCCGTCCATGCGTACGGTGAGGTCGCCGCGGGCGATGGCCTGCAGCAGGGCGGAGACTTCGGCCAGGTTGCCGTCGGTGGTCTCCATCAGCCGGTTGAGGCCGGCGACCATGTCGCGGAAATCGTACTGGTAGCGGTCCAGATCGCCACGCTGGCTGAAGTCGCCGGCGGCGGCGGCGCCGGCCAGGCGCTTGATCTCGGCGTTGATGGCCGAGAGGTTGGCCTTGGTGGTGTCCATGGCCTCGGTCAGTACCGCCTTCTCGCCGGGCAGGCGGTCCATGTCCTCGGAAAGGTCGCCGATGGCATAGCGCTGCATGATCTGGCACAGGCGCAGCTTGACGGCGATGTGCGAGGCGACCAGGGCGTTGGTGTCGCGCACCATGCGGCCGTAGTCGCCGGGGAAGAGGGTCTCGTCCATGCGATAGCTGATGGTGCCGGCATCGTGCTGGCGGGCCATCTCGCCCTGGGCGGCGATCACCGACTGCAGCTGGCGCTGCATCGTGTCCATGCTTTCCAGCAGCTGGCCGGCCTCGTCGCGGCCATGCACGGCGATGGCGTTGTCCAGCTTGCCGGCGGCGATGTGGCGTGCGACCGCGGCGGCGCGCGCCAGCGGCCTGCCGACCATGCGGCGCGAGGCGACGAAGACCAGCGTCGCCAGCAGCGCGATGGCGGCTGCCGACAGCATCAGCATCACGCCCATCATTCCCCTCAGCGTGGCGGTCAGCTGGGTGCGCGGTTCCACGCCCACCAGCGTCCACTTCCAGGGAGCGAACCGTTCCACGGTCACGGTGGCGGGAACGGCCGCTTCGCCGCTCTTGCCGGCGAGCGCGAGCACCGCCACGCCGTTGCCGCCGTCGACCAGGGCCCGGAACGCCGCCCGGTCGCGCTCGGCCACCAGCGCATCGGCCTTCCCGCCCTCGCTGGACGGGTGCACGACCAGGTCGCCCTTGCCGTCGCCATCGCTGTCGTCGACCACGAAGAAGTAGCCGCCGGCACCGATCTCCAGCTGCCGCATGCGCTCCTTGAGCGCGGCCAGTCCGTCGCCGTAGTTCACGCCGACGAACAGGATGCCGATGGCGTTGCCGTCGCTGTCCAGCAGCGGCCGGTAATGGGTCATGTAGTCGCGGCCGAACAGCCGGGCGCGGCCGGTATAGGCCTGGCCGCTGCTGACCAGCGGATAGGCGGGGTGGGCATGGTCCAGCGCGGTGCCGATGACCCGCTCGCCGGCGTCGTTGGTCAGCGAGGTGGAGATGCGCACGAAGTCGTCGCCGGTGCGCGAGAACACCGTGGCCACGGCGGAAGTGCCTTCGGTGAAACGGTCGACGACGGCATGGTCGCTGGGCAGCCGCTTGCCGCCGAAGCTCAGGTCGGGAACCGAGTAGTCGCCGCGCTGCAGGAGGTGGTGCGGGTCCTGGGTCGCCGGGCCGGGCGGCAGCATCGCCGCGAGCCCGCCGGCCAGGCGCTCGGTGTCCTCGGTCAGGGCACGGTCGTAGAGCGCGATCGTGTCCTGCATGACGTGGGTGGCGGTGGCCAGGCCCTGGCGGCTCTTGGTCTCGTAGGCGCTGGCCGACTGGCGGTATACCAGCCAGGTCAACAGCAGCAGCACGAAGGCGACCGCGACGGTCACCAGCAGGGCAAGACGCGCCCCGATGGAAAGATTCGAAAGATTTTTCATGGGGCTCCTGAAGCTCGTTTTCCGCGGGTTGCCGTGCCTCGCGTTGCATGGCCGGCGTCATGCCGGCGGACAGGTGCCCGCATCGCCCGATCCATTCCGGCGCCCGGCGGTACCTGCGGGCGGCCCATGAATTGATCCGGATCAATGCGGAAACCAGTGACTTGTGGCTGGTATCGGCGAAGTTGCGAAAATGTTTAGCGCCCGCCCATCCGGACACCCGTCCGGTTTAGCCGCCATTGCGGCTGTCGGAACGGCGGAAAGCAAAAGGCCCCGGCAGCGATGCCGGGGCCTTTGCGGGGCGAGGAACGGGGAGCGGGCCGTCAGAACTCCTGCCAGTCGGCGCTTTCGGCCACCGTCTGGACGGCAGGCCTGGGGGCCGCGGGCTTGGCGCGGGCGGGCCGGGATGCGGCGATCGCGGCCTGGACCCTGGCGGGAATCGACGGGTCGATGCGGAAGGTGGCCACGGTCTCGGCCAGCTGGCTGGCCTGTTCCTCCATCGAACGGGCGGCGGCGGTGGCTTCCTCGACCAGCGCGGCGTTCTGCTGGGTGGTCTCGTCCATCTGGGTGATGGTCTGGTTGACCTGCTCGATGCCGGCGCTCTGCTCCTGCGACGCCGCGCTGATTTCGGCCATGATGTCGGTGACCCGCTGCACCGAGGACACGATCTCGCCCATGGTGGTGCCGGCCTGGTGCACCAGCTGCGAGCCTTCGCTGACCTTCTCGACCGAGTCGTCGATCAGGCCCTTGATCTCCTTGGCGGCGCCGGCCGAGCGCTGGGCCAGGGTGCGCACCTCGCTGGCGACCACGGCGAAGCCGCGGCCCTGCTCGCCGGCACGCGCGGCTTCCACCGCGGCATTCAAGGCCAGGATGTTGGTCTGGAAGGCGATGCCGTCGATGACGCTGATGATGTCGGCGATCTTCTTCGACGAGGCCTCGATGGCGCTCATGGTGGTGACCACCTGGCCGACGACTTCGCCGCCCTGCGAGGCGACGCCATGGGCGCCGATGGCCAGCTGGTTGGCCTGGCGGGCGTGTTCGGCGTTCTGGCGCACGGTGGAGGTCAGTTCCTCCATCGAGGCGGCGGTCTCTTCCAGGTTGGCGGCCTGCTGCTCGGTGCGGCGCGACAGGTCGGCGTTGCCCGCGGCGATTTCTCCGGCGGCGGCGTTGATGGCGCCGGAGGCATTCTGGATGCGCGAGACGATGTCGGTGAGCTGGGCGACGGTGGCGTTGGCGTCGTCGCGCATCTGCGCGAACACCCCCTGGAAGTCGCCGTCCATGCGCACGGTCAGGTCGCCGCGCGACAGCGAGGTCAGCAACGACGACACCTGGCCGATGCTGCCGGCGATGGTGGCCAGCAGTCCGTTGAGCTGCTCGGAAAGCCCCAGCAGGAAGCCCTGCTTGCCGGCGGTGGCGATGCGGCCGCTCAGGTCGCCGGCGGCGGCGGCCCGGACGATGCGGGTGAACTCCTGCTCGACCTGCACCTCGATCGTGCGATCGGCCCATTCCACCACGAACCCGCGGTGGTTGCCGTCGCCATCGACCACCGGGTTGATGATCAGCTGCATGGTATGGCCGCCGACGTGGATCTGGGTGCTGTGGGTGCCGCGCAGCTCGGCCAGCATCCGCGACTGGTGCTCGGGACAGCGGTGGAAGATGTCGATGTTGCTGCCGACCACGCGGCTCACGTCGAAGGCCGGCAGGTCGCGGCGGATGTCGGACTCGACCTCGGCCAGCATCTTCAGCAGCGGACGGTTGGCGTAGACGATGTTGCGGTCGGCGTCGGCGATCATGACGTTGGTGGTGACGTCGTCCAGCGCGGTGCGGATGCGCAGGTTCTCGGCGGCCAGCGCCTGGTCGCGTTCGGTGCGTTCCCTGAGATGGACGATCATGTCGCCGATGGCGGCGTACATCTGGCCGATCTCGTCGCGCGAGCTGTGGTCCACGCGCACCGACAGGTCGCCATGCGAAACGGCCTGGATGGCGCGCAGCGCGCCGGACAGCGGGCGCAGGATGGAGCGTGCGATGAGCCAGCACGGCAGCAGCGCCGACAGCAGCACCAGCACGCCGGCGATGATCAGCACGCGGCCGAAGCTCCAGGCACGCGCGGCGATGTCGTCGGTGTACTCGCCGCTGCCGACGATCCAGCCCCAGCGCTTGTGCAGGCCGACGTAGGAGATCTTCTGCACCGCGCCTTCGACTCCGGGCTTGGGCCAGGTGTAGTCGAGGAAGCCGCCGCCGTGGGCACGGCCGAGCGCGACCATCTCGATGAAGATCTTCTTGCCGTCGGCGCTGGTGGCATCGCTGAGGTCCTGGCCGTTCAGCGCGGTCTGGTGCGGGTGCATCAGCATGGTGGGATGTTCGTCGTTGACCCACAGGTAGTCGGTGCCATTGGCGCTGCGCAGCGATTCGATGGCGGCCAGCGCCTGCTGCCGCGCTTCCTCTTCGGGCAGTTCGCCGGCTTCGGCGAGGTCGGCATAGCGGTCGGCCATCGCCAGGGCCGCCTCCACCCGGGTCTGCAGGGCCTTGCGTTCGTTCTGGATCAGTTCGCTGTGGTTGCGCTTGGCGGTGACCACGCACAGGGTCACGATGCCGATGGCCAGGATGGCGAGCATCAGCATGAATTTCCGTTGCAATGGCAGGTCACTGAAGACGCGGAATGGCGAAGTGGCGTTCATCTGGCTGTTTCCGGTTCAGGCGGGTGCGGGACCGCAGCCGTGTTCGTGCCGCACGGGTCACGAAATGTCTTGCTGCAACGCTTTATCGGCAGATCCAGCGGAGTCTCCAGTGCCGTGGCCGATGGCGATGCGGAAAAGTGATTCGCGTCATGCAATCATTTCCGTGAATACGAACGTGGCCGCGGATGCGCCGGATGCGCCGGATGCGCGGTCGAGGCCACGTCCGCGCGATTGGGCATGGCCTGAAGCACGACCCCCGCGCGAGGCGGGGGTTTCCGGGGCAGGGCGCGCAGTGGCGATTGGCGGGATCAGAATTCCTGCCAGTCGCCATCCCCGCTCAACGCCGGCTCGGCACGGCGGCGGACCGCGACCGGCGGCCGCGGGGCATGTGCCGCAACCGGCGTCGCCACCGTTGCGGCTACCACGGGCGCCGGCTTGCCGGTCGGCTGCGGGCCGGCTTCGATCCGGAACACGGCCACGGCCTCGGCCAGCTGGCTGGCCTGTTCCTCCATCGAACGGGCAGCGGCGGTGGCTTCCTCGACCAGTGCGGCGTTCTGCTGGGTGGCTTCGTCCATCTGGGTGACGGTCTGGTTGACCTGCTCGATGCCGGCGCTCTGTTCCTGCGACGCCGCGCTGATTTCGGCCATGATGTCGGTGACCCGCTGCACGCTGCCGACGATCTCGCCCATGGTGGTGCCGGCCTGGTGCACCAGCTGCGAGCCTTCGCTGACCTTCTCGACCGAGTCGTCGATCAGGCCCTTGATCTCCTTGGCGGCGCCGGCCGAGCGCTGGGCCAGGGTGCGCACCTCGCTGGCGACCACGGCGAAGCCGCGGCCCTGCTCGCCGGCCCGCGCCGCTTCCACCGCGGCGTTGAGCGCCAGGATGTTGGTCTGGAAGGCGATGCCGTCGATGACGCTGATGATGTCGGCGATCTTCTTCGACGAGGCCTCGATGGCGCTCATGGTGGTGACCACCTGGCCGACGACTTCGCCGCCCTGCGAGGCGACGCCATGGGCGCCGATGGCCAGCTGGTTGGCCTGGCGGGCGTGCTCGGCGTTCTGGCGCACGGTGGAGGTCAGTTCCTCCATCGAGGCGGCGGTCTCTTCCAGGTTGGCGGCCTGCTGCTCGGTGCGGCGCGACAGGTCGGTATTGCCGGTGGCGATCTCGGAGGCGGCCAGGTTGATGCTGGAAGCGGCGGCCTGGATGCGGCCGACGATGGAGGTGAGCTGGGCGACGGTGGCATTGGCGTCGTCGCGCATGCGTGCGAACACGCCGTGGAAGTCGCCGTCCATGCGTACGGTGAGGTCGCCGCGGGCGATGGCCTGCAGCAGGGCGGAGACTTCGGCCAGGTTGCCGTCGGTGGTCTCCATCAGCCGGTTGAGGCCGGCGACCATGTCGCGGAAATCGTACTGGTAGCGGTCCAGATCGCCACGCTGGCTGAAGTCGCCGGCGGCGGCGGCGCCGGCCAGGCGCTTGATCTCGGCATTGATGGCCGAGAGGTTGGCCTTGGTGGCGTCCATGGTTTCGGTGAGGCTGGCCTTCTCGCCGGGCAGGCGTTCCATGTCCGGGCTGAGGTCGCCGATGGAGTAGCGCTGCATGATGTGCTGGGCGCTGCCGATGGCCGCCAGGTGCGAGGCGACCAGGGCATTGGTGTCGCGCACCATGCGACCGTAGTCGCCGGGGAACGCGGCATCGTCCATGCGGTAGCTGATGGCACCGGCGTCGTGCTGGCGGGCCATCTCGCCCTGGGCGGCGATCACCGAGCGCAGCTGCGCCTGCATGCGCTGCATGGCGCTGAGCAGGGTGCCCAGTTCGTCGTCGCGCTCGTGCCGGATGGTGTTGTCCAGGCGCCCGGCGGCGATGGCGTCGGAAACCTTCACCGCTTCGGTGAGCGGCTTGAACACCAGCTTGCGCAGCAGCAGGAACAGCGCCAGGCACAGCACCGACGCCGCCACCAGGCCGACCAGGATGATCGTCCACAGCAACGCATGGGCCTGCTGCATGAGCAGTTCGCGGGGAACGACCACTCCCAGTGCGAATGCCTGTTCGGCGTTGCCGATCTTCAGCGGGGCATAGGTTGCGATCACGTCCTCGCCCAGTTCGTCGCTGTGCGATTCGGAGAGCACGAGCTTGCCCTGGGCCACGTCCGCCAGCATCGAGCGGGTGGCCGCATCGTCCAGCTGGCTGCCGACCCTGGCCGGGTCGCGGTCGGCGATGATCATGCCGCCGGGCGAGAGCAGGCGCACATAGCCGCGCTGCATCGGTTTCAGCTGGCCGAGCCGCTGCTGCAGCGACTCCAGTGCGAAATCGACGGTCAGCACGCCCAGGTATTCGCCGTTTTCCAGGATCGGCGTGGCCAGCGTGGTCATCAGCACGTCGCGGTCGCCGATCTGGTAGGTATAGGGCTCGACCACGATCGGCTTCTTCAGCTGCCGCGGCAGCAGGTACCAGTCGCCGTCGCCGGGAACTTCATAGCCGCGCAGCGGCTCCTGGATCGTGGATTCGCCCTGCCACGCCCAGTAGCTCATGAAGCGACCGGTCTCGTCGTGGCCCTCGGCGTCGATGTGGGCGTGGTCATTGCCGTCGAACGCCTGCGGTTCCCACAGCGTGCCCATGCCGACCCATTCGGGGTGACTTTCCAGCTGCTGCCGAACGACGCCGCTTGCGGCCTGGCGGCTCAGCGCACCCTGCCGGCGCTGGCTCAGGAAGCTGCTGGCGAGGGCGTCGTTGGATTCGAAGCCGCGCGCCAGTTCGGCGGCGATGCGCTGGGCTTCCAGGTTCGCCAGGTTTTCCAGGCTGGTGCGCGAGGTGGACAGCAGTGCGTCGCTGCTGCGCAAATAGCTGATGAATGCGGTCAGGCCGAAGGAGAGCACGGCGACCAGTGCCGTACCGAGCATCAAGCGGCTGGCGATGCTGTTCGAGAACAGGCGGCGATGGAAAGCAGTCATGGGAACTACCTGGCTGGGGGTGGGGCATCCATGCAATGGCGCGGCACTCGATTACGGCATCGGCGACGGGCGGGATTGCTTTAGTGCGTTGCGACGAACGGTGGCGGGATGGGGCCGGGCGCGGCTCCGGGGAAACGACGCCCCTGCAAGTACGGGGGCGCCGGCATGCATCAGAACTCCTGCCAGTCCGAATCGCCCACCGCCACAAGGGCCGGGCGGACGATGGCGGCTGCCTTGGGCGGCGCTGCCACCACCGCTGCCGGCCTGGCGGCAACGGGCTTGGCCACCGGCTTCGACATGGATGGCGCCTGCCCGGCGAGCCGGAAGATCGCCACGGCCTCGGCCAGCTGGCTGGCCTGTTCCTCCATCGAACGGGCAGCGGCGGTGGCTTCTTCGACCAGCGCGGCGTTCTGCTGGGTGGCTTCGTCCATCTGGGTGACGGTCTGGTTGACCTGCTCGATGCCGGCGCTCTGTTCCTGCGACGCCGCGCTGATTTCGGCCATGATGTCGGTGACCCGCTGCACGCTGCCGACGATCTCGCCCATGGTGGTGCCGGCCTGGTGCACCAGCTGCGAGCCTTCGCTGACCTTCTCGACCGAGTCGTCGATCAGGCCCTTGATCTCCTTGGCGGCGCCGGCCGAGCGCTGGGCCAGGGTGCGCACTTCCGAGGCGACCACGGCGAAGCCGCGGCCCTGCTCGCCGGCACGGGCGGCTTCCACCGCGGCGTTGAGCGCCAGGATGTTGGTCTGGAAGGCGATGCCGTCGATGACGCTGATGATGTCGGCGATCTTCTTCGACGAGGCCTCGATGGCGCTCATGGTGGTGACCACCTGGCCGACGACTTCGCCGCCCTGCGAGGCGACGCCATGCGCACCGATGGCCAGCTGGTTGGCCTGGCGGGCGTGCTCGGCGTTCTGGCGCACGGTGGAGGTCAGTTCCTCCATCGAGGCGGCGGTCTCTTCCAGGTTGGCGGCCTGCTGCTCGGTGCGGCGCGACAGGTCGGTATTGCCGGTGGCGATCTCGGAGGCGGCCAGGTTGATGCTGGAGGCGGCGGCCTGGATGCGGCCGACGATGGAGGTGAGCTGGGCGACGGTGGCATTGGCGTCGTCGCGCATGCGTGCGAACACGCCGTGGAAGTCGCCGTCCATGCGCACGGTGAGGTCGCCGCGGGCGATGGCCTGCAGCAGGGCGGAGACTTCGGCCAGGTTGCCGTCGGTGGTCTCCATCAACCGGTTGAGGCCGGCGACCATGTCGCGGAAGTCGTACTCGAAGCGGGCCTCGTCGCCGCGCTGGCTGAAGTCGCCGGCCGCGGCGGCGCTGCTGAGGCGCCGGATTTCCTGGTTGATCGCACCCAGGTTGCGCTTGATCGCCGCCATGGTCTCGGTGATCTCGGCCTTCTCGCCGGGCAGCTGCTCCATGTCGCGGCTCAGGTCGCCGATGGCATAGCGCTGGGCCAGGTCGATGACCTGCATCTTCACTTCGATATGGTTGGCCACCAGGCGGTTGGTCTCGGCGACCATCACGCCGTAGTCGCCGGGGAACGCGGCATCGTCCATGCGGTAGCTGATGATGCCGGCGTCGTGCTGGCGTCCCATCTCGCGCTGGGCGGCGATCACCGACTGCAGCTGCGCCTGCATGCGCTGCATCGACGACAGCAGCTTGCCGGTTTCGTCCTGGCGGGAGGCATCGATGCGGCGGTCGAGCTTGCCGGCGGAGACGTCGTCGGCCACGCGTACCGCCTCGCCCAGCGGACGCATGATCGAGCGGGTGATGGTCCAGCCCAGCAGGCCGGCCAGCGCCAGCGACAGCAGCAATCCTCCGACCACCGTGGCGACCGAGCGCCGGTAGACACGCTTGGAATCGGCGACGTCCTTGGCCAGCTGGTCGGCGTTGTACTGCGACAGCTGCTTGAGCTGCTCGAACAGTTCGCGGCGCAGCTGGCGGGAATCGGTGCTGGAAATGGTGCGGGCGGTCTCGAAGTCGTCGACGGCGATGGACCCGGCGATGCGGTCGTGCGCCTCGAAGTACGCCGTGCGCAGGTCCTTGACCTTGTCGTACAGCGCCTGTTCTTCGGGGGTGTAGTCGCTTTCGATGTCGTCGTAGGCCTTCTCGGAAGCCTCCACCAGCGCGCGGGTGGAAGCCAGCCGCTTGTCGTAGTCGGCCAGTTCCTCGGCATTCCCCTGGAAGTTCAGCTGCGCCTGCTCATAGGCGCGGAACTCGCCCAGCTGCACGCGCATCTCGCCCAGGTGCTGGACCGCGGGCATCCAGTTCTCGTTGACCTGGTCCATCTGCGTGTCGGACAGGGCCATGCGCCACAACGAGAAGAAGCCCAGCAACAGCGTCAGCAGGCTGGTGATGGCGAACGCCAGCAGCAGCTTGCGGGAGATGGACAGGTTCTGGAACCACTTCATCGGATGGATCTCCGTAGGCATATGTTGGGCAACACACCGGCCGGCCGCGCCGGAGCCGGGCCGCGGGGCAGGGGAGGAACGGGTTGCGTGGGGAGCTGCCGGCAGATGGACAACCGGGGCACATATGCAATAGCGGCACCGCAGGGCGGTTCTTGACAGCTGTGCGAGCGATGTGCTCGGGCGGGAGCGGCGCAGGCTTCGGGTTGACGGCAGGACCTTCGCCGTCGTCCACACACAGGGATCCGTTGGCCTGGGAGGCCGCTTGCCGGCAGCGGCGCGGTCCCCGCCCCGCACAGGCCGGAGAAGCTTCACAACAGCGCAAAGCGCGGGTCACTCCGCGACTTTCGTCCGGAGGAGGGCGCGGCACCGGTTCCCGGCCCGCGCGGACGGTGGGCCTTCCGGCCGCCTTCAGAAATGCAGTTGCGCGCGCAGCTGCACCGTTTCGGGACGCACGTGCACGGTGCCGCGACGGGCATCGGCCTTGATGTAGTTGGCCTGGAACTTGAGGTGCGGGCCGAGGTACCAGTTGGCGCCGAGGGTCCAGTTGCGCTCGCGGCCGCCGGCGATGCCGTCGCTGTCCAGGTCGAGATCGCTGTAGCGGGCCAGCAGCTCCACCGCACCGTACCTGCCGGAAGGCTTGGGGTTGGCGACATTGCCGCCGGAATAGCTGCGCGATTCGCCGGTGGGCAGCCAGCTGGCGAACAGGTACCAGCCGTCGCTGCCGTAGTCCGGGAGACCGTGGCCGCGGCGGGTGTTCTGGCGCAGGTACTCGCCCTGCAGCGACCACGGGCCCTGGATCCACAGCGCCTCCAGGCCCTGGCGATCGATGAGGTCGATGTCCGTCAGCGTGCCCGAGTCGACCAGCCGCACCGCGGTCAGCGAGGCCTCCGGCTTGGCCCGCCAGCGCACGCTCGGCGGCACCTCTACGCCCAGGCCGTTGGTCTCCGGATCGGGCCGTTCGCGGGTGGCGGACATGCCCAGGTGCAGGACCCGGTCGGCGGCCTTCCACGGCGTCCATGCCGCGCGCGCGGCCATGCTGTTGCCGGGGTTGTTGCCCTGCAGGTCGTCGAAATAGTAGCCGGCGTTGAGCAGCCATGCGGGGCGTTCCAGCGCCCAGTCCAGGCCGATGCGACGGCCCTGGTAGAACGCCTGGGTCGGCAGGGCGTTCTCCATGAAGGCGCCGTTGCGGGTGGCGGTGTTGCCCTCGAAGCCCAGCGGCAGCTTCATCTGGCCGATGCGCAGCTTGCCCAGGTCGCGCCCGGTCAGCGCCTTGCTTTCCAGTCGCAGCGCCGCATCCATCCAGGTCTTGCCATGGAAGTCGTAGGCGACCGTGAGGTCGTATACGCCCTTGCGCTTGAGCACGATGCCGAATTCCCGGCGACGCCAGTCCTGGTCGTCTTCCAGGGCGGTGCCATCGTCGTCGAAGCGGTTGACGTCCCAGGCCAGGTTGCCGCCGAGCGACAGTTCGCTGCCGTCGGCGAAGGTCAGCCGCGGCGGCCAAGGGTTGCCCTGAACGCCTTGCGCGCCAGCGGCGGCAGGAAGGGCCAGGGTGGCCAGGGCGAGCAATGAGGCGGGTTTCATGCGGATTCCTGCGGGCGGGCCGGGCGAAGCCTGGCCGCCCGCACCGTCGCGGGACAACGTGGCGGAACGGCTCCCGGCGGGGATGGGGGGTCAGGCGGCCTGGGGAACGCGCAGCGAGCGCACCAGGCCGCCGATGTCCACGATCAGCGCGACGCGGCCGTCGCCCAGGATGGTGGCGCCGGAGACGCCGCTGATGCGGCGGTAGTTGTTCTCGATGTTCTTGACCACCACCTGCTGCTGGCCGAGCAGTTCGTCCACTTCCAGCGCGATCTTCTGGCCGTCGCCCTCGACCACCACCACCAGCGGCTCGGCATTGCCGCCGCCGTCGTCGTAGCCGTAGCACTCGCGCAGCGACAGGATCGGCAGGTATTCGCCGCGCACCCGCAGCACGCGGCCTTCGCCGGCCATGGTGCGCACGTCCTCGTCCTTGGGCTGCAGCGCTTCGAGCACGTAGGCCAGCGGCAGGATCAGGGTTTCGCCGCCGACCGCGACGGTCATGCCGTCGAGGATGGCCAGCGTCAGCGGCAGCCGGATCAGCACGCGGGTACCGCGGCCGGTCTCGCTTTCCAGCTGCACTTCGCCGCCCAGCGCCTGGATGTTGCGACGGACCACGTCCATGCCCACGCCACGGCCGGACAGGTCGGTGACCGCATCGGCGGTGGAGAAGCCCGGCTGGAAGATCAGGTCCCAGACCTGCGCGTCGGTCGGGTTGTCCGGCACGGCCAGGCCGCGTTCTTGCGCCTTGGCCAGGATCTTGTCGCGGTTCAGGCCGCGGCCGTCGTCGCTGACCTCGATGACGATGTGTCCGCCCTGGTGCGAGGCCGCCAGGGTGATGGTGCCGGCCTCGTCCTTGCCGGCCTGGCGCCGCACGTCGGGCATTTCCAGGCCGTGGTCGATGGAGTTGCGGACCAGGTGCACCAGCGGGTCGGCGATCTTCTCGATCAGGCCCTTGTCCAGCTCGGTGCCTTCGCCGATGGTGCGCAGGCGTACCTGCTTGCCCAGTCGGGTGGAGAGGTCGCGCACCAGCCGCGGGAAGCGGCGGAACACCGCATCCACCGGCAGCATGCGCACGCCGATCACCGCTTCCTGCAGGTCGCGGGTGTTGCGCTCGAGCAGGTCCAGTCCGGCGAACAGGCGTTCGGCGTGGACCGGGTCCAGCGCGCCGGACACCTGCTTGAGCATGGCCTGGGTGATGACCAGCTCGCCGACCAGGTTGATCAGCGCATCCACCTTGTCGACGCTGACGCGGATCGAGCTCTCGGCTTCCTGGCCGCCGCCGGCAGCCGGTGCGTTCGCGGCGGCTGCGGCCGCGCGCGGCGCTTCGGCCACGGGGGCCGGCGCGACGGTCGCCAGGCTGGGCGGCGCGGCCGGACGGATGTCCAGCTCGCAATCGTCCACCACCCAGGCGAAGGTGTCCTCGATCTTGCTGCGCGGCACCTTGCCGATCAGGCCCAGGTCCCACGCCATGTAGGCTTCGAGCGGATCCAGGTGGGCGAAGCCGGGCAGCCGCTCCAGGCGGGCGGCGACCTGCAGCGAGCCCAGGCTCTCCAGCTCGCGGATGATGCGCAGCGGGTCGTTGCCGCTCATGAACAGCGACGGCGCCGGCACGAAGCCGATCTGCCAGCCGTCCGGGGTTTCGTCGCCCTTGGCCTCGGCAGCGCCGGCCGCCTGGGCGGCCTCGCCGGAGAGCACGGCCTGCAGCCGCACGGTGACCGCGCGGACCGCTTCCGGATCGGCCGGCTGGCCGTGTTCGGCTTCGCGCAGCAGCGCCCGCAGCACGTCCACCGAGGCCAGCATCGCGTCCACCGCAGCGCTTTCCAGCGCCCGCTTGCCGGCACGCAGTTCGTCGAGCAGCGTTTCCAGCACGTGGGTCAGGCTGGCGATGGCATCGAAGCCGAAGGTGCCGGCGCCGCCCTTGATCGAGTGCGCGGCGCGGAACACCGAGTTGATGGTCTCCGCATCGTGCTGGCCGTCCTCCATCGCCAGCAGGCCGGCCTCCATCGCGTCCAGCCCTTCGCGGCTTTCCTCGAAGAAGGTGGCGTGGAAACGTTGAAGGTCCATGCTCATGGGCGCGGTATCCGGTCTGTGGTTGCGGCGGGGAGGGGATCAGCCCAGGACTTTCTGGACGGTGGCGACCAGCTGTTCGGGATTGAACGGCTTGACCAGCCAGCCGGTGGCACCGGCGGCCTTGCCTTCGGACTTCTTGTCGGCGGCCGACTCGGTGGTCAGCATCAGCATCGGCGTGAACTTGTAGTCCGGCAGCTGGCGCAGCTCGCGGATCAGCGAGATGCCGTCCATGTTCGGCATGTTGACGTCGGTCACCACGGCATTGAACTTCGCGCCCTTGGCGCGGCCGAGCGCGACGGCGCCGTCTTCGGCTTCTTCGACGGCAAAACCGGCCGAGGTGAGGGCGAAAGAGACCATCTGGCGCATCGACGCCGAATCGTCCACCACCAAGATACGTGCGCTCATGCAGCGTTCTCCACAGATTTCAGGTTGTCGGGGGTTGCTTCCAGGCCCAGGGCCTGGGTGACGCCGAGCAGGCGCGCGGCGTCGCGGAAGGTATCGGTGCAGCCATCGAAGCCGGTGTCGTGCCCGGCCTTGCGGCGGGCGTCGACGAAGGCGCAGAGCACCTGTACCGCAGCGGTGTGGATGCGGCCGACCTGGCTGGCGTCGACGCGCAGCGCGCCGGCGTGTTCCAGGTAGGGCGCCAGTTGTTGCTTCAGCTCGGTGCTGGTCTCGATGCCGAGATCCTGACCCAGTGCCACAGTGCTCATCATTGCTCCGGACGAACGGTTCCGACAGTCATAACGGCCGCACCGGGGGAAGCTTTAGGGCGATGTGAACGCCGGGCTTCGGGAGCGGGGCCGGCATGGCTGGGGGCTGATTGCCGGGAAGGCCGGCGTTCCCCGCCCATCGACGCCCGCGGCCGGGCCCGGCCGACGAGCCGGTGCATCCGCAGACCCGGGCAGCGGCCCGGCCGGCGCGGCATTCGCGGCGGGGCCGGTAGGCCGCGCCGGCGGTTCGACATCGGCGTCCGGATCCGGACCCATTGCCGCCGGGAGGCGACTCCGTTCGCGCTGATACACTCGGAAGTCGAATCCGCCGGGGCAGGACGATGACACGGAAGATGGGGTTGGATATCGAGGAATTCAGCGATCGTTCGATCGCGATCGGCAAGGGAATCAACCGGCTTTGCGATGATCTCTACGCCGCGACGGAAGGGGATATCCCGGCCGGGGAGGTAGGCGGCCTGCTTGCGGCCGGGGAGCGGAAGATGGCCCTGTTCGAGGAACTGCTGGCCGACACCACCGGGGGCATGCAGGACGGGTTGCGGAAAAAGTACGCGGATTACATCGAGGACATAGTCAAGTATTCGGCCATGCTCAGGGAGCGGGACCATGGCCGTGCCTGATGCGGGTGCGGCATCGGCTGCCGGCGCTGTCCCGGGTGCGTCGGCCGGCGGATGAGCGGGATGTACTACATGCTCGAGTGCCATGGGCCCGATGAAGAGGACGTGGCGGCGATCGGCGATTGGCCGCACTTTGACGGAGTCAACTGGAACCTGGGGCGCGCCATCACCGCGCCCATACGGGTCCCCGTGATCGTCGAGCTGGATCCGCAGTTCCCGGGGCGCATGATGCCCATGTTCGACTCGGGCGTGCTGCTTTTCAGCGATGAAATGATCGACGCGCTGCATCGCTGTGGGGTCCGCAACTTCCAGTGCTTTGATGCGGTCGTGAAAGACGCGGCCAACAATATCGAGTACGGGAACTACAAAGTCATAAATATCGTCGGCATCGTTTCCGCGGCGGATCTGGACGGGTCGGTTTACGAGGCCCACGATGGCGTCGCCTCGATCGACACGGATTTCGACTCCCTGGCCATCGACGAAAGCAGGACCCGGGGCGCAGGCATGTTCCGCCTGGCCGAGGCGGTGAACGGGATCGTCATTCACCAGCGCGTCAAGCAGGGCCTGGAGGAACAGGGGATCGAATACCTGGATTTCGTTCCGCCGGCGGAGTGGATCGGCTGATCCGCACAAGTCCGCCCGGCAGGCACGGGATTCCTCGTTTCCGGCGATTCCGGCCCCGGCCGATGGATGGGGGCGGGTTCGAGGCAACGGCGACGGTTGCTTGTTGTTCCCGCGCCCGGGCTGGAACCCATCCACGCCAGGCATGGCGGCGACGCCCGCCAAGGCCGGGGTTCGCGGCGGCGCATGGCAGCGTGCGCCCGGACTCCGGTCCCGCTCGGAGGCCAGCCGTACCGGATATGTCCGGCTGCTGCTCAGTGCAGCAGGCGGGTGGCGTCCAGCAGGATCATCGGCTGCTGGCCCAGGCGGGCGACGCCGCGGAACAGGTCGTTGGAGATCTGGCAGATGCGCGCGGTGTCCGGCGGTTCGATCTGCGAGTCGGTGAGGTTGGCCACGTCTTCCACGGCCGACACGCGCAGGCCCAGGGTCTCGCCGTCCTCTTCGAGCACGACGATGCGGGTCTGGCTGTCTTCCTCGACGGGGCGCCCGCCCAGGCGCATGCCCAGGTCGATCACCGGCACCACCTGGCCGCGCAGGTTCATGATGCCCAGCATCGCCGCGGCGGTGCCGCGCAGCGGCAGCAACGGCACCGGCAGTACCACTTCCTGCACCTTCAGCAGTTCCAGTGCGTAGGCCTGGTTGCCGCAGCGCAGGCGCAGCCAGCGCGTGGTGCGTTCGTTGGCGCGGCGCTCGTGGCGCGGCGAGTTGGCGTGGAGGCGGGCCTGGGCCTGCAGTTCGTTCCAGGCGCTGTTGGCCGACGGTGTCGCCACCGCGCGCAGCGAGGCGGCGGCCAGCGGCGTGGCGCTGACAGCGGGAGCAGGGGCAGCTTGGGGCACCGGAGATGGCCTGGTGGGCGAGGAGGGCGCCGGCGCCTTGGCGACAGGCTGCGGAGCGGGTGGAGTTGCCGCCGGGGCCGGTCCGGTCGCGGTTTTTTCCGCTGCCGCCGGCTGCCCGGGTTCGGCCGGCGCCGGAACGGCGTCGGCACTGTCGGCGGCTGCCGCGGAGGGCGCCGGCGCCTCGATGGCGACGGCCGCTGTTGCCGGGGAGCCTGCCGGCATGACGAGGGTGTCGTCGGCGACGCTGGAACCGGCAGCTGCCTCGCCGGTGCCGATCGCCGCTTCCTCGCTTGCCGGCGCAGCCCCGGCCGGCGCGGCCGGCGCCGCGACCGGTACGGCGTCCAGCAGCAGTTCTTCCAGATAATCGTCGAGCACGTCGTTCTGGTTCATGCGGCCTGCTCCATGCACTGCGCGTCGTCGGCCATGATCCATTCCAGCGCGCGGCGATAGGCGGACAGGCCGCGGCCGGGGTACTCGCCGGCGACCGCGGGGACGGTGAGCGTGGCCGGGTTGCAGATGCGGGTATCGACCGGGATCGCGTCTTCCCAGACGCGCGGGCCGTGGCGGTCCTGCATCTGCTTCAGGGTCTCGTTGCCGGCGCGGGTGCGGCGGTCGAACAGGGTGGGCAGGATCGATACCGGCAGCGGCCGCCGGCGCGAGCGCTCGACCATGTCGGCGGTGCGCACCATGCCGTCCAGGCCATGCAGCGCCAGCGGCTCGGCCTGGGTCGGGATGACCAGGCGGTCGGCTGCGGCCAGGGCGTTGATCATCAGCAACCCCAGCGTGGGCGCGCAGTCGAGCAGGATGTAGTCGTGGCGCCCGGCGTGGCGGACCAGCGCGTTCTGCAGCGCCAGGCCGAGGCCGGGCTGGTTGGCGCTGCGGCGCTCCAGCGTGGCCAATGCGGCCTGCGCGCAGATGTAGTCCAGGCCGGGAATGTCGCTGGCGTTGGCCAGCGCCGACAGTTCCGCCGGCGGCGCGGCGAACAGGTCCAGCACGCCATGCGGCGCCGGTTCCAGCGGCACGCCGAAGGCACGGGTCAGCGATGCGTGCGGGTCGAGGTCGATCAGCAGCACGCGCTTGCCCTGCGCGGCCAGGCCGCGGCCGAGCGACAGCGTGGTGGTGGTCTTGCCGACGCCGCCCTTCTGGTTGGCAATGGCCCAAATGCGCATCAGTGCACTCCTTCGATCACGCCGGATGCGGCGGTGCCGCCGCCGGCGACCGCCGGCCGTGCCTGGGCCGGGGTATCCGGTGCGTACAGCGGCTGGACGGGCGGGGCCGGGTCGATCGCCTCGGCGCTCATCACGCCTTGCCCGAGTTGCTCGGCCGAGCCGACCGAGTCGGCCAGGATGATCACCATCACCCGCCGGTTGCGGTTGCGGCCCTCCTGGGTGTCGTTGTCGTCGCGCGGCCGGAATTCGCCGTAGCCGACCATCGCCAGCCGCTCCGGCTGCAGCCCCTGGTCGGCGAACAGGTGCACCACGCTGGCCGCGCGTGCCGCCGACAGTTCCCAGTTGGAGGGGAACTGCGCGGTGGCGATCGGCAGGTTGTCGGTGTGGCCTTCCACGCGCACGCCGTTGGGCACGTCGTCGAGCACCTGCGCCAGCCGCGACAGGGTGTCGCGCGCGTGCACGTCGAGCGTGGCCGAGCCGGTGCCGAACAGGATGTCGCTGTTGATCTCGACCTCGATCCACAGCTCGGTGCGGCGCACGGTGATCATGCCGCGGTCGATCAGCGGCGCCAGCGCCACGCTCAGCCGGTTGGCGATGCTGTCCAGCTGGCGCTCGGCGCGCTGCAGCTGCTCGTGGTTGTGGATCGATACCGGCATGCGCATCTGCGAGGCCATCGACGGCAGCTGGGTGGGGTCGGCCACGGCGCCGCCGGTCATGCTCGGCGCGCGGATCACCGACGGGCTGTCGAAGCCGCCGCCCTGCAGCTGCTTGTTGCCCACCTGCACCTGGCTGATGGTGCGCGGGGCGCCGCCGAAGGCGGTGGTCAGGGCATCGGCCATGACCCGGTACTTGCCCTCGTTGACCGAGGAAATGGCGTACATCACCACGAAGAAGGCGAGCAGCAGCGTCATCAGGTCGGCATAGGGGATCGCCCAGGCCTCGTGGCTGACGTGTTCTTCGTGGTGCTTGCGACGGGCCATGGTTCAGTTCAGTGCAGGAAGCCGGACAGGTTGGTTTCGATGTTGCGCGGGTTCTCGCCCTGGGCGATGGAGATCAGCCCTTCGACGATCATCTCGCGCTCGCGCGAGGTGCCGTGGATCACGCTCTTGAGCTTGGCCGCCACCGGCAGGAACAGCAGGTTGGCCGAGGCGATGCCGTAGATGGTGGCGGTGAACGCGGCGGCGATGCCGTGGCCGAGCTTGCTCGGGTCGGCCAGGTTCTTCATCACCGCGATCAGGCCCAGCACCGCGCCGATGATGCCCAGCGTGGGGGCGTAGATGCCCATGCCTTCGAACACGCGGGTGGCGGCCAGGTTGTGCTGCTCCTCGCTGCTGATCTCGATCTCCAGCATGTGGCGGATGGTCTCCGGCTCCACGCCGTCGACCAGCAGCTGCAGGCCCTTGCGCAGGAACGGGTCGTCCTGCAGTTCCACCTGCGCTTCCAGGCCCAGCAGGCCCTGGCGGCGGGCGATGTTGCTCCAGTCCACGATCTGCTGGATCAGCTGGCGGCGGTCGCTGGCCGGCGGCCGCACCACCCAGCCGACGATGCGGAACGCCTGGCGGAAGATCGCCGGCGAGGTGTGCAGCAGGATCGCGGCGATGGTGCCGACGATGACGATCACGAAGGCGGCAGGCGACCACAGCGACGCCAGGCCGGCACCCTTGAGGATGCTGCCGCCCACCAGCGAGGCCAGCGCCAGGAAAAGTCCGATGAGACTGAGTCTGTCCATTTATCCGGTATCGGCTTAGGTGAAGGGGACTTGAGACGCCGGCCGGGCCGGCGTCCGCCATCGGGGTCGGGGGAAGGGCGGCAGGTCAGTCATGGCCGGCGCGCAGTCCGTCCACGTCCAGGATCAGCGCCATGCGGCCGTCGCCGATCAGGGTGGCGCCGGCATAGCCGCGCAGTCCGCGCAGCGCCTTGGGCAGCGGCTTGATGACGACTTCCTCGCGGCCGCGCACCTGGTCCACCACCAGTCCGAAGCGGGCCTCGCCGGCCTGCAGCACGACGATGGTCAGCAGCGAGGAGGCGGCCGGTTCCACGTCCAGCCAGCGGCGCAGGTCCACCAGCGGCAGGGTGTGCGACTTGCGGTCCAGCACCGCGCGGCCGTCGAACCAGCCCAGCGAGGTATGCGGGGCGTGCAGCACTTCCATCACGCGCGCCAGCGGCAGCGCGTAGACGTCCTCGCCGGCCTGCACCAGCAGGGTCGGCAGGATCGCCAGGGTCAGCGGCACGCGGATCAGGAAGCGGCTGCCGCGGCCCAGTTCGGACTGGATCTGGATCTGTCCGCTCAGTTCGCGGATGCGCGACTGCACCACGTCCATGCCGACGCCGCGGCCGGAGATGTCGGTGACTTCCTGCTTGGTCGAGAAGCCGGGCAGGAACACCAGGTGCAGGCATTCCTCGCTGCTCAGGCGGGCGGCGGCTTCCGGGTCGATCAGGCCCTTCTCGCGGGCCTTGGCGCGCAGCCGCTCGGGGTCGATGCCGGCGCCGTCGTCCTGCACTTCGATGCTGACGTAATCGCCTTCCTGCTGCGCCGACAGCCGGACGTGGCCGTTGCGCGACTTGCCCTGCGCCTCGCGCAGGTCGGGCATCTCGATGCCGTGGTCGATGGCGTTGCGCACCAGGTGCACCAGCGGGTCGGCCAGCGCTTCGACCAGGTTGCGGTCCAGCTCGGTGTCGGCGCCGATCAGCTCCAGTTCCACTTCCTTCTTGAGGTTGCGGGCGACGTCGCGGGCGACCTTGGGGAAGCGCGAGAACACCTTGCCCACCGGCTGCATGCGGGTGCGCATCACCGCCGACTGCAGGCGCGCGGTGGCGATGTCCAGGGTGGAGACGGCGCGGTCCAGCTCTTCGTCCTTCAGCCGCGCGCGCAGGGTCTTGAGCCGGTTGCGCGAGAGCACCAGTTCGCCGATCAGGTTGACGATGGCGTCCAGTCGCTTGGTGTCCACGCGCACGGTGTGTTCGGCTTCGGCCGCGGGCTTGGCCACCGGCCTGGGAACGGCGGTCGGCGCCGGGCGCGGGGCCGGTGCGGGCGCCGGCGGTGCGGCGGCAGGGGCTGCCGGCGCGGCGGCGAGCGGCTGGCTGCCGGGGGCGGCGCCGCCATGCAGCTGGTCGAGCAGGGCTTCGAATTCGTCGTCGCTGATCAGGTCGTCGCCAGCGGCGGCCGGCGTCGGCGTCGGCGCCGGCTTGGCGCTGGGCGCGGCGCTGCCGTGCAACTGGTCGAGCAGGGCCTCGAACTCGTCGTCGCTGATCAGGTCGCTGTCGCCGGCGGCGGGGGCCGGCGCGGCGGCCACCGGTGCGGCCGTGGCCGGCGCGGCGTTGACGTCGAACTGGGCGATCAGCTGCGGCGGGGCGTGTTCCGGCTCGGTGCCGGCCGAGACCGCGTCGAGCATGGCCTGCAGCCAGTCCAGCGACTGCTGCGCGGCGTCGAAGTGGTGTGGCTGCAGCACGGCCTTGCCGGAGCGGGCCATGCCCAGGGTTTCCTCGGCGGCGTGGCACAGCCCGACCATGGCGTGGATGGCCAGGAAGCCGGCACCGCCCTTGAGGGTGTGGAAGCCGCGGAACACGGCGTTGAGCTGGTCGCTGTCCTGGGGCGCCTGCTCCAGCGACACCAGCTGTTCGCCCAGGCGGTCCAGGATCTCCTGGGCCTCGACGATGAAATCGGCGGCAATGTCGTCGGGTACGGCGCTCATGGCATTACAGTCCCAGATCCGACAACAGGTCGTCGGCGTCGTTCTGCGACACCGCATGGCGGTCCAGGCCGCCCACGGCCGGGCCGGCCAGGCCGGTGTCGCGTTTTGCTTCGTCCTGCTGCGGCGGCAGGCCCAGGGCGCCGAAGCCTTCGTGCACGCGGCGCACGATGCCCACGACGCGGCGGATGATCTGGCCGGTCAGGTCCTGGTAGCTCTGGGTCAGCGCCATCTCGGTGAGGTTGTGGCGGATCTTCTCCAGCACCGCTTCCTGCTCGGCACCCAGCCCGCCGGTACGCAGCTGGTCGGCCAGCGAGCGGCATTCCTCGGCCAGGTCCAGGGTGCGGTGGGTGGCCTGCTCGGTCATCTGCACCACGTGGTCCAGGCGCGCGCAGGCGTCGTTCAGTTCGCCGGCTTCCTCGGGCACGCTCGGCAGTTCGCCCAGCGCCTGGCCCAGCTCGCGCGCGAGCCGGCTCAGGCCCTGCATCATCGGGCGGGTGCGCCAGGCGGCGAGGACGTCGATTTCCCGGCGCCAGCCGGCCTCGTCGCCGCCTTCCAGGGCATCCAGGGCACCCTGCAGGCGTTCGATCAGGGCGCTGCGTTCGCTGTTGGTCTCGGCGACGGTGTCCATCAGGCGCTGGCCGCCAGCCGTTCGAAGATCTTGCCGAGCTTCTCTTCCAGGGTCTGCGCGGTGAACGGCTTGATGATGTAGCCGTTCACGCCGTTCTGCGCCGCCTCGATGATCTGTTCGCGCTTGGCCTCGGCGGTCACCATCAGCACCGGCAGGGTCTTGAGCTTGTCGTCGGCACGGATCGCCTTGAGCAGCTCGATGCCGGTCATGCCCGGCATGTTCCAGTCGGTGACCACGAAGTCGAACGGCTGGCTGTGCAGCAGCGCCAGCGCGCTGTTGCCGTCCTCGGCTTCGGCGGTGTTGCTGAAGCCCAGGTCGCCCAGCAGGTTCTTGACGATGCGCCGCATGGTCGAGAAGTCGTCCACGATCAGGACCCGCATGTTCTTGTTCAAATCACATTCCTCGGTTCAATGGTCCTCGAGGCCGGCGTCGGCCGCCTCGAAAATCTTCAGTCGGCCACGCAGGCGCAACACCGCCTGGCCGTGGATCTGGCAGACGCGCGACTCGCTCACGCCGAGTACCGCGCCGATCTCCTTCAGGTTCAGTTCCTGCTCGTAGTACAGCGACAGCACCAGCTGCTCGCGCTCGGGCAGCTGGCCGATGGCGTCGCCCAGGGCATGGCCGAACTGGCTGCGTTCCAGCATCTGCTGCGGGTTGGGGCCGCCGCGGGCCACGGTGTCCAGTTCGCCCTGGTCCTCCACCCGCGACTCCAGGCTCAGCACCTGGCCGCGCGCGGCGTCCTCCATCAGCCGCAGGTACTCGGGCAGCGGCATCTCCATGGCCGCGGCCACTTCGGTGGCGCTGGCGGCGCGGCCGGTTTCCTGCTCCAGCCGGCGGATGGTGGCGGCGGCGTCGCGGGCGCGGCGGTGCACCGAGCGTGGCACCCAGTCGCCGCGGCGGATCTCGTCGATCATCGAGCCGCGGATGCGGATCGAGGCGTAGGTCTCGAACGAGGCGCCCTGTTCGGAGTCGTAGCTGCGCGAGGCCTCGATCAGGCCCATCATGCCGGCCTGGATCAGGTCGTCGATCTCGACGCTGGCCGGCAGCCGCGCGGCCAGGTGGTGGGCGATGCGGCGCACCAGGTCCGCGTGCTGGGTGATGCAGTCGGTGGCAGCGCTGCGCTGCACTTCACGGTACTGTGCGGCCCCCTTCATGGCGTCACCCCGCGCTGGATGATGCGTTCGAGGAAGAACTCGACGCCGCCGCGGGCCTCGGTCGGCGCCTGCCAGCGGGCGGTACGGCGGGCGATCTCCTGGATCGCCTGCGAAGCCGGTGCGGCCGGGTAGGCCTTCACCACCGGCTGCTGGCGCTGTACCGACAGCCGCAGCCAGTCGTCCTGCGGCACGCAGCCCAGGTAGTTGAGCGAGACGTCGGCGAGGAATTTCTCGCACACCCGCACCAGCTTCTCGTACAGCACGCGGCCCTCGTTGGGGTCGCGCACCATGTTGGCCACGACCTGGATGCGGTCCACCCCGCGTTCGCGCGAGAGCACCTTGATCAGGGCATAGGCGTCGGTGATCGAGGCCGGTTCGTCGCAGACCACCACCACGGTGTCCTGCGCGGCCTGGCAGAAGGTGAGCACGCTGTCGGTGATGCCGGCGGCGGTGTCGATCACCAGCACGTCCAGCTCCAGCTCCAGTTCGGAGAAGGCGTTGACCAGGCCGACGTGCTCGGCCGGCTGCAGTTCGGCCATGTGCCGGCGCCCGGACGCGGCCGGCACCACCAGCACGCCGCCGGGGCCCTCGACGATGACCTCGGGCAGGGTGCAGCGCCCGGCGACCAGGTCGGCCAGGGTGAACCGGGGCTGCAGGCCCAGGATCACGTCGATGTTGGCCAGGCCCAGGTCGGCGTCCAGCAACAGCGTGCGCTTGCCCATGTCCGCCAGGGCCACGGCCAGGTTGGCCGAGATGTTGCTCTTGCCCACGCCGCCCTTGCCACCGGTCACCGCGATGGTGCGCACGGGGCTGAGCGGCTGGCGGCGGGTGGCCGACAACGGGAAGGTCTTGGTCAGCTTGGCGTACTCACGCGACGGCATGGTTCAACTCCGGGTTGCAGGGCATATCGGCCGCGCGGCGCAAATCTTCAAGGCGAAGCACCAGATTGGCGGCGCTGGCGCGGTGCAGGTCCTCCGGCACGTCCTGGCCGTCGGTCACCCAGGTGATCGGCAGGCGGTGGTCGACCGCCACCGACAGCGCGCTGCCGAAGCGGCCGGTCTCGTCCAGCTTGGTCAGCACCACACCCTGCGGGTTGGCGGCGCCGAAGCGGCGCACCACCTCGTCCATGTCCTGGAAGCTGGTGTTGGCCGGCAGCACCAGCAGGGTGCGGATCTGGCCGGCGGCGCGCAGCCACTGCAGCTGCGCGGCCAGGGCACGGTCGCGCTGGCCCAGGCCGGCGGTGTCGATCAGCACCAGCTTGTAGTCGGCCAGGCGGTCGAGCAGCTGGCTCAGGTTGGTGCCGCTGTTGGCCTCGTGCACGGCGATGCCGAGCTGGCGGCCGAAGCCGTACAGCTGCTCGCGGGCGCCGATGCGCTGGGTATCGGTGGTGACCAGGGCGACGTCGCGGGCGGCGTGGGCTTCGGCGAAACGCGAGGCCAGCTTGGCGATGGTGGTGGTCTTGCCGGCGCCGGTGGGGCCGACCAGGGCGATCACGCCGCCGGATTCGATCGGGTCGACCGGGGCGATCGGCAGCTTCTTCGAGATCAGCCCCAGCATCAGGCCGCGGGCGCGATGGGCCTCGGTGTCGGCCGGCATCGCCATCGCCACGTCGCGGGACAGGCCGGCATCGAAACCGTACTCGTCCATCAGGTCCAGCGCGTTGGCGCGCACCGGGCAGCCGCGCAGGCGCTCGTCGGTGAAGCGGTTCATCTCGCGCTCGATCATCTGCCGCATGCCGGCCACTTCCTGGCGCAGCTGGGCGATCTGCTCGTCGTCACGCTGGGTGGCGACCGGGACCACGCTCAGCGCTGCGGCCTGCGGAGCCGGAGCAGCGGCTGCGACCGGGGCCGGAGTTGCCTCGACCGCTTCCGCCGGGACGCGGACCTCGCGGGCGGGGACTTCGGTGTGCAGTGCGGACAGTGCCGGCGAAGGCATGGCGATGGCCGGGGCCGGTTCCTGCGCCGCCGGCGGGGCGAACACGGCAGGAGCGGGGATCGCCGCCGGTGCCGGCTGCGGACGGGCCGGGGCCGCTGCGGCGGCCCGGGAGGCCATCGGCATCAGCGGCATTTCCTCCAGCGGCGGGTCGATGACGAAGCGGGCGCGGTTGATCGGCGCGGCCGCGGCGACGGCGGCGGCACGTGCCGGCGGCAGCGCCGGCGGTTCCTCGTCGGTCGAGGGCAGGGTGGCGAAGCTCTGCGTGGACAGCGCCGGATGCGCTTCCGGGCGCGGCTTGACCAGCGAAGCGAAGCGGCTGCCAATGCCGTTGCCCAGTTCGTGCGCGCTTTCGATGGTGCGTCCGGTGGCGCCCACCGCGGCGCGCGCCAGCGCGGCCACCGCCGAGGTGGTGGGGGCCACGGGTTCGGGCTCCGGCGCCTTGCGGCGGGTGACCGCGGCGATCATCGCCTCGGCCGCGCTGCGCGGCTTGGGCGCCGCCGGCGGCGTCGGCCGCGCGGCTTCCAGTGCGCGTTGCACCACGCTCTCGTCGTAGTGCGCGGCGGCGACGATCTCGATGCCTTCCTCGATTCGCCGGTTGGACAGGATGACAGCGTCAGGACCGTGTTCCTTGCGCACCATGTTCATGGCGGTGCGCATATCGGAGGCGACGAAACGTTTGATTTTCATGCTGTGGTACCGGGAAGTTGAATTCTGGTTGGCGTTCGGGAATGCGGGGCGACGTTCTGGCGGCGTCTACGGGCGTTCCTGGTCCTGCTTCGGTGTTTCGGTGATGCGGTGTCGCTTGTGTCCGTTTTCCGGCGCGGGCGCCGGATTCCGGTCGCCGTCAGCTGATCGTTCCGACCAGTTTCAGGCGCTTGTCCTCCGGTACCTCGCTGTAGGCCAGGACCGACAGCGAGGGGACGCTGTGTCGGACCAGGCGCGCCAGCGCGGCGCGGACCGGACCGGGTACCAGCACCACGGCCGGCTCGTTCTTCGCTTCCTGCTTGCCGACGCAGTCGGCCAGACTCTGGTGCAGTCGCTCGGCGAGACCGGGTTCCAGCGCGGCGCCGTTGCCCTGCGTGGATTCCTGCAAGACGCGTTCCAGTTGCGGGTTGAGGGTGAACACCGGCAGTTCCGGCGACATCCCGGCGATCTCCTGCACGATGAAGCGGCCCAGCGCGTTGCGTACCGCGGCGGTCAGCGCGGCCGGGTCCTGGGTCTGCGCGGCGTTCTCCACCAGCGCCTCGACGATCTTGCGCAGCTGGCGCACCGGGATGCGCTCGACCAGCAGGTTCTGCAGCACCCGCACCACCACCGACAGCGGCAGCGCCTTGGGGGTGAGGTCCTCGACCAGCTTCGGCGCGCTCTTGGCCAGGTTGGCCAGCAGCTGCTGCACTTCCTCGTGGCCGAGCAGTTCGGGCGCGTGCTCGCGGATCAGGTGCGACAGGTGGGTGGCGACCACGGTGGCCGGATCGACCACGGTGTAGCCCAGCGATTCGGCATTGGGCCGTTGGTGCGGCTGGATCCAGGTCGCGTCCAGGCCGAACGCGGGGTCCTTGCCGGCGATGCCTTCCAGGGTGCCCAGCGCGCTGCCCGGGTCCAGCGCCAGTTCGCGGTCGGGGTGGATCTCGGCGGTGGCCACCGGCACGCCGTGGATCAGCAGGCGGTAGCCGCTGGCCGGCAGTTCCAGGTTGTCGCGGATGTGGACCGAGGGGATCAGGAAGCCCAGGTCCTGGGTGAGCTTGCGGCGCACGCCCTTGATGCGCGCCATCAGCTCGCCGCCCTGGGTCTTGTCCACCAGCGGGATCAGCCGGTAGCCCACTTCCAGGCCCAGCGGATCCACCGGACGCAGTTCGTCCCAGGTCAGTTCGGCGCTGGGCGAGGGCTGCGGAACCGGCAGCGGCAGGCCGTTGGCGCCGGTCGGCCCGGCCGCGGCCGCGTCGGGTGCCGGCCGCTGCTCGCGTTTCCACAGCTTCCAGGCGAGGAAGCCGAGGATTGCCGCCAGCGTCAGGAAAGCGACGTTGGGCATGCCCGGCACCAGCCCGACCAGGCCGAGGATGGCGGCGGCGATGGCCAGCGCACGCTGCTGGCCGAACACCTGGCCCATCATCGCCTGGCTCATGTCCTGCGCGCGCGAGGCGCGGGTGACCAGCATCGCCACCGCCGAGGACACCAGCAGCGCCGGCAGCTGCGCCACCAGGCCATCGCCGATGGACAGCAGGGTGTAGGTGGCGGCGGCGTCGCCGAACGGCATGCCGTGCTGCAGGACGCCGACCGCCAGGCCGCCGATCAGGTTGATGAAAAGGATCAGGATGCCGGCGATGGCATCGCCGCGGATGAACTTGCTGGAGCCGTCCATCGCGCCGTAGAAGTCGGCTTCCTCGCGCACTTCCTCGCGGCGGGCCTTGGCCTCCTCGCGGGTCAGCAGGCCGGCGTTGAGGTCGGCGTCGATCGCCATCTGCTTGCCGGGCATCGCGTCCAGGGTGAAGCGCGCGGTCACTTCCGACACGCGCCCGGCGCCCTTGGTGATGACCACGAAGTTGATGATGGTCAGGATCGCGAACACCACGATGCCGACCGCGTAGTTGCCGCCGATCACGAACTCGCCGAACGCGGCGATCACCTTGCCGGCGGCCTCGTGGCCGTTCTGGCCGTTGAGCAGGATCACCCGGGTGGAGGCCACGTTCAGCGCCAGCCGCAGCATCGTGGTGACCAGCAGCACGATCGGGAAGATGGTGAAATCCAGCGGACGCTTCACGTACACCACCGCCAGCAGCACCATCAGCGAGATGGCGATGTTGAAGGTGAACAACGCGTCGAGCACGGGCGGGGCCAGCGGCACCACCACCATCGCCAGCAGCGCCAGCACGATCAGCGGCGCGCCCAGGCCGTTGCGCACCATGCCCAGCAGCCTGCGGGCGTTCATCGGGGCGGGCTGGGCGCTCATGCGCGGCCTCCATTGCCGAATTCGTCGACCTCGAAGGCCGGCTGCGGCGGCATCGGGCCGCTGCGCCAGCTGCGCAGCTGGTAGACGTAGGACAGGACCTGGGCGACGGCCGAATACAGTCTCACGGGAATTTCCTTGCCGAGTTGCCCTTCCCGATACAAGGCGCGTGCCAAAGGCGGTGCCGAGACGATGGCGACCCGGTTGCCGTCGGCCACTTCACGGATGCGCAGCGCCACTTCGTCCACGCCCAGGGCGACCACGGTGGGGGCGTTCATGCGCCCGCCCTCGTACTTCAGCGCCACCGCGTAGTGGGTCGGGTTGACCACCACCACGTCGGCGCCCGGCACCGCTTCCATCATCCGCCGCTGCGACATCTGCTGCTGCAACTGGCGGATGCGGCCCTTCACCTCGGGGCTGCCCTCGCTCTCCTTGAGCTCGCGGCGCAGCTCCTCGCGGGTCATCTTCAGCTTCCGCCGCCAGTTCCACTTCTGGTACGGGGCATCGATGGCGGCCAGCAGCGCCATGGCCAGCGCGGTGGACAGCACCAGTTTCAGGGTGAATCCCAGGCCATTGACCAGGGCGCGTTCCAGCGGCTGGTGCAGCAGCCCGCGCAGGGAGTCGATGCCGTGCCACACGCACAACCCCGCGGCCAGGCCGACGAAGGCCACGCGCAGCAGCGACTTGATGAACTCGGCGATGGCCTCCGGGCCGTACAGGCGCTTGAGGCCGGCCAGGGGATTGAGCCGCTTGAAATCCGGCGTCATCGATTTGGCGGACCAGCGCAGCCCGCCCATCAGCGACGGTGCCAGGAAGCTGGCCAGCACGCACACCACCATCAGCGGCGCGATCGCCAGCATCAGCCGCAGCAGCAGCTCGCCGGCGTGGCCGAACAGCGCCATCGGCGTATGCCGCAGGGTCGGTTCCGGCGACAGCGCCAGCCGCATCCAGCCCAGTGCCGCGCGGGCCATGGAACCGGAGAAGACCATCAGCGCCAGCACGCCGGCGGTGAACACGGCGGCGGTGGCCAGTTCGCGCGAACGCGGGATGTTGCCCTGTTCGCGGGCGTCGCGCAGGCGTTTTTCGGTAGGTTGTTCGGTCTTTTCGCCGGCTTGTTCGTTCTCGGACATCGGGCTGTGCTGGCAGGGGGCTGCCGTGGCCGATGCAAGCGCCGTTCCGGCGGCGCGCGGGGCCGGCCCGGGCGGGCATGCCGGTGCGGCCCGGTTCCGCCCGGCGGCCAGCCGGAACGGCAGCAGGCAAGGCCGTGGCAGCCGCCGCAGGGAACGGCAGGCGTGGCGCCTCGGAGCCACGGGGACGCGCTGGCGGTGCTGGATCTGGCGAGGGAAAGCGCGCCGGCGCATCACCGCCGATGCCGAAGCTGCCCTCGCCGCAGGTTCAGGTGACGACCTGGCGCGCCGCGTCGAAGGCCTGGTCGAACAGGCGCTGCACCGGTGGCCCCATTTCCCCGGCCATGACCGCCAGCAGCGTCAGGCCCAGCAGCAGCGACACCGGCAGGCCGAGCTGGATCGGGTTCAACGCCGGCGCCGCGCGTGCCAGCGCACCGAAGGCCAGGTTCACCGCCAGCATCGCCACGGTCAGCGGGATGGCCAGCGCCAGCGCGCCGCGGAACACCTGCAGCACGAAGGTCGGTGCGGCCGCGGCCAGGGCATGCGGGTCGGGCAGGGCGGTGCCGATGGGCAACGCCTTGTAGCTGTCCACCAGCAGCGCGATCAACGCCAGGTGGCCGTTGGCGGTGAAGAACAGCAGGCCGAACAGCAGGTAGAACCATTGCCCGATCACGCCGGAGCTGCCGCCGCGCAGCGGGTCGGTCATCTGCGCGAAGGCCAGGCCGGTGCCCTGGGCGATCAGTTCGCCGGCCAGCGCGCCGGCTTCGAACACCAGCCGCAGCATGAAGCCGATCGACACCCCGATGGCCAGCTCGCGGGCAATGGTGAGCACGGTGGCCGCATCGAAACCGTCCCATGCCGGCACCGGCGGCAGGATCGGCGCCAGCGCCAGCGCCAGGGCGATGGCCACCAGCGCGCGGATCCGCGCCGGCACCGCGCGGGTACCGACCAGCGGCATCGCCATCAGCATGGCGCCGATGCGCAGCGCCACCCACAGCACCGTGCCGATGATGGCGAAGGCCTGCTGGCCGTCGATGGCCATGCGGGTGGCGGCATCCATCGCGGGGCTATCCGATCAGGTGCGGGATGCGCTGGAACAGCAGCGTGGTGAATTCGACCAGGTGGCCGACCAGCAGGCTGCCCAGCGCGAACAGCGCCACGGTGAGGGCCGCGGCCTTGGAGACGAAGGCGATGGTGGGTTCGTTGAGCTGGGTGGCGGCCTGGATGATGCCGACCACGACGCCGACCACCAGCACGGTGAGCAGCAGCGGTCCGGCGACCCAGAGCACGGCCATCAGGCCGCCGCGCAGTTCGGTGAGGGCGAGTTCGGGAGTCATGCCGGGGCTGATGCAAGCCCGGTGCCAGAACGGCGCCGGCATTCCGCCGCCGCGGGTCCGCGGCGGTCGCCCCGGCTGTTGCCGCCTGGTCGTCGGGCTTCCGGTGCCCGGCGCCCCTGGCCATAGGCGGCCGGGTCGCGGGCCAGCATAATCGGTGCCCGGCCCGCGCTCCGCTGCGGCCCGGCCGACCCGGGCCGCAGCGCCACAAGGAAGACACTTTGGACAAGATCGTTTCCGCATCGGTATGCGAACGGCGCTGGTCATGGCGTTCGCGGCTTTTTTCCTGCTTCTGCGTCCTGCTCCTGCTGGCGGCGCAACCGGCAGCGGCGGGGACGGACGTGGATGCTCTTGCCTGGTCGCTGCCGGCCAATGCCGACCCGGCACGGGTCGAGGCATCGCTGGCGCGGATATCGCAGTCGCTGCTCGACGGGGACAGACCCGGTGCCGAGGAGCTCGCACCCACGCAACGCAGCCAGCTCCAGATCGTCGCCGGCCGTCACCGGGACGCGGCGGCCTCCATCGAATCCCTGGTCGCTGCGTTCGTGGCCGACGGCGATGCCGAGCGGGCGCAACGCTGGATGCCCTATCTGTTGCTGGCCGAAGCCGGGGCCGCGGGAGGCGCCCGTTTCGAGCAGGCCTATGCCGATGCCTTCAGGGCGAGGTTCGCGCAACTGGACGATCTTGCCGCGGTGCAGACCCATTACTGGTTCGTCGCCGACGTGGCAGCGGCGTCCGGCCGGCTGCGGCAGGCCGTTGCCGGGCATGCGGGCGACCGGACGATTCCACGAACGGCTGCGCTCGAACTCGTCCGCCAATCGGCTTTCGTGCAGGCCTATCGGGCGGCCGGGGCCCTGGCGCCGGCGCTGGTGCGGGAGGACGAGGAGCGGCGCTTCCTGATCGACGACGAGGTGATGATTCCCGTTCCGGGAGGAATCACCCTGTCGGCGCACCTGGCCCGTCGCCGCGGCGACGATGCGGCGCTGCCGGCGGCGATGCAGTTCACCATCTACACCGATCCGGCACGGAACCGGGGCCAGGCGGTGCAGGCGGCGGCAAGAGGCTATGCCGGGGTCGTGGTGGACGCGCGCGGCAAGCGGCTGGGCAGCGGCGAGAGCGCTCCCTACGAGCACGAGGGCGAAGATGCGCATGCCGCGATCGACTGGATCAGCCGCCAGCCATGGAACGATGGCCGGGTCGCGATGTACGGCGGCAGCTATCTGGGATTCGCCGCATGGGCGGCGGCAAAGCACCGGCACCCGGCATTGAAGACCATCGTGCCGTACGTGGCGGCGATCCCCGGCCTCGGCCTGCCGATGGAGAACAACGTCTTTCTGACCGCCAACTATGCGTGGCCGTTCTACGTCGCCAACAACCGGCTGCTCGACGACGAAACCTATGCCCAGCGCGAACGCTGGGCCGGCCTTGCCGACAGCTGGTACGCATCCGGACGCCCGTACCGCGAGATCGACCAGGTGGACGGCACGCCCAACCCGTGGCTGCAACGCTGGCTGTCGCACCCGGGCTACGACGCCTATTGGCAAGCCATGGTGCCGTATGGCGCGGAATATGCGGGCATCACCATCCCGGTGCTGTCGATCACCGGTTATTACGATGATGGGCAGGTCTCCGCGCTGCATTATTTCAAGGAGCACTACCGGCACCTGCCGGAGGCCGACCACACGCTGCTGATCGGCCCGTACGACCATTTCGGGGCGCAGGCGTCGTTCAAGCCCATGCAGTTGCGCGGCCATGCGCTGGATGCCTCCGCGCAGTTCGATACCCAGGCGCTCACCTTCCAGTGGCTGGATCACGTGCTGCGCGGAGCGGAACGTCCGCCGTTGCTCGCCGGCCGGGTCAACTACCAGTTGATGGGCGCCGACCGCTGGGGCCATGCGGCCTCGCTCGACGCGGCGGCCGGCGGATACGCCACGCTGTATCTATCCACCGAACGCGAGGGGCCGCACCATCGATTGAGCCGGCAAGCACCCCGGCAGGGCGGTTACCTGAGCCAGGGCGTGGATTTCGCGGATCGCGGCATTTCACGGCATTCCTATTACCCCGACCCCGTCGTCCGCGATGCGCCGGAGCCCGGAAGCGGCCTGTCCTTCGTCAGCGACGCATTCGAACAGCCCGTCGATGTGGTCGGGACGTTTTCGGGCGAGCTGAAAGTGCGCATCAACAAGCGCGATGTCGATTTCACCGTATCGCTGTACGAGCTGATGCAGGACGGCCGCAGCATGCAGTTGTCCTACTACCTGGGGCGTGCCAGCCACGTCCGCGACATGAGCGCACGGACATTGCTCGAACCGGGCGAATGGACGTTGCTGCCGTTCGAGCGCACGCGCATGACCGGGCGCCGGATGGCGCCGGGCAGCCGCCTGCTGGTGGTCGTGGACGTGCTCAAGGACGCCTGGCACCAGGTCAACCACGGAACCGGGCGTGACGTCAGCGACGAGTCGGTCGCCGATGCCGGCGAACCGCTGCGCATCGACTGGCATTCCGACAGCAGCATCCGCGTCCCGCTGCGGTTTCCCGGTGCGGATCGGGAGGCCGACTGATCGGGCCATCCGCGCCGGTCGAAGCCGCTTGCCGGTTGATTGGGTCGACGGCCGCTCGCATCGCGCCGGCAATGGCCAAAGCGATGGCAACGGCAGGCGATGGTGCCCCAGTCAACGGCCCGGGCAACCGCGGTGGAAGCAACCGCTTCCCGGTTGCCCAGGCAGGAAGTTCTTCGTCCGTCTGCGGGCGAGGCGGGTTTCCGGGGGCTCTTGCTACGGCTCGAAGAGCTCGCGACTGACGTCGCTCCTACCGTAGGAGCGACGTCAGTCGCGAGCTCTTCGAACAGGTCCTGGAATGGATTCCTCACGCCGATGGGCGAAGAAGCAGACAAAAGCCGCGGCGGGGCCGCGGCTTGTCGGGAGCGATGCCGGGTGCGTCGTGCCATCGCCCCGCGGGCGGGGCACGGCCACCGGTCACACCGCGTTGAAGCTCGCCGCCAGCGTGCCCACCACCAGCACCCAGCCGTCCACCAGCACGAACAGCAGGATCTTGAACGGGGCCGACACCAGCATCGGCGACAGCATCATCATGCCCATCGACATCAGCACGCTGGCCACCACCAGGTCGATGATCACGAACGGGATGAAGATCAGGAAGCCGATCTCGAACGCGGTCTTCAGCTCGCTGGTCACGAACGAGGCCACCAGCACCGGGAACGGGATCGCGTCGGGGCTGGCGTAGGTGTCGTGCCCGGCCATGCCGGCGAAGGTCATCAGGTCGGTCTCGCGCACCTGCGCCAGCATGAACGCGCGCAACGGCTCGGTGGTCAGCGTCCAGGCGGTCTGGAAGTCGATCTGGCCGTCCAGGTACGGGCCCATGCCCGCGCTCCAGGCCTGCTGCCACACCGGCATCATCACCATCGCGGTGAGGAACAGCGCCAGGCCCAGCAGGATCTGGTTGGAGGGGCTCTGGCCGGTGCCCAGCGCCTGCCGCAGCAGGCCCAGCACGATGATGATCCGGGTGAAGGCGGTGAGCACCAGCAGCATCGACGGCAGCAGGGTGATCGCCGTCATCAGCAGCAGCGTCTGCAGCGGCAGGCTGACCGGCTGGTTGCCTATCCGGCCGACGTCCACCTCCGGCAGCGACGGCAGCTGCGGCACGCCGGGGGCGGCCAGCGCCAGCGCGGGCAGGGCGATCAGGAACAGCATCAGCAGCAGTTGCAGGCTGCGCTTGCAGGGGGTGCGGCGGGCACGCATGGTCAGGATTCCTTGCGCAGTTTCTGCGACAGCAGTTGCGCGAAATTCGGGAGTTGCTTGAAGTCGGGCAGGGAGGGGGCGGGCGGCGCCGGCAGCGGTTCCGGCAACTGGTGCAGGACGCCGATGCCGCCGGCGGTGACGCCCAGCAGCAACTGGGTGCCGTTGACCTCGACCACCACGATCCGCTCCTTGGCGCCGACCACGGTGCTGGCCACCACGCGCAGGCCCTCGGCCTGGCGGAAGCCGCTGCCGGGCATGCGCTTGAGCAGCCAGCCCAGGCCGACGATCAGCGCCAGCACCGCCAGCAGTGCCAGCAGCGCGCCGCCAAGGCCCGGCGCGGTGGCCACATGCTGGCCGACGGCTTTCGCCGGCGCGGCCGTGGCGACGAGTGCCAGCAACGGGCTCACCGCAGTCTCCGGATGCGCTCGCTGGGGCTGACCACGTCGGTCAGGCGCACGCCGAAGCGGTCGTTGATGACGACCACCTCGCCGTGGGCGATCAGGGTGCCGTTGACGAACACGTCCAGCGATTCGCCGGCGCCGCGCTCCAGTTCCACCACCGAGCCCTGGTTGAGCTGCAGCAGGTTGCGGATCGGCAGGCGCGCGCGGCCGACTTCCAGCGACAGCGTCACCGGCACGTCCAGGATCACGTCCAGATCCAGGTCGGTGTTGGGGTTCTCGTCGGCCTGCAGGGTGTCGAACTGCGCCGGCGCGGCTTCGGTCGAGGGGATATCGTTCATTGCGGGTCTTCCTGGATGACGGGATTGCGCGGACGGGTGCCCGGCGGGTGGGTTGCGACGATCTTGATGGCGTTGCGTTCGTTGGCCACGCCGAACTCTCCGGTGAACACCGGGATGCCTTCGACGCACAGCGGCACCTGCTTGGCCAGTTCGATGGGCAGGATGTCGCCGATCTTCAGCCGGGTGAGTTCGCGCAGGCTCATGCGGCGCTGGGCCAGCACGCTGGACAGTTCGACCTCGGCGCTGTTGAGCTGGTCGCGCAGCATGATCGCCCAGCTCTCGTCGCGGTCGTTGCGGTCGCTCTGGATGCCGGCGTCGAGCAGTTCGCGGATCGGCTCCAGCATCGAGTACGGCAGGGTGATGTGGATGTCGCCGCCGCCGCCGTCCAGTTCGACGTGGAAGCGGGTGACCACCACGTACTCGCGCGGGGTGACGATGTTGGCGAAGTGCGGGTTGATCTCCGAGTTGATGTACTCGAAGTCCACGTCCATCACCGGCGCCCAGGCCTCGCGCAGGTCGGCGAAGGTCTGCTTGAGCATCAGCTGGATCACGCGCATCTCGGTGGAGGTGAACTCGCGGCCTTCGATGCGGGTGGGATAACGGCCGTCGCCGCCGAAGAAATTGTCGACCACGGCGAATACCAGGGTCGGCTCGAACACGATCAGGCCGGTGCCGCGCAGCGGCTTGAACTTGATCAGGTTCAGGTTGGTCGGCACGTACAGCGAGTGCAGGTAGTCGTTGAACTTGATCAGTTCGATGCCGCGCACCGACAGTTCGGCCGAACGGCGGATCAGGTTGAACAGGCCGATGCGCCAGAGCCGGCCGAAACGCTCGTTGACCATCTCCAGCGTGGGCATGCGCCCGCGGATGATGCGGTCCTGGCTGGCGAAGTCGTAGGCACGCGCTTCGCCGGGCGTCGGCAGGTCTTCTTGCGTCTCAACCGATCCCGAGTCGACGCCATGCAGCAGCGCATCGATCTCGTCCTGGGAGAGCAGGTCGTTGATGCTCATCGCGGCGCCTTACTGGGTGACGAAGCTGGTGAACAGCAGTTCTTCGGCGCAGGGCTCGCCGGTTTCGGCCTTGAGCAGCTTCTGCACCTCGTCCAGCGCGGCGGCCTGCAGCTTTTCCTTGCCGGCGCGGTCGCCGATCTGCTGCGGCTCCACCTGCGAGAACAGCATCAGCAGGCGCGCGCGGATGGCCGGGGCATGGGTCTGCATCTGCTGCCGCGCCTGCGGGTCGCGGGTCATCAGCTGCACTTCCACCTGCAGGTAGCGCGGGCCGTCGTAGGCGCCGTTCAGGTTGACCACGAAGGCCGGTTCCAGCCCGAAATACTGGGCCGGCGCCGGGGTGGTGCGGGGAGGGGTCTTTTCCTTGGCCAGTTCGTGCTTGCCGGCAAAGAACCAGACGCCGCTGCCGGCGGCGGCCGCGGCGATCAGCGCCACCAGCGCGGTTACCAGTACCGGACTGCCGGACTTGCCGGACTTGCCGGACTTTTCCTGGGGGACGGCGTTCTTCTTGGTTTTGTCTGCGGCTGTGGCCACGGAGTTGCTCCTGAGGGTTGCTGTCTCCTCAGATGCAATGGCCGTGCCGAAATGCGGGGGTGGGCGATGGCGGGAAATTGACATGCGCCAGGGCGCTCACGCGCGGGCGCCGTGCCGCCGGAGAGACGAGACGGCGCCCCGGCCTGGCGTGGGCCTGGCCGGGGGCCTGCCTTCCGTTCAGGCGTAGGTGTCGAGCAGGCCGCGCTGGTGCAGGGTGCGCGCCGTAATTCCGGCGCTGTCGTGGCCGGCGTCGCGGTCGCCGGTCGTGGCCAGCGGGTCGCGGCCGGCGTCGGCTTCGCCCCCCTCCTGCGGGTTCTGCTGCTGCCCGACGTCGGCATGGGCCAGCTGCAGCCCCTGTTCGCCGAGCATTTCCCGCAGTCGCGACAGGCTGCCTTCCAGCGCCTGGCGGACGTCGGCGTGGGCGCTGGTGAAACTGGCATGGACGCGGTCGCCGTCCAGCTGCAGCCGCACTTCGACCGGGCCGAGGTCGTGGGGCGTGATGCGGATGTGGGCATGGCCGATCTTCTGGTCGGCCAGCCACGACAGGCGGGCGCCGATGGCTTCGTCGAAGCCTTCGCTGTTCAGGTCCGGAGTGGCGGTGGGCGAGCCGAGGAACGGTGCGGCGGGCGCGGTGCCGCGGACCTCGGCGGCGGCGCTCAACCCCTGCAGCAGGACATTGGCCGGGCTCTGCTCGGCGCCCTCGGCCGCACTGCTGCCGGTGCCGGCGAACGCGGCCAGCGTCAGCTCCGGTGCGTCGGCCGCGCCATCGGGGAGCACCTCCATGTCGCTGGCCACCGGCAGCGCCGGCGCCGCGGCGTTGCCCGGAGAGGCATCGGCCGCGGCTGCCAGGATGTCCCCTGTGGCCGGGGCCGGCACGGTAGCGGCAGGGGTGGCGGAGGTGGCGGCAGGCAGGACCGGCAGTGCGGCGGGGGCCGGTTCCGGTACCACGGCCACGCCGATGCCGACCAGGCCCGGCGGCGGCCAGGTGTCGTCGTCGCTGTCGCTGCTGTCGGTGTCGCGGCGGTCCGCGGTGCCTGCGGGGGCGTCGTCGGTGACGGGCAAAGCCGTTTCGTTGCTGGTTGCGGCATCGGCCTGGGTGGCGCTGCCGGGCTTTGCCGGCGATGGCGGGGCGGGCGTGGTGGAGCCGCTGGAGGCGGGGGCGGGTTTGCCGCCGGATTCGAGCAGGGCGCCGAAGTCCTGTCGCGGGCCGCCCTGGCCGTCGGTGCCGACGCCGGTACCGGCCTTGGCGGCGCTGCTGCCGGCGGAGCCGGCCAGGATCGAAAGCGCGTTCATTTCGTTTCTCCGGATTCGTCGCTGGCCGCGGCCTGGGCCAGGCGCACGCGGCGCGCGCCCAGGTCGTCCATCTCGCGCTGGTCGCGGCGTTCGGCCACCTGCCGTTCCTGCGCGCGGTAACTGGCGGCCAGCTGTTCCAGCACCTGCTTGTCGCGGCTGGCCAGCAGCAGCCGCGCGCGCTCGGCGTCGACCCGCTCGCGGTTGCGGTCCACGGTCTGGCTCTGCTGTTCGACCGCGCTGTCGAGGCGGTCGAGGAACGCGCGCCGGTTGAGCAGCTGTGCCGGGCTGGTGGCCGCCATCTGCGCGTTGGCGTACTCCTCGGCGTAGCGGCGCAACTCGTCCAGCCGCGAGATGTGGGTGTCGAGCACGCGCTGGCGTTCGGCCAGGTCGCGGGCCACCGCGTCCTCGTGTTCCTGGGCGCGCTTGAGCAGGGGGTCGATGCGCTTGGACTGCTTCATGGCTTAGTTCTCGGGTTCCACGAGCCGCTTGAGCGCGGCCTGGCTGTGCGGCAGGTCGGCGGCCTTGGCGACGTCCTGGCCGAGGAACTCCAGGATCTCCGGCCAGCGTTCCAGCGCTTCGTCGGTCGCCGGGTCGTTGCCGCGCTGGTAGGCGCCGATGGCGATCAGGTCGCGGTTGGCCGAATACGCCGACACCAGCCGCTTGAGCTTGCGGATGCGCAGCCGCCACGGCTCGTCGGCGATGTCCTGGACCACGCGGCTGACCGAGGATTCGACGTCGATCGCCGGGTACAGGCCACTGTCGGCGACCCGGCGCGAAAGCAGGATGTGGCCGTCGAGGATGGCGCGGGCGGCGTCGGCGATCGGGTCCTGCGGGTCGTCGCCTTCGGTCAGTACGGTGTAGAAGGCGGTGATCGAGCCACGCCCGGCCGAGCCGTTGCCGGCGCGCTCCACCAGCGCCGGCAGCTTGGCGAACACCGACGGCGGGTAGCCGCGGGTGGTCGGCGGTTCGCCCACCGACAGGCCGATCTCGCGCTGGGCCTGGGCGAAGCGGGTCAGCGAGTCCATCAACAGCAGCACGTTCAGGCCCTGGTCGCGGAACCACTCGGCGATGGCGGTGGCGCGGTAGGCGCCGTGCAGGCGCGCCAGCGGCGGCCGGTCGGCCGGGCTGGCCACCACCACGGCGCGGCGCAGGCCTTCCTCGCCGAGGGTGGTCTCGACGAAGTCGCGCACTTCGCGGCCGCGCTCGCCGATCAGGCCGACCACGATCACGTCGGCGGCGGTGTAGCGGGTCATCATCCCCAGCAGCGTCGACTTGCCGACGCCGGAACCGGCGAACAGGCCCACGCGCTGGCCGCGGCCGATCGGCAGCAGCGCGTTGATCGCGCGCACGCCGACGTCCAGCGGCTGGGTGATCGGTTCGCGCGCCAGCGGGTTGATCGCCACGCCGGCCATGCTGGCGTTGCCTTCGGCGCGGATCGGGCCCTTGCCGTCCAGCGGCACGCCGTCGCTGTCGATCACGCGGCCGAGCAGGCCTTCGCCCACTTCCACGCCGCCGCGGCGGTAGGAGGGCACCACCCGGGCGTTGGGCAGCAGCCCGTGCAGCTCGGCGCTGGGCATCAGGTAGGTGCGTTCGCTGGCGAAGCCCACCACCTCGGCATCCACCCAGCCGCCGTCGACCTCGACCTTGCAGGTGGCGCCCATCGGCGCCTCGCAGCCGACCGCTTCCAGGGTCAGGCCGACCGCGCGGCGCAGCACGCCTTCGCGGATCAGGCCGCGGCCGTGGCCGGGCTCGAGCTGGATGCCGTCCAGCCGCGTGGCCAGCCGCAGGTTGCGGGCGGCTGCCCAGTCGGCGGGGGCGGGGACGGGAATCTCGGGTGTCATTGGGTCGCTCCGGACTTGCGCATCACCGTGGCCAGCGCGGCGCGCAGGCGGGCGTCGAGGGTGCCGTCGATGCGCACGCTTTCGGCATGCACGCGCAGGTCGCCGCGGCTGAGGCCGGTATCCGGGCTCAGGCGATGGCCCGGCGCCAGCGTCAGCAGCGGTGCCAGCGCGGCGATGTCGTCCGGGTGCAGGCGCACCTCGACCTCGCGGCTGGCGCCGCCGACCGCGTCCACGGCTTCGGCGACCAGGTCCTGCAGCAGGGCCGGCTCGGCCTCGTAGGCGCGGCCGACCAGGTTGCCGGCGATGCGCACCGACAGTTCGCCCAGCGCGGTCACCACTTCGTTCTCCAGCCGCACCAGCGGCCGGCTGAAGTTGTCGAGGATGCCTTCGATCTGGGCGATCAGGCGGCGCACCTCGGACTGGCCCTGGGCATAGCCTTCGGCATGGCCCTGCTCGAAGCCTTCCTGCTGCGCGGCATCCTGGATGGCCTGGATCTCTTCCAGCGTGGGCAGCTGCAGCGGCGGCTCCTCCGGCAGCTCCGGCTCGGCCGCCAGCGACTCGTCGACGATCTCCGGTTCGGGTGGGGGCGTCGCCATCAGGTCCGGCGCCAGCCAGCGCACGACGTTGCTCACAGCATCGCCTCCGCGTTGCCGCCGATGGTGACGGTGCCCTCATCGGCCATGCGCTTGACGATGGCCAGGATCTCGCGCTGGGCGGCCTCCACGTCGGACAGCTTGACCGGACCGCGCGCTTCCATGTCCTCGAGCAGGATCTCGGCGGCGCGCTGGGACATGTTGCGGGTGATCTTGTCGCGCACCTTGATGTCGGCGCCGCGCAGGGCCAGGCCCAGGCGCTCGCCGCTGACCTCGCGCAGCACCAGCTGCATCTCGCGGTCGTCCAGGTCCACCAGGTCGTCGAACACGAACATCAGGTCCTGGATGCGGGTGCCCAGCGGGGCGTCGATCTGCGAGATCTGGCCGAGGATCAGCTGGTCCTGGCCGCCATCCATGAAGTTGAGGATGTTGGCCGCGCACTGCACGCCGCCGATGCTGGACGACTTCAGGTTCTGGTTGCCGGCGAACTGGCGCTCCATGATCTCGTTGAGTTCGTTGAGCGCGTTGGGCGGGATGCCGTCCAGGGTGGCGATGCGCAGCAGCACGTCGACCCGGGTGCGTTCGGGCAGCAGCTTCAGCGCTTCGGCGGCCTGGTCGGTCTCCAGGTGGGCCATGACGATGGCGATGATCTGCGGATGCTCGTTGCGCACCAGGTCGGCCACCGCGCGCGGGTCCATCCACTTCAGCGCGTCCAGGCCGGTGGTGTTGCGGCCGAGCAGGATGCGGTCGATCAGGTTGCCGGCCTTCTCGGTGCCCAGCGCCTGCACCAGCATGTTGCGGATGTAGTCGTCCGAACCCACGCTGAGCGAGGTCTTGTTGCCCAGCTCGGCGCTGAACTCGTCCATCACCTGCTGCACCTGCTCGCGGGTGACGTCGTTCAGGGTGGCCATGGCGATGCCGATCTTCTGCACCTCCTTGGGCTCCATGTGGCGCAGCACTTCGGCCGCATCCACTTCGCCCAGCGACAGCAGCAGCACCGCGGCGCGCTGCACGCCGTTCATCGGCGGTCGTTCGGAAGCCTGCGTCTTGTCAATCATTTGCCACCCATCCCTTCACGACCTGCGCCACGCGCTTGGAGTCGGTTTTCACGGCCTCGCGCGCCATGCGCAGGCGTTCCTCGTAGGCATCGACCGGCAGCGCCAGCGGCTGCCCGCCGGCCAGCTGCAGGCTCTCGCTGGACAGCTGCGGCACGCGTTCGCCGTCGTCGAGCAGCTGCACGTCGGCATCGAGCGGGTCGATCTCGGCATCGTCCTTGGGCGAGGCCTGGCCGGTGAGCTGGCGCAGCGCCGGGCGCAGCACGCCGAACACCAGCGCCAGCACCAGCAATGCGCCGAGCAGCAGGCGCAGCCCGTCGCGGGCCTGCGGGGTTTCCCACCACTTGGGGCCTTCGACCACCACGTTCTCGCGCACGAACGGCGCGTTCATGACCGACACGGTGTCGCCACGCTCGGCGTTGAAGCCGACGGCCTGCTTGACCAGCGCCTCGACCCGGGTCAGCTCGGCCGCGCTCAACGGCTGGTCGCTGACCTTGCCGTCGGTACCGGCGCGCGGCACGTGGTCGACCAGGACCGCCACCGAGACCCGCTTGATCCGGCCCGGCGGCTGCCGGGTGTGCTGCAGGGTGCGGTCCAGCTCGTAGTTGCGGGTGGCGTTCTTGGATATTTCGGTCGGGGTGGCCGCGGTCACCGGCTCGGCGGCGGGGCCGGGCGGGGTGTTGCTGGCCGCGCCGGGCACGCCCTGCGGGCCGGCGACGGCGCTGCTGTTTTCGCTGATCTGTTCGCTGCGGACCTTCTGCGGTTCGCCGTTGTACAGCTCGCGCGCTTCCTCGGTGACCGAGAAATCCATGTCCACGCTGACTTCCGGGTTGACCCGGCCGACGCCGGTCATCGGCTCGAGCAGCTCGCGGATGCGCTGGTTGAACGAGGTTTCCTGGCGCCGCACCTGCTCGAACTGCGCGGCGTTCATCGCCGCTTCGCTGTTCGGGTCGGAGATGGTGAGCATGCGTCCGCTCTGGTCCACCACGGTGACGCGCTCGGGGGCCAGGTCGGGAATGCTGGAGGCGACCATGTGCACGATGGCGTCGACCTGGTTGCGCTCCAGCGTGGCGCCGCCGCGCAGTTCCAGCACCACCGAGGCGCTGGCGACCTCGCGCCGGCGGGTGAAGGCGCTGGGCTTGGGGATGGCCAGGTGCACGCGGGCGTCGCGGACCGGGCGCAGGGTGGTGATGGTGCGCACCAGTTCGGTTTCCAGCGCGTGCTGGTAGCGCGCGTTCTCGACGAACTGGCTGACGCCGAAGCCGGGGTCGCGCTCCATCAGTTCGAAACCGAGGCGGCCGCTGTCGGTCAGGCCGGAGCTGGCCAGCTTCAGGCGGGCATCGTGCAGGTGCTTTTCCGGCACGGTGATGGCGCCGGTGGCCGGGTCCAGCTTGAACGGAATCTGCGCCGCGCGCAGCAGGTCGGTGGCCTCGGCGGTGGCCTTCTGGTCCAGCCCTGTGTACAGCGGTACCTGCTGCGGCTTCTGCGACCAGAAGAACACACCGAGGCCGGCGGCGACGGCGACGGAAATCATCGCCATCAACCCCAGCCGGCGGGTGATCTGCAGGCTCTGCAGCCGGTCGAACCACGCTCCGGCCTTTTCAGAGTTGAACGTTTCCTTGGAAAGCGCGAGTGCCATGCGGACCTATCCTTACAGCGGCATGTTCATCACGTCCTGGTAAGCCTGGACGAGACGGTTGCGGACTTCCACGGTGGCGCGGAACGCCACCTGGGACTGTTGCGCGGCGACCATGACCTTGGCCAGATCGGCGCCGGGTTCGCCCAGCTCGAACGCCCGGGCCAGCGCGCCGGACTTCTGTTGCGCATCGTTGACGCCGTTGATGGCGCTGCGGAGGGTTTCGGTGAAGCTGGGAACCTGCTGTAGCGGCTGTCCGGAGACGAGCCCTTCGATCGCGTTGCTGCGCGGCGCGTCGGCCAGCGGCCGGATCGAGGGCTGGCCCACCTGGGTCTGGAAGCTGCGGATCTGGGAAAGGATCGAATTGACGGAATGGGACATCGGCATACATCCGGGCAATGGGGTGGCTACTGCCTGTTCAGTTGCAAGCCGCGTGCCGAAACGGTGGCGGGTTTCCGGCGGGGCGGGCCATCCCCCGTCGTTGCCGGCCGCGCCTGTCGCAGCGGGCGGATCCAGGCGATGGCGACGCCGGGCCGGCACGCCTGGTCCGGGCCGCGCGCGCCGGATTCCCGGCCTTCCCCGGTCATCGCGGCAACCCCTCCTGCAAGGGCGGCGCCGTGGCCCGGTCGCGGCAGGAACCCGGTCGTGCCTGTCGCCGGCGCGCCGGAATCATGGCGTCGGCGATCCGGCGGCGGATCGGCCACCGGGCGCCGTGAACGAAGAAGGCCACCGGCTGGCGCTGCAGCGGGTGGCCTTCGAAGCCGCCACGGGCGATCGCGCCCGCGGTTGCCGGGGAAACGGAAAGACGGGATCAGCTGGCCATTTCCATCTGCTCGCGTTCGATGCCGTACTTGCGCAGCTTCTCGACCAGGGTGGTGCGGCGCAGGCCCAGCAGCTGGGCGGCATGCGCCACCACGCCCTGGGTGCGTTCGAGCGCCTCGTTGATCAGCGACAGCTCGATGCCGGCCATGTGGTCGCGCAGGTCCATGCCGTCGTCGGGCAGGTGCGGCTGGGCGGCGGCGGACGCGGCCACCGCGACCGGCACGGCCACGCCGGCCACGGCCGGCGCCGGCGCCGGTTGCGCCAGCAACGCCGAGCGTTCTTCCGTTTCCGAAGCCTCCGGCTGCGGCGCCGGCTGGTAGTCGCCGCGGTAGCGCGCCGGCAGGTCCTGCACCCGCACCAGGCCGGCCGGATGCAGCACCGCCAGGCGCTCGACCAGGTTGGTCAGTTCGCGCACGTTGCCCGGCCACGGGTAGCAGGCCAGGGCCTGCAGCGCCTCGGCGGCGAAGCGCACTTCGCCGCGGCCGGTACGGGCCAGCTGGCCGGCGATGGTCTCCACCAGTGCCGGCAGGTCGGCGGTGCGGTCGCGCAGCGCCGGCACTTCGATCGGGAACACGTTGAGGCGGTAGAACAGGTCCTCGCGGAACTTGCCGTCGGCGATGCGCTCTTCCAGGTCGCGGTGGGTGGCGGCGATCACCCGCACGTTGCAGCGGATGGTCTGGTTGCCGCCGACGCGCTCGAAGCTGCGCTCCTGCAGCACGCGCAGCAGCTTGACCTGCATCGGCAGGCTCATGTCGCCGATCTCGTCGAGCAGCAGGGTGCCGCCCTCGGCCATCTCGAAGCGGCCCTTGCGCGCGCTCAGGGCACCGGTGAAGGCGCCTTTCTCGTGGCCGAACAGCTCGCTTTCCAGCAGGTCCGGCGGGATCGCGCCGCAGTTGATGGCCACGAACGGGCCGTCGCGCCGCGGCGAGCGCTGGTGGATGGCGCGCGAGACCACCTCCTTGCCGGTGCCCGATTCGCCCAGCACCAGCACGGTGGTGTCGAACGCGGCGACCTGGTCGATCAGCCGGCGCAGGTCGGTCACCGCCGGGCTGTGGCCGGTGGGGCCGTTGTCCTGGGCGGCGCCGGCCTGGTGTTCGGTATCCAGCCGCTTGAGGCTGGCGCGGCGCAGCAGCGCCTCCATCTGCGCATGGCGCAGCGGGGTTTCCAGCGGCCAGACGTTGGCCTCGTGCAGGCCGTGGCGGCGCGCGAACTCGACTGCGTCGCCCTCCATCAGCAGCACCGGCGGCGGCAGCGAGGTGCGCGCCAGCCAGGCGAAGAAGGCTTCGGCCTTGGCCGCGTCCTCCTGCGCGCCGACCACCAGCGCCATCCAGTCGTTCTGGCGGTGGCGTGCGGTGTCGATGTCGCCGGCGTCGGCCACCCAGCGTGGGGTGAAGTCCATGAATTCGAGCAGCGCGACGGTACGTTCGGCGCGGACGCCATCGCTGTCCAGGACCAGGATGCGGGACTCACTCATGGCTGTTTTCCTTCGAGATGCGTTCCAGGATCGGCATGACTTCCTGGATGTAGGACAACTTGCTGACGAAATTGTCGGCGCCGGCGCGCAGCGCGTGTTCGCGGTGCTCGGCGTCGTCGAAATGGCTGGCGATGACGATGTAGGGCGCTTCGTCCTGGGTCTTGATCAGGCGGGTGGCCTGCAGGCCGCCCATTTCCGGCATGGCCAGGTCCATCAGCACCACCTGCGGGCGCAGCGCCTCGGAACGCTCGATCGCTTCCAGGCCGTTGGCGGCGCTGCCGACGATCTGCAGCCACTCGATCTTGCGGAAGTGGCGCATCGCGGCGTTGATGAAGCCCTCGTGGTCGTCGACCAGCAGGACGGTGAGCTTGCTCATGGTTTCCATTCTCCTCAGCCCACCCGGGCCAGCTGGGGCTTGGCGTCCCGGCGGCGACGTTCGCGGGCCGGGGCGATATCAAGCTGTTCGCGGTATTTTGCGACGGTCCGGCGTGCGATGTTCACTCCCTGGCGTGAAAGCAGCCCGGCGATGGCTTCGTCGGCCAGCGGCTTGCCGGCCGGTTCGGATTCGATCAGGCGCCGGACCATGGCCTTGACCGCGGCTCCGGAGATGCTGGCGCCTTCCAGGCGCACGGCGAAGAAGTGCTTCAGCTCGAAGGTGCCGCGCGGGGTCTGCAGGTACTTGCCGCTGGTGATGCGCGAGACGGTGGACTCGTGCATGCCGATCGCATCGGCTACTTCCTTCAGGGTCAGCGGCGCCATCGCCTCGTCGCCGTTGACCAGGAACGCGGCCTGGCGTTCGACGATCACCCGGCTGGTGCGCAGCAGGGTCTCGTAGCGCATCGACAGGCCACGGGTGAGCCAGCGGGCTTCCTGCAGCATCTCGCGCAGCGGCTGGGCGCTCTCGCCGGCTTCGCTGAGCGCGCGCTCGTAGGTGGGGTTGATGGCGACGCGGTGGGTGGTGGACGGGTTCAGCGCCACCCGCCACTGGCCGTCGGCATGCCAGGCCAGCACGTCGGGGACCACCACGGCGTTGGCCTGCGGCAGCAGCTGTTCGCCGGGGCGCGGCTGCAGCGACAGGATCAGCCGCACCGCCTCGTGCACGTCGGCTTCCTCCACCGAGAGGGCGTCGGCGAGAGCGGGGTAGTCGTGCGCGGCCAGCAGCGCCAGATCGCCGGCGAGGATGCGCGTGGCCAGCGGGCGGCCGGCGACCAGGCCCGGCAGCGACCGCAGCTGCGCCTGCAGGCATTCGCGCAGGTCGCTGGCGGCCATGCCGGCCGGATCGCCGTGCAGCAGGCGTTGGCGCAGGGCTTCGACATGGGCGGCATCGCGATCGAAGTGGGCGCTGGCCAGCAGGATCAGCTGCGGCAGCGGTGCGTCCAGATAGCCGGCTTCGTCGCAGTGCTCCAGCCAGAAGGCGGCGATGGCCAGATCGCCGTCGTCCAGTTCCAGCGCCAGCTGCTGCAGCACGCGCAGCTGCGGATCGCTGGACTCGCCGGCGGCGACCTGGGCCATGCGGTCGTCGTCGCCGTCGCGCCAGCTGGCGCCGGGGATGTCCCACATCGAGCTTTCCGGCAGTTCGTCGAACGCGGCGGTATCCAGTGCCGGGTCGGCGGCGGCTTCCGGCACGGGGGTTGCTTCGGCTTCCTGTTCCAGGTCGAGCAGCGGGTTGTTTTCCAGCGCGGCGCGGATTTCCTGTTCCAGCTGCATGCCGTTGAGCTGCAGCAGGCGGATCGATTGCAGCAGGGCAGGCGTGAGGTGGAGCTGTTGCCCGAGCTGGGCGGAAATGGAGGTCTTCATCGGTATTCCCCGGCTGCGCCAAGTCCCCGGCGCGTTGTGGAACGTATCTTGCGTTCGGGGTGTCGGGGTTTGAATCGGGGGCTTCCCTAGTGGGGTAGTCGGATTTCCGACGTCGCGTCGGGGCGGCCCCTACATACGCCGGAGTTTCGACGCGGCAAGTGCCTGTGCGGCATGGATTTCCGGGTTCCGGGGACTGGGCGCCACGGCGTGCGCCAGAATTCCATTCTGTGACGGGCGTTCGGGTTGGGGCGATCCGCCAGGGTTCCGACGCGCTCAGCCCAGCTCCTGCTGGTGGCGGGCGGCCAACAGCACCAGGTCGTTGGCGCGACGGCAGCCCAGCGATTCCATCATCCGCGCGCGGTGGGTCTCCACCGTCTTGACGCTGATGCCGAGATCGGCGGCGATTTCCTTGGTGCTCAGGCCGCTGCCGATCTGGCGCAGGATCTGGCGCTGGCGCGGGGAAAGCGCGGCGATCCCGACCGGGCGTTCGCGACCGAGCATGGGCGCCAGCATCTTGGCCGAGATCTGCGGGCTCAGGAACACCTGCCCGGCGTGGGCCGCGCGCAGCGCCAGCTCCAGTTCCTGCGGGGCGGCATCCTTGACCACGAAGCCGGCGGCGCCGCGGTCGAGCGCATCGCGCACGTGCACCGCGTCGTCGTACATGGACATCATCACCACCTTGGTCAGCGGCGCCTTCTGGCGCACGTCGCTGAGGGCGTCCAGGCCGTTGCGGCCGGGCAGCGACAGGTCCATCAGGATCAGGTCGGGGGTGTGCCGCACCGCCATTTCCAGCGCCTGCTCGGCATTGCTGGCTTCGGCCACCACCTCGACATTGTCGAATGCCTGCAGCAGCCGGCTGAGCCCGGCACGGACCAGGGTATGGTCGTCGACAATGAGGATTCGCACTGGAAATGTGAACGCGGCGTGGGAGGCGTTCACCATAGCCGAGGTGGGCAGCGGCGCCAACCGATTAATCGGCCGCGGAGGCCGGGCAGGTTCAGCGCGAACGCCGGGATTCCGCGACCTGGCGGCGGTGCAGGCGGAACAGGTGGCGTTCCAGCGCCATTTCCAGCGCGTCGCCGGCGCCCTGCAGGCGCAGCCACAGGAAGAAACCGCCGGCGCCATTGGCCACTTCGGCCAGCACCGTCACCGGCAGCTCGATGTGGTCGGGCAGCCATTCGGAGGGTTGCAGGCGGACGATGCCCTGGCTGCCGGCGGAAGCGCCGCTGCGCATGCCCAGCTCCAGCCGCAGGCCGCGGCGCGACCAGCGCACCGGACGCAGCGGCAGGGCGTCGCTGGACTGGCGCACCAGCCGCCCCAGCAGCACCAGGGTCAGGTCCAGCTTGGCTTCCAGCCGCAGCAACTGCTGCGAGGACTCGCCGCGTTCGTCGCCGTCGTCGCCGCCGCCGCGTGCATCCTCGACCAGCGCCACGCCGCGCAGCAGCGTTTCCGCCGCACCGGGACGGATGGCGGCGCTGCCCAGCCGGAATTCCGCCGGCAGGGCGAGATCGCAGCTGAGGGCGTCGTCGAACAGCTCGCTCTCGGCGGGGTGGTGGATGGCGGCGGCGCGGGCGTCGGTCATGCCAGCGATTCTGCCTGGTGATAGGCGTTGGCGGCGCGCACCGAGCGGCGGCCGGCACGCAGGCGCGCAGCGGCCAGGTCGCGACGGGCCAGCATGTCGGCCATCAGCGTCTGCTGCAGCTTCAGCAACCCCTGCAGGGCGCTCAGCGGCGCCTGCGACCCGCGGGTCTCGACATAGCGGCGCAGATGCAGGTCATGGCTGGCCACCAGCTGTTCGGCCAGCGCATGGTCCTCGTCCTCGAGCGCGCCGCGCAGCGCTTCCAGGTCGGAGTAGAGGTCGTCGAGTTCGGTATCGTGAGCCATTCTTGCCTCAAACGGTGGCAGCGACGGGTTGCGGTCGCTGCTGGTTGGGGATGGCATTCCACGCCGACTCGATTTCGCCGAGCAATGCCAGGGCGTCGCGCAGCGCGACCGGGTCGTTGTGCAGGTTGGCCTCGGTCAACCGGTGCAGCACGTAGTCGTACAGCGCGGAAAGATTGCCGGCGATCTCGCCGCCGGCCTCGTGGTCCAGCGAGCCGTTCAGGTGGCCGACGATGGCGCAGACCTCGCCGATCGCCTTGCCCTTGCGGGCCTGGTCGCCACGCTCCAGGCAGGCTTCGGCCAGGCGGATGCGCTCGCAGGCGCCGGCCAGCAGCAGGGCCACGAGCTTGTGCGGATCGGCGTCGGTCACGCTGGTCGAGACGCCGACCTTGCGGTACTGCTCGGCATACTGGTGGCTGGAACCATACATGTGTCGAAGTCTCCTCTGTTCCCGTCGATCAGGCGCTGCGGGCGGTCGATTGGCGCTTGCCGGCGCATGTCGGCGTCCGGCCCGGCCAGGGTGCGATGTTCGTTGCTGTCTCTATCGGCCCGCGATCGCGGAAACTTGAGGGGGACGTTGTCCTCACTTGTTCTTCGAGGTGAGCGAGGCGAGCGAGGCCATCTGCTGGGTCAGGTAGTCGCTGGTGGTCTGCATCTGCGCCACCAGCTGGTCCATGGCGGTGAACTGGGCGGTGTAGCGGGCCGCCACCTTCTCCATGCGGGCGTCCAGGTCGTCCAGATCCTTTTCCAGCTTCTTGATCTGCTTGTTCAGGCCATCGGTGCGCAGGCTCAGGGTGCCGGTCGAGCTGTCCAGATGGCTCTTCATCATCGACTTCAGGCTGCTGCTCAGCTTGCCGTTCTCGCCGAACAGGGCATTGGCCGCCGCGGGGTCGCTGGCCATGGCCTTGTCGAAGTCGCTACCGCTGAGGCTCAGCGTGCCTTCCTTGCTGATGGTGACGCCGAGGGCCTTGAGTTCGTTGACGTTGCCGCTGAGCTGGCTGCGCAGCTGTTGCTGCAGGCCGCGCACCATGGCGTCGCCGGTGAGGGCCGCGGCGGTGTTGGTGGTGGCGTTGTAGCTGCTGGACGACTTCAGCATGCTCACGGCCGCGTTGTAGGCGGACACGAACGCCTGCAGGTTGGTCTTCAGCGGGGTGTTGTCCTGGCTGACGGTAAGGGTCTGGGTGGTGCCCGGGTCGGCCTTGGACAGGGTGAGCGTCACCCCGGGAACGATGTCGGCGATGGTGTTGCTGCTGGAGGTGCGCTCGAAACCGTCGACCCGCACCACGGCGTCGGAGGCGGCCACGGTCTGGGCCAGGCCACCGGCGGCACCGTCCCAGGTCAGCGCGGACAGGCCGCCGTTGCCACCGCTGGCGGAGAGGGTCAGCGCGCCTTCGGTTCCGGAGTCGACGGCATTGAGCACCAGGTGCTGGCCGTCATCGGCGGTGATCACGCTGGCGTTGACGCCCTTGCCGCCGGCGGCCTGGTTGATGGCCTTGGCGATGTCTTCAAGGGTGCTGCCCTCGGCGATCTCCACGTCCAGGGAGGTATCGCCCCAGGCGATGGACAGGGTGCCGTCGCCTACCGCCGCGTCCTTGGCGAACGCGCCGGAGGTCAGCTTCTGCGCCTGCGACAGGCTCACCACTTCCACGTTGTACTGGCCGGCGACCGCGCCGGTGCCGGTGCTCGCGGAAAATCCGGAACCATCGGGCACGCTTGCCTTGAACGCCGGCGTGGTCGCGCTCTTTCCCAGCGTTTCCAGCGCCGTCTGCAGGTTGCTCAGCGCGCTCTTGATGTTGCCCAGCGCCGACAATTTGGCGGTAGCGGCCGAACCGGCACTGTTGATCCGGTTCTCGGTGGGCTTGCGCTCCGCCGCGACCAGATCCGAAACGATGCTGGGAATATCGAGGCCGGAGCCGATTGTGTTCAATGCCATTGGTTTTCCTTGCAGGGCCGGTTGCCCGTCGTGTGGCCGTGGCTGGCCTCTCGTCGTTATCGGCCAGGTACGCGTCCGCTTTAGTCCGCCGGCGTGCACGGCCGGGCGGGGTGTCGCCGGATGGGAAGCAAGTCCCATGCCGGAGCCGGTAGGGAGGATCGGCCCGGGGGGCTTGCGCAGGCAAAGCGCGCGACTGATGGCCCGAGGCCACCCGGCGTCGCTCCTACAACCGCAGGGACCTTGTAGGAGCGACGTCAGTCGCGACAAGGGCGGCATGAAGCCCCCAAAAGAAGAAGGCCCCTCCTTGCGGAGGGGCCTCGATCACACCTGACGGGGTGTTGCTACCGGGATCAGCCCAGCAGGCTCAGCACGTTCTGGGTGGAGCTGTTGGCCTG
>NZ_JAPCHY010000006.1 GCF_026107455.2 Xanthomonas chitinilytica | reverse complement strand
AACGAGGAGCGACCCAAGAAGGTGCTCGGCGGACTGACCCCGAGCGACTACGCCAGCCAGCTGGCATCCGCTACGATTGATCCCGGACTCTAAACCGCCGTGCTACTGAAGGCGGGGGGACGTCGCAACGCCCCCATCAGCTTCAAGGTGCTGAACATGCGGTCGACGCGGTACGGCGCCTCGGCCACATCCTCCAGGAACAGGATCTTGCCGGTGAAGTCCGGCAGGTAGGACGAACCCGCCAATGCCGTCAGCACCGCCAGGTTGCCGCCGACCAGCTCGCCACGCGCGCGGCCCGCGGCGATGGTAACGGTGCGGTTCCGGCGCGGCACCAGCTCGTCCCCCGCCTCGAGGGGGTTCCGGTAATGCATCAGCTCGCGTTCGAAGAACACACGCTCGAACTGGTCGACGTTGAAACGGTTCCAGCTGCCCGAACCGATGGGCCCATGGAAAGTCACCAGACCGGTCCTGGCCTGGATGGCACAGTGCAGGGCGGTGATGTCCGAGTACCCCAGCAGCACCTTGGGGTTGGCCCGGATCAGCCCGTAGTCCAGCAAGGGCAGCAAACGGGCGGCGCCGGAACCTCCGCGCACGCAGACGATGGCCTTGACCTGCTTGTCGGCGAACATCGCATTGAGGTCGCCGGCACGTTCGGCATCGCTACCCGCCAGGTGGCCCCGTCGCGCGGCGTAGTGCTCGCCGGTCTTCACCACGAAGCCCAATGCCTGCATCGCCTCCTGCGCCAGCTGCAGGCTCAGCCGTTCATCGGTGGCGGAAGACGGGCTGACCAGCGCCACCGTATCCCCCCGGTCGAGCGGCGCGGGGAGCAGATGCCGGCGCGATGCGGCGGCCACACGGCCCGTTCCCAGCAGTGGCAACAGCGTCCCCACCAGCGCCGCGCTTCCGATGAATCGCCTTCTGTCCATGCCACCGTCTTCCCGAGGAGTATCCGGCCCAGAGTAACAACCGGCCCGGCTCCCCAACAGTCACGAAACGGCAGGTCCCGATTGCGTCGGGGGCATTGCCCCGATCTACTTCCTTTCATCCCAGCCCAGATCCGGCTCGGCGTGGTAGCCGACGCCCATCGCATCCAGATGCCCGCGCAAGGCCCCCATGCGCTGCGCGAAGCCGGCGTAATCGCGCTGCCCGCTCCGGCTCCATGCCAACTCCGCCGTCGCCGCCAGCCGCGGCCACAACCGGTTGTCCGCCGCCGCATCGGTATGCACCAGCTCCGTCCACAGCGCCGCCTCGATGCCCACCGCGGTCGTGAACGGCGCCGGATCGAAGCCGTAAAGCCGCGCCAGCGGCACGCCTTCCTTGCGGCACCAGTCGTAGGTTTCCGGCTGGCCGGCGTAGTTGCCATGGTCGATGTAGAAATACGAGCACGGCGACAGGATCAACGGATGTCCCTTCGCCACCGCCGCATCGATGGCATAACCGTCATTCCACAACTGCAGCATCATCTGCGGGCCGGTATCGGCCACCGAACCTTCTTCCCATGCGATGGGCGTGCGCCCCATCTCCTCGACCATCGCCGCGGTGCGGGCGACGAAATCCGCATACAGCGGGTGCTTGATTTCATCGCCGCCGATATGGATTTCCTGCGATGGGAAGATCGCCATCACCTCTTCCAGCACGTTGCGCACGAACGGATACACCACCTCCGGCTTGTCCAGGCACAGCACGCTGAAACCCACCTTCAGCCCCGAATAGGGCGACAGGTTCTCCACGTCGTCGCAGGCCAGCTCGTTGTACGAGGCCAGCGCCGCCTGCACATGGCCGGGCATGTCGATCTCCGGCACGAGGGTGACGCCACGCGCCTGCGCGTAGGCCACCAGCTGCCGCAACTCTTCCTGCGTGTAGAAGCCGCTGCGGCCGCCCTTGACCGCACTGGCACCGCCGATCTCCACCAGCTTCGGGTAGCGCTTGATCTCGATGCGCCAGCCCTGGTCGTCGGTCAGGTGCAGGTGCAGCCGGTTCAACTTGAAGAACGCCATGCGGTCCAGGGTCTTTTCCAGGTATTCGACCGGCAGGAAGCTGCGCGCCACGTCCAGCGAAAGGCCGCGCCAGCGGTAGGCCGGGGAATCGGCGATCGCAACGCGGGGCAAGCGATAGTCCGGCTGCGCCCGCGCCGGCAGCAGCTGACGCAGGCTCTGCACCGCATGCAGCAGGCCGACATCGGTCTGCGCGCTCAGGCGGATGTCGTCGGCCACCACCAGCCGGTAGCCCTCCTCGCCCAGCGCCGCATCCTCCACCAATTGCAGGCGGATGCGCGTTGCCGCCGCATCGCTCGTGGCGATGCCCAGCCCCGCCAGCGCCTCGGCCAATGCGCGCTTCGCGTCGGGCGCAGCCCCGGCCGCATCCACCACCACCCCACCTGCAATCCGCAACTCGCCGGGATGCGTTTGCACCGACTGCGGCACTGGCACGAGATGCGGCATCGCCGCGGCATCGACCGCAGCCGCCGCCTGCGACGAGGGGCCGCACACGATGCCCACGACGGCAAACAGGCAGGCCAACAAGATTTCGGGCTTGATCGGTAATTTCATCTCGGCAGGCAATCCGGGCGAAGGAGTCGCAGGCATTCTGCAGGGCCCCGGCCGGTCCCACCAGCCGGATCACCCGCGGCAGGTCAATCCGCCCCGCTTTGCCGGAGGCTGAGAAAATCGACCCTGACCCCTGTTTTCCCTGACCCCTGTTTTCGCCTGAGAAAGTCGACTCGAGAAAGTCGACTCTGACCCCTGTTTTCGCCAGCAGTCATGAGTCAGATGACGCTGGCGGCTTGAAAACGTGGGGAAACCTTAGAACCTGACCCCGTTTTTGCTTTGTTCTCAGTCAGCCTTTCTTAGCCCGATCAATTTCAGCATTCATCTTTCTGAAGAAGTCTTTCTCATAGCGCTCCAAGACACGACCAATCTCGATTCGATCACTTTTCGACTCCGTTTCCAACTTAAGATTCTTACGATCCAATTCAAATCCAGCATCCTCGACAATCTCACCAATCACATCCGGCAAGTACATCGCCGCAGCCACGCTGTGCTCCTTCAACGCGAGCCCCACCAGATAGCTTCGAATTCTCTCAGAGTCACTTGAAACTGGAGACATCCACAACAACGAAGCAACACCCCTGGGTGATGCAAGCCTCCCAACAAGAAGCTCAACCATTTGCGTCAACCCAAGATGGGTTAGCACGGAATTCGCCACAGAACCATAACCATCTGATTCAAGCGCAAATCGAATTCCTCTGTCTGCACTAACAAAAACCGATCGACGCTGCTCTGCCAAGTCGGCGTTTAGAATAGACAACTGTACAGCGTCATGCCGAACAACGATCGGTGATTTCTTCTGGTGCTCGAACTTGGTGGCGTAGAATTTATCCAAGCAATGCAGTATATCAGGCAAATCGAGCTTATTAGCCCTATTTTCATAAACAACCTCAAATCCGAGCGAATCCAGATGCTCCTTCAGCTGTCTCTCGTTCTCATAAGGAGCGAATTTTCTCAGAAAATCACGAAATGAAATTTCCCTATCCGTTAATTTAAAATTAAAAAATGCACCAACAAAAACATTGACGTTCGCTGTTCCAAAAAGTCCAACCGCCCTCTCTTCCCACAGCGCACCATCTCCATTGCCACCCTCCATTGATTCGATCGCAAGTCGCCGATGACTAACGATTTCATTCAAGAATCCATCGTAAACACGAAGAGAAGGGCCAGTCGCCGTAGCGCCAGCCGCTTCCTTAAGCGCCCGCATGGTTACCGAAAATAGCTCGTGAAGCGGGTGTCCTTTCGTTATCGCCGGCATTACCACATTGGCATCAAAGTACAACCTCTCGGGCAATGCTCTCGTGAGAAACAAAGAATCATGGGGCGACTCAAGGAGTAGCTCCAAACCAAATGCTGTCCTGCCCAAGTCCGCCAGCAGTATCGCCTCCTCGTCATCAGGCCGAATGAGAAGATCCTTCAGCGCACGCCCGAGCTTTACGAACTCCGTGTTTCGAATACCCCTCCCAGATATTCGATCCATAACGGACGAGAGATCAACATCTTCCGGCATGCGCCTACCGGCGTATGCGGCACCAAGCTCCCAGCCTCTCTGCAACAAGAGTTCACCGACTACAGCAGCAAGATAGGCCCGCACCTCAGCCGTATCAGCCCCCCCTTCCTGCAAGCGGTACCGCTGCACAACGCCATCAACCAGACGAGCAACCGCCGCTTCGTATGCGAGACCTGCCTCGGAACGGGGCACGTAGCGGATCGCATCATCCGCTGGCGTCACACCGCATATTCCATCGCGAGTAAGATCGGCGAGTGCGCGAGCCACCAGGGTGCGTGTTACGTCCTCCGACAGCGTAAGCTCTCGGGCGACTTGGAGAACGAGTTCCTCTTCGGTGATTCCGGCTCGAGCCTTAGAAATCATCCCGGACACGACCCCCTCTGCCATTGCCTGGGCCAAAGGCTCACGCTGACGTCCCAAGCGGGAACGAGCATATGCGTTCGCGAGATATTGCTTAGCCGTTGCAAATGGCACATCTCGCACATCCGCCATGCTTGGCAATTTCACATTGAGTTGCCGCGCGAAGGCCTCTATACCCTCCCAAAGCTCCCGATGATGGTTCGCCGGATCGTACTCAATGCGCCTAATTGAATGGCGCTCCAGCTCGGCAACAAATTCCGTTCCGATTCCTTTTGGCACCAAAGCCCAATGCTCTTGGCCATGCATACCCTCCGTTTTTGCTCGCACGCTCTTCAGAACGGCCGCAATTGCGGGATCAAGGAATGAAAAACCCAAAAATAGAACCTGCCTACGCGTAAAGAGATGCTCCAAGAATCCCACATACGCCTCATTGCTCGGAAGCAATGCAAAGTGATCTTTCGACAGCCTCATCGAAAGCGGTATTTCCACGCGACCATGTATTCTTGCTATGAAAAAATCATCTGCAAACTTGGCAGCACTCAGCGTCGGGTCATCGATATTGACTTCACGAGCCGCGACCCCCTCTGCCTTCGCATATGCGGCGAACAAGACTCTATCGAAATTGGTGGTCGCCACCGCCTGAAACGGCAGCTTCGCGAGATAGGCCAACCTCTCCCAATCAAATTTTAGAAGAGGCTCCTGCAACGCGGAAAGCCTCTGTGAATCAGGCATTTCGCGACACATAAAGTAAAAACTAGCAGCATCAATCAATGCACCATCATTGATCGCCTTATCGATTACAAACTTTATGTAAGGATCATATTCGCCGGCAGCACTCGCCAACGACGATAAATATCCCGACCAAGACGGAAGCCCACCCTGCGCCGAAACACCGGCTCCAGCAAACAGAATGGGAAGCCTGGATTTTTTAAAATACTCGCTTAGCGCCTCTGCGACTTTCATCCCCCCTCCGTGGTACTACATATTCCGCCTATACTCCCCACCCACCTCATACAATGCATGGCTGATCTGCCCCAAGCTATGCGTCTTCACCGCCTCCACCAGCGATTCAAACACATTCCGTCGCTCCCGCGCAGTTGCCTGTAGCGCCCTCAGTCCGTCGGCAGCATAGCCGTTGCGGCTGCCCTGGTAGCCGGCCACATTGTCGATCTGCTGGCCCTTTTCTTCTTCGGTCGAACGGATCAGCTCGATCTCGGTAGCCACCTCGCCGGCATGCTCCTTCGGCAGGAACATGTTGACGCCGACCAGCGGCAGGCTGCCGTCGTGCTTCTTGTGTTCGTAGTACAGGCTTTCTTCCTGGATCTTGCCGCGCTGGTACATGGTGTCCATCGCGCCGAGCACGCCGCCGCGCTCGCTGATCGCCTCGAACTCCTTGTACACCGCCTCTTCCACGATGTCGGTGAGCTTGTCGACGATGAAGCTGCCCTGCCACGGGTTCTCGCAGAAGTTCAGCCCCAGCTCCTTGTTGATGATCATCTGGATCGCCACCGCGCGGCGCACGCTTTCCTCGGTCGGGGTGGTGATGGCCTCGTCGTAGGCGTTGGTGTGCAGGCTGTTGCAGTTGTCGAACAGCGCGTACAGCGCCTGCAGGGTGGTGCGGATGTCGTTGAACTGGATCTCCTGCGCGTGCAGCGAGCGGCCGGAAGTCTGGATGTGGTACTTCATCATCTGGCTGCGCTCGTTGGCGCCGTAGCGCTCGCGCATGGCGCGCGCCCAGATGCGGCGGGCGACGCGGCCGATGACGGTATATTCCGGGTCCATGCCGTTGGAGAAGAAGAACGACAGGTTCGGCGCGAAGTCGTCGATCTTCATCCCGCGCGCGAGGTAGTACTCGACGATGGTGAAGCCGTTGGACAGGGTGAAGGCCAGCTGGCTGATCGGGTTCGCCCCGGCCTCGGCGATGTGGTAGCCGGAGATCGACACCGAGTAGAAATTGCGGACGTTGTGGTCGACGAAGTACTGCTGGATGTCGCCCATCATCCGCAGCGCGAACTCGGTGGAGAAGATGCAGGTGTTCTGCGCCTGGTCTTCCTTGAGGATGTCGGCCTGCACGGTGCCGCGCACGGTGGCCAGGGTCTCGGCCTTGATGCGGGCGTAGGTGTCGGCATCGACCAGCTGGTCGCCGGTGACGCCGAGCAGGCCCAGGCCCAGGCCATCGTTGGTCGGCGGCAGCTCGCCGTGATAGCGCGGCCGCGTGCGGCCCTCGAAGATCGTCGCGATCTTCTTCTCGGCCTCGGCCCAGCGCGCCGGGTCGGCCTTGAGGTATTTCTCCACCTGCTGGTCGATGGCGGTGTTCATGAACATCGCCAGGATCATCGGCGCCGGGCCGTTGATGGTCATCGACACCGAGGTGGTCGGCGCGCACAGGTCGAAGCCGGAATACAGCTTCTTCATGTCGTCCAGCGTGGGGATGTTGACGCCGGAGTTGCCGATCTTGCCGTAGATGTCCGGGCGCGGCGCCGGGTCTTCGCCGTAGAGCGTGACCGAATCGAACGCAGTGGACAGGCGTGCGGCCGGCTGGCCGACGCTCAGGTAGTGGAAGCGGCGGTTGGTGCGCTCGGGCGTGCCTTCGCCGGCGAACATGCGGATCGGGTCCTCGCCGCTGCGGCGGTAGGGATAGACGCCGCCGGTGTACGGGTATGCGCCGGGCAGGTTTTCCTTCTGCAGGAACACCAGCAGTTCGCCCCAGCTGCGGTAGGTGGGTGCGGCGATCTTCGGGATCTGCTGGTGGCTGAGCGATTCGCGGTAGTTCTCGACGCGGATGGCCTTGCCGCGCACCTGGTATTCGTTGACCTCGTCGGTGATCGACTTCAACCGGGCGGGCCAGCCGCGCAGCAGGCGCAGCGCTTCGGAATCCAGCGATTGCACCGCGTCGTTGTAACGCTGGCGCAGGGTCAGCAGCGAACGGTCAACCTGTAGAGCGGGGCTTGCCCCGCTGCCTCCGGTGGCATCCGGGCGGGGCGAGCCGCGCTCCACGAGAGCATCGGCCGCATACAGCTCCAGCGCCTGCGGCAGTCTGTCGTCGCCCAGCTCCTTGAGCGCCTGCCAGCAGCTCTGCGCGCGCTCGGCCACTTCCGCCTGCGATTCGATGCGGGCGTTGATCGCCCTGCCCTGCTCGGCGATCTCGGCCAGGTAGCGCACGCGGCTGCCGGGAATCAGCACGGTGGCGCGCGGCTCCTTGAGCGTGGTGTCGATGGCCGGGTTCCACTGCGCCTCGGGCAGCGCCAGCTTTTCGCGCAGCAGCCGGCACAGGCTGGCGAACATCCAGCTGATGCCGGGATCGTTGAACTGCGAGGCGATGGTCGGGTAGACCGGCACGTCCTCGTCCCGGGTCTGGAAGGCGACGCGGTTGCGCTTCCACTGCTTGCGCACGTCGCGCAGTGCGTCCTCGGCGCCGCGCTTGTCGAACTTGTTGAGCACCACCAGCTCGGCGTAGTCGAGCATGTCGATCTTTTCCAGCTGGCTGGGCGCGCCGAAGTCGCTGGTCATCACGTACATGGGGAAATCGACCAGGTCGACGATCTCCGAATCGCTCTGGCCGATGCCGGCGGTCTCGACGATGACCAGGTCGTAGGCCAGCGACTTGAGGAAGCCGATGCAGTCGCGCAGCACGGTGTTGATCGCCGCATGCTGGCGGCGGGTGGCCATCGAGCGCATGTACACGCGCGGGCTGCGCAGCGAGTTCATGCGGATGCGGTCGCCCAGCAACGCGCCGCCGGTGCGGCGGCGGGTGGGATCGACCGACACCACCGCAACACGCATCTGCGGGAAGCTGGCGAGGAAGCGATTGAGCAGTTCGTCGGTGACGCTGGATTTGCCCGCGCCGCCGGTGCCGGTGATGCCGACCACCGGGGTCTTGCCGCCGGCCAGCTGCCACTGCTTGCGCAGGTGCGCCAGTTCGGCCTCGCCGTAGGTGCCATCTTCCAGCCGCGACAGCACGCGGCCGATGGCGATCTCGTCCTCGATGCCCGGCGCCTGCGGATCCTCTTCGCCCGGGGCCTGGCCGCGGGCGCGGGAAGCGCGCGCCACCACGTCCTCGATCATCTCCACCAGCCCCATCTTCATGCCGTCGTTGGGGTGGTAGATGCGCTCGACGCCGTAGTCCTGCAGCTCGCGGATCTCCTCCGGGGTGATGGTGCCGCCGCCGCCGCCGAACACGCGGATGTGGCCGGCGCCGCGCTCGCGCAGCATGTCCACCATGTACTTGAAGTACTCCACGTGGCCGCCCTGGTAGGACGACAGCGCGATGGCGTCGGCGTCCTCCTGCAGCGCGGCGCGCACCACGTCCTCCACCGAGCGGTTGTGGCCCAGGTGGATCACCTCCGCCCCCTGCGCCTGGATCAACCGGCGCATGATGTTGATGGCGGCATCGTGGCCGTCGAACAGGCTGGCGGCGGTGACGAAGCGCAGCGGCGAGGTTTCGGGCTGCGGTTGCGGGAGATGGGAAGCGGGGGTGCTCATGGGCCGTGCGACATCCGGTTTCTATTGCAACCGATTCTAGTCCCGCAAGGCCGACGGATCAGGTTGCAGCGCAGCGAGACATTGGTCGTATATCCGTGCTTGCGGGTGCATCCACGGGATCCGTCCGCGCTCTTCCGGCTCCACACGAGCGAAAACCCGCGAGCGGCCATGGGCCATCCATCGCGCGATCCGCGATGGGGGCATCGCTCGCCGCAACCGCTGCTCCGGCAGGGATCTCAGGCCACGCCGTACGGCAGGTCTGAGGTGGACACCACCCGCTCGCCACAGGCCTGGCCCTGCATGAATGCGATGGCGGCGGCGACCACCTGCGGGTCCTTCGCGATGCGGTAGTGCCCCAGCCCCTGGGTGCTGAGCATGCGCGCATGCGGCCAATAGCGGGCATAGCGTTCGCCCTCCTCCCACGGCACCTCGTCGTCGGCCAGGTCGTGGATCACCAGTCCCGGGCGGGCGATGGCCGGGGCGGTCCACTGCGCCTTCAACGTGGCCAGCGGAATGCCGACCAGGGTCTCGAACTCTTCCATCATCCGCATGGCCAGCGCACCCGGCAGGCCGATCAGGCGCGCGAAACGGCGTGCCGCATCCACCGGATCGGCCGGCGCGGCGATCAGCACCGCGCGCTCGGCCTGCAGCCCACGCGACAACGCCACCGCCAGCGCGGCGCCGCCGAAGGAATGGCCCACCACGCCGGCGAGCGGCCCGACGCTGGCAGCCACCTGTGCCAGGGTATCGGCGAAGATCGGCAGGCTCGCCCAGCGCCCGCTGCTGCGGCCGTGACCGATCTGGTCGAAGGCGACCACGGCGTAGCCGGCCTGCCGCAACGGCCCCACCCAGGGCAGGAAGCGCAGGCCGTGGTCGGACCAGCCGTGGGCCAGCAATACCACCGGCTCGCGGGCGATGTCGCCCCAGCGATAGGTCACGACCTGCTCGCGTCCGATCGCGAGCGGGACCACGCGCGCGCCGCCGGTATCGGCCTCGCGCGCCAACCGGCGTCCGGCGGGCATCGGCGTGCCGAACAACTGGAACGCCCGGCGCGTCGCCAGTTCCGGCAGCAACCAGCCGGTGGTGGAGAACATCAGCCGGGTCGCGGCCAGTGCACCGAGTTTACGAACGGTCGTGCTTTTTTTCGGCAAAGCGACAGCGGCCATGGTCGGCTCCAGGCAGGAAGGATCAGGGGGCGGAAGACGGGGGAGCCGCGTCGCCGAGCAGCCGCGCCAGCGAGCGCTGCGCCAGGGTGTCGGCATTCGCGGGGTCGTACAGGCGGGCGTGATGGAAGCCCTGCACCAGGGTGAACAGTTCGAACGACAGCAGCGCCGGGTCGGTCGCAGACGGCAGTTCGCCGCTGTCCACGGCCATTTCCACCGCCCGGGCCAGCGCCTGGCGCCAGCCGGCCAGCCAGCCGGTGATGCGGTCGTGCAGCGCGCCGGGGCAGCTGTCGTATTCGAAGGCGGCGCCCAGGATCAGGCAGCCGTCGGGGTTGTCGCGGACCCAGCCGAACCAGCCGGCCATGATCGCCCGCAGCCGCGCCAATCCGCGCGGGTGCGCCAGCGCCGGCCGCAGCACGCTGCCGGCGAAGCGTTCGGCGGTCCAGTCGAGCACGCTCAGCTGCAGGTCCTCGCGCGAGCCGAAGTGGGCGAACACCCCGCTCTTGGACATCCCCACCTCGCTGGCCAGCTCGCCGATGGACAGGCCCTCCAGCCCTTGCCGGCAGGCGATGGCATAGGCCCGCTCCACGATCATTTCGCGGGTGGCGGCGCCCTTGGCGGTGGCGGTCGTAGCCTTCACGGCGGCATAAATAGCACGACCGTTCGTTTTATTCAAACCGGCGTGGACACCGTATCCGGACGATTGCTCTAGAATGCGGCCATCGCGACGTCGCCCCCTACTGGAAACGTCGCGTTTTTCGTTTTTCCGGCGCCTTTCGGCGCAGTTCTTCGCCGCAGCGCGGCCCGCACCCGGTGCCATGGAGCTCTACGATGCTTTTCGAAACCCTCGAGACCAGCGGTCATGAACAGGTCGTGTTCTGCCACAACCGCGATGCCGGCCTGCGGGCGATCATCGCGATCCACAACACCATCCTGGGGCCGGCGCTGGGCGGGGTGCGCATGCGCCCATACGCCAGTACCGACGAGGCGCTGGCGGACGCGCTGCAGCTGAGCCGCACCATGACCTACAAGAACGCGCTGGCCGGGCTGAACGTGGGCGGCGGCAAGGCGGTGATCATCGGCGACCCGAAGACCGACAAGTCCGAAGTGCTGTTCCGCGCCTTCGGTCGCTACGTCGACGCGCTGGGCGGGCGCTACATCACCGCCGAGGACGTGGGCACCGACGTCAACGACATGGAGCACATCTACCTGGAAAGCGAGTACGTCACCGGCGTGCACCAGGTGCATGGCGGCTCCGGCGACCCGGCACCGTTCACCGCCTATGGCGCGCTGCAGGGGCTGATGGCGGCGATGGCGCACAAGCTGGGCCACGAGGAAGTCGGCAAGGCCAGCATCGCCGTGCAGGGCCTGGGCCACATCGGTATGGAGCTGGTGAAGCTGCTGCGCGACCGCGGCGCCAAGCTGTACGTCACCGACCTGAATCCGGCGCTGGTGGAACGCGCGGTGACCGAATACGGCGCCGAAGCGGTGAAGCCGGAAGACATCCTCGACGTGCCGGCCGACATCTTCGCGCCGTGCGCGCTGGAAGGCGCGCTCACCCTGGAATCGCTGTCGCGGCTGAAGGTGAAGATCATCTGCGGCACCGCCAACAACCAGCTGGCCAGCCCGGAAGTCGGCGACGAACTGCACCGCCGCGGCATCCTCCATGCCCCCGACTATGCGGTGAACGCCGGCGGGGTCATGAACGTGTCGCTGGAGATCGACGGCTACAACCGCGAGCGCGCGATGCGCCTGATCCGCAGCATCTACCACACCCTCGGCCGGATCTTCGAGCTGTCCGCGCGCGAGGACATCTCGCCGCAGCGCGCCGCCGACCGCATGGCCGAGGCCCGCATCCAGGCCATCGGCAAGCTCAAGCTGCCGCTGGGCCGCACCTCCCCGCGCATGGGCAGCCTGCGCGGCGAGTAAGCGCAGCCGACAAGAGCGCAGCCGTCGCTCTCCGCGGAGACGACGGATGTTGCTGGATGCCCCAGGCGCGCGGCCGCGGGCAGCCGGAGCCGCCCGCGCCCTGTCGTCGGATCAGAAGCCGTACCAGTAGCGCAGCGACGCCATGCGGTTGTCGCCGCGCGGGCCGAACCGCTGGTCGTAGCCGAGCGACAATTTGCTGTTGCGCGACAGCCACGAATCGACCGAGACGCCGAACAGTCCACCCGAACGCTGCGGCTGCAATCCGGCCAGCGGCGTCCACGCCTCCACCCCGACGAAGCTGGCATCGATCGTCAACCCGTCGCTGGCCAGCGCCTGCTGCCATTCGGCGTAGCCGTTGAACGAGACCCCCTGCCAGCGGTACTCGCCACGGACGCCGGCCAGCGCCTGGGTGCGCGATGACGACCATGCACCGGTGCGCAGGCCGAAGCCGTAACCGCCCTGCTCGTTGAAGCCGTCGCCCTGCACCCGCGCATGTTCGGCGCCCAGATAAGGCGTGATCCCGAAACCGGCACCACCGAAGCGGTAGCCGGCCTCGGCGCTGGCAGCGACGAAATCGCCGGCATACCCGGCATGCACGCCGTGGCGGTCGCTGCCCAGCAGCAGGCCACGGTCGATCCGGCGGTCGTAGCGGCCCAGGCCCGCCTGTCCCAGCACGTAACCGTCGCCCAGGCCCCAACCGGCATACAGCTGCGCCTGGGTCTGCCGGTCGCGACCGCGATCCAGTGCCGTGCCGGCCGGACTGGTGGCGCGGGTCTCGCCGAAGGCAAAGCCCAGCACGCCCGAGCCGCCCAGCCGGGTATCGCTGCCCATCATCCAGCCGCCAACCTCGAAGTCGCTGCCGGCGTAACCGCCCTGCCCACCGCCTCCCAGCGACCGCATCCACGCCCCGCCTTCCGGCAGTGCGCGCTGCGCGCGTTCGCCGAACTGCGCGGACAACGCGCGCCGGTTCATGTCGATGCTGTCGAAGGTCATCGCCGAGGCCGCGGCGTGTGCCTGGCCGGACAGGCTTTCCAGCGTCGCCGCGGCGGCCGTGGCGGTGGCGATGGCTTGGATCTCGCCGGCCGCGCGGATCAGGCCGTCGGCCACCGCGCCCTCGCCCTGCCCCTGCTGGACGTCGATCTGCCGGAAAGCGTTCTCCACCCGCCCGGCCGAGGCCAGCGCCGCCGGCGTGATGTCTCCCAGGCTGGCGGCGGCGACGGTGACGTCCAGCCGGTTGAGCGTGAGCTCCACCACGTTCGCGCCGTAGGCCAGGCTGGCATCGATGAACATCGTCGATGGTGCGGTGATGCGCGCGAACTGGCCGCTGACGCCGCCATCGGCACTGATCAGGGTGTAGCCCTGGCCGAAGCCGACGTAGTCGCGTTTGCCCAGCACGTGCAGGTCGCCGCCGCGCAGTTCGGCACTGCCCCCCACCTGCAACTGATCACCGGCATGCATCGCCAGCACACCGCCGGCACGCTGCAGATAGTCTCCTCCCACCTGTGTCACCCCCCCGGACGCCGGCGCCAGCTCGAAGGTGCCCGCGTTGTCCACCCCGCCCTTGAGCGTGCCGCTGGTCAGCAACCGCGCGCCCGCATCCACATACGCGGTGCCGGTGCCGTGGCTGGCTACCGCCAGCGTGCCGGCCTCCACCCGCGACGCGCCGGTGTTGGCGTTGTCGGTACCGGCCAGGGTCAGGGTGCCGTTGCCGCGCTTGAACAGCCCGCCGGCGCCGGACAGGTCGTTGCTCCAGGTCGAACTGCCGCTGGCCAGATTGATGCTGACGTCGCCGAAATCCAGCCGCTGCGGTCCCCGCACCGCCTTGCCCACATTGAGCAGGCCATGGCCGAATACCGCATCCACGCCGGGGGCGCCCAGGTCGGTGGCCGTGCCCAGCAGGGTCTGCCGCACCAGGTCGTTGGTGAAATAGGGGAAGGCCTCCCAGACCAGCGCCGCGGCACCGGATACCTGCGGAGCCGCGAACGAGGTTCCGCTGTTGTAGTAGTACTCCAGGTTGCCGGCGGTGCTGTCATGGCCGACGAACACCGCGGTTCCCGGCGCCACCAGGCAGTAGTTCATCGCCACCCCGCAGGCGTTGGAGTAATGCGCCAGCTGGGTGGGATTGGCGGTATCCAGCGCCGCCACCGCCAGCCAGCCGCGCTCCAGGTCGGCGGCCGGCCGGCTGCCGTTCGGCCCCTGCTGACTGGGCAGCGAGGCCATGTCCGACGGGTTGGCCTTGCCCTCGTTGCCGGTGGCGAACACCACCAGGCCGTCGTGATTGGCGATGAAGGGGCGGTACTCGGCCGCGATCGGCGCGGTGGCGTTGGGGTTGGTCCAGTACAACCCGCCCCAGGAGTTGTTCATGATGCGCATGCCGGCATTGATCAGGTCCTGGTGGATCGATGCCAGGCCCAGCGCGCCGTTGACCTCGTTGCCGTCGCCGGAGCCGTCGTCCTCCGGCGGTGTATCGGAAATGATCCGGGCCGAGAGGATCTCCGCACCCGGCGCGATGCCACCGGGCCATTGCCCCACCGCCGCGCCGGCAGCCAGCTGCGCCACCGCGGTGCCATGCCCCACCACATCGTCCACCGCGGTGTTGTTGCGCCTCGGATCGATGTAGTTGTAGTTGGCCATCACCCGCCCGGCCAGCGCCGGATGGTTGCGGTTGACGCCCGAATCGACCACGCCGATGCGGTAGCCGGCGCCGGTATAGCCGGTGGATTTCGCGTTGGTCAGCGTCAGGTGCGCATCGAACGCCGGCTGTGGCGGGGGCGGTGGTGGCGGCGAAGTCGGCGGCGGTGGTGGTGGTGACACCGGTGGCGGCGAGGTGGGCACAGGGTCCGGGCGGGCATTGCTGCCGCCACCACATGCCACCAGCGCCAATGCCAGACCGCTCGCCAACAAGCTCTTCGCCAGCACCGCCTTTTCCATTCCCCGTACTCCGTCGTCCCTAGTGTTGCGGCCCCGATTCAGATACCGCCCGCGCCGGCCGTTTCGCGTCCAGCATCTATACTGCATCGTCAGTTCGCTGTCTGCCGGGCATGTGCCATTGGTCCAATGGGCACTCCCCCGGCGTCTTTCGATAATCGCCGCAAGGTATCAACGAGATCGCTCATGTCCGACATCGTCATCGCAGCAGCAAAACGCACCGCCATCGGCGCCTTCCTCGGCCAGTTCAACGGCGTCCCCACCCCCACGCTCGGCGCTGCGGCGATCCGCGCGGCGATGGAGCAGTCCGGTATCCCCGCTGACGATGTCTCCGAAGTGATCATGGGCTGCGTGCTGCCGGCCAACCTGGGCCAGGCGCCCGCACGCCAGGCCGCGCTTGCCGCCGGCCTGCCGACCAGCGCCGGCGCCACCACGCTCAACAAGGTATGCGGTTCGGGCATGAAGGCCATCATGCTCGGCCACGACCTGATCAAGGCCGGCTCGGCCAGCATCGTCGTCGCCGGCGGCATGGAATCGATGTCCAACGCCCCGCACATGATCCCGAACTCGCGCACCGGCAACCGCTACGGCAACTTCCAGGCGGTGGACCACATGGCGTGGGACGGCCTGACCAACCCCTACGACGGCCAGGCCATGGGCGTGTTCGCCGAATCGACGGTGGCCAAGTTCGGCTTCACCCGCGAGGAGCAGGACGCCTACGCCATCGAGTCGGTCAAGCGTGCACAGGCCGCGCAGGCCAACGGCGCATTCGACGGCGAGATCGTCGCGGTGAAGGTCGCCACCCGCAAGGGTGAGGTCGAAGTCGCCCAGGACGAGCAGCCGGGCAAGTCCGACATCGCCAAGATCCCGACCCTGCGCCCGGCCTTCAGGAAGGATGGCAGCGTCACCGCCGCCAGCTCCTCCAGCATCTCCGACGGTGCCGCCGCGCTGGTGCTGCTGGACGGCGACGAAGCCAGCCGTCGCGGCGTGCAGCCGCTGGCCCGCATCGTCGGCCACAGCACCTTCTCGCAGGAACCGGAATGGTTCACCACCGCCCCCATCGGCGCCATCGAAAAGCTGCTGGCCAAGACCGGCTGGAAGGTCGAGGGCGTGGACCTGTTCGAGATCAACGAAGCCTTCGCGGTGGTGGCGATGGCACCGATCCGCGAGCTCGGCATTCCGCACGAGAAGATCAACGTCAACGGCGGCGCCTGCGCACTGGGCCACCCGATCGGCGCCTCCGGCGCACGCCTGGTGGTCACCCTGGTGAATGCGCTGCGCAAGCGCGGCGGCAAGCGCGGAATCGCCTCGTTGTGCATTGGCGGCGGCGAAGCGACCGCCATCGCTATCGAATTGATTTGATTGCATTTAACGCGCATTTCTCAAAGATGAATGCGCATTCGCTTGACAGCCAAACTGGGCTTGTCATCATGTTGAGGGCGCGCACTAGCGCGTTGCCTATCTAACGACGAGGATTCACACCAATGAGCATCAACAAGCTGCTGATCGCAATGGCCCTGGGCCTGGCCCTGGCTGCCTGCTCGAAGCAGGAGCAGGCTGCTGACGCCGCTGCTTCGGCCAACGAAGCCGCTGCCGAAGCGCAGGCCGCTGCCGACCAGGCTGCCGCTGTCGGCTCCGAAGTCGCCGAAGCTGGCCAGGAAGCTGCCGACACCGCCGCCACCGCTGCTGACGCCGCTGGCGAAGCCGCTGAAGCCGCTGCTGGCGCTACGACCGACGCCGCTGCCGACGCCGCTGCTGACGTTGCCAAGGCTGCTGAAGACGTGGCCGAGCAGGCCAAGGACGCTGCCGAAGAAGCCAAGAAGTAATAGCTTCTGCTTCGACGCAAGTCTGGAAAAGCCGCTGGTTCGCCAGCGGCTTTTTCTTTGGGTTGGCAGGGAGGTCGACGCCCCTTCGGCCGCGACTGACGTCGCTCCTGCAGCCTTCCTGCCCCTTGCAGGAGCGACGTCAGTCGCGAGCTTTCAGAGCGATCACAAAGCCGCTCCGGGAATGGGCGAAGACTTTCCCTTGCCTGCCGCCCTGCCGTTGACGCGGCCTGAATCCGCGACTGCCTAGTCTGGCGCGGTCATCCCCGTCACAAAGGAGCGTGCAATGAAGATCCTGCCTCCCCTGATCGTCGGCAGCCTTGCTTTGGCATTGGTTGCCTGCAACAACCCCGATGCGGAGCAGGCGCGGCGCGACGCCGCGTCGGCGGCCGAACACGCCGCGGCCGCTACCCGCGACGCCGCCGAGGAAGCGGCGGCCGCCACCCGCCAGGCCGCCAGCGAGTCGCAGCAGGCGCTGGATCGCGCCGCCCAGGCCACCTCCGAGGCGGCCGACAACGCCGCCACCGCCACCCGGGATGCTGCCGCGGACGCCAGCGAGGCCACCGCCGAAGCCGCGCAGAAAGTCGCCGACAAGGCACGCGAGGCCGCCGACGACGCCCGCCGCAAGGCAGACGCAGACCAGCGCTGATACCCGCAGCGGGCCGCCCCGCATCGCCGGAGGAGGTGACGGCGGTTGCCTGCGGTTTCAGTGCATCCGTGCCAGCAGCGCCGCTGCCGGGCTTCGCCCGGTGGCGGAGCCGGATCCTGACCAGCATCCTGCCCACCGGAACCGCTGCCCGCCCACAGCGACGTCGCGCGGGTTCTCCGTCCCCTGATATCCATCCTCATCGGCCCCCGTCACGCATCGGCGACGAAGCGGCCGGCCCTGTCGCCAGGATCCATGCGGCATCGACGGAGCCTTGCCACCCACATGCTCAGGGCAAGGCGCGCGCCAGGATGTCGGCGAACGGCGTGTCGGCCGGCAAGGTACCGAACGCCTGCCCGCGCCCGCCAAGCAGGCGCGAGCGCACGAACGCATCGGCCAGCGGGCTGCCGCCGCGCAGCAGCACCGCCGCCTGCAGCGCCAGTACCCACTGCTCGGCGATGCGGCGCGCGTCGGCCTCGACCGGCAGTGCGGCCAGCGGCGTCGCCCGCAGCGACTGGATTACCTGGTCGTAGCCGGCATGGCGGCCACCGGCGGTTTCCAGTTCCGCCTGCAATGCCACCAGTGCCTGCGGCTCGCGCGACAGCGCGCGCAGCACGTCCAGGCACTGGATGTTGCCGCTGCCTTCCCAGATCGAATTGAGCGGCGCCTGCCGGTACAGTCGCGGCAGCATCGACTCTTCGATGTAACCGGCGCCACCCAGGCACTCCTGCGCCTCGTTGACGAACGCCGGCGCGCGCTTGCACAGCCAGTACTTGCCGAGGGCGGTGGCGATGCGGGCGAAGGCGGCCTCCTGCGGATCGCGCCCGGCGGCATCCACCGCACGCGCCACACGCAGGGCGAACGTGGTCGCCGCCTCGGATTCCAGCGCCAGGTCGGCCAGTACGTTGGCCATCAGCGGATGCGCCACCAGCGGCTGGCCGAAGCTGCGGCGATGGCGGGCGTGGTGCAGCGCCTGCGCCAGGGCCATGCGCATTTCCGCGGCGGCGCCGAGCATGCAGTCCAGCCGCGTCATCATCACCATGCCGATGATGGTCGCCACGCCGCGCCCCTCGCCGCCGACCCGGTACGCCCGCGCGCCGCAGAACTCGACTTCGCTGGAAGCGTTGGACCAGTCGCCCAGCTTGTCCTTCAGCCGCATCAGCCGGAACGCGTTGCGGCCGCCGTCGGGCAGGCGCCGCGGCATCAGGAAGCAGCTCAGCCCGCCCGGCGCCTGCGCCAGCACCAGGAAGCCATCGGACATCGGCGCGGAGAAGAACCATTTGTGCCCGACCAGCGCGTACTCGCCGGGCGAGGACAGCGGGGTGGCGGTGGTGGCGTTGCTGCGCACGTCCGAGCCGCCCTGCTTCTCGGTCATGCCCATGCCCAGGGTGATGCCGGCCTTGTCGGCGATGGGCACGTCGCGCGGGTCGTAGACGGGCGCGGCGGCCTTGCTTGCCCATTCGGACAGCGCCGGTTGCTGCTGCAGCACCGCGACCGCGGCGTGGGTCATCGTCAGCGGACAGCTGGTGCCGGCCTCGGCCTGGTGGTGCAGGTAGCTCAACGCGGCGCGGGCGACATGCGCGCCCGGCTGCGGCTCGTGCCACGACAGGCCGGCGACGCCGTGCGCCTTGGCCGCATCCATCAGCCGGTGGTAGGCGGGATGGAATTCGACCAGGTCGATGCGATGGCCCTGGGCATCGTGGGTGCGCAGCCGCGGACGATCGCGGTTGGCGTCGAAGCCGAGCCGGTACAGTTCGTCGCCGGCCAACGCGCCATAGACCGCCAGCCGCGCGGCGAACGGTTCGCCGCCTTCGCGCGCGACGGACTCGCGCAGCGCGGCGTCGTCCGCCCACAGGTCGCGTCCGCTGAACGGCGGCGGCTGGTTGTCGACGACGTGGGTCTCGAACGGCGGCAGTGCGTCATGCATGCGGCATCCTCGCTGGGACAGGCCGGGGATTGTGGCCCATTCCCCGCTACGGCGATGTGGCCGCGGTCGCTACTTCCGCAGCGCGCGGCATCGCCCCATCGCCGCCGCCCAACATGCTCAGGCGGCTTCGGCCACCGATGCAGCGACCTCGGCCGGTGCATCCAGCGCCTGGATGAACTCCGGCGCCAACGGCAACCGTCCGAACCAGCCGCGCTGGGTGCCGCTGAGCACCCGCAGCATGTGGCCGCGACCGCCCGGCAGGCGTCCCATCGGCTTGAACAGCAGATCGCGCGCCCGCGCCACCAGGTCGCGTTCGGACTGGAACAGCGGCGTCAGCCAGCGGCTCCAGAACTGGTAGACCGCCACGTGCGCGCGCCGTTGCGCCTGGTAGCAGGCCAGCGCCGATTCGATGTCGTCCTGCGCGCGCAGCGCCTCGCGCAATGCCAGCGCGTCCATCAGCGCCATGTTCACGCCCTGCCCCAGCTGCGGGCTCATCGAATGCGCGGAATCCCCTGCCAACACCAGCCTTCCGCGGTACCAGCGCTCCATCACCGCGTCGCGGTAGCTGGCGCGCGCCAGCTGCGCCTGGTCGACGATCCCTTGCAGGCGCGCATGCGCCTGTGGCCACAGTGCCTCGACCTCCTGCAGCCACGTTGCCAGTCCGCGCTGTTGCCAGGCATCGAAATCGCTGCGCGGCAGGCTCCAGAAGAAACTCAGCTTCGGCACGTCGTCGCCGGGACGGGTGCCGACCGGCAACAGTCCGATCATCTTGCGCGCCGCCACGTAGCGCTGCCGCAACTCGTCGACGAAGGCCCAGTCGCCGCACGGCAGCAGGCACCACAGCGCGCCCCACGGATACACCCGGTCCAGCCGGGTGCCCTGCACCTGCTCGCGCAGCGCCGATGCCGAACCGTCGGTGGCGACCACCAGGTCGAACGGTCCATGCCAGCGGCCCTGCCGGTCCTGCACGCGGCGCAGCGACTCGTCGATCGCCACGATCGGGGTGCCGGCATGCAGCCGTTCCCCGCGCCCTTCCCAGGCCGCGTCCAGCAACGAGAACAGCGCACCGCGCTGCATGCCCACGCCGAACAGGCGCGCATCCAGCCCTTCGTAGCGCATGTCCATCACCGCGCGTCCGCACGGCGTCTCGCCGTACAGCCGCCGCACCGGCGCGCCATGGCGCAGCACCTGCGGCAGCAGCTGCATCTGCCACAGCACCTGCAGGCCGGTCGGCTGCAGCAGGAATCCCGCTCCCACCGGCCCCGGCTGCGGCGCGCGCTCGAACACCTGCACGCGATGGCCGTCGCGCTCGAGCAGCACCGCCATCGCCTGTCCAGCGGTGCCATAGCCGACGATGGCGATATCCAATGCGTCCTTCATGACCGCTCCTTGTAGCGTGCGCACCGTCCGCACATATAAAAAACCCCGCCGTAGCGGGGTTTCTAATGCACTGTCGGGTGGATCACTCGACAGGCGTGATATTGGAAGCCTGGGCACCCTTCGGACCCTGGGTCACGTCATAGCTGACGCGCTGGCCTTCCTGCAGGCTGCGGAAGCCCTTGGAATTGATCGCGGAGAAGTGCGCGAAGACATCGGCGCTGCCGTCCTCCGGTGAGATGAAGCCAAATCCCTTGGCGTCGTTGAACCACTTGACGGTACCGTTCGGCATGTTGATGCGAGACCTTATGCTAATGAATGGATGATGTACGGCAGAAGCGTACTGGCGGAGTATGCAAAGCTTGTACCGCGATGACAATCACCCCCGGGCCAATTCGCCCACCAGTTCCGGCAATCCGGCCGACGCCGCCTCCACATTGGCCAGCACTTCGGCCATGGTGATTTCTTGTGCATCGCCGCATCCGGCCGCCCAGTTGGCGACGATGGCAAGGCACGCGTAATCCAGTCCCAGCTCGCGCGCCAGCGCCGCTTCGGGCATGCCGGTCATGCCCACCAGGTCGCAGCCGTCGCGCCGCATACGCCGGATCTCGGCGATGGTTTCCAGGCGCGGCCCCTGGGTGGCGCCGTAGCAACCGCCATCGACCATGCGTACGCCGGTCACCTTCGCCGCGGCCAGCACCTTGCTGCGGAACACCGGCGAATAGGGATGGCCGAAATCCACGTGCAGCACTTCGCTGCCCGGCTCCTCGCACAGGGTGGAGATGCGCCCCCAGGTGTAGTCGATCAACTGGTCCGGGCAGGCCAGCACGCGCGGACCGAAACCGTCGGTGATGCCGCCGACGGTGTTCAGCGCCAACACCCGGGTGGCGCCCAGCTGCTGCAGCGCGGCAAGGTTGGCGCGGTAGTTGATCTTGTGCGGCGGCAGCGAATGGCCTTCGCCGTGGCGTGCCAGGAAGGCCACCCGCTGGCCCAGCAGGCGCCCGATCCGGACCGGGCCGGAAGGCGTGCCGTAGCGGGTTTCGACCTGGTGGCTCTGGACGTCGTCCAGCTGGGCCAGCTTGTAGACGCCGGTGCCGCCGATCACGGCCAACGCGATGTGTTCCATATCCGATTCCTGATCCGTTGCCGGGCGCGCCGGACCTTGCCGGTACGCCGTTCTTCCCGCCGTATCGCCGCCGCAACCGGCAGCGGCCTGTCACGCCTGATGCGCGGCGGTGCGGATTCGATGCCGCGCCGCCGCGTCGGCGGTCATTCCTTCATCGCGTAGATCGCCGGCAGCGTGCGCAGCGATTCGTCCACGTCCATGCCGAAACCGAACACGAAGCGGTCCGGTACCTCGACGCCGACGTAATCGGCCTTCACTTCCGGCAGGCAGCGGTCGTGCTGCTTGACCGTCAACGCGGCGATGCGCACGTCGGTGGCGCCCTGCTCCAGGCACCACTGGCGCACGCCCTGCAGGGTGAAGCCCTCGTCCAGGATGTCGTCCACCAGCAGCACGCGGCGGCCGTACAGCGACGTCGCCGGGCGGTGCTTCCACACCAGCTCGCCGCCGGTCTCGCCGTGGTAGCGGGTGGCGTGCAGGTAGTCGAACTGCAGGTCCTGGCCGCGCGCGCCCAGCTCCAGCGCCAGCTGGCCGGCGAACGGCAGCGCGCCGTGCATGATCGAGAGGTAGACCGGCACTTCGCCCCGGTAGTCGCGCGCGATGGCGTCGGCGATGCCGGCGATGGCCTGGTCAATGGTGGGACGGTCGACCAGCAGGTCGGCCTGGGCCAGGGCCTGGTTGATTGTGAGGTTGGGCATCAGACGGTTCTTCCAAGGGTTTCGAGCAAACGGGATTGGGTGTCGCCATGGCGGGCGTCGGCCAGCAGGCCGTCCCAGCCCAGCGCGCCGCGGCCGATCAGGCCCAGCAGGGCGGCGGTGTTGAGCGGGCGGCCATCGATGGCCTGCAATGATTCTTCGACCAGTTCCGGGTGGCAGACCAGCACCACGTCGCAGCCGGCGTCCAGGTGCGCATCGACGCGCGCCTTGACGCCGCCGGCCGAGAACGAGGCGGCCATGCCGATGTCGTCGGAGAACACCACGCCGCGGAAACCCATCTCCTGGCGCAGGATCTGGCCGATCCAGCGCGGGGAATAGCCGGCCGGTTCCGGCGCGACCTGCGGGTAGACCACGTGCGCCATCATCACCGCGTCGGCGCCGGCCTCGATGCCGGCCACGAACGGGACCAGGTCCTCGCGGCGCAGTTCCTCCAGCGGCCGCGGGTCGCTGGCATCGTCGAAGTGGGTGTCTTCCTTCACCGTGCCGTGGCCGGGGAAGTGCTTGAGCGTGGCCGCCATGCCGGCGCCGTGCATGCCGCGCACGTAGGCGCGGGTGAACGCCGCGACCACCTGCGGGTCGTCGCTGAAGGCGCGGTTGCCGATGGCCAGGTTGCCGCGGCCCAGGTCCACCACCGGCGCGAAGCTCAGGTCCACGCCGCTGGCGCGGATTTCGCTGGCCATCAGCCAGGCATGTTGTCCGGCCAGCGCCAGCGCCGCCTCCGGGTCCTTCGCGTACAACGCGCCGAAGCCCTCCAGCGGCGGCAGGTCGCTGTAGCCTTCGCGGAAGCGCTGCACGCGGCCGCCTTCCTGGTCGACGCAGATCAGCTGCGGCCGCGGCGCGGCCTGGCGGATCGCCGCCGACAGTTCGGCCACCTGCGCGCGCGAGGCGAAATTGCGCTTGAACAGGATCACGCCGGCAACCGCGTCGTGTTGCAGCCAGTCCCGCTCCTGGGCGGTGAGTTCGGTACCGGCGACGCCGATCACGAGCATGCGGATACTCCAATACGGGGCGCCGGGATGGCGCACCGCCGCATTGTCGCAGATGCCGGAATCCGCGTCAGACGTCGCAGCCTTCCGGGCCGCAGGCCGGCTCGGCGGCACGTGCCGCCGGCACGGCTTCCGCCGCCACCCGGCGCAGCACGTCGGCCAGCGCCTCCGGCGCCTGCGCGCCCTGCACGCCGTAGCGGCCGTCGATCACGAAGGTCGGCACCGAGCGGATGCCGAGGTCCTGCGCCTGGGCCAGCGCGGCGCGGATCTCGTCCATGCCCTCGTCCGAGGCCAGCAGCGCCCGCACCCGGGCCTCGGCCAGGCCGCCGCCGGCGCCGGCCGCGACCAGCACCTGCGGATCGGCCAGGTTGCGGCCCTCGGCGAAGTGCGCGCGGAACAGCGCCTCGGCCACCGCCGCCTGGTCGCCCTCCCGCGCGGCCAGCCACAGCAGCCGGTGCGCCGGCAGCGTCGTCACCTTGACCTGGCCGCGGCCGAAATCCATCGGCAGGCCTTCGGCCTGCGCCGTGGCCTGGGTCTGCGCCAGCAGCTGCGCGGTGCGCTCGGGGCCGCCGAACTTGGCGGCATAGGCCTGCCGCAGCGGCACCGGGGTAGCGTCGGCCTCGGGATCGAGCAGGAACGGGTGCCAGTGCACCTCCAGTTCCGGCGCCTCGTCGCCCAGCAGGGCCAGCGCCCGCTCGAAGCGGTGCTTGCCGATCCAGCACCAGGGACACACCACGTCGGACCAGATGTCGATTCTCATCGCCACTCCATGGGGGCGCAGCCGTGCCGGGACAAGCGTTTCAGCCGCGCTCGGCCGGCGACCATTGCGAATACGGGTGCGAGGCCAGCGCCAGGTTGTAGTAGCGCGCCTCATCGGTGACCTCGGCGCCGGCCCAGTCCGGCTTCTCGAACGCTTCGTCGGCGCTGTCCAGCTCGATCTCGGCCACCACCAGCCCGGCGTTCTCGCCGAGGAATTCGTCGACTTCCCAGACATGGCCGCCATGGCGCACCAGATGCCGGCGCTTGTCGACCAGCCCGCCCACGCACAGTGCCAGCAGCGCGCGCGCATCGGCCACCGGGATCGGATAGTCGAACTCCTGCCGGGTGTGGCCCAGCTCGCGCGACTTGAGGTTCAGGAATGCCGCATCGCCCTGGATGCGCACCCGCACCGAAGCCTTCTGTTCGCCACGATCCATCGCGCCCATGTCGTTGATGTAGCCTTGCGCCATCGGCACGACTTCGTGTGCGGCGCCGCGCCAGCCATCGCCGACGACCAGGAATTTGCGTTCGATTTCGATGCCCATGGCGCATTATGCCAAGGCCCGGCCGTCGCCGGAGCAGCGCACGGAGCCGTAGAATCGCCCTCCCCGTCGCCACCTGGCAGCCCCCATGCCTTGTCTCCACCGCCGCGCGATGCCGGCACTGCTGGCCGTACTGTTCGCCCACGCGGCCGTCGCCGCCGATGGACTGCCAGGCATCGGCGACGTCGAAGTCGCGCTGGAGCGCGCCGCCGCGCTCGAACCGGCCCCGGAAAACGCGGAGATCCTCGCCCTGCTCGCATCGACCCGCGTCGATGGCATCCGTGGCTGCGCCCCGATGGAAGCGCAACTCGGATGCGTCGTATCGATGAGCCGCGACCGCATGCCCTCCCGGCACCACGTACTGGCCTTCGCCCGGCAGCAAGGCGAATGGGTCCTGCGGCCGGGCAACGACACCCGGCAGGCGCCGGTACCGACGCTGGACCAGGCCAGGGACGCCGGACGCGCCTACGCCCGCGAGGTGGCCGCGGAAGACGGCGGACAGCACCCTCGACTCGCGCGGGTCGCGGAAGGCTTCGACGTACAGCGGATCGGTCCCTGCCGGCTGGACACCGGCGATGGCTCGATCGCCTGCGAAAGCCATCTCCGCGAACTTCCGGAGCACGCCTTCGTTGCCAGCGAGCTGCACTTCCTGCTCGATGGCGGGCAATGGCGGGTGAAGCCGCTGCGCTGAGCGCGGCAGCGCCCGCTGTCATGGATCGGCGTCCGGTCCCGCGACGCCCACGATACGTGCGGTGTGCGCGAACATGTCCGCGCCCACGTCGCACCGACGCGCCGGAAGGATGAACGCGTCGCCACGCGCTCATGTCTCCCCGCATCGCGCGGCTTCCCACGGCCTCATCGGCGCTCGAATACCGCGATGCTCTCGACGTGTGCGGTGTGCGCGAACATGTCCGCGCCCACGTCGCACCGGCGCGCCGGGAGGATGAACGCGTCGCCACGCGCCCATGTCTCCCCGCATCGCGCGGCTTCCCACGGCCTCATCGGCGCTCGAATACCGCGATGCTCTCCACGTTGT
>NZ_JAPCHY010000005.1 GCF_026107455.2 Xanthomonas chitinilytica | reverse complement strand
CGTGTGCGGTGTGCGCGAACATGTCCGCGCCCACGTCGCACCGGCGCGCCGGGAGGATGAACGCGTCGCCACGCGCCCATGCCTCCCCGCATCGCGCGGCTTCCCACGGCCTCATCGGCGCTCGAATACCGCGATGCTCTCCACGTGTGCGGTGTGCGCGAACATGTCCGCGCCCACGTCGCACCGGCGCGCCGGGAGGATGAACGCGTCGCCACGCGCCCATGCCTCCCCGCATCGCGCGGCTTCCCACGGCCTCATCGGCGTTCGAATACCGCGATGCTCTCGACGTGTGCGGTGTGCGGGAACATGTCCATCGCTCCCGCACTGACCAGGGTAAACCCCTGCTCATTGACCAGATAACCGGCATCACGCGCCAGCGAGCCCGGGTGGCAGCTGACGTAGACGATGCGGCCGAAGCGCTTGAGCGGCAGCTGCTGCAGCACCTCGATCGCGCCCGAGCGCGGCGGGTCCAGCAGCAGCTTGTCGAAACCCTGCCGCATCCACGGCGTGTCGCGCTGGTCCTGGGTCAGGTCGGCGGCGAAGAACTGCGCGTTGTCCAGGCCGTTGCGTTGCGCGTTCTCCTTCGCCCGCGCCACCAGCCCGGCGTCGCCCTCCACGCCCACCACCTCGCGCACGGTGCGCGCCAGCGGCAGGGTGAAGTTGCCCAGTCCGCAGAACAGGTCGAGCACGCGCTCGTCCGGCCCGGCCCCCAGCAACGCCAGCGCGTGGGCGATCATTTTCTCGTTGAGCTTGGCGTTGACCTGGATGAAGTCCAGCGGCCGGAACGCCAGCTCCACGTCCCATGGCGCCAGCCGGAACGACAGCGCCACCTGCTCAGGCCACAGCGGATGCACGCTGTCCACGCCACCGGGCTGCAGGAAGATGGCGAAGCCGTGCTCCTGCCCGAACCCGATCCACGCCTGTCGGTCGCGCTCGCTCAGCGGCTGCAGGTGGCGCACGGTCAGCACCACCGCGTCGTCGCCGCCGATGAACTCGATCTGCGGGATGTCGCGCTTGCCGTCCAGCCCTTCGATGAACTCCGACAGCGCCGACACCTTGTTCCCGACCTGCGGGATCACCGTCAGGCATTGCGACAGGTCGGCGACGAAGCGCGGATCCTGTTCGCGGAAACCGACCAGGGTCTTGTCCTTCTTCTCCACCCGCCGCACCGAGAAGCGGCCCTTGCGGCGGTAGCCCCAGCTCTCGCCCACCAGCGGCGGCAGCACCGCCTTCGGGCTGACGTGGCCGATCCGCTCCAGGTTGTCCATCAGCACTCGCTGCTTGGCGACGATCTGCTGCGATTCGTCCAGGTGCTGCAGCACGCAGCCGGCACAGACGCCGAAATGCGGGCAGCGCGGCTCCACCCGCTGCGGCGAGGCCTGCAGCACCTGCACGGTGCGGGCCTCGTCGAAGTGGCGGTTGCGGGCGGTGGGCTCGGCCATCACCACCTCGCCGGGCAGCGCGCCGGTGACGAAGGTGACCTTGCCGCCCTCGCCGTCGCGGCGGGCAACGCCGCGGCCGTCATGGCTGAGGTCGAGGATGTCGGTCTGGAACGGAGTCTTGTCTAAACGGGAACGGGATCGGGCCACGTGGCGAACGGCTGCGGGCAAAAGGGGGCGTATTGTCGCAGATGCGCCCCGTGGCCTGCCGCTGGCCGCTTGCAGCGGCGCGCTACGTGGTTAAGATGCGCCGACAGCTGACATGGAGGCAGCACGATGAACATTTCCGGACAGGACCCCGCCCCCCGTTTCATGCTGGTGGAAGACGACCCCATCAGCCAGGGCTTTTTCCAGGCCACGCTGGAGTCGTTGCCGGCCCGGGTCGACACCGCCGGTTCGCTGGCCGATGCCGTGCAGCTCGCCGGCACCACCCACCACGACCTGTGGCTGATCGACGTCAACCTGCCCGACGGCAGCGGTACCGACCTGCTGCGCCGGCTGCGCCGCTCGCACCCGGGGATTCCCGCGCTGGCCCATACCGCCGATGGCGGCGTGGCCGCCCATGGCGAGCTGTTGGCGGCCGGCTTCAGCGAGACCCTGGTCAAGCCGCTGACGCCAGAATCGCTGCTCAAGGCCGTGCGTCGCACCCTGGCCCGCGGCGGCGATGCCGGTTCGCTCGCCAGCGAGAACCGGGTGACCGACTGGGACGAAACTGCCGCGCTGGCGGCGCTCAACGGCCAGCGCGGGCATCTGCTCGCCCTGCGCGAGCTGTTCCTGGCCGAGTTGCCGGGTACCCGCGACGCCGTGGTGTCGGCGCTGCAGCAGCACGACGAGACCGCGCTGCGCGGCCAGCTGCACCGGCTGCAGGCCAGCTGCGGCTTCGTCGGTGCCACCCGGCTCGGCCGTGCGGTGCGCCAGCTGCACCGCGACCCGGCGTCGCCGCAGGCGCAGAGCCAGTTCAGCGACGCGGTGGCCGCGCTGCTGCACTGAGCTGCGTGCCGCGGCCACGATCAGCCGCGGCGGCGCGCCAGGTCTTCCAGCATCTCCCAGGATTTGAGCCCGCGGCCACCCAGATGGTGCGCCAGCACCGCTCGCATGGCCGGTCGCAGGCTGGCCAGGTCGGCGGCCGCCGGCATCCGGTCGGCTGCCAGCGCCAGCAGTGCGGCGCCGGTCGCCGCGCCGCGGCGTTCGCCTGCACCACGATCGCTCAGCAGCCGGCGCGGCCCTTCCTGCGGGTCCAGCTGGTAGCGCGCCGCCGGATCGATCGGCAGGCCATCGGCGGCATGCTGCAGATCGAAGCCGAAGCCGATGGCTTCCAGCAGGTCGCGTTCGAAGCGGCGCAGGCTCCACGCCAGCGGCTCGGCGGCCGCGAGCCGGCCACGCACCCGTCCATAGGCGTCGTACAGCTCCGGCAGCGGGTCATGGCGCGGGGCGAGCCGCAGCAGCAGTTCGTTGATGTAGAACCCGGCCAGCATCGCATCGCCGCCCAGCCGCGGCGCCGCGTCCACCGCCTCGGCGGTGCGCAGCTGCGCCAGTTCGCCGCGCTGCACGGCGCTGAAGCGGATCCATTGCAACGGCTGCAGCGCCGCCCGCAGCGGTTGCCTGCGCGGACTGTGCACGCCCCGCGCGAGCAGGCCCAGGCGGCCATGCTGCTCGCTCAGCACCTCGACCAGCAGGCTGGTCTCGCGCCAGGGGCGGGCATGCAGGACGAAGGCCGGTTCGTGCTCGATACGCATGGGGGAGGAAGGATTCCGCTCCGGTTCTTCCGGTTTTCGCCCCGTAGAGCCGAGCTTGCTCGGCTGGAGCATCATCGATGCATGCCTCAGCCGAGCAAGCTCGGCTCTACGGCTCTACGGTACGCTCCTGCTCCGCTTCACTCGTAACCGAACGCCTTGAGTGCGGCCTCGTCGTCGGACCAGCCTTCGCGCACGCGTACCCAGGTTTCCAGGAACACCTTGGCGCCGAACAGCCGTTCCATCTGCAGCCGCGACTTGGCGCCGATCTCCTTCAGCCGCGCGCCGCCCTTGCCGATCACGATGGCCTTCTGGCCCTCGCGCTCGACCCAGATCACCGCGCCGATGCGCAGCAGCGCGCCGTCCTCGGCGAAACGCTCGATCTCCACCGTGGTGGCGTATGGAAGTTCCTCGCCAAGCTGGCGCATCAGCTGTTCGCGGACCAGCTCGCCGGCCAGGAAGCGCTGGCTGCGGTCGGTGATCTCGTCCTCGCCGAACATCGGCGGCGCCTCCGGCACCAGCGTGAGCAGGTCGCGTACCAGCTGATCCAGGCCGTTGCGCTTGAGCGCGGAAATCGGGTGCACCGCGGCGAAATCGCGGCCGTCGGTGACCTGCTGCAGGAACGGCAGCAGCGCCGCCTTGTCCTTCAGCCGGTCGACCTTGTTGACCACCAGCACCACCGGGATGCCGGCATCGCGCAGCACGTTGAAGGCAAGGGTGTCCTCCTCGTCCCAGCGCCCGGCCTCGATCACCAGCAGGCCCGCGTCCACGCCTTCCAGCGATCCGCGCGCGGCACGGTTCATCACCCGGTTCATCGCCCGCTTCTGCTGGCGGTGCAGCCCGGGCGTGTCCACCAGCACCAGTTGTCCTTCGGGGAAGGTGGCGATGCCCAGCAGGCGGTGGCGGGTGGTCTGCGGCCGGTTGGAGACGATGCTGATCTTGGCCCCCACCAGGGCGTTGGTCAGGGTGGACTTGCCGACGTTGGGCCGGCCGATGACGGCAACGCTGCCGCAACGATGGGGGGATGCTTCGTTCACTTGGAATCCAGTCGCTCGATGGCAGCCGCGGCCGCCTGTTGTTCGGCCAGCCGCCGCGAGGAGCCTTCGCCCTCGGTGGTCACGGCCGGATCGGCTACGCAGCAGCGTACCCGGAAATGCTTGGCATGGTCGTCACCGGTCTCCGACACCAGTTCATAGACCGGCAGGAGCTTCTGCCGTGCCTGCAGCCATTCCTGCAGGCGGGTCTTGGGGTCCTTGCCCGGCTTGCCGGCCGGCAGCGCCGCCAGCGAGGCCTCGAACCACGGCAGCACCACCGCGCGGCAGGCCTCGAAACCGGCATCCAGGTAGATCGCCGCGACCACGGCCTCGACCGCATCGGCCAGGATCGAATCGCGGCGATGGCCGCCGGACTTCATCTCGCCCGGCCCCAGGGTGAGGCGCTCGCCCAGTTGCAGGGTGCGGGCGATCACCGCCAGCGCGGCCTCGCGCACCAGTTCGGCGCGGGCGCGGGTCAGCGCGCCCTCGTCGGCCTTGGGCCAACGCAGGTACAGCGCTTCGGCCACCAGCATGTTGACGATGCTGTCGCCGAGGAATTCCAGGCGCTCGTTGTGCGGAGCGCCGGCACTGCGGTGCGTCAGGGCCTGCGCAAGCAGGCCCGGATCGCGGAACGGGTGGCCGATCAGGTCACCCCGCTGGAACGTCTTACTCGCCACCGCGCCGTTTCAGGTCCTGGGTGGTGTCGAACTTGCCGACCACGTCGAGGTTGCCGATCAGCTCGCGGCGCACTTCGTAGTTCACCTTCATCCGCCAGCCGCCGTCGATGCGCTCGAACTTCACGTTCTCCGGCTTGACGTGGTCGGAATAGTTGATGTCCATGCGCCGGAAGAACAGGTCCTGCACCTTGGACGGGTCCATGTCGGCGGTGCCCGGCTCGTTGGCCAGGCCCTTCAGCGCGGTGCGCACCGAGTAGTACTCCTGGTACATCGGCAGCAGTTTCATGCCGACGTAGAGCGCGAACGCCACCACGATCAGCACCACCAGAAACGACGTCAGCGTCATGCCGCGTTGCTTGTTGCGATTCATAGCGTTATCCCCAGACACGCATTGCGATCATTGAATACCTGTCCCGATCCGCGACGGATCGAAACTCCCCTTGCAGAACCAGCCTTCACAGTTGAGCCAGATCAGGAACGCCTTGCCCCGCAGGTTCTCCTCGGGCAGGAAGTGCGTCCGGGTCCAGAAACGACTGTCCTCGCTATTATCGCGATTGTCGCCCATGACGAAATACTGTCCCTGCGGCACCACCCAGTCGCCCTGCCCGGCCGGGTTGGCCCGGTCCACCCACTCCAGCACGGTATGGCTGCGCCCCGGCAGCTCCTCGGTAAGCAGGGTCGAGCCGGTCATTTCCGCGCCACGGCCCTTGCCCACGTACTCGCCGCGGACCTCGTAGGCCACCGGCTGGTCGTTGATGAACAGGGTATCGCCGTGGAAGCCGATGCGGTCGCCCGGCAGGCCCACCACGCGCTTGATCCAGTTCTGGTCGGGGGCGTGCGGCGGCTTGAACACCACCACGTCGCCGCGCTTGGGCTCGCCCAGCGGCACGAACTTGGTGTTGGTGACCGGCAGGCGCAGGCCGTAGGCGAACTTGTTGACCAGGATGAAATCGCCGATCAGCAGGTTCGGCATCATCGAGCTGGACGGGATCTTGTACGGCTCGGCGACGAAGCTGCGCAGCACCAGCACCACCGCCAGCACCGGGAAGAACGCGCGCGAGTAGTCGACCAGCACCGGCTCGCTGTCCAGCAGGCCGGCACGGGCGGCGCGGCGCTTGGCCAGGAACAGCTTGTCCAGCAGCACGATGATGCCGGAAGCCAGCGTCAGCACGACCAGGGCGATTTCAAACCATTTCATTCGTCATCCTTTGCAACGGGAACAAGGCCGCAGGACCGGAGAAACGGGACGCCGCAGCGCCTGCCGCCTCGCCGGGTACGGCCTTACTTGTTGTCCATCTGCAGCACGGCCAGGAAGGCTTCCTGCGGGATCTCCACGCGGCCCACCTGCTTCATGCGCTTCTTGCCTTCCTTCTGCTTTTCCAGAAGCTTCTTCTTGCGCGAAACGTCGCCACCATAGCATTTGGCCAGCACGTTCTTGCGCATCGCCTTGACCGTGGAGCGGGAGATGATCTGCGAGCCGATCGCGGCCTGGATCGCCACGTCGAACATCTGCCGCGGGATCAGGTCCTTCATCTTCTCGCACAGTTCGCGGCCGCGGCGGTCGGCGTGGCTGCGGTGGACGATGATGCTCAGCGCGTCGACCTTGTCGCCGTTGATCAGCGTGTCCACGCGCACGAACGGACCGGCGTCGAAGCGCAGGAAGTGGTAGTCCAGCGAGGCGTAGCCGCGCGACACCGACTTGAGCTTGTCGAAGAAATCCAGCACCACCTCGGCCATCGGCAGCTCGTAGCTGATCTGCACCTGACTGCCCATGTAGTTGATGCCGATCTGGGTGCCGCGCTTTTCCTCGCACAGGGTGATCACGTTGCCCACGTAGTCCGGCGGGGTGAGGATGTTGGCGCGGATGATCGGCTCGCGGATTTCCTCGACGTTGTTCAGCGGCGGCAACTTCGACGGGTTGTCCATCGAAATGACGCTGCCATCGGTCTTCAGCACCTCGTACACCACCGTCGGCGCGGTGCTGATCAGGTTGAGGTCGTACTCGCGCTCCAGCCGCTCCTGCACGATCTCCATGTGCAGCATGCCGAGGAAGCCGCAGCGGAAGCCGAAGCCCATCGCCTCGGAGCTTTCCGGCTCGAAGCGCAGCGCCGCATCGTTCAGGCGCAGCTTGTCCAGCGCCTCGCGCAGGTCCGGGTAGTCCTCGGCATCGACCGGGAACAGGCCGGCGAACACGCGCGGCTGCATTTCCTGGAAGCCCGGCAGCGGTTCGCTCGCCGGATCGGCCAGCAGGGTCAGCGTATCGCCCACCGGAGCGCCGTGGACGTCCTTGATGCTGGCGTTGATCCAGCCCACCTCACCGGCCCGCAGGCTCGGCATTTCCTTGCGCTTGGGGGTGAACACGCCGACCTTGTCGACCTGGTGCCAGCGGCCGGTGGACATCACCAGGATCTTGTCGCCGGCCTTGATCTCGCCCTGCATCACCCGCACCAGCGAGACCACGCCCAGGTAGTTGTCGAACCAGGAATCGATGATCAGCGCCTGCAGCTTGTCGCTGCCGCGGTCCGCCGGCGCCGGGATGCGATGCACGATCGCCTCCAGCACTTCCTCGATGTTCAAGCCGGTCTTGGCGCTGACCGCCACCGCCTCGCTGGCGTCGATGCCGATCACGGCCTCGATCTCGGCCTTGGCGCGCTCGATGTCGGCGGTGGGCAGGTCGATCTTGTTCAGCACCGGCACCACTTCCAGGCCCTGCTCGATCGCCGTGTAGCAGTTGGCAACCGATTGCGCCTCCACGCCCTGGGCGGCGTCGACCACCAGCAATGCGCCTTCGCAGGCCGCCAGCGAACGGCTGACCTCGTAGGAGAAGTCGACGTGGCCGGGGGTATCGATGAAGTTGAGGTGGTAGGTCTCGCCGTTGCGGGCGGTGTACGGCACCGACACCGACTGCGACTTGATGGTGATGCCGCGCTCGCGCTCGATCGGGTTGTTGTCGAGCACCTGCGCTTCCATCTCGCGCGCGGTCAATCCGCCACACAGCTGGATGATGCGGTCGGCCAGGGTGGACTTGCCGTGGTCGACATGGGCGATGATGGAGAAGTTGCGGATGTTCCGCATCGAATCAGAGGACATAGGTGGCGGCGGCGCGGCGCGTCGTCAGGATAACGCGGCATTATCGCATGGCCGCCGGCAGAATCCGTCAATGGCCGCCATGGCCCAGCGCGACGGAGCATGGCAGCCGGCTGAACGGCCGTCGCCCGCCCTCGCCGCCTCTTCTTTCCTGTCGCTGGTGCCCAAAAGCCCCCGGGACACGGGCGAGCCGTGCCCCGGGGCTCCGCGGAAGCTGCGCGGAGACGGGAAACTCAGCCGCCGGCCTTCACCGCCACGAAGGCACTGTTGCCGCCGCTGCGCACCAGCAGCATCACCACGTCGCCCTTGGCGTAGCCGGCCAGCTGCTTGTTCAGCGCCGCGACGTTGCCGACCGGGGTGCGGCCGACCTGCAGGATCACCATGCCCGGCGACAGCCGGGCGTCGCGGGCGGCCTGGCCGTTGACCCGGGTGATGCGCACGCCCTCGCCGGCCTCCAGTCCCAGTTGCCGGCGCTCGGCGGCGGTCAGGTCGGCCACCTCCAGGCCCAGCAGGGCGTTGGCCCCGGTTTCCGGCTTGCCCGGCTCGGCGCTGGCCGGCGTGTTGGCGGCCCGCTCAGCATCCTCGGCCAGTTCGGTCAGGGTAGCGGTGATCTCGCGCGGCTTGCCGTCGCGCAGGATGCCCAGCCGGACCTTGCTGCCCGGCGGCATCGCGCCGATCAGCGGCGGCAGGTCGCTGGAGGCGGCGATCTCGGTACCGTTGACCGAACGGATCACGTCGCCGACCTCGACCCCGGCCTTGGCCGCGGCGCTGCCCTCCACCATCTGGTTGACCAGCGCACCGCGGCTGTCGGGCAGCTTGAAGCCCTGCGCCACGTCCGCGGTGATCGCGCCGACCATCACGCCCAGTTGGCCACGGCTGACCCGGCCGGTCTTCTTGATCTGCTCGACCGCGCTCATCGCCAGGTCGATCGGGATCGCGAAGCTGATGCCCATGTAGCCGCCGGAGGCGGAGAAGATCTGCGAGTTGATGCCGACCACCTGGCCGCGGGTATCCAGCAGCGGGCCGCCGGAATTGCCCTGGTTGATCGCCACGTCAGTCTGGATGAACGGCACGTAGCGCTGCTCGGCGTACGGATTGCTGCGTCCGGTGGCGCTGACGATGCCGGCGGTGACCGAGTGATCGAGCCCGAACGGCGAACCGATCGCCACCACCCACTGCCCCGGCTTGAGCGTGCTGGAGTCGCCCACGCGCACGGTCGGCAGGCCGTTGGCTTCGATCTTGAGCAGGGCCACGTCGTACTGCTGGTCGCTGCCGACCACCTTGGCGGTGAACTCGCGGCGGTCGCTGAGCTTGACCTTCACCGTGTCGGCGCCATCGACCACGTGGTGGTTGGTCAGCACGTAGCCGTCGGCGGAAATGATGAAGCCCGAACCCATGCCGCGACCGCGGATGCTCGGCGCCTCGCCGCCATCGGGCCCCTGCCCCGGCATCGGGAAATCGGGACCGAAGAAACGGCGGAAGAACTCCGGCATCTGGTCCATGTCCGGCGCGGCGCGGCGCGCCTGGCGGTTGCGCACGATGGTGGTCTCGATGTTGACCACGCCCGGGCCGACCTGCTCGACCAGGTGGGTGAAGTCCGGCAGGCCGCTGACCAGTTGCGGTGCCGGCGCAGCCGCGGGCGCGCGGGCGGCGACAGCCGGTTCGGTCGTCGGCGCCGTGGCGGTGTCCTGTGCACAGGCGACCAGCGGCAGGGTCATGGCCAGCAGGGTGAACACCTGCTTGTGGATACGGTGGGTCATCAGACGCGAGCCTCCGATTCGTCAGGAAAGGTACAAGGGCGAAGGGTCGGCGCCGCACACCCGGTGCGGCGCCGGAAGCACAAGCCGGCCGGCAGCGGTCGCCGCCGGGAAGGCGGCCGGGTCAGTTCCCCGGCAGCCGTTCGGGCGATGGCGGTGGATCCTGCACGGGCAGGCGCGGCTCGAACGGATAGAACGTCGTCGGCGACTCCTGCCCCGACAGGCTGGCATTGAAGGTGTCCTGCGACAGCGACGGCGCCACGCTGGAGCGCGGCCAGGGCCGTGCCGGCAGGCTGTGGGCGACGTCACCGAACGGATCGTTCCGCGTCGCCGGCAACAACGGCGTCGCCGGCACCGGTGGCTGGGCAACGGCCACGGCCGGCAGCGACTCGGCCTGGCGCGTCGCCACGCTGCGCGCGGCCTGCTGGGTGCGGGTGGCGCTGCCGCGACGCGACGCTTCCTGGCGACGGCTGGCCGCGGCGACCGCCGCAGCCGGCACGGCCGCGGCCACCAGCCCCGCATCGGCCACCAGCACCTGAGATGGAGATGGAGATGGAACCGGCGCCGGTGCTGCCGGCACCTCGGCCGAAGAAGCGATCACCAGCGGCGGAACCTCCTCGGGCAACTGCTCGCGGGTCATGAACATGGCCACCATCGCCACCGAGGCGGCCAGCGCGGCACCGCCGCCCCAGCGCTTCCAGCCCTGGCGGCGCCGCTGCGACGGCTCCGGCGCGGTGTCCTGCCCGGCGTCGGCCGCGACCGCCAGCCGCACGCGTTCGCCGAAGCCTGCCGGGGCCGGCGCGCAGGCCTGCCCGCGCAGCACGTCGCCCAGCAACTGCCAGCGCTCGTGGCAGCCGGCAAGCTCGGCATCGTGCCCGAGCCGGCGCAGCATGAAACGGGCTTCGTCGGCCGCCAGCTCGCCGTCCACCAGCGCCGACAGCTGCTGGCGGTAGTGGGTATCGAACTTGTCGGGCAACGGCCCCTGTGAATTCGGTGTCTGCATGGTATGGGTCATACGCGGTTTCGTTCGCGGGTGGCGCTGTCGGTATCCAGCAAGGGGCGCAGTTCGGCATCGATGGCCTCGCGGGCGCGGAAGATCCGCGAACGCACGGTCCCGATCGGGCACCCCATCTTCTGCGCGATCTCCTCGTAGCTCAGGCCCTCCACCTCGCGCAGGGTGATGGCCGAACGCAGTTCCTCCGGCAGCGCGTCGACCGCCTTCATCACCGTCCGTTCCAGTTCCTGCCGCATCAGCTCACGCTCCGGGGTATCGGTATCGCGCAGGCGGGTGCCGCTGTCGAACTGTTCGGCGTCGCCGATGTCGACGTCGTCGGTCGGTGGCCGGCGGTTGTGCGCTACGAGGTAGTTTTTGGCGGTATTCACGGCTATCCGGTGCAACCAGGTATAGAACTGGGCGTCGCCGCGGAAATTCCCGATGGCGCGGTAGGCGCGCACGAAAGTGTCCTGGGCCACGTCCTGACATTCGCTCCAGTCGGCGATGTAGCGCCCGATCAACGCGATGATGCGATGCTGGTACTTGCGCACCAGTACATCGAACGCCGCACTGTCGCCGCGCTGCACGCGCCGGACCAGTTCCAGATCCAGCTCCTGTGGTGTTTCAACCTCGGCCATAACGGGCCGCACTCCTGTCAGCCCAACCGACGTCGGGCAATGAGACCGCCAATCCCGGGAAAAGTTCAGCGCCCCTGCAGGGTGCCGCACCGGCTTTTAACCGACGTTCCGCTAGTCTGTTGCCAGCCGGCGTGAACGGAGCGGAAGTCGATCCCCCAGCATTGGGATTTGACGCCGGGGAAACAACCTCTGGATCATAGCGGCCTTCTCCATACATAACCGGATGGAACGTCCCATGCTTTCAGGCTTCGATGGGCTCCGATTCACTCATTGGCAGGCGGACATCCGCGACGACGGCGTCGTCGTGCTCAGCCTCGACCGGCAGGACAGCCCGGTCAACGCAATGTCGCAGGACGTGCTGCTGGAACTGGGCGACCTGGTCGAGCGCCTCGCCATCGACCCGCCCAAGGGCGTGGTGATCCGCTCCGCCAAGGCCGCCGGCTTCATCGCCGGTGCCGACCTGAAGGAGTTCCAGGAATTCGACCGCAAGGGCACGGTGAACGATGCGATCCGTCGCGGCCAGACGGTCTACCAGAAGCTGGCCGAACTGCCCTGCCCGACCGTGGCCGCGATCCACGGCCACTGCCTGGGCGGCGGTACCGAGCTGGCGCTGGCCTGCCGCTACCGGGTGGCTTCCAACGACGCCTCCACCCGCATCGGCCTGCCGGAAACCCAGCTGGGCATCTTCCCGGGCTGGGGCGGCAGCGCGCGCCTGCCGCAACTGGTCGGCGCGCCGGCGGCGATGGACCTGATGCTGACCGGGCGCACGCTGTCGGCCTCGGCCGCGCGCGGCATCGGCCTGGTCGACAAGGTCGCCGCGCCGGCGGTGCTGGTCGATACGGCGATTGCGCTGGCGCTGTCGGGCACCACCCGTCCGTTCAAGCAGCGCGCCACCGCCTGGGCCACCAACACCTGGCTGGCGCGCAGGATCCTCGCCCCGCAGATGGCCAAGCAGGTCGCGCGCAAGGCGAAGAAGGAGCACTACCCGGCACCGTACGCGCTGATCTCCACCTGGGAACGCAGCGGCGGCAAACCGGTCCAGGCACGACTGGACGCCGAGCGCCGCGCGGTGGTCAAGCTGGCCGGCACGCCGACCGCACGCAACCTGATCCGCATCTTCTTCCTGACCGAACGGCTCAAGGGCCTGGGCGGCAAGGAATCGAACATCCGGCACGTGCACGTGGTCGGCGCCGGCGTGATGGGCGGCGATATCGCCGCCTGGGCGGCCTACAAGGGCTTCGACGTGACCCTGCAGGACCGCGAGCAGCGCTTCATCGACCCGGGCATGACCCGCGCGCAGGCGCTGTTCGCCAGGAAGGTGAAGGACGAGAGCAAGCGCCCGGCGGTGGCGGCGCGGCTGAAGGCCGACCTGGCCGGCGACGGCGTGGCCCAGGCCGACCTGGTGATCGAGGCGATCATCGAGAACCCGGAAGCCAAGCGCGAGTTGTACCAGTCGCTGGAACCGAAGATGAAGGCCGACGCGCTGCTGACCACCAACACCTCGTCGATTCCGCTGACCGAACTGCGCGGGCACATCCAGCGCCCGGCGCAGTTCGCCGGCCTGCACTACTTCAACCCGGTGGCGCAGATGCCGCTGGTGGAGATCATCCACCACGACGGCATGGCGCCGGAAACCGAGCAGCGGCTGGCCGCGTTCTGCAAGGCGCTGGGCAAGTTCCCGGTGCCGGTGGCCGGCACCCCGGGCTTCCTGGTCAACCGCGTGCTGTTCCCGTACATGCTGGAAGCGGCCACCGCCTATGCCGAGGGCATCCCTGGCCCGGTAATCGACAAGGCCGCGGTCAAGTTCGGCATGCCGATGGGGCCGATCGAACTGCTCGACACCGTGGGCCTGGACGTGGCCGCCGGCGTCGGCGAGGAGCTGGCGCCGTTCCTGGGCCTGCAGATCCCCGCCGCGCTGGCGTCGGTCGAAGCCGGCAAGCGCGGCAAGAAGGACGGCCAGGGCATCTACAAGTGGGAGAACGGCAAGGCGGTGAAGCCGGACGTGGCCAAGGACTACCAGGCCCCGGCCGACCTGGAAGAGCGCCTGATCCTGCCGCTGCTCAACGAGGCGGTGGCCTGCCTGCACGACGGCGTGGTCGCCGATGCCGACCTGCTCGACGCCGGCGTGATCTTCGGCACCGGCTTCGCGCCGTTCCGCGGCGGCCCGATCCAGTACATCCGCACCGCCGGCGCCGATGCGCTGGTGGAAAAGCTCAAGACCCTGCAGGCGCGCTACGGCGACCGCTTCGCCCCGCGCCCCGGCTGGGATGCATCGGTGCTGCGCGAACCGGTGGCCTGACCGAAGTCGAGTTGTCGATGGAACGGAAAACGGAGCCGCGATGGCTCCGTTTTTCGTAGGCTGGGATGAAATCCCGGCGGATACTGTCCCGACATCGAACAGCGGGATGGCCGCAGCTTCAGGGGCACTGCAGGAGCGACGTCAGTCGCGACTGCGGCAATTCTCCCATCAGCGTGTTCCATGCAACTGCAGATCCGTTTGGTATCGCGTGCTGGATTGCCTTGCCGCAGTCGCGACTGACGTCGCTCCTACAACGGCCGCCGGCCGCTCAGCGATGCACGTGCCCGTGGTGTCCCTGCCGATCCGGACGGGCGTGGCCATGCCCGTGATCATGGTCGTGATCGTGATCGGCCTGCGGCTTCAGCTCCGCACAGTCGTCGCCGCAGTGGTCCACTTCCACCTGCAGCGTCACATGATCGATCCCGAAGCGCTCATGCAGCAGGTCGGCCAGTTGCCGGCGCAGCGCGTCCGGTTCCTGCCCGTCCTTCATCACCACGTGCGCGGTCAGCGCGGGCGTACTGGACGCCAACGCCCAGACGTGCAGGTCATGCACACCGGCAACGCCTTCGTGCCGGCGCATTGCCTGCTCGACGTCGGCCAGCACCACCCCCTTCGGCACGCCTTCCAGCAGCACGTTCAGCGCCTCGCGCAGCAGCACCCAGGTACGCGGCAGCACCCACAGGCCGATCAGCACCGCCAGGATCGGATCGACCAGCTTCCAGCCGGTCCAGCGGATCACCAGCGCACCGACGATCACCGCCACCGAGCCGAGCATGTCGCTCCAGACCTCCAGGTAGGCACCCTTGATGTTCAGGCTCTCGCCGCTGCCGGCGGCCAGCAGCCGCATCGCCACCAGGTTGACGACCAGGCCGAACACCGCCACCACCAGCATCCCGGTGGAGGCGATGTCCTGCGGTTGCCGGAAGCGGGCCGCGGCCTCCCACAGGATGTAGATGGCAACCACGAACAGCAGGCCACCATTGGCCACCGCGCCCAGCGCTTCCAGCCGCGCGTAGCCATAGGTGCGGCGCGCGTCGGGCGGACGCCGGCTCAACCGTACCGCGACCAGGGCGATGGTCAGCGCCAGCGTGTCGGTGGCCATGTGCGCGGCGTCGGACAGCAGCGCCAGGCTGTTGGTCCAGAATGCGCCGGCGACCTCGACCAGCAGGAACAGCGCAGTCAGGCCCAGCGCCCACCACAAGGGCTTTTCGTGCCGGATCTGCGCCGGAAGATGATTGTGATCGTGGCTCATCGCAGCTCCTGTGACGGGGGCGAGCTTAGGCAAGCGGGCAGGCGGAGACTATTACAATGACCGTCTCCGGCCGATCGAAACTGCAGTTGTCCGCACACGCGTCGATAACCTCGGGTTCAAGATCGTATTCCCTCCTGACCTGCCTGGTTCCGCCATGCCCCCCCCCGACAGCGCCCTCGACGACACCACCCGCCCCCTGGCCGAGGCATGGGTGGCGACACTCGAGAGCACCGGCTCCGAGGCGCTGCGGACGCTGCACGCCGTCGCCGCCCAGTGCCCGGCCGACCTTGCCGACCATTTCTACGGGGTGATGCTGGACGACCCGCGCGCCACCCGCTTCCTGTCCCATGAGCAGGTGCGCAACCGGCTCAAGCCCGCCATGCAGCGCTGGCTGAACCAGTTGCTGCACGCCGCCCCGGAGCAGGTGGAACAGCTGATCGCCTCGCAACGCGTGATCGGCGACGTGCACGCGCGCGTCGGCATCCCGGTGGACCTGGTTACCCGCGGCGCCCGCGTACTCAAGCAGCAATTGTTCCAACGCATCACCGAGCACGCCCCGTCGCCCGCAGTGGCATTCGCCGCCATCGCCTGCCTCAGCGCCTCCATCGACATCGCGCTGGAGGGCATGACCCAGGCCTACGCCTCGTCGCGCGAGCGCTCCTCGCGCACCGATGCCGCCTACCGGCTGTTCTCGCTGATGCAGAACGTCGGCACCGAGCGCGAGCGCCAACGCGCGTTGCTGCTGGATTGGGAGAACAGCCTGCTCTATGCGATGGCCGCGCAAGGCGCGCCCGAACCCGGACAAACGCTGGCCAAGTCGGACTTCGGCCTGTGGTTCACCCACAAGGGCATTCCCAGCTTCGGCGAGAGCAGCGAGACCCGCGGCATCGGCGAACTGATCGAGCGGATCGACAGCGAGCTGATGCAGTCGGTGTCTGCGGCGCCGGATGGCGCGGCCCGCTTCGCCGCGCTGCAGTCGGTGCGCAGCCACTTGGCCCAGGTGCGCAACCTGCTGGGCATGCTGTTCGAGCGCGTAGGCGACCTGGACGCCGGCCGCGACGCGCTGACCAGCCTGCTCAACCGCCGCTTCCTCGCCACCGTGCTGCGGCGGGAGATCGAACTGTCCAGCAAGAGCGGCAACGCCTTCGCCGTGCTGCTGCTGGACCTGGACCACTTCAAGGCGATCAACGACGAGCACAGCCACGAAGGCGGCGACCGCGCGCTGCAGCACGTAGCCACGATCCTGTCGCAGTGCACCCGCGGCAGCGACTACCTGTTCCGCTATGGCGGCGAGGAATTCGTCGTGATCCTGGTCTCGGTGAACGAATCGCAGGCATCCTTGATCGCCAACGACCTGTGCCGGCGCATCGCCCAATCGCCGATCGCACTGGCCGAAGGCCGCACGCTGCCGATAACCGCCAGCATCGGCTTGGCCCTGCATGACGGCCACCCGGACTACGAGCGCCTGATGGCCCGTGCCGACGCGGCCATGTACCAGGCCAAGAAGCAGGGCCGCAACCGCGTGGTGCTGGCCAGCGCCGACACCCCGCCAGCCCCCGGGCAACAGTTGTCGACGCGCGACTGAGCCGGTATCCCGCGGGCGCGGCGGTTCCGCCACGCACACCGCTCCCGTCATGCGCCAGCCCGGCCGCACGGAAGCATTCCTGTGGCGGGAAGCGGCTCCGACCGCGCCTGCCGGGCGGAGACGACTGGATTGCCGATCAATCCGGTCCCGCGGAAATCCCGGGCATCCCCGCCGCCGGCGATCACATACAATCGATGGCCACCCAGCATCGGCCGATCGCCCTGGATTCCGACGATCCGGTCCATGCATCGCCCGTCCGGCGCCGCGCGCCGTCCATTCCAATGCGACCGGCCAACACCACCGTCCCCCTTTCCTGTCTATCTCCAGATGCATAAAGGCACTTCAAGCCAACCCGAACACACCCCGCTGATGAAGCAACAATTGGATTACTGCTCCCGCCGCACTGAAAGTGCTCATTTTTAGCGATATTGTTACTGAACCTGGATCACACCAGTTGCCATGGTCCATCTGTGGCCCATTGGTTCTGGGCTGGCTTGGTGGTCGCTGGGCATCCTCGCTGGCATGCTTGGACCATGACGACGCACACTAATCGCGAAGCGTATTACGACGAAGGCCGCGCCCAAGCGGTGAAGTTGTTCAACGAGCTCTACCCGCGCGCCAAACACGGCGTGACGATGGTGATCTCAGCGGCCGAGCTACGTCAGCGTTTGCACAAGCTTCCACTGACGCAGAAGTTCAAGGCGGCACTGGCTGACCTGTACTTGGCGTTGGATGTGTTTGAGGGACGCGCCCGGCGAAAAGATGAGCCGCCCGAGAGCCCGTTTGAGCTGGGGCCACGCAAGTCCCTCATGGCCGAGCGGGGCAAGCTCCTGGAATGGGATGCGGCGTGGCGCCTGAAAGAAGCCGCCCAGGTGATTGCTCAGAAGTTCGAAGCGGCAGGCGCCACCGAAGTCCAGGACTATGGCCGTCGTCTCCGACAGAAACTGCTCTGGCTGGTGGCCCATGGGCAGGTACTGGGTTCCGTCGATGATATGCCCGTCGTGGCCCTAGATCAGGCCGACGTGGCCGAATTGGATGTCATGGAGTGGACGGCCGAGGAAGCGCTTATGCAGCCCTGGCTCGATCCGGATGAGCGTGCCCTGTGGGTCAACCGCTACATTGCCGGCAACCGCTACATCGAAAGCGCCGTCCAGCGTGCTGCCCTCGACCAGGTGGCAGACGCCCCACCCATCCCAGACCCGCCACCCCTGCTGTAATAGGAATTTAGGGGGGCACCCTCTCTGCCCCTCGGTCTATGCCCCGCCCCCGGGCTCTAGGTGGTAACGCTGCAACCCAGTCGGCCGCGTATCAGGCAAGACCATAGCGTCTCCCAACCAACAGGAGATAGCCAATGGGTCTGGATATGTATGCGTTTTCTCTCGATCGCTCGGAGATGTTTGCCAAGCCGCGCGATGTTCTCAACTATCGGGCGCCTGAGGGCGGGAAGGAGCTGCCGCAATTCATTGTTGGCCAGTTTGAGTTTACGGGCGTCCCCGACCACGGTGCGGCGCTTCTGGACAGCGACTTCATTCTCCCTGGCAGCACCCTGCTCTACCGCTGGCGCAAGCATCCTGACCTGCATGGCTGGATGGAGCGTCGTTGGAAGAGCATGCGATGGCACAAGAAGCCCCGAATGTTCAACAAGGAAGAGCGGGTGCCCTTGGCTGTCCAGGATCTGGATGACCTGGAGCACACCGTGCGCCAGGGCCGCCTCCCCAAGACGACCGGCTTCTTCTTTGGTGAGAGCGACGGCTCCGAGCAGGCAGACGATCTGGAGTTCATTGCCATCGCCCGTGCCGAATTGGCCGCCGGCAAGTTCGTCTACTACACGAGCTGGTGGTGAGCCATGAAGGACTTTCTGAAAGCGTACTGCTTGATGGCCTACCTCGATCGCCATCCGCTGACCGACGCCAGCATTGGAGCTCGCATCCGGATTGCCACTCTGGTGCTGCAAAAGACCGAGAACGCTATCGAACGGCATGGGGTGGCTGACTGGGAAAAGATCCTCCACATCGTGCACAAGGAAGTGCACCCCCTCGCCCGCTACGACCTTGAAACGGATCAGCTCGCCAAGAAACGGGCTGAAACACACTGTGATAAACAGAAGGAGGACTGCGATGCGTAAACGCAAGAAGCGGAAACGAAGAAGACCAACGGCGCCACAGGGCGCCGTTGGTCGTTATGCAGTGAAACCCCTTGGATCAGTTGGAGACCAACACCAGAGTCGCACCGCCGTCCTGCTTGCAGTTCGTGGCGATCAGCGACTCATTCAGCCGCAACGCATTCGATCCAGAGCTGTAAAGGTCTTGGACCTTCACTGGCGTAGCGCCACCCACCAGCACCGTCCCAAAGTTCTGAACCGCAGCACCCGCCAAACGGATGCACACATCAGCCGGCACATTGGGGTAGGTGATCTTGAAATAGCGAGCGATCGGGGTGGACACAGTAGCGCCAGCAGCATCGGAAGGCTGAACATTCACTTCGCCAGCCCACTGATTCTGGATGGAGGTAGCCGAAATATTCATGTTGGCCGGGAAGATCTCAGCATTGTAGGCAGCGGCCTTGCTGACGTTTGCATAGTTGTTCGTAGTGAACAGCGCCTTGATACCGGCCTGGGCCGAGGAAAGAACCTGGCTTTCGTAGGTGGCGTTACGGCCAGCCTGGACGCGCGGGTACACGATGAACGCTGCAACGGCCAGCGCGGCGATGATGGCCAGCACGAGCAGCAACTCGATCAGCGAGAAACCGCCCTGATTGCGGGCTTGTTTGAAGTTTTTCATGGAATAGGTCTCTGAGTAGGTTTTGCGAGCAGCCCTTACCCAGGGCCATGGCTTCAACCTAGACAGAACATGAACGCAGTCAACGCCCCATGCGCTGAAGCTGCGCTTTTTTGCTGCTTTCGTTCGCAGTTTCTGCATTCCCCAATGGCTGATAGACCCACTGTTCGTCGATGGCCTTCTGCAAGATCAGCCGCAGGTAGGTCGACATGGTCATGTTGCTTGCGTCAGCCAGGAATTCGATTTGCTCGGCTTGCTCACCGCTCACGCGAGCGGATACCGGCTTGTCCTTGATCGTGAGGTGCTGGTCGGGTGCCAGCCGCCCATAGTTGGCTCCAGTTTCGCGCATGTCCCCTCCACTCAGGGGCCGCGCGGCTTCGGCGCCGCAGTGGCAACAGCCGTCATCTCGAGCTTGAAAACCCAGCCCTCGTCGATGGCGCGCTGGATGACATGCCGGATGTAGGTGGACTCTGTCATGTTGCTGGCGTTGGCCAAGGGCTCAAGCTTCTCGGCCTGGGCGCCACTGATGCGCGTTCCCACAACGCGCGCCTTCTTGATCGGTTCTTTGTCCGGCATGATCTTGCCGGTGTTTTCGCCCTGCTTCCGCATGCTGTGGTGCTCATGGTTGTGATGTAACCACGAGTAGCAGAATGTTGGCGTTCGTCAACGTTGGGCGGAGGTGTCGCAACGCGTCAGTAGCGCCGCCCTATCCTCATGGACGGCGAGCTTCACGGCACCCCAGACATCGTGTCGATGGTGTTACCCCGATCTGGCAACGCAGGCGGCATGGATAGAGTGCGCGCAGCGGGCGGGCGGTGCCATAGGGGACGAATGGCGGCCTATGTAAGGGTTTTCCTATTCAGAAGTTTAGGTGCTTCCCGCAATGTCCTACCACCAGCTTCCGCTCGTCTGCTAGCCATTCGAAGTGAATGCGAAGCGTCTCGGCTTTGCTGTCCTTTACGCCATGCTTGAGGTGCTTCTCCATGACGATGTCCCGCCCTCGGTAGGCAAACGTACGGAGGCGCTTCCCTTCCTTGCTGAGAGTTTCCGCCTCGTTGGCCGCAAACGCGTTATGTCCGAAAGCCGCCTTTGCCTGCTGATCGCCCTTCCCTTCCGACAAGGCCTGCCAGTAGCCCGTGGCCAAGGCATTCAGTAACTCAAAGGCCTTCTGGCCGAGACGAAAACCGCCCCGATCAGACTCCTTGGCTGATGCAAGGCAGGTATCCAGGAAGACAAGGCGGTCCGGATACAGCACCGCCATCAACTCCACAACCTCATACAGCGAAGGGGTGGCACATATCGCGCTTACGACCTTCTCACGCAGCGGCCCAAGAACTTCCAGAACATCCTCGTCACCATCATCAGGCTGCATGCCGCCCAACATCTGCTTCAAACCGTAGATGTTGGCCCTGAGATCACGGTTCTCCTCGTCCCGCTCCTCAATATCGGCGCGCGCCTGGACCAGTTCAGCTTCCTTGCCCCTTAGCTCATCGTCAGCCGCCTTGAGGAGTTCGACGTACTCGGAAATGGCTTCCGCGTCCCCGCTCGCGTTGGCTTGCGCAAGCAACGCAGCCATCTTTCCTTGAAGAATGGCCTGCCCTACCTTGTCCAGCGAGATCCTTCTCCATGACGCTGGAAGATTCGTCCGATGGGTGATCGCCGCAAGGACCTCGGACTCCACGCTACTGCCGGCCTCAATGAGGCCCTCGAGCGCTTCTGGCCTTAGCAGCACGGTTTCGCAGAAGCGGTCCGCCCGCCCTTGGCGCATGGGGAAAATGATGTTTACTGCACCACCGAACGCACTGTACTTTCGTCCGACCTGTGACTCGATGGCATAGGTGTCAGCACCTGCAGGTATTACAACAACATCGGCAAGGCCCACTAGAACTGACCGAAGACGGCCTGGATCTACGAGGCAGCTCCCATTGCGCGAGCAGCTCAAGAGCACCAGCGGAGCTCGATCCTCGCGCTCAATTTGGTAGAGGAATGCCTTGGCGCTGTCTTCGTCCAAGCTCTTGAGCGAAAGACCAGGCGTCGAGCTCACTGGTTTACAGCTCTCAAGAATTAGCTCAACGATTCGTGGCCGCGTGACTTGAATGGGTGCCGTGACCCTGGCGCTTATTTCGTCTGTTTTTAGCAGAACCGTACACTCAATTGGGCTGCCGGACGATTCCTGTCGCAACCCAACTTCTGTGGTCCAGCTTCGGCCAGATACCACACTGTCTCGGTGCTTGAGTTCCGAACTAAACAAGTACGGGTAGACGACACCCGATTGGAGGCTCGCCGTAGCTCTCGATGTCAGCGTACTTCCATCCTTGATCCGGAGCTCGCGTATGCCCTCGGCCAAGCGATCATTGTCGATATACCCCTGGCTTCGCTGGCTGATCCATTTAGCCAGCTGCCGAATGATCGCCATAGGCCCATCCTCGGGCTCCAACATCAACCTACTGGCATAGATCAGCATCTCCCCCCCCCCGTCAGCATGTCACGCCAACCTTATCCGAAGGGTTTCAGGGCCTTCAAGGGCACCAGCGCAGCCCGGAACCGTTACGAGTCGACAGCAGCTGGCACGCCTTCCTCGTGGTGCAACGACAGCACCGCGATCGCCTGCTCCACCGAGAGCTGGAAGAACTCCCGCTTGTGGCTCAGCCTCGTCGGCCCGAAGGCGACATGCATGGCCTGCTCCACGGCTTCCCGGTCTGGCGTTCGGCAGGCGTACTCCACCTGAAAGCCCTACCGAGCTTGTGCGGTTCGCCCTCCCCTCCCCTGAACACGCCGGAGTTGATCACCCAGCTCGGGAAAGGGACCTCTGCGGGGATTTTCATGTATTCGATGTCCATCACATCACCAACCCGCGAGGCGCGTTGATTTCATTCTGGGGGCGGAAGCGCTTTTTGTGCGGCAGGCCCGCTTTTGCCTTCTCGGCGTGCTCCCGAACCTTCGCTGCCTCAGGACTTTCAGTCAGCATCTTGACTAATGTGTGTGTTTTCTTCACCCATACCTTCTTGGTGTCATCTCCGCACCAACCCCACTCCACAACCAACTTCCTGTCCGTCTCCTTGAGCCTGTTCAGTGCTTTTTCCAGCTCCTGCACAAAATGCCGCCGCTCTTTGACCCTCGTCCCACACATGCGTCGTAGCTCATCGACCTCAAAAATATGCTTCGTTGGCTTCTTGTCGGGACGGCTGCTTTGGCTGGAAATAAACCCATGCAACCAGATCGCTAGGTAGTAGCGACCAAGTTCACCCACCCTATTCACATCGTTCCTTAGCACTTCACGATCCACCAATTCGGTATCGATATTATTGCCGAGACGGATGATCAGCTGCTTTGTTCTTTGATTCTTTCTGAATGGTCCAAGCAGGCTGTCAACCCAGGAAATACCGTTTGATTGGATTTCAATAGCTGTGCCCTTCAGGTCAAGCATCAACGACCAAAGGAGCTTTTTCTGAGCCTTGTCCTCAGGGTTCTTCCCCATATACCGCAGGATTTCTGCCGCGCTGGCGCAGAACGGCTGCCCTCCTAAGGCGTTGTTTCTTTCCGCGATAAACATGATGGCTTGCCACGCCCTGAAATGCTCCATATTCAAGTGCGGCCCGCGGTAAACAATAACTGCGTTCACTCCTCTCTTGGCGGTATTGAGAACGACATTTGTTTTGTACTCACCCCGTTGCGCCACAGAGAACAGATCACTGCGCGCAATGGATAGGGGAAGACGCGCCAGAGCTGGACTTGGAGCTTCAGGCGTTTCCACTTCGGCTGGTGTCAATGTTTGCGCTTCGGCATCCGTCTTACCGCTCATAGGAGTCCCTCTTGACCCCAACCACACGCTCACTCACCGAGACGGTGCGTTCAATCTCCCAACCCTCCCTGGTTGAATGATCCAGTACCGCTCGCATGTAGGCACTGACCCTCACACCGCTTTTCTTGGCCGCCGCCACCAGGCGCTTCTCCTGGGACTTGGTGAGGCGTACCACGCGATTGACTGTCAACTTTTCGCCGTCAAGAAGCGGGGCTGTGTTGGCAAGCAAACTCATGCATATCGTCCGTAGATGTTGTCGACTGCATGCAAGCAGAAAAATGAAAGCCGTCAAGACCACCCACCCTGGTCAGATACGTCGTTCTCGGCATAGGGGGTTATCACCGCGCCATAGGGGGTTATCACCGCGCGCGTAGGGGGTTATCACCGCGGCAGGAGGCGTCGGCGTAGGGGGTTATCACCGCGCGCATAGGGGGTTATCACCGCGCCCAACCAGATAGCATATACCACCGTATCTTACTGTTTTCGCTGAACTTTTCGCCAGATATTGAAGCTGCCCGCGCGCATGCAAGGTTTTAAGGTTTTTAAAGCTCTAAAGGTTCAAAGGGCGCGCTGCCGCGCGCGTCGATCTTTGATCGGGAGGAAGCGCAACAGCAAAAGCGACAGCAACAGCGCCGAGGGGCTGCGCCCCTGCCGGCCTCGTTCTGTGGGTGGATATCACCGCATCCATGGGAAACCTTCCCCATCCCTACGCTCCCTTCGGGAGCGGACCACTGGCCGGTGGCCAGGACCATGGCCGCCTGCCGGCGGCCCGCCTTCGGCCTTGACCCCAGATCGCTCTCAACAGCCCGTCAGCGCCCGCCCAGGAGTCAACCTGCCCCTACCCACCCCGGCGCGGAGCAGCGGCGCGCCAGCGCCGCCAGGGCCCTTGCTCTTCCCCAGTTGTCCGGCCGCCGCCAGGCGGCCCACCCGTGCCGGCACCCTAGTTCATGACGATCGCGCGCCGCCCCTTGCCGCTCCCCAACATGCGCGGCCGCGTGGGAAGCGCGGGCGCCCGGACCGTCGGCTCAAGAACTTCGGCCAGTTCTGGCAGCGGCACCATCCACTTGCCCCCGACCTTTCGCGCCCCGGGCAGACGCCCCTCCCGCATCCAGGCACGGATGGTCTGTGCGCTCAGCCCCAGCACTATGGCCGCCTGTTCCACGCCCAAGGCGACATGTCCGGGATACTGAGTCAACAGCAGCTGGAGCATGCGAGCGGACATCATGTGGACTCAGCGTTCAGGAGACCTAACCAGTGCTCCACCGCCGGTGTTCGGCCCAGATCACCACCCGCTACCGGCCACAGTTTTCACTCCCAGATCTGCCAAGTCACCGACGACGAACGCGACACTGAACCTTGCACGGGTCACCGCCACGTAGAGCCGTTCCGGCGCTTTCAGTTTCGTCGGATCTCGCTTCTTGAGGTACTCGACCATGGGTTGGGTCGGGAAAATCATGACCCTGTCGAACGTACTTCCCTTGGAAACGCCGATGTTCATCGCGGCCAGTCCAAGAGTGTCGGCTCTCTTGCTGTCCCTCAGCACGGTCACACCACGGTACTCGTCCAAGTATTCGGCCACCCGCGTGGGCGCCAAGTAGAATATGCCGTCGTGTCCCGTCTCGCCGACATCCGACGATCTCGTCCTGGGCATGTTCGGGTAGATGGCGTCCGCAAAGTCGCAGATCGCCTGATTGCATCGGTAGCTGACATCCCGCGTCTGCAGCTCACAGGTACCAGCCCGCTCCGCAAACCAGTCCTTGATCCCCGGTCCGCGATACTTCTTGTTTCTCGGGCCGTTATTAGTTGACAGCGTGTGCTGCCTTGGGTCACCGACCAGCGTCAGCCTGACCCTCGATGCCAGCAACATATCCAGCACATCGAGATCGTAGCCAACTAGATCCTGGACTTCGTCAACAAGGATGTGCGTATATATGTTCTCGAGCCTGCGAACTACTGCGCCGTTCGTGTCGCCGTTGAGTGTGACGACGAAGTCCGAGACGCCGTCGCGGTACAGATCGTTGTTGCCGTCCAGGAAGTACCGGCTCTCCGATTTCCTTGCAAACCTGCTTCTGCTCCCCTTGAAGTTCAACCCATTGATCAGCAGGGGCTCACCGACCCTTGCCCGCTGGTAGGGCTTGACGCAGTGCGCTATCAGGAACGAGTACCACCCGACGACGGAGATGTGCGGCGGCATGATGCCGGCCTTCTGCTCGATGCGCCGGACTATCTGCCGCTGGTTCTCGTTGGTGTAGGTCGTGATCAGTACTCGGCCGTCGGTCACCGCCAGCGCCGAATCGACGATGTATTCCGTCTTACGCGAACCGGCGGCGGCCAAGATCGCCGTGCTACTAGGCGCCGATGACATCGGCCAGGTACTCCGGCATCTTGATTACGGTGTCAGACTCGAAGATCGCCAGGGCAGCGCCGGTCTTGTCTGCGATCATCGCCGCCACAGCCTCTTCCTTTGAGGCATAGGACTTCCCGAGTGCCGCGTTCAAGGTGGTCAGTTCGTTGGCCGCCACGATCTGGGGCTCCAATGTCCGCTGTTCCGGATCGTTTCCGGTGTGCACCGACACGAAATCGTATCCAGCGTACTCGGCGAAACGCTCCTTGATCTGGTCGGATGTCTTGCCATCGTTGTCGGTCACCGCCCAGACCCGGCGCTTGAGCCTGACCGCAACGTCAAGAAAGCGCTTGTGCGACAGGCCGACGCTGATAACGTCGATCCCGTCGTCTATCGGCAGTTTACCCTTGGCATCCAGATAGCCGCGCTGCACGATCAGCTCGTCGGATGGCCCCTCAACCAAGATCGCACCCTTTGCGAGCACCAGCCTGAGCGTATCGAACCCGGCCAATTTTTTGAAATACTCGACCGTGGCGTCGGGCACATCGGTGAGGCGTGTATGCGCTCCGTCCTCCCCAAGCAGGATCATGTTTTTCAATCCCAACTTGTTCAACACGAAGTTGCTGTGCGTGGCGACGATCACCTGCTTTCCTTCGCACTGGGCCTCGATGCGCTTCATCAGCGCCCGCAGGTGAGCGAACGAAAGGTGTGCTTCCGGCTCCTCGATCAGCACGACCTGCGCGCTATCGGCCTTCCTGCCCACCGCCAGAACCGTCTTTAGCGCGCTCTGCTCTCCCTTGCTGACGAACTGAAACGGAAGATCGTCGAGGTGGGCGACCAGCCCGCTCTCCCAGGTGTAGCGCTGGGATATGTCAATAGCCAGACTCAGCGCCCGCTGCGTCAGCGATTCGCTGTCACCTTTCAGCTTCTCGTTGATCGCCTTCACCGCCTCCTGATCGCTGAAAGCTTCGCGCAGGCACCGGTACTGTCGCGACAGCTCGACCCGCTCCTTGGGGTCCAAGTGCGTCCGGATGATCTGCTGCATGTGATAGTCGACGCCGGACTGGAGTCGAACGGACGCCGGATCGACGACAGAAGCCGTCGCTGGAACGCTCCGTGCAGTCACGGCGTTACCAGAGAAACCAAGCCAGTCCACCCGATAGTATTCGATGGGGACGAGCCTGATGCTGTCTGGGTCGGTGACAAAATTGGCGTATTCTTCCGCGAACTCAGGCGAAAGCTTGGCTTGGATACGTACCCCGCACGCATCCTCGCCTAGCAGGTTGTTTGTTCCACGCAGTATCTCAGCCTCGCCGCCATCTTCCAGGTACACCTCGACGATGACGGTCGGCGGGGCTGCCTTTGGATTGGACTGAAGCGCCTGGACGTACTCCTTCGTGGCATTCAGGTTGACGTAGTAAGGCGACAGTTCCTGAGCGAACGCCCTGCCGCCGACTCTCCCAGTCAACGCAAGGTTGATCGCTTCTATCAGCGTGGATTTCCCGCTGTCGTTGCTGCCGACGAGGACGTTAGTGCCCGGCAGCATCTCGACGTCGAGATTGCGGAACTTGCGGTAGTTCCGGATGACGACCTTACGAATCACGACTCCCCCCATCCGATCTGCGAGATCCTAGCTACTCCTCCGCGCCGCCATCCACTTCCATGCCGGCGTAAGATCGACCCAGTCGAACTCGTCTCCTAGGCTACCGTCATCATTGACGATGCGCAGGCGCGTGTCTTCCCGAGTGACGAACAGCACCTTGCCGTAGATCTTGGGCGTGCGCTGCGCCTTGCGGCTAGCGTCCTTGGTGCTTTCCTTTGTCTCCACCATCCGGACCTCCGGCGACTCCCCCAAGGGGTACTGCAGGCAGACGATGAAGTCTGGGTAGAAATAGTTCCTGTGCTCACTGCGCACGACCCGGACGGACCATGGCTTGCGCGACGGGTTGCGGTGCCACCAGACGACGTGGTCATCGCGCTCCATCGACTGGATGAACTCCCGTTCCTCCTGGTTGACGCCCGCCGACCCATCGATCCCGAAAACCGAGATCGTCCCGCCTGAGTGGGCCAAGGTCTCCTTGAGCATGGTCGTCTGGCCTTCGATGTCCAGGCTGTCACGGGCACTCGTAGTCGTGCCATCCAGCGGCGGGACAACGCCGTAGAGGTTCTTCTGCGCCTGATCGAGCGCCTTGCTCAACGGGTAAAGCAGGAACTGGGGCAGCGGCGATGCACTACCGATGGTCGCAAACTCCGCAATGGCATCCTGGACCATCTCACCGATCCGTTGGGCGTCTCGGCGGACCACCCAGCAGGCAGCGTCTCGCGCCAATCGATCCAGCTGCTTGTCGTCCAGTACGGATGAACTTGAATCAGAAGGAGGCACTGCTACATCCTCCCTCAGCCGCCCAGCCAGCGTCCCGATGATGATCTTGACGTCGGCGTCTTCCACCTGCGGGATCTTCTTCAGGAGGGCAGCCGCATCCCGCGCCAACGAGCCCCGGTCCGTGATGACCGTGACTTCTTCCGTTCGGACGTTGTCCTCGTCCTTGGTTAGTTCGGTGTGGATCTCCTTGTCGCGCAGCAGGTTGTAGGCGGCGCGTACTGCGAAAGCGACCTTGTCCTCGGTCAATGGCAGGTTCATGGCTACATGTGCCGACACCTTGGCCATGTCGGCCATCGCCGGCCTACTCTCCTGCTGGAACACCGTGGGCGCTCCTGGCAGCTTCAAGTTGAGCCTGTAAGCCTTGAGCCCCTGCTCCTTGAGCCGTTCCAGGATTTCGTTCTCGTCCGCAGGAACGCCAGCCGGCTTGGGTGTGGTATCCACCACCCAGTCCGTCTCCATGATCGTGGTGCCCGTGTCGGCACTCGTGTCCTTCCCGAACAGGCCAGGTTGATCGGTACCGGTACTCGGCAGCGCCTCGTCTTCTTCTTCGTCCGGTTCCTCAATGGTTCTGGTCGGCGGCGGCTTTGTTCCGTCGTAGAACGCCGGCAGCTGGGGCGAGGTCTTGTTGGTGATGACCGTCGCGCCGCTCTTGGTCTGCTTGACGATCATCTGTTCGGTCTGGCCTTCCAGCTGGCTCTTGACCGCACCGACCGTGTTCACTGCCGACTGGAAGCCCGCCTGGGCCTCTCCATCGGCCAAGTAGATGAAAGCCGTATCCAGAGAGTCGGGGATTTCCTGTGGCTTGGGGAAGGCGTCCCGCACCTGGGGTGCCACACGCATGACGCGCCCGATGAACTGCATGGCGAAGTCCGCGTCGTTGACCAGCTTCGTCGATGCCAGAACGAACGCCCGCGGAGCATCGAATCCCGTGCCCGCCGACTGCTTGAAGATCAGGACTTCTTTGCTGTGGTCATTGGCAATGGCCGCCATCAGAACCGGATCGGGCTCGTCGGACGAATGAACGCCAATGGCCCCCATGGGCACCCGACACAGGCGGATCAGATCCTCCCGGGCTTCGTCCACGGTCTTGTCGCCGTTGGCGACCTGGACCAGCAGGAGCGGCGTCAGGTCGATCCCCTCTGCCTTGAGGATCTTCTTCAACCACAGGTGCTTCTTCCAGGCCTGCCGCAGTACGGTCCGTTTGAGGTCGGCAACGGTGGAGATGGACCGCTGTAGGTCGTACTTCACCGCCTCGATGTACTTCTTGTTCAAGCGGGCTTCGACCGCCTGGGCCCGACTCACGACGAACGACGTGCGAGCTTGCTTGCCGGACTGGGCCAAGAACTGGTCCAGGACCGCGTCCTTAGGCGTGGCCGACGCCATCACCATGTAGTCGGGATTGACCCACAGCGCGAACGCGCCAAACTCCGTTCCGGTCTTCAGGCCAATGTGGGCCTCGTCCACGACCAAGCCGATTTTGAGCTTGCGGGCACGCGCCAGCTCAACGAACTCGTTCAGCGCCCGCTGATCGTCGTCCGCTCCACTGGAGTAGCCCGTCTTGCGATCCTTGGCACTAGCCACGCCCGCCGCCGTGGACAGCAGGACCATGCCCTTGCTGGGCTCCTGGTTGCGCCCGCGGGAAAGCATGACGGGGAACAGCTGCCCGTCCGCATTGCCCAGGATGGCGTCCTCAGTCTGCTGGACCAGGTTCACATAGGGCACGAACCATAGCCACACGGTGTCCTGAGCCGCCGACACCTTGGACAGGGCCCGCACCAGCATGAAGGTCTTTCCTGAGCCGGTGGGGGAGCGCAGCAAGACGGGGGGCGATGGATGGCTTAGCAGGGCGGTCGACAGGTTGTTGATGATGTCCTTCTGGAAGCCAATGGGTTCATGACTGGACGTCTGCGCAGCGACGAAGTCCATGTTCATGCGCGACCTCCGACCTGGCCACTCAGAAGTGCCTCAACAAGGCTATAGCAGCTAGCATCGATGCCGTGCGCGTCCAGCGCCTCCTGCAACGCAATCGGCCTATCGCAATACACGGATAGACGTTGCACGCCATGCGCCCTGGGCCACGCGGCCAACTCCTCCACGGCAGCTGCTGTGACCTCGGCACACAGAAGAATGTCGTAGTCATCGGCTCTGGCAATGTGCTGAACGAGTCCTTCGTTGAACTCCCACACTGCGTGAGCCAGTCGCAGGCTCAGTAGCGCCGCGGCATTGCTTGCCTTGGCCTCGAACGGAAGGTCCGCTGCTGCCAGCTTGTTGAGCGTCAGATAGGCGAACTCCCCACCTTGCTCCACGGTGAACCCAGCACTTCCGTTGTAGCCAGTGATGACTCGACGCATGCGAGCAGCGCACACGTCGCGGCAAACGTTCTTGTTCGGCTCTTTGTCGGTTGCCTCCGTGCTTGAGCACAGAATGTAGCGCCGCTGCCCTCCATCTTCGGCATTCAGTTGAAGTAGCGCATGCGCAGTAGTCCCGGAGCCAGCAAAAAAATCCAGCACCGTATCGTCCGGGCGCGTCGCCTGTTCCAGCAACCCCTTCAGCAGGCTCAACGGCTTCGGATAGGGGAAGGCCTTACCGCCGAGGACCGACTTCACTTCCTCTGTAGCGACGCCACCACGGGTGCTACGCATAGTTATGACAGCCTCGATGTACTCGTCATCATCGGCAACCTCCTCATTGATGCCCGCGATCCAACTACTCAATGGCGCCAGGCGCTCTTCCTCAGGGCGCGCGGTCCAGTGCTCCTTGCGTGAGGGACGCCCCGCGGCAATCGGCTTTCCGATCCAGAAGTCCAGGTCTGGAAGCTCTTCTCGCAGTAGCGGCGTCTTCTTCTTGGGTAGGGCAGGCCCCCTCCCTTCCTGGATAGCTGCCAGCAGATCATCCCGGGTGTCGAACTGCATGACATCCTCAGGATTGCACGGGGGGAAGTAGATCAGCTTCTTCTCGATGAGCTGCTCGATGGTGTCACTGCGCAGTCCATCAAGGGCCGCGGCAACTGCTTCCTCGTCGTTGTCGAGCCGCCTCCGGATCTCCTTCTCCGAAGCAAAACGCCAAGTGCTATCCGGATCACAGGGATACCAGTAGCCCGTATCAGGGTTTTGAATCGGGTAGTACGTATTCGGACGCTCGAGGAACGTCTTATTCGCCGTAAGCGGCTGAGGCGACCATTCTCCGCGCTCGTCATCGTCTGGATTGCGGAACTTCTTCCTGTCCGTAGGCCGGCCATTGAATGCGAACCCTGGATTGGCATAGACCAGCACATGTTCGTGGACATGACTGAACCGTTGAGACAGGTCGTTGCCGGTATCTTTCGTCCGCCAAACCAGACTTCCAAGCCTCCGCCCAGGGAAGACCTCATCCATCAGCAGCTCAAGCCGGGATCGATTTTCGTCATTGATTGACACCAGAATGACGCCGTCGGGTGCCAGAAGCTCCCGCGCAAGCAACAGGCGTCGATACAGGAACTCCAACCACTGGGAGTGCCGCCACCGGTCAGCCTTTCCGACGTAGCGATCGTTGTAGACCCAGTCCTTATTGCCGGTGTTGTATGGCGGATCGATGTAGATCACCCGGACGCGGCCCGCGTGTGTAGCTTTCAGCAGGCGCAGTGCATCGAAGTTGTCACCCTCGATGATCAGGTTGCGGTGTACGAACTTCTCGCCCGCATTCGTTGGCTTGTGGCTGAGCTCTGGTACGAGCCGAGGCAGAACGATGTCGGCGTTCAACGCTTCATCGTGCTCGATGGCGTTGCGCTCCCAAGTCAGACCCAGCTTGCGCTTAGTGAGGTGCTCCACAAGCAGTCGCCGCAGTTCGGGAGCGCCTAGCTGGCCAAGACGGGCAAGAAGGTCTGTCGGCTTTTCGGGTTGGGTCATGAGTTCGATCTGGCTACTTCAGGGCACCTTGGGCGGGGCGCAGGTTCGTTCGTGATTGTCACACAGGGCCATCGCTCGGTTCCACGCCCTCTGCCCTACCTGCCCAGAGTGATGTCCAAGCTCCGCGATGAAGCCAGCAGCGTTGCGCACGGCGCCTTTCTGAAAGCACTGGCCAAGGATCCGGCAATGCCAGCGCGAGCCAACCAGCTGGCAAGCAAGATGGAATTTACCTGCCTTATTGCGTCACCCGGAGAGTTTTTCATTCTCGGGGACTGCGGACCATTTGCGATGTTCACCGATGGGAGACCGCGCCTCGTGACATCCTCATTCACAGATGGGGCCGAGATCGAGAAGGTGTTTTTGCCGGTATCGCCATCCCGCTGCATTGTCGGTTCGGTGCCCCATCCTCGCCTCTCCCTGGCGTCATGGACATCAACAGGTTCAGTGCTTCGCTGTCCTTGGAGTTCTTCGTCAGCGACCGTGACACAGACCAGGTCCTGGACTCCCTTCGATCGTCCATTGGCTCGCTCGTCCCCATTGATACCGAAGACGACATCATTCAGTCGATGAGCCGGCGCTTGAAATAATCCCCCTCTTGCGCCCCGTCGGCCCTCTGCTAGCCTGGCCCCGTCGGATTAGGAATGTGCTAATTCTCGCCGACAGAGGCGGCGGCTCCTGAGCATGGGCCCGCCGCTTCTTTTTTGTGCGAACCGCCTCGTGCTGAGTAACCCTGCGTGATTCGACAGATCCGAACCTTTCCATACCTTGGAGAGAGGTACATCCGGAACTGTCGCCCATGCTCATTACGTCTACGCGCGATCAGCGCGGCATCACTCTCATCGAGATCATCCTGGTCTGCGCCATCGTTGCCGCGGCCACTGCAGGATTGTTTGTGTTCGCCAAGAAGACCTCCGTCACGGCTGCGGTGGAAAAGGAACAACGCCAGGTCGAGGACATCGTCAAGACGGTCGACTCGATGTTCGCGCTTCAACCGAACTTCGCGGCTCTGGGCACCAACGGTGCCGAGTACCTGAGCACCCGCGGCGCGGCGCGCGCTGGCCTGAACCTGGGCAAGGATGCCGGCGGCACCGCCACCCTCACGACGGCCCTGGGCTCCGGCGAGCTCAACCTAGCGGCGTGGAGCGTGGATACCGGGACCGGGCCTGCTGTGCCCAACAGCGGCTATCGCCTGGCCTACCAAGGCCTGACTGCCAACGAGTGCTCCCGCCTTGTGACGGCCACCTACTCAATCGCCCACCAGGTGAGTGTCGCCCGCAATGGCCTGGACGACTCAGGGGCAACCGCCTTGGCCTCCCGGGGCAAGCTGACAGCCAGCCCCGAGCAGATTGCTGAAACCTGTTCTGGCTCTCGTGCGCCTAGTGTGTTCCTGTACTTCGCGCCGGCTCGTGCTATTGCTGCCACCACAGCCGCAACGCCGGTGCCAGCCCCCCGCTGCAAACCGGTTCACGAGACTCAGCAAGTCGCATGTCCAGCTGGGCAGATCGGCTCAATCACGCAGGAACGCGACGGCACCTGCACGGGCCCTGGCAACGCGTTGGTCTACACCGCCTGGACGACCACCGACAACACTTGCGCCGCAGCGGTCTCCCCACCTCCCACTGTCACGCCGCCTGTCGTGGCCGACAGCTGCTCGACTGAAACGTTCACTCGGGTGGAGGCCTGCCCAGCCGGCCAGACGGGGCACATCATTCAACAGCGCACACTGGACAGTTGTGCGGGGACGTACACCCCGTGGACGACAACCTCCACCACCTGTCAATCACCCGTTCCAGGCGCCACCTGCACGCCTACCACAGAGGAGCGACAGCTATCCTGCCCGCCAGGTCAGACCAGCCCGTCTCTACCCCCGATCATCCAGGTTCGCTCATCGTCTTGCTCTTCACCAACCGCCACACCTGACTGGACACCTTGGGAAACCATCCGCAACACCTGCCGCGGCACGGCCACGTGCGTGGCGCCGGCCCCGGAATGGCGGCCGGCTCCGTATAAGGGGGCCTGCCCGGCAGGTATGACCGGCACAGGCAGCAACTGGACCACGGGCGAGCGCCGCACGTGGACGTGCCCGAGCCCCACCGGCTCGCCGACCAACACCGGCTGGGTGTGGGATGGCACCTCTGGGGTGTTCGTGGACAATGGCGATTGCGTGGCCAACTGCGTGGTGCCATCGCCAAGCACGCAGACCAACACCGAAACGCGTACAGCAACTCAAACGCTGTCGTGCCCGGCCGGTCAGTCTGGCGCCATCACTCAATCGCGTTCTGAAGTCCGCACGCAAACCCGCACGGCATCGTGCCCGACCGCAACCGGTCCCGTGTCCTGGACGCCTTGGAGTGCGTGGAGTGCATGGGCGGGCGTCAGCGAGTGGGCCACCGTTTCCAACACATGTAATGTGCTGCCGCCTTTACCAGGATGCTACTGCTCCGGCAGCTACTTCGACGGCGTGGGCTTTGTCAATTCGTTTGGCTCCTTCCCGAACCTTGCTGCCTGCGAGACCGCCAGGGCCGGCAATACATCCCGGCAATGCCGAGCCGAGATCACTCCGTTCCCGACCGGCTCGTCTTGCTACCACATGGTGCGAAACAGCTGGCACTCTGAGCCGCGCCGGATGTTCTGCGAGGCGATCTAAGCTAAGCGCCACCGCACCTTTAGATGCGTGGCGAAGCGAAGAAATTAGGGCCCAGACACCGTCCGGGTCGTGCCCTGCCCTCGCTGGTGAATGACACCGTTCGGCGTAGCCAGGTAGCCAGGCCCCCCTTCGTAATCCATAGCGGAGAACTCCCGAACGTTCTGCCCTGCTACACCCCTCAGGCCAACTTGACCGTGGAAGAACTGGCCTTGCAGGGCGACATCGTTTCGATTGGCGTTGAAGCTGCGATTACGGCCGTGACTGTGAATCGTCTCTTCCGTCGCCTGCATTCCCACTGGCACCTTCGACGTGAAGTTGGCGCACGCCACGTGTGAGCGATTAGACCCGATCACTACACCAAAGCGCTGGCCATCCGTTGCAATCACGCCACATGCCTCGAACCCGGTCTGGTCGCTGAACTCCCGCAGCCGGGGGCCGATCCGCGCCGCGAACTCGTCCATGGTTTCGCCAGGCTCGCTCACTGCCTCGAACAGCCGCTGGTACTCCACCACGCCGATGCCCGGGATTCGGATGCGTTGACGATCATCAGCGATCACCTCCTTGCGGCGCTCGAGACCACTGTCCGCGGCCTCCCGGATAAGCTCGCGACATACGATAAACGTAATTGCACAGCCTGCGAAAAAGAGGGCCAAGGAGAGCGCCCAGCGCGCCATCCGATTGGTACGAGGGGTGGTCATGGTGTACTCCGGCTAGAGGCTACGGGCGGCAAAGTTGCCAAGGACAGCACCGACCAGGAGTGCTGTACTGGCGAGGACAAACCAGCGGCGCAAGCGATGGGTGGCGGGACTTGACGACATGGACGGATCCTTGGTGCGAGGCTATACTTACGATTATAGTAAGTTAGGCGCTATAGTCGAGCCCTACCTCGCCTGCAGTAATCCTGGAGTTAGCCATGCCCCCCTCCACCGCCCAGAAGTCCTACGGCCAGCGGCTCCGGAAGGCACGCAAGGCCGCAGGCTGGACCCAGGCCGAACTAGGCCGCTGTCTGGATGTGGACCCGGCCACGGCCGCAGTTCGGATCAGCCGCTACGAGAATGGCCAGCACATGCCCGATGGCCCCACGGCCGACGCGCTGGCCAAGGCCCTGCGCCTTCCTCAAGCATGGTTCCATGCGGAAACCGACACCATCGCTGAGGCGATCCTCTTGCTGTCCAGAATGCCCGAGGGGAGGCAGCTCACCGCCCTTGAGGCCATCAAAGCCGCCATCAACTGATCAGATGTCAGCCCTCGTTGAGCTTGTCTATGATGTCTTGAAAGAGCAGCGCTTGAAGCCCGTCGAGGTCCAGCACCTCGACGGGGCCATCAATAGCCAACGTGTGGCGCCACTCAATCGGCGAGCCCACCTCGCTGGCTAGGATCCGGACGCAGAGCTCGTAGGTTCCAGGCATTGATGGCAGCAGGGCGAGGTCCTGCTCGCAGCGCGCCTCTTCTCCAGGCCGTATCGTCCCCAGCAGGACATGGCCAACTGGCTGTCCACCACGACCCTCGATGTGTACGCGCTCCTGCAGCCGCTCCACCACAGAGCGACCGATATAGGACCTGATCCCCGAGATCTCTGGCTCATCTGGAAGATCGTCGAACCGCATCATCTCGATTATCGCGCCATCGGGGGCCTCAACCCTGACCTCCAACTTCGCGTTGCTCAAGGAGAAGTCGGATCGATTGGCCAAGATCAGGCTGACGCCAACAAAGCGCCCCATCGCGGACCTGTATTCCGCTCCATCCCGGTAGAAGTCGTGATTGTCGTATCGGATCTGATATAGGGGTCCCGGATCTGACTCGTAGTCGGGAATGTCGCCAGGGAAATGATAGAAGACACGATCCAGCTGGCTCGCCAGCGGCCGGCCCTCCTGGTCCAGCAGAAGCAATTCCAGCTTAGGGATAGGCCTCTCGGCATTGGCCGCCCCCATCATGGCCACCTCGCGCAAGCTGGCGATCCCGGTAGCGCTCCCCCTTCGGACGTAGACCGTCTCCTTGGCGAGCTTGCCGTAGGGCTTGGCAAGGTAGAACGGCCGCGGCTGCTTGGGAATGCTCAGCACCGCCACGTGCTTGCCATCGAACAATCGCTCCTCATAGCGGAAGTGAAGCTTTGCTTCCAGCTTCTCGTTGACGAACTGTTGGAGCCTGGAGTCGTCGATGGCACCCTCGGCGGGAAGCCCCACCACCTCTGCGGGGTGCGGCACGTTCTCCTTGAAGCCGAAGAGGATGTAAGCCGTACCATCTCGATGAGCGTTGGACATGGCAAGGATGTCCTTGAGCAGCTCCGACTTGTCGTCATCACCGGCCTTGATGAAGGCCGGCCGTTCGGCCTTGTAATCGAGGTCAGATCCTTCGCCCTTGTAGCGCAGCTGTTCCAGCAGTTCGTCCGTCAGCACCAACTAGCCCCTCTTCCGCCGCCGATCCGTGGATGGTCGTTCGCAACCCAGAAGCCGATCAATCCAAGACGCCTGAGCCCCGCCCAAGTCCTCCAACTGGATGGATTGCTCTACCCACGAAATTGTCAGCTGCGCAGCCTCCTCGCCTGATAGCGGGAAGAATGCTTCACCTGGCTTACTGATGAACCACGATCCGATGAGAGCGCCGCAGTACTCGCAGTGGTTGGCCAGATAGGAAGCGTCAGCCGTGCGGGAGTGCCCCAGTCGCAGCCAGGGCGCATGAACTGCCAACGGGCCAGCAGCCCCCTTGTTTAGGGCCGTAACCTGGGTCAGCAACAAAGCGCCATCGACGGGGATGGACACATCACTTTCATTGTCCCGCTCGTCGTACCCAGCAAGTCCAATGGCACTGACCTTCGTTGTTCGACCGCACTTGTAGCAGGCGTGCCGCCCCGTCAGGACTGCGAAGCGCTTCGCCAGATAGGTCGGCCCGTGCTGCGGCTCGGGCAGCCCGCCTAAGAGATCAGACGCGGACATAGGTCCAAGACTTGAGTCCTAGGCGTTTAGCCCAGGTCTTGGCCGTTGCCTTGTCACCGGCACTGAGTAGACGGGTGCGATCCAAATAGTCGATAAGTTCCCACTTCCCTTCACTGCCCTGTTCCGCAGGCTCATCGAAGCAATAGAACCGCATCACGTCCTGATTCGTGGCCAGAAAGTACTCGGCGGTAATCGCCTTCGGCTTTCCGTCAGCTCCGAGGCCGGTGTTGTACGAAATGGTTGGCTTACGCGGCACAGCCCCCTCCTTGCGGATGTATGACGTTGCTAGCAACGATACCCAGAGCCAGCTGCCGCCACCAGATGTCCGGGCGGGGCGGGGTATGCCAGGTAGAGGCGTCACATCGGGATTTCCCACCCCGGCGGCTTGGGCGGCTCCGGCGCCGTCAGTAACCGAGGCTGTGTCGGCAACATGCCCGGCCGCTTCCTGGGCACCGGCGCAGGGTTTCGCCCTGTCGGGGAAGGCTGGGCCATGGATCCAGGGTCGATCGGGGTGTGCTTATCCCGATCCGGGAAGTGGGAGGTCTCCCAGTCGATCTTGTCCGGCGACACTGTGGTGCCAGCGCCCAACACTACCGTCTGCTTGGCCAGGTCATCGCCGGCCTTCTCGATCCGCGCACGCTGCTGGCGATCGCGCTCGATCTTGCGCCGCTGTCGTTCGGCCAAGCGGGTGAAGAACACCTCCTGGTCGACCATGATCTGCTGGGCCTTCTTCCAGCCGGCGTCGCCGACAGGTGCCGTCGTCGGCTCGGGCTGGGCGGGCTCTGGCGCAGGATGGGCGTACTCCAAGGGCGTGCCGATGTCGTCCAGACTGATCTGGCTGCGTTCTAGAACAGCCAGCCGACGGTACACCGCCCGCTCCCGTAGCGTGGGTAGCCGCGTGGGAGCGTTCCGCAGATCCTTATCGCGCCGGGCCGCCTCGCTTCCGCCGATGTAGAAGCCATCCAACCAAGCCATGAGCTCTCGGCCGTGCTTGTCCAGATGTTTTGGGGACGCACGCGTCAGTACGGCCTTTCGCTCTTCAAGCTGCTTGAGCTCGCGCATGGCCTTGTCGTACTTATTCTTCAACGACGCCTCGATGTAGGGGTCATCGCCTCCGCACATGTCCTTGTAACGTTGGATATCGCCGTCTGGTGCCTTCAAGGCCTCCAGCCGGCCCAACACCACCGCACCCTCTTCCATGCAGCGCTCGTGCCATATGGTCATGGCCTGATCGAACTCGCGACCGGCGCGCTGAACCTCCTGGGCATGATCAAGGCTCTTGATCGTCTCGGCCGCCTTGACCTGCTGCACGCCGCTGGCCAGCGGGTGTTCCTTCTCGCCCAGCGCGGTCGGCAATGGCTGCTGCAAGGTGGCCGCTACCTCCGGCGCGTTCCGCCGCCGGGCCAGCTCCTTGACTGTCTCCTTCTTACCCCACTCATCCAGGGCACCGGCCAGCTTGGCCACCTCTTCGGGAGAGGCAAAAGCGTGGAAGTTGCTCTTGGTGCGCGTCATGGCCACCAGGCCGGCGTTGCGGTCGATCATCCCGCCCCGAGCCAGCCAGTACACGCTCTCCGCACCCAAGCCTTGGGCACTGTGGGCGGTACGCGCGTAGGCGTAGCCGAAGCGCTGGAACTTGGCCGTGTCGACCTCCACCACCCGGCCGTCGTCGTCCATCTTGATCTTCAAGACAAGCCCGCGCTTGCTCGTTGCTCGCTTGAACCCGATGACCGTCCCGATGTCGTTGTTGTTCCACCGGCGCTTGCCGTCCTTGTCCTTGCGGTCGTTCTTCTGAAACCTAATACGCTCGCCCAGGCACACCTCCAGCTGTCGCTCGTACTCGCCCGACCCCAGGGTCAGTGTTTCGACAGCCCGTTCGTGGAGCACGCCATTGGCCTTCAAGCCGCGGCGGACGTAGTGGTCCACGGCCGCGGCGTCCTTGTGCGTGTGTACGACGATCAGTTTGTCCTGGACGCCCCGCTCGTCGGCCAGGTAGGCGTCCGCCAGCGCTTTGACCTGTCGCTTCTCTTGCCGGAGGAAACCTTTGGCCAGCATCTCGTCCACGATGTCCTGACCTGTCTTCTTGTCGTCGTAAAACGACTCGGCCAGCGCCCGCTCCTCGGGGTTCCGCTGCCGCTGGATCTGGGTGATCTCCGCGGCTCCGAACTTCTCGCACAGCTCAGCGAACGGACCGCCCGCCTCAATGGCTTCCAGCTGCTTGGGGTCGCCCACGGCCACCAGCTTGCCACCCGCCTTGTCCACGTGCTCCTGGATCCGGCGGAACGTCTTGGCGCCCACCATGCCTGCTTCGTCCAACACGATGACATCGTCCAGACCCAGTGTGAGCTTCCCGCTGTCCAGGGCATGGAGTAGCTCGGCGCAGTTGTAGCCCTCGATCCCGGCCTCTTTCTTGAGATTGTCGGTGGCCGCCTGGCTGGTGGACGTGCCGATGACTCGTCGCCCCGCCAGCTCGAATGCACGGATGTAGGCACCAGCGCTGGCGGACTTGCCGGTGCCGGCCTGGCCGATGATGCAGGCAAGGCCACCCGTCTCGCATAGCACGTGATACACGCTGGCCTTTTGCTCGTCGGTCAGGTGAACCTCCTTGCCGAAGCGCTCGGACATAGCCGCCTCGTGCATGGTGATCGCCGTCCTGGCAGCCGACCGACTCAGACGCAGCCCCGGATCTTCCACCCGCGCCCTAGCCGCGGGCAACACGCCCACCTCGAGGAACCACTGGTCGCGCGAACACCAACGTGCCTGCTTCCGCTTGGGGTCGTCCTTCAAGCGGATGATCGTGCCGTTAGCCTCCCACTCTGCCAGCAACCGGTCGGCCTCTTCCGGGATGTCCAGGCCCGTGCCCAACGGAAGCTCGCGGGCCAGCTTGGCGATCAGGGCCGAGCGGTTCCAGTGGCTATCGGTGGCATGCAACTCGTCGAACCACTGGCGGGCGCTCTTTTGTTTTTCCAGCTCCGTCGACTCCCGCCCCAGCAGGTCGCCCGCCCGGACGAAGTGGCCGGGCGTGAGCGCCGCCAGCTCTTCCAGACGGCTGCGCGCAGCCACCAGCACCTCGCTGGCGCTCAGGTGCTTGGCGGCCCTGGTCTTCATGGCCGCCTCTCCCCCGGTCAGGGTCTTGCCCTTCTCGGCCGCGGCCTGGATCGCTTCCTTGATCTCAGCGCGCCGAGACGAGAACGCGTCGCAGGTGGACTGCTCAATGCCGGCGATCTTGTTGGCTACCTTGCCCGTGTCGCGCTCGTCTTCGTCCAGGATCCGGGTCCGCTCAATGCCGAAGCCCAGTCGTTGGAACCCTTCGGCCAGCTCGCGGGCGAACACCTCCTGGGCGGCCTCCTGGAGGCTGCCGGTCTGTTGCATGAGGTCACTGAAATCGACCGACCGCCACTCGCCATCAGCGTCCAAGGCGACGTTGGCCACCACAGCGTGGCAATGCCATTGGGGGTCACCGCTTCGGCTATCGATGTGATCCACCGCCCGGATCACCAAGCCGTCGATGGCCACGTGGCGCTTTCCGCCCTTCCCGGCTCGGGTGTTCACGCCCTTGGAGATCAGCCCCAGCGCCTTGTCGCGCGCCAGGTGGAAGGCCTGGGTCATCTGCTCGCGCTGCTCAGGCGTGGCAGCAATGAGCGCCAGCGTGTACTCCTTGCGAGGCGAGAACGTCAGGTCCAGACCCATACAGCGGCCGGCCTCGCCCGCGTTCTGGACCAAGGGCTCCCCCGTGCGGGGGTGGTACCCAGCCAGCAACTTGGCGAAGTCCTCGTCTTGATCGCGCCCTCGATCGTTCAAGCCCAACCGGTCGGCCGCAGTGCTGTCCCACCATTCCGCGTCGGGCAGGATGGGCCTGCCGTTGGCGCTCTCGCCCGCTTGGGCGTAGTACTCACGCGTGGTGCGCAGGTACTCGCGGACGGCGTCGACGCTGCCGCTGGTTTTCAATCGTAGGCGGGTCGACTTCAAGACGGCCATGGGTCAGCCACCTATCAGTGTTCGCTCAGGCCGGCCGTCGTCCGGCGGTGTGGAATGTCGGGCAGTGGCTCGCCGTCCAGCAGGCGCAGGATGGCGTTGATGCCGGCGATCTGTTCACGCCGCAGCTCCAAGATCAGGTCGGTCGCCTCCAAGCCTTTGACCAAGGTGGCTGGGCCATGGGTCGTGACTGGGCTTGGCGCGGCGGGAGTGGCTAGCTTGCTTTCCAGTTCTGCAAGGCGCCGCTCGATCCGGTCCAGCGCGGTGTCGGGACGGTGGGCCGAAAGCTTGGCGGCATGGCGGACGTAGTCGGCCGGTCGCATGCCCGCATGGCGGGCTGCGTCAAGGATGGCTTTTTCGTCTTCGCCGCTGACGCGGAACTGGATCAGGGTGCTCATTGAGACTGGGGCGGGAATGCTCCCATTCCAGTTTGCGGTGGGTTTTGAAAAGCGCAATAGCGGGGGTGTTACGGGGGTAAGTCTTTGATTTTCAAGCCGGCCGCAGGCCACACGAAACACCGGAGGTGCATTCGTGTATTGCTGCTTGTCAGCAATGACCTAGTCATTGGCTTTTGCGGTCGACGGCTTCATCGTCGGCCGTTCCGACGCCAGACAGCCCCATCGTCTGGCGTCGCCGCCAGCCAAGCTGCGCCCCCCTGCCCAGCCAGCCCAGCCTCGCCCCCACTCGTCGTTATCCCGCGACAACACGCTGCGCCCACCTTTCCCATCTGTCCAGCGTTGCCTTCTAGCGCTCCCTGTTCTCAGCCAGCCGCCACAACGACTCATCAGACGCTGGCCTGCTGACTTGCCAAACGCGCCTCCCGCCGCAGACTCATTCCAACGACCAAAGCCATCTGCGCCATGCCTAACCGCACGCCAATTCCGCCTGCCGACGCTGCCAAGTTCGCCGACGACATCGTCTCGCGCCTTCCGCCCCACTTCGCCCCGGCCGACGCAGACCGCGCCCGGTTGGTCGGCGATCTGTCGCGCTTCCTTTCCCGCTGCGTCCTGGTCGACCCGCCAGCACTGCCCAAAGATCAAGACAGTCCACCAGCCGCCTGACAGGTTGGCCGACCGCCCGCTGCCGCTGCTTCCGCAAAATCGAAGCCGCCCTCGCTATGCTCGGGCGGCTTGTTGGCGGCCGCGACAAATGTCGCGTCGCCGCCCCAAGACTTTGGCCGCCTAACGGCGGCCGGTTGCTTCTGGCCGCTGCCGCGGCTGCACTCTGGCGCCTCGGCTGCCGCCGTCGGCGTTGGTCTTGCGCGTTTTCAGCTTTCTCACATGCTGCTGGCATCCCTTTTGACAACAGGTGACGCCATGACCGACATCGACACAACCCAGATCAAGCAACAGGCCTTCGGTGCTTCCAAGCCCACAGCAACTGAGGCCACGGAGACTCATAAGGCCGTCAATGCGCTTGGCACTTCATCGAGGGACGACCTGACAGGAACCGAGGAAGGCATCGACAGTCTGACCGGCACTCCCGACGAGCCCAGCAAAGGTCGTCGCAAGTTGACCAAGCCAAGGCGCACCGTCGAAGAAGCCATCGAGGATGGTCGCTCGCTCGCGGAAATCGAAGCGCTTCAGGAAGAGTGGAACGCGTACAACCGCCAGGAAGCTCTGAGGAAGATCAGCCAGGAAAAGAAGGCGCTGGCCGAACGGATCGAGGCCGGCCGCCGTAAGTTTGCCGACCAGCTGTTGGCTATCGCAGACGAATACGGGGTCACCATCGCCGAGGCCCGCGACATTTTCCGGGCAGCACTCAAGCGCAAGTTCCCGAACGGCGGCAAGGGCCAATGACCGACTTCGTCCTCGAGCAGATCCTGGACAAGTCGCGCGCCGCCCGTGATGGCCACTTCGGAGTGCTATCCACGGGTGAGAAGTTGACGGCCGCCCTGGTGCTCAACAAACCCGAGTGGCTGGCCAAGATGGACTACACGATGGCCGAGGCCGTCGAGCGCGTTGGTCCCGAGTGGATGGCCAGGGTGCCGGAGGCGGCGCGCGTACTGGAGCACGAGCTGGAACTAGCCGCAGAGGCTGAGGCAATCGAGCAAGCCAGGAAGCGGAGCCGTGGCATGGACATCGGGTTCTGAGCCCCCAGGACAACACTCAGTACCGACCGCTGTCCTCGCTATCCTCGTAGCTGTCGTACGCCTCTTCGGCTGCAGCCTCTGCTTCTTCTTGGGCCATCAGGTCGGCCCGCTCCTGGCGCTCCAGTGCGAAAGCCTCGCACCCCTCGATGAAGGACATCGAGTTTCCGCCACAGTCCGACTCGTCGGTAATGTCGTTCTCCTGTGCCCACTCGAAGCCAGCCTCGTGGCCTGAGCAATCCTGGGTGCAGATGTAGTTCCCTGAGTCCTCAACGTCGTAGGCGTCTACGCTACTTGTGTCCGCACCGGCGCCGTCGCTGTCTGCACCTCGTTCGCTGTAGACCGCCTGCCGGGCTTCCTCTGCTGCCTCGGTACGCGCATCAGTGTCGTCTTCGTGGTAGTTCCGGCTGTCGTCATAGTCGGCATACCTACCGCCGCCACTCCCACCGCAGGCTGTCACCAAACTGGCCAGGATGGCGGCCGCGATCAGGGTCTTCACGCCCCCGTTCTCCCCTTGGCTATCTGTTGCAGCGCCTCCCGCCTGCGCTGCGCCTCCAACTGCCCCTCAGCCTCGTCAGCCATCGCGCGCAAAGCGTCGGCATACACCCGCGTCCACGCCGCCCGCTCTTCCAGGTTGGCCCACGGCAAACCGAACGCCTCACCCAAGGGGAGACCGTCCAGCCGGCCGTCGGCAATCGCTGCCAGGAACACCTCCTCATCCACGGTAAGCAGGTGACCCAGCACTGCGCCGTCCGCGTCGAACGTCCAGGGCTGCGGCGCGAGCAGGTCGGCCAGCGTTCCGAAGCGCAGACCGGTAGCTCGAGTCAGTAGCCCTTCCAAGGCATCGGCGGCTGCTTGGTGCCGACGCAGGTCACCCGCCGCGCGCAGGGCCTCAATGGCAGCCTTGGCGCGAGCGTCAGCCGCCGCCCGGCGCTTGGCTAGCGCGGCTCTGGCTTCCTGCGGTGTGCGCTTTGCTTCGATAGCCAAGGGCTCGCCTGGAGGGCAACTTCAATGGAGGATCGCGGTGCTCGTCGAGCATCTGCTTGTCCGGGCCCTTGAGGATATTCCAGACACGGGGACTGGTGGAAATGATCGCCTCCTCTACCTTGGCCATGGCTTCCTGGAGGGCCGGCCACTCCTGCTCGCTGTACCGCTCAGTGACCTTGGCCATCTTCCCCGTGTCGTCCCGGTCGGTATGGTGGTTGAGCAACTGGCTGACCACATGGCCAGGAAGCAACTTGCCGGCGAACCGCCCCAGCGTCCGGCGCAGGTCGTGAGGGGTCAGCCCGATGTCGATGCCGCGCTCCGGATCGAGCAGCCCCGCGTCCAGGCGCACGTTATGCAAGATCGCTTTGCTGTCGGTGTGGTGGCCCTCCTTCGACTTGGGGTTCCGTGCCGGGAACACCCATCGCGCCAGGTTCTTGAGCTGCCATTGGATGTGCGCGATCTTCTTGGCGTCCTTCTCCCGCTGCGCCTGGGCCAAGGCCTTGGTCAGTGCGCGCTCCTTCATAACGCTGTCGTCGAACCGCCACCGCAGAATGCGCTCGGCGAAGTAGGCCACCGGAAGCAACTGGAACTGGCCGTTCTTGGTGTCGTGGAGGAACACCTGCGAGCCACGCAGGCCGGTCGTCGGGTTCTTGGCGTTAGGCCTGGGCGCCAGCCACGCCCACGACGCAAGTCGCAGGTCCAACTCATCGGGCGAACAGCTTTCATAGCGCCGCAGCTTGGCGGCTTCGCTCCGGCGGGTGCCCCACAGCAGGGTCAGCAGCACATAGTCCACGCCCACGGCGTTGTGGCCGCTTTGCATATCGCGCCTGCCCACCAAAGCCTTGAGGACCGTGGGCAACGTCTGACTGCCGGTGGCGCTATCGTCCGTGCCCAATGGGTTCCGGACTTTGGCGGCGGAGTAGTGCTTGGCCAGTTCCTTAGAAGAACGATAGCGTTCGTCGTCGGCCAACGCTTCAAACGGGTTGTGGACCAAGGCCGGCTGCCGCCCCGCATTGGCAGCAGCCACGCGCTCAGCCTTGATTGCCCTGGCCACCGCGCGTGACGCATTGCCCATGGTCTGCTCCGTGGCAGACAGTCCGGCCGCGTGGGCACGGGCCAACGTCTTGCCTGTCAGCCCCAGCCGCACCAGGTCTTCCAGCTTCAAGTTCCACCACTCGCCCTGCTTGGTCAGGAACGCTTTGGTGCCGGGCGACAGCCGGTTGGACTGAAGCATGCACGTGTGTCGCAGCCCATTCCATGCCGCCAGAAGATCCTTAGCGGTCAGTGCGGCGATGGCCTTGTCGGCCAGGTTGACCTCCGGGCGCTGCAACCGGGCCAGCGCGTCCTTGACGCCTTCCACGCCCCCCGCCTTGGCCCGGCCACGTGCCAGCCGGTCTTCCAAGTGCGCGATGTAGTCCTCCAAGGCCTCACCCACCGTCTTGCCCCGCGCCTTCTGCCGGGCGGCTTCCGTGCGTACACGCTCTCGCGGATCCTCACCCGTATGCCGGATGTGGTGACGTTGCGCCCCAGCCAGCTCATGAGCGCGGGCCAAGGTAAGCTCTTGGACTGACCCCAGAGCTAGCCGGCGGCGCACGCCGTTGTGCTGGATACGCAGTTCATAGAAGGCCCCCATGGGACCGACATAAAAGCCAAAGCCTACGGGCGCGCCGGGCGTACCGTCGACAAACCGATACGGCTTGCCCGTAGGGTTGGATACGATCACCACGTTCCCCTGCTGGTCCAGCTCGGGCCACTTTGCGATCGTCAGGGAGCGCAGTTGAGCCTGAGTCAGGCGATACTTCTTCAAGGCGACTTTTGCCATGGTCCGCGTCTCTTGGCGTGGCTAAACGATGGTCCATGCGGACCATGCCCGGCGCCTCGCCCTTCGATTGTGGTCCATGCATGGGCCATCGAGGTCGCCATAAAACCGATTTTACCCCCCTTTTGAGCTCGCGATACAAGTGCCAGACACCTCACAAATCACTGATAACAAAGCAGTTAGGACGAAGCCAACAGGTACGCAAGAACATACCCCCCTAATGAAGCAGTTCTTCGCAGCCAAGTCCGACCACCCGGACCTGCTGCTGTTCTTCCGCATGGGCGACTTCTACGAGCTGTTCTACGACGACGCGCGCAAGGCGGCGCGGCTGCTCGACATCACCCTGACCCAGCGCGGCAATTCCGCCGGCGCGCCGATTCCGATGGCCGGGGTGCCGGTGCACGCCTACGAAGGCTATCTGGCACGGCTGGTGGCGCTGGGCGAATCGGTGGCGATCTGCGAGCAGATCGGCGACCCGGCGCTGGCGAAAGGTTTGGTCGAACGCAAGGTGGTGCGCATCGTCACCCCCGGTACCGTCACCGACGAGGCGCTGCTGGACGAGCGCCGCGACACCCTGCTGATGGCGGTGTCGCGCAATCGGCAGGGCTACGGGCTGGCGTGGGCCGACCTGGCCGGCGGCCGCTTCCTGGTCAACGAGGTGGAAACCGACGACGCGCTGGAGGCCGAACTCGCGCGCCTGGAACCGGCCGAGCTGCTGGTGCCCGACGAGGAGGACTGGCCCGAATTCCTGCGCCAGCGCAGCGGCGTGCGCCGTCGCGCGCCGTGGCTGTTCGACGCCGACAGCGGCCGCCGCCAGTTGCTCTCCTTCTTCAAGCTGTACGACCTGTCCGGCTTCGGCATCGACGACAAGCCACGCGCCACCGCGGCGGCCGGCGCCTTGCTCGGCTACGTCGAGGAAACCCAGAAGCAGCGCCTGCCGCACCTGACCGCGATCGCGATGGAAACTGCCGGCGAGGCGATCGCGATGAACGCCGCCACCCGCCGCCACCTGGAGCTGGACACGCGCGTCGATGGCGACACCCGCAACACCCTGCTGGGCGTGCTCGACAGCACGATCACGCCGATGGGCGGCCGCCTGCTGCGGCGCTGGCTGCACCGCCCGCTGCGGCTGCGCGAGGTGCTGCAGCAGCGCCATCATGCGGTGGCAACCTTGATCGATCGCGGCACCGATGCCGACCTGCGCGAAAGCTTCCGCGCGCTCGGCGACATCGAGCGCATCCTCACCCGCATGGCGCTGCGCTCGGCGCGGCCGCGCGATTTCTCCACCCTGCGCGATGGTCTGGGCATGCTGCCGGCCATCGCCGCGCAACTGGAAACGCTGGATTCGCCACGCCTGCAACAGCTGCGCGCCGAACTCGGCTCGCACGACGAGAGCGCGCAATTGCTGGCGTCCGCCATCGCCGAGCAGCCGCCGCTCAAGCTGTCCGACGGCGGCGTGATCGCCGAGGGCTTCGACGCCGAGCTGGACGAACTGCGCCGGCTGTCCACCCACGCCGACCAGTTCCTGATCGACCTCGAAGCACGTGAGCGCGAGAGCAGCGGCATCCCGACGCTGAAGGTCGGCTACAACCGCGTGCACGGCTACTACATCGAGATCAGCAAGGGCCAGTCGGACAAGGCGCCGGTGCACTACACCCGCCGCCAGACCCTGACCAACGCCGAGCGCTACATCACCGAGGAATTGAAGAGCTTCGAGGACAAGGTGTTGTCCGCGCGCGAGCGCGCGCTGTCGCGCGAGAAGCTGCTGTACGAGGAACTGCTCGACACCCTGGGCGCGCACCTGGAGCCGCTCAAGCGCTGCGCGGCGGCGCTGAGCGAACTGGACGTGCTGGCCTGCTTCGCCGAACGCGCGCAGGCGCTGGACTGGTCGCAGCCGGAACTGGAAACCGCCCCGTGCCTGCGCATCGACCGCGGCCGCCATCCGGTGGTCGAGGCGGTGCGCGAGCAGCCGTTCGAGCCCAACGACCTGGACCTGCATCCGGATCGCCGGATGCTGGTCATCACCGGTCCGAACATGGGCGGCAAGTCGACCTACATGCGCCAGAACGCGCTGATCGTGCTGCTGGCCCACATCGGCAGTTTCGTGCCGGCGCAACGCGCGGTGATCGGCCCGATCGACCGCATCCTGACCCGCATCGGCGCCGGCGACGACCTGGCCAAGGGCCAGTCCACCTTCATGGTGGAGATGGCCGAGACCAGCTACATCCTGCACCACGCCAGCGCGCACTCGCTGGTGCTGATGGACGAGATCGGCCGCGGCACCTCCACCTACGACGGCCTGGCGCTGGCCGACGCGGTCGCGCGCCACCTGGCGCACGTCAACCGCTGCTACACGCTGTTCGCCACCCACTACTTCGAGCTGACCGCGCTGGCCGACGAAAGCTTCGAGGGCGGCCCCAGCGGCATCGCCAACGTGCACCTGGACGCGGTGGAGCATGGCGAGACGCTGGTGTTCATGCACGCGGTGAAGGACGGCCCGGCCAACCGCAGCTTCGGCCTGCAGGTGGCGGCGCTGGCCGGCCTGCCCAAGGCCACCGTGGCGCAGGCGCGGCGGCGGCTGGCGGAGCTGGAACAGCGCGGCGGCGAGACGCTGTCGGCGGCCATGGCGCCGCAGGCACTGGACGCACCGCAGCAGTTCGGACTGTTCGCCGCGCCTTCATCGGCGGCGCTGGATGCCTTGCAGGCCATCGACCCGGACGAACTGACGCCCAAGCAGGCACTGGAAGCGCTGTACCGGATGAAGTCGCTGCTGTGACCGCAGGGCATTGTAGGAGCGACGTCAGTCGCGACCGGAGCCGTGCCGGGAAAGCCCCGGTCGCGACTCACATCGCTCCTACAACGGCGCCGCTTCCCGAAAGCGCGAAGGCGGCCATCCGGCCGCCTTCGTTGCATCATGACGACGGCGCATCTTGTTGCCTTGCCTCCATCGCCAGATGCTTCGCCACCGACGAACCGACGCGGAAGCCAGCGATGGAAACGCTGTACCGGTTCAAGGCACCGCTGTCACCACGATGCTTCCCCTGCAGGAGCGACGTCCGTCGCGACCGGGGCCGTGCCGGGAAAGCCCGGTCGCGACGGACGTCGCTCCTGCAACGGCGCCGCCTCCCGAAAGCGCGAAGGCGGCCGTCCGGCCGCCTCCGCTGCATCAGGGCAATGGCAACAGCCCCTCATCCGGCCGCTGGATGCTCCGCCGCCAGCGCGTTGTCGCGGTTGTTGGCGGCGACGGCGGCCGGGCGCCCGACGTGGTGCGCGACGTAGGCTTCGAATACCGGGTTCTTCTCGATCGCGCCGATCATCATGTAGTACGACAACGACGCAGCCGCGTACAGGTCGGCGGCGGTGAAACGGTCGCCCGCCAGATACGTCCTGCCCTGCAACGCCTGCTCCAGCGTACGCAGTACGTCGCCCTCTTCGCCGTAGCCGGCGCCCACCGCCGGGGCCAGCGTGCCGGTGCTCCTGGCGGTCAGCCAGGCTTCCAGCGGCCCGGCCAGGAAGAACAGCCAGCGGTAGTACGCACCGCGCTCGGGCGACCCCGGAGGCGGCGCCAGCCCCTTCTCCGGCACCAGGTCGGCCAGATAGGCGCAGATGGCCGCGTTCTCCGTCACCACCATGTCGCCGTGGCGGATCGCCGGCACCTTGCCCATCGGATTGATCGCAAGGTACTCGGGGGACTTCATCGTGGTACCGAACTCCAGCACCACCTCGTCGTAGGGCAACCCGGTTTCCTCCAGCATCCAGCGGGTGAGCCGGGCGCGCGAGAGGGGATTGGTATAGAAGGTCAGCGTGGCGGTCATGGCGGGTGCCCGTGTTGGAAGGAACCAGCAGTGTGCACCGGGGCTGCTGACAGCCAGTGTCAGCAGTCAATCGACCCGGCGCCGCAGACGCTGTTCCCTCCAACGCTTGAGCAGCTGGTGGCGCTGCCCGGGATAGCGCGTGCCGGTGTCTTCCAGCGCCAGCACCCGGTCGGCGCGGAAGTGGCGGAAATCGCCGCGCAACTGGCACCACGCCGCCAGCACCCGCATCTGGGCGAGGAAGGCCATCGCGAACGGCCAGGTCACGCGCTCGGTGACGCGCCCCTCGGCGTCGGCGTACTGCATGCGCACGGCGTTCCCCTCGCGGATCGCGCGACGCAGCACCGGTAGCCACGGTTCCGGTTCGCTGGCGTTCCAGTCGGCGAACAGGCCGCTGGTTTCGACCTGCAACCGCAGCGCCTCGGGCAGGATGCCGACGATGCGATCCATCGCCCGGTCGGCCGCCGCGGCCAGTTCCGGGTCGGCATGCCGCGACACCCAGCGCGCGCCCAGTACCATCGCCTCCAGTTCCTCGTCCGAGAACATCATCGGCGGCAGCAGGAAACCGGCGCGCAGCTGGTAGCCGACGCCCGGGTCGCCGACGATGTCCGCGCCCTGCCCGCGCAGCGCCTCGATGTCGCGATACAGCGTGCGCAGGCTCACCCCGAGCTGCTCGGCCAGGCAGGCGCCACGCACCGGCTTGCGCCGGCGGCGCAGTTCATCGAGCAGGTGCAGCAGGCGGGCGGCGCGGACGGTCATCCATGGGCTCGGCGATGGGCCGGCCAGCATAACGTCTGCCGCGGGCGCGTTCGCTTGCGGGCAGTGGCTGCATGACGGCCAGCTCCGCGCCAGGCACGCTGCGCAACGGCATCGCACGCCAGGCTCGACGCATCGAGAGATGCCGGCAGAACCCTTGCGGTCGCCTCCCGCAGGCGGGAAATGCTTTTCCGCCAGCGGGGCAACCGGTCACCCGGCGACATTACCCCCGGGAAAGACAAAGGCACTGGATGACCCGCCTGCCTGCCGTTGAAAAGCGCTGCCCGCTTTCGCGGGGGAGACGAGCTCTTGTCGGCGGCTCCTGGACCTGTCGACGAAACCGTTGCCGTCGTCTCCGCGAGACGCTTTTCAACGGCCGGGGCGCTTTTCAACAGCCGAAGTGCGGTTCGACAGCCGAGAACGCTTTTTCCTACAGCCGAATGGCGGGTCATGGCGGGTCGAACGGGAAGCACCGTGCAACAGCTGGCGATGGGTACCCGCGACTTTCGCCCGGGAAAACCCAGGCACTACCCTCCGCCTGCACGGGAATGACGAGTTTTGTTGGCCGCTCTGAATCCAGCCATTCGCATCCCGCCTCTCCGCGGCGGGCACGGGCGCGCCGGCAAGGCAACGACGCGGTCTCACCGGCTCGCGGCGCTGCCTCGACAAAAGCATTCGCGCACGGATATCCGCGCCAGAACGATCTGCTAGGCTCGGTATCCCGCCGTTCCGGCAATCGGTCAGGAGTTCCCATGAACACCACTCCGCTCGCCAGCAGCCTGCTGCAGCAGCTGCAGGGCCCCGGTATCCAGCAGATCGCCTCGCAGCTGGGCGTGGAACCGGCACAGGCGCAATCGGCCGTGGCCACCGCCCTGCCGCTGCTGCTGGGCGCGCTCGGCCGCAACACCCAGCAAGCAGACGGCGCACAGGCACTGCTTGGTGCGCTGCAGCGCGACCATGCCGGCGCAGCCGGCGGCCTCGACCTGGGAGGCCTGCTGGGCTCGGTGCTCGGTGGCAGCACGACGCGGCAGACCGATGGCGCCGGCATCCTCGGCCACATCTTCGGCGGCAACGCGCCGCAGGCCGCCAGCGGGCTGGGCCAGGCCACCGGGCTGGACAGCGGCAAGTCCGGGCAACTGCTGCAGATCCTTGCGCCGATCGTGCTGTCGTTCCTCGCCCAGCGCTTCGTCGGCGGCGGCAACGCCGATGCCGGGCAGTTGAGCCAGGCGCTCGGCCAGGAACACCAGCAGGCGCGCGCCGACGGCGGCCTTTCCGGCCTGCTCGGCCAGGTGCTCGACCAGGACGGCGACGGCCAGCTCGGCGTCGGCGACCTGCTGAAACTCGGTGGCGGCCTGTTCGGCAAGTCCTGAGCGGGCGCCACCCTGGACCGACGCGGCGGAGGCCGCAAGGCACCGTTTGCCGTTGCGGGACGCCCTTCGCTGCCATCGTCGAGGGGCTTCTGCCATACGAGCCTCCGCCTATCGGAGCACGTGAGTTTCCATAGTAAATATCTATCGAGATCGTAGGATCATTCGAATATCCGCCGTCATCGATGGCGTATATCGTCGAGGTCTTCAACGGAGGAGCCCGCCATGAGCACGCCAACCGACAACGCCACCCCGGCACCGATCGACACCCCCACCCCCGCTGCCGCCAAGTGCCCGTTCCACGAGGCCCCCAAGCAGATCGCCGGTGCCGGCACCAGCAACTATGACTGGTGGCCGAACCAGCTGCGCGTGGACCTGCTGAACCAGCATTCCAACCGCTCCAACCCGCTGGGCGAAGACTTCGATTACCGTGCCGAGTTCGGCAAGCTCGACTATTCCGCGCTGAAGGCCGACCTCAAGGCCGTGCTGACCGACTCCCAGAGCTGGTGGCCTGCCGACTGGGGCAGCTATGCCGGCCTGTTCATCCGCATGGCCTGGCACAGTGCCGGCACCTATCGCACGGTCGATGGCCGCGGCGGCGCCGGACGCGGCCAGCAGCGCTTCGCGCCGCTCAACGCGTGGCCGGACAACGTCAGCCTGGACAAGGCGCGCCGGCTGCTGTGGCCGCTCAAGCAGAAGTACGGCCAGAAGATCTCCTGGGCCGACCTGATGGTACTGGCCGGCAACGTGGCGCTGGAGAACTCCGGCTTCCGTACCTTCGGCTTCGCCGCCGGCCGCGAGGACGTGTGGGAGCCCGACCTCGACGTGAACTGGGGCGACGAAAAGACCTGGCTGGCCCACCGCGATCCGGAGAGCCTGGCCAAGAACCCGCTCGCCGCCACCGAGATGGGCTTGATCTACGTCAACCCGGAAGGCCCCAACGCCAGCGGCGACCCGGCCTCGGCCGCACCGGCCATCCGCGCCACCTTCGGCAACATGGCCATGGACGACGAGGAAATCGTCGCCCTGATCGCCGGTGGCCACACCCTCGGCAAGACCCACGGCGCCGGCCCGGCCGACCATGTCGGTGTCGACCCCGAAGCGGCGCCGCTGGAAGCCCAGGGCCTGGGCTGGACCAGCAGCTACGGCAGCGGCGTCGGTGCCGATGCGATCACCTCGGGCCTGGAAGTGGCCTGGAGCCAGACCCCCACGCAGTGGAGCAACAACTTCTTCGAGAACCTGTTCAACTTCGAATGGGTGCAGACCCGCAGTCCGGCCGGGGCCATCCAGTTCGAGGCCAAGGACGCGCCGGAGATCATCCCCGATCCGTTCGACCCGTCGAAGAAGCGCAAGCCGACCATGCTGGTCACCGACCTCACGCTGCGCTTCGATCCCGGGTTCGAAAAGATCTCGCGTCGCTTCCTCAACGACCCGCAGGCCTTCAACGAAGCCTTCGCCCGCGCCTGGTTCAAGCTGACCCACCGCGACATGGGGCCGAAGGCGCGCTACCTGGGCCCGGAAGTGCCCAAGGAAGACCTGATCTGGCAGGACCCGCTGCCGGCGCCGGTCCACAACCCCAGCGTGGCCGACATCGCCGACCTGAAGGCGAAGATCGCCGAGTCCGGCCTGTCGGTCGCCGAGCTGGTCTCGGTGGCCTGGGCGTCGGCCTCCACCTTCCGCGGCGGCGACAAGCGCGGTGGCGCCAACGGTGCGCGATTGGCGCTGGCGCCGCAGAAGGACTGGCCGGTCAACCAGCTCGCCATCGGCGTGCTGCCGAAGCTGCAGGCCCTGCAGCAGGCGTCCGGCAAGGCTTCGCTGGCCGACGTGATCGTGCTGGCCGGCGGCGTCGGCATCGAGCAGGCGGCGGCCGCGGCCGGCGTGGCGATCGAGGTGCCGTTCGTCCCGGGCCGGGTCGACGCGCGCCAGGACCAGACCGATGTCGAGTCGTTCGACGTGCTCGAACCGATCGGCGATGGCTTCCGCAACTACCGCCGCATCCACGGCGGCCCGTCGACCGAGACCCTGCTGATCGACAAGGCCCAGCAGCTCACCCTGACCGCACCGGAGCTGACCGTGCTGATCGGCGGGCTGCGTGTCCTCGGCGCCAACTTCGACGGCAGCCGCCATGGCGTCTTCACCGAACGCGTCGGCGTGCTCAGCAACGACTTCTTCACCAACCTGCTGGACATGGGCACGGCCTGGAAGCCGGTCGACGACAAGGCCGAACTATTCGAAGGCCGCGACCGCCAGAGTGGCGAGGTCAAGTACACCGGCACCCGCGCCGACCTGGTGTTCGGCTCCAACGCGGTCCTGCGCGCCCTGGCCGAGGTCTATGCCAGTGCCGACGCCAAGCAGAAGTTCGTCAAGGATTTCGTCGCCGCGTGGACCAAGGTGATGAACCTGGACCGCTTCGACCTGCACTGATCCTGGCCGAACTGCCGCAGCAACGACGACCGGGCCGCAAGGCCCGGTCTTCGTTTGTGCGCCCGCGGCTGGATCCGGAGCGCGACTACAGTGCGTCGATATCGCCCAGCGCGCGGATCAGGCGGCGGGCACGCTTGTCGGGGCGATGCTCGGGGGCACGATAGCCGGTGCGCTCGGCGATGCGCCGCAAGCGCGCCTGCTCGCGGCCTGCGCGCGAGGCTTCGCTTTCCTCGTACAGCGCCTGCGCCACCGGCGCCGCGCCACGGGTGTCGCTCAGTCCGCGCACGTGGACCTCGAACACCTCCTCGCCACGGCTGATGCGCAGCTGCTCGCCCACCCTCACCGTGCGCGAGGACTTGGGCCGCTGCCCGGCGACTTCCACCTTGCCGGTCTCCACCGCCTGCTTGGCCAGGCTGCGGGTGCGGAAGAAGCGCGCCGCCCACAGCCATACGTCCAGGCGCACGCCGGCGGCCTGCGGGGTTTCCGCTTCACTCATGCTTTTTCTTGAAATCCACTTCCATCGAATCCTTGCGCGACTGGCCGAGGGTCCAGTTCAGGCTGTCGTCCGGGTCGCAGCGTTTGTTGCGCAGCGAGCGCACGCCGCTGTTGCGTTCGGTATCCAGCGGATCGTTCCCGACCAGGCAATCGGCGCGATCGCTCGGACGCACACCCGCATCCATCAGCCGCTCGGAACTGGTGCAGGCCGACAGCGCCAGCACCGCCACCACAACTCCCATACGCTTCAACATGATCGCTCCCTTTCGCGGAATACCCGGCTGCCGGCGGGCATGCAGGCGCCCTGCCGGCCATCGACGCCCATCGTAGCGGCGGCGATGGCCGTCGCACAAACCGCTGCGCGCTGCGGCCATCACCTTCGCAGTGCTAATGTCCCCATTCACCCGGTCTGCACTGTCCATGCCTCCAGCCGCCCCGTCCAGATCGCTGACCGAAGGCCCCATCGGCCGCAACCTGCTGCTGTTCGCACTGCCGATCCTGGCCGGCAACATGGCGCAATCGCTCAACGGCTCGGTCAATGCCGTCTGGGTGGGCCGCTTCCTCGGCGAGGCGGCGCTGACCGCCACGGCCAACGCCAACAACATCATGTTCTTCCTGATCGGCTCGGTGTTCGGCATCGGCATGGCGGCGTCGATCCTGATCGGCCAGGCCATCGGCGCCAAGGACGTCGCGCAGGCGCGCAAGGTGATGGGCACCAGCGCCACGTTCTTCATCGGCCTGTCGGTGCTGATCGCCGCCGCCGGCTGGTGGCTGTCGCACCCGCTGCTGAAGGCGATGGGCACCCCGGCCGCCTCGCTGCCGCTGGCCGAGGCCTACCTGCGCATCATCTTCCTGGCGATGCCGCTGCTGTACGCCTTCGCCTTCCTCACCGCGGCGCTGCGCGGCGCCGGCGACTCGCGCACGCCGTTCCGCTTCCTGCTGCTGTCGGTGGCGCTGGACATCGTCATCAACCCGCTGCTGATCTTCGGCCTCGGCCCGTTCCCGGAGCTGGGCATCGCCGGCGCGGCCTGGGCCACGCTGATCGCGCAGGCCATCGCCCTGGCGGGGCTGCTGTACTACATGCGGCACCGGCGCCACATGCTCTGGCTGGGCCGCCGCGATGCCGGGCTGCTGAAGATCGATCCGACGATCCTGCGCGCGCTGGTGCTCAAGGGCGTGCCGATGGGCCTGCAGATGGTGCTGATCTCGCTGGCGATGATCATGATGATGACCATGGTCAACGGTTACGGCACCGACACCGCGGCCGCGTACGGCGCCTCGCTGCAGTTGTGGACCTACGTGCAGATGCCGGCGATGGCGATCGGTGCGGCCTGCTCGTCGATGGCCGCGCAGAACGTGGGCGCCGGGCGCTGGGACCGCGTGGCCGGTACCGCCCGCAGCGGCGTGCTCTACAACTTCCTGCTCACCGGCAGCCTGATCGCGCCGCTGATCCTGCTCGACCGCTGGACGCTGGCGCTGTTCCTGCCCGGCGGCAGCGATGCGCTGGAGGTCGCCCGCCACCTCAACCACATCGCGGTGTGGTCGTTCCTGTTCTTCGGCGTCAGCTTCGTGATCTCCGGCGTGGTGCGCGCCACCGGCGCGGTGGTGGCGCCGCTGCTGATCCTGGCCGCCTCGCTGTGGGGCGTGCGGGTGCCGTTCGCCGAGCTGCTGCAGGGCACGATGGGCGCCGATGCGGTGTGGTGGAGCTTCCCGGTCAGTTCGCTGTGCGCGATGCTGCTGTCGCTGGCGTACTACCGCTGGGGCGGCTGGCGCAAGGCGAAGATGCTGCCATCGCACCGCGAGGAACTGGCGGCGCCGGCCGAAGTACCGGCCACCCCACCCTCGCCGGTGGCCGATCCCGATCTGTAGCCCGATCGGCACCGGTGCATTTCCGGATCAAGCGATGACGAGTGTCGTGGGCCGTTTCCGCGATGGATGGCTGGCCTGCGAGCATCGGAACAACAAGATGCTTCATGGCTTTCATCGGGGAGCAGCCTGTGGGAGGGACTCCAGCGGGAGAATCGGCCAGACCGCGGGCATGGCGCGACGCGAGGCGATGCTGCCGGCGAAGGCGGTGGCCAAGGTCCTGCCTCCCGGTGCCCGAGGAGCGGATGGGAACACCCCTGCCATGGGCCATCCGGCACGATGTCCCGGCCGTGCGCCCGGCCGGCGCGCGGCGACGCGCTTGTCGTCCCTGCCAGCCCCGGCCCTGCCTGGCACCCCGCACAAACGCAGACGGCCACCCGAAGGTGGCCGTTGCGGAGACAACGCGGAGGTTGCCGGTATTACTCGGCGGCCTTGGCAGCCTGGCGGGCCAGCTTGGCCTGCGCAGCGGCGGCCAGGTCTTCCTTGATGCGGGCAGCCTTGCCTTCCAGGCCACGCAGGTAGTACAGCTTGCCGGCGCGGACCTTGCCGCGACGCTTCACGTCGACCGAATCGATGATGGCGCTGTGGGTCTGGAACACGCGCTCGACGCCGTAGCCGTGCGAGATCTTGCGCACGGTGAAGGAGGAGTTCAGGCCGGCGTTCTTGGTGCCGATCACCACGCCTTCATAGGCCTGGATACGCTCGCGGTTGCCTTCCTTCACCTTGACGTTGACGACGACGGTGTCGCCCTGGCTGAACTTCGGCAGTTCGCGGGCGATCTGGGCGGATTCGAATTCCGCGACGATGGATTTGTTCAGCTTGCTCATGGTTGCACCGATTCTGTTCGGGGTGGGCGTGTCGTTCGACAGCTTGGGCTCATGCAGTCGCCGGATTGCGCCGCACGTTTGTTCTAGTGGCCCCGTCCGGGCAGACGGGCCCGATGGGAATCCGCAATGGTAGCCGATATTCCGGCCCCGGCGCTAGGGGGCGCCGTCTCCGCCATGGGCCTGGCGGGCCTGCTCCAGCAGCGCGCGGTCGGCCTTGGACAGCGCCGCCTCGTCCAGCAGCTCCGGCCGCCGCAGCCAGGTCCGCAGCAGCGACTGCTGGCGCCGCCAGCGCGCGATCGCGGCATGGTTGCCCGAGCGCAGCACCTCCGGGACCTCCCCCAGGGCGTGGCTGGCCGGCTGGCTGTAGTGCGGGCAGTCGAGCAGGCCATCGCCCTCGAAACTGTCCTGCACCGCCGATTCGGCGTCGTTCAGCGCCCCTTCCTGCAGCCGCGTCACCGCATCGACGATCACCGCCGCACCCAGCTCGCCGCCGGACAGCACGTAGTCGCCGATCGAGATTTCCTCGTCCACCTCGGCGGCCAGGAAACGCTCGTCCACGCCTTCGTAGCGGCCGCACAGCAGCAGCATCCGCGGCAGCGCCGCCAGCTCGCGCACCTTCGCCTGGGTCAGCGGGCGCCCCTGCGGGCTGAGGTAGATCAGCGGCGCCGGCTGCGGATCGGCCGCGCGTACCGCCGCCAGGCAGGCCTGCAGCGGCTCGATCAGCATCACCATGCCCGGCCCGCCACCGAACGGCCGGTCGTCCACGCGGCGGTAGTTGCCTTCGGCGTAGTCGCGCGGATTCCAGCCATGCAGCGACATCAGCCCGCGTTCCTGCGCCCGTCCCACCACGCCGAGGGCGGCGGACTGGGCCATGAATTCCGGGAACAGGGTGATGACGTCGATGCGCATGGCGTGGGAACGGACCAGGAAATGGAGGGCGACAGGCCGGTGCCAGCCGGCACCATACGACAGGAGCCGCCGGGTTTCCCGCCGTTTCGGCCTAGAACTCGGGGTCCCAGTCGACCACGATCAGGTTGGCGTCGAAGTCCACCGACTTGACGAAATCCGGCAGCACGAACGGGATCAGCCGTTCGCGGTCGCCGCGCACGGCCATCACGTCGTTGGCGCCGGTGGAGAACAGGTGCGACACCTGCCCCAGCTCCACGCCCTCGACGGTCCGCACCTGCAGGCCTTCCAGGTCCACCCAGTAGTACTCGTCCGGCCTGGGCGGCGGCAACGCGCTGCGGAGCACGTGGATCTCGGTGCCGCGCATGGCCTCGACCATGTCGCGGTCGGTCACGTCGGGGAACACCGCCACGAGGTGCTTGCCGGAGTCGCGGCCGCGTACGCCGCTCAGTTCCGACTCCTGGCCGGCGGGCGTGCGCAGGATCCACGGCTGGTAACGGAAAATGGCGGAACGCGGCTCGGTCCAGGACTCGAGCTTGATCTCGCCGCGCACACCAAAAGCGCCGACAATCCTGCCCAGCAGGATGCGGCGCTCGGTATCTTTCTTCATGTCGACCGGTGGCTGCGCCTTGCGGCGCAGCCTTCAGGATCAGGCCGCAGCGGCCTGGGCCTTGGTCGCTTCCTTGTACAGGTTGCGGACCTTGTCGGTCATCTGGGCGCCGTTGGCGACCCACTGGTCGACGCGCGCGGTGTCCAGCACGACGCGCTGCTCGGCGCCCTGGGCGACCGGGTTGTAGTAGCCGACGCGCTCGATGTTGCGGCCGTCGCGGGCGCTGCGCGAGTCGGTGACGATGATGTGGTAGAACGGACGCTTCTTGGCGCCGCCGCGGGTCAGTCGGATCTTGACCATGGGGAGTTTCCTTTGTTGCCCAGTCGCCAGGATGGCGAGGTAAGCCAGCGATTATAGCGGCGGCGACAGCCCATTCCAAGCCTGTCCCCGGCGCGCAAACTGAACCGCCGGCCACCGCGGGTCCGGACTCACAGCGGCTCCCAGGGGCGCTCCTGCAGTACGGCCAGCAGCCGTTGCCGGAACGCTCCGGACTCCGGGAACCCGACCCGGTCGATCCGCGCCACCGGCCACAGGCCGCTCGCATTGCAGGCCACCGCGCCGGAGAAGTCGCGCAGTTCCGCCAGGGCAACCTCCCGCTGCACCTGCCCCTGTTCCCGGGCCTGCAGCCCGTCCATCAGCAGGCGCTCGGCGGTACCGCGCAATGCCGGCGCCCGCGGCCAGGTCACGTCCCGACCGTCCCAGAACCCGATGTTCCAGGTCGTGCCTTCGCTGACCAGGCCGTCGGCGGTGACGAACAGGGCATCGTCGAAGCCGGCCAGCAGCGCCTGCCGGCGCTGCTGGAACAGCGGAAAGGTCCCGACGTGCTTGAGGTGCGGCAGTTCGCGCCGGTACGCCACCGCGCCCAGCGAAAGCGGCTGCGGCGACGCCTGAAACGGCCCGGAGACGGACACCAGCACGTCCACCGCCAGCGGCTGCAGCGGCCGGCGGAAATCGAACCGGCGCGAGAACACGGTGACCCGCAGCGAGGCATCGGCCATCCCGCAGGCATCCAGCGCCTGCCGCATCCATGCCCGCACCCGGGCATCATCGAGCGTGCCGGCGAACAGTTCGGCCGTGCCCTGCCGCAACCGCTGCAGGTGCAGCTCCAGCCCCTGCACCGCGCCGCCGCGCACCTGCATCGAGGTGAAGTGGCCGTAGTTGGTCAGCGCGGCCGCCAGATCGTCCGCGGCGGCCTCGGCGCCGTTGCAGAACACCCGGTTCACGGCAGCTCCCGGGCCTGTGCCCAGAGTTCGTCCAGCACCTCGGTCGCCGGCCGCGCCTGCGCCATCCAGGCCGCCTGTCCGGCCCAGGCCTGCATGGCATCGATGCGGTCGTCGGCATTGGCCTGCTTGCGCATCGCCGCCGTCAGCCCGCGCTGCACCGGATACGGCTGGGGTGGCGGCGCATCGCGATCCGCGGCGGCGCGCACGTAGGGCGTCGCCAGCGCGCGCCCCAGGCGCCCGCTGAAGGCGCGCGTCGGCCAGGCGTCTTCCGGCTCGCTGCGCGCCAGCGCCTCGGACCAGGCCGGCGCGATTCCCGCTTCATGCGTGCGCAGGAACGCGGTACCGACCTGCACCGCGCTGGCCCCCAGCAGCAGCGCCGCGGCCACGCCGCGGCCATCGGCAATCCCGCCCGCGGCGATTACCGGCACATCCAGCCGGTCGGCCAGCCGCGGCAGCAGCGCGAACAGGCCGACCTGCTGCCGCTCCGCCGCAGCGGCTACGAACGCGCCGCGATGGCCGCCGGCCTCGGCCCCCTGGGCGACGACGGCATCGGCACCGGCGGCCTGCGCCTGCAGCGCTTCGGCCAGCGTCGTGGCGCAGGCGAACCAGGCGATGCCGGCCTCCTTCAGTCGTTGCACCTGGGCCGCGGAGAACACGCCCATGATGGTCGAGGCCACCGCCGGGCGCGCCGCCAGCAGCGCGTCGAACTGCGCGTCGAAGTCGGCCGGGGCAGCATCGCCGGCGCTGGCCGCAACCGGCGGCCCCCAGTGTCCGAGGAAGGCACGGCTGGCGGCCTCGGCCTGCGCGTCACGCGCGGGCGGCGGGTCGGGAATCCACAGGTTGACCTGCGCCGGGCCGGCGGAACCGGCGCGGAACGCCGTCATCCACTCGCCGATCTCGTGCGGTTGCGACAGCACCGCACCCATCGCGCCCATGCCGCCGGCGTCGGCCACCGCCACCGAAAGCGCCACCGGGCAGGCGCCGGCCATCGGCGCCAGCAGGATCGGCCGGCGCAGGCCAAAGCGCCGGCAGAAAGCATCCACGCGTCGCTGGATGGCTTCGTTCATCGTGCTCCGGTCCTCTCCATCGCCAATCGGCTTTTGCAGGAGCGACCGGGCTCTACCGGTAAAGCCCGGTCGCGACTGGCGTCGCTCCTACATAGGGGGAAGGCGCATCGTGGCTGGTTCAGCGGAACGGCAGTCCGCCGCGGCCGCCCATGGCCCCCATCATGCCCTTCATGCTGCGCATCATGCCCTTCATGCCGCCGCCGGCCAGCTTGCCCATCATCTTTTCCATCTGCTGGTACTGCTTCATCAGCTTGTTGACGTCGGCCGGGGTGGTGCCCGAGCCGCGGGCGATGCGGGCGCGGCGCGAGCCGTTGAGCAGGCCCGGGTTGCGGCGCTCCTTCTTGGTCATCGAGCCGATGATGGCGATCATCCGCGGCACCTCCTTGTTGCCGGCGACCTGCGCCTTGAGGTGCTCGGGGATCTGGCCCAGGCCCGGCAGCTTGTCCATCAGCCCGCCGATGCCGCCCATGTTCTGCATCTGTTCGAGCTGGTCGCGCATGTCGTTGAGGTCGAACTTCTTGCCCTTGGCGACCTTCTCGGCCAGTTTCTGCGCCTTGTCCTTGTCGACCTGCTGCTCGACCTGCTCGACCAGCGACAGCACGTCGCCCATGTCGAGGATGCGGCTGGCCAGGCGGTCGGGGTGGAACACGTCCAGGCCGTCGGGCTTCTCGCCCACGCCGATGAACTTGATCGGCTTGCCGGTGATGTAGCGCACGCTCAGCGCCGCGCCGCCGCGGGCGTCGCCATCGGTCTTGGTCAGCACCACGCCGGTCAGCGGCAGCGCCTCGCCGAATGCCTTGGCGGTGTTGGCCGCGTCCTGGCCGGTCATCGAATCGACCACGAACAGGGTCTCGGCCGGGTTGATCGCCGCGTGCAGCGCCTTGATCTCGGCCATCATCGCTTCGTCGATCGCCAGGCGGCCGGCGGTATCGACCAGCAGCACGTCGACGAACGACTTCTTCGCGTCGTCGATGGCGGCGCGGACGATGGCTTCCGGCTTCTGCGAGGCATCGGACGGGAAGAACAGCACGCCGACCTGTTCGGCCAGGGTCTTCAGCTGCTCGATCGCGGCCGGGCGGTAGACGTCGGCCGAGACCACCATCACCTTCTTCTTGCGCTTTTCCTTCAGGTGCTTGGCCAGCTTGCCGACCGTGGTGGTCTTGCCCGCGCCCTGCAGGCCAGCCATCAGGATCACCGCCGGCGCCGGCACGTTCAGGTTCAGGTCGCTGGCGGCCGAGCCCATCACCGCGGTCAGCTCGTCGCGCACCACCTTGATCAGCGCCTGGCCCGGGGTCAGCGACTTGAGCACCTCCTGGCCGACCGCGCGCACCTTGATGCGCTCGATCAGGGCCTGCACCACCGGCAGCGCGACGTCGGCCTCCAGCAGCGCGATGCGCACCTCGCGGGTGGCCTCGCGGATGTTCTCCTCGGTCAGGCGGCCGCGGCCGCGCAGGCGCTCGATGGTGCCGGAAAGACGCTGGGTCAGGGACTCGAACATGCGCTGCAACCTGCGGAAACGGTGGACAAAGAGACGGAAGTATAGCCGGGGTGCGGGCATCGCCGGGACCGGCCGCGGTCCGCCGCCCCACCCGCGCGCCGCTTGATCTGCGTCAACCCGCCGCGCCGGACGGCGCCATATGCTGGCATCGCTATATACACAACCTCATATCCGTGCGGGAGCCACGCAATGAAGCCGCTGTCCTTCCCTCTTTCGCCGCTGCCCGCCTTCGCCGCCGCCCGGGCAGCGGCCGGCCCCGCGACGGACCACCCGGCCATCGATGGCACGCCCGGCCACCCGGCACGGTGCACCGGCGCGGTCTCCGCCGAGCGCGGGCTGGACGCCGCTGCGCTCAAGGCCCTGACGCCACGCGGCAGCGGCCCGGCCGAGATGGCCTGCGCCTCCGGCATCACCCAGTCCCAGGCCGACAACTTCCGCGGCATATGCCCGACCGACGCGACCGGACACGCCGGCCCGGACATCCGCGACCACCAGGACGCCCGCCGCGTGCAATGACCCGCCGACTTCCCGGCCCGCCCCGCCGGGGCGGTCGCTACCGCCCATCCCTGCATACACATCCACATGGCGAAGCCACGATGAAACCCCACCCCTCCCCCCGCACCGGCCTGCGCCGCCCCCAGCCCTCCACCGCCCTGCTGCACGGCGCCATCGCCCTGGCCCTGGCCGGCGCGTGGCCCGCCGCTCCCGCCCTGGCCGCCGACGACGGCATCTTCGAGCTGGGCGCCGTGGTCGTGCACGCGCAGCGCCCGCAGTCGCCGCCACCGGGCGAAACCGCGATCACCGCCGCACAGCTGGATCGCCTCAACCGCGAAACCGTCGGCGAAGCCGTCGCCACCACGCCCGGCGTGGCGCTGTCGCGCAACTCGCGCAACGAGGACCTGGTCTACGTCCGCGGCTTCGACCCGCGCCAGGTGCCGGTATTCCTGGACGGCATCCCGCTGTACGTGCCCTACGACGGCTACGTCGACTTCGGCCGCTTCGCCACCTTCGACCTGGCACAGATCCGCATCGCCAAGGGCGCGGCCTCGCCGCTGTACGGCCCCAACATCCTGGGCGGTGCGATCAACCTGATCAGCCGCCGGCCGCAGGAGAAATTCGAGGGCGATGCCCGCCTCGGCGCCGACAGCGGCGGCGAGCGCAAGGCCGCGGCCAACCTCGGCAGCAACCAGGGACAGTGGTACCTGCAGGCCGGGCTGTCGTGGAGCGAGGCCGACGGCTTCCCGCTGCCGGACGGCTTCGTCGACCACAAGGCCGATCCCACCGACACCGGCGACGAACGCCAGAACGCCCATCGCGAAGACCGCCGGGTCTCGATCAAGCTCGGCCTGACCCCCAACGAGCGCGACGAATACGCGCTGGGCTACGTCAAGCAGGACGGCGAGAAGGGCAACCCGGTCTACACCGGCCGCGCCAGCAGCGGCATCCGCTACTGGCGCTGGCCATACTGGGACAAGGAAAGCCTGTACTTCATCGGCAACATCGGCCTGGGCGAGAAGCACACGCTCAAGCTGCGCCTGTACGAGGACCGCTATGGCAACGGGCTGGAGGCCTACAGCGACGGCAGCTACCGCACCCCGCTGGACAACACCAGCTTCCCCAGCATGTACGACGACAAGACCCGCGGCGCCACCGTGGAGCTGGCCAGCCAGGCCTTCGCCGGCCACGACCTGCACCTGGCCGTGCACTACAAGGACGACCGCCACAGCGACCGCAACCCCAGCTCGCCGACCAAGGACTACCGCGACGTCACCACCGCCGTCGCGGTGGAGGACACCCTCGCCCTGGGCGAGGCCAGCCGGTTGCGCATCGGCGGCAGCCACGAACGCCGCGAGGCGCGCGAGGTGTATTACTGGAACACCGGCAAGACCGACGCCAGCAATGGCCTGCTGGAACTGGTGCACGACCTGTCCGCCGACAACCAGCTGTTCGCCAGCGTCTCGTACAAGACCCGCTTCCCGACCATCAAGGACCGCTATTCCGCCCGCATGGGCCGCGCCCTGCCCAACCCCGACCTGAAGCCGGAGACCGCGCGGCACGTGGAACTGGGCTGGCGCGGACAGCCGTGGCCCGGTGCGCAGGCCGAGGCCGCGCTGTTCTACAGCCGCATCGACGATCTGATCCAGGACGCACAGATCGCCTCCGGCGAATGCGGCGGCACCGTCTGCGACCAGGCGCAGAACATCGGCAAGGCCCGCCACCGCGGGGTGGAGCTGTCGCTGCAGCAACGCTTCGCCGAACACGGGCAACTGGGCATCGGCTACACCTGGCTGGACCGCGACAACCTGGAGGACGCATCGGTGCCGTTGACCGACAGTCCGCGCCAGCGCCTGTTCGCCCATGCCAGCTGGGCGTTCTCGCCGCAGTGGCGCGCGGTGGTCACCGCCGAGGCCGAACAGGGCCGCATCGTCGCTTACTCCGGCCCGGGCAACCGCAACGGCTACCTGGAGCTGCACGGTTACGCCACCTTCGGCGCCAAGCTGGTGTGGTCGCCGCTGGAGAAGCTGGAGATCGAAGCCGGCGGACGCAACCTCGGCGACCGTTGGTACGAACTGTCCGAGGGCTATCCGATGCCCGGCCGCAGTTGGTTCGCCAACGTCGTCACCCGCTTCTGAGGCGACGGCATCGCGCTCCGGTCGGCATCGGGGCGCGATGTGCCAGGGGGCATCCATGCGCATGCGGGTGCTGTCGCCATCGCCGAGATCCCTTTACCTACGGCAAGTCCATTTGCACAGGCAGGCCCGGTTGCACGTGAAGATCATGCGGGAGCGGTCATTCATGGCAGCGGGTTGGGATGATCCGGGGAATTGCCCGCGACAGTTCGGGTTCCCATCGTCAACTGCCGCGCTTGGGAACCAGATTCTGTGCAGAGGCCTGCCCCATGCCCCCCATGCGCCGTGGCTTTGGCTGTTGTTCTTGCTCTGGCTTTTGACTTCCTGGTGCCTTAAAGCGAGCCGAGCACCGCAGCGGGCCGGGGGCGAAGAGGCGCACGTGTTCGAGCGAAGCGAGTCGTGCGCCGGCCCCCGGCCCGCGAGGAGCACAGGGGACCGGTGCGGCGCAGCCGCATCGGCTCGCGTCGGCGCCGGCGGTTTTGGCTACTTTTGCCAAGACAAGCGCTTTTTCAACAGCCGAAGAGTTCTTCAACAGCCGAAGTGCTTTTCAACAGCCGAATGGCTGGTCATGGCTGGTCAAAGTAGCTCGCGCCAAAGGCGCGAAAGCTTTTACCTGCCTTTGACTTTCTGTCTTCTCCAACGAAGGAAAGCTAGGCAACGGCCAAAAACCAGAAGCAAGAGCAAAAGCTTTCGCTCCCGCTTCGCGGGGAGCGAGTCACTTTTCTTTGCTTGTGCAAAGAAAAGTAACCAAAAGAAAGCACAGCCGAGACGCGAGCCGGCGGGCTGCGCCCGCCGGTCCCCTGCGCTCCTCGCGTCGGCGGGGCCGGCGCACAACTCGCTTCGCTCAAACACGTGCGCCTCTTCGCCCCGCCGACACTGCGGTGCTCGGCTCGCTTTACGGCAGGGGAAGATCAAAATCCGAAGCAACAGCCGAAGCAACAACCAAAGCAACAACCAAAGCAACAACAACAGCAACAGCAACGGCAACGGCAACGGCAACGGCAACGGCAACGGCATGCATGATGATCGTGGGTGTATCCCCGCAACCGCTGCCTACCATCGGCCATGAAAGCAGGCGGTGCGGGCATGGAAAAAACGCCCGCCGGCCAGGCTCCCGCAAGACCGCAAGCGGCCCTCAGGCCGCCACCGCCAGGATCACCTGCGACGCCTTCACCAGCGCCGTCAGCCGCGCCCCCTCCTTCACCCCCAGCGCATCCACGCTCTCGTTGGTGATGGTGGCCACCAGCCGCAGCCCGGCCCTCAGTTCCAGCTCCACCTCGGCATTCACCGCTCCCTTGCGGCATGCCACCACCACGCCGGGCAAGGCGTTGCGGGCGCTGCTGCGCACGCCATCGGCGGCCAGCAGCACGAAGGAAGCCTTGATCAGCGCCACCGCGCTGCCACCGACCGCCAGTCCCAGTTCGTCGACGCTGTGGTTGGTGATGACCGCCACCACCTGGTCGCCGCCCGGCAATGCCAGGGTGACCTCGCTGTTGACCGCACCGCGCTGCAGGGCGCTGACGGTGCCTTCGTACTGGTTGCGTGCGCTGGTCCTGAGCATGAGGTTGTCCATCCGTTTGAGGAGTTGATCGAGGTCGAGGTCGCCGGCACCGGAAAGTACCCGCTGCTGCAGCGCGCCCAGGGCGCGGTGGAAGGCCAGCACCCGCTGCCCGGTCCTGGTCAGGTGCGCGCCACCGCCGCCCACGCCGCCGGTCTCGGCCACCACCAACGGGCTGCCCACCAGCGAATTCAGCGCGGTGATCGCATCCCACGCGCCCTTGTAGCTCATGCCCACCGCGCGCGCGGCGGCGCTGATCGAACCGTGCTGCGCCAGCGCCTCCAGCAGCCGCGCACGCGCCGGGGTGAGGCTGGTGCCGTTGCCGCGCAGGTCGATCAACGGCTGCAGGTTCTGGAGGGTGGTGTCTGGCATCTGCGGTTCCTGGATTCGATGTCGCCGGCTGCCCCGGCGATGCCGGGCTGCGACACCCGTTGATCTTAGTCGCCCCACGGCAGGGTTGCCGCATCCGGCCGGCGGCCCCGCCACGCCGCATATGCCACCATCGCCGTACTGCCGCAGCGAAGGAAAGGTCGATGCCCACCGCCCCGTCCGCCCCTGCCTCTGCCTCTGCCCTGGAAGGCCTGTCGCCGGCGTACTTCGGCATGGTCATGGCTACCGGCATCATCTCCATCGCCAGCCACATGCTCGGCGTGGAATGGCTGTCGCGGTCGCTGTTCGCGCTCAATACGCTGCTGTACCCGCTGCTGTGGGTGCTGTACCTGCTGCGGCTGAAGCGCCATCCGCGCGCGGTGGCCGCCGACCTCGGCGACCACCTGCGTGGACCGGGTTACTTCACCGTGGTCGCCGCCACCGGCGTGTTCGGCAGCCAGTGCCTGCTGCTGACCGGCAACCTGGCGCTGGGGATGGCGTTGTGGGGGCTGGCGGTGGTGCTGTGGCTGCTGTTCACCTATGCAATCTTCACCATCCTCACCATCAAGGAGAACAACCCGCCGCTGGACCGCGGGATCAACGGCGGCTGGCTGCTGGCGGTGGTGGCCACCCAGTCGGTGACCGTGCTCAGTGCGCTGCTGGCCGCGCGCATCGGCCAGCCGTGGAAGCTGGAGATGAATTTCTTCGCGCTGTCGATGTGGCTGTGGGGCGGAATGCTCTACATCTGGATGATGTCGCTGATCTTCTACCGCTACACCTTCTTCCGCTTCCGGCCCGACGACCTGTCGCCGCCGTACTGGATCAACATGGGCGCGATGGCGATCTCGACGCTGGCCGGTTCGCTGCTGATCGTCAACGCCGGCCAGGCGCCGTTCCTGCTGTCGCTGCTGCCCTTCCTCAAGGGATTCACGGTGTTCTACTGGGCCACCGGCACCTGGTGGATCCCGATGCTGCTGGTGCTGGGCATCTGGCGCCATTTCTACAAGCGCTTTCCGCTGCAGTACGACCCGCTGTACTGGGGCGCGGTGTTCCCGCTGGGCATGTACGCCGCCAGCACCCACGAGCTGATGCTGGCGATGGACTTCGCCTTCCTGGCGGCGCTGCCGGTGGTATTCCTGTGCGTGGCGCTGGTCACCTGGAGCGCCGCCTTCTTCGGCGCCTCGCGCCGCGCATGGCGGGCACTGGTCAACGCCGGCCGCGCTCGCTCGCCGCCGCCTGCATGATCTCCGGCAGGTCGGTCTCGCCGCCGATCTGCGGGAAATGGCTGCGCTCCATGCGACGGATCGCGAAGTGCATCCACACCAGCGCACAGGCCACCAGCACGAACAGCAGCATGAAGCAGCTGGTCCAGATGCCGGTGAGGTCGTTGAGCGCGCCGAAGGCGATCGGCAGCAGGAAGCCGCCCAGCCCGCCGATCATGCCGACCACACCGCCCACCGAGCCGACGTACTGCGGGTAGTACACCGGAATGTGCTTGTACACGGCAGCCTTGCCCAGCGACATGAAGAAACCCAGCACGAACACCAGCACGGTGAACGGCACCACGCCGATCGCCAGGTGGAAGGCGATGTCGCCCTCGATGCCCTTCACGATGTACTGGGTGTCCGGATAGGCCAGCAGGAAGGTGCAGATCACCGACACGCCGAAGGTCCAGTACATCACCTTGCGTGCGCCCATCCGGTCCGACATCCAGCCGCCGACCACCCGGAACAGGCTGGCCGGGATCGAATAGCAGGCCGCCAGCACGCCGGCGGTGGCCACGTCCATGCCGTAGGCGCCGATCAGGTAGCGCGGCAGCCACAGCGCCAGCGCCACGAAGCCGCCGAACACGAAGAAGTAGTACAGCGAGAAGCGCCACACCTGCAGGTTCTTCAGCGGCGCCATCTGCTCGCTGAAGGGCATCGGCTTGACCCCGGACTTGCGGCGCTCGGCCAGCGACGGATCCTCCTGGCTGAACAGGTAGAACAGCACCGCCGTCACCGCCAGGCCCACCGCCCACAGCTTGGCCACCATCATCCAGCCGGCGGCCACCATCACCATCGGCGCCAGCAGCTTGGTCACCGCCGAGCCGATGTTGCCGGCACCGAAGATGCCCAGCGCGGTGCCCTGCCTGGAAGCCGGGAACCACTTGGAGACATAGGCCACGCCCACCGAGAACGAGCTGCCGGCGATGCCGACGAACAGCGCCGCGACCAGGAACTGCATGTAGGTGTGGGCGTAGGTGAGCAGCCAGGTGGCGATGGCGCCGCACAGCATCACCGCCGTCAGCACCTTGCGGCCGCCGATCTGGTCGGCCCACACGCCCAGGAAGATGCGCAGCACCGAGCCGCTGAGCACCGGGGTGGCGATCAGCAGGCCGAACTGGGTGTCGTTGAGACCGAGCTGCTGCTTGATCTGGATGCCGATGATCGAAAAGATCATCCACACTGCGAAACAGATGGTGAAGGCGAACGTGCTCAGCCACAGCGCCCGTTGCTGCTGGCCGCCGCTTACCTGCGAAAGATCCGACATGGTCGTGTTTCCAGTTGTGGGGGAGTGTGTCGCCGGTCCGCGGATACCGCCGCCCCGGCCCATTGCCGGATGCCCCCTCCCCTCCCGCGGCGGAGCCTCCGGCGAAAGTCCTGCATGCAATGCTGGCGGTCAGTCCGCGGCCGCTTCGATCTCCTCCAGGCCGCGGACGTCGTAGCGCTCCTGCAACAGCAGCAGGTAGCGCTGCAGCTCGCGCTGGCGCGACTGCAGCTCCAGGTAGTCCGAGAGTTGCTGGCGCACCTGCTCGAATGTCTGCGGCTGCCCCGGCTCCACCTCGTCGACGCAGACCACGTGGTAGCCCCAGCGCGACTCCACCGGGAACGCGGCCAGCCCGGCCCGCAACCGGAACAGCTGGCGGTCGAATTCGGGCGTGGTCTGCCCGCGCTGCAGCCAGCCCAGCTCGCCGCCCCCGGTCTTCGACGGGCAGTCGGAATGGCGCAGGGCGAAATCGGCGAACAGCACCGGGTTCTCCTTCAGCTCGGCGATCAACCGCTCGCCCTCGCTGCGCGCGCGGAAGCGCCCCTCGACGTCGTCGGCAGCCGCCCCCAGCAGGATGTGGCGTACGCGCATGCGGTCGGGCGAGCGGAAGCGCTCGATGTTCTGTTCGAAGTAGCGCCGGCAATCCTGTTCGTCCGGCACCCGGTCCTCGATCTCGCGTTCCAGCAGCACCCGGATCTGCGCCTCCTCGGCCGACTCGCTGCCCACCGGCTGCGCTTCGGCCTCCAGCCCCAGGCGCTCGATCTCGCGCCGCAGCAGTTCGCGCACCACCAGCGCGCGCGCGGCATCGGCCCGCGACTGCTCCGGGCGCATCGCCCGGTGGAACTGCATCTCGCGGGCGATGTCGGCCTCGCTGATCGCGCTGTCGCCGACGAACAGCAGGCAGGGCGCCGGCTGCCCGAGCGAACGCGGCCCGTCCTCGGCGTGGTCGTGATGATGCGCGTGCGCCTCCTGCGCCACCGGCTGCTGCGAGTCGATGATGGTGATCGGCAGGGTGCGCATCGCGGGTCTGGCCGGGCTCATCACCGCTCCTTGCTGCCGTAGTCCAACGTGGCCTGGCGCCGACGCACCACCTGGTAGGGCCGCCACAGGTAGCTGAGCGGGATGCTCCACACGTGCACCAGGCGGGTGAACGGCGCCACCAGGAACAGGGTCATGCCCAGGAACACGTGCAGCTTGTAGACCCACGACACGTCGGTGATGAAGTCGGCCGCGCCCCAGCGGAAGGTGACGATGTGCTGCGCCCATTCGCCGAGCATGATCATCACCCCGCCGTCCATGTGGCCGGCGGAATAGAAGATGCTCAACAGCCCCAGCAGCAGCTGCACGAAGATCAGCAGCAGCACCAGCGTGTCGCCCAGGGTGCCGGTGGCGCGCACCCGCGGATTGAACAGCCGGCGCGCCGTCAGGATGCTGATGCCGACCAGGCACAGCAGCCCGAACAGGCCGCCCACCACCATCGCCATCAACTGCTTCTGCGGCGCGGTGATGAAGTGTTCGTACAGCCAGTGCGGGGTCAGCAGGCCGACCAGATGGCCGCCCAGGATCGCCAGGATGCCGATGTGGAAGCAGTTGCTGCCGATGCGCATGCCGCGGTCGGACAACAGCTGGCTGGAGCCGGTGCGCCAGGTGTACATCGACTTGTCGAAGCGCGCCCAACTGCCGATGAAGAACACCGCCAGGGCGATGTAGGGGTAGATCTGGAAAGCGAACTGGTGGAGGTAGTGCTTCATGGCTGCACCTGTCTGGCTGCGGCGGGGCGTGCGGGGGAGCGGGTCGGCGGGGAGCAGTTCTCGTCGGGCGCTTCGGCACCGAAGCGCACCGCCTCCTCCTCCCACAACCGGTCCATGACCTCGGGAGTGTCGTCGCGCGGCTCCTGGGCGGCGCGCTCGCGCATCACCTCCAGGTTGACCTTGCCGTCGGCGTATTCGAGCAGGATCGTGAACAGCAGCGCGTACGGGCTCCTGCGTTCTTCGGCGCGCGCGGCCAGCAGCGCGACGATATGGGCCACGTGCTGCAGCCAGTCGCGCGCCTCCTCCTGTGGCCGCTGCTGCAGGTACTCGAGCACCAGCGGCAGGTAGTCCGGCAGTTCGCGCGCGTCCAGTTCGAAACCGTTGCGACGGTACGCGTCGATCAGGTCCACCATCGCCTGGCCGCGGTCGCGCGATTCGCCGTGGATGTGTTCGAACAACAGCAGGCTCATCGAGCGGCCGCGGTCGAACAGCGACAGCCAGTCGTCCTGGGCCTGCAGCGGGTCGCCATCCAGCAGCCCCCGCACGAACCGCGCCAGGTCGGCGCGGCGATGCTTGGGCAGCGCCGGGTGGTCGGCCGCGGCGAGCAGTTCGTCGCGGTGCTCCCACATCTCGTCGCGGGGATAGTCCAGCAGCACCCCCACCAGCTTCAACAGGCTCATTCGACCACCTCCGGCTTGCGCCGCGGCTGCACCGCGAACGTGGTGGTCTTGCGCTGGCCGAACAGGTCGGCCGGGCTGCTGCCGTGGCAACCGTCGCCGAAGGTGAAGCCGCAGCCGCCGCGTTCGCCGAAGGCGTCGTTGGCGTACTCGCGGTGCGCGCTCGGGATCACGAAGCGGTCCTCGTAGTTGGCGATGGCCAGGTAGCGGTACATCTCCTCGGCCTGCGCCGCGGTCAGCCCGGCCTGCTGCAGCACCGCGTGGTCCTCCACGCCGTCGACGTTGAGCGCGCGACGCCAGGCGCGCATCGCCATCAGCCGCTCCAGCGCGGTGACGATCGGCTTCTCGTCGCCGGCGGTGAGCAGGTTGGCCAGGTAGCGCACGGGGATGCGCAGCGAGGCCACGTCCGGCAACTCGCCGTTCATGCCCACGCGGCCGCGCTCGGCGGCGGACTGGATCGGCGACAGCGGCGGCACGTACCACACCATCGGCAGCGTGCGGTATTCCGGGTGCAGCGGCAGCGCCAGCTTCCAGTCGATGGCCAGCTTGTAGACCGGCGAGGCCTTGGCCGCTTCCAGCCAGCTGTCGGGGATGCCTTCCTTGCGCGCGGCGGCGATCACCTCCGGGTCGAACGGATCCAGGAAGATGTCCAGGTGGGCCTGGTACAGGTCCTGCTCGGCCGGCACCGAGGCGGCGGCCTCGATGCGGTCGGCGTCGTACAGCATCACCCCCAGGTAGCGGATGCGGCCGACGCAGGTTTCCGAGCACACGGTGGGCTCGCCCATCTCGATGCGCGGGTAGCAGAAGATGCACTTCTCCGACTTGCCGCTCTTCCAGTTGTAGTAGATCTTCTTGTACGGGCAGGCCGACACGCACATGCGCCAGCCGCGGCACTTGTCCTGGTCGATCAGCACGATGCCGTCCTCCTCGCGCTTGTAGATCGCGCCGGACGGGCACGCCGACACGCACGCCGGGTTGAGGCAGTGCTCGCACAGGCGCGGCAGGTACATCATGAAGGTCTTCTCGAACTCGCCGTAGATTTCCTTCTGCACGTTGTCGAAGTTGCGGTCCTTGGCGCGCTTGGCGAACTCGGTACCGAGGATCTCCTCCCAGTTCGGGCCCCATTCGATCTTCTGCATGCGCTGGCCGCTGATCAGCGAGCGCGGGCGCGCGGTCGGCTGGTGCTTGAGCTCCGGCGCCTTGTGCAGGTGCTGGTAGTCGAAGTCGAACGGCTCGTAGTAGTCGTCGATCTGCGGCAGGTCGGGATTGGCGAAGATCTTGGCCAGCATCCGCCAGCGGCCGCCGGCGCGCGGCATCAGCTTGCCGGAGCCGGTACGCACCCAGCCGCCGTTCCACTTGTCCTGGTTCTCCCATTCCTTCGGGTAGCCGATGCCGGGCTTGGTCTCGACGTTGTTGAACCAGGCGTACTCGACGCCTTCGCGCGAGGTCCATACGTTCTTGCAGGTGATCGAGCAGGTGTGGCAGCCGATGCACTTGTCCAGGTTCAACACCATCGCAATCTGGGCACGGACCTTCATCACACCACCTCCTTGGCGGAAGCCGGCGCGGCTTCGGCCGCACCCGCGCGTCCCGCACCCGCGGCACTCGCACCTCCCTGTGCTTCGCCATCCAACCAATCGATCCTGTCCATCTTGCGTACCACCACGAACTCGTCGCGATTGGTGCCGCAGGTCCCGTAGTAATTGAAGCCGTAGGCCAGCTGCGCGTAGCCGCCGATCATGTGCGTGGGCTTGAGCACCACCCGCGTGACCGAGTTGTGGATGCCGCCGCGGGTGCCGGTGATCTCCGAGCCGGGCACGTTGAGGATGCGTTCCTGGGCGTGGTACATCATCGCCATGCCGGCCATCACCCGCTGGCTGACCACCGCACGCGCGGCGATGGCGCCGTTGACGTTGAACAGCTCGATCCAGTCGTTGTCCTCGATCCCGGCCTCGCGCGCGTCGGTCTCGCTCAGCCACACGATCGGGCCGCCGCGCGACAGCGTCTGCATGATCAGGTTGTCGCTGTAGGTGCTGTGGATGCCCCACTTCTGGTGCGGGGTGATCCAGTTCAGCACGATCTCCTTGTTGCCGTTGCCGCGCTTGTTGTGCAACGGCTCGATGGTCTTGGTGTCGACCGGCGGGCGGTAGCTCATGAAGCCTTCGCCGAAGGCGATCATCCACTCGTGGTCCTGGTAGAACTGCTGGCGGCCGGTGACCGTGCGCCACGGGATCAGTTCGTGCACGTTGGTGTAGCAGGCGTTGTAGCTGACGTGCTCGTCCTCCAGCCCCGACCAGATCGGCGAGGAGATGATCTTGCGCGGCTGCGCCTGGATATCGCGGAAACGGATCGCCTCGTGCTCCTTGCCGACCGCCAGGTGGGTGTGGTCGCGGCCGGTGAACGTGCCCAGCGACTCCCATGCCTTGACCGCGACATGGCCGTTGGTTTCCGGTGCCAGGTGCAGGATCACCTCGCAGGCGTCGATGGCGGTATCGATGTTCGGACGCCCCTGGCTGACGCCATGCTCCAGCACGCGGCGGTTGAGATCGCCCAGGAAGGCGACCTCGTCCTTCGTGTCCCAGTTCATGCCCTTGCCACCGTTGCCCTGCTGGTCCAGCAGCGGGCCCAGCGAGGTGAACTTCCGGTACAGGTTCGGGTAGTCGCGCTCGACCACCGTGATCGACGGCATGGTCTTGCCGGGGATCGGCTCGCACTCGCCCTTCTTCCAGTCCTGCACGCCCAGCGGCATTGCCAGCTCCCCGGGGGTGTCGTGCAGCACCGGGGTCAGCACCACGTCCTTCTCCACGCCGAGCACGCCCGGCGCCATCGCGCTGAGCGACTGCGCCACGCCCTTGAAGATGTCCCAGTCGCTGCGCGACTCCCAGGCCGGGTCCACCGCCTTGGACAGCGGGTGGATGAACGGGTGCATGTCCGAGGTGTTGAGGTCGTTCTTCTCGTACCAGGTGGCGGTGGGCAGCACCACATCCGAATACAGCGCGGTGGTGCACATGCGGAAGTCCAGCGTGACCAGCAGGTCGAGCTTGCCTTCCGGGATCTCGTCGCGCCACTTCACGTCCTCGGGCTTGAGCGCGCCGCGCTCGCCCAGGTCCTTGCCCTGCACGCCGTGGCGGGTGCCCAGCAGGTGCCGCAGCATGTACTCGTGGCCCTTGCCCGAAGAGCCGAGCAGGTTGGAGCGCCAGATGAACATCACCCGCGGGAAGTTCTGCGGCGCATCCGGGTCGGCGAAGGCGAAGTCCAGCATGCCGTGCTTCATCTGCTGCACCACGTAGTCGGCCGGCGCGACGCCCGCGGCTTCGGCCGCCCTGGCGATGCCCAGCGGGTTGCGGTCCAGCTGCGGCGCGCTCGGCAACCAGCCCATGCGCACCGCCTTGAGGTTGAAGTCGGCCTGGCTGCCGCTGTACTTGGCCGGATCGGCCAGCGGCGACAGGATCTCCTTCATCTCCAGCTTCTCGTAGCGCCACTGGTCGGAATTGAAGTAGAAGAACGAAGTGCCGTTCATCTGCCGCGGCGGCTTGCTCCAGTCCAGGCCGAATGCCAGCGGCTGCCAGCCGGTCTGCGGCCGCAGCTTCTCCTGGCCCACGTAGTGCGCCCAGCCGCCGCCGGTCTGGCCGATGCAGCCGCACATGATCAGCATGTTGATCAGGCCGCGGTAGTTCATGTCGTTGTGGAACCAGTGGTTCATGCCGGCGCCGACGATGATCATGCTGCGGCCGCGGGTCTTGGCCGCGGTGTTGGCGAACTCGCGCGCGATCTCGATCACGTCGCCGCGCGGCACGCCGGTGATCTTCTCCTGCCATGCCGGGGTGCCCGGCAGGTCGTCGTCGAAGCTGGCGGCGACGTTGCCGCCGCCGAAGCCGCGGTCCACGCCGTACTGCGCCATCAGCAGGTCGTAGACGGTCGCCACTTCCCACTGCTTGCCGTCGGCCAGCTGCAGCCGCCGCACCGGGATGTTGCGCTCGAGGATCTCGTCGAAGCGGGAGGCGGTCCAGCGGTCGTGCTCGATGCCGCCGAAGTACGGGAAGCTGACCGCCTCGATGCCGTCGTTGGCATCCTTGAGCGACAGTCGCAGCCGCGTCTCGCGCCCGCTGCTGTCCTTCTGCTCGATGTTCCACTTGCCTTTCTCGCCCCAGCGGAAGCCGATGGAACCGCTGGGCACGACGATCTCGCCGTTGTTCTCGTCCCAGGCCAGGGTCTTCCACTCGGGGTTGTTGCTCTCGCCCAGCCCGCCCAGGTCGCTGGCGCGCAGGAAGCGCTCGGGCACCAGGCGGCCGTCGGCGCGACGCTCCAGCCGCACCAGCAGCGGCATGTCGGTGTACTGGCGGCAGTACTCGATGAAGTACTCGGCCGGCTTGTCGACGTGGAATTCCTTCAGGATCACATGGCCGAAGGCGAACGCCAGCGCCGCGTCGGTGCCCTGCTTGGGATGCAGCCAGTGGTCGGTGAGCTTGGCCACTTCCGAATAGTCGGGGGTGATGGCCACGGTCTTGGTGCCGTTGTAGCGCGCCTCGGTGAAGAAGTGCGCATCGGGCGTGCGCGTCTGCGGCACGTTCGAGCCCCAGGCGATGATGTAACGGCTGTTGTACCAGTCGGCCGATTCGGGCACGTCGGTCTGCTCGCCCCAGATCTGCGGCGAGGCCGGCGGCAGGTCGCAGTACCAGTCGTAGAACGACAGGCACACGCCGCCCAGCAGCGACAGGTAGCGCGCGCCGGAGGCGTAGGACACCATCGACATCGCCGGGATCGGCGAGAAGCCGACCACGCGGTCGGGGCCATGCTGCTTCACCGTATGCAGGTTGGAGGCGGCGATGATCTCGTTGGCCTCTTCCCAGCCCACCCGGGCGAAGCCGCCCATGCCGCGCCGCGACTTGTAGCTCTTCGCCTTCTCCGGATCGTTGACGATGCTGGCCCAGGCATCCACCGGCGCCATCGTCTTGCGCGCCTCGCGCCACAGCCGCAGCAACGCGCCGCGGACCAGCGGATACTTCAGCCGGTTGGCGCTGTACAGGTACCAGGAATAGCTGGCGCCGCGGGGGCAGCCGCGCGGTTCATGGTTGGGCAGGTCCGGACGCGTGCGCGGGTAGTCGGTCTGCTGCGTTTCCCACGTCACCAGCCCGTTCTTGACGTAGATCTTCCAGCTGCACGAACCGGTGCAGTTCACGCCATGGGTGGAGCGCACGATCTTGTCGTACTGCCAGCGCGCGCGGTAGCCGTTCTCCCAGTCGCGGTCCTCGCTCCTGGTGACGCCGTGCCCGTCGGAAAAGGGAGCCGGATTGCGCTTGAAGAACTGCAAGCGGTCTAGGAAATAACTCATCGATACATCTCCTGGCAAACTTCAGCTGGATGTCACTCCACGGATGGAACCGCGCCCGGGGGCGCGCCTGCGGCGACCAACGCTCAGGAAGGCGCTTCCGCGCCGCGGCGGTAGTAGAACCACCATGTGACGGCGAGGCAGGTGACGTAGAAGGCGATAAAGCCGTACAGCGCCCACTCCGGGCCGCCGCTCAAGGTGATCGAGGAGCCGTAGCTCTTGGGGATGAAGAAGCCGCCGTAGGCGCCGATGGCGGAGCTGAACCCGATCACCGCGGCCGACTCGATGCCGGCCTGGCGCATCGCATGCGTCCTGGCCTCGTCGTCGCCGCCGGCCGAGCGGCGCTCGTGCAGCGTGCGGAAGATCACCGGGATCATCCGGAACGTGGTGGCATTGCCGATGCCGGTCAGCACGAACAGCGCCATGAAGCAGGCCAGGAAGCCGTGGAAGTTGCCGCCCTGGCCGCCGTGCGGCAGGTAGTGCAGCACGCCGAACACCGCGGAGATCATCAGCACGAACACCCAGAACGTCAGCCGCGCCCCGCCCCAGCGGTCGGCCATCCAGCCGCCGACCGAGCGCATCAGCGCGCCGACCAGCGGCCCGAGGAAGGCGTAGGTCATCGGGTTCACTTCGGGGAACTGCGACTTGATCAGCATCGGGAAGCCGGCCGAGAAGCCGATGAACGAGCCGAACGTGCCGATGTACAGCCAGCACATCAGCCAGTTGTGCTTTTCCTTGAAGATCGCCGCCTGCTCGGCGAACGAGGACTTGGCCGCGCTGAGGTCGTTCATGCCGAACCAGGCGGCGATGCTGCAGAGGGCCACCAGCGGCACCCAGACGAATCCCGCGTTCTGCAGGAAGATCTGCTTGCCGTCGGCGGTGAGCTGCGGCTGCCCGGCGATGGCGCCGAACACGCCGGCACCGATCACCAGCGGCACCAGGAACTGGGTCACCGACACGCCGACGTTGCCCAGCCCGGCGTTGACGCCCAGCGCCATGCCCTGCTTGCTCTTTGGGTAGAAGAACGAGATGTTGGACATCGACGAGGCGAAGTTGCCGCCGCCCAGCCCGCACAGGATGGCGATGGCGACGAAGTGCCAGTACGGCGTGGACGTGTCCTGCACCGCGAATCCCAGCCAGAGCGTGGGAATCAGCAGCGAGGCGGTGGAAATCGCGGTCCAGCGGCGGCCGCCGACCAGCGAGATCATGAAGGAATAGAAGATGCGCAGGGTCGCGCCGGAAAGCGACGGCAGCGCCGTCAGCCAGAACAACTGGTCGGTGGTGAAGGCGAACCCGACCTGCGGCAGGTTGATCGCCACCGCGGAGAACAGCATCCATACCGAGAATGCGAACATCAACGCCGGCACCGAGATGGCCAGGTTGCGGGTGGCGATACGCTGCCCACCGCCCTGCCAGAACGCCGGATCCTCCGGCCTCCAGTCGTCGATGACCGCGCCACTACTTCGAACGATACCGTCCTGTCGCGTACCCATGGAATCCGCCTTCTGTCAATCCTGCCGGAGATCGTGGCGACCGCCTGGAGGAGGCCATCTAGGCCCACTCCGCCGGGGATTCACCCCGTCCGTGCATTGCTTGCCAACAGCTTATGGAGCCCCGCAGCCATCGTCCTTGACGTTAATCAAACCGTCCTTTCATCGTCGCCATCGGGCGCCGGTTTCCGCTTTGCCGTTCCACGATGGCGTACGCTGTCGCGCACATCGACCTCGAAACTGACCTGCAGCACTTCTTCGTCACCTGTCGGTAACGCAAATCCCAGGCCTTCCCGGCATGGCAGTCGTGCGGCATAGGCCTCCAGCGCCTGGCGCGGCAGACGCAGCGACCATACCACCGGAGAAATCTCCAGGCATGCCGGCCCATCGTCGGTTGCCGTCACCACCTGCCGGCAGACGGCGCCGGGAGCCAGCCGGGTGAGGTTTTCCACCGCCTCTCCGGCCCGCAGCGCCGCCAGTTGCTGCTCGCTGACCCGCAACCGCAGGCTCTGCCGCTGCATCTGGATCTTCATCTCGCCAGTTCCTGCCATTGCCCGGGGGTATTGCAGTTGGCCAATTGCCCGCTGCCGTCCGCCGGCAGCGCAAGGTGGATTCCACCCATGGCGGCGTGAAGCCCGCGCAACGACCGTGCCGACGATGGCCATTGCGGCATCTGCCCCAGCCGGGAGCGCAGGCGGTTATCGAGACGCAATCGCATCGGCAGCATGTAGCCGTCATGGCAGACGCAATCGCCGTCGGCCGCCGCCAGCGCCGCCAGCAGCGCCGGCGTCAGCAGCGGCATGTCCACCGGCACCAGCAGCAGCACGCCATCGGGCAGCACCTCGGCCACGCTGGCCACGCCGCCCAGCGGACCGATGTCGCGGATCCGGTCGGGCACGCTTTCGTGGTCGCCGGGATGGTCGCCGCTGACCACTACCCGCGCGGCGCCGGCCTCGCGCAGCAGCGCCTGCATGTGCTGCAGCAGCGATCGTCCGCGCCACTGCAGCAGCGCCTTGTCGCGGCCCATGCGCGAGGAGCGGCCGCCGGCCAGCACCACGCCGGTCCAGGCCGTGTCAGTGCCGGTCATGGCCTGCATGTCCGGGCGGGTCCTGGCCGGCGTCGACCGCCACGGTTTCGTGCCCGCACAGGGAGCAGCCCTCGCTCCAGACGCTGTCGCCGTCCTCGTAGTGTTCCTGCTTCCACACCGGGCTGGTGTGCTTGACCGCCTCGATCACCTGGCGGCAGGCGCGGAAGGCCTCGTCGCGATGCGGGGTGCCGGCGGCGATCACCACCGCCAGGTCGCCCACCGCCAGCCGGCCCTTGGCGTGGGCGATGTACAGCTTGAGCCCGGGGCCGAATTCGGCCTCGGCGCGCGCGGCGATCTCGGCGAATCCGTTCAGCGCCAATGCGTCGAACATGTCGTAGCTGATGCCGGTGACGGCACGGCCATGGTTGAGGTCGCGCACCCGGCCGACGAACAGGTTGATGCCGCCGAATCCCGGGTCGGAGACGAATTCGATGGCCGCGGCCACATCGAGTTTCCCCCGGGCCACGTCGACCACCGCGCAATGATGCCTGGACATGCTCAGCCTCCGCTGACCGGCGGCAGCACCGCCATGCGGCCATCGGCCGGCAGCGGTTCGTTCTCGCGCAGCACGCTGGTTTCGCTGGCGAACGCCGAGTACTGCAGCAACCCCGGCCGGAATGCCGGCCAATGCGCTTGCGCATGTTCATGGAGCGCCGCGCGCAGGTCGGACACCTGCGCACCGTCGTGCAGTTCCAGCGTCACCTGCGCGCTCGGCTCGTAGTCACGGAACGCGCCGAACAGACTCACTTCCACCTTCATTCCGCCATCCCCTCCGGTTGCGCCCCTTGCAGATGCCCGGGGCCATAGATGTCCACCAGGCCGCCCACCGGCACCTCGCCGGCATCCTCGGCGATCACCGCCCAGGCGTTGCTCTGCAGCAGCGGCGCGATCCGGAACGACTCCTGCCCGGCCAGCACCTGCGCCTGCAGCTGCCCTTGCCCGTCGCAGACCAGCCGCGCCTTCAGGTGCCGGCGCAGCGCCACCGGCTTGCCGGCCGGGGTGGCCAGCGGCACCCGCAGCGGCCGCTCCGGCGGCAGCCCGAGCAGGCCGCGCAGCGCCGGTTCAACGAAGAACCGCAGCCCCACCGCGCTGGATACCGGGTTGCCGGGCAGGCCGAAGTACAGCTGCCCGCCGGCCAGCCGCGCGAACAGCAGCGGCTTGCCGGGGCGCACCCGCACCTTGTGGAAATGGATCCGCGCGCCCAGCCCGCGCAGGGTATCGGGCACGAAGTCGTAGCGCCCCATCGACACCGCGCCGGTGCTGAGCAGCACGTTGGCGCCGGCGGCCAGCGCCGCCTGCAGCGCGGCCTCGAACGCCTGCGGCTCGTCGCCCACCACCTGCTGGTGCACCAGCTCGGCCCCGGCCGCCGCCAGCCGCGCGGCCAGCAGCGGGCCGTTGCTGTCGCGGATCTGGCCCGGCTCCAGCGGTTGCACCGGGTTGTCCACCAGTTCGCGGCCGGTGTTGATCAGCGCCACCCGCGGCCGCGCCACCACTTCCACCGTGGCCACGCCCAGCGCCGCCAGCAGCGCCAGGTGCGGCGCCCGCAGCAACTGGCCGGCGGCGACGACCTGCGTGCCCTGCCGCACGTCCTCGCCGCGCCGGCGCAGGTGCTGGCCCGGCGCGACATCGGCCCGCAGCCGGATCCGCTGCGGACGCTCCTGCGCATCGCGCCCGAGCACTTCCACCTGTTCCACCGGCACCACCGTATCCAGCCCGTCGGGCACGCAGGCGCCGGTCATGATTTCCCAGGCGCCCTCGCCGCCCTGCGCCTGGCCGTCGCCGGCGGCGCAGGCACCGGCGACGATGAATTCGCTTCCTGCCGGCAACATGCCGGTCCCCGCCCGCAGCGCGAATCCGTCCATGGCCGAGTTGGCGAACGGCGGCAGGTCGTCGGGGCTGTCGACCGCCATCGCCAGCACCCGTCCCATGGCCTGCGAGGCCGGGATGCGCTCGCGCGGCAGCACCGCGCAGTTGCCGTCGATGATCGCCAGCGCTTCGTCGTAGCCGATCATGCGTGCGGCCTGCCGTCGATCATCGCCAGCGCATGCGCCAGCAGCGGGGCTAGGATGTCCATGCCCTGCTGCGCCGCACGCGGGCTGCCGGGCAGCGCGACCACCAGCATCCCGCCCACCTGCACCACCTCGGCGCGGCTCAGCCAGGCCAGCGGCGTATGCCGGGCACTCTCGCTGCGGATCATCTCCGCCAGTCCCTCGACCCGGCGTCCTCCCACCTGCCGCAACGCCTCGGGCGTCAGGTCGTTCGGTCCCAACCCGGTGCCGCCGGTGCACAGACACAGGCGGATGCCGGCGGCGGCCAGCGCCTGCAGCTGCGAGGCCAACGGCTCGATGCCGTCGGCCAGCACCGGCGTATCGCGCACCTCGCCGCCCAGGCGGCGCAGCCCCTGCTGCAGCACCGGGCCGGATTCGTCTGCATATTCGCCGCGGCTGGCCCGGTCGCTGAGCGTGACCACCGCGCACGGCACGCCGTCCAGCCGCGCCAGATCGCGCGGCCGGTAGTGCGCGCGGTCGGCCTCGCTCATGCCGTCGGGGTGGATCCACAACCCGCTCTTGCCGCCTTCCTTGAACAGCAGGCGGATGCCGCCGATGGCCAGCGCCGGCTCCACCGGCTTGCTCAGGTCGTACAGCGTCAGCAGCGCCGCGTTGGCGCCGGCCAGCGCTTCCATCTCCACCCCGGTGCGCGCCTCGGTGGCGCACTCGCAGTAGACACGGATGGCCTGCCGTTCGGGGATCGGCTCGCAGCGCACGCGCACCAGTTCCAGCGGCAGCGGATGGCACAGCGGCATCAATGCCGAGGCCTGCTTGGCGCCCTGCAGGCCGGCGATCTCGGCCATGACCAGCGCATCGCCCTTGGGCAGCCGGCGCTCGACGATCATCGGCCAGGCCACCGGCCCGGCCAGCAGTTCGCCGATCGCCACCGCGCGGCGGCGGGTGGGCCGCTTGTTGCGGATGTCGGCCATGTGGAAGGCGGCGGCGGGTTCCATGCTCATGTTGCGGTTCATCCTCCGATCGAAGCCAGGTGCGGGGTGATGCCGGTGTTGCCCTGGTGCAGGCCGTGGCCGGCGGCCTTGAGGCCGAGTTGGGTGGCGATGCGCGCGACCAGCGCATCCTGGTCGGCGTCGGACTGCAGCAACGGCCGCAGCGGGATGCCGAAGTCGCCGAACAGGCACAGCCGCAGGTCGCCGCGCGCGGTCACCCGCAGGCGGTTGCAGCCGGCGCAGAAATCGCGCGAATACGGCGCGATGATGCCGATCCGGCCACGGTAGCCGGCGTGCTCGTATTCGCGCGCCGGGCCGGCATCGGATGCGCGCTCGCGCAGCCGCCAGCCGCCGTCGAGCAGCCGCTGCTCCAGCGCCTGCGCACGCACGTGGTGGCGCGCGAAGAATTCGGCGTTGTCGCCGGTCTGCATCAGTTCGATGAAGCGCACCGCGATGTCGCGCTGGCGCAGGTAGTCGAACCAGCCCGGCAGCTCGTCGTCGTTGACCCCGCGCAGCAGCACCGCGTTGAGCTTGACCGAGTCGAACCCCAGCCGCAGCGCCTGCTCCACGCCCTCGCTGACCTCGGCGAAGCGGTCATGCCCGGTGATGGCGTGGAAACGCGCCGGATCGAGGCTGTCGAGGCTGACATTGAGCGCGGTCAACCCGGCCTGGCGCCATACGCCCACGTGGCGCGGCAGCAGGCAGCCGTTGGTGGTCAGCGCGACCCTGGCGATGCCCGGCACCGCCGATACCGCGGCGATGATCGACGGCAGATCCTTGCGCAGGCTGGGTTCGCCGCCGGTCAGGCGGATCTTGCGCATCCCCAGCGCGGCGAAGGCCTTGACCAGCCGCACCACCTCGTCGCGCTCAAGGAAGCGCGGGCGGCCATCGGCCTGGTAGCCATCGGGAAGGCAATAGCTGCAGCGGTAGTTGCAGGCCTCCGTCAGCGACAGGCGCAGGTACGGGAAGGACCGCCCGTGGCGATCGGCTAGAGCCTTCATCTTCACTCCATTCCGATATTGGGAGGCCGGCTCGTTTCCTCGCCGACCCGGTGGCCGATGCCACGGCCCATCCGCCATATTCCGGAGAACCCAGGCGAGTGGACTTGGAGACGTCGCAGGAGCATCCCTGCTTGCGGCACAGCTTAGTCCTGCCCACGTCAACTTTGCTTGATCCGCATCAAGCCATCGTCCGATTCCCGGGAGCCGCGCCCCGGAACCGGCGATACCCGTGCTAGCGTCTGGCCACCGTTCCGCAACCCGCCAGACACCATGCAGCTTTCCAGCTTCAACGACCTGCTCCGCGCCGCCCGCCAGCAGCCCGAGCCTCAACGCCTGCTGTTCGTCTTTGCCCGCGTCGAACTGCCCGAAGCCGCCACCGCCGAACAGCGCGAGCGTTTCGAACGCCGCGAGGGCGGCACCCTGTCGCCCTGCCTGTGCGTGGACAAGGCGCCGTCGGAAGTGGCCAGTTTCGAGGCGCTGGCGGCCGAATCGGCCAATACCGGGCTGGACTGGGACCTGTTGTTCGTCAGCAGCCTGAGCGGCCGCGCCGGTATCGCACCCGGCAGCGACGAAGCGGCGCAGCCCTTGCGGTTCATGGTCAATGCGATCAACAACGGCCGCGTCGCCGACTTTGCCGTCTTCGACCGCGACGGCGGCATCGTCCAGTTCGGCTGAGGCTCAGCGCAGCAGCTGCAGGCCGAGGAAGAACACCATCAGCACCGTGTTCAGCGCCCACGCCACGGTGAGCGTGCGCGCCACCACGCCATAGCGCGGGTCGCCGGCGTTGGGTGCCGCGCGCCATACCGCGACCACGATCCAGGCGGTGTACAGCAGCAGGAACGCCAGCAGGCCGAGGGTCGCGCCGGGATAGCCGCCGTGCGAGAGCATCCACAGCACCACGCCCCACAGCAGGTTGCTGGGGATCACACCGTACAACCAGAACACCTTCCACAAGGGACTGTGTCCGACCGGGCCCATTACACTCGAAGCATGCATGATGGATTTCCTCTGCCGCCGATGATGACGCCAGAATAGCACCGTGGCCGCAGCCCGGCGGCCCTGACCGCCCCGGCGCGGTCCGTCACCATCCCGTTGTGCGACACTGGAAAAATGACAATCGTTCTCATCGCCATCCTGTTGTACCTGCTCGCCACCGCCCTGTTGATCCGCGCGGTGAGCGGCGAACAGGCGCCGCTTTCGCGTGCCTGGCTGTGGCCGGCCACCGGCGCGGCGGCGATGCACGGCATCTACCACCTGCTGGTCGCGCTGCGCACCGACGGCGGCCCGGACATGCACTTCTTCGCGGCGCTGTCGCTGGTGGGCCTGGGCATGGCGGGCGTCACCGCGCTGGTCGGTGCGCGCGGCCGCATGGCCGCACTCGGCGTGGTGGTGTTCCCGATGGCGGCGACCCTGCTGGCGGTGTACCACGCCTATGGCCATGAACCGAGCAAGGCGCTGGGCTGGCAACTGGCCTCGCACGCCTGGCTGGCGCTGCTGGCCTACGCCACGCTGAGCATCGCCGCGCTGCTGGCGATCATGCTGTGGCTGCAGGAACGCGCCCTGCGCCAGCGCGACTTCCGCCCGTGGCTGCGCGCGCTGCCGCCGCTGAACGACCTGGAATCGCTGTTGTTCCGCACCATCACCGTCGGCTTCAGCCTGCTCACCCTGACCCTGGTGACCGGGGTGCTGTTCGTGGACGACCTGCTGGAACAGAAGCTGGTGCACAAGACCGTGCTCAGCGTGCTGTCGTGGATCGTGTTCGGCACCCTGCTGATCGGCCGCCGCCGCTATGGCTGGCGTGGCGCCAAGGCGGTGCACTGGACGCTGACCGCAATGGCGCTGCTGCTGCTGGCGTTCTTCGGCAGCCAGTTCGTCATCGAACTGGTGCTCGGGCGCAGCCGCTGAAGGCGGTGCCGGCCGCTGGCCGGCAGCCTCGCCGGTCAATCCGTCAACGGATCCTCGCCAAAACGGTTCGGGCCGATGGTCCCGCGCAGGCACATGAAGATGAGCACGATCAATCCGCCCACCCACGGGATGAAGCCGAGCAGGACGAACCAACCGGACTTGTCCTGATCGTGAAAGCGCCGCACCTGCACCGCCAACGCAGGTAGAAAGGTGCCCAGCGCAAACAACACCACCAGCACCAGGCCCACCCAGAACAAGCCACCGGGTTCCTGCTCGCTGCCCATCGCCACGCCCAAGAACATCAGCCCCAGCAGCACCATGTAAACCACCGCCAGCAACAGCTGGAACATCCAGTATTCCGTCCGCCGCGAGCGCCCTTCGAAATCGACGTAACGCTTGAACGGCAACAGCATCCAATCCATTGGGTTTCCCTATTCACGTTTGAGAGCGCGCGATCATCGCCGAGGATGCATGCGCTTGCCAAGGCTTGCCGGCGCATCCGGCCGCTGACCCGCCTCGGGCAAACAGGCTCATTCCGCGGCTTCCAGCGCCTGCGACAGGCGCTCCACCGCGATCACTTCCATGCCCTTCACCGTACCGGCCTTGGGCGCATTGGCCTTGGGCACGATGGCGCGCCTGAAGCCGTGCGTCGCCGCTTCGCGCAGGCGCTCCTCGCCGTTGGGCACCGGGCGGATCTCGCCGGACAGCCCGACCTCGCCGAACGCAATGGTCTTTTCCGCCAGCGGCCGGTCCTGCAGCGAGGACAGCACCGCCAGCAGCACCGGCAGGTCGACCGCGGTTTCCTGCACGCGGATGCCGCCGACGACGTTCACGAACACATCCTGGTCGCCGACCACCACCCCGCCATGGCGGTGCAGCACCGCCAGCAGCATCGCCAGCCGGTTCTGCTCCAGCCCCACCGCGACCCGGCGCGGGTTGGACAGCGGCGAGGAATCGACCAGCGCCTGCACTTCCACCAGCAGCGGCCGGGTGCCCTCGCGGGTGACCATCACGCAGCTGCCGGGCTGGCGGGTACTGCCGCCGGACAGGAAGATCGCCGACGGGTTGGGCACTTCCTTCAGCCCCTTCTCGCCCATCGCGAACACGCCCAGCTCGTTGACCGCGCCGAAGCGGTTCTTGAACGCGCGCAGCACGCGGAAGCGGCTGCCGCTCTCGCCCTCGAAGTACAGCACCGCATCGACCATGTGCTCGAGCACGCGCGGGCCGGCGATGCCGCCCTCCTTGGTGACGTGGCCGACCAGGAACACCGCGGTGCCGGTTTCCTTGGCATAGCGCACCAGCCGCGCCGCGCTCTCGCGCACCTGGCTGACCGAGCCGGGCGCGGCGGTCAGGGTCTCGGTCCACAGCGTCTGCACCGAATCGGCCACGATCAGCTTCGGCCGCGCCGCGGCGGCGTGCTGCAGGATGTGCTCGATGCCGGTCTCGGCCAGCGCTTTGAGGCCTTCCAGCGGCAGGTCCAGCCGCACCGCGCGGCCGGCCACCTGCGCCAGCGATTCCTCGCCGGTGACGTACAGCACCGGCAACTGCGCGGCCATCCTCGCCAGTGCCTGCAGCAGCAGCGTGGACTTGCCGATGCCCGGGTCGCCGCCGACCAGCACCACCGCACCCTCGACCAGGCCACCGCCGAGCACGCGGTCGAATTCGCCGATGCCGGTGGAAACCCGGGCGTGCTCGCTCTGCTGCACGTCCTTGAGCGCGGTGATCTTCGGCGCCTCGACCTTGCCGGCCCAGCCGCTGCGGCGCGAGGCCGGCGACTTCGCCGCGACCGCGCTTTCCAGCACGATCTCGGCCAGTGCGTTCCACACGCCGCATTCGCCGCACTGGCCCTGCCACTTGCTGTACTCGGCGCCGCATTCGCTGCAGACATAGGCGGTGCGGGGCTTGCCCGTGGTCTTGGCCATCGTGGGTTCCGTGTGGGACTGGGCCGCTACTCTAGCGTGCCGGATTCGCGCCGGTTGAGACCGAACGGGCGATGCACCACTGCGCGAGGAAGTAGGTCGCCAGCACCGCCAGCGCCGGCGCCGGCACCGTGCCGGCGAAACGGTCCCAGGCCAGCAGCGAGTCGCTGGCGACGAACAGCAACGCGCCGACCGCCGCCGATCCCGCCGCCCCGCGCAGCGGCGAAGTCCGCGCGGCACCGCGCCAGCGCGCGATCGCTGCCATCGCCATCGCCGCCAGCACCAGCACGTAGGCCAGCACCGGCGCCTTCAATGCCGGCGGCAGGTACGGCCACAGGCCGGCAAGGTTGATCCCGGCATAAAGCAGCAGCGGCAGCGCCGCCCATGCCGCATCGCGCCGGCGCATGCCCGGCACGAACGCGGCGATGTAGCACAGGTGCGCCAGCAGGAACGCCACCAGTCCCGCCACGAAATGGTCGCCCGGCAGCATCAGCAGCACGTCGCCGGCCAGCGAACACACCAGCCCGGCCAGTACCCGCCGCCGATAGCGCGCATCGTCCGCCGGCACCACCGCCGCCATCCACAGGATCAGCAGCGTGGCCAGCGGCTTGCAGGCGTAGTGCAGCGGCAGCCAGCCGCCGCCCAGCCACGCGCCTGCGATCGCCCCGGCCGCGGCCAGCGCGACCGCTGCGGAAAATACTTTGCGTCGCTCCATCGTTGCTCCTTCCTCGCCGGCGAGCAGCATCGCCGGTGGCTCCGGAAAAGCAAAGGAAGCCCGGCACGCAATCGCGACGTCCGCCGACCGGACAGGCCGGTGTTGCCGCTCTGCCGTGCGTCCACCGCTGCCGGCGGCAGCCCGTGCGTGTTCTTCTGCCCGCGGAGCACCGGAAGGTCTTTCCGGCAACGCGCTGCCATGCCGGCATCGTCGGCGCGCTCGCCGCCTCGCTTGACCCAGGTCAAAGCCGATGCAACCGCCCCGCTATAAAGTCGACACCATTCCGGTGCGCCCCCCACCGCTTCCCGGATGGAAGGCCGCGCACGATCCGTTCCCGGGGATCGTGGCAACGCCGGCCCAAGCGCCCCCGGGCAGATCCGAAAGGCCAAGGACATCTCCACGACCATGCGCGCCCCTTCGCAACCGCTGACGGCAGCTCCGGCCGCAATGCCGCCGGGCACGAGCTTGCGCCCGAGGCGGTCGCAACGGGCCGGACACGCGGCGGGCGCCGCGCCATGAACGCCGCACAGGGCGGCCTGCACCTGTTCCCCGGCGAGCGACGCGCCCGCGCTTCGATCGTCCTGCTGGGTGCGATGGCCGCTTGCGCGGCGGTCGCCTCGATGGGGCTGGGCCATTACCCGCTGTCCCCGGCACAGGTCCTGGAGGTGTTGTGGTCGGCGCTGCTCGAGCGGCCCTCCTCGCAGCCGGCGATGGTCGAGAACGTGGTGCTGTCGGTGCGGCTGCCGCGGGTGCTGGCGGCGATGCTGGTCGGCGCCAACCTCGCCGCGGCAGGTGCCGCGTACCAGACCCTGTTCCGCAATCCGCTGGCCTCGCCCGGCATCCTCGGCGTCACCTCGGGCGCAGGATTCGGCGCGGCGCTGGCGATGCTGCTCGGCGGCGGTGCGCTGGCCGTGCAGGGCCTGGCCTTCGCCGGCGGCGTGCTGGCGGTGGCCGCGGCGATCTTCGTCGCCGGCCACCTGGGCCGGCATTCGACGCTGGTGCTGGTACTGGCCGGACTGGTGGTCTCCGCACTGTTCCAGGCCATGACCTCGGCGCTGAAGTACCTGGCCGACCCGCTCGACACGCTGCCGGCCATCGTGTTCTGGCTGCTCGGCAGCCTCGGTCGCGTCACCCTGCCCGACCTGGCATTCGCCGTGCCGTTCTCGCTGCTCGGCAGCGTGCTGCTGTTCCTGCTGCGCTGGCCCACGCAGGTGATGGAAGCCGGCGACGACGAAGCCGCGACCCTCGGCGTGCCGGTGCGCCGCCTGCGCCTGCTGCTGATCGCCGCCGCCACCTTGATGACCGCCGCGGCGGTGAGCCTGTCCGGCGTCATCGGCTGGATCGGCCTGCTGGTTCCGCACCTGGCGCGGATGCTGGTCGGTCCGGGTTATGCCCGGCTGCTTCCGGCCTCCGCACTGCTCGGCGCGGTGTTCCTGCTGCTGGTGGACGACCTGTGCCGCGGCGCGTTCGCCGCCGAACTGCCGCTGGGCATCGTCACCGCGCTGCTGGGAGCGCCGTTGTTCGTGGCGCTGCTGGCCCGGTCGAGGAAACGGCAATGGTCCTGAGCGTGGAAAGCCTGGTGTACCGCCATGCCGCCGGACAGGCGCCGGTCCTCGACGGCATCGACCTGGAACTGGAGGCAGGCCGGATCCTGTGCCTGCTCGGCCCCAACGGCACCGGCAAGACCACGCTGCTGCGCTGCCTGATCGGCGCCTTGCGCCCGGAAAGCGGCCGCGTGCGCATCGATGGCGCCCCTCCTCTCGCGACCCGCGCCGGTGCGCTCCAGCTCGCCTACGTCCCGCAGGCGGCCGGCGACAGCGGGCTGAGCCTGCTGGACATCGCCTTGATGGGACGCACCCCGCACCTGCGCCCGCTGGCCATGCCCGGCACGCGCGACCGCCGCATCGCCTGGGAGGCACTGGAACGCGTGGGCATCGCCCATCTCGCCGGGCGAGCATTCAACCGGGTCAGCGGCGGCGAACGGCAGCTGGCGTTGATCGCGCGCGCGCTGGCCCAGCAGGCACGGCTGTTCCTGATGGACGAACCCACCGCCAGCCTGGACCTGGGCAACCAGACGCGGGTGCTGGGCGTGTTGCGCGGGCTTGCCGGCGACGGCCTGTCGCTGCTGGTCACCAGCCACCAGCCCGACCACGCGCTGCTGCTGGATGCAGGCGTGGTCACCCTGCACGGTGGCCGGGTACATGCCAGCGGACGTGCCGCCGAGGTGCTCCAGGGCCCTGCACTTTCGGCGCTGTACGGCACGCCCATCGACGTGCTGTCGCGGCACGGCATACCGGTCGCCTGCGTTCCCCGCCTGTGAAGCGGACCCTGCCCATGCGATGGCGCTGCCTGCTGCTCCTGCTGCTGTCCCTCGCCGCCCCGGCCTGGGCGACGCCGACGCGGGTGGTGCACGACATGGCCGGCGATCCGGTGCGGGTGCCGCAACGCATCGAGCGGGTGGTCACCCTCGGCGCGACGCCGGTACTCAACAGCCTGGTGTTCGCGGTGGGCCGCGGCGAGCACATCGTCAACGGCCTGCCCGGATTCGCACGCCAGCCGCGCTGGGGGTACCAGTACCGGTTCGCGCCGCACCTGATCGGGCGGCCTTCGCTGTCCAACGTCGGCCGCACTCCCAACCTGGAAGCGCTGCTCGGCGCCGCCCCGGACCTGGTCCTGACCATGGACCGCAGCTCCGCGCAGAGCCTGCGCAGGCTCGGGCTGCCGGCCTTCCAGCTGTCGTGGTCGCAACCGGACGAGGTCAAGACCGCGATCACGCTGCTGGGCGGACTGCTGGACAACCCCGCCGCCGCCGAGCGCTATGTGGCGCGCTTCGACGCCCTGGTCGGCGAGGTCGAGACGGCACTGCACGCGCAGCCGCTGCCCCGCCCGCGCGTGCTCTATTTCAACCCGAAGACGCTGAGCCGGCCGCACCTGATCGCCGAGTGGTGGATCCGCACCGGCGGCGGCGACAGCGTGACCGCCGACCGCGGCGCGCATGCCGGCGCCTTCGGCCTGGAACAGCTGTTGGCCTGGGACCCGGACATCCTGATCGTCTCCGGGTCGGAAGAACTCGAAAGCGTGCATCGCGACCGGCGTTTCGCCCGCCTGCGCGCGGTGCGCACGGGCCGCGTGCTGGTTGCGCCCTGCGGTGCCCACAGCTGGGGGAACCGCACCGCCGAGCAGCCGCTGATGGCGCTGTGGGCCGCGCACCAGTTCCATCCGCAGGCGGTGCGCCACATCGACCTGGTCGAGCGCACCCGGGATTTCTACCGCGACCTTTTCGGCGTCGCGCTGTCGCGCGCCCAGGCAGGAGAAATCCTGGCCGGCGGCCCGCAGGCGGCGCCACTCCTGCCATGAACCCACCCGAACCGGAGCAACGGCCATGAACCTCCTGCAAGCCAGCAGCACGCCCCTCTCCCTCGCCAGCGCGGTGCCGCCGCCGGAAACGGCCGCGGTCGCCCGCGTCATCGACGGCTACAAGCACTTCCAGGTGCTGCGCGCCGGTTTCCGCAGCGGCGTGTTCGACTGGCTGCGGGACCATGGCCCGGCCGAGCGCGCGGCCATCGCCGAAGCCACCGGCCTGCGCGGCGCGCACCTGGGGGCCTTCCTGCAATCGCTGCAGGACCTGGGGCTGCTGGAACGCGATGGCCTGGCCTATCGCTTGCCGGCGGCGCTGGCCGACGTGCTGTGCGCCGATGGCGACTGGTACCAGGGCGGCGTGCTCGACGACCTGCTGGACCCGGCCTGCGGCTGGTCGGACCTGCACCGCTTCATGGGCCCGGACTGGCGCCAGGCTCCAACCCGCTTCTCCACGCTGGCACGCGCGCCGTTCCTGGGCGAAGCACGCCGGCTCGCCGAGCGCCTGGAAACGTCGCAGGCGCTGTCGCAGGCACGCACGATGCTCTGCTTCGATGGCAGCAACGGCCTGCTTGCCGCCGCCCTCGGCCAGCGCTTCGCGCATATCGACATCACCGTCGCCGTCGCCCCGGAAGCCGTTGCCGACACCACCGCCACCCTGCGCGCGCTGCTGCCCACCGCAGCGGCGCGGGTGGTGGCCGGCACCCCGCTGACACCGCCGGAGGGGCAGCACTTCGACCATGTCGTCGTGTTCCACAGCCAGTACCCGGTGCGCAGATCCACCGATGCCGCGCTGGAGCAGCTTGCATCCGCACTGAATCCGGGCGCAGGACTCTGCCTGGCGCACTGGTTCTGCCTGGAAGCCTGCGAGACCGCGCCCGGCGGCCTGCGCGATCTCGACAAGGCGGTGCTGACCGACAGCCACCCGCTATGCGGCATCGAGCGTTTCAACCAGCGCCTGCAGCAGGCCGGATTGGCCGGCGCCGAACGCCACGACCTTCCCGGCGAGCTCGGCAACACCAAGCTGCATTTCGCCTACAAGCCCGCCGCCTGAAAACGGCCCGTCCCTCCCGCGCCAGACAGGAACCGCACGATGAACGCCCGACCGCGTCCCCGCCCCGACACCACCCTGCTGCAGGAACTGCACGCCGAAGTACTGCAACGGCTGGGCCCCGAAGCCGAGTCGCTGCAACTGGAACGCGCGGTGCTCGGCATCTTCTTCACCGGCGCCAAGCTCTCCAACGGCGCCGGCGGCGTATGCGCGACCCCGGTCAAGAGCGTGCCCGAGGCGGTGTGCTGCCCCAGCTCGGCACGGGCGATGCCGGTACCGGGCAAGATCCGCGGCCGCCGTGCGGTACAGCTGCTCGACGACCTCTACCGTCCGCAGGACCTGCGCCGCGCGCTGGCCATCGCCACCCTCAACGCGCTGGTCGAAACGCTGTGGCTGCGCGACGGGCCGCCCGCATCGGCGCTGCCGGACGACGGCGATGCCTTCGATGCGCTGGAGATCGACCCGCAGCACCGGGTGGCGCTGATCGGCGCGTTCCCCCCGTACATGCGCACGCTGCGCAAGCGCGGCCAGCCGTTCAACGTGCTGGAACTGGACCCCGGCACGCTCAAGCCCGAGGAGCTGCCCTATTACCTGCCGGCGGAGCGCGCGCCGCAGGTGATTCCCCGCGCCGACGTGTTCATCACCACCGGCACCACCCTGATCAACGGCAGCCTGGACGAGCTGCTGCGGCTGCTCAAACCCGGCGCGCAGGCCGCGGTGATCGGTCCGACCGCGACGCTGGTCGCCGGCCCCTACGCGCGCCGCGGCGTTACCGTGGTCGGCGGTACCCGCGTGCGCGCCATCGACGAGTTGCTGGAGTTGCTGGCCGAGGGAGGTTCGGGTTACCACTTCTTCGGCAAGACGGTACAACGCGTGACCCTGCGGCTGCGGAGCGATCCCTGATGACTTCATCCCATCCGACCGGCGACATGAGCATGCCCCCGGCGCCCATCGCGGCCATCGTCCACGACGCTCCTGGCGGCGCCGACGCGGTGCTGGCCGATTTCGCCCTGCGCCTGCGCCAGGCCGGCTGGCGGGTGCGCGGGCTGGTGCAGCTGCCGCGCGACAACCGGCTCGAAGGCAAGCGGATGACGCTGGTGGACCTGGACGATGACGGGCGGCATTTCCGCATCTCGCAGGACCTCGGCTCCGGCGCGCGCGGCTGTTGCCTGGACCCGGCCGGCGTCAGCGCCGCCAGCGGGGTGTTGCGGCAGGTGCTGGCCGAAGGCGCGGACCTGGCCGTCGCCAACCGCTTCGGCACGCTGGAAGCCAGCGGCCAGGGACTGGCCGACGAGATGCTGTCGTTGATGGCCGCCGGGATTCCCCTGCTGACCGTGGTCAACGACCGCTACCTGCAGGAGTGGCGCGCCTTCACCGGCCACGCCGGCGTCGAGCTGGAACCGCGCAGCGAAGCACTGCAGGCATGGTTCGACGGCCTCGGCCTGCAACGGAGCGCGGCATGAAGCGTCGCGACCTGCTGCGCGCGTTCGCGCTGGCGCCGCTGCTGGCACCGGGCCTGGCGCCGGCATGGGCGGCAGCCGAACGCCGCGGCGGCCTCGTTTCCACGTTCGGCAAGCCACCGGCCACGGTGGCGCGCGTGTTCGCCGCCGGTCCGCCGGCGGCGGTGCTGGCCTACGTGCTGGCGCCGGCGAAACTGCTCGGCTGGCCGATGGCCATGAGCCCGCCGGCGCGCGCGCTGCTGGCCCCGGCACAGCGTGGGCTGCCGCAACTTGGGCGGCTGTCCGGGCGCGGCAGCACGGTCTCCACCGAAACCCTGCTGACGTTGCGCCCGGACCTGATCCTGGACGCCGGCACGGTCAACGCCACCTACCTGTCCGCGGCCGAGCGGGTCTGGCAGCAGACCGGCCTGCCCTACGTGCTGGTCGATGGCCGGCTCGCCGAGCACCCAGCGCAACTGCGCGAGGGCGGCCGCCTGCTCGGCGTGCCCGAACGCGGCGAACGGCTGGCGCGCCATGCCGAACAGGTGGTCGCGCTGGCCCAGGCACTGCTGGCCGCGGTGCCGCCGCAGGCGCGGCCGAAGGTCTATTACGGCCGTGGCCCGGATGGGCTGGAAACCGGCCTGCAGGGCTCGATCAACACGGAGGTGATCGAGTTCGCCGGCGGCCGCAACGTCGCCGCGCAGGCCGGCAAGGGCGGCCTGACCCGGGTGTCGATGGAACAGCTGCTGTCCTGGAACCCGGACGTGGTCCTGACCCAGGACCCCGCCTTCGCCGCCCGCGTCGCGGACGACCCGTTGTGGCGCTCGATCGCGGCGGTGCGCAACCGGCGCGTGCACCTGGCGCCGAGCCTGCCGTTCGGCTGGCTCGATGGCCCGCCCGGGGTCAACCGCCTGATCGGCGTGCCCTGGCTGCTGTCCAAGCTGTATCCCGGCCACCACCCGGCGCTGGCGCCGGCACGGGTGAACGCCGCGGCCATCGAATTCCACCGGCTGTTCTATGCCGGCACGCTCACCCCGGCCGGTCTGGAAAAGCTGCTGGCAGGAACCGCATGAGGCGGCTTTCGCGGCGCCCGTTGCTGGGCTGGGGGGTGGCGCTGGCCTCGTTGCTGGTGGTGCTGGCCTGGGCCTTCAGCGCCGGCAAGTATCCGGTGACGCCCGACGAGCTGCTGCGGTTGCTCGGCGCACGCCTGTCCGGCGGCGAATCGGGGCTGCCCGAACCGGTGGAAACCGTGGTCTGGAACATCCGCCTGCCGCGCATCGCCGCCGCAGTGCTGGTCGGCGCGGTACTCGCCGCCGCCGGTGCCGCCTACCAGAGCATGTTCCGCAATCCGCTGGTCTCCCCGGACATCCTCGGCGTGTCGTCCGGCGCCGGCCTGGGCGCGGCGGCGGCGATCTTCCTCGGCCTGCCGCTGGCGCTGGTACAGGGGCTGGCGTTCGTCGGCGGACTGGCGGCGGTGGGCGCGGTGTACCTGGTCTCGGGCATGGTCCGCCGGCACGATCCGGTACTGGTGCTGGTGCTGGCCGGGGTGACCGTGGGCGCCCTGCTGGGGGCCGGCATTTCCCTGCTGAAGATACTGGCCGATCCCTACACCCAGCTGCCTTCCATCACCTTCTGGCTGCTCGGCGGCCTCAACGCGGTGGTCGCCAGCGAACTGCTCGCCACGCTCCCGGCGATGCTGCTGGGATTGCTGCCGCTGGTGCTGCTGCGCTGGCGGATCAACCTGCTCAGCCTCAGCGACGAGGAAGCCGCCGCACTGGGCGTCAACGTCACCCGGCTGCGCCTGGTGCTGATCGCCGCGGCCACCCTGGGCACCGCCGCGGCGGTGTCGCTGGCCGGCATCATCGGCTGGGTGGGGCTGGTGGTGCCGCACATCGCGCGGCTGCTGGTGGGGCCGGAATTCTCCCGGCTGCTGCCGGCCTCGCTGCTGCTGGGCGCCGGCTTCCTGGTCGCCACCGACAGCCTGGCGCGCACCGTCGCGCCGATGGAGCTGCCGCTGGGCATCCTCACGGCGCTGGTCGGCGCACCGTTCTTCCTGTTCCTGCTGGCCCGCAGCGGGAAGCGCGCATGAACGCCGGCGGGCCGGTCATCCAGACCCGTGCGCTGTGCGTGGGCTACGGCCGCCGGCAGGTGGGCGCGGACATCTCCATCGACATCGCGCGCGGCCAGGTGCTGTGCCTGCTCGGCCCCAACGGCAGCGGCAAGACCACCCTGTTCAAGACCCTGCTCGGCCTGCTGCCGCCGCTGTCCGGGCAGGTACTGATGCTCGGCCAGCCGGTGGCCGGCTGGTCGCGCAACGCCTTCGCCCGCCACGTCGGCTACGTGCCGCAGGCGCACGAGGGCATGTTCCCGTTCACCGTGGAGGAGGTCGTGCTGATGGGCCGCGCCGCACGCGTGGGCCGGTTCGCCGCGCCGTCCGGGCACGACCGGCGGATGGCGGCGCAGTGCCTGGAAACGCTGGGCATCGCCCATCTGGCGCAGCGCATCTACACCGCGATCAGCGGCGGCGAACGGCAGCTGGTGCTGCTGGCGCGCGCGCTGGCGCAGGAGCCGGCCCTGCTGGTGATGGACGAGCCCACCGCCAGCCTGGACTTCGGCAACCAGATCCGGGTGCTGGAACACATCGCGCGGCTGCGCCGCCAGGGCATCGCGGTGCTGATGTCCACCCACCAGCCCGAGCACGCGCTGCGCATCGCCGACCGCATCGCGCTGCTCGCCTCCGGACGCATCGCCGCGTTCGGCGCTCCGGACGCCACCGCCACGCCGCGCAACCTGGCCGCGCTGTACGGCGTCTCCGAACAGGCCGTGGCCGCCAGCCTGCCGGCCCATCGATCTTTCCCCCGGGAACCCCGCGCATGACCATCGCCGCCATCGATTTCGGCCGCCTGTACCGCGACCATCTGGCCGCCGCCGGCCGTCAACCCAAACCCGCCAGCGCCTGGGACGCGCGCGTGCACGAGCTGGACCGCAAATCGCCGCGGAGCGGCTATGCCGACGGCTTCATCGCCCGCATGGACCTGTCCGGCTGCGATACCCTGCTCGATGTCGGCTGCGGCCCCGGCGCCATCTGCCTGCCGCTGGCCCCGCGCCTGCGGCAGGTCCACGCGCTGGACTACAGCCGCGCCATGCTCGACGCCCTGCAGGCCAGCGCCGCCAGCCGCGGCCTCGACAATGTGCGCACGCTGCACATGGCGTGGGAGGACGACTGGGCGCCGGTGCCGGAATGCGACGTCGTGGTGGCTTCGCGCTCGACCCAGGTCGAAGACATGGCCGCCGCGCTGGCCAAGCTGCACGCCAAGGCACGCAGGCGCGTCTACCTGACCCATCGCATCGGCGGGCACGCCGTCGCCGAAGAGATCGTCCAGGCGCTCGGCCGGCACCCGCTGCCGCCGCCGGACTACATCTACATCCTCAACATCCTGCACGGCATGGGCATCCACGCGCGCGTGGACCATCTGCGCAGCGATGCGCCCCCGGTCCGCGTCGACGGGGGTTTCGACGGGCTGCTGCGGCGTACCGAATGGGCGCTGGGTGCGCTCGACGAGGGCGAACGCGTCCGCCTGCGGGACTGGTACGGCAATGCCGACGACGAGCTGCGGCATGCCCGCCCACCACGGCACTGGGCCTTCATTTCCTGGGAAAAGGCGGCCGGCTGAGTCGCCGCCTTCCGCTTCCGCCTGCACCGGCAAGGGCGACGACCCGACCATGGCCGGGTCGTCGCCCTCCCACCGTCAGAAGCGGTAGCCCAGCGACACCCACAGGTTGCGGCGCTGGTCCTTGACCAGGTAATTGTCGAAACAGGAGTACCCATCCTGCGTCGGCAGCAGCTCGCACGTCCTCGCGAGGTAGTCCTTGTCGAGCAGGTTGTTGATGCGGGCGTTGAAGGTCAGGTGGTCGCCGAGCCTCCAGTTGGCGCCCAGGTGCAGCAGGGTGTGGTCGCTGTAGTACAGGTGCTGGCCGGTCGCCGCGCTGACGCCGCGGTAGCGGTCGTAACGGCCTTCCGCCACCAGCGAGAGGTTGAGCCTTTCGGCGACCGCCCAGTCCAGCGTCACGTTGGCCATGTGCTTGGCCGGCGTCGATGTCGAGGAGGTGACCAGTCCGCTGATCGGCTGCCCCGCCGCGTCGCCGCTCTTGTTCTCCGAGCGGGTGAAGGTGTAGTTGCCGCGCAGCGACCAGGCATCGGAAATATCCCAGGCGGCCGCCAGTTCGACGCCGCGCGACTCCGCGCGGTCGACGTTGACGTCCTGGTTGAAGACCAGGTGGCCGACGTCCGCCCAGCCTTCGCCGATCTCCACGCAGCGTTCGCCGGGTTCGGCGATCTCGCAGTTGCGGATGGTCTCCGCGGTGGCGATCTTGTCCTTGAAGCGGTTGAGGAACACGGTGGCGTTGAAGTTGAAGCCGCGCCCGTTGTCGTAGTACGCGGCAAGCTCGTAGTTGGTGCTGGTCTCCGGCTGCAGCTCCGGGTTGCCCACCACCGGGGTGTCGCCCTGCCCCCAGAAACCGTTGATGCCTTCGAACAGCTGGTTCGGCTTGGGCGTCTTGTAGCCGGTGCTGATCCCGCCCTTGAAGGTCCAGTTGTCGCTGGCGTCCCAGACCAGGTAGCCGCGCGGGCTGACGTGGGTTCCGAACACGTTGTGGTGGTCGTAGCGCACCCCATAGGTGAAGGTCAGGCCGTTTCCGAAATCCCAGTTGTCCTCGGCGAACAGCGCCCACTGCTTGTGCGGCTGGCGGGTGCCGGCCACGAATCCGTCGCCGTACATGCCGAACACGCTGTCTTCCATTTCCGCATCCTGGTACTGCAGCCCGGTGGTGACCCGGTGGTCGCCGAAGCCCATTTCGAGCATCGTGTCGAACACCCACTGGCGGATCTCCAGGGTGCGCAACGGACGCGGCAGGAACGCATCCAGCCGGGCGCGCTGTTCGGCCGTGAGCCGGTCCACGTTGGCGTTGTTGCAGTACGCGGCATCGCCTGCGGCCGCGCACGCCGCGTTCCACAGGTCCTAGAGCACGAGCCGCTCGTCGACCATCATCGGCATCGTGCGCCCGAGGTTGCGGTTTTCGCTGCGCATCAGGTTGGTGGTGCTGGTGCCGATGCCCCAGCGGCCGACATGGGTCAAGGCGAACTGCTCGCGCTCGTAGCGCTGCAGCGGCCCGTAGCCGCCGCGCGGCATCACCACCCGTCGGGCGATCGTATCGGGATTGTCGGGCCCGGTGGGACGGGAAGGGTCGTGGGCGGGGTTGGGAATGACGCCGTTGCCGGTACGCCACAGGCTGGCAATGGTGTCCTGGGTTCCCGAGTTGTCGAACTTCTGCTTCGAGGTGTCGAAGTCGAGCAGGAAATCGTGATCGTCGTTCGGCGTGAACGCGAACCGCAGGCCGGCATTCCAGTTGGTCGCCGCGGCGCTGGAACGCCCTTCGCTGATCCTGCTGTCCCATGCGCTGCCCTCGGGATTCGGTGGCGAAGGCAGCGGCAAGGAAGGGTAATCGCGGCTGGCCGCATCGCGGTCGTAACCGCCCAGGCGGATCGCCAGGCCCAGCCTGTCCTTGACCAGCGGACCATCCAGGTAGACCTCCGCCTTGTCGTTGTCGCCGAAGCGGTCCTCCTGCTGGAAGGTGTGCGACAGGGTCACCGACCCGCCCCACTGGCCCGACACCTTGCGGGTGATGATGTTGATCACCCCTCCCATGGCATCGGAGCCATAGAGCGTGGACATCGGGCCGCGCACCACCTCGACCCGCTCGATCGCGTCCACCGGCGGGATGAAGCCCGACTGGCCGCTGCCGTAATAGTTGGGATAGATGTCGCCGATGTTGCTTTGCCGCCGGCCATCGACGAGCACCAGCGTGTAGTCCGCCGGCATGCCGCGCATGCTGACGTAGCCCATGCCGTTCTTGTCGTTGCTGCCCTCCATGTCCACGTCCACGCCCTCGATGTCGCGCAGGATGTCGGTCAGGCTGGCGTAGGGCCGCTGCCTGATCTCCTCGCGGGTGACGATGGTGATGCTGGCGGGCGCCTCGGTAAGCTTCTGCTCGAAGCCGGAAGCGGTGACCACCACCGTATCCAGGGTGGTGGGATCTTCGTTCGCGCTGGCCAGCGCGGATGTGGCGGCCAGGGAAAGACACAGCGCCCGGAACAGGCGGCTGCGGCGCAGGGAACGGCTGGGAAGTGGCATGGCTGTGGCTCGCTTTTTTCGGTGGGAGGAAGGCGCAGGCACCCGTTCCCGCGCGCCAGGGCCCGCCGGTCGGGAAGCCATCAGGGGGAGAAGCCGGGAACGGCGGGAATGCCGCCCCGGGCGGCTAAGGCGGCGGTGCCGGTCCGGAATGCCGCAGCAGCAGGCGTTCCGCCGATCCCGTTCCGCGACGGCCGCCGGCGACACCGCGGCGGACGGCGGCAATTGCCGGCGCACGCCGCGACAGGGAGCGCGGCAACGCGGCGGACGTGGTCCTGCCCGGTACCCGCAAACCGTGCCCGCCGCGGAATAAACACGGGTACATAGCGAGGTGCGGCAAGCGGGGGGCGGAGCTGGATTCCGTTGGATTGCGCATCGCGGGTACCGCGACGGAGCGGGAGGGACGACCGGCGGCGGCGCGGGACCTCCCCGCCGCGTGCCGCGGGCGCAGCGGCCCGCAGAGCAAGGCTAGCGGGCGCCGGGAAGGCGGGCCCTGACGTGGGTCAAGCCGACGCCGGTCTTCCCGATCGCGCAAAAGCAAAGGCCGCCTTGCGGCGGCCTTTGCGGAACGGCGTGCGACGCTGCTCAGCGCATCATGTGGTAGTTCATGTTCCACATGACCCACAGCGTGCCGGCGACGATGATGCCGATCACCACCACAGTGAACAGGCCGGCGTTGACGTTCCAGCGCTGGGCCGAGGAACGGTCCAGGTGCAGGAAGAACACCAGGTGCACCAGCAGCTGCAGGATGCCGGCGACCAGGATCACCATGCCGGTGGCGAAGGCCGAGGACAGGCCGCCGCTCATCACCACCCAGAACGGGATGATGGTGAGGATCGCCGCCAGCACGAAGCCGGTCAGGTAGGACTTGACGCTGCCGTGGCTCTCGCCGCCGGCGCCCTGGGCGTGATTGTCATGTGCGGACATCAGATGGCTCCCGACAGGTAGACGACAGAGAACACGCCGATCCAGACCAGGTCCAGGAAGTGCCAGAACAGGCTCAGGCACGCCATGCGGGTCTTGTTGGTCTGGGTCAGGCCGTTCTGCTTGAGCTGGATGAACATCACCAGCAGCCACAGCAGGCCGGCGGTCACGTGCAGGCCGTGGGTGCCGACCAGGGCGAAGAACGCCGACAGGAAGGCGCTGTGGTCCGGACCGTGGCCCTGGTGGATCAGGTGGTTGAACTCCCAGATCTCCATGGCCATGAAGCCGGCGCCGAGCAGCCAGGTGAGCGCCAGCCAGGCGAACATCTGCCCGACCTTGTTGTGGTGCATGGCGATCATGCCCAGGCCGAAGGTCAGCGAGGACACCAGCAGCAGCGCGGTTTCCCACGCCACGAACGACAGGTCGAACAGGTCCTTGCCGGCCGGGCCGCCGTTGGTGCCGCCGGACAGCACCACGAAGGTCACGAACAGGGTGGCGAAGATGAGCAGATCGCTCATCAGGTACACCCAGAAACCGAAGACGGTGTTCTCGCCGGTGTCGTGGTGCTCGTGGTCGTCATGGGCCGCCGCATGCGCGGCGTGCCCGTGGTTCAGGGTGTGGGAGATATTGCTGCTCATGCCTTCAGCTCCGTCTTCACCAGCCCCTGGGCTTCCAGGTGGCGGCGATGCTCGTTTTCGATGCGCTCGACCTCGGCCGCCGGCACGTAGTAGTCCACGTCCTTGTCGAAGCTGCGGTAGATGAACGTACCGATCATGCCGACCAGGCCGACGATGGCCAGCCACCAGATGTGCCAGATCATCGCGAAGCCGAACACCAGGCTGAAGGCGCCGATCACCACGCCGGTGCCGGTGTTGCGCGGCATGTGGATGTCGCTGTACTGCGCCGGCTTCGGCCAGGCCTCACCGCGCTGCTTGCGCTCCCAGAAGTCGTCCAGTTCCTGGCCCTTGGGCAGGGTGGCGAAGTTGTAGAACGCCGGCGGCGAGGAGGTTTCCCACTCCAGGGTGCGGGCATCCCACGGATCGCCGGTCAGGTCGGCGTTCTTCTTGCGGTCGCGGATCGACACGGCGATCTGGATGACCTGGCACAGGATGCCCAGGCCGATGATCGCCGCACCCGCCGCCGCCACGATGAAGAACGGCTGGTACTCCATGTTCGGGTAGCTCTGCATGCGCCGGGTGGCGCCCATGAAGCCGAGCGCGTACAGCGGCATGAAGGCCACGTAGAAGCCGATGAACCAGCACCAGAATGCGCGCTTGCCCCAGGTCTCGTCCAGCTTGAAGCCGAACATCTTCGGGAACCAGTAGGTGATGCCCGCCATCATGCCGAACACCACGCCACCGATGATGGTGTTGTGGAAGTGCGCGATCAGGAACAGCGAGTTGTGCATCACGAAGTCGATCGCCGGGATCGCCAGCATCACGCCGGTCATGCCGCCGATGGTGAAGGTGATCATGAAGCCGATCGTCCACAGCACCGGGCTGGTGAACTGCACGCGGCCGCGGAACATCGTGAACAGCCAGTTGAAGATCTTCACGCCGGTGGGGATCGAGATGATCATCGTCGTGATGCCGAAGAAGGCATTGACGTTGGCGCCCGAGCCCATGGTGAAGAAGTGGTGCAGCCACACGATGAACGACAGCACGCCGATGCAGGCGGTGGCGTAGACCATGCCCTTGTAGCCGAACAGGGTCTTGCGCGAGAAGGTGGCGATCACCTCGGAGAACACGCCGAACGCCGGCAGCACCAGGATGTAGACCTCGGGGTGGCCCCAGATCCAGATCAGGTTGACGTACAGCATGGCGTTGCCGCCGGCGTCGTTGGTGAAGAAGTGCATGCCCAGGTAGCGGTCCAGGGTCAGCAGCACCAGGGTGACGGTCAGCACCGGGAACGCGGCGATGATCAGCACGTTGGTGACCAGCGCGGTCCAGCTGAACACCGGCATCTTCATCAGCGGCATGCCGGGGGTACGCATCTTGAGGATGGTGATGAAGAAGTTGATGCCGCTCAGCGTGGTGCCCAGGCCGGCCACCTGCAACGCCCAGATGTAGTAGTCGACGCCTACCCCGGGGCTGTACTCGATGCCCGACAGCGGCGGGAACGCCAGCCAGCCGGTCTGCGCGAACTCGCCGACGCCCAGCGAGACCATCATCAGCGCGCAGCCGGCCACGAACAGCCAGAAGCTCAGCGAGTTGACGAACGGGAACGCCACGTCGCGCGCGCCGATCTGCAGCGGCACCACCAGGTTCATCAGGCCGGTGATCAGCGGCATCGCCACGAAGAAGATCATGATCACGCCGTGGGCGGTGAAGATCTGGTCGTAGTGGTGCGGCGGCAGGTAGCCCTCGGCGCCGCCGGCGGCGACGGCCTGCTGGGCGCGCATCATGATCGCGTCGGCGAAGCCGCGCAGCAGCATGACGAAGGCGACGATCAGGTACATCGCGCCGATCTTCTTGTGGTCCACCGAGGTGAACCACTCCTTCCACAGGTAGCCCCACAGCTTGAACTTGGTGATCAGGCCGAGGATGGCCACGCCGCCGATGCCGGCCGCGATCAGGGTGCTGATCACGATCGGGTCGTGCGGAATCGCCTCAAACGAGAGTTTTCCGAGCATTGTCATTCTCCCGAGACGCCGTGGCCCTGGTGGGCGGCGTGCTCGTCAGCGGTGTGTTCAGCATGCTGCGCGTGATCGGCCGCGCCGTCGTGCGCCGCGGCGTCGTGCCCGGCATGGTCTTCGCCGGCCCCGGCATGGCCTTCGTGGCCTTCGTGGCCTTCGGCGGCATCGTGCGACATGCCCGCGTGGTCGTGCTTCATGCCGAAGTGGTGGTTGTCGCCCATGTGCTTGGCGATCACCCAGTCGAACAGGCCGTCCTCGACCTGGCCGTAATAGGTCACCGGGTACCAGTCGTGGTTCTTCACCGCGCCCAGTTCGACGAACGCGGCCTTGTCCAGGCGCTGGCTGTCGCCACGCACCGTCTCCAGCCACTGCTGGTACTCGTCATCGCTCACGGCGTGGGCGGTGAAGTGCATGTGCGCAAAGCCGCTGCCGCTGTAGTTGGAGGAGCGGCCCGGGAAGGCGCCGGCCTCGTCGGCGATCAGGTGCAGCTTGGTCTCCATCGCCGCCATCGAGTAGATCATGCTGCCCAGGTGCGGGATGAAGAACGCGTTCATCACCGTATCGGAGGTGATCTTGAAGTTCAGCGGCGTATCGACCGGGAACTTGATTTCGTTGACCGTGGCGATCTTCTCTTCCGGATAGATGAACAGCCACTTCCAGTCCAGCGAGATCGCTTCGATGACCACCGGCTTCTTGTCCGACTCCAGCGGCCGGTACGGGTCCAGCGCATGCGAGGAGCGCCAGGTCAGCACCGCCAGCACCAGCACGATCATGCACGGGATCGACCACACCACCACTTCGATGGCGGTCGAGTGCGACCACGTCGGCTCGTAACGGGCCTTGGTGTTGGAAGCGCGGTACTTCCACGCGAACACCAGGGTCATCACGATCACCGGGATCACCACCAGCAGCATCAGCACCGTGCAGGTGATCAGCAGGGTGAGCTCGTCGCGGGCGATCTGGCCCTTGGGGTCAAACAGGGCCCAGTCGCAGCCCGTCATCAGGACGGCCATGGCAACAAGCAGCCCGGGACGCAGCATGCGTCCAAGCGATTTCAACGGAATCATCGGTCGATCCAATTGCGGGGGGGTGCCGAACCGGACCGCGCATCGTCCGGATGAACGGACGCTTCCACAGGGATTGCCCTCCGTGGAACAGGAAACGAGGCCATTGGTTCAGCCCCGTGATTTTAGGCTTCGCGCACCACTTTAGAAAGCCTTTGACAATGATCGGAGGCAGCAAAAGCGCCCTTTCCGCTGCGACATATTGCCGCACCCGGCCAGCGCCGGCGCGCGCGGCGGGACGCGGAAAACAAATGGGCCGGCCGGAAGCCCGGTCGGCCCATTGCTGGATCTGTCGCTGGTGCCGGAAACAGGAGTCGAACCTGCGACCTACGCATTACGAATGCGCCGCTCTACCAACTGAGCTATTCCGGCGTGGCCGCGAATTCTAGGGTTTGCACCGGACGCGGTCAATCGACCAGCCGCAGCCGCAGCTCCTTGGGCAGCGCGAACACCATCGATTCCGGCTCGCCGTCCAGCTCGGCCACGCCGTCGGCGCCCAGCTCGCGCAGCCGCGCGATCACCCCGTCCACCAGCACCTGCGGCGCCGAGGCGCCCGCAGTCAGGCCGATGCGGCGCTTGCCGGCCACCCAGCCCGGGTCGATCTCCTGCGCACCGTCGATCAGGTAGGACTCCACGCCCTCGCGCCGGGCCAGTTCGCTGAGCCGGTTGGAGTTGGAGCTGTTGGGCGAGCCGACCACCAGCACCAGGTCGCATTCGCGCGCCAGGTCGCGCACCGCGTCCTGGCGGTTCTGGGTGGCGTAGCAGATGTCGTCGTTCTTCGGCCCCTGAATGGCCGGGAAGCGCTGCTTCAGCGCCTCGATGACGCTGCGGGTGTCATCCACCGACAGCGTGGTCTGGGTGGTGTAGGCGAAGTTCTCCGGCTGGCCGACTTCCAGCTCGGCCACGTCCTCGACGCTTTCCACCAGGTAGATCCGGCCGCTGCCGCCTTCGCGGCTCCACTGCCCCATCGTGCCCTCGACTTCCGGATGGCCGGCGTGGCCGATCAGCACCACGTCGCGGCCGGCGCGGCAGTGCCGGGCCACCTCCAGGTGCACCTTGGTCACCAGCGGACAGGTGGCGTCGAACACCTTCAGCCCGCGCCGCTCGGCCTCCTGGCGCACGGCCTTGGAAACGCCATGGGCGCTGAAGATCACCGTGTTGCCGTCGGGCACCTCATCGAGTTCCTCGACGAAGATCGCGCCGCGGGCCTTGAGGTCGTCGACCACGAAGCGGTTGTGCACCACCTCGTGGCGCACGTAGATCGGCGCGCCCAGCGTCTCGATCGCGCGTTTGACGATCTCGATCGCGCGGTCGACGCCGGCGCAGAAGCCGCGTGGGTTGGCGAGCAGCACATCCATCGGTCAGAGACTCCGGCCGGCGGTGGCCGGTTCCAGCTGAATACAGGACAAGGATTATCCCGCTTTTTGCCGGCGCTTGCCGTCGAACACCCCGAACACGGCGATGCCGATGGCGCCGGCCACGATCGCCGCGTCGGCGAGGTTGAACGACGGCCAGTAGTACGTACCCACGTACCACTGGATGAAATCGACCACGTGGCCGTGCACCAGCCGGTCGATCACGTTGCCGATCGCCCCGCCGATCACCAGCGCATAGGGCAGCGCGGCGCGCCAGTCGCCGCGGGCGGTGCGCGACAGCCAGAACGCCAGCATGCCGCTGATGCCCACCGCCAGGAGGGTGAAGAAATACAGCTGCCAGCCGCCGGCGTTGCTCAGGAAACTGAATGCCGCCCCGGTGTTGTAGGTACGGAACCAGTTCCAGAAGCCCTCGACCACCACCACCGGCTGGTACTCGGGCAGGCTGGACAGCACCCAGGCTTTGGACCACTGGTCCAGGCCGATGACCGCCACCGACAGCAGCAGCCAGACCAGCGCGTTCGGACGAGGACGCGGGGCCGCCATCAGAACCAGCGCCGGTCTTCGCCGGCCCCCTCGATGTTGCCGGCGCAGCGGCCGCACAGCTCCGGGTGCGCGGCCACCGAACCGACGTCGGCGCGATGGTGCCAGCAGCGCACGCACTTGGCCTTGGCGGTGGGCTGGGCGCTGACGAACACCTCGTCGGTGGTCGCCGGGCGCACCTGCACGTCGCCGCTGATGAACAGGAAGCGCAGTTCATCGGCCAGCGGCTGCCAGCGCGCGGCGGTTTCCCCGTTGGCGGCGACGGTGATCTCCGCCTCCAGCGCCGCGCCGATGGCACCGTTGGCGCGCATCGGCTCCAGCACCTTGGCCACCTGCTCGCGCAGCGCCAGCAGCTGGTCGAAGTCGGCCGCCGACAGCTGCGCGCCGGCCGGCAGCGGTGCCAGGCCGTCGTACCAGGTCTCGAACAGCACGTGCGCCTTGCGCTCGCCCGGCAGGTAACCCCACAGCTCGTCGGCGGTGAAGGTCAGGATCGGCGCGATCCAGCGCACGAAGGCCTCGGCGATGCGGTACATCGCGCTCTGCGCCGAACGGCGCCCGCGCGAATCGGCCGGCATCGTGTACAGGCGGTCCTTGGTCACGTCCAGGTACAGCGAGCCCAGGTCGACGCTGCAGAAATTCAGCAGCAGCTGCACGATCTCGGCCATGTCGTAGCGGTCGTAGGCGGCCTTGACCTTCTCCTGCACCTCGTAGGCGCGGTGCACGATCCAGCGGTCCAGCGCCACCATGTCCTCGAGCGGACGCAGGTGCGCGGCCGGGTCGAAGCCGTCCAGGTTGCCGAGCAGGAAGCGCGCGGTGTTGCGCAGGCGCCGGTAGGCGTCGGCATTGCGCTTGAGGATCTCCTGCGACAGCGACATCTCGTTGCTGTAGTCGGCCGAGGCGATCCACAGGCGCAGGATGTCCGCGCCCAGGGTCTTCATGATGTCCTGCGGCTCGATGCCGTTGCCCAGCGACTTGGACATCTTGCGGCCGTGCTCGTCCACGGTGAAGCCGTGGGTCAGGCACTGCCGGTACGGCGCCGCCTTGTCGATCGCCACGCCGGTCAGCAGCGAGGACTGGAACCAGCCGCGGTGCTGGTCCGAACCTTCCAGGTACAGGTCGGCCGGCTTGCCGAAGCCGCGTTCCAGCAGCACGCCCTCGTGGGTGACGCCCGAATCGAACCAGACGTCGAGGATGTCGGTGACCTTCTCGTACTGCGCGGCTTCTTCGCCCAGCAGTTCGGCCGCGTCCAGCGCGTACCAGGCATCGATGCCGTCCTGCTCCACCCGCTCGGCCACCGCCCGCATCAGCTCGGCGCTGCGCGGGTGCGGCTCGCCGGTCTCGCGGTGGGTGAACAGCGCGATCGGCACGCCCCAGGTGCGCTGGCGGCTGATGCACCAGTCCGGGCGGCCCTCGACCATGCCGGCGATGCGCGCCTTGCCCCAGGCCGGGAACCAGCCGACCGTGTCGATGGCCTGCATCGCGTCGGCGCGCAGCCCGGCCTTGTCCATCGAGATGAACCACTGCGGGGTGGCGCGGAACACCACCGGGGTCTTGTGCCGCCAGCAATGCGGGTAGCTGTGCTGGATCTCGGCGAAGGCCAGCAGCGAACCGTTGCCGCGCAGCACGTCGACGATCAGCGGCTGCGCCTTCCACAGGTGCACTCCGGCCAGCTCCACCTCGCCGGCCGGCGGGGTGGACGGCAGGTACACGCCGCGGCCGTCGACCGGGTTGATCTGGCCGGCGTTGTAGCGCTCCAGCAGGCCGTACTTCTGGCTGACCGCGTAGTCCTCCTGGCCGTGGCCGGGGGCGGTATGCACGGCGCCGGTGCCGTCCTCGTCGGAGACGTGTTCGCCGTTGAGCAGCGGGATGTCGCGCTGCGGATAGAACGGATGCGCCAGCAGCAGGTTCTCCAGCGCCGCGCCCTTGGCGTGGCCGTGCGCGACCGCATCCTGCACGCCGTAGCGCGCCAGCGAGCGCGCGGCCAGCGCCGAGGCCAGCACCAGCCAGCGGCGTTGGCCGTCGTGGGCCGGGCCTTCGACCAGCACGTATTCGATCTCCGCGCCCAGCGACACCGCCAGCGAGGCCGGCAGCGTCCACGGCGTGGTGGTCCAGATCGGCACCGCCACTTCCACGCCTTCCGGCAGTTCCACGCCGAAGCGGGCCGCCAGCGCCCGCGGATCGCGCGCGGCGTAGGCCACGTCGATCGCCGGCGAGGTCTTGTCCTGGTACTCGATCTCGGCCTCGGCCAGCGCCGAGCCGCAGTCGAAGCACCAGTGCACCGGCTTGGCGCCGCGCACCAGGTGGCCGTTGTCCACGATCTTGGCCAGCGCGCGGATCTCGTCGGCCTCGAAGCGGAAGCTCAGGGTCTTGTACGGGTTGTCCCAGTCGCCGGTCACGCCCAGGCGCTTGAAGTCGCGCCGCTGCAGCTCGATCTGCTCCTCGGCGTACTCGCGGCACTTCTGCCGGAACTGCCCGGCGTCGAGCTTGACGCCGACCTTGCCGAACTTCTTCTCCACCGCGATCTCGATCGGCAGGCCGTGGCAGTCCCAGCCCGGCACGTAGGGCGCATCGAAGCCGGCCAGGTAGCGCGACTTGACGATGATGTCCTTGAGGATCTTGTTGACCGCGTGGCCCAGGTGGATCTGGCCGTTGGCGTACGGCGGGCCGTCGTGCAGCACGAACAGCGGCCGGCCGGCGGCGTTGGCGCGCAGCTGCGCATAAAGGCCCTCGCTCTCCCAGCGCGCCAGGATGCCCGGCTCGCGCTTGGGCAGGTCGCCGCGCATCGGGAAGTCGGTCGCCGGCAGGTGGAGGGTGGCTTTGTAGTCCTGGCTCACGCGGTGGCTCGCAGTCTGTGTTCGGAAAGGATGCGACGGGCCTGTTCGGCGTCGCGGTGCATCTGCTCGGTCAGCGTCGGCAGATCGTTGAACTTCTCTTCGTCGCGCAGCTTGGCGACGAACTCCACTTCGATGTGGCGGCCGTACAGGTCGCCCTGGAAATCGAACAGGTGCGCCTCCAGCAGCGGCTCCACGCCGTCCACGGTGGGACGGGTGCCGAAGCTGGATACCGACGGCCATGGCTGCTCGAACACGCCGTGCACCCAGGTGGCGTAGATGCCTGAAAGTGCGGGCGTCTTCGGGAAACGCAAGTTCGCGGTGGGAAAGCCCAGGGTGCGCCCCAGCTGCCGGCCGCGCACCACCCGGCCGCCGATCGCGTACGGGCGGCCCAGCAGGTCGCCGGCATGGGCGAACTCGCCGGCCAGCAGCAGCTCGCGGATGCGGGTGCTGGAGATGCGTTCGCCGCGCAGGTGCACCGGCTCGATCTCGCCGGCGGCGAAGCCCAGCTCGGCGCCCATGGCCTGCAGCAGCGCCAGGTTGCCGCGGCGGCGGTTGCCGAAGTGGAACTGCGGGCCGATCCAGACCTCGCGCGCGCCCAGCCGGCGCACCAGCATGTCGCGCACGAAATCCTCGGCGGGGATGGCCGCCATCTTCGCGTCGAAGCGCAGCAGGCCCACCGAGTCCACGCCGAGTTCGCGCAGCACGGCCACCTTGTCGCGCGCCAGCATCAGCCGCGGCGGCGGGTTGTCCCGGGCGAAGAACTCGCGCGGCAGCGGCTCGAACGCCAGCGCCACCGCCGGTACGCCCAATGCGCGCGCACGCGAAACCGCGTGGCGCACCAGCGCCCGGTGGCCCAGATGCAGGCCATCGAAGGCGCCGATGCAGACCACGCTTCCCTGCGGGAACAGCACCCCGCCTTCGACGTCTCTAAACAGCCTGCTCATTCAACCCGGGTCCGGCCCCGCGGGACCGGCTCATTGCGACATGTAGCCGGGAAGTATAGCGGTGCCGCCACGGCCGCGGCCTCAATGCCCGCGCAGCTCGCGCGGGCGGTAGCCCAGCGCCAGCAGGGCGCCGGCGTAGACCGCGCCGCCGGTCCCGACCAGCAGCGCCAGCCGCCAGCCGCGCTGCCACCATTCCCACGGCGTCCAGTCCCACCACAGCAGGCGCAGCGCGAGCACCGCCGCCGCCATCAGCACGCTGGCCACCAGCAGCTGCCGCAGGAACCGGCCCCAGCCCGGCTGCCGCCGGTAGACCCGGGCGCGGCGCAGGTACCAGGCCAGCTGCAGCGCGTTGACCCAGCCGGCCGCGGCGATCGCCAGCGCCAGCAGCGCATGGGCGCCGGGCAGTTGCTTCAGCGCCGCCAGCGGCGCCCCGCCGGTCGCCGCCAACGCCGCCTGTCCGGCCGGGCTCAGCCACAGCAGGGCGGCGAAGAACAGCACCGTGCAGGCGGCGTTGACCGCGATCGACACCAGCGCCGCCTTGACCGGGGTGCGGGTGTCCTGGCGCGAATAGAACGCCGGCGCCAGCACCTTCACCAGCAGGAACGCCGGCACCGCCAGCGACTGCGCCATCAGACTCAGGCTGCTCATCCACACGTCCTGCTCGCCGAAGCTGCGGTACTGGAACAGGGTGGCCAGCAGCGGCTGCGCGCACAGCACCAGCCCCAGGCAGGCCGGCACCCCGATCAGCAGGCACAGCCGGAAACCCCAGTCCAGCCCCTTCGAATACCCCTCCGGATCGGCCGCGGCATGGCGGCCGGACAGGTGCGGCAGGATCACCGTGCCGATGGCCACGCCGAACATGCCCAGCGGGAACTCCAGCAGGCGGTCGCTGTAGTACAGCCAGGTCACGCTGCCGCCGATCAGCAGCGACGCGGCCAGGGTGTTGAACAGCAGGTTGAACTGCGCCACCGAGGAGCCGAACAGGGTCGGCACCATCAGCGTCATGATCTTGCGCACCCCGGCATGGGCCAGGTCCAGCCGCGGCCGCGGCAGCAGGCCCAGCCGCGCCAGCGACGGCAACTGGAACGCCAGCTGCAGGATGCCGGCCACGAACACGCCCCAGGCCAGCACCACCACCGAATCGCCGAACCAGCGCGCCGCCGCCAGCGCCGCGGCGATCATCGACAGGTTCAGCAGGATCGGCGACAGCGCCGGGATCGCGAACCGGCCATAGCTGTTCAGCACCCCGCCCACCATCGCCGCCAGCGAGATGAACAGCGCATAGGGGAAGGTGATGCGCAGCATCTCGGTGGCCAGCGCCGCCTGCTCGCCGCCGGGGTCGAAACCGGGCGCGAACACCCGCAGCAGCCACGGCGCGGCCAGCACCGCCACCGCGGTCATCACCAGCAGCGCTGCGATCAGCGCCCCGGCCACCCGGTCCACCAGCGCCTTCACCGCGGCGTGGTCGCCACTGGCCTTGTACTCGGCCAGCACCGGCACGAAGGCCATCGAGAACGAGCCTTCGGCCGAGAGCCGGCGCAGGAAGTTCGGGATCCTGAATGCGACCACGAAGGCGTCCATCGCCGCGCTGGCGCCGAACACCTGGGCGTAGATCTGGTCGCGGACCAGGCCGCTGACCCGGGACAGGAAGGTCATGGAACTGAAGACCGCGGTGGAACGCAGCAGGCGACCGCTCACCGGCGCCCCCCTTGACAACTCGACTTGACGCAGATTTCCATAACCTTCATACTTTCGTGCTTGCTGTTCCCATTACACCGATTTTTCAGGAAACCACCACTGTGGCCAATATCAAGTCCGCCAAGAAGCGCGCCAAGCAGACCGTCGTGCGCAATGCGCGCAACACGGCTCAGCGTTCGATGCTGCGCACCGCTGTCAAGAAGGTGATCAAGGCGCTGGACGCCAATGACGCCGCCGGCGCCGAGGCCGCCTTTGCCGTCGCCCAGCCGATCCTCGACCGTTTCAGCGCCCGTGGCCTGATCCACAAGAACAAGGCTGCCCGTCACAAGAGCCGCATCACCGCCCGCATCAAGGCCCTCAAGGCCGCCTGATCCGGCGCCGCCGGGAGCCACGCTTCCGGCAGCACGAGAAAACCCGGCCTCGGCCGGGTTTTTTGCGTGTCCGCGGCGCCGCTCAGAGGGCGTCACGGGCCTCGGCTTCCTCTTCGCGCTGACGGTCGAAGAACGCCATCACGTCCTTCATGATCGGCCAGGTGCCCTCGCGGCCCAGCGCCGACACCAGGTACCAGGGCTGTTCCCAGCCCAGCTCGGCCACGATCTGCTCGGCGGCGGCGCGCGCCTCGTCCTCGAACATCAGGTCGGCCTTGTTCAGCACCAGCCAGCGCGGCTTGGCCAGCAGCTCCGGGTCGTGCTTCTCCAGCTCGCGCTCGATCGCGCGGACCTGCTCGACCGGGGACACGCCCTCCACCCCGCCCTCCATCGGCGAGATGTCCACCAGGTGCAGCAGCAGCCGGGTGCGCTGCAGGTGGCGCAGGAACTGCGCGCCCAGGCCGGCGCCGTCGGCCGCGCCCTCGATCAGGCCGGGAATGTCGGCGATCACGAAGCTGCGGTAGTTCTCGACCTTGACCACGCCCAGGTTCGGATACAGCGTGGTGAAGGGGTAGTCGGCCACCTTCGGCGTCGCCGCCGAGACCGCGCGGATCAGGGTGCTCTTGCCGGCATTGGGGAAGCCCAGCAGGCCGACGTCGGCCAGCAGCTTCAGCTCCAGCTTGAGCAGGCGCTGCTCGCCCTCCTCGCCCGGCAGCGCCTGGCGCGGCGAGCGATTGGTCGAGCTCTTGAAATGCATGTTGCCCAGGCCGCCCTTGCCGCCCTTGGCGACCAGCAGGCGGTCGCCATGCGTGGTCATGTCGCCGATCACCTCGTCGGTATCGACGTTGATGACCACGGTGCCGACCGGGACGGTGATGGTCAGGTCCTCGCCGGCCTTGCCGTACATCTGCCGGCCCATGCCGTTCTCGCCGCGCTGCGCCTTGAAGATGCGCTCGTGGCGGAAGTCGACCAGGGTATTGAGGTTCTCGTCGGCGCGGATCCACACGCTGCCGCCGGCACCGCCGTCGCCGCCGTCCGGACCGCCGAGCGGAATGAACTTCTCGCGACGGAAACCGACGCAGCCGTTGCCGCCATTGCCTGCGATGACCTGGATTTCTGCTTCGTCAACGAGTTTCATCTTGGTACCGGTACGCTCTCAGATTCACTTCGGCCCGCTGCACCGGCGCATCCGCCGCGGCATCGGCCAGACGGTAAAGACGCACGACGCGGCGGGGATTGCCCTGCCCATCAGGCAGGAAATTCCGGATGGAAACCCGATAGCCGACGCCATCGAGCAACTCCAGCTCGTCCATCGCCAGCCCCCGCGCATCGCGCGCCAGCACCTCCCGTCGCTTGCGGGTGATGCCGCCATCCGGGGCAGTGGTGGTCGACTCTTCCAGTTGCAGGCGCCCGGACCCATCCAGCACGGTACGCCTCTCGAACGACTCGCGCCCCTCGATACCCGGACGCTCGCCCTCGTAGCGCAGCACGCGCTCAGGCCCGGCATAGCGGATATCGCCCTCGCCCATCGGCCACGGGGCCTGCCCGCTGCCCTCCGGGGGCATCAGCCGCACCTCGACCCGGGAAGGCGGCCGGCGCTCGACCGGCCCGTCCAGCGACATGCGGATCTTCCAGCCCTGGTCGCCCTCCCATCCCAGGGAGAGCTCCCGTATCCAGCCGTCGGCATCGAAGACGACGCGACTGTCGGTACGCTCGACACCCTCGGCGACATCGGCCGGCAGCCAGCCTTCCGGGTCGGCCGCCAGGGCATCGAGTTGCGGCGAGGAGGGAGGCAGCGCCAGCACCGCCATCTCCATCGACGCCAGCGCCCCCGAAAAGCCGGCCGTCGCGCGGTCGCTGGGGATGTCCGAAGCGCTGCCCGAACATGCCGCGACAAGCGACGACAACAGCAACCAGGCGCGTCTCACCAGCCCTCCGATCGAGCTTCTCGTCCCTGCGGGACTATATAGAAAGGGCCACCAGGAAACGAGAAGCCCCGCACGCGGCGGGGCCTCCGTTACCTGTTGCCGGGGACGGGCGAGGCTCAGGCCTCGGCCGCCACCACGCTGACGGTGCGGCGCTTCTTCGGACCCTTGACCGAGAACTCCACCTTGCCGTCGACCAGCGCGAACAGGGTGTGGTCGCGGCCGAGGCCGACACCGGAACCCGGATGGAACTGGGTGCCGCGCTGGCGCACGATGATGTTGCCCGCTTCGATCGCCTGGCCGCCGTAGATCTTGACGCCGAGGTACTTCGGGTTGGAGTCGCGGCCGTTGCGCGAGGAACCTACGCCCTTTTTATGTGCCATGACTGCTTCTCCTTACTTGCTGCCACCGGCGATGCCGGTGATCTCGATTTCGGTGTAGTACTGACGGTGACCCTGGCGCTTCATGTGGTGCTTGCGGCGACGGAACTTGATGATCCGCACCTTGTCCGCACGACCATGGGCCACGACCTTGGCGGTCACGGTGGCGCCCTTGAGGGCATCGCCAACGGTGATGCCGTCGCTGTCGCCGAGCATCAGGATGTTGTCGAACTTGATCTCGTTGCCGGCTTCGACTTCGAGCTTTTCGACGCGGAGCGTTTCGCCCTGCGCCACGCGGTATTGCTTACCGCCGGTTACCAGAACTGCGTACATGACCAGACTTCCTCTGTAGTTATTGTGGTCGCCTGCCTCGCCGTCGAGGGCGGACAGAAGCGGAATTCTACGTGCTGCAAGGGATTCGGGTCAAGCCGACCCCCGCTCGGACCGGCCGGGGGCGCCCCGGAAACGGCCGTCGTTCAGGTACCGGCCGGGTCTCACCGGGTGAGATCCGGGGCTGGCATTGTCGCCCATTGCCCCCATCTGGTCACCTCGGTAGGCTGATCGATTGCCGTCTCCGAATGCCCCACCTGCCGGCCGCCTCGGCCGACGCCCCACAACCGGATCCCCCATGGCGATGGATTTCATCCGCATCCGCGGCGCGCGGACGCACAACCTCAAGAACCTCGACCTCGACCTGCCCCGCGACAAACTGATCGTCATCACCGGCCTGTCCGGTTCGGGCAAGTCGTCGCTGGCGTTCGACACCATCTACGCCGAAGGCCAGCGCCGCTACGTGGAGTCGCTGTCGGCCTACGCCCGGCAGTTCCTCAGCGTGATGGAGAAGCCGGACCTGGACCACATCGAGGGCCTGTCCCCGGCGATCTCGATCGAGCAGAAGTCGACCTCGCACAACCCGCGCTCGACCGTCGGCACCATCACCGAGATCTACGACTACCTGCGCCTGCTGTACGCGCGGGTGGGCACCCCGCGCTGCCCGGACCACGGCTATCCGCTGGAGGCGCAGACCGTCAGCCAGATGGTCGACCAGGTGCTGGCGCTGGACCCGGAGCAGCGCTACATGCTGCTGGCGCCGGTGATCCGCGAGCGCAAGGGCGAGCACGCCCAGGTGTTCGACCAGCTGCGCGCGCAGGGCTTCGTGCGGGTGCGGGTGGACGGCGAGCTGTACGAGATCGACGCGGTGCCGCCGCTGGCGCTGCGGGTCAAGCACACCATCGAGGCGGTGATCGACCGCTTCCGCCCGCGCGAGGACATCAAGCAGCGCCTGGCCGAGAGCTTCGAGACCGCGCTCAAGCTGGGCGACGGCATGGCCATCGTGCAGTCGCTGGACGCCGCGCAGGACAGCGCAAGCGCCGCGCCGCAGCTGTTCTCCTCCAAGTATTCCTGCCCGGTCTGCGACTACTCGCTGCCGGAGCTGGAGCCGCGCCTGTTCTCGTTCAACTCGCCGGTCGGCGCCTGCCCGGGCTGCGACGGCCTGGGCATGGCCGAGTTCTTCGACCCGTCACGGGTGGTGGTGCATCCGGAGCTGTCGCTATCGGCCGGCGCGGTGCGCGGCTGGGACCGCCGCAACGCCTACTACTTCCAGCTGATCGCCTCGCTGGCCAAGCACTACAAGTTCGACGTCGACGCGCCGTGGCAGTCGCTGCCGGAGAGCGTGCGCCAGGCGGTGCTGTACGGCAGCGGCGAGGAGAGCATCACCTTCACCTATTTCACCGAGGCCGGCGGCCGCACCCAGCGCAAGCACCGCTTCGAGGGCATCATCCCCAACCTGGAGCGCCGCTACCGCGAGACCGAGTCGCCGGCGGTGCGCGAGGAGCTGGCCAAGTACATCAGCGAGCGGCCCTGCCCCGAATGCGCCGGCGCACGCCTGAACAAGGCCGCGCGCAACGTGTTCGTCGCCGACCGCGCCCTGCCCGAGCTGGTGGTGCTGCCGATCGACGACGCGCTGAAGTTCTTCAGCGGCCTCAGCCTGCCCGGCTGGCGCGGCGAGATCGCGGCCAAGATCGTCAAGGAGATCGGCGAACGGCTCGGCTTCCTGGTCGACGTCGGCCTGGACTACCTGACCCTGGAACGCAAGGCCGATACCCTGTCCGGCGGCGAGGCGCAGCGCATCCGCCTGGCCTCGCAGATCGGCGCCGGCCTGGTCGGCGTCATGTACGTGCTCGACGAGCCGTCCATCGGCCTGCACCAGCGCGACAACGAGCGCCTGCTCGGCACCCTGACCCGGCTGCGCGACCTGGGCAACACGGTGATCGTGGTCGAGCACGACGAGGACGCGATCCGCCTGGCCGACCACGTGCTCGACATCGGCCCCGGCGCCGGCGTGCACGGCGGCGAGATCGTCGGCCAGGGCACGCTGCAGGACATCCTGGACTCGCCGCGCTCGCTGACCGGGCAGTACCTGTCGGGCAAGCGCGCGATCGAGATCCCGGCGCGCCGGCACAGGCCCAACCCGAAGATGACCCTGCACCTGCGCGGGGCGACCGGCAACAACCTCAAGGGCGTGGACCTGGACATCCCCGCCGGGCTGCTGACCTGCGTGACCGGCGTGTCCGGCTCGGGCAAGTCGACGCTGATCAACGACACCCTGTTCACCCTGGCCGCCAACGAGATCAACGGCGCCTCGCACCCGGTGGCGCCGTACCGCGAGATCGAGAACCTGGACCTGTTCGACAAGGTCGTGGACATCGACCAGTCGCCGATCGGCCGCACCCCGCGCTCCAACCCGGCCACCTACACCGGCCTGTTCACGCCGCTGCGCGAGCTGTACGCGCAGGTCCCCGAGGCGCGCGCGCGCGGCTATTCGCCGGGCCGCTTCAGCTTCAACGTGCGCGGTGGCCGCTGCGAGGCCTGCCAGGGCGACGGCCTGATCAAGGTCGAGATGCACTTCCTGCCGGACGTGTACGTGCCCTGCGACGTGTGCCACGGCAAGCGCTACAACCGCGAGACGCTGGAGATCCTCTACAAGGGCTACAACATCAACGACGTGCTGGAGATGACCGTCGAGGATGCGCTCAAGCTGTTCGAACCGGTGCCGTCGATCGCCCGCAAGCTGGAGACGCTGGTCGACGTCGGCCTGAGCTACATCAAGCTCGGCCAGAGCGCGACCACGCTGTCCGGCGGCGAGGCGCAGCGCGTGAAGCTGTCCAAGGAGCTCTCGCGCCGCGACACCGGCCGCACCCTGTACATCCTCGACGAGCCGACCACCGGCCTGCACTTCCACGACATCGAGGCGCTGCTGGGCGTGCTGCACAAGCTGCGCGACGAGGGCAACACGGTGGTGGTGATCGAACACAACCTGGACGTGATCAAGACCGCCGACTGGGTGGTCGACCTCGGTCCGGAAGGCGGCCACCGCGGCGGCACCATCCTGGTCACCGGCACCCCGGAGGACGTGGCCGCGCATCCGCAGTCCTATACCGGCCAGTTCCTGGCCAAGATGCTGCCCTCCACCGCCGCGCGCCCCGAGCAACCGGCCGCGGTGGCCAACAAGCCCGATGCCAGGCCGCCGCGCAAGGAAAAGCCGGCAAAGAAAACGGCCGCCAAGAAGGCCGCCTCCCCCAGCAAGAAAAAGGCTTCCCGATGAGCGATACCCCCAAGCAACTGGCCCGCGTGCCGATCAGCGTGCGCTGGCGCGACATGGACTCCATGGGCCACGTCAACAACGCCAAGTACGTGTCCTACCTGGAAGAAGCGCGCGTGCGCTGGATGCTGGGCGTGGAGGGCGTATCGATGAGCGACCGCATCGCCCCGGTGGTGGCCGCCACCAACGTCAACTACCGGCTGCCGATCGTGTGGCCCAACGACATCGTAGTGGAACTGTTCGTCGAGCGCCTGGGCAGCAGCAGCGTCACCATCGGCCACCGCATCGTCGACCAGAAGGACGAGAGCAGGCTGTATTCGGACGGCAACGTGGTCGTGGTGTGGATCGACACCCAGACCGGCAAGAGCGCGCCGCTGCCCGAGGCGATCCGCAACGCTTCCAGCTGATGGTCCGGCGGGCGCGCAGGCGCCCGCCTTCCCTGCCTGCCAGGCTCTTCGCGGCCGCGCCTCAGGGGGCGGTCCGCCGCTGCCCTTCGCCCGCGCGCGGGTCGCGCACCACCAGCGTGTCGATCGGCGAGGCCTCCAGGATGCGCCGCGCCACGCTGCCCAGCACGATGTCGAACAGCGCGCTGCGCCCGTGCGTGCCCAGCACCGCCAGGTCCGCCGGATGCTGCTGCGCATACTGCGGCAGCAGCTGCGCCGGATCGCCGCGCTCGACCACCAGGCGCACATCCCCGGCGCCGCCGGGCAACCGGCACTGGCGCAGGAACTCCATGCCTTCCGCACGCGCCTGTTCGCCGGCCTGCTCGATGGCATCGTCGCGGCGGGTATCCATCATCCCCAGGAACGGCACGTCGAAGCCGTGCAGCACGGTCAGCGTCGCCTGCGGGAACAGCTCCGTCGCGGCCTGCAGCGCATAGCGCGAGGACGACGACCAGTCGCTGGCCGCCAGCAGGCCGCGGTAGTCCTGGCGGGCGCGCCGCTGCACCACCAGCACCGGCACGCGCGCGTGGCGCACCAGCCGGTCGACGGTGGAACCCAGCACCGCGCGCCCCAGCGCCTCGCGCCGGGCCACCCCGGTGACGATCAGGCTGCAACCTTCGGCCTGCGCCACGTCCAAGATCCACTCGCCGGCGTTGCCCTGCTCGACCCGGATGTCGATGTCGACGTCGCTGGCGGCCGCATCCGCGCGCAGCTGCGCGGCGGCGACCTCGCGCGGATCGCGCGGCCGGTACCACGGCGGCGGATCGCCCAGCGCCACCTGCTGCGCCAGCACCTGGCTGTCCTCGACCACGGTCAGCGCCACCAGCCGCGCCTTCCACGCCCTTGCCAGCAGCACCGCGCGGTCCAGCGCGCGGTCGCTGCGGGCGCTCAGGTCGGTCGCCAACAGGATCGTGCGCGGCACGCCGCTCTTCCATACCGGTTCGTTCATCGTTCGCTCCTCGCGGGTTCCGCGTCTTTGTCCGTGGCGGCGGCCAGTTCCTCGAACCAGCCCAGCCGCCGCAATACCGCCTTCTCGATCTCCAGCAGCGCCATCAGCGCCACGCCCACCAGCACGATGACCACGCCGTCCAGCCAGTGGATCGGCCGGGTGTCGAACAGCGCCTGCATCCACGGCGCATAGGTGAAGGCCAGCTGCGCCACCACCACGCCGGCGATGGCCCACAGCACCGCGCGGGTGCCGCGCGCGCCGCGCAGGGTGAACGAGGTGACGTGCAGGTAGCGCACGTTGAACAGGTAGAAGATCTCCATCACGCACAGCACGTTGACCACCATCGTGCGCGCGGTCGCCACGTCCAGCCCGCGCCCCACCGCCCAGGCGAACACGCCGAACGCGCCGGCGGTGAACAGCAGCGACACCAGCACGATCCGCCACAGCATGAACGGCGACACCAGCGGCGCCTCCGGGCGCCGCGGCGGGCGCTGCATCACCCCCGGCTCCGGCGGCTCGAACGCCAGCACCAGGCCCAGGGTGATGGTCAGGATCATGTTGATCCACAGGATCTGCGGCGGCGTCATCGGCAGGGTCAGGCCCAGCATCAGCGCCACCACGATGGCCAGGGTCTCGCCGCCGTTGGTCGGCAGCGTCCACGCCACCACCTTGCGGATGTTGTCGTAGACCGTGCGGCCCTCGTGGACCGCGGCGACGATGGAGGCGAAGTTGTCGTCGGACAGCACGATCTCGGCCGCTTCCTTGGCCGCCTCGGTGCCCTTGTTGCCCATCGCGATGCCGACGTCGGCCTGCTTCAGCGACGGCGCGTCGTTGACCCCGTCGCCGGTCATCGCCACCACCGCGCCGCGCGACTGCAGCGCGCGCACCACCCGCAGCTTGTGCTCGGGGCTGGCGCGGGCGAACACGTCGGCGCCGGCTGCCAGCGGCGGCAGGTCGGCGTCGGCGACATCGTCCAGCGCATGCCCGACCACCACCACCGGCTGCCGCGACAGGCCCAGCTGGCGCGCGATCGCCGCCGCGGTGGCGGCATGGTCGCCGGTGATCATCTTCACCGCGATGCCGGCGTCGTGGCAGTCGGCCACCGCGGTCTTCGCCTCCTCGCGCGGCGGATCGATGAAGCCGACGATGCCCAGGAACACCAGTGCGTCGACCTGCTCGAACCCCAGCCGCCGCGTCGCCTGCGGCAGCCGCCGCATGGCGAAACCCAGCACGCGCTCGCCGTTGGAGGCGGCATCGGCGATGGCGCGTTCCCAGAACCCGGCATCCAGCGGCTCCAGCGCGCCATCCGCGCCCCATTGCCCGCCGCTGAGCGCCAGCAGCTGCTCCGGCGCGCCCTTGACGAACAGTTCCGCCTCCGTGCCGGCGCCATGGTGCAGCGTGGCCATGTAGCGGTACTGCGCGTCGAACGGGATCGCATCGGTGCGCGGGCGGGTGGCCTGCGCCGCGGCCAGTTCCATGCCCGCCTTCACCGCCAGCGCCACCAGCGCGCCTTCCATCGGATCGCCGTCCACCCGCCACTGGCCATCGACATGCTTGAGCTGCGCGTCGTTGCACAGCAGGCCGCACAGGAGCAGCTGGCGGGCGGCGGCATCCAGTTCGCCGGACGGCGTGGCGACCAGCGCGCCGACCGGCTCGTAGCCGGCGCCTTCGGCCGCCACCGTGCCGGCCGCGGTGACCACGTGCCGCGCGGTCATCTCGTTGCGGGTCAGCGTGCCGGTCTTGTCCGAGCAGATCACCGAGGTGGCGCCCAGCGTCTCCACCGCCGGCAGCCGGCGCACGATGGCATGGCGCGCCGCCATCCGCCGCACGCCGATGGCCAGGGTGATGGTGATGACCGCCGGCAGGCCCTCGGGCACCACGCTCACCGCCAGCGCCACCACCACCATCAGCGCGTCCAGCCAGGCGTAGCCGCGCACCGCGATGGCGAACGCGAACAGCAGCGCCGCCGCCGCGATCGCCATCGCGGTGAAGCGGCGGCCGAACCGGTTGATCTGCCGCAGCAGCGGCGTGGCCAGCGTCTGGACCGAACCGAGCAGGGTATTGATCCTGCCGATCTCGGTGGCGCTGCCGGTGGCCACCACCATGCCGCTGGCCTGGCCGGCGGCGACCAGCGTGCCGGAATAGGCCATCGAGCGGCGGTCGCCCAGCGCGGCCTCCGCGGCGACCGCGGCTTCGGCCTTTTCCGCCACCACCGATTCGCCGGTGAGGATGGCTTCGTCGATCAGCAGGCCGCGCGCCTGCAGCAGCCGCAGGTCGGCCGGCACCCGGTCGCCGGCCTCCAGCAGCACCACGTCGCCGGGCACCAGCCCGCCGACCGCGATCTCCCGCCGCGCGCCGCCACGCAGCACCCGCGCGGTCGGCGCCAACATCGCCTGCAGCGCCGCCAGCGCCTGCTCGGCGCGGCCTTCCTGCACGAATCCGACCACCGCGTTGACCAGCACCACCGCCACGATCACCGCCGCATCCACGCGGTGCCCCAGCAGCCCGGCCAGCACCGCGGCCGACACCAGGAACAGGATCAGCGCATTGTTGAACTGCTCCAGAAAGCGGCGCAGCGGCGAGCGCCGCGGCGGCGGCGGCAGTTCGTTGCGGCCATGCACGGAAAGCCTGCGCGTGGCCTCCGCCGGTTCCAGGCCCTGCGGCGTGGAAGCCCGCGAACGGAGCACGGCCTGCGCATCGAGCGCATGCCAGGCAGGGGGACGGTCGGAAGTCATCGGCCGGCAGGCTCCCTCACATGGGCCGGAACGGCCCGTTGCCGGCAACCATACCGTCGTATGCCCGCCGACGCCGTTGATCCGGATCAATGGCGATGCGGCTCGGCCCAGGCCGGGCGACCGCGGTTCAGTGCGCGTGGCCGGCGTGCGCATCCGCGGCGGACGGCGGCGTGCGGCGCACCACCAGACGGACATCGACCTGGCGGCCATCCTCCAGCTCCAGCCGCAGCGGCACGGTCGCGCCCTCGACCAGTTCCTGCTGCGGGCGCATCAGCATCAGGTGCAGCCCGCCCGGCTGCAGCAGCGCGCTCCGGCCCGGGTCGATCGCCAGCCGCTCGACCTCGCGCATGCGGCTGACGCCGTCGTCCAGCGTGGTCTCGTGCAGGGATACCGCGGCGAACGCCGGGCTGGCGGCCGCCACCACCGCCACCGGCGCCGCGCAGCCGTTCTGCATCCGCCCGAAACCGGCCATCATCGCCATCGCCGGCGCGGGGGGCAGGCGGACCCACCCCTCGTGCAGCGCGAGGCACGATGCCTCGGCCGCCTCGGCCGCCGACGCCGGCGCGGCCAATGCGCCCAGCGCCCACAATACGCACACGAATGGTTTCGCTATCATCGCCGGCACCACTCCCTGCTCCGCAAGAGACCGCAGCATGACGACGCTTATCGAGGTGATCAACCACGGCCCCATCCGCGAACTGCGGCTGGCGCGGCCCCCGGTCAACGCCCTGGACACCGAGCTGTGCCGTGCCCTGATCAACGCGATCAACCAGGCCATGGCCGAGGACGTGCACGGCCTGGTGCTGTCGGGCAGCGAGCGCATCTTCTCCGCCGGCATGGACGTGCCGCACCTGCTCTCGCACGGCGAGGACCAGCACAAGCTGCTCGACAGCTGGCAGGCGTTCTTCGGCGCGGTGCGCACCCTGGCCGAATGCCGGGTGCCGGTGGTGGCCGCGCTCACCGGCCATGCCCCGGCCGGCGGCTGCGTGCTGGCGCTGTGCTGCGACTACCGGATCATGGCGCGCAGCCTCGACCCGGCGCAGCCGTTCGTCATTGGCCTGAACGAAGTGCAGGTGGGACTGGTGGCGCCGGAAGGCATCCAGCGCCTGCTGCGGCGGGTGGTCGGCCCGCACCGCGCCGGCCAGCTGCTGGCCGGCGGCGAGATGGTGCCGGCCGAGCGCGCCCTGCAGATCGGCATGGTCGACGAACTGGCCGACGGCCCGCAGGTGGCCGCGCGCGCCGTCGCCTGGCTGCAGCGGCTGCTGAAGCTGCCGCGGCAGCCGATGCTGCTGACCCGCGCCATCGCCCGCGCCGACCTGCACGAGGCGCTGCTGCCGGAACACATCCAGCTCGAGCGCTTCGTCGAGGCCTGGTTCGCCGCGGACGCGCAGGCGGCGCTGAAGGCGCTGGTCGCGCGCCTGGGCAAGGCCTGACCGGCCCGGGCGGGGAGGCCCTCCCGCTATAATCGCGGCCTGTCGAAACGAAGGCCGCACCCTTGTCCGCCAAGCCCGAACCCGTTGTTTCCGAGCTGATCGACCTGCTGTCGCTGGAGCGGCTGGAGGACAACCTGTTCCGCGGGCAGAGCCGCGACATCGGCACCAAGTACGTGTTCGGCGGGCAGGTGCTGGGCCAGGCGCTGTCGGCGGCGCAGGCCACGGTGGACAACGGCCGCCACGTGCATTCGCTGCACGCCTACTTCCTGCGCGCCGGCAACATCGACCACCCGATCGTCTACGACGTCGACCGCACCCGCGACGGCGGCAGCTTCTCGGTGCGCCGGGTCACCGCGATCCAGCACGGCAAGGTGATCTTCTTCTGCGCCGCCTCGTTCCAGCAGGCCGAGAGCGGCGCCCAGCACCAGCACAAGATGCCCGAGGTGCCGGCGCCGGAGGACATCGAGCCGAACCGGCCGCTGCCGCCGGAGGTGCTGGAGCGGCTGCCGATCAAGGTGCAGCGCTGGCTCTCGCGCGGCGGCCCGTTCGAGTTCCGCCACGTCTACCCGCGCGACGAGCTCAACCCGCCCAAGCGTCCGCCCTACCACCAGGTGTGGCTGCGCCTGAACGAACCGGTCGGCGACGCGCCGGAGCTGCACCAGGCGCTGCTGGCCTACGCATCGGACTTCCACCTGCTGGGCACCGCCACCTTCCCGCACGGCATCAGCTACTACCAGCCGCACGTGCAGATGGCCTCGCTCGACCATGCGATCTGGTTCCACCGCCCGTTCCGCGCCGACGACTGGCTGCTGTACTCGCTGGACAGCCCCAGCGCGGAGGATTCGCGCGGCCTGGCCCGTGGCCAGTTCTTCACCCGCGACGGCGTGCTGGTCGCCAGCACCGCGCAGGAAGGCCTGATCCGGGTGGTGAACGACAGCGCCGCCGCCGCGGCCGTGCCGGCCAAGGACTGAACATGCGCCAGATATTCAGCAGCCAGCGCGTGGAAACCGTCGAAGGCGTGGCCAAGCTGTTGCGCGATGCGGGCATCGAAGTGCGCATCAGCAACGGGCGCTCGTACCACAGCAAGCGCAGCGGCCAGTTCAGCTACCTCGACAAGGGCGATGCGCAGAAGTACCCGGCGGTATGGGTGGTGCACGCCGACGACCAGCCGCGCGCGCGCGAGATCCTGCGCGACACGCGCCTGCTCGATACCACCCGGCGCGACCATCCGACCGCCGAATTCGCGTTCCGCGACGCGCCCGCGCCGGGCAGCGGCCGCAGCTGGGCCTGGCGCATCCGCATCGGCCTGCTGCTGGTGATCGGCGCGGTGGCGATGTTCGTGACGATGCGCCACCGCGGCGCCCCTGCCCCCGAACCGGTACCGGCGCCGCAGCAACAGCAGCCGCAGACGCCGCCCACCCCGGAGGAAGAGGAAGTGCGGGTGCGGATCCAGCCCACCGCGGACGCCCCCACGCAATAACCCGGTCACATCCGGCGGCGACGTACGTCATGTTCCATATCCCTTCCGGAAAGCGCCCATGACCGCCCTGCCCCTGGAACTGATGCTGCAGAAGGAACTGCCGGCCGCCACCGGCGGTTGCCAGCACTCCTACGGCCGCATCGTGCTGGCCTGCCAGAACACCGTCACCGCCATCGCGCTGGCGATCACCCGCGACCTCCAGGCCAGCGAGGACATCGCCCAGGAAGCCTTCATCAAGGCCTGGCAGCAGCTCAACCAGCTCAACAACCACGCCAGCTTCCTGCCCTGGCTGCGCCAGATCACCCGCAACCTGGCGCGCGACTGGCTGCGCGCCAACCGCAGCCGGCCCTTGACCGGCGAAGCCGCCGAGATCGCCATCGGCATGGCCGCCGACCCGTCGCCGTCGGCGTCCGAACGCTTGCAGCGGGTACAGGAAGAGCTGGCGGCCGAGGACATCATCTCCGCGCTGCCCGAGGAAAGCCGCGAAACCCTGCTGCTGTACTACCGCGAAGGCCAGAGCTCGCAGCAGGTCGCCGCCTTGCTGGGGTTGAGCGATGCCGCCGTGCGCAAGCGCCTGTCGCGGGCGCGCGCCAGCGTGCGCGAGGAAATGCTGCACCGCTTCGGCGAATTCGCCCGCGGCAGCGCGCCCGGCACCGCGTTCGCCGCGGTGGTCGCTTCGCTGCTGATGGTCGCCGCGCCCGGTACCGCCGGTGCGGTGGTGATCGGCAGTGGCATCGGCATGGCCGGTGCCGGCAAGCTCGGCGCCGGCGGGCTGGGCGCGAGCACCGCCAGCGGCGGTGCGGCGGCGGGATCGCTGGGGGCCGCCGCCCATGCCTTCTTCTCCAACGGCTTCCACATGGGGCTGACGCTGGGATGCGTCATCGGCGGCATGCTCTCGGCCTATGTCGGCGGCCTGTACCTGCTGCGCTATGCGGAATCGCCCGACGAACGGCAGCGGGTACGCCACTTCATCCGCCTGCACACGCTCACCGCCGCCGTGTTCTGCATCAGCGCGCTGGCGACGGTGATGTTCGGCCTCGGCCAGGCGGCCGGGCTGGTGACGCTCGTTGTGGGCCTGTGTGCGATCAACTACCAGTACCTGGTCACCCTGCCCAGGATCATGGCCCCGATGCTCGCCCGCGATGCCGCGCGCCATGGCCGTCACGGCCCGAGCTGGGTCTACCGCAGCCTGTTCGGCCGCGGCGGCGTGGTCGCGGCCAGTGTCCTGGTGATCGGTGCAGTGCTGCTGGTCCAGCTGCGCCAGTGAGGCGGCAGGTCCTCTGAAGCACGCTCCCCGGGTAGCTCGTTGCCGCCCGGGAAGCTCGCGACCGGGCTTCGTCGATGGCCCAGCCAAGCTCCAAAAAAAAACGCCCCGGCACGAGGCCGGGGCGGGTGTCGATCGGCGCCCTGTTGCTTGTTACTTGCCGGCCGGCGTCGCCTTCGGCGCACGCAGCCCCATCGGCGGACGCTTGGCCGCATCGAACTCGGCCTTGCTCAGCTTGCCGTCCTTGTCGGTATCGGCGGCGGCGAACCACTCGTCGCGGCGCTGGCTGGCGCGCGCTTCGAAATCGGCCCGGTCGACGAAGCCGTCCTTGTTGACGTCCAGCTGTTCGAAACGCTCGGCGAACTTCGGCTGGGCCTTGGCTTCCTCGCGGCTGATGCGGCCGTCCTTGTCGGTATCCAGCGCGGACATGAAGTGCCCGTGACGCGGGCCGTCCTTGCCGCCGGCATGGCGATGGGCCCCATGCTTGCGCTTCGGCAGCTCGTCGCGCGACAGCTTGCCGTCCTTGTTCTTGTCCAGTTCGTCGAAGCGCTGTGCCAGCCGCGGATGCGCGGCAGCTTCCTGGCGGTCGATCACACCGTCGCCATTGGCATCGATGCGCGTGGCGCCGGGCCGGGACTCGGACGGGGTGGCAGCGGTGGCGACACCGGCGGCGGAGGTGGCCAGCAGCATCGCCAGCAGGATCATCGGGGTGCGTTGACTCATGATGTGTTGCTCCGTTTCTTGGTGGAGGTAACGGCGCTTCGTGTCGTCGCGCCGGCACTGTGGAGAACGCCCCACCCCGGCAACGGTTGACCGCCGAACCGGCCGCATTCATCCGGCAGACAGTCGCCGCCGCTGAGACATGGCGGGGCTATGCTTGTGCCATGGCCATCCATGCCGACCCCCACGAAGACCTGAAACTGTTCCAGACCGGCCAGCATCCCTGCGGCTACTGGCCGGACCGGCAGGCGCGCGACCTGGTGCTCGATCCGCAGGACCCGCGGCTGGGCACGCTGTACCCGATGGCGCTGACCTGGGGTTTCCGCCGCTCCGGCGACCTGATCTACCGCCCGCACTGCCAGCATTGCCACGCCTGCGTGCCGGTGCGCATCCCGGTGGCGCGCTTCGCCCCGGACCGCAGCCAGCGTCGCTGCCTGGCGCGCAATGCCGACCTCGAGTGCCGCATCGTGGCGGCCGAGCGCAGCGACGAACAGTTCGAGCTGTACCGCCGCTACCTGGGCCACCGCCACGCCGGCGGCGGCATGGACGAGCACGGCCCGCACGAGTTCGACCAGTTCCTGATCGGCCGCTGGTCGCACGGCCGCTTCATGGAACTGCGCGAACCCGGCCGCGGTGGCCGCCGCGGCCGGCTGCTGGCGGTGGCGGTCACCGACGTCACCGCACAGGGGCTGTCGGCGGTCTATACCTTCTTCGATCCCGAGGCCCACGCGCGCGGCCTGGGCACGCTGGCGATCCTGCAGCAGATCCAGTGGGCGCGGCGCGAGTCGCTGCCGCACCTGTACCTGGGCTACTGGATCCGCGACCACCGCAAGATGGACTACAAGCGCCGCTACCGCCCGCTGGAGGCCTACGACGGCCGCCGCTGGCACGACTTCGACGACGCCCTCGAAGGCCTCTGAGCCGCTTCGGCAATGCGCCTGCAACCGCCGCGGTGCAGAATATCCGGATGAACCGACACTCCCTGCTGCTCGTCCTGTCGCTGCTGTGCGGCGCCTGCTCCCTCTCCCCCGCCCCGCCCACGCCACCGGAACCGGCTACGCCGTTGCGCATCGCCACCTACAACACCTCGCTGTATTCCGAAGAGGCCGGTGGCCTGGTCCGCGAACTGGAAGGCGACAGCGAACACGCGCGCAAGATCGCCGCGGTGCTGCAGCAGGTGCGCCCGGACGTGGTGCTGATCAACGAGTTCGATTACGACCAAGCCCACCGCGCCGCCGACCTGTTCCAGCAGCGCTACCTCGAGGTCGCCCAGCCCGGCGGCGGCGAACCGCTGCGCTACGGCTACCGCTACCTGGCCCCGGTGAACACCGGCGTGCCCAGCGGCCTGGACCTGGACAACGACGGCGAGGTCGGCGGCGAAGGCCGTTCGCGCGGCAACGATGCCTGGGGCTACGGCCTGCACCCGGGCCAGTACGGCATGCTGGTGCTGTCCAGGTACCCGATCGACGACGCCGCGGCGCGCAGCTTCCGGTTGCTGAAGTGGAGCGCGATGCCGGGCGCCCTGCGCCCGCTGGACCCGGCCACCGGCGAACCGTTCTGGAGCGATGCGGTGTGGTCGCAGTTGCGGCTGTCGTCCAAGTCGCACTGGGACGTGCCGGTGCGCACCCCGTCGGGCGTGGTGCACGTACTGGCCTCGCACCCGACGCCGCCGGTGTTCGACGGCCCGGAGAAGCGCAACGTCGCACGCAACCACGACGAACTGCGGCTGTGGCGCGAATACCTGTCCGCTGGCGATGCGCCGTGGCTGTGCGACGACCAGGGCCGCTGCGGCGGGCTGGCCGCCGACGCGCGCTTCGTGATCCTGGGCGATCTCAACAACGACCCGGTCGACGGCGACGGCCGCCACGAAGCCATCATCGAACTGCTCGAGCATCCACGCGTGTTGCGCTACCCGACGCCGCGCAGTCCCGGTGCGGAACAGGTCGGCCAGGCCTACGCCGGGAAGGGCGTCGTGCGTCGCGGTGCGCCCGCCCATGCCACCGGCGATTTCGGCCCGCGCTCGGGCACGTTGCGGCTGGACTACGTGCTGCCTTCGACCGGCTTCGGCCATGTCGGCAGCGGCGTGTTCTGGCCGGCCGAAGACAGCGCCGAGGCGAAGATCGCCGATGGCAGCGACCATCACCTGGTATGGGTGGACCTGGAGGTTCCCGCGCGCCCCTGAACGTTCCGGATCGCCGATTGATCCGGATCAAGGTCGCCTGCGTTCGTGCCTGCTGCAATGCACGCATGAACGCCATCCCCCTCCATCATTCGCAACGTGCGCAGCAGATCCGGCAGGCACTGGAAGGACTGAACGCTTCCAGTGCCGACATCGAAGCCTCTGCGCTGATCTCCATCGACGGCCTGCTGATCGACTCGGTCATGCCCCACGGCATGGACGAGGACCGTATCGGCGCCATGTCCGCCGCCCTGCTGTCGCTGGGCGAACGTACCGCGCGCGAACTCGGGCGCGGTCGCCTGGAACGCGTGCTGGTCCAGGGCGAGCACGGCTACGTGATCATGACCGCCGCCGGCGAAGAGGCGGTGCTGACCGTGCTGACCAAGGCCGAGGTCAAGCTCGGCCTGGCCTTCCTCGACATCAAGCGCGCCGCGCAGGCGCTGAGCCGCGTCGTCTGAGCATGGCCGCGCCCGCCCTGACCGACATGACGCCGCCCGCCGAGCCGCACCGCTCGGCCGAATTCGCCTTCCATGACGGCAGCCGCCGCCTGCTCCACTGGAGCGAGCGCGAGGTGCCCTATCCCGATGGCCGCCTGATCGTCTCGCGCACCGACCTGGACGGGATCATCACCCACGCCAACGATGCCTTCGTCGAACTCAGCGGCTACGCGCGCGAGGAACTGATCGGCGCACCGCACCACATCCTGCGCCATCCGGAGATGCCGCGCGCGGCCTTCAAGGACCTGTGGAGCACGCTGCTGGACGGGCGCAAGTGGCACGGCTACGTCAAGAACCTGCGCAAGGACGGCGCCCACTACTGGGTCTATGCCACCGCCCTGCCCAACATCCGCAACGGCCAGGTGGTCGGCTACAGCTCGGTGCGGCGCAAGCCCTCGCGCAAGCGCATCGAGGAGTTGTTGCCGCTGTACCGGCAGTGGCTGGAGCAGGAAGCGGCCGGCAACGGGGGACCGGCATGACCCTGAACATCCTGATCGCCCCGGATTTCGCGCCGGAGCACTTCCCCGGCTGGTACATGCTCAGCACCTTGCTGCAGCAGCGCTCGGGCCTGCGCCTGCACCTGCTGATGCCGGCCAACGCCGCCGAACAGGCGCGGATGCTGGCCGAGGGCCAGGCCGACCTGGTCTACGCCAATCCCTTCGACGCCACCGGCCTGATCCGCGGCCAGGGCTTCGTGCCGGTGGCCCGTCCTTCGGGCCAGTCCGACGAGATGGTCATCGCCACCGCCGCCGGATCGGCAGCGACCTGCGTGGAAGACCTGCAACCGGGCTGCAGCATCGCCCTGACCGACAACCGCGACGTCAAGCTGATCGGCCTGCGCCTGCTGGAACCGGCCGACCTGCTGGAAGACGACATCCGCTGGCAGCCCTGCACCAGCTACCAGGCCGCCGCGCGGATGACGCTCAACGGCCAGGCCGATGCCGGTTTCTTCCTGGCCTCGGCCTATCACTCATTGGCGCGGATCACCCGCGAACGGATGAAGGTGCTGGTGGAAAGCCGGCTGCGCGACATCAGCCACGTGGTACTGGCGCATCCGCGAGCAAGCGGCGACCTGGCGACGCTGTCGGCGGCACTGTTCGCCGTGGACCCGGCCGATCCCTCCGACCATGAGGTACTCCAGGCATTGGGCCTGCCCGGCGGCTTCGAAGCGATGTCGCAGGAGGACGCCGAATTCATGATCGATCTGATGGACACCCTCCTGGACTGAGCCATGCCTTCGGCCACCGATATCCTTTCCGCCCGCCGCGGCTTCCGTGCCCGCACCTGTGCGGTCGCGCGCAACCCGCACGATGCCGCCCTCCACCTGGCGCGCCTGCACGCCTCCCTGCAGCTGGACGACAGCGAGCCGGTGCAGGGCACGCTGGCCGACATGTTCATGGCCCTTCCCGGCAGCGAAACCGCGATGCGCCAGGCGGCCCTGCAACTGGCCGGTACGCGGTTGCATCCCTACGTGGCCGAGGCCTTCGGCCGCCACGCCCATGGCCATGCGCTGACCGCCATCACCCCGCTCGCCACGCGCTGGAGCGTGTTCGCCCAGCCCTCGGCCAATGTCCCGGCACGGGTGCGCAGGACCAGTCCGGACCATTCGCGACGGCTGGCCGCGCAAGTGGTCGAAGCGCTGCTGGAAGGCGACCCGATGCAGGCGCCGAAGATCGAGAGCGACTTCCTCGACCACTGCATTTCCTGCCAGGACAAGCTGGCCTTCATGATCGCCAGCCGCGACCTGCGCCGGCACGAAGTCGCCGTGGGCGACCGCTGGGGCCAGGTGGCCGCCTGGCTGGAGCGGCGCGGCGCCCTGGGCGACGCACAGGGCGAAACCGCCGACACGGCCATGCGCTGAAGGAGATCCATCCGTGACCACCGAATCGACCTGGCTGCTGCCCACCCCGCGCGGCGCGTTGCATGCCTTTTCCACCCACGAGCCCGGCGCCGCCCAGCGCGCGACCCAGGCCCTGCTCGCATCCCCGCGCGCGATGTCGCTGGCCGACTGGCGCCGCGGGCACGACCAGACCGGACGCATGCTGGAACAGCTGCGCGACAAGCAATGGGTACAGCTGCTCAAGCGCGAAGTACCGGCGCCGGACGTGCGCCTGGGCGACTTCGCCCAGCACGTGATCGCCCCGCTGTCGGGCGAGCGCCGTGCCATCCTCGCTTCCGACAGCGGCTTCTGCCTGGGCCAGTCCGGACTCGAGCAGGAACAGGCGGACACCCTCAGCGCGGCGGCGGCGGACTTCTCCAGCTACGCCCTGCGCCAGGCCCGGCGCGGCTGGCCCGGCGCGCGCCACGTGTCGTTCTTCAGCGATCCGGACATGCTGCTGCCGGAATGGTCGTTCGTCCCGTTCTGGGTCGACGACAGCGGCTACTGGCTGATCCTGGCCGGCGAACCGCTGCTCAACAACCTGGCCATGGTCGAACTGGTGTGGAGCATCCGCCTGGCCGGCGCGCGCTTCGCCGCACCGCTCTGAACCCGGGCACCACGCCCGCTGGCGGCCACCTCTCCCATCGGCCCAGGACGGTTGCCGCACCGGTCGCGGCTCGTGGCCGACGGCGCCGGGTGCGGCCCATCGCCCCAGCGATGCCGAGCAGCGGACAACCTGCTTCGTACAGGGCTGGTATCGTTCCGGCGGACCCAGGCGCCAAAAGGAGTTGGACATGCGAAAGATTGCCGTCCTGCTAGCCGCATTCGCGTCGATCCCACTCCATGCACGCGCTCAGACCCAGCATCCGGCCTACGAACCTGAGGAACTGGCGATTTCCGCCTATATGGCTGAATCCGGAGTTTCACCCAAGGAAGCCAGGAGACGGCTGATAGCCGAGGACGAGGCGAATACCGCCCTGGAGCCCATTCTGCAGCGGCTGGACGACAGGATTGCCGGCGCCTACTGGTCGGCCGAACCGGATCAGGACTTCACGATCCGGGTAAAAGGAAAGCTGCCGGACGGGCTCCCGCCCTTCATACCCACCTCCGCCGGAGCGGTACCGATCGTTTACGAAGAGGACGCCCCGTACTCCCGAAGCGAGCTCTTCGCGATCATCCAGGAGAACAACGAATTGCTCTTCAGTGCGATACCCGGCCTCCAGGGCATCTGGCTGGACGAACGGACAGGCGAGATCGTGCTCGACGTCCACGCATCTGCGAGCGACATGGAGGCATATGCGGGGGAAGGAGACGCCATCCGGAAAGCCTTGCAGATCCCGGTCAGGTTCAATCGCCTTTCTGCAAAGATGAAAACCGGGTCGATGTCGTTGGGAAGTGCGGGAGACTGAAAGAAGCCGCCCCGATACATTGCAGGCTTTGCAATAGTTTCCACACCATCAGCCCAAAGCCCCCTTGCCGCAATCGCTGCTCCAACGACAGACACACCAGGAGCAATCGCGGCCCCATGCCGTCCGCACCGGCGTCCGATGGGGCGCGAGTGTCGCAATCAGTTCCGCAGTTCGATCCCGATCGCCGCGGCCGCCTCGCGCGCGATGCGGCGGGCCTCGTCGATGTCCGTCGCGCGCGCCAGGGTCACGCCGACCCGGCGCTGCCCGTGCACGCCGGGCTTGCCGAACAGGCGCAACGCGGTATCCGGATGTTCCAGCGCGGCGTCGACGTTGCTGAAGAACGGCACGCCCTCGCCGTGCGCGAGCAGCGCGCACGAGGCCGATGGACCGTTCTGGCGGATCAGCGGCACCGGCAGGCCGAGGATGGCGCGGGCATGCAGCGCGAACTGGCTCAGTTCCTGCGAGGCCAGCGTGACCAGCCCGGTATCGTGCGGGCGCGGCGAGACCTCGCTGAACCACACCTCGTCGCCCTTGACGAACAGCTCCACCCCGAACATGCCCCAGCCGCCCAGGTCGTCGGTGATCGCGCGCGCCACCGCCTGCGCGCGCTCCAGCGCCCGCGCCGACATCGGCTGCGGCTGCCAGCTCTCGCGGTAGTCGCCGTCCTTCTGCAGGTGCCCCACCGGCTCGCAGAACGAGGTGCCGCCGGCATGGCGCAGGGTCAGCAGGGTGATCTCGTAGTCGAAATCGATGAAGCCCTCGACGATGCAGCGGCCGGCGCCGGCGCGGCCGCCGGTCTGCGCGTATTCCCAGGCGGGGGCGATGTCGGCCTCGCCGCGCAGCGTGCTCTGGCCCTTGCCGGAGGACGACATCACCGGCTTGACCACGCACGGCAGCCCGATCTGCGCCACCGCCTCGCGGTACTCGGCCTCGGTATCGACGAACCGGTACGGCGAGGTCGGCAACCCCAGGGTCTCGGCGGCCAGCCGGCGGATGCCCTCGCGGTCCATGGTCAATCGCGCCGCGCGCGCGGTCGGCACCACCCGCTGGCCCAGCTCCTGCTCCAGCTGCACCAGGGTCTCGGTGTGGATCGCCTCGATCTCCGGCACCACCAGGTGCGGCCGTTCGCGCGCGATCAGTTCGCGCAACGCCATCGGGTCGAGCATGTCCAGCACGTGCGAGCGATGCGCCACCTGCATCGCCGGCGCGTCGGCATAGCGGTCGGCGGCGATCACTTCCACCCCGAAGCGCTGCAGTTCGATGGCGACTTCCTTGCCCAGCTCGCCCGAGCCCAGCAGCAGCACGCGGGTGGCGGAAGGCGACAGCGGCGTGCCGAGAGTGGTCATGGGGCAGATCCGTAGGGCTGGAAGGGAGGGCACGCATTCTAGCCGCAGGCACCTGCCGGCCCATACCGGCCACCCTATTGCCATCTGATATCAATTTGATATCTTTAATCCACAACCACAAGGAAGCCGTGCCATGAAAGAAAAACCCATCCGTTCCATCTCCGGCCTGCCCTTCATCGGCGCTGTCGTGGCAGTGGTACTGATCTGCGGCTGGGTGCTGGCCGGCAGCGCGAAGGCCTCCTCGCCGGCGCCGCTGCTCGCCATCGGCGCGGTGGCGATCGCCCTCCTGGCCATGCTCAGCCTGGCCGGCCTGTACACGGTGCAACCCAACCAGGCCGCGGTGCTGAGCCTGTTCGGCAAGTACGTGGGCACGGTCAAGGACAACGGCCTGCGCTGGAACAACCCCTTCTACGCCAAGAAGAAGGTCAGCCAGCGCGTGCGCAACTTCGAGAGCGGCAAGCTCAAGGTCAACGAGCTGGACGGCAGCCCGATCGAGATCGCCGCGGTGATCGTCTGGCAGGTGGTGGACGCCTCCGAGGCGGTCTACAACGTCGACGACTACGAGAGCTTCGTGCACATCCAGTCCGAATCGGCGCTGCGCGCGATGGCCACCAGCTACCCCTACGACCAGCACGAGGACGGCCAGCTGGCGCTGCGCAGCCATGCCGCGGAGATCTCCCAGCACCTCAAGGACGAACTCGCCGAGCGCCTGGCCGACGCCGGCGTGCAGGTGATCGACGCGCGCATCAGCCACCTGGCCTATGCCGCCGAAATCGCACAGGCGATGCTGCAGCGGCAGCAGGCCAACGCGGTGATCGCCGCGCGCACCCGCATCGTCGCCGGCGCCGTGGGCATGGTCGAGATGGCCCTGGCCGAACTGCAGAAGAACGGCGTGGTCGAGCTGGACGAGGAACGCAAGGCGCACATGGTCAGCAACCTGCTCACCGTGCTGTGCTCCGATCGCGGCACCCAGCCCATCGTCAATGCCGGCTCGCTGTACTGAGGCCGCCATGGACATGATCGCCCCCCTGGTCATCGCCGCCACCGGCCTGCCCGCGCTGGCCATCGCCGCCTGGGCCGGCCGCGACGGCAGCGACCACGCGCGCGGCACCGGCCTGCGCTGGGCGCTGATCGCCCTGGGCATGTTCGTCGGCGCCCTCGGCCTGTACCTGGCCGGCGGCAACCGCAGCGCCGTCTACGCCGTGGTCATCGCGCTGGTGGTGGCAGTCAATGCGCTGGGCATCTCCCTGGTGCTGCACCTGCGCCGCGGCCCGGACAGGATGCAGCGCAAATGAGCGAGAAGAAGGCCTACCCGCTGCGCATCAACGCCGACGTGCTGGCGGCGGCGCAACGCTGGGCCGACGACGAATTGCGCAGCCTCAACGCGCAGATCGAGTACGTCCTGCGCGACGCCCTGCGCAAGGCCGGGCGGCTGCCCAAGCCACCAACGACACCGGAGGAAAAACCGTGAACAAGCAATGGAAGTACCTCGTCATCGAGGCCAAGACCGGCATATGGGGCAGTTTCAAGGCCGAAACCCTGCAGGAGGAACTGGACAAGCACGGGCGGCTTGGCTGGGAACTGGTCAACGTGGTCCACGCCACGCCCACCCTGTCCTCGCCCACCCTGATCTTCAAGAAAAGCGCATGAGCCCGGCCGCGCCCCGCTGGAGCGGCGACCTGAAGGCGGCCGGCGTGCTGGGGCTGGCCGCGGCACTGGCCACGGCGGCGCTGTTTCCCTATCTGCTGCAGGTCATGCCGGAGAAGCTGGCGCGCATTCCGGTGCCATTGCCGCTGCTGGCGACGGCGCAGGCATTGCAGGCGTTCGTGCTGCTCGGTGCGCTGTCGCTGCTGGGCCTGCGCATGGGCCATCGCGTGGGGCTGGGCGCGCCGCTGCTGCAACGATGGTGCGGATCGACGCCACCGGATGCGGCGGCCCGCCCACGCCCGCTGTCCGCCATCGCGCTGGGCACCGCATCGGCCCTGGTCGTGCTGCTGGGCATGCAGGCGATCGACCCGCTGCTGCCGGCGATGCTGCACCCGCCGCAAGCGGCCGGCGCCGGCACGTCCGCGCTCAACGGGCTGCTGGCCTCGTTCTATGGCGGCATCGCCGAAGAACTACAGATGCGGCTGTTCCTCATGACCCTGATGGTATGGATCGTCGCGCGCCTGCGCCGGCGTACTCCCGGTGCCGGCGCGTACTGGTCGGCGATCGGGCTGGCGGCGATCCTGTTCGGCGCCGGCCACCTGCCGGCGGCGCAGCACATCTGGGGGCTGGACGGCATCGTCGTGCTGCGCACGCTCGGCCTGAACGCCGTGGTCGGCATCGCCTGCGGCTGGCTGTACTGGCGCCGGGGGTTGGAAATGGCGATGCTCGCGCACTTCAGCGCCGATATCGTCCTGCACGTGCTGGCGCCCCTGCTGGCCGTGGGCGGGCCATGATCGCCGCGCCATCACTCCGCCGGGATTCTCCACGATGACGCCGCACCGCTGAGCGGCACACGTTCGATGGCCGTCGGCGCAAACCGCACCTACCTCTCCATGGAAACCGAATCGATGTCCCATGTATCGCCCCCATCGAAGGACTATCCCGTCGCCGCCGCCTCCCCATGGCTGCTGCTGTGGGTATGGCTGCCGCTGCTCGCCGCCGCCGGCCTGACCCTCTACACCTCTCTGGATCGTGCCCGGCACACCCACCTGGACCTGTGGATCACCCTGCCCTTCATGGCCCTGCTGGGCGCCGTGCTGAGCTGGGCCTTCGCCCGCCGCCGCATCGCCCTCCGCGATCGCCAGCTCGAAGTGGTCTCCAGCTTCTACCGCAAGCGCATCGGCATCGGTGCACTGAAGCTGGACCAGGCGCGGGTGGTCGACCTGGCCGAACACACCCAGTTCAAGCCCAGCTTCAAGACCAACGGCTTCGGCATGCCCGGCTTCAAGTCCGGCCACTTCCGCATGCCCGGGGGCGGCAAGGCCTTCTGCCTGCTCACCGACACCAGCCGGGTACTGGTGCTGCCGCTGCGCGACGGCAGCCTGGTGCTGCTCAGCCCCGAGCAACCACGCCAGCTGCTGCAGGAACTTGAGCAACTGGCCGCGGTTCCGGCCCGGGATTAAGCTGGCCACATGCGCCCTGCCCCCACCCGCCTGCTCAACACGCCGGAAATAGAACTGTGGCCCGGCGGACTGCTGCGCGCGCGCAGCAATGCCGACGCCCGCACCCTGGCCCGCGCACGGCATGTACTACGCCGCAAGCGGGACGGTCGCTACCTGGCCGCACTGCTGCCCGAGGGCCTGTTGCCGCTGGTCACGCGGCTTCCGCGCGAACCGGGCATCGACGAGGCGCTGGCGACGCTGGAGGACGCCGTCCACGGCCGGCGCCGCGCCGCGCCGGCGCCGGCCGTGCTGCCGCTGCAACGCCTGCACGAACACCTGCAGCGGCTCGGCCTGGACGACGGCTACGGCGAGCGCACCGGCCTGTCGCTGGTGGCCGAACCGGCCGTGCTGCAGCTGGCCGGCTTCGACCGTTACCGGCGGCCGTTGTGGCTGTCGCGCGGTGCTGCCCGCGGCTGGCAGCGGATGCAGCAGTCCGCCGCGCTCGAGGGCATCGCGCTGGATGCGATTTCCGGCTATCGCAGCCACGATTACCAGTTGGGCATCTTCGAGCGCAAGCTGGCACGCGGGCAGAGCGTGGAGCAGATCCTCAGCGTCAACGCCGCTCCCGGCTACAGCGAGCACCACGGCGGCGACGCACTGGACATCGGTACCCCGGGCGAGCCTCCCGCCGAGGAATCCTTCGAACGCACGCCCGCCTTCGCCTGGCTGCGCCGCCACGCCGGCGACTTCGGCTTCGCCATGAGCTACCCGCGCGACAACCCGCACGGCATCGTCTACGAGCCATGGCACTGGCGCTGGGCGGGAGCCCGCCTTTCCGCCTGATCGCCGGAACATGCCGATGGACGACAACCCCTACCAGGCAAGCAGCGTCCCCGCAGTCACCGCAGGACCATCGCGCACGCCCGACCTGGCGATCGCCCTGATGTGCGGCGCTGGCGCCCTGATCGGAACCGCGCTGGCGTGCGCGACCCTGTGGATGCTGCTGTGGCACGACATGAACCGTCTGCTGGCGGCGGGCGGGCTGGGCAACGCCGCCATCTATGCCGCGCTGGCCTATGGCTGCCATCGCCGCAGCCGCATCTGCGCCTGCCTGCTGCTGGTCCATGCCGAGCTGCAGGTGCTGCTCGTGATGAAGGCCTTTCCGCCGCTGCCGGATTATGCCCTGCTGGTCCCGGTCATCCTGCTCCTGGTCCTGGTACGCGGCACCATGGCGGTATTCCGCAGCCATCGCCAGGGCTGACGCCCTATCCACCGGCGAGGGCGGGGCATTGCCCGGCGGCCGTCACCGGGGCACCGGCCGCCGCCCCTTCCGTCCCTACTTGCGGGAAATGCGGTTTGGGGCATTGTCGCCACCGTTGACGCCGCGGACGCCTTCGTTGCGACGACGTCCTGCCCGGGCCGGGCGCTCGATAACCATGCCCGGGGAACTTCCGGACCGGAGGCATGCGGTGTTTCCGCCCCCGCTCCCATGGTGGGGGCGCATCCGAAGCATGGACGTCCTGGCCGCGACACTGGCGGGTCCCGGGCCGGCCAGCGTTACCGGCCGGCTGTCGCGACCGGCGCCGCTCCTGCAGGATGTCGTTCCTGCGGGAAGCGGCCGGTTCAATCCTGCGAGCGGTTGGTCGGCAGCTTCGCCGCGGCCGTGAAATCGGCGATCCGCCACAGGTACAGGCTTGCGTAGGTACGGTACGGCCCCCACTTCTCGCCGCGCGCCAGCAGCTCCTTCGGCGTGGGCATCGCCTCCAGCCGGTCGACCTTCTGCGCGCCCTTGCGCACGCCCAGGTCGTCCACCGGCAGCACGTCGGGACGACCGAGGCGGAACATCAGCATCATCTCCACCGTCCAGCGGCCGATGCCGCGCACCGGCACCAGCGCAGCGACGATCTCGTCCTGGTGCATGGTCGACATCCGGCGCAGGTCCGGGATTTCGCCACGGGCCTCGCGCGCGGCCAGATCGCGCAACGCCAGGGCCTTGTTGCCGGACACGCCGCAGGCCCGCAGCGTGGCGTCGTCGATCCGGCCAAGGGTGTCATGGTGCAGGCGGGTACTGCCGATCGCCGCTTCGACCCGCCCGACGATGGTCGAAGCGGCCTTGCCCGAGAGTTGCTGGAACAGGATCGCCCGGGCCAGCGCATCGACCGGATCGAAGGACTTGCGCCAGCGCGGCTCGGCCGGCAGCGGTCCGAGCCGCTTCATCCAGGCGCCGAGCTTGCGATCGCGGCGAGAGAGATGGTCCCAGGCGGCTTCCACGTCGAAGCCGCGGGCATGCCGTGGCACGCTCAGCGCCTCAGGGCATTCAGCGCGAACACCACCCAGCCGGCCATCAAGGTCATGCCGCCGACCGGCGCCAGACGCGTGGACCATTGCCACAGCGCACCGCCGACCAGGCTGCCGGAGAACAGCAACGTGCCCAGCAGCAGCATGTACAGCGCCAGCCGCGCAAGCGAGCGGTCGGCGCGCGCGCCCAGTGCGGCCAGGGTCACGCCGTGGCCGAAGGCATACAACGCCGCCGTATTGACGTGCGACTGCGCCTGCGGATCGGCGATGCCATGCGAGGCATAGGCCGACAATGCGATCGCGGCGGCCGCCAGCAACCCGCCACAGCAGGCCAGCAGCGAGGGTTTGCGGGAGCGTCGTTCGAGACTGAACATCATCATCCTTCCGCGGTAGGCTGGTGTTTTCCGGCCAGCGCCCAAAAAAAACGCGCCGCAGTAGGCGGCGCGTTTTCTGTCGATCATTCCATCGCGTGCAGCTGGGCGGTTACTTGACCGACCAGTACACGTCGTAGCTGCCCTCGGTGGTGAACGCCTTGTCGACGCCCCCCTTCCAGGCCTCGTACGGGCGGTCGATCACTTCGTTGCCGGTGGTCACCGCCCAGGCGCGCAGCGCGTTGCGCGCCACGTCCAGACCCGCCATGTGGCCGGTGTAGGAAGCGAAGGCGGAACGACGTGCGTCGGTGTGGACGTAGGTGACCGGATTGCCGCTCGGGATCTTCACGTCCAGCTTGCCGCTGGAAGCGACCGGAGTGGCATCGTCGCCGTCTTCCTTGTCGGCGGCCGCCTTGTCGGCAGTAGCGGCGCTCTTCTTGCGGACCGGCTGGGCCACGTCGAAGGCGTACTTCTCCGCACCGAAATCGGTGGTGACGATGCGCACCGGACCGGCGGCTTCCAGGCCGTTGGCCTCCATCGCACGCTTGATCCACTCCTGGTTGTCCTGGATGGACTTGCGGATGGTGTCGTTGTTGCGGTCGATGTTGCCGGCGTTGATCACCAGCAGGTCCTCGGCGGGCAGGTCGACGATCTTCAGGTCGGTCAGCGGCGCTTCGGCGGCGCGATAGTCCACGTTCGGCACGGTGGCCAGCATGTTGGCCATGCGCGACAGGCCCAGCTTCAGGTCGTCGCCGACATGACGGCTGACGTACAGCCCGGCGTAGCGGCCGAACAGGTCGAAGCCGTACTTGACGCTGTAGTCCTGGGTGATCTTGACGTTCTGGTTGTTCCTGCCGGTGGGCACCAGCGTGAACGTCGTGACCTTGTCGTAGCCCTTGGTCGGGTCCTGGATGGCGATGGCGACGCGCTGGTTCTTCTCGCTCTCGGTGATCTCCCAGCTGCCCTGGCCCAGGGTGCTGTCCTTGGAGCTGTAGTCCAGGCGGGCGCCAACGCCGGCCTCGGGGCCGGAAAGCTTCAGTTCAACGGCGGGATCGCGCAGGGTCAGCGGGTTCCAGTCCTTGAAGCGGCGCAGGCTGCTGACCGTGTCGTACACGATCGTCATCTTGCGGTTGGTCTCGATGCTTTCGGAAATATGCCGCTCGCCCGGCAGGCACACGCCAATGATGACGAACAGGCCAGCCACGATCCCCAAGGCGATCAGGAACTCGATAATACGGGTCATTCAGGAGTCTCCGGGGCCGATCCCACGGCCGGGTTGATTGAAGCGAAGCCCCCATCCTATCAGGGTTCGCGGCCGATATTCATCAGATTGGGCACCGGTTTCCATGCCGGGTGCGGAAATTTTTCCCGCAACGGGCGCGCAGGGTAACGCATCGCACGGGATGCGGGTATCGGCGGCGCACCATGGAAGCTTGAACCGGCACAAGGCTGGCCCTTTGGCCCCCACCCGCGCCGGGGCAAGGCGAAGACCGTGGAATGCGACCCGGCATGCTTGTGCGTGCCGGACGTGCGAGAGCATGCGCCGTCGCTGCGTGCGCGCCACCGGCCCACAATCGCGCGGCACGCATCGGCGAGTCGCCCGGGGCATCCGGTGATCGACCTGAATGCGGTTCTCCAGCGGCTCCATCGCATCATTCCGGCCTCGACCGCGCCCCTGGGGCAGGAGCCGGCAAGCAGCGTTTCTCCACGAGCAGCCCGATCTTGGGCCAGTTGCAACCCGGAAGCCCCGAGCGCACCCCGGAGGCGACCACGTGCTCCGGGCTTGGACAGGGTGAGCGGCCATTGCCCGCGAGACATGGCCTTGCATGGCGGTAAACGCCTCGCGCATTGCGTCGAGCCGGCCCCGTCGTCCAGACCGCGCCCCGGCCAAACAGGACTGCAGGGTCCTCAAGCGCGCCACCACGCGTCCCGATGCCGAACCGACAGCACCGCGCCAGCAAGCGTTCCAGGGCGCGATCTCAGACCAGTTGCAGCTCGAAAGCCTTCAGTACCGCCCGGGTGCGGTCGCGCACGCCCAGCTTGCTGAGGATGTTGGACACGTGGTTCTTGATCGTGCCCTCGGCCACGCCCAGCGAATTGGCGATCTCCTTGTTGGAGAAGCCGCTGGCCATCAGCCGCAGGATTTCGGTCTCGCGGTCGGTCAGCGGATCCGGGCGGTCGAGGCTGACGAACTCGTTGCGCATGTGCTCCAGCCCCGACAGCAGGCGCTGGGTCACCGCCGGCTGCACCAGCGAGCCGCCATCGGCCACGGTGCGGATCGCGCCGACCAGCTGCTCCAGGGTCACGTCCTTGAGCAGGTAGCCCTTGGCCCCGGCCTTGAGCCCGGCCAGCACCAGCTGGTCGTCGTCGAAGGTGGTCAGGATGATCGCCGGCGGCAGCTGCCCCTGCTGCGACAGGGTCTGCAGCGCCTCCAGCCCAGACATCACCGGCATGCGCATGTCCATCAGCACCACGTCCGGCGCGATCTTCGGGATCAGCTCCACCGCCTGGCGGCCGTCGGCGGCCTCGGCCACCACTTCGATCCCGTCGTCCAGCGCCAGCAGCGAGCGGATCCCCTGCCGCACCAGGGTTTGGTCATCGACCAGGCAGACGCGAATCATCAACGCACTCCTTGTGGAACGGGGGCCAGCATCGGGCTGGTTGCACCGGGCACCGAAAGCGTCAGGCGAAAACCCTGGCCCTGGCGACTTTCGATATCCAGCTGCCCACCATACTGGCTGAGCCGCTCGCGCATGCCGCGCAGGCCGTTGCCGGGGATGATGCCTTCGATATCGGCGCCGACGCCATCGTCGTGCGCGGAAATCACCACCTGCCCCTGCTCGCGCCGCACCTGGATCCACAGGTTGCGGGCACCGGCATGGCGCACGGCATTGGTGATGATCTCCTGGGTGCAGCGCAGCAACACATGCGCCCGCTCGGGGTCTTCCACGCTCAGCGGCTCGTCGATGTCCAGGTGGATCTCCAGCGACGGCACCTGCTCGGTGAGCGGCCGCAGGGCCGCCGCCAGGTCGATCGCGCCGCTCTCGCGCAGTTGGCTGACCGCCTCGCGCACGTCGGTCAGCAGCAGCTTGGCCAGGGTGTGCGCTTGGCGCACGTGCTCCTGCGCCTGCCCTTCGGTGATGTGCCCGGCCACTTCCAGGTTCAGGCTCAGCGCGGTCAGGTGGTGCCCCAGCAGGTCATGCAGCTCGCGCGAGATGCGGGTGCGCTCGTTGATGCGGGCGCTTTCGGCCAGCAACAGCCGGGTGGCGCGCAGTTCGGCATTGAGCCGGCGCTGCTCCTCGCGCGCCTGGGTCTGCTGCCGCGCCACCAGGCTGGTCACGAAGATGAACAGCGAGAAGCCGCCGTACAGCAACGACTGCATCAGCGCCTCGAACAGCGGGAACCCCAGGATCAGGTAATAGACCGGCAGCACCGCCAGCTGGCTCAACAGCAGCCAGACCACCCCCACCCGCACCGTCAGCAGCCACGGGATCACCCCGGCGGCCACCATCATCAGGATGCTGCCCAGCCCGGACCGGCTGAAATAGCTGACCGCCAGCGCCGAGACGGTCAGCACCAGCAACATCAGCCGGTCGTACCAGTTCGAATGCCCGCCGGCGCTCAGGCCCCGGGTCAGCCAGAAATAGCAACCGCCGAACCCCAGGTAGGCCACGAACAACCACCAGGCTTCGGCCCGGTTGTACAGCCCGCCCTCCTCCAGCGGCACGTACTGGGTGTAGACCAGCGGCACGCAGACGATGGCCCAGGTGAACAGGCCGGCAAGCCGCAGGACGCGGGTATGGCTGAGGTATCCCAACATGCGCTCATCTTAGGATGAACCGCCGCTGCCGCCCCCTCACGGAAGTCATGCCCGGCTGCTCGCCGCTCCCGGCCGCCCATGCGATAATCCGCCGCACAGCCCCTCGGGGCCGACCGCGTTACCCCACGGAGTCACAATGTCGATCGTCATCCGCGACGTGCGCGAGCACGAGCTCGATTCCGTCCTGGCCCTCAACAACAATGCCGGCCTGGCGATCCTGCCGTTGGATGCAGCAAGGCTGCGCCATTTCTACGAAAACGCCGAGTACTTCCGCGTCGCCGAGCGCGACGGCAACCTGGCCGGCTTCCTGGTCGGCTTCGGCAGCGATGGCGACCACGACAGCAGCAACTTCGCCTGGTTCCAGCAGCGCTACCCGAGCTTCTTCTACATCGACCGCATCGTGGTGGCCAGCCGCCGCCGCGGCGGCGGTGTCGGCCGCGCCTTCTACGCCGATGCGCAGAGCTATGCCGAGCTGCGCTATCCGCAGATGGCCTGCGAGGTGTTCCTGGACCACGGCGCCGACGCCGCGCTGCTGTTCCACGGCAGTTTCGGCTTCCGCGAAGTCGGGCAGAACACCATGGCCGACGTCGACGTGCGCGCCAGCATGCTGCTCAAGGACCTGTGCAGCTATGCCTGGGTGCACGAGACCTACGGCGACAAGCTGCCCGACCTGCCCTGGGTGGGCCATCCGCGCCGCATCGCGCGCGCGCAACGGCCGACGGGGACCTGAGGTGGCGGCGAACATGGATTTCGAACAGGCCGGCGAACTGAAGATCGGCCAGGTGGGCATCGCCAATCTCCGCATCCGCACCCTCGACGTCGAGCGCCTGAGCCGCGAAATGCGCGAGCGCGTGGCCCGGGCGCCGAAGCTGTTCGGGCGCGCGGCGGTGATCCTCGATTTCGGCGGCCTGAGCCAGGTGCCCGACGCGGCCACCGCGCAGGCGCTGCTCGACGGCCTGCGCAGCGCCGGCGTGCTGCCGGTGGCGCTGGCCTACGGCACCACCGAGACCGACCTGCTGTCGCAGCAGCTCGGGCTGCCGCTGCTGGCCAAGTTCCGCGCCCAGTACGAGCGTGTCGAGGCCCAGGCGCCGCCCCCGCCCCCGCCACGCGCGGAACCGGCCCCGGCCCCGGCGCCGGCGCAACCGGCCGCCGCGGCGCCGCAGCCCGGCCGCATGCAGCACGGCACCGTGCGCTCGGGCCAGCAGCTGTATGCCGAGAACTGCGACCTGACCGTACTGTCCACCGTCGGCGCCGGCGCCGAGGTCATCGCCGACGGCAGCATCCATATCTACGGTACGCTGCGGGGCCGGGCGCTGGCGGGTGCCCAGGGCAACACCGGCGCGCGGATCTTCTGTCGTGATTTCCATGCCGAGCTGGTTGCCATTGCCGGCCATTACAAGGTACTGGACGATGTTCCCGAACAGCTGCGCGGCAAGGCCGTGCAGGTCTGGCTGGAACAGGACCAGATCAAGATCGCTGCGCTGGATTGACGCAGCCCCAACCGAACATTCCAGGAGAAATCCTTTGGCTGAAATCATCGTAGTCACCTCCGGCAAGGGCGGCGTGGGCAAGACCACCTCCAGCGCAAGCCTGGCTTGCGGGCTGGCGCGCCACGGCAAGAAGGTCGCGGTCATCGACTTCGACGTGGGCCTGCGCAACCTCGACCTGATCATGGGTTGCGAGCGCCGCGTGGTGTACGACTTCGTCAACGTCGTCCACGGCGAAGCCACGCTGAAGCAGGCGCTGATCAAGGACAAGCGCTTCGACAACCTGTTCGTGCTGGCCGCCTCGCAGACCCGCGACAAGGACGCGCTGAACAAGGAAGGCGTGGAGAAGGTGCTCAAGGAGCTGGCCGCCGAAGGCTTCGACTTCATCATCTGCGACTCCCCGGCCGGCATCGAGAAGGGCGCGTTCCTGGCGATGTACTTCGCCGATCGCGCCGTGGTCGTGGTCAACCCGGAAGTGTCGTCGGTGCGCGACTCCGACCGCATCATCGGCCTGCTCGACTCCAAGACCCACAAGGCCGAGAACGGCGGCAACGTGCCGGCGTTCCTGCTGCTGACCCGCTACAGCCCGGCACGGGTGGAAACCGGCGAGATGCTCAGCATCGGCGACGTCGAGGAAGTGCTGGGACTGAAGGCGCTGGGCGTGATTCCCGAATCCGGCGACGTGCTCAACGCCTCCAACAAGGGCGAGCCGGTGATCCTGGACACCGAATCGCCGGCCGGACAGGCCTACGAGGACACCGTCTGCCGCATCCTCGGCGAGGACCGCCCGTTGCGCTTCACATCCGTGGAGAAGAAAGGCTTCTTCAGCAAGCTGTTCGGAGGGTGAGCATGGGACTTTTCGATTTCCTCAAGGCCAAGAAGACCACCGCCGAAACCGCGAAGAATCGACTGCAGATCATCATCGCGCAGGAACGCAGCCACCGTGGCGGCCCCGACTACCTGCCGCTGCTGCAGCGCGAGCTGCTGGAAGTGATCAAGAAATACGTCAACATCGACGCCGATGCGGTGAAGGTGGACCTGGTCAAGGACGGCGAGCACGACGTGCTCGACATCTCGGTGGCACTGCCGGACGGCCCGCAGGCCTGATCCGCCGGCCGGCAGATGCGGGACCCGCCGCAAGGCGGCCCGCGCAACCGGTGCCACCAGCCATTCCCCCCACCCAGCTTCCCCTCATGCCCGAGCATCCCGCCGCCGCGGACTCCCCCCCCGACGTGCTGTGCGTGGGCGACATCGGCTGGACCGACGCCAGCGCCCTGCTCGCCCGCCATGGCCTGCGCCTGAACCGGGTCGACGACGGGCAGAAGATTCCCGGCAGCTACTGGGGCGAACCCGAGGCCGGGGTGATCGGCAGCGACGTCTACGTGCGCGGCGACACGCCGGTGCACTCGATGTTGCACGAAGCCTGCCACCTGATCGTGCTGCCGCCCGAGCGCCGTGCCGCGGTGCATACCGATGCCACCGATTCGGTCGAGGAAGAAGATGCCACCTGCTACCTGCAGATCGTGCTGGCCGCGCAGTTGCCCGGCGTCGGCAGCGCGCGGTTGATGGCCGACATGGATGCGTGGGGGTATACGTACCGGCTGGGGTCCACGCGGGCGTGGTTCGAGCACGATGCCGAGGACGCCCGGCAGTGGCTGGCTGTTCGCGGCCTGCTCGAATAACCGGTTCCGCGCACGACGCGGCAACATCCGGGCGCGTGGCGACGCGCCAATCCATGCGGCGCCCTGGCTTCCGCCTGGCGCGGTTCGAGCACGATGCCGAGGACGCGCGGCAGTGGCTGGCTGTCCGCGGCCTGCTCGAATAACCGGTTCCGCGCACGACGCGGCAACATCCGGGCGCGTGGCGACGCGCCAATCCATGCGGCGCCCTGGCTTCCGCCTGGCGCGACTCGAGCGCGACGCCGAGGACGCGCGGCAGTGGCGGGCTGTTCGCGGCCTGCTCGAATAACCGGTTCCGCGCACGACGCGGCAACATCCGGGCGCGTGGCGAACGCCGGGCCATGATTTCCCGGCACATCTCCTTGCCCGCGACCTGACGCACTTGCGGCCACTGCGGCGGCCCTCTAGCCTTCGCCGGACTTTCACACATCCATCCGGGGAACCACCGTGAACCATCGCCACCTGTTGCTGGCCCTCGCCGTCGGCGCCGGCGTCCTGTCGCTTTCCGCGTGCAAGAAGGAAAGTGCGGCCGACGCCGCCAGCCCCTCCGCGGCCGCGGCCGCGACCGAATCCGCCGACCAGTTCATCGCCCGCGTCAACGACGAGTACCGCGCGATGTACCCGGAGATCAGCTCGGCGCAGTGGCTGTCGTCCACCTACATCAACGCCGACTCCGAGCGCGTGGCGGCCAAGGCCAACGAGCGCTGGCTGACCGTGCTCAACGGCTGGATCGAACAGGCCGGCCAATACGACGGGCAGCCGATGTCCGAGGACACCGCCCGCGCCATCCACCTGCTCAAGCTGATGACCTCGATGCCGGCACCGCGCGACCCGGCGAAGCTGGGCGAGCTGACCCGCATCGCCACGCGCATGGAAGGCAGCTACGGCGCCGGCAAGTACTGCACCGACGAGAACGACCCGGCCTCCTGCCGCCAGCTCGGCGACCTGGAGAAGGTACTGGCGCGCAGCCGCGACTACGGCCAGCAGCTGGATGCCTGGCAGGGCTGGCACGGCACCGCCAGCACCATCCGCAAGGACTACGTGCGCTTCGTCGAACTGGTGAACGAGGGCGCGAAGGAAATGGGCTTCGCCGACGCCGGCGAGATGTGGCGCAGCGGCTACGACATGCCGGCCGCGCAGATCGGCCCGGAAACCGATCGCCTGTGGGAGCAGGTCAAGCCGTTGTACGAGCAGCTGCACTGCTACACCCGCGGCAAGCTGGGCAAGACCTACGGCAAGGACAAGGCCGAGGTGGGCGGCGGCATGATCGCCGCGCACCTGACCGGCAACATGTGGCAGCAGGACTGGTCCAACCTGTGGGACCAGCTCGAACCCTATCCCGGCACCGGCAGCCTGGACATCACCGCCGCGCTGGAGAAGCAGTACCAGGTCAACCTGAGCGGCGCCCTGGCCCGCGCCGGCAACAACGCCAACGTCGAAACCCTGTTCAAGGCGCAGCGCGAGGCCGAACTGAACACCGCGCGGCAGATGACTGAGCGCGCGCAGGACTTCTACACCTCGCTGGACATGCCGGCGCTGCCCAAGAGCTACTGGGAACGCACCCAGTTCATCAAGCCGCTGGACCGCGACGTGGTCTGCCACGCCAGCGCCTGGGACCTGGACATGGCCGGCGACGTGCGCACCAAGATGTGCATCCGGCCGACCGAGGAAGACTTCACCACCATCTACCACGAGCTGGGCCACATCTATTACGACCTGGCCTACAACCCGCTGCCGCCGCTGTTCCAGAACGGCGCCAACGACGGCTTCCACGAGGCCATCGGCGACACCATCGTGCTGGCGATGACCCCCGGTTACCTGCACTCGATCGGCCTGGTCGACCAGCCGCAGGAGAGCCGCGAGGCGGTGATCAACAACCAGATGCGCATGGCCCTGAGCGGCGTGTCGTTCCTGCCGTTCGGGCTGATGATCGACCGCTGGCGCTGGGGCGTGTTCGACGGCTCCATCGCCCCGGACGACTACAACGCCGCCTGGTGGGAACTGAAGGCCAGGTACCAGGGCGTGGCCCCGGCCAGCGCGCGCGGCGAGGAGTTCTTCGACGCCGGCGCCAAGTACCACGTCCCCGGCAACACGCCGTACACCCGCTACTTCCTGGCGCGCATCCTGCAGTTCCAGTTCTACAAGGGCCTGTGCGACGCCGCCGGGCACCAGGGCCCGCTGAACGAGTGCAGCTTCTATGGCAACAAGGAAGCCGGGCAGAAGTTCTGGGCGATGCTGCAGAAGGGCGCCAGCCAGCCGTGGCAGGCGACGCTCAAGGAGCTGACCGGCAACGACAAGCTCGACGCCGGCCCGATGCTGGAGTACTTCGCTCCGGTGCAGGAGTGGCTGAAGCAGCAGAACGAGGGGCAGATGTGCGGCTGGGAAGTCGCCACGCAGGCCCCGCCGCAGGACAATGCGGGCTGACTGATCGGCGGCTGCCTGCCCGGCGCCCGCTGCACCGGACATCCGCCCCGGGGCCAGAGGCGCCGGGCCGGGTTGCCGCCAGCGCCGGAATTCGCCGCACAAACGAAAACTCCCGGCATCGCCGGGAGTTTTCGTTCAACCTGCGCGGCGCTGGATCAATCCACGCCGAAGTCGAAATAGTTGCTGCTGCCGGTGGCGCCGAACCCGGTCTGCTGGGCCTGGCCCGAGGCCGGCACCAGCGCGTATTCGCCCGGTGCCAGGTCGACGTTCGGCGTGATCCGATAGACGGTGTGGCCGCTGGGCGCGCCGGCCTGGCTGGCCAGCGGTTCGAAGGTGGTGGCGATGATGCGGTCCGGGTGGATGCCGGTGGAGAAGCTGTAACCGCCACCGCTGGCGATACTGACCTCGCGCGTGCCGTTCTTGCGCGTCTCGAAACTGGCCAGGATCACATGGCCTTCCGGACGTGCGTTGCTCGGCGCGGCGACGACGAACGACGGACGCTTGTTGCTGATCCGCTGCTGGGCCTTGGGCCCCGGCAACGAGGCGTACGTGGCCGCGCCACCGAAGCCCAGCGCGCGCACCGCGGTACGCATCGTGCCGACGGTATAACGCATGCTGATGCGCTGGTTGCCATCCAGCATCACCACTTCATCGGCACGGATGGCGGCCGAACCCGTCGCGGTGCCGCCAGCCGCGGCACCGGCGCCGCTTCCGCCGTTGGCGGCAATCATCGCCTCGATGACGGCCTGCGGCACACCCGCCTTGCTCAGGCGGATGACCTGGTCGGGCGAGGTGTTGAACTTCGACGGCGACGACTGGATCGTCATGATGATGGTCTGCGGCGCCAGCTTGGCCGCCACCATCTTCTGCACATCCGCATTGGTCAGCTCTGCGGCATGGGCGATGCCCGAGGCACCGGCGACCATCGCCATTCCCACCAACGCTCCGCGCAGCACGCGCTTTACAGGCTCCCGCATTCTCTATCTCCTTATAAATAAATGGTCGATGCAACCACGTGGTTGACCGCTTCCCGGCGCGCAAGCCCATGGAATCCCCGCTTGGTGAACAAGCCATTCCCCCATCAGGCCCTCCCCCAGGAGCGCAGGCGGAGTGTAGCCTGAGTCTGCGACGGCCACACATGCGCGCTGCCGCGCGCCCCGGTGACGGCGCGCACGCTCCGCTGCGGGTCGAAACCGGGAGCCATGCCGGCCCGCTGCGGCTGGACGCCTAGTTCCCGGGCCGCAAGCCGAGTTCGCCGGCCAGATTCGCCTTGAACTGTTCGAACTCCAGGCCCTGCGCCGCCGCTTCGGCGTGCGCGGCATCCTTGAGCGCATCCGAGTACATCAGCCGCACCGGCGTGCCGGTGCGTTCGTGCAGTTCGGCCGCCTGCATGATCAGCGCCAGCACCCGGGCCGCACTGGTGGTTTCGCCGGCGATGCGGCCATCCATCCCCAGTACCCATTCGCCGTCGCGGCGCACGATGCCGGCCAGCAGGGTCCGCTGCTGGTCGCGCAGTTCGGCATGCGGCTCCACCTTTGCCTGCGCCGGCGGATTGGCGCTGGCCTGGTTGCGCTCGCGCTCGGCCTGCTTCTTCTTCGCCTCGCGGCGGCCCTTGGATTGGATCGACATCGTTGTGTGCTCTTGAACCGCCGCCCCGGTGGCAGCCCGTCTATTGTCCCCGATGCGGGGGGGTGAGGGTGTCAGCGCGCCTGCGTCGAGCGCAGCGCGCGCTGGCTGCGCCGTTCCCACTTCCACATCGACCAGCTGGCCATGGCGAACAGTCCCGCACCGATGGCCAGCCACAAGCCGCTGCGGCTGAGCAGCGCCGACAGCACGCCGGCGATGAAAGCATTGGTGACCAGCGTGCTGAACGCCTGCATCGACGAGGCGGACCCGCGTTGGCGCGGGTACATGTCCAGGATGGCCAGGCTCAGGATCGGGAAGATCAACGCCACGCCGAAGGCGTTCAGGGTCAGCGACAGCAGCGCCCACGGCACCGTCATCTGCGGCGCCAGCGCGTTGTAGGCGATGTTGTAGACGGTGGCCACGGCGATGCAGATGTAGCCGATGCGCACCGCACGCGCGCCGGCGATGCGGCCGGCGGCCCGCCCGGAGGCATACGCTCCCAGCGCCATGCCGCCGATGGTGGGGATGAACAACCAGGCAAACTGCTGCTCGTTCAGGTGCAGCAGATCCAGCACCACGGCCGGCGCCGAAGCGATGTACAGGAACAGGCCACCGAAGCCCAGCGAGCCGGCGGCGGCCAGCCGCAGGAATCGCGGGTTCATGCCGATGCCCACGTAATCGCGCAGCAGCCGCCCGGGGTGCAGGGTCAGGCGCGCGTGCGGCGGGTGGGTTTCCGGCAGCCAGACGCAGGTGATCAGCAGCAGTGCCGCCGAGAACGCCACCAGGAACCAGAACACGCCCTGCCAGTTGCTCCAGCCCAGCAGCCAGCCGCCGATGATCGGGGCGATGGCCGGGGCGATGGAGAAGATCATCGACACCTGGCTCATCAGCCGCTGCGCGTCGTCGCCGTCGTAGAGGTCGCGGATCACCGCGCGGCCGATGATGTAGCCCACGCCGGCCGACAGTCCCTGCAATGCGCGGAACAGCAGCAGCACGCCCATGTCCCGGGCCAGAGCACAGCCGATCGAGGCGGCGATGAACACCACCAGCCCACCGATGATCACCCGCTTGCGCCCCAGCGCATCGGACAGCGCGCCGTGCACCAGGCTCATCAGGGCATAGGCCAGCAGATAGACGCTGATGACCTGCTGCATGGCCAGCTTGTCGGCCCCCAGCTGCGCTCCCATCTGCGGAAAGGCGGGAAACACCGCGTCGATGGCGAACGGACCGAACATCGACAGGCCGCCGACCAATACGGCGATCCGGCGCAGCGAGACCTGCTTGCTTGCTTCCATGGCTTCCTGTGAACAACGGGCAACGGCACCGGTGCCTGCACAGGTGCGGGGGTGGAAAAGGAAATCGACAAGGCCGGGCGCTGACGCGGTACACGGCCATGATGCACTGGTTTGTCCGGACATTCACCCGCGACGGCCGGCGATCCCGGTACGACCCGCCCCGCCGCGTGCAACGCGCGGTCTCCGGGCTGGGGGGGGCAATGGTAATCCAAGCCGGTGCGCAGGTCTGCACCCGGCTATAATCGGCGGGCTGTACGCAACACGGTGGGAGAAGCGGCTGACCCCGCTGCCGAAGGCGCAAACGCCCGTAAATCGCTCAGGCCCGATACCACCTGCAACAAAACTCTGGAGAGACCGGTTGACTCCGGCGCCGAAGGGGCACGAAGCGCACGACTCCCCGTCGCGTCGCTTCCAAACTCTCAGGCAAAAGGACAGAGGGGCACGAGGCAAGCCGCCGGCTTGCCGGCCGGGGCACCGCCTGCGCGGGACCATTGGCCGGCTGGCCGCGAGCGCGCCTGCCGCCCCAGCCCGCATGCCTTCTCCGGACGTCAGCCATGACCCAGAACACCCCTTCCCTGCGCGACCTCGAACACCACACCGCGTTCGTCGAACGCCACATCGGCCCCAACGACGCCGAGATCGCGCAGATGCTGCGCATCGTCGGCCACGACTCGCTGGAGTCGCTGACCGACGCCATCGTTCCCGGCTCGATCAAGTCGCCGGCACCGCTGGCGCTGCCCGAATCGCTGACCGAGGTGGAAGCGCTGGCCAGGATCCGCGCCATCGCCGACAGGAACCAGGTGTTCCGCAGCTTCATCGGCCAGGGCTATTACGGCACCCACACGCCGAACGTGATCCTGCGCAACGTGCTGGAAAACCCGGCCTGGTACACCGCCTACACCCCGTACCAGGCCGAGATCTCGCAGGGCCGCATGGAAGCGCTGATCAACTTCCAGACCCTGTGCGCCGACCTGACCGGCATGGAGATCGCCAACGCCTCGCTGCTGGACGAAGCCACCGCCGCGGCCGAGGCGATGACCCTGGCCAGGCGTTCGGCCAAGTCGAAGTCGGACACCTTCTTCGTGCACGACGCCGTGCACCCGCAGACGCTGGAACTGCTGCGCACCCGCGCCGAGCCGCTGGGCATCGTGCTGCGCGTGGGCACCCCGGCCGAGGCGCTGGAAGCCGACTGCTTCGGCGTGCTGCTGCAGTACCCGGATACCTTCGGCCACGTCGGCGACCACAAGGCCCTGGCCGAGGCCGTGCACGCACGCAACGGCCTGGTCGCGGTGGCCACCGACCTGCTGGCGCTGACCGTGATCGCCGCCCCCGGCGAATGGGGCGCGGACATCGTGGTCGGCAACTCGCAGCGCTTCGGCGTGCCGTTCGGCTTCGGCGGCCCGCACGCGGCGTTCATGGCCTGCCGCGATGCCTACAAGCGCTCGATGCCGGGCCGCCTGATCGGCGTCTCGATCGATGCCCAGGGCAACCCGGCCTACCGCCTGACCCTGCAGACCCGCGAGCAGCACATCCGCCGCGAGAAGGCCACCTCCAACATCTGCACCGCGCAGGTGCTGCTGGCGGTGATGGCCTCGATGTACGCCGTGTACCACGGCCCCGAGGGCCTGACCCGCATCGCCCGCCGCACCCACCGCCTGGCCGCGATCCTGGCCGCCGCGCTGCGCGGCGCCGGCGTCAACGTCGGCGAGCACTTCTTCGACACCCTGCACGTCAAGGACATCGACGCCGCGGCGATCCACGCCAAGGCCCGCGATGCCCGCATCAACCTGCGCGCGATCGACAGCGAAGCGGTCGGCATCAGCCTGGACGAGACCACCACCCGCGCCGACATCGTCGCGCTCGGCCAGCTGTTCGGCGTGTCCGTGGACGTGGACGCGCTCGATGCCGCCACCGCCGACGCGCTGCCGGCCGGCCTGCTGCGCACCAGCGCGTTCCTGACCCACCCGGTGTTCAACACCCACCACAGCGAACACGAACTGCTGCGCTACCTGCGTTCGCTGGCGGACAAGGACCTGGCGATGGACCGCACCATGATCCCGCTGGGCAGCTGCACCATGAAGCTCAACGCCACCGCCGAGATGATCCCGGTGACCTGGCCGGAGTTCGCCAACATCCACCCGCTGGCCCCGGCCGAACAGGCGCAGGGCTACAGGGAACTGATCGACGGGCTGGAAGCGATGCTGGTCGAATGCACCGGCTACGACGCGGTCAGCCTGCAGCCCAACTCCGGCGCCCAGGGCGAGTACGCCGGCCTGCTGGCGATCCGCGCCTACCACCGCTCGCGCGGCGAGGGCCATCGCGACATCTGCCTGATCCCCGAATCGGCGCACGGCACCAACCCGGCCTCGGCGCAGATGTGCGGCATGAAGGTCGTGGTCACCAAGTGCGACGCCAACGGCAACGTCGATGTCGAAGACATCCGCGCCCAGGCCGAGAAGCATGGCGACCGCCTGGCCGCACTGATGATCACCTACCCGTCCACCCACGGCGTGTTCGAGGAAGACGTGGTCGAGATCTGCGAGATCATCCACAAGCATGGCGGCCAGGTGTACACCGACGGCGCCAACATGAACGCCCTGGTCGGCGTGGCCAAGCCCGGCAAGTGGGGCTCGGACGTGTCGCACCTGAACCTGCACAAGACCTTCTGCATCCCGCACGGCGGCGGCGGCCCGGGCGTCGGCCCGTGCGCGGTCAAGTCGCACCTGGCGCCGTTCCTGCCCGGCGCGCTGGTCAAGGACGGCGTGCGCACGCAGGGCGTGGGCAACGGCGCGATGGTCTCGGCCGCCACCTTCGGCAGCGCCTCGATCCTGCCGATCAGCTGGATGTACATCGCCCTGATGGGCAGCGCCGGCCTGCGCAAGGCGACCCAGGTCGCGCTGCTCAACGCCAACTACATCGCCAAGCGCCTGGCCCCGCACTACCGCACGCTGTACACCGGCCGCAACGGCCTGGTCGCGCACGAGTGCATCCTCGACGTGCGCCCGCTGGAGAAGGCCACCGGCATCGGCGCCGAGGACGTGGCCAAGCGCCTGATCGATTTCGGCTTCCACGCCCCGACCCTGAGCTTCCCGGTCGCCGGCACGCTGATGGTGGAGCCGACCGAAAGCGAATCGCTGCACGAACTGGACCGCTTCATCGACGCGATGATCCAGATCCGGCAGGAGATCGCCGCGATCGAGGACGGCCGCCTGGACCGCGAGGACAACCCGCTCAAGCACGCCCCGCACACCGCCACCCAGGTGTCGGCCAGCGAGTGGACCCACGCCTACCCGCGCGAGCTGGCCGCGTTCCCGCTGCCGACCCTGAAGCTGCAGAAGTACTGGCCGCCGGTCGCACGCGTGGACAACGTCTACGGCGACAAGAACGTCATGTGCGCCTGCATCCCGGTGGATGCGTACAAGGAAGACGCCGAGGCGTAAGCGCTTTCACTCTTGAATGCGATGCAACAGGCAAGGCCCCGCTCGCGGGGCCTTGCTGCATACGGAACCGGCAGCGAACCGGCAGGCAGAATCGTCGATAGGCTGTGACTGCACACACGGTCCCTAGCCTCTGACATGGCCTAGGATGGGCCTATCGCACACTGGGACAGGAGGTCGCCATGAACGAAGCGAGTCCGCTTGACATCCGCACTTCCGCCGATGAGGTCGGCAGACTCCTTGCAGAGGGCCAACCAACGGCCGCATTACGCAGACTCGACCAATTGCGGCAGAACCAGCCTCTTGTCGTGCAGGAAGCCCTAGACCGCTACGTGGCCGCCGAGAACCGCGAACACCTGGAGGCCATCGACAGGAACATTCCGTCTTCACCCGCTATCGCTGTACTGCGGCCAACCCATGAACGGCTGATGGACAGTTCCGGCCCACCCCGCTTTCCCTCCTCCGAGGAACTGGAAGGACTGGACGCTGCCCAGCAATTCCACGTATACGCCAGCATCGTGGCCACACGGGGCGACGCACAGGCGATGAGCGAGCTTGAGGCCGGCAACCGCGTGATACTCGGCCTGCGCAACGAAACCCGCACCACGGACCATGGCGGTCGCGGCGCATATGACGACCGCATTGTGGTGCTGTGGCAAAATCCGGACAATACAACCGGTTTAGCCCAGTTCCACCAGGCAAGTACCGAGCCCACTTCCCAATACGATGCACGCGCCGGACAGGACCCGCAACCGGCTCCATATCAAGGCTCGGCTTTCCGACGCGCCGAGGGCCTGGATAGCGACCGCGATGGCACCCCCGACTTGGGGCGTCTGGCCGAGGGGACGATAGAAATGCGGGCAACCACCCATCTCACTCCGGGAGGGCGCGGGACGACGCACTTCTCCCTGCGCCCCAGCCTGGATGCCGTAGACAACGGGGCCGGTGGTGTACACCGCGACACGAATGGCGACGGGTGGTTCGACTCGGCCGACAAACATGGTATCCAGCCGCTCAACGACACTTTCAAGCACCATATGGGCAGCGCCCGCAACACCGACTCTGCCGGCTGCCAAACCCTCCCCCGGCAGACCGAAACGGACCAGAACTTCTATAGCAGCTATATCGAGGCGGTACGCGGCACCCCAGGGCAAGAGCGCTGGCAGTATGTACTCACCAGCACCAGGCACGAACCGCCAAGGCAGCACGAACTGGGTGCAGAAGGCATCGGCAACACGCAGCGACAGCTAGCCGATCCTCGTCTGCCGGGTCACCCGGACAATACGTTGTACAGCCAGATCCGCCAGCATGTGGATACGCTGGGAGACTCCTGGCGGGACAATGCCGACGCCGTCAGCCTGGCCTTGCTGCATAGCGCCAAGGAGAAAAACTGGACATCCGTCAGTGACATCCGCATGAGCCACCCGGTCAACGGTCGACAGGCTGGTGAAACCCTGTTCCTGGTCCGGGAGAGTGGCAACGACCCGGCCGACCAACGGATCGGCGTATCGGTTACGACGCTTGCACGCGCCACCACGGAAGGGAGCCTGGATCAACTCGCCGCGCATGCCCGCGATCAAGCCGCCCATGACCAGCAGCAACGCGACGTGGATGCCCATACGCAAACGGCACCCGGATTTTCACGCTGAAACATAGGAGCCTCCATGGTTCGCCGCCCCATCGTCGGTTTGATCGTAGTTCTCGGCCTGGCGGCATGCACCGCCTTCCCCCGTGCGGATACGGCAGCATCCACGTCGCTCAACGGTTACGACACCCTGCCCTATCCGCCCACCGAGGATGCGCACTGGGGGCCGCTTCCGCCGGAACTGGCCGCGGTGCTGGCCGACCTGCCCGACACGCTGGCGCCGCTGGACCGCCCCGGCCGTGAGGTATTGGCCAAGCTGTCGTATGCCCATGCGCGGCAGAAACCTTTCTATGCGCGGCGCGACGGCGTCACCGTGTGGATCCGTCGCTTCCCTGGCCGCGGTGGTGCGCCCGACGGCCTGGCGCTACAGATCGCTGGCTCCTGCAATCGCCTCCCGGCTGGCATCGGCCGGCTTGCCCCCGACGACCAGGCCACCTTGAACCGTAGCTGCTCGCAACGGCAGCGTTCGGAATTCGACAGCGGCCTCCTGCTTTTCCTCCTGGCGGCCGATGGCCGGCTGCAGCCTGCCGGCGACGTCCCCGGCACGCCCTTTCCCCAGCTCGACCCGCACGACTGGCAGGCGCTACGCCGGGCCGGGGCCAGCGCCCCGTTTGCGGACATCGCCACGCTCGCGCGCACCGACGCGATCCGTCTGCTGATCGAACCGGATCCGGAACGGGGTTTCCCGCCAGGCATCAAAGGTTTGGTCGGCGATTCCTCGCCGATGCTGCACGGTGGTTTCGTGGTCTGGACCGGCGATCGTTTCGAACTGCGCCAGCAGGCCTTGCCGGAACAATGGCCCTGTCGCAGCTTGGACAGAGACTGCGAAACCGATCCCTACCGGCAACCCTGAATCCGGAAGCAGCCCACGGTGCCAGGATTGACCGGCCCATGCCGCGGCCCGGACAGCGATGCCGCGGCGGCGTTGCTGCCCCTCATTGCCAGTGATGACTCAAGTCACAACAGTCGTGAGGCCAGCCATGAAACTCAAGATCACCGGCAGCGGCAACTCCGCCGGCGTCATCCTGCCCAAGGAACTGCTCGCACGCCTGCGTCTTGGCAAGGGCGACGAGCTGTATGCACTGGAAACGCCCGATGGCATTCGCCTGACCGCATTCGACCCGGAACTTGCCGCGCAGATGGAAGTTGCCGAAGCCATCATGCGCGAAGATCGCCAGGTGCTGCACAAGCTGGCGCAGTGAGACGATGACGATTCGCTGGATCGGCAAGCCGCTGGCATTGGCCATCCACGACTGCCAGCTTGCCGAGCATGGCGGAGGCAGCGGCGTCCGCGACGACACCCTGCCCGACTCCGCCCTTGCCCGTCCGCAGCAGTTGCACGCTTGCGGCAACCCACCGCCCGACCTTGCCGACCTGGCTGCCAGCCTGGCTTTCGGCCTGGCCCGCAATCAACCGTTCGTCGATGGCAACAGGCGCACTGCGCACGCCTGCTACCGCGTGCTCATTGCCCTCAACGACGGGAAACCAAGCGCAACCGACGAGGAAAAATACATCGCCATGCTCGGCCTTGCCGAAGGCTCCACCAGTGAAGCGGAGTCCGCGGCCTGGTTGCGCTTCCGGCTCACCGTCGGTACCGGCGGCAGGGTGCCGGAACCGCACCCGGGTTATCCGGGCTGAAGCCCGGCACCCCGATCACGCGCCCGCCCCCCCACCGGGCTCCGTCCGCGTGGCGACCATCGCCCGGTACTGGCGCGGCGCCATGCCCGTTTCCGCCTTGAACTTGCGGGTGAACGCGCTCTGGTCGCTGAAGCCGCAGGCCTGGCCGATGCTGGCCACGCTGTCCTCGCCGTGCAGCAGATGCATGGCGATCTGGATCCGCAGCCGGGTGAGTACCTGCTGCGGAGTCATCTGGAACACCTTGCGGAAGCTGCGCTCCAGCTTGGACAGCGAGAAGCCGGTGATGTCCAGCAGGGTCTGCATGCGCACGTTCTCGGCGTAGTGGGTGTTGAGGTAGTCCAGCGCCAGCCGCAGCGGCTCGTACTGCGATTCCAGTCCGCCCTTCTGCCCCAGGTCGCGGGAAATGCCGATGATGCCGCGCACCTGGCCGTCGACGACCAGCGGCCGCTTGCAGGTCAGGCACCAGCCCGGTTCCTGGTTGGCGAACAGGTGCAGTTCCATCAGGTTCTCGATCACCTCCCCGGCCAGCACCCGTTCGTCCTGGCGGGTGTAGTCCTCGCTCAGTCCGGCCGGATAGATCTCGCCGGCGCGCTTGCCGATCACCTCGCTGCGCGATTTCAGCCCCAGCCGCCGCATCATGGTCATGTTGACGTGGGTGTAGCGGCCCTCTTCATCCTTGACGAAGAACAGCACGCTGGGAATGGCGTCGAACAGGGCTTCGATTTCGGCAGGGTCGATACGCATCGGGCAGCCTTTGCATCGGGGAAAGACCGGCTTGCGGCCATGGCCACCGGAACAGGACGGGGTATCGCGGTGGCGCCGGAGCGCGCGCCAGCGCAGGCCATTCTAGTCATTCGCGCATACCCGTCACGCCCGTCGCCGGCGTCCACGATGGTCGGCATGCACGCCGGCACGACTTCGCGCCCACCGCCTTTTAACCACGGCCCTCCCACCCTCGGCGATGTCCTGCGCCGCCGGCAACCTGCCGGCGGCGCCGGCCCGACACGCTAGGAGACAGCCATGCCACGCGGAGACAAGTCCAGCTATACCGGGAAGCAGAAACGCCAGGCCGCGCACATCGAGCAGAGCGAGAAGGAACATGGCCGCAGCGATGCCGCGGCGGAGCGGATCGCCTGGGCCACGGTCAACAAGCAGGACGGCGGCGGCAAGAAGTCCGGCAGCGGCCGCAAGCCGTCAGCCGTCAGCCGTCAGGAAACACTGATGCCCGCCACGCCGCCAGATTGCGCAAGGCGGGGGTGATTCCGGCCATGCATCATCGCGGGTGTATGCAGCGGAAGACCATGATGAACGATCTACCTGTCCCCGAAGACTATGCCGCCGGCCAGCTCTGGCGCTGCGATGGCCGCGATGCCGGGGAACACCCCACCGTGCTGATCAACCTGGTCGAACAGCATCCGCTGGGCGGGCGCATCTTCCATGTAACCCTGGATGGCCTGCGCCTGCGTCACCCCGGCCTGCCAAGCGGCATGATGACCCGGCTGGCGCACGTGCCGGTGACCGAACAGACCTTCAAGCGCAGCGGCATGACGTACCTGGGAACGCATGCGCCGGCGGCGGATTACCGCAAGGGCCATGCCCAGTGGCGGCAGGCGTTCGACGCTGGACACGCCGGCTCGTTCGATGTCGACGTGCCGACCATCCTGGAAGTCGTCGAGCGGCAACTCAACAGTGCCCCACCGGGCCGGGCCTGAGCCGTTGCATCAACGCGCCGATGTACGCCGGGGCGCGACGGCGCAGCGTATCCGGCCAGCTCACCCGCACCGCCAGCAGCACGCCACTGGCGAAAATCAGGAGAGGGGCAGGGTTGCGCAGCCCCCCACCAGATGGTCGCTGGCTTGCAGGTAGTCGAGGATGGCGATGCCGAAGCCCCGGTGGAACCAGTAGCTCGACCACAACCCGAGGAAGGCCACCAGCACATAGGCCGTGGAAAACAGCAGGGCTGGCTCGCGGCATATCCGCCGCCACAGGCGGGCCACCCAGGAGCGTCCGCCTTGGGCGATGTCCGGAATCGGCGACCAGCTGTCCGGCGCACGGGGCGTCCCATCGGCAACCAGGCTTGCTGTCTGCCCCGCTTCACTCTCCGCTCCTGGCCGCATCGTGCTTTTCTCCTCCTGTTGGCGGCCACAGCGTCACCGAAAAAACCGTGAAGCCGGAAGAAGCCGGAAGAAGCCACCAGGCTCCCCGCACTTCGACCGTCCGCACAAAGAAAAGCCCCGCATCGGCGGGGCTTTCCTCCTACGGCATTCCTGCTGCGACTCAGCCCCACGGATCCTGCAGGATCATGGTGTGGTCGCGGTCCGGGCCGGTGGACACGATCGAGACCGGGCAACCGGCCAGTTCTTCCAGCGCGCGCAGGTAGGCGCGGGCGGCCGGCGGCAGGTCGTCCCAGTTGGTGATGCCGTGGGTGTTCTCGCTCCAGCCCGGGAACTCCAGGTACACCGGGGTGCATTCTTCCCAGCCCTGCGCGTCCAGCGGCGCGTACTCGGTGCGCTTGCCGCGGTATTCGTAGGCGATGCAGACCTTGAGCTTCTCCATGCCGTCGAGCACGTCGAGCTTGGTGATGCACAGGCCGCTGATGCCGTTGATGGCGACGGCGCGCTTGAGCGCGACGATGTCGATCCAGCCGCAGCGGCGCGGGCGGCCGGTCGAGGCGCCGTATTCGGCACCGCGGTCGCGGATGCCCTGGCCGATCTCGTCGTCCAGCTCGGTCGGGAACGGGCCGCCGCCAACGCGGGTGGCGTAGGCCTTGGCGATGCCCAGCACGTAGTCGATGGCATCGGCGCCCACACCGGCACCGGCCAGCGCACCGCCGACGGTGGTGTTGGAGCTGGTGACGTACGGATAGGTGCCGTGGTCGATGTCCAGCAGCGCGCCCTGCGCGCCTTCGAACAGCACCCGCTTGCCCTGCTTGCGCAGCTCGTGGCAGATGCCGGCCACGTCCGACTTCATCGGCTCGACGTACTCGCCGAAGGCCAGCGCCTCGTCGTAGGTCTTCTGGAAGTCGACCGCATCGGTGCCCAGATACTTGGTCAGCACGAAGTTGTGGTAGTCCAGTGCGGTGCGCAGCAGTTCTTCCAGCTGCTGGGGGTAATGCAGGTCGGCGATGCGGATGCCGCGACGCGCCACCTTGTCTTCGTAGGCCGGGCCGATGCCACGACCGGTGGTGCCGATCGCCTTGCCGCCGGCAGCGCGCTCGCGCGCCTGGTCCAGGGCGATGTGGTACGGCATGATCAGCGGCGCGGCCGGGGAGATCTTCAGGCGCGAACGCACTTCGACGCCGGCCGTTTCCAGCTCCTCGATTTCCTTCTGCAGCGCAGCCGGGGAAATCACCACGCCATTGCCGATCAGGCACAGCGCGTCGTCGCGCAGGATGCCGGACGGGATCAGATGCAACACGGTCTTCTTGCCGTTGATGACCAGCGTGTGGCCGGCATTGTGACCGCCCTGGAAACGGACGACGGCACCGATTTCCTCGGTCAGCAGATCGACGATCTTGCCCTTGCCTTCATCGCCCCACTGGGCGCCGAGAACGACTACTGATTGACCCATGACGGGTGACTCCTGGTTTGCTGCGGCCATCGGGGCCGCGGACGGGGACCGCGCAGGCCGGCGCTGTTCACCCGGGTGGATGCGCCATCGGGGAGCATCCGGCAAACGGCCGGCCATACACGGAAAAAGCCGAACGGGGCGCTCTGCATGGAGCGGGCCCGACCGGCTTTTCAGGATTATCCGGGTTTTGATCGCCGCCCACCACCCCCGGCCGTTCAGCCCGCAAGGCCGCGCCCGGCCCGGCTCAATGCCGCAGCAGCCACAGCGCCAGCAGGCCCGCGCCCAGGGTCACCGCGCCGATCCGGCGCAGCACCGGCAGCGGCATGGCCAGCAGCTGTTCGGCCATGCGCTTCCACGCCTGCGGCGCGGCGAACAGCAGCAGCCCCTCCAGCACCGCGACCAGGCACAGCGCCACCAACAGGTCTTGCATCGCTTACTCCCTTCCCGCGGCCGTCCGGCCGCGGCCAGCCGGCCCCGGGGCCGGCACCAAAACGAAACGGGGACCCGGCATGCGCCGGGTCCCCGCAGGTGTCGCCGCGACGGCTCCGGCCGTCAGCGGTCGCTCTTGAGGTACTGCAGGAACGGATCGTTCTTGTCGAGCACGATCACGCCGTTGCCGTCGGCCATCGAGCCGCGGTAGGCCTCCAGGCTGCGGTAGAAGGCGTAGAACGACGGGTCGGCGGAGCCGGCCTTGCCGTAGATGGCCGCGGCCAGGGCATCGCCCTCGCCTCGCAGCTGCTGCGCATCGCGCTCGGCCTCGGCCACGATCACGGTGCTCTCGCGGTCGGCCTGGGCGCGGATGGTCAGCGACTGCTCCTCGCCCTCGGCGCGCAGCTTGGCCGCCTCCTGTTTGCGCTGGGCGCGCATGCGCTCGTACACGTCGGTGATCACCTGGCTGTCGGTCGGCAGGTCGATCTGCTTGATGCGCAGGTCGATGATCTGCATGCCCAGGGTCTTCACCGCATCGTTGATCGCGCTGAGCTGGTTGGCGATCAGCTCGCTGCGGTCGCCGGAAACCAGCTGCTGCAGCGTGCGCGAGTTGATCTGGTTGCGCAGCGAGTCGGTAATGATCGGCGCCAGCCGGGCATTGGCGATGCGGCCGTCGCCGCCGGTGGCACGGTAATAGGCACGCACGTCGGAGATGTAGCCGATGGCGAAGAAGTCGACGCTGACGTCCTTCTGCTCGGCGGTGAAGTAGCGCGCCGGCGCGGTGTCCAGCACCTGGAAGCGGCGGTCGAACACCCGCACCGACTCCACCACCGGCACCTTGAAGTGCAGGCCCGGCTTGATGTCCGCGCGCACCACCTTGCCCAGGTTGAGGACCATCGCCGTCTGGTCCTCGCGCACCACGTACACCGAGCCCATCAGGCCCAGCAGGACGGCGACGGCCAGACCAATCCACAGGGAATTCTTCATTACCGGGCCTCCTCACGACCTGTGGAGCGGGTGACGCTGCGATCCGGGTTGCGGATGCTGTCGGCGGGGGTACCGGCCGATGGCATCAGCACTTCCGGAGTGAGCAGCGGCGATGCGCTGGTACGGCCGCTATCGGCCGGCATCGGCACGTAGATCAGCTGGCGGCCATCGCCGCCGATGATCTTGCGGTTCTCCGCCAGCACCGCCTGCACCGTCTCCAGCCACAACCGCTTGCGGGTCACTTCCGGGGCGTTCCTGTACTCGGCCTGCAGCAGGCTGAAGCGCTGCGCGTCACCCTGGGCGCGGGCGACCAGCGCCTGCTTGTAGCCCTCGGCCACGGTACGGGTGCGCGACGCCTGGCCGCGCGCTTCCGGCACCACCTTGGCGGCGTAGGCCTGGGCCTCGTTGATCAGGCGTTCCTTGACCTGCTGGGCGCCGTTGACCTCGTCGAAGGCCGGCTTCACCTCTTCCGGCGGACGGGCGTCGGGCAGGGTCAGGCCGGTCACCGACAGGCCGGTGCGGTAGGCGCCCAGCGCGGCCTGCAGGCGTTCCTCGGCCGCCGCGGCCAGCGGCCCGCGGGCGTTCAGCACGGCGTTGAGGTCGGCACGGCCCACCTGCTCGCGCACCGCGCTCTGCGCCGACTGTTCCAGCACCTGGTCGGCATCGACCGAACCGAACAGGTACAGGCGCGGCTCGTCGACCCGGTACTGCACGTTCAGCGAGACGTTGACGATGTTCTCGTCGCGGGTCAGCACCGGCACCTGGCTGCTGAAGGTCTTGATCTGGGTCGCGTTGACCTTGGTCACCGACTCGATCGGCCACGGCAGCTTGAAGTTCGGGCCGGGCTGCAGGATCCGCGAGAACTGGCCGAAGCGCAGCACCACGCCGCGCTGCTGTTCGCCGATCAGCTGGAAGCTGCTGAACAGCACCAGCAGGGCGACCACGATCAGCACCCAGCGCCAGACGCCGCCATCCAACAGATCCTTCAGCGGACCGGGGAAATTGCCGCCCCAGCCTCCGCCGCCATTGCCGCCGCGCGGCTTCCACGGGCCACGTCGAGTGTCGTCGGGGCCGTCTCCGCCCTTGCCGCCGGGTGTATTCCAGGCCATGCACGCTCCATCTGGTGAGGCTGCTCCGCGGGCCACTCCCGCAGCGCCAGCCGTAAATCGGACGCTGATTCTACTAGATGGGGCAGACCTGCCGTTTTGGAAGGGCTATCTTGCCTTTTTCCGTTGCCGACCCAGGTCCATCGATGTCCATCCCCGCCCAGTTTCCCGCATTTCGCATCCACAACGACGACGCCGGCTACCGCGCCGGGATCGAACCGCTGGCCCTGGACCAGTTGAGCCCGGGCGAGGTGGTGATACGGGCACGCTGGTCCTCGGTCAACTACAAGGATGCGCTGGCCGGCACCGGCCAGGGCAGGATCCTGCGCCGCTTCCCGCTGGTGGGCGGGATCGACGTGGCCGGCGAGGTGGTTGCCTCGACCGACCCGGCATTCCGCGAGGGCGATGCGGTACTGGCCACCGGCTGCGGCCTGAGCGAGACCCGCGACGGCGGCTACAGCCGCTATGTGCGGCTGGAGTCGAAATGGGCGATCCCGTTGCCGGCCGGGCTGTCGCTGCGCGAATCGATGGTGCTGGGCACCGCCGGCTTCACCGCCGCGCTGGCGCTGCTGCGCCTGCGCGAGAACCGGCAGACGCCCGAACTTGGCCCGCTGGCGGTCACCGGCGCCACCGGCGGTGTCGGCTCGCTGGCGGTGGACATCTTCAGCCGCGCCGGCTACGAGGTGCATGCGATCAGCGGCAAGGCCGACCGCGCCGGCTACCTCAGGACGCTGGGCGCCAGCGAGGTGCTCGGCCGCGAGGCGCTGGCCACCGCCCGGCCGATGGAATCGGCCCGTTTCGGCGGCGGCCTGGACAACGTCGGCGGCGGCATGCTGACCAGCCTGCTGGCGCAGACCGTCCCCTACGGCAACGTCGCCTCGGCCGGCCTGGCCGGCAGCGCCGACCTGGCCATGACGGTGATGCCGTTCATCATCCGCGGCGTGTCGCTGCTGGGCGTGGCCTCGGCCGGCACCGCGCGCGACATCCGCGACCAGGTCTGGCAGCACCTGGGCAGCGACTGGAGGCCGCGCCACCTGGAAACCATCTGCACCCGCGAAGCCACCCTGGAACAACTGCCGGAGGTGTTCGCGGCCATGCTGGCGGGGCAGTCGTTCGGCCGCACCGTGGTGCGGCTGGACTGAGCCGCGATGGCGTTGCGCAGACGTGACGCAGGCATCTTCACGACAGTGCGATCGCCGCACTACACTGCCGGCTTCACATGGGGAAAAACATGGCGCGCATCCTGATCGTCGACGATTCGCCGTCGCAATTGCTGGGCATCCAGCGCATTGTCGAGAAGCTTGGCCACGAAACCATCACCGCCACCGATGGCGCCGCCGGGGTCGAGGCCGCCAAGGCCTCGCTGCCGGACCTGATCCTGATGGACGTGGTGATGCCCAATCTCAACGGCTTCCAGGCCACGCGCACGCTGCGCCGCGAAGCGAGCACGCAGGACATCCCGGTGATCCTGGTGACCACCAAGGACCAGGACACCGACCGCATGTGGGGCATGCGCCAGGGCGCCCGCGCCTACATCACCAAGCCGTTCTCCGAGCACGAGCTGTCGGAAGTGATCGAGCGCGTATTCAGCAGCGACGAACCGCCGGCGGCCTGAAGTGCGCCGGCGTCACTGGAGCTGACGCCCCACGCCCTCGGTGCGCCTCCTGACCCGGGGGCTTCCCGGCCGACGGGTTGCGGGCGTGCCGGCCAGCCGCGGGCCCGCCCCCTGTCCATTGCGCTTACGCCGTCTCGCCGAAGGCCTTGGCCAGGTTGCGGTAGGCCTTGCGCTGGGCCTCGTCGGTGGCGACCGGGGCGACGATCTCCAGTTCCACGATCTGGTCGCCGTCGGGGCTGCCCGGCAGGCCGCGGCCGCGCAGGCGCAGCTTGCGCCCGGCTTCCGAATCGGCCGGCACCTTCAGTTCCACCGCTCCGCCCAGGGTCGGCACGCTGATGCTGGTGCCCAGCGCTGCCTGCCACGGCGTGACCTGCAGCGTGTACAGGATGTTGCGCCCGTCGACCTCGAACTGCGGGTGCGCGGCGTATTCCACTTCCAGCATCAGGTTGCCGCCGCCGCTGCCCTGCCCGGCCAGGCGGATCACCTGCCCCGGGCGGATGCCCTTGGGCACGCGCACGTCGAGCTGGCGGCCGTTGACGGTGATGCGCAGGGTATCGCCGTTGTAGGCGGCCTCCAGCGGCACCGCGAGCTTGGCGCGGGTGTCGCGCATCGGCTGCGGGCCGGCACCGGCGCCGGCGAAGCCGCTGGCGCGGCCACCGCCGCGCTGGCGCGCGAACAGGCTCTCGAAGAAATCGCTGAAGCCGCCGCCGGCACCGCCGCCGAACACTTCCTCGAAATCGAAGCCCTGGCCGCCGCCGAAGTTGGGCGGCGCCTGGAATTCCTCGCCCGGGCGGTAGCCCTGGGCCCGCAGCTGGTCGTAGGCCGCGCGCTTCTGCGGATCGCGCAGCGCCTCGTAGGCCTCGTTGACCGCCTTGAACTTCTCCTCGGCGCCGGCCTCCTTGCTGACGTCGGGATGGTATTTGCGCGCCAGCCGCCGGTAGGCGGTCTTGATCTCCGCTTCACCTGCGCTGGGTTCCACCCCCAGCGTGGCGTAGTAATCCTTGAATTCCATCCACTTACCTCAAAGAGTCGGCCCGGCACCTTGCGGCGACGGGCCGTTTCGAACGGGCTGTTGCCACCGGCCGATTCTACCGGCAGCCGGCCGTGGCCGGTGGCGGCCAAAGCCGCCACCGTGCGCCGGTCACTGCGCGGTACGGCTGCCGGTTTCCACCTGGATGCGGCGCGGGGTGACTTCGGCGCGCTTGGGGATGCGGATCTCCAGCACGCCGTTGTTGCCGCTGGCGCTGATGCCCTCGGGATCGGCGCTGTCGGGCAACGCGAAACGGCGGTGGAAGCTGCCGTGGCGGCGCTCCACGCGCGAGAAGCGCTCGCCTTCGGGCGCGTTCTCCAGCCTGCGCTCGCCCTTGATGGAGAGGATGCCCTTGTCCATCTGCACCTCGATCTGCGCCGGGTCGATGCCCGGCAGGTCGGCGTACAGCACGAACTGGCCGGCTTCCTCGCGGATGTCGACGGCCGGCACCCACTGCGCGGTGACCACGGCCGAATCGTCGGTCGCGGCCTGGCCGTCGTTGTCCAGCAACGCTCCGAACAGCTGGCGGATCTCATTCTGGAAAGCGGCCTGTGCCGGCCACTGGCGGTAACGTACGATGCTCATCGTGTACTCCTGCAAGAATGGCGGGAGATGGCATGCCGGGATGGCGATGCCGGTCCCATGGCGGGGAAATGTGCGTGCATGCCCGGTTTTCAAGGCAACGACGCCGCCTTCCCGCAGCGCCCGCTAAACTTCAATTCAGCCTAGGAGAACCCGATGACCATCCATGTCGGCGACCGCATCCCCGAAGTCACCCTCAAGCGCATCCGCGAAGGCATGGAGACCGTCGACACCCACACGCTGTTCGACGGCCGCAACGCGGTGCTGTTCGCCGTGCCGGGCGCCTTCACCCCCACCTGCTCGGCACGCCACCTGCCCGGCTACGTCGAGCATTTCGACGAGTTCCGCCACCGCGGCATCGAGGTGTACTGCATGGCGGTGAACGATCCGTTCGTGATGCAGGCCTGGGCCAAGACCCAGTCGGTGCCCGACGGCCTGCAGATGCTGTCCGACGGCAACGGCGACCTGTCGCGGGCGCTGGGGCTGGAGATGGACGCCAGCGGCTCGGGCATGGGCATGCGCTCGCGCCGCTTCGCGCTGTACCTGGAGGACGGCATAGTGCGCGAATGCTTCATCGAGGAACCCGGCAAGTTCGAGGTCTCCTCGGCCGAGTACGTGCTGGCGCACATCCCGGGCTGACACCGGCGGCGGCCGGCGCTGGCGCGCCGGCGAAGCGGCGGCATGCCGATTTTTCCGCCGTCGACCCGCCCGGGCGGGAGAAGCTCCACGACAGCGCAAGTCGCTGGTCGCCCAGCGACTTGCGATCCAGCCGGAAACCGCCGGTTGGCCGGCCATGCGGCCGCCGGAAAGCGCCTTCCGCCTGAGCGGGGACGACGCTGGAAGCGGATGCGCTACCGCGTCTCCTCCCGCACCGGGCGCAGCACCCGGAAACGCACCTGGGTCCAGGCGCCGTCGCCGGCCAGCGCCGTCAGCGTGTGCTCGCCCGGTTCGTCGTAGTCGCGCAGGAACGGGCGCGCGCCCTGGGTGCGGGCGATCCAGCGCCCGTCCAGCAACCAGTCCACCGGCTCGTCGCTGCCCAGCGCGCGCACCTGCAGGCGTACGCCGTGGCGGGAACCCGGCGCCCGCGCCAGCACCGCGCGGTCGTTGAGCCCCTCGATGTGCAATGCGCCGCCGCTGTCGCGGCCGTCGCCGGGGCAGCCCGGCGCCAGCGGCGGCAGCCGCGACGCCTGCCGCTGCGCGGCCGGCAGCCAGGGCGAGACCCGCGCCGGCCAGCGCGCGATCTCGACCTCCTTCAATACCCGCCGGCCCTCGCATCCCGGCGACACCCGCAGTCCGCTGGCGGCATCGACCTGGACACGCACCAGACCCGGCTGCCACAGCCGCGCATCGCGTTCGGCGAAGGTGGGCGGCACCGCCCCGTCCAGCACGTAGGCGGGGAAGCGGCGCTGGCACAGCGCCGGCGGCGTTTCGGCAGCGGCGGTGCCGAGCGGCCAGCAGATGTCCTGCTCCTGCACGCTGGCGGGCATCGCGCGCGGCGCGTTGTCGCCCTGCGCCCGCGGCAGGCTGTCGATCACCTCGAACATCAGCGGCAGCGCGGTCACCGCGCCGTACTGGCCCGGCAGCGGCGTACCGTCGGGGCGGCCGACCCACACGCCGACGGTGTGGCGGCGGGTGCTGCCGATCGCCCAGGCATCGCGGTAGCCGTAGCTGGTGCCGGTCTTCCACGCCACCCGCGGCCGCGAACCGACGTCGAAGGTGCCGCTGCCGTAGCCCGGACGCGGGTTGGACTCGAGGATCTCGCGCACGATCCAGGCCGCGCCCGGCGATACCAGCCGGCGCTCGATCAGCGCATCGTCCGGGGTGTAGCGCACGTGGCCGGCGATGCCGTCGCGGTTGAGCGCGGCGAACGCGCCGACCAGTTCCTCCAGCTTGGCGCCGGTGCCGCCCAGGATCAGCGCCAGGTTCGGCTGGCTGCCGTGCGGGAAGCGCAGGCCGATGCCAGCGTTGCCCAGGCGCGCGGCGAAACGCGAGGGACCGACCCGGTCGAGCAGGTCCACCGACGGCACGTTCAGCGACAGCCGCAGCGCGGTGGCGGCGCCCACCGGGCCATTGAAGGCAGCATCGAAGTTGCCCGGGCGGTAGCCGCCGAAGCTCTGCGGCGCGTCCACCAGCAGGCTTTCGGAGTGGATCAGGCCGTCGTCCAGCGCCATCGCGTACAGGAACGGCTTGAGCGTGGAACCGGGCGAACGCCAGGCCTGCACCATGTCCACGTGTCCCAGCCGCGCCTTGTCGCCGAACGCCACCGAGCCGACGTAGGCGCGGGCTTCCAGGGTGGCGTTGTCCACCACCAGCAGGGCGGCGGAGGTGCGTTCGGGCAGCTGCGAGAAGTAGGCCGATACCCGTTCCTCCAGGGTGCGCTGCAGGCCGATGTCGAGCGTGCTCTCGATGCGCGCGGCGCGCGGCTGCTGCTGGCGCAGCCGCTGCGCCAGCAACGCGGCATGCAGCGGCGCCTGCAGCGAGCGCGCCACCACCGGCTCGATCCGCGCATCGGCGACCTCTTCCGGCGACCACACGCCCAGTTCCACCATCCGCTCCAGCACCTTGTCGCGGGCGCGCTGCGCCGCTTCCGGGTGCCGGTCCGGACGCAGCCGGCTGGGCGACTGCGGCAGCACCGCCAGCAGCGCCGCCTCGGCCTGCGACAGCTGCGCCGCCGGCTTGCCCAGGTAGGCCCAGCTGGCCGCCTCCACCCCCTCGATGGTGCCGCCGTAGGGCGCGCGCTCCAGGTACAGCTGCAGGATCTGCCGCTTGTCCAAGTGCACCTCCAGCTGCACCGCGCGCAGCAGCTGCTTGAACTTGCCCCAGGGCGTGCGCGTGTGCGGGTCGAGGATGCGCGCCACCTGCATGGTCAGGGTGGAGCCGCCGGAGACGATGCGGCGCTCGCTGACCCATTGCCTGCCGGCGCGCAGCAGCGCCCACGGGTTGACGCCCGGATGCCGCCAGAACCAGCGGTCCTCGTAGTTCAGCAGCGCCTGCAGGTACAGCGGCGACACGCTCTCGGGCGTGGCCGGGTAGCGCCACACGCCCTGTGCATCGGCAAAGGCGCGCAGCGGCGTGCCATCGCGCGCGACCACCAGCGTGCTGGTGTCGCGCGAGGCCGGCAGCGGCGGCGGGAAGGCGAGGTCCAGCACCAGCAGCAGCGACAACAGCGCGGCGATGCTCCAGCGCAGCCAGCGCCAACGACGGCGCGGCCTCGCCGCCTCTTCCTTGTCTTTCGCCGTCGGGTCGCGCGCTTCATCCATCCTGCCAAGCATGCAGCGGCAGAAGGATTTCGGCCACTGTGCCGGAGGCAACCTCGCGCCCGTGCAATTCCAGGCTGCCGCGCTGGACCTCGATGATCCGCCGCGGCAGCTCCAGGCAGATGCCCGGCGGTCAGCCGGCGAATGTCCTGCGGTGCCGGCGTGCCGCTGGCACCGATCTTGCGCACCACGTTGCCGCGCTCGGCCGTGCCGATCCACAGGCTGGCACGCTCCGCGCGCGGTGACGCCTGACCGCGGGTCAGGGCGAACAGGGCGACGGCCGCGATACCTGCGATCGACAAGGCGCGCGAACGGCGCCAGCCGGCACTCGGGTCGGGTCTGGCGATGCCCGTGCCGCAATGACCACGGCGCACCTGCCAGACCATGCCAACACGCAAGTCATCGGAAACATCGGATGGCAGCCGACTGGCAGGCGATAGCGCCACCCGTTCTCGTACATGGGGCGACCGCACGCGGACAAACGCGCGAACCTCGAACCGCAATGGCGGCCAGGTCGCCGGCAAGCCCCCATTCGGTGCCGAGAGCCGGGATGCGGCTCAGGCGCCGGCCAGCCGCCGCACCGCCCGGTATTCCCGCAGCCACCGCTGGCGCAACCTGCGGCTCACCCACAGCGTGGCAACCAGCCACGCAGCGGCCACCAGCAACAGCTCCCACGCCGCGCTGCGCCACGCATCGCCAGCCAGCCACCACGTGCCGGCATTGGCCAGCAGTGCATACCCCAGCAGCGCCCATACCGTGGCGCGGGCCAGCCACAAATCGCGCAGGCCGGTGCGCAGTTGCGCCAGCCGGATCCGCGCATAGGCGCCGGCAGGCTCGGCGGCGTCGCGGGCGGGCCATCGCGGCGCGCGCAGGATGTTGGCCCATGCGATCGGCAGGAACACCGCGTAGAAAGGCATCAGCAACCAGTGCGAGGGCGTGAGGTTGCCACTGGCCAAGGCACGGCCGAACACGGCAAGCGCCAACACGGTGACCGCCACCTCCAGCCCGCGATACAGGCGCACGCGCCATTGCCGCCGGCGCACGCGGGCGGTGATGTCGTGCAGCGGGGCGGCAGGCGCTTCGCCCTGCCATGCGTCTTTCAGCAGGTCATCGAAATTCATGGGGCGTCCTCCTCTCGGGACAGGGCTTTGAGGCGTTCGCGGGCGCGGTGCAGGCGCACGCCCACGTTCTCGGCGCTGATGCCCAGCAAATCCGCGATCTGCTGGTAGTCGTAGCCTTCCAGTTGCAGCATCAGCACCTGCCGCTGGTTCAGCGGCAAGGTCGCCAGCGCCTCGAACAACCATTGCGTGCGGGCGCAGCTACTGCCCGTGTCCGCCACGTCGTGCAGTTTCGCGTCGAACGGCAGCGAGGTGGGCCGGCGGATTTCCGAGCGCACGTGGCTCGCCCCGAGGTTGTGGGCGATGCGCAGCACGAAGGGCAGCAGCATCTCCGCCTCGCGCAGACGCGGCAGGCTTTCCCAGATGGCGAGCAGCACGTCCTGCAACAGCTCCTCGCGCACGGCGGGATTCAATTCATACCCGCACACCGCGCGCCACAGTTGCGGTCGGAAGGTTTGCACACGGGGCCAGAGTGGATGCATTCGGTAACGGATCGGGGAGTCGATGGGGGCCAGCAATCCTTCAGTCGTCGCTTGCCGCGCATTTCTTACACCAAAAGAAAATATTTATTTGCGTAAGAAATCCCCCGGCACGCCCGACTTTGGAGGCAGACCCACTCGAAAGGAAACACCCGCGATGCAACGCTCACCGGCAACAAGGCGCTGGCTCCCGCTCGCCCTCACCTGCGGCCTGCTGGCCCCGGCGCTGGCCGCGGCCCAATCGGCCAACGGCACGCTGGCCCTGGACAATGTGCGCATCATCGAAGCCGAGCACAACCGCGCCAGCGCGCCACGCTGCGTGCGTGTGGAAGGCAAGCACATCGCCCGCATCACCGCCGCCGGCGACAAGGCCTGCCTGCGCGGCGCGCGCACCGTGAACCTGCACCAGCGCTACCTGCTGCCGGGCCTGATCGACATGCACGCCCACCTCACCCTCGGCCCGCTGGAGAGCAAGCGCGAGCGTGGCCGCATGGTGATGCAGGCGTTGCCCGACGACGACATTGCCGAACACAACGCCCGCCGGCTGGTGGCTTTCGGCGTCACCACCGTGCGCAACCCCGGCGGCGACCTGCCGGCCGCCGCACGCTACAAGGCGCGGTTGGCGGCAGGCGAACTGACCGGCCCGGAAGCCTTCAACGCCGGCCCGGTGATCAACAACGCCGACCTGCCGGGCCTGTCCACGGCAGCGCGCAATGCCGAGGCCATGCAGCGCGTGGTGCAGGCGCAGGCCGAGGCCGGCGCCGACTGGATCAAGCTCTACACCGGCCTGTCGCCGGAACTGCTGAAGGCCGGCATCGACGCCGCGCACCGGCACGGCCTTCCCGCCGTCGCGCATCTGGAAAGCATCGGATGGCCGGACGCGCTGGCGATGGGGCTGGACGGCATCGTCCACCTGATGCCGCTCAGCCCCGACCTGCTGACCCCGCAGCAGCGCGAGGCATGGCAGGCCGGCGCGCGCGGCGGCACCTGGTCGTTCTTCGAATGGTGGGAACACTTCGACCCCGATGGCCCGCAGGCCGACCGGCTGGTGGCCGCCTACCAGCAGCACCGCCCGGTGTTCGACGCCACCCTCGTCGCCTTCCACGCCGCCTTCGTCCAGGACCAGGACAACCCGTACAAGGACGATGCCCGCCGCTACGCCCACCCGCGGCTGCTGGCGCACTGGAACGACTGGTTCACCTTCGCCATCGGCTGGCAGCCGGAGGATTTCGCGCGCGCCCGCGCCGTGTGGCCGAAGGTGCAGCGCATGGCCGTGCGGCTGCACACCACCGACGCGCGCATGACGCTGGGCACGGACATGAGCAACCCTTGGATCGCGCCCGGCATCAGCCTGCATCGCGAAATGCAGTTGCTGGCCGAGGCCGGCGTCCCCGCCACGCAGCTGTTGCAGGCCGCCACCGTCACCGCCGCCGAAGCGCTCGGCGCAGGCCAGCGGCTGGGCCGCATCGCCCCCGGTTTCGAGGCCGACCTGCTGGTGCTCGACGCCAACCCGCTCGACGACATACGCCACACCCGCCACATCCACGCCGTCGTGCTTGACGGCCAATTCCTCGCCACCGATGCACTGAACCAACTCAAGGGAGAATGACCATGAAGCACACCTCCAAGCCCCTCATCCGCCGCAGCCTGCTGGCCCTTGGCCTGGGCTTCGGGCTGGCCGCCACCGCCCACGCCGGCCCGCGCGACTGGGAATCGCCCGAGGCCCTCGTCCACGCCCTGTACGAAACGATCTCCGCCGATGCCGGCGTGCAGCGCGACTGGGACCGCTATCGCGCCCTGTTCCTCGACGGCGCGCGGCTTTCCATGGCGATGGACTCGAAGATCGGCAGCGGCATCATGGGCATGGACAGCGAGGAACTGGTGGCCCAGACCGAAACCGCCTACGCCGCCACCGGCTTCCACGAAACCCCGCTGGTGACGCGGGTGGAACAGCACGGCCTGCTGGCCTCGGTGATGAGCAGCTTCGAGGTGCGGCTGCGGCAAAGCGACAAGGAGCCGCTGATGCGCGGGTTGAACCACTTCCAGGCGCTCAACGATGGCGAACGCTGGTGGATCGTCTCCAACGTGGGGATCATCGAGACGGCGGACTCGCCGCTGCCCGCGGACATGCAGCCGGCCACCGGCGGGGTGGCGAAATGAACCCCGTCAAGGCCTGGACCACGCCCGCCCGACAAGCACTGTCCCGCCACAAGTGGCGCTGGATTGCCGTGGCGGCCAGCATCAGCGTGCTGTCGTGGCTGGCGCTGGGCGCGGGCATCGTGCTGGAAGTCGGCACCGGGACGAGGATCGTGCTGGCCGGCATTGCAGCGCTGGCCACCGAAGGCACGATCTGGCTGTCGGCGCTGCTGCTGGGCATGAGCGCCTATCAACTGCGGCGGCAGATGTGGGAGAACCTGCGGCGTCGCTTTCGGTGAAAGCTTGAGTGCGGTCGCCGGTTCGCCGGCGGCCGCACTGGAAGAAAGCGGGTGGGCTGGCGTGCCGACCGTTGGCCGGCACGCGTCGGACACCACCTGCACACCCCGCTCGGCAACGCCCGGCGGGCATATCCGAATCAAGCCGCGCCGCGCAGCGGCGCCCGCATGTCACAAGCTTCCACTCGCAAGCGAGACATCAATGAGATCACTTGTTCTTGTTTTGGCCATGCTGTCCACGCCCCTCACTCACGCGGCAGATCCACCTCCCCCAACCGCCGAAACGACAACCCCGGAAATTTCGGACAAGCTTCTGGTCACCCGGCTTTCAGAGGATGCATTCATCCTGAAATTCGTCGATCACCAAACGAACATTGGCCTGCTCAAGACCGCAGAGGGAGTCGTCCTGATCGACCCCATGCCGGGAAGCGAAAATCTGGACGCATTGGACAAAGCCGTGAAAGATCTCGCCGGCGAACCCGCAAAGTTCATATTGAACACGCACGAACACAGCGACCACACCGGAGGGAACGCCTATCTCGTCGAGAAAGGAGGCGCGCTTCTTGACGGCGCCGCCGACCTCACGGAAATCCACGAATCAACGGCAATGTCCCACACGTCCGAGGACAGGATTCTTTTCCACGAGAAAAGCAACAGCATCTTTGTCGGCGACATCTACGACACCCGTTGGCACCCGACTTTTTATGCCGGAGGGCTGTCCGGGTTTGGCAGCGCCATTGAAGAAATCCTGATGCTGGGCAACGACGGAAGCATCATTGTCCCGGGGCATGGAAAACCGACGAGCAAGGTCGAGTTGCGGGCATTCCGGGAAAACACCCTGGCATGGGCATCACGGATAAGGGAGCTGAAGGCCGACGGCATGACAGCCGCCGAAATCATCAACGACGTGCAGGCAAAAGCCATCCTGGAAAAATTCAATCTTGAAAACAAACAGGATTTCATTCCGGGAAAAGCACGTGTCCGCTTCATTGAAAGAACGCTGTCAGTGATCGAGAAAGAGATGTAACAGCGTTCTTCAAATCCGTTTCAGGCCTTGGGCAAGAGGTTCATGCAACCCGACCGCATGACGACATGCGGGAAATCAAGTCCATGGAGCGCCCTGCAATGCATTGCCGCCCGACACCGCATCACGGCTGCACCACGGTGATCGTGGTCGGGTTGCTACGGCCCACGCCGCGCAGGTCGGGGCGGTACATGTCCTCGGCCAGCGGCGGCGGCACGGTGTAGGTGCCCGGGGTCACCGCGCGCACCAGGTAGAACACGCGGGCGGTGCGGCCGCGGGCGAGCTTGAGCGCGGCGACATAGCGGTCGTCGCGGAACTCCTCGTGCCTGACGTCGGCCGCGTCGGACCGGTCGCTGATGCCGATGCCGTCCACCACCACGTCGGCCCACTGCTTGGCGTCGCCCAGGTTGAAGTTCTCGATCTCCAGCCCGGCCGGCAGCAGGTCGGTCAGCAGCGCGTCGGGCATGGCCGAGTTGGCGGTGACGCTCAGCCGCACGATCAGCGCCTCGCCCTCCTTCAGCGGCCCCGGCGACCACGGCTTGCCGTCGGTGGTGTACCAGTGGCGCTCGATGCCGATCACGCTGTTGTCCGGCTCCGGCGCGCGCCGCGGCACGCCGGCCACTTCCAGGCTGGCGAACATCGGCGGCTCGCCCTGCGGGGTGAAGCGCACTCCGCGCGCCAGCTCGGCCGAGTCGAACAACCGGCCGAAGGCCTTGCGCGGGCCGATCTCCTCGACCGCGTCGCCCACCGCCAACTGGCCGGAAACCAGCTTCTTCTGGTTGGCCATCAGCGCCTTGCCCAGCCGCGCCAGCGCCACCTGCTCCTGGGTGCTCAGCCACAGCCAGCCGCGGTTGCGGCGCACGTCCAGTTCGCGGCCCAGCGCCACCGCGCGGGCGTCGTACTCGGGCTTGGCCAGGCCACGCTCGTGCAGCAGCGCGATCATCAGCGCGTCGTCACGCACCACGCTGCCGTAGTCGCCGAAGTAGCCGGGACGGTCGCTGCCGCTCTTGGCGAAACCGGCGGCGATGGCCGCCTCGCCGCGCTTGCGGTCGCCCTGCAGCGCCAGCGCCGTGCCCAGGTGCACCAGCGACAGCCCGGTCGCCGCCTTGCTGCGCTCGTTGTCGTACAGCGCGCGCAGGGTGCCGAGCGGGGCGCGGTTGACCCGCGCCAGCACGTAGCCGGAATAGGCCTGGTTGGCGAACTTCAGGTTCTCGCGGCGCTCCTGCCCGTAGAACTGGTTGCCGCCGGCCAGCAGGTCCTCGCTGAGCCGGTTCAGCGCCTTCTGCAGCACGTTGTCCGGCACCGCGAAACCGGCGTCCTTGGCATCGAGCAGGAACTCGGCGATGTACGGCGTCAGCCACGGATTGACGTAGCCATCATTGCCCCACATCGAGAAGTTGCCGTTGGCCACCTGCATCGATGCCAGCCGTCCGAAGGCGCCTTCCATGCGTTCGCGGCGCGCCTCGGCACTGAGGCCGTCGGCGCCCAGCATCGCCGAGGTCGCCTCGTCCAGCATCAGTGCGGCGTAGCCCTTGCTGGTGGTCTGCTCGGCGCAGCCGTAGGGGTAGTTCAAGGCACCCTGCAAGGCGCTGGCGAACGGGATCGGCGGCAACGCGCTGACCAGCATGCGGGCGTTGACCGAACCGTCCATCAACCCGGCGGCGAAGTCGCTGCCCAGCGCCACCGGCGCCAGCGGGTCGAGCGTCCGGGTCTGCGAGCGCAGCACCGACGGCCAGGCCGCGCGCACCGGCAGGTCGTAGCGGCGATCCACCTTGAAGCCGTTGCCTTCCACCCGCACCCGCACCTTGGCCACGGTGTAGCCCTCGCGCGCGGTCAGCGGGAAGCTGAGGGTGGCCTTGGCGCCGTCGGCGAGCCTGGCGCTGCGCGCCGGTTCGCCCAGCGACAGCGGGCCCTCGCCGTCCACGCGCACGCTGAACTCGCCGGGCGTGCCGGTGAAGTTCTGCACGTCCAGGGTGACCGTGCTGCGGTCGCCCGGCGCCATCACCCGCGGCATGCTGGCCTCGGCCACGATCGGCGCGCGCACCAGCGTTTCCACGTCGCGGTTGCCGTAGCGGTCGTCGGAATACACCAGCGCCGAGACCCGCAGGGTGCCGTTGAAGTCGGGCACCGGCAGGTTGATGCGGGCGTTGCCCTTGGCGTCGAGCTTCACCGGCCCGGAGAACAGGTCCACCGTCTGCACCCGTGCGGTCGGGCGCTTGGCCTGCGGCAGCGCCGCCAGCGCCATGTCGCCGCCGAAGCGCAGCTTGCCGCTGGCGCCCTCGAAACTCTCGATCACGCGGCCGTAGATGTCGTAGGCGTCCACGCCCAGGCGCCGCTGCGCGAAGAACTGCGCGTTGGCGTCGGGCACCGGGAAGCGGGTGATGTTGAGGATGCCCACGTCCACCGCCGACACCGTCACGTGCGCCTGCCTGCCGGCCAGTTCCGGCGCGCTGACGGTGACCGGCAGCGGCTGCTCCGGACGCATCTGCTTCGGTGCCACCAGGCCCACCGCGACGCGGCGCCCCTTGCGGTCCATCGGCACGTGGACCACGCCCACGGCGCGGGCCGGGGTGATCTTGCTCGGTGCGCTGCCGCCGCGGAACACCAGTGCGGTGACGTAGACGTCGTGGCGCTCCCATTCGGCGCTGACCGGGATCTCGAAGGTGCTGCCCGGCTTGACGTCGATGTCCTGCACGTACAGCAGCTTGTCGCTCTCCACCAGCAGCACGCCGCGGCCGGCGTGCGGCGGGGTGAGCGTGACCTTGAGGGTGTCACCGGCCTTGTAGCCGGTCTTGTCCAGCGCCAGCTTGACCTTGTCCGGGCGCGCGTCCAGCCCGCGGTTGTCGTCGTTCCAGCTCCAGCCGGCGCGGAACGGATAGCGCATGGTCAGGCCGGTGGCGGGGTCGAACACGTCGACCCGGTACTCGCCCCATTCCACCGCGAAGTCGAACTTCGCCGCCGTGGCGCCGGCATCGATGGTGCGGGTCTCCTTGTTCTCGAAGCGACGGGTGAAGTCGTAGTCCCAGCGATTGTCGTTCCAGGTCCAGTGGTAGTCGCGCAGTTCGCGCACCAGGGTGACCTTCAGCCCCTGCGCCGGCTGCGGCTTGCCGTCGGCATCCACCCGCACCAGCTCGAAGCGCGCGTTGGAATTGGCGTCGGCGCCGTCCTTGTCGTCGAACAGCGGGCGCACGCCGACCAGCGCCGGCGCCGGCCACAGCACCCGCTTGAGGGTGCGGGTCACGGTGCGGCCGCCGGTCTCGTAGACGCTGCCGGACAGCAGCGCGGCGATGGGCGTCGTCGGCTTGGCCTCGGCCGGCAGGGCGACGTCCTGGCGCAGCTTGCCGTCGGCCGGGAAGCTGCCGTCGATCACGTCCTTGGCCTCGCGCGGCAGCTCCACCGTGGGGTCGCCGAAGAAGTAGCCCGGCAGCGATTCGAGCGGGTGCTGTTCCACCGCCACCGCCAGCCGCGCGGTGAAGCGGTTGCCGTCGGCCGGAGCGCCGTACAGGTAGGCCGCATCGGCCTGCAGCTTGAACGGCTCGCCCGGCTTGAGCGTCTTCTGCGCGCTGTCCAGGTCCAGCTTCATGCGCTCGGGCAGGAACTCCTCGATGCGCAGGGTCATGCCCTGCACCGCCTCCTTGCTGGCCGGGTCGGTACGGAATTCCACCTGCCAGCGGCCGGTCGGGGCATCGCCGGGAATGGCCTGCTCGAAGCTGAAATAGCCCTGCTCGCCCGGCTGCAGCCGGGTCTCGCGGAAGATCTTGCCGTCGGGCTGCTTGAGCCGCAGGAACACCGGCTGGGCACCCTTGTCCGGCCCGGCGACCGGCTTGCCGTCGTTGTCGCGCAGCAGCGCCGACACCTGCACGGTCTCGCCGGGGCGGTACAGGTCGCGCCCGGACCAGGCGAACACGTCGAACCAGGCGTTCTGGCGGCCGGCCACGGCGAACTCGCTCAGGTCCAGCGCCGGCTGGTTGAACGGCAGCAGGGTGGTGTCGCCGCCGCTGCTGGCCACCAGCACGTGGCCGGCGTCGAGCTTGTAGTTCAGCAGCGCGTTGCCGTTGGCGTCGGTCTGGCCCTTGAGGAACAGCTCGCCCTTGGCGTCGAGGATGCGCAGCTCGATCTTCTTGGCCGGCGCCCCGTTCTGCAACGAGGCGGTGTGCACGAACAGCGTGTCCTTGTAGGCGCGCGTGTGCAGGCCGATGTCGCTGACGGTGAAGAACGCGGTGTCGTATTCGTTGTCGAAGCTGCCGGTGCGCTTCATCACCGCGAAGTACAGGCCCGGCTGCTGCAGTTCCTTGATGTCCTGGGTCGGCAGGTAGGTCAGCACCCGCTCGTTCTGCTTGCCGCCGAGCACGAAGCGGTTGACGTAGACCGGTTCGGCCAGCGTCGACAACGGCGTCTTGTCGCCGTAGTCGCTGTCCAGTTCCCAGCTGCCGCGGCGGCCGCCGCGCTGGTACTGGCTGAAGAAGGTGGGCAGCTGCTTCTCGCGCACGCGCAGGAACTCGACGTCCACCTCCTGCACGTTGACCGACACCACCGGCAGGCCGCGGCTGTCGCGCGCCGGCAGCACGCTGCCCTGCGAGGCGAAACCGGCCACCGGGCGCAGTTCGCCGGTGTGCACCTTCTGCTTCAGCTCCTTGCCCAGGCGGCTGCCGTCGGCGGCCAGCAGGTCGGCGGAGACGACCACGGTGTAGTCCCTGGCGGCCTCGACGAAGGGATAGCGCAGGGTCTTGCCGTCGTCGGACAGCGACCAGCTGCTCTCCTCGGTGCCGGCCTTCTCCTCGAAGCGCAGCAGCTTGTCGAAGTCCTGGGTGCCGACCAGCGGCCGCGAGAACTCCAGCGCCAGCGACAGGCTCTCGCCCCGCTGGTCGGGCCAGGCGCGCAGCAGGGCGAACTCGGTCACCTCCTCCTGCGTGGCCTTGATGGCCTCGCCGCTGGCACCGGGCAGCTGCCCCGATTCGTTGCGCTTGCAGGCCCCCAGTCCCACCGCCAGGACCAGCAGCAGCAATCCCTGCACCACCCTCGCCCGCCACTGTCCGCGGTTCGGCTCCGACTTCGTGTCCATCGTGTCACTCCCTGGATGTCGGCCAGAGTATAGACGGACACCCTTGCCGCTCCGCCCCTGCCGGCGGGCTTCAGGGCACGAACAGGTCCACATATTCGTGCACGGGCGTGGTCTCCAGCCGCGGGCGGTCCAGCGACAGCGCCAGGATGGCCGCCTGCCGCTCGGCCGGCAGCCGCCGCGCCAGGTTGCGGCGGAACTTCTCCAGCAGCAGCGGGATGCCCTCGGCGCGGCGACGGCGGTGGCCGAGCGGGTACTCCACCGTCACCTCCTCCAGCAAGGTGCCGTCGTCGAACTCGATGGCCAGCGCGTTGGCGATCGAGCGCTTGTCCGGGTCGTGGTAATCGGCGGTGAAGCGCGGGTCCTCGATGCAGGCGATGCGCGCGCGCAGGGCGTCGATGCGCGGATCGGCGGCCACCGCGTCCTCGTAGTCGGCGGCGGTGAGCCGGCCGAAGATCAGCGGCACCGCCACCATGTACTGGATGCAGTGGTCGCGGTCGGCCGGGTTGGCCAGCGGCCCCTGCTTGTCGATGATGCGCAGGCAGGCCTGCTGGGTGCGGATGGTGATCCGCCGGATCTCCTCCACCCGCCGCCCGGCGGCCGCCAGCCGCGCATGCAGGACCATCGCCGCCTCCACCGCGGTCTGCGCATGGAATTCGGCCGGATAGCTGACCTTGAACAGCACGTTCTCCATCACGTAGCTGCCATAGGGGCGCTGGAACGCGAACGGCCTGCCGTGGAACGACACGTCGTAGAAGCCCCACAACGGCGCGCTCAGCGCCGACGGATAGCCCATCTCGCCGGCCCGGGCCATCAGCGCCAGCCGCACCGCGCGGCTGCTGGCGTCGCCGGCGGCCCAGCTCTTGCGCGAACCGGTGTTGGGCGCATGCCGGTAGGTGCGCAGGCTCTGGCCGTCCACCCACGCCAGCGACAGCGCCGCCAGCATCCGCTCGCGCTCCAGCCCCAGCAGCCCGGCCACCACCGCGGTGCTGGCCGCCTTCACCAGCAGCACGTGGTCCAGGCCGACGTCGTTGAAACTGTTCTCCAACGCCAGGCAGCCCTGGATCTCGTGCGCCTTGATCATCGCCTCCAGCACCGTCTTCATCGCCAGCGGCGGCTGCCCGGCGGCGACGCGGCTGCGGCCGAGCCAGTCGGCGACCATCAGGATGCCGCCAAGGTTGTCCGAAGGATGGCCCCACTCGGCCGCCAGCCAGGTGTCGTTGAAATCCAGCCAGCGGATCATCGCGCCGAGGTCGAAGGCGGCCTGCACCGGATCGAGCTGGAACCCGGTGCCCGGCACCCGCGCCCCGTGCGGGACCACGGTGCCGGGGACCAGCGGCCCCAGCAGCCGGGTGCAGGCCGGATAGTCCAGCGCCTCCAGCGCGCAGCCGAGGCTGTCGATCAGGCAGTGGCCGGCGGTGTCCCAGGCCAGCGTGGAATCGACGCGGTAGTCGCGTACGTAGTCGACGATGTCGACCAGCACCCCGTCCCAGTCGGGGCGGGCGGCGGAAGGCGCTGCATGGACGGACATGGCGGTCTCCTGGATGGGGCAGCGGCTGGACTGCGGATCATCGCCCGGGGAAGGTTGCCGCCACGTCCATGCGCCCTGGGCGATGCCCTCCGGTGCCGGCCGTTTCTCGCGCCAACCGCCCCATCGGCAGATTGATTGCGCCCCCCCCGCCCGGAGCTCCCTGCCATGCTGCCCGGAGCGCGTTTCACCGGGATGGACGGGGACGCGGATCGCCGCATCCGGCGCTTCCCGACCGACGGGATGACCCACAGAGCGGGTCGGGCCGGCGCGGCGTGACGCGGCAAGCCACCGCCGTGCTCGTAGCCGGCACGTGCCCACCCACGCCAAAGTCCCCATCCGCATCAGCATGCCGTCCCGCATCCGCGGGAATGACGCGTCTCGCCCGGGAGCGCTGCGCCGCCCGCCGACGCTGGCGCAGGCCGGAGCCCCCGGGCCCTGCCCCATCGTTCAGAAGCTGTCGCCCGGCACCCGCACCCAGCCTTCCATCAGGATGCGGGCGCTGCGGCTCATCACCGCCTTGGTCACCGTCCACTGGCCGTCGACCAGCGCCACCTCGGCGCCGACGCGCAGCGTTCCGGAGGGGTGTCCGAAACGCACCACCTCGCGCTGCCCGCCACCGGCAGCCTGGTTCACCAGCGTGCCCGGCACCGCCGCCGCGGCAGCGATGGCGACCGACGCGGTGCCCATCATCGCGTGGTGCAGCTTGCCCATCGACATCGCGCGCACGTTCAGGTCGATGTCGCCCGCCGCGACCTGCTTGCCGCTGCTGGAGGCGTAGTCGGCCGCCGGCGCGACGAATGCCACCTTCGGCGTGTGCTGGCGCTTGAGCGCCTCTTCCGGCGTTTTTATCAGCCCCATGCGCAGCGCGCCGGCCACGCGGATGGCTTCCAGCTTCGCCAGCGCCGCCTTGTCCTCGTTGATCGCCGGTTGCAGCTCGGTGCCGTCGTAGCCGATATCGGCGGCGTTGACGAACACGGTGGGAATGCCGGCGGTGATCATCGTCGCCTTCAGCGTGCCGATGCCCGGCACGTCGAGATCATCGACGAGGTTGCCGGTAGGGAACATGGAGCCACCCTCGCCTTCACCGTCATCGGACGGGTCGATGAACTCCAGCACGACCTCCGCCGCCGGGAAGGTCACCCCGTCCAGCTCGAAGTCGCCGGTTTCCTGCACCTGCCCGTCGCGCACCGGCACATGCACGAGGATGGTCTTGCCGATGTTGGCCTGCCACACGCGCACGGTGACGGTGCCGTCGCGCGGAATGCGTTCGGCGGGAATGAAGCCGTTGGCGATCGCGAACGGCCCCACCGCGGTGCTGAGGTTGCCGCAGTTGCCCGACCAATCGACGAACGGCGTGTCGATGGACACCTGCCCGTACAGGTAGTCCACGTCATGCTCCGGCACCGAGGCCGGGGCGACGATCACGCACTTGCTGGTGCTCGACGTCGCCCCGCCCATGCCGTCGGTGTGCTTGCCGTAGGGATCGGGCGAGCCGATCACCCGCATCAACAGCGCGTCGCGCGCCGCGCCGGGTGTTTGTGCCTCCAGCGGCAAGTCTTGAAGGCGGAAGAACACGCCTTTGCTGGTGCCGCCGCGCATGTAGGTGGCGGGGATGCGGAGTTGGGGGCTTGAAAGACAGGGACTCATGACGGGAGCGCTCCGGCTGTTGCACGACACCATGTGACGGCATGGCTACGAATGGCTTGGCTGTACATCAAAATCGCTCATGGCAGAGGTGCCAATCCCAGCTCAGCCAAAAAGCCGTTATGCCGCGCCTTCGCTTCAGCCAGCTCGGCCTCAATCTTCATCAAATCGGCATGTACCACTGCCAGGTCGATCTCCTTCTCCGCCTCAGCAGTACTGACGTAACGCGAGATGTTGAGGTTGTAGTCGTTGTCGGCAATCTCCTTCATCGATACGCGGCGGGAGTAGCGCTCCTGTTCCGAGCGGTCGCGATACGCAGAAACGATCCGCTCGATATGCGCATCGCTTAACTGATTCTGACGCTTTCCTTTAGCGAAGTGCTCGGCCGCATTGATGAACAGCACGTCGTCCGGCTTCTTGCACTTCTTCAGCACCAAAATGCATACCGGGATGCCGGTGGAATAGAACAAATTGGCCGGCAAACCGATCACCGTGTCGATGTGGCCGTCTTCCAGCAGCTTGCGGCGGATATCCGCTTCCTTGCCGCCGCGGAACAGCACGCCATGCGGCAGGATGATTGCCATTACACCATCGTCCTTCAGGTAGTGCAGGCCGTGCAGCAGGAAGGCGAAGTCGGCTGCGCTCTTGGGTGCCACGCCGTGGTTCTTGAAGCGCGGGTCCTGCGCCATCGCCTCGCCCGGCTCCCAGCGGTAGCTGAAAGGCGGGTTGGCGACCACGGCGTCGAAGCGCGGCTTCCTGGCCGGGTTGGTTTCGCGCAGCCAGTCCCAGTCGTTCTTCAGCGTGTCGCCGTGGTAGATCTCGAACTCGGTGTCTTTCACCCCGTGCAGCAGCATGTTCATGCGCGCCAGGTTGTAGGTGGTGATGTTGTATTCCTGCCCCACGATCTTGCCGATGCTGCCGCCCGCTTTCTTCATGCGGTGGCGGATATTGAGCAGCAGGGAGCCCGAACCGCAGGCGAAATCGAACACGCTCTCCAGCTTGCCGCGCGGGCCGGTCTTCGGCTCCTGGCTGTCAAGGGTGACGATGGCCGACAGGATGTTGGAAATCTGCTGCGGCGTGTAGAACTCGCCGGCCTTCTTGCCGCTGCCGGCGGCGAACTGGCCAATCAGGTACTCGTAGGCATCGCCCAGCGTGTCCGCCTCGGTGGAAAACAGCGCCATGCCGCGGGCCAGCTCGCTGATGATCGAGCACAGCTTGGCATTGCGGTCCTCGTACTTCCTGCCCAGCTTGTCCGAGGTCAGGTTGATTTCCGAAAACAGGCCCTGGAACTCACTCTCGAAGGAATCTTCCTCGATGTGCTTGAAACCCTTCTGCAAGGTGTCCAGCAGGCTGCCGTCCTGGGTCTTCGCCAGGTGGACGATATTGCCCCACAGGTACCTGGGCTGGATGACGTAATGCGCCTTGCGCCGCATCTGCTGCTCGAACGCAGCGATATCGTCCGGGTTGGCCGCGTACCACACCGACAGCGGCGTCTTGCCGCCGTTGCCGATGGCCTGGGGGTCGGGATAGTCCGACCCCAGCTCCTTCTTCGCCGCCGCCTCGTAGTTGTCCGACAGGTAGCGCAGGAACAGGAACGACAGCATGTAGTCGCGGAAGTCGTCCGCGTTCATGCTGCCGCGCAGCTGGTCGGCAATGGCCCACAGGGTCTTGCCGAGTTGTTTCTGGTCGTCGTCGGTCATGGTTTCAGGCGTCGTTTGATCTTGTTTTCGATAGCAGCCAGTTCGGCCGCGTCGGCAGCATCGGCGGCACGCGCCTCCTGCTGCTTGCGTTGTTCGTCGAAGGCGAGGTACCGCTCGCTGGTGGCGGCTTCCATCTGCTCGTGACTGACCGAGCCGGCGGTCTTCAGCAACGGAAAGCCGTTGGACGCGATGATCTGGCCCACGTTCTCCATCCAGAAGCGCATGGGAATCTCCTGGCGGCTCTTGGCCCGCAGCTCCGCGGTTTCCAGGAAGATCACCACCAGCCGGTTGAGGGTGTCGATCTCATCTTCTGTGAGGTAGTTCTTGGCGATCAGGATGTCCTGCTTGCGCACCCGGCTACCGCTCCAGGCACGCAGGCCGAAGTGCGGCTCGTCGGGATTGGCGCGGGCCAGGATCAGCTCCGCTGCTGTCTGCCCGGTCACCGCGTACAGCAGCAGGTTCTGCACGGTGGCGAAGAAGGTCTGGGTGGCGCGGTCGGTCTTGTCGTAGTCCACGCTCAGCGCGAACAGGTCGCGCACCTTCTGGTAGAAGCGCTTCTCCGAGGCGCGGATATCGCGGATGCGCGCCAGCATCTCGTCGAAGTAATCCGGCCGTCCATCCGGGTTCTTCAGGCGCTCGTCGTCCATGACGAAGCCCTTGAGCAGGTATTCCTTCAGCGCCGTACTGGCCCAGCGGCGGAACTGCACGCCGCGCGGGGAGCGCACCCGGTAGCCCACGGCGAGGATGGCGTCGAGGTTGTACAGCGTGACCGGCCGGCGCACGGCGCGACCGCCCTCCCGTTGAACTACCGAGGATTCCTCGGTAGTTCGTTCAGGTTCCAACTCCTTGTCTGAAAAGATGTTTTTCAAATGCAGGCTGATGTTGTCGGCGCTGACGTCGAACAGTTCCGCCATCTCCGCCTGGGTCAGCCAGACGGTCTGGCCGTCGGCGCGCAGCTGGATGCGGCTCTTGCCGTCCTCGCTGGTGTAGAGGATCAGGCCGCTCATCCGGTGGCCGCCTCCGGCGCCGGGAACAGCTGCTGCATCAGGCCCTGCTTGTGGGTCTTGAGGGCGGCGAGGTGGTGGGTTTCGGCGGTGATCCGGGTGTCGAGGGAGGAGAGGCAGTCGGCGATGCGCCGTTGTTCCGCCTCGCTCGTAGAGTGGATTGGGTAATCCTTGATTTGCCTTGCACTAATGTGCGGAATTCCAGAACTCGTATTTATGCGCTCCACATAGGCGTGAAACCTAGGCGAGTGGACTTGCTGAAATAGGAAGGCCATCAATTCCGCGGACTCGGCTCGAAGCCGAGCAACTCGCTGGATGAGCAAGGCGCCTACGTCCTCGTTTCCGATCAGCGCAGAGTTTTTTCCGACCTTCGATCCATCCATCCCGATTACAAGATCGTTCTTCCTGAGACGGAATTTCTCAAACCCATCCACGCTGCCTAGATAGTAGCGGTCGATCTCGACACTGTGCCGGACAGCGCCTTCCGTAATGTTGATTCCCCGCATAAGAGGCTCACCGGAACTGTCTTCAACAATGTCCTTCCCATCGAATGGGTAGCCGGACAGAAGATCAACCAGATCGCCCAAAGGCGTTTCCCTCCAATTCGGTGCATCCCGGAACTCGGGGAAGCGGAGGCGGGGACGGGTTTCGCCTTCGCGGGGTAACAGCTGCTGCATCAGGCCGCGCTTGTGCGCCTTCAACGCCTCCACCTTGCGCCCCTGCGCGGCAATCACCTCGTCCAGCGAGGTCAGGCAGTCGGCGATTTTTTGTTGCTCCGCAAGCGATGACGAGCCGCCAGGCAAAGGTACCGGCAGGTCCATCAGATCATCGTCGCTAACGTTGAGCGAGCCGTGCGCACGAGCACCAACAGCTATCCGGCTGCGTAGCCAGCTGCCATGAAGATTGGTTGCGAACAAGTCGTCTAGGAACGCAGGAGCAACCTTGTCTTCCTTGACTCTGAAGCAGGTGAAGATGCTGTTGGGAACAGCCGCCCGCTCCTCGCCGACATACCGGGCAACGAAACCCTGAGGGAATGCCTTTGTTGCGCTCTTGTTGTAGGCGAAATCGTCTCGTTGAAGGACGATGTAATTCTTGAGGGAATTTCCCGCAATCGTGCGACCCAGTTTTTCCTGCTGACTGACCAATCCCACACCCGAAGTAATGGTGTAGGGCGTGCAGCGGGTCGCGCCCACACGCTCATTGATGATCACTGCGAGCCGCCGAAGCTCGACCTTCGTCCAATCTTCAGAGCCGCGATATTCTGGGAACCGCAACCGCGGCGTAACCGCCGCTTTTCCCTGCTTCGCCATCACTGCGCATCCTCATACGCCTTGAGCCCGGCGATCTCCCGCCCGCCCGCCCGTTTCTTAAGCAGCGGCAGCAGGTCACCCATCAACGCCAGCTCCTTCTGCGCGCGCGCCTTCCAGCCCAGTTCCAGCGGGGCCAGCAGCTCGGTGAGCTGTTCGCCGTCGAAGATGCGGCGGGACAGGATCCCGTCCACAAATGCCTGCACCTCTGCCACCGGCAGGGCGTGCTTTGCGGACAGCGCGGCCATGTCCTGCGCGGCCTTGTCGGCCTTGAACTTCTCGTAGCCGGCGCGGATGGCGTCCTCGCTCAGGCCTTCGCCGGCCTTCAGCCCGCGCACGTACGCGCTGATGTCCTCGCGCTCGCCGATGAACTTGGCATCGCTGGCAATCAGGCCGATCAGCTGTTCGCGGCTCATGCTGGCCTTGCCCGGCGCCTTGCCCGAGTAGTCGGCGATCAGCTTCATGATGTAGTCGTAGTCAATGGTGCTGGAGGCGAACAGCACGAACTCGAAGTCGAGCTGCTCCACCGCGTTGCGCGTGGCCTCGTCCAGGTCGCCGGGCTTCTTCTGGTCGGCGCGCAGTTCCTCGGCCTTCTGCAGGTACTGGCCGCGGAAGCTGCGCAGCTCGTCCTTCGGCAGGATGGTCTCGATCTGTTCGCGCTGCTCGACGCTCAGGTCGGTGTACTGGTCCAACTGGGTCTGCAGCTTCTGCACGTCCTTGAAGTGCTGGACGAAGGCCACTTTGGCCGCCGTGCCCTTGAGGTTGGCGATGTCTTCCGGCTTGCCGCTCAAGCCCTGAGAGGCGAGGAAGCTGTCGAGGGCGGCGCGCGCCTCCTTCAGCTTGTCGATGACCACGGGCGCGGTGTCCACCAGCCAGATTTCGCGCGCCTGGTCCTTCCGTGCCCCGGAGAACAGCGCGATGGCGGCATCCACCGCCGCCTGCTGGCCGCGGAAGTCCAGGATGTTGCCGTACGGCTTGGTGTCGTTGAGCACGCGGTTGGTGCGGGAAAACGCCTGGATCAGCCCGTGGTACTTGAGGTTCTTGTCCACGTACAGGGTGTTGAGGTATTTGCTGTCGAAGCCGGTGAGCAGCATGTCCACCACGATCACGATGTCCAGCTTCTCGCGCCCTTTCATCGGCAGGTCCGCACTGGGGAACTGCTGGTCCTTGATGCGCTGCTGCACGTCCTGGTAGTAGGCGTCGAACTCCTCGATGCGGTGGTTGGTGGTAAAGCGCGCGTTGTAGTCGGCAATGATGGCCTTCAGCGCCGCCTTCTTGGCCTCCGGGTCCTGCTTGTTGTCTTCCAACTCCTGCGGCAGGTCTTCCTGCAACTGGCGCACGTCGGCACTGACGTCGCCGGGCGGCGAGAACACGGCGGCGATGTTGAGCGGCTGCCAGTCCGGCTCCGCCTGCTGCTTCTCGGCCTGCGCCGCTTTGAACAGGTCGAAGTACGCGATGGCATCGTTGATGGAGGCGGTGGCCAGCAGCGCGTTGAAGCGCCGGCCGCCGGTGGCGGCATCGTGCTTGGCCAGGATGGCATCCACCACGGCGCGCTTGGCCAGGGTTTCGCCGGGCTTGGGTGCGAGCTTGCCATCCGGCTTGTAGTACTCGACGTGGAACTTCAGGACGTTCCTGTCTTCGATGGCATGGGTGATGGTGTATTCGTGCAGGGACTGCTGGAACAGGTCGTCGGTGGTCTTCAGCGTCTGCTCGTCGCCTTCGATGCGCTTGTAGCTGGCGTTGTCGTCGAAGATCGGCGTGCCGGTGAAGCCGAACAGCTGGGCCTTGGGGAAGAACGCCTTGATGGCCTGGTGGTTCTCGCCGAACTGGCTGCGGTGGCATTCGTCGAAGATGAAGACGATGCGCGCCTGGCGCAGCGGTTCCAGCCGCTGGGCGTAGTCGGCCCGCGTTGGGTCCAGCGCGCGGCCCAGCTTCTGGATGGTGGTCACGATGACCTTGTCGGCGGCATCGTCAGACAGCAGCCGCCGCACCAAGGATTCGGTGTTGGTGTTTTCCTCGACGCAGCCTTCCTGGAAGCGGTTGAACTCTTCGCGGGTCTGGCGATCCAGGTCCTTGCGGTCCACCACGAACAGGCACTTGTCGATGGCCGGGTTGGCCTTGAGCAGGGTGGAGGCCTTGAAGCTGGTGAGCGTCTTGCCGCTGCCGGTGGTGTGCCAGATGTAGCCGTTGCCCAGGTTCTTGTCGATGCACTCGACGATGTTCTTGACGGCGTAGATCTGGTAGGGCCGCATCATCAGCAGCTTCTGCTCGCTGGCCACCAGCACCATGTAGCGGCTGATCATCTGCCCCAGCGTGCACTTGGGCAGGAAGGCATCGGCAAAGGCATCCAACCCGCTGATCTTGCTGTTGTCCGGCGCGGCGTACTGGTAGATGGGCAGGAAGCGCTCATCGGCGTTGAAGGCGAAGTGGCGCGTGTTGTTGTTGGCGAAGTAATAGGTGGCGTCGCGGTTGCTGACGATGAACAGCTGGATGAAGCACAGCAGCGTGCGGGCGTAGCCGTTGCCCACGTCGTTCTTGTATTCGACGATCTGCTCGATGGCCCGGCGCGGATTGATGCCCAGCGTCTTCAGCTCGATCTGCACGACGGGCACGCCATTGATCAGCAACAGCACGTCGTAGCGATGGTGGCTGTAATCGGTGTTGATGCGCAGCTGGCTGGCGACCTCGAAGTCGTTCTTGCACCAGTCGTTGATGTTGACCAGGGTGTAGTTGAGCGGGGTGCCGTCGTCGCGGGTGAAGGCGTTGCGGTGGCGCAACGTGTGCGCGGCCTTGAACACGTCCGGGGTGACGATGCCGTCCAGCAGGCGCTGGAACTCGGCGTCGGTCAGCTTGACCCGGTTCAGGGCCTCGAACTTCTCGCGGAAGTTGCGTTCCATGGCGGCACGGTCGCGGATATCGGGCCGCAGCGTGTACTTGAGCTGCCCGAGCTTTTCGATCAGCTCCTGCTCGATGGTGCTTTCCCTGATATGCATGCAAACCCCGTGCGCAGATGAAGCCTGCCCTGCAACGCCCGGCCAGGCTGGATTTCGACAGGAAATTCTACCGGATGACAACGCGTTGCCCGTATTTCCGTGGATGCTCCCGCGTGTAGCCGATCCTGAACATGGGGGCCACTCCAACTGCCGGATTAACCGCAGCCGGGAACGGCTTCACCCGGCTGCGATTGACCCATTCCACGGGCTGGAACGGCAGGATCACCGCTTCATCAATGGTGCCAACACATCTTCATGGAGTTCACAGTATCAAGCGGCGCTGGCTTCGAGGAAGTCCTGCGCAAAGCGCTGCAGCACGCCGCCGGCCTCGTAGGTCGCCACGTCGTCGTCCGAATCCAGCCGGCAGGTCACCGGTACCTCCACCGTGCTGCCGTCCCTGCGATGGACCAGCAGGGTCAGGTCGGCGCCCGGCCTGCGCTCGCCGACGACGTCGTAAGTCTCGGTGCCGTCGATGCCCAGCGTGTTGCGGTCGGTGCCGGGCTTGAACTCAAGCGGCAGTACGCCCATGCCGACCAGGTTGGTGCGGTGGATGCGCTCGAAGCCTTCGGCGACGATGGCTTCCACGCCGGCCAACCGCACGCCCTTGGCCGCCCAGTCGCGCGAACTGCCCTGCCCGTAGTCGGCACCGGCGATGATGATCAGCGGCTGCTTGCGCTGCATGTAGGTTTCGATCGCCTCCCACATGCGCATCACCTTGCCCTCCGGCTCCACCCGCGCCAGCGAGCCCTGCCTCACGCTGCCGTCGTCGTTGCGCACCATCTCGTTGAACAGCTTGGGGTTGGCGAAGGTGGCGCGCTGTGCGGTGAGGTGGTCGCCGCGGTGGGTGGCGTAGGAATTGAAGTCCTCCTCTGGCAGGCCCATCTTCGCCAGGTATTCGCCGGCGGCGCTGGACGGCAGGATGGCGTTGCTGGGCGAGAGGTGGTCGGTGGTGATGTTGTCCGGCAGCACCGCCAGCGGGCGCATGCCGGTGAGCGTGCGTTCGCCGGCCAGCGCGCCTTCCCAGTACGGCGGGCGGCGGATGTAGGTGCTTTGCGGGCGCCAGTCGTACAACGGGCTGGCCTTGCGGCCATGCTCGACGCGCACGTTGAACATCGGGTCGTAGACGCTGCGGAACTGTTCGGGCTTCACCGATGCCTTCACCACCGCGTCGATCTCGGCGTCGCTCGGCCAGATGTCCTTCAGCCGCACCGCGTTGCCGTCGGCATCCACGCCCAGCACGTCCTTCTCGATGTCGAAGCGCACGGTGCCGGCGATGGCGTAGGCTATCACCAGCGGCGGCGAGGCCAGGAACGCCTGCTTGGCATAGGGATGGATGCGGCCGTCGAAGTTGCGGTTGCCCGACAGCACCGCCACCGAGTACAGGTCGCGCGCGATGATCTCCTGCTGGATCTTCGGATCGAGTGCGCCGCTCATGCCGTTGCAGGTGGTGCAGGCGAAGCCGACGATGCCGAAGCCCAGCTTTTCCAGCTCGGGCAGCAGGCCAGCCTCTTCCAGATACAGCTGCACCGCCCTGGAACCGGGCGCCAGCGACGATTTCACCCACGGCTTGCGCAGCAGGCCGCGCGCGTTGGCGTTGCGCGCCAGCAGGCCGGCGGCGATCACGTTGCGCGGGTTGGAGGTGTTGGTGCAGGAGGTGATGGCGGCGATGATCACCGCGCCGTCGGGCATCAGGCCCTGTGCTTCCTCGCCCTTGCCGCTTGCCAGCTTGGCCTCGTCGGCGATGCCGCGTTCGGCGAGGTCGGACACCGGCAGGCGGCGATGCGGGTTGCTCGGGCCGGCCATGTTGCGCACGACGCTGGACAGGTCGAATTCCAGCACGCGCTCGTACTGCGCGGTAGCCAGCGCATCGGCCCACAGACCAGTGGTCCTGGCGTAGTTCTCGACCAGTTGCACCTGCGCTTCCTCGCGGCCGGTCAGGCGCAGGTAGTCCAGGGTCTGCTGGTCGATATGGAACATCGCCGCGGTGGCGCCGTATTCCGGGCACATGTTGGAAATGGTGGCGCGGTCGCCGATGGTCAGCGCCGAGGCGCCCTCGCCGAAGAATTCCAGCCACGCGCCGACCACGCGCTCGGTGCGCAGGAACTCGGTGAGCGCCAGCACCACGTCGGTGGCGGTGATGTTCGGCTGCGGCCTGCCGGTCAGCTTGACGCCGACGATATCGGGCAGGCGCATCCACGAGGCGCGGCCCAGCATCACGTTCTCCGCTTCCAGCCCACCGACGCCGATGGCGATGACGCCCAACGCATCGACGTGCGGGGTGTGGCTGTCGGTGCCGACGCAGGTGTCCGGGAACGCCACGCCCCTGCCGTTATCAGCACGTTGCACGTAGACCACCGGCGACATCTTCTCCAGGTTGATCTGGTGCATGATGCCGTTGCCGGGCGGGATCACGTCCATGTTCTCGAAGGCCAGTTTGGTCCAGTCGATGAAGTGGAAGCGGTCCTCGTTGCGGCGATCCTCGATGGCGCGGTTCTTGGCGAACGCATCCGGGTCGAAACCACCGCACTCCACCGCCAGCGAGTGATCGACGATCAGCTGCACCGGCACCACCGGATTGACCTTGGCCGGGTCGCCGCCCTTGTCGGCGATGGCGTCGCGCAGGCCGGCCAGATCGACCAGCGCGGTCTGGCCGAGGATGTCGTGGCAGACCACGCGCGCCGGGAACCACGGGAAATCGAGGTCGCGCCTGCGTTCGATCAGCTGCCTGAGCGAATCGGCCAGCGTGGCCGGGTCGCAGCGGCGCACCAGGTTTTCGGCCAGCACGCGCGAGACGTAGGGCAGCGTGGCCCAGGCGCCGGGGGCGATGGCATCGACGGCGGCCTGCGCGTCGAAGTAGTCCAGCGTGGTGCCGGGGAGGGATTTGCGGTGCTGGCTGTTCATGGCTGGCTCGAAAAGCTGGGAGTTGGGAATGGAGGCGCAGTAGCCCGCTTTTCCTTCTCCCATCGGGAGAAGGTGCCCGAAGGGCGGATGAGGGGCGAGCGGAGTCATTGATAACCGAACCATCGGGACTCCATCGCCCCTCACCCCCCCCCGCTCCGCGCCCCGGCCCTTGCGCTGGCGCAAGGGCGTTCGTGGGGCAGCGAACCGGGGGTTCGCAAGCTGCCCCCCTCACCCCGCAGGGAGAGGGGCTTTCAAGCTTCAAGCATCAAGCGCGCTTGTCGATCGGCACGAACTGCTGGTCTTCCGGACCGGTGTAGTTCGCGCTCGGGCGGATGATCTTGCCGTCGATGCGCTGCTCGATGATGTGCGCGCTCCAGCCGGCGGTACGGGCGATGACGAACAGCGGGGTGAACATCGCGGTCGGCACGCCCATCATGTGGTAGCTGACGGCGCTGAACCAGTCCAGGTTCGGGAACATCTTCTTGATGTCCCACATCACCGATTCCAGGCGCTCGGCGATGTCGTACATCTTCATGCTGCCCTGCTCGGCCGACAGCTCGCGCGCGACCTCCTTGATCACCTTGTTGCGCGGGTCGGACACGGTATAGACCGGGTGGCCGAAGCCGATCACCACTTCCTTGGCGGAAACCCGCGCCTTGATGTCGGCCTCGGCCTCGTCCGGCGTCTCGTAGCGCTTCTGCACCTCGAACGCCACTTCGTTGGCGCCGCCGTGCTTCGGCCCGCGCAGCGCGCCGATGCCGCCGGCAATGCACGAATGCATGTCGCTGCCGGTGCCGGCGATGACGCGGCAGGTGAAGGTGGAGGCGTTGAACTCGTGCTCCGCATACAGGATCAGCGAGGTGTGCATCGCCTTGACCCACGATTCCGGTGGCTGCTCGCCATGCAGCAGGTGCAGGAAATGGCCGCCGATGGAGTCGTCGTCGGTCTCCACGTCGATGACGCGACCGTTGTGGCTCCAGTGGTACCAGTACAGCAGCATCGAACCGAGGCTGGCCATCAGCTTGTCGGCGATGTCGCGCGCGCCGGGGTGGTTGTGGTCGTCCTTCTCCGGCTGCACGCAGCCCAGCACCGACACGCCGGTGCGCATCACGTCCATCGGGTGCGCCGACGGCGGCAGCTCTTCCAGCGCCGCCTTGACCGCCGCCGGGATGCCGCGCAGCGACTTCAGCTTGGCCTTGTAGGCGCGCAGTTCGGCGCGGGTCGGCAGCTTGCCGTGCACCAGCAGGTGGGCGATTTCCTCGAACTCGCTGGTGTTGGCCAGGTCGAGGATGTCATAGCCGCGGTAGTGCAGGTCGTTGCCGGAACGGCCGACCGTGCACAGCGCGGTGTTGCCGGCGGCGGTGCCGGACAGGGCGACGGATTTCTTCGGCTTGAAGCCGGGGGTGGCGGTGGTCTCGCTCATCGTGGTTTCTCCCGATCGATGGGTTGCCCTTGTAGGAGCGACGTAAGTCGCGATGAAGCTTTCCCGGCAATGCCCGGTCGCGACTGACGTCGCTCCTGCAGGTGGGTAGTTGGGGACTGTTATTTCTTCGCGGCGAACAATGCGTCGAGCTGCTGCTCGAAGGCGTGGTAGCCGATGCGGTCGTACAGTTCCTCGCGCGTCTGCATCGCATCGACCACGTTCTTCTGGTGGCCATCGCGGCGGATGGTCTCATAGACGTTCTCGGCGGCCTTGTTGGCGGCGCGGAACGCGGACAGCGGGAACAACTGGATGGCGACGCCGGCCGAGGCCAGCTCGTCGCGCGTGAACAGCGGGGTCTTGCCGAACTCGGTGATGTTGGCCAGCACCGGCACCTTCACCGCATCGACGAAGCGGCGGTAGGTGTCCAGGTCGTAGGCGGCCTCGGCGAAGATGCCGTCGGCGCCGGCCTCGACGCAGGCGATGGCGCGCTCGATGGCCGCATCCACGCCGTCCACCTGGATCGCATCGGTGCGCGCGATCAGGAAGAAATCCGGGTCGGTCTTGGCATCGGCGGCGGCCTTCACCCGGTCCACCATCTCGCCCTGGGTGACGATCTCCTTGCCCGGGCGATGGCCGCAGCGCTTGGCGCCCACCTGGTCCTCGATGTGGCAGGCGGCCGCGCCGGCCTTGATCAGCGACTTCACCGTGCGCGCGATGTTGAACGCGCTGGGGCCGAAGCCGGTGTCGATGTCCACCATCAGCGGCAGGTCGCAGACGTCGGTGATGCGGCGCACGTCGATCAGCACGTCTTCCAGCGTGTTGATGCCCAGGTCCGGCAGGCCCAGCGAGCCAGCGGCGACGCCACCGCCCGACAGATAGATGGCCCTGTAACCGGCGCGCTTGGCCAGCAGCGCGTGGTTGGCGTTGATCGCGCCGATCACCTGCAAGGGTTTCTCGGCGGCGAGGGCGGCGCGGAAGTGGGCGCCGGCGGAAGAAAGGCTCATGGCTTGGCTCCTGATCGGGCGGCGACGGCGGGGCCGTTCCGCGATGGCGCACAATCTGGCACCATCGCACGCATTGATCAATCTTGATTCAAAAAATCAACATATTGAATACGCCCTCCAATTCTCCCGATCCGGAACTGATCCCGGCCAGCGACGCCTGCGCCCTGCTCGGCATCAGCCCGGCCACCCTGTACGCCTACGTCAGCCGCGGCCAGCTCAGCTCGCGCCCCGGCCCCGACCCGCGCAGCCGGGTGTACCTGCGTGCGGAGGTGGAACGGTTGGCGCAGCGCAAACGCGCCGGCCGCGGCGCGGCGCGCGGCGCGGCGCAGAGCCTTGACCGCGGCCTGCCGGTGCTGGAAACGCGCATCTCGCTGATCCGCCCCGACGCGCCCTATTACCGTGGCCGTTCGGCGGTCGCCGCGGCGCAGGGCGGCGCCACGCTGGAAGACATCGCGCGGCTGCTGTGGGAGTGCGAGGAACAGGATCCGTTCGCGGCGACGCCGCCCGCCGCGTGGCCGCAACGCATCGCCACGCTGGCACTGGACGCCACGCTGCCGCCGCTGGAACGGACGATGGCCTGCATCCCGCTGCTGGCGCTGGAACAGCGGCAATCGCTCAACGCCGCGGCCCCGGTGCGGCGCGAAGTGGCCGCGCTGCTGCTGCGGCAGAACGCCGCGCTGCTGGTCGGCACCCAGCCCGACGCGCGCCCGGTACATCGCCTGCTCGCCGACGCATGGCGGCCCGGCGACGCCGGTTTCGCCGAACTGCTGCGCTCGGCGCTGGTGCTGTGCGCCGACCACGAACTGAACGTGTCGGCGTTCGCCGCGCGCGTGGTCGCCTCCACCGGCGCGCACCTGCACGCCACCGTCAGTGCCGGGCTCGCCGCGCTGTCCGGCCCGCGCCACGGCGGCGCCACCGCGCGCGCGCATGCGCTGCTGCTCGACGCGCAGGCCAGCGGCAAGCCGGCTGCGTTCATCGCCGAACGCTGGCGGCGCGGCGACGACCTGCCCGGCTTCAACCACCTGCTCTACCCCGATGGCGACCCGCGTGGCGCCGAGGTGCTGCGCCAGTTGCGCGAACTGCGCGGCGGCACGCCACGCATGCAGCACGTCGAAGCGGTGCTGGCGGCCACCGCCGAGCACAGCGGCCAGCCCCCCAACATCGACGGCCTGCTGGCGGCGATCTGCTACGTCCACGAACTGCCGGCCGCGCATGCGCTGGTGATGTTCGCCACCGCGCGCCTGACCGGCTGGCTGGCGCATGCGCTGGAACAACAGGCGCTGGGCACATTGATCCGCCCACGTGCGCGCTACACCGGGCTGGCGCCGGGCCGGCCGCTGTAGCCTGCGAGGCATGCGCCCAGTTCATGGCTGGGCCTCATTTTTCGCGTTGGTGCCGATGCGCGGGCCATCCCTACACTCCTGCGCCTACCGGGAGAGATACCGATGACGACTTCACCTGCATTGCCGAACCCCGTGGCCCGCCGCTTGCCGGGTGCCCCCGTTCGCACCCTTGCCATCCTCGCCGCCGCCGTGGCCTTGGCCGCCTGCCAGCCCGGACCACGCGGAATGGTTCCCGCATCGGGCACAGCGGAACCGGCGCACACCGACGACACGGCGGCCACGGTCACGCCCTGCCCCGCCGATGCAACGGTGATGGATGGCTGGAACGACCGCGCGCCGCCGCGGCGCATCTTCGGCAACACCTGGTACGTCGGCACCTGCGGCCTGAGCGCGTTGCTGGTGACTTCGGACCAGGGCCACGTCCTGCTGGACGGCGCCACCGAGGCGGCCGGTCCGCTGATCGAAGCGAACATACGCGCGCTCGGCTTCGACCCGAAGGACGTGAAGTACCTGCTGAACACGCACGAGCACCACGACCACGCGGCGGGCCTGGCCTATCTGCAAGGCGTTACCGGCGCGCCCCTGCTGGCGCGCGAACCCGCCATCGCCACCCTGCGCAACGGCCGCAGCGGCCGCGACGACCCGCAGCAGCTCGAACCGCACTCGGCGTTCCCGCCGGTGGCCCGCGTAGAGGCCATCGGCGATGACGGCATCGTCCAGGTCGGCCCGCTGACGCTGACCGCCCATGCCACGCCCGGCCACACGCCCGGCGGCACCAGCTGGACCTGGCGCTCCTGCGGGGGCACGCGCTGCCTGGACATGGCCTACACCGACAGCACGAGCGCGATTTCCGACCACGCATACCGCTACCTCGACCACCCGGCAATGGTCGCCGCGTTCCGCCGTGGACTGGACACGCTGGCCGCGCTGCCCTGCGACATCCAGATGACCCCGCATCCCCGGGCCTCGGACCTGTTCGACCGCCTGCAAGGCGTGCCCGGCAAACCGCTGGTCGATGCCGGGGCCTGCGAACGCTACGCCCGGGCCGGGCGCGCCAATCTGGAGAAAAGGCTGGACGACGAAACCCGCGGCCTGAAGCCGTGAGGCGACGACCACCCAACCCGTAGGAGCGCACCTTGGTGCGCGATGGGGTTTTACCGGGAAAGCTCCATCGCGCACCAAGGTGCGCTCCTACGCGTGCTGCTGCGCTCAATGCAGGACGATGGCCGTAACCACATGCACGCCATCGGGCACCACTGCCGTCCCCAGCTACAGGTATCGACCAGCATCCCGTAGATGCGGGGCTTGCCCCGCATGAAGCTCTACCGGCAAAGCCCGTGCGGGGCAAGCCCCGCACCTACGTGTGCCGCTGCGCCCAGCGCTGGACGATGGCCGCGATCGCCTGCACGCCATCGGTCAGCGCCGCCGGCCCCGGCTGCAGGATGATCGGCGACTTGACCTCGTGCAGCTCGCCATCGCGCACCGCGTTGATCGCCGCCCAGCCTGGCCGCGCGGCCACCCGCTCGGGGCGGAACTTCTTGCCGCACCATGAGCCGATGATGATGTCCGGGTTGCGCGCGACCACCGGGTCGCCGTCGGCGAGGATGCGCGCCTTCGCCAGCGGTTCGCGCGACAGCTCCGGGAACACGTCGATGCCGCCGGCGATCTCCACCAGCTCGGCACCCCACTGGATGCCGGTGATGATCGGCTCGTCCCACTCCTCCACATAGACGCGCGGCCGCCGCGGCAGCCGCGCCGCCTGTGCGGCGATGGCGTCCAGCCCGCGCTGCAGTTCATCGGCATAGGCTTCGGCACGCGCGGCCACCCCGACCAGCGCGCCGAGCCGGCGGACGTAGTCGAGGATGCCGGCGACGCTGCGGTGGTTGGCGATCCACACCTCCACCCCGCGGCGGATCAACTCGGCGGCGATGTCGGCCTGGATGTCGGAAAAACCGATCGCCAGGTCGGGCTGGAGCTTGAGGATCTCCTCCACCTTGGCGCTGGTGAAGGCGCTGACCTTGGGCTTCTCGCGCCGCGCCTGCGGCGGCCGCACGGTGAAACCGCTGATGCCGACGATGCGGTCCTGCTCGCCGAGCGCATACAGGGTCTCGGTCGGCTCCTCGGTCAGGCAGACGATGCGGCGCGGACCGGTCATGGCGCGGCGAACAACGTTTCGTCGACGAACACCGCCGGCGTGCACCAGGGGTGGTGGGCGGCGATGCCCTGGTCGAGCAGCCGCTGCAGCCGCTGCGGATCGCGCGGGATGCAGAACTCCAGCCGCACCGTCGGTTCGCGCACCGGCTCGCCGGCCTCCCCCCGTACCGCCGCGGTGCCGGCCTGGGCGCGGTACTGCTCGTGGCCCGGCGCCGACTCCCACATGCCGTGTTCGTAGCCGCCGGCCGCCAACGCGTCCACCGCGAGGATGCCGTGCTTGAGTGCTTCCAGATGCGAAGGCGGCACGAACACGGTGACGCGGTAGACCGGGTGCAGGTGCAGGCTCATGTTTCCTCCGGGCCGACGGCCATCCGGTAGTACGCCACGCGCTCGGTCCCGGCAAAGCCGCAGGCCCGGTGCGCCGCCCGCGCCCGTGGATCGCCCAGCGCGGCGTCGGAGGCCAGCTCGCGGCAACCGTGCGCGACGGTCCAGCGCGCGACCGCTTCGACCAGCCGCCGAGCCGTGCCCTGCCTGCGCGCCGGCGGACGCACAGACCGTCCCTCCAGGAATCCCGCCGGCGAACCGGCGGTGCCGTTGACGTGGTCGCGGCGCAGGCTGGCCGCGGCCAAGCCCATCGCCTGCCCCTGCCGGTCCAGCGCGATGAAACAGGCGTTGTCGGGAACCTCGATCAGCTGTTGCAGCCTGGCCAGCGAGGTCCCGCAGTCCGGCCAGAGCGCACGGCGCATCGCCGCCCATGCCGGCCGGTCGCCGGCCTGCGCACGCCGGATGCGCGCGCCTTCGCCGTTCACGGATACAGCATCCGCTTGCTCCAGTCGCCGGCCGCGTCGCTTTCGTAGCACCAGCGCTCGTGCAGCCGGAACTGCGCGCCGTACCAGAACTCGAAGCGCTGCGGCACCACGCGGATCCCGCTCCAGCCTTCCGGGCGCGGCACCTCGCGCCCCTCGAAACCGGCCTCGACCTTGGCCACGCGCTGCTCGAACTCCTCGCGCGAGGACAGCGTGCGCGACTGGGCCGAGGCCCAGGCACCGATCTGGCTCAACCGCGGCCGCGAGGCGAAGTAGGCGTCGGCTTCGGCCGCGGCGACCTGCTGCGCCACACCCTCGATCCGCACCTGCACCCCGGCTTCGCGCAGCCGCCGCCACAGGAACAGCAGCGCGACCTGCGGATTGGCCTGCAGTTCGCGGCCCTTGTGGCTGTCCAGGTGCGTGTAGAAGACGAATCCGCGCTCGTCGAACGCCTTGAGCAGCACCGTGCGCGCCGAGGGCCGGCCTTCCACCGAGGCGGTGGCCACGGTCATCGCATTGGGTTCGATTTCGTCGCCGGCGCTGGCCTCTTCGAACAGGCGGGCGAAGGTGGATAGCGCTTCGGCGTACAGATCGGTCATGGCGGATTCGGACGGCAACGGTTGCGCTATTGTGGCCGCATGCCATCCGATCCGTACATGCCCCGTGTCGCCGGCTTTCCCGGCATGCTGGTCGAAGCCGCGCTGGAAGATGCGCTGGCGACGGACCGGCGCACCCCGGTGCTGGCGCTCAGCGGCCTGCAGGGCAGCGGCAAGTCCACCTTCGCCCGCCAGCTGGTGGCAGCCGCGCAGGCGCGCGGACTGCGCGCGGCCACGCTGTCGATCGACGACACCTACCTGACCCGCGCCCAGCGCCAGCGCCTGGCCGACCGCGTCCACCCACTGCTGGCCACCCGCGGCCCGCCGGGCACCCACGACCTGCCGCTGGCGCTGACCACGCTCGACGCCGCCCGCGACGGCCGCCCGCTGAGGCTGCCGCGCTTCGACAAGCTGGCCGACGACCGCCTGGCCGAAGCGCACTGGCCGGCGGAGGAATCGCCACTGGACCTGCTGGTGTTCGAAGGCTGGTTCCTGGGTACCCCGGCCGAGGACGCGGACAGCCTGGCCGAGCCATTGAACGACCTGGAGCGCCAGGCCGACGGCGACGGCCGCTGGCGGCGCTGGTGCAACCACGCGCTGGCGCACGACTACCCGGCGCTGTGGCAACGCTGCGACCGCTTGTGGTTCCTGCAGCCGCCGGATTTCTCGGTGGTGCCGCGCTGGCGCTGGCAGCAGGAGCAGTCGATGCAGGCCGCCGCCCCGGGCCGCAGCGGCATGACCCGATCCCAGCTGGAGCGTTTCGTGCAGTTCTACGAGCGCGTCAGCCGGCAGGCGCTGCGGACCCTGCCCGGCATCGCCGACCGCGTGGTGCGGCTGGACGCATTCCGGCGCCCGCTGGAGTGAGCCGCACGCAGCGCGCGTTCGCGTTCACTCGCACCTGAGATAAGGCGAACCCTGCACCAGCGTGCGATACCGCGCCGGCAACGCCGGGCCACCGGGATAGTCGTGGTCGTTGGCTTCCACCACCAGCACGCCCGGCTGCTCGTCGGCGTTGAACACCAGCAGCAGCGGCTTGGGGCTGTCGTCGCCGAACCAGGGGAAGAACCACAGGCTGATGCCCTGGTAATAGTTGCCGCCGTAGCTGGCGGCGAACTCGGGGGTGGCCGCGTGCTCGCGGATCGTGCCGATCTCGAAGCCGAAGCCGCTGCGGTCCACCACGATCTGCGGCTGCCGGCCGCAGTCGCCCGCCGGCGCGTAGCGGCCGTGCAGTTGCCTGAAATCGTCCAGGTGGGTGAGCGGCACCGCACCCGCCACCGTTGCGGCGAACAGTCCCGCCAACACCGCCGCCCGCATGCCGCTGCGCCCAAGCCATCGCATGATCCTGCCCCCGAACCGGCCCTCACCCACCGCAACGGTGGCTGCGGCCGCCAGCGGCCAGCGCGCGCCCGTCATCCGGGCGCGCAGGCACGAACCGTCGGGGCTACTCCACCAGGAAGGTGACGCGCAGGTTCACCCGCCATTCCTTGATGTTGCCGCTGTCGTCGGTGACGACCTTGGTTTCGTTGATCCACGCCCCGCGGATGCCCTTGACGGTCTCCGCCACCTTCTTCAAGCCGCTGCGCACCGCGTCCTCCACGCTGGTCGGGGACGATGCGTTCACTTCGATGACCTTGGCAACTGACATGTCGAACTCCTTTGCAGGGACTGCGGGGGTTCCGCAGCTGGGGCCATGGTCGCCGCATGCGTGTTAAGGCGCCGGCACGAGGTGCTAGCATCCGGAGCGATGAATCCCGCCCCCAACCTCATCCTGGTCGGCCCGATGGGCGCCGGCAAAAGCTGCATCGGACGGCGCCTGGCCGAACGCTTCAGCCTGGAGTTCGTCGATGCCGACCAGGCCATCGTCGAGGCCGCCGGCGCCAGCATCACCTCGATCTTCGAGCATGCCGGCGAGGCCGGTTTCCGCGAACGCGAGCGCGAAGTGCTGGCCGCGCTGCTGGAACGGCGCGGGATCCTGCTGTCCACCGGCGGCGGCGCGGTGCTCGACGCCGGCAACCGCCGGCTGATCCGCGAACGCGGCTTCGTGGTGTACCTGCGGGTCAGCGTGCGGGCGCAGCTGCAGCGCCTGCAGCGCGACCGCACCCGCCCGCTGCTGCAGCGCGAGGACCGCGAGCAGCTGCTGCAGTCGATGGCGCGGCAGCGCGATCCGCTGTACCGCGAAGTCGCCGACCTGACGATGGACACCGACGCATACACCCCGGCCGAGGCCACCGCGCAACTGGTGGTACGGCTGGCCGCGCAATGGCAGATGACGGAAATCCCCGCATGACCGCTTCCCCCCGCACCGTCGCCGTCGGCGGCGAACGCCCCTACCGCATCAGCATCGGCCCCGGCCTGCTGGCCGACGGCGAAATGCTGGCCGCGCAGGTGCGCGGCCGCCACGTGCTGCTGCTCAGCGACAGCCAGGTGGCGCCGCTGTACCTGGCGGGCGTGCGCGACGCGCTGCAGGCGGTGCGGCCGCAGCTGCGGATCGGCGAATTCGTCATCGCCGCCGGCGAGGCCTCCAAGACCCTGGCCAGCTTCGGCGACGCCATCGCCGCGCTGGCCGCGCTCGGCGCCACCCGCGATGCCTGCGTGCTGGCGCTGGGCGGCGGCGTGGTCGGCGACCTGGCCGGCTTCGCCGCCGCCTGCTGGATGCGCGGCGTGGACTGCGTGCAGCTGCCCACCACGCTGCTGGCGATGGTGGACTCCTCGGTCGGCGGCAAGACCGCGGTGGACATCCCGCAGGGCAAGAACCTGGTCGGCGCGTTCCATCCGCCGCGCGCGGTGATCGCCGACACCTCGGCGCTGCGCACCCTGCCGGTGCGCGAGCTGCGTGCGGGGCTGGCCGAGGTGATCAAGTACGGCGCGATCCGCGATCCGCTGTTCTTCCGCTGGCTGCAGGCCGAGCGCAGCGCGCTGCTGGCCGGCGACGCCGACGCGCTGGCGCAGGCGATCGCCCGCAGCTGCGAGCACAAGGCCGAGATCGTCGAGCGCGACCCGCTGGAGAAGGGCGAACGCGCCCTGCTCAACCTCGGCCACACCTTCGGCCATGCCATCGAGACCGCCCAGGGCTACGGCGCCCCCGGCAACGACAACCTCAACCACGGCGAGGCGGTGGCGGTGGGCATGGTGCTGGCGGCAAAACTGTCGGCGGCGCTGGGCATGGCCGATACGGCCGATACCGGCACCCTGCAGGCGCTGCTGCACGACTACGGCCTGCCCACCGCGGTCCCGCCCGGACTCGACCCGGAGGTGCTGCTGGGCCACATGCGGCTGGACAAGAAGAACATCGCCGGCCGCCTGCGGCTGGTGCTGTGGCGCGGCATCGGCAAGGCCGAGGTGGTGGCCGACGTGGACGAAGCACGGGTGCTGGAAATCCTGCGGCAGGGGTAACCGGCCTTTCGCCGCGACGCGGCCGGATGCCGCGGCAACGGCTACAATCGGGCCATGCGCGTATTCCTGCAGCAACCGCCCAGCGGCAACGAAAATCCACGTTACGTCCAGCTCACCCTGCAACCGGACCTGTTCGGCGGCTGGGAGCTGCTGCGCGAGGCCGGCCAGATCGGCGGCCGCGCCCAGCTGCGGCGCGAGCAATACCTGCTGCAGGAGGAAGCCAGCGCCGCGTTCGAGAAGGCCCGCGACCTGCAGCTCAAGCGCGGCTTCCAGGTGATGTTCACCAGCGGCGCGCAGCCACAGTGATGCCGCGGCCCGCCCCGGCCGTGGGCGCCCGCCTTCTTTCCCCGGCCCGGGCGACGCCATCCCCGGCCTGACTTCCGAGGATCCCACCTTGTCCAGCCCCCTTCGCAACGACCGTTTCCTGCGCGCCCTGCGCCGCGAGCCCGTGGACTGCACGCCGGTGTGGCTGATGCGCCAGGCCGGCCGCTACCTGCCGGAGTACCGCGCCACCCGCGCCCGCGCCGGCAGCTTCCTGGCCATGGCCAAGAATCCGCAGATCGCCTGCGAAGTCACGCTGCAGCCGTTGCAGCGGTTCGAGCTGGACGCGGCGATCCTGTTCTCCGACATCCTCACCATTCCCGATGCGATGGGCCTGGAGCTCTACTTCGTCGACGGCGAGGGCCCGAAGTTCCGCCGCCCGGTGCGCAGCGAAGCCGACATCGCCCGGCTGGCGGTGCCGGACATGGAAACCGAACTGCGCTACGTCACCGACGCGGTGCGCCTGATCCGCCGCGAGCTGGACGGCAAGGTGCCGCTGATCGGTTTTTCCGGCAGCCCGTGGACGCTGGCCTGCTACATGATCGAAGGCGGCGGCAGCAAGGACTTCGCCCGCATCAAGGCGATGGCGTTGAACGAGCCGGCGGCGCTGCACCGGCTGCTGGCGGTGGTGACCGAGGCGGTGATCGCCTACCTGTCGGCGCAGCGCGCGGCCGGCGCGCAGGCGCTGCAGGTGTTCGACACCTGGGGCGGAGTGCTGAGCCCGGCGATGTACCGCGAATTCTCGCTGCGCTACCTGACCCGCATCGCGCAGGAACTGGAGCGTGGCCAGGGCGACGCGCGCACGCCGCTGATCCTGTTCGGCAAGGGCAACGGCAGCCACGTCGAGGCGCTGGCCGCCAGCGGCACCGACGCGCTGGGCGTGGACTGGACCATCGAGCTGGGCGATGCCGCGCGCCGCAGCGGCGGCCGGGTGGCACTGCAGGGCAACCTGGACCCGGCCACGCTGTACGGCTCGCCCGAGGCGATCCGGCGCGAGGTCGGGCGCGCGCTCGACAGCTACCGCGACGGCAACGGCGGCTCGCGCGAGGGCCACGTGTTCAACCTCGGCCACGGCATGTCGCCGGACATGGACCCGGAACACGTCGCCGTGCTGGTGCAGGCGGTGCACGAACTGAGCGCACGCTGACGACTTCTTGCCTTTGTAGGAGCGACGTCAGTCGCGATGGGAGGTTTCCCGGCAAGGCCCCATCGCGACTGACGTCGCTCCTACATCGAATTTGTTGCGCGGTGCGCAACATGCTAAGCTCCGGACATGATCAAGTCGTTCCGGCACAAAGGATTGCGCCGCCTCCATGAAACGGGGAACACCTCCGGCGTCCAGGCAAGCCATGCGAAGCGGCTTCGGCTCCAGCTCGCCGCCCTGGATACCGCCCAGTCCATCGAGGACATGGATATTCCGGGCTTCGGGCTTCACCCGTTGAAAGGAACGATGAACGGCCGTTGGTCGATTGCCGTCAATGGCAACTGGCGCGTCACCTTCGAGTTCAAGGATGGCAATGCCTACGTGCTTGACTACGAGGACTATCACTGAATGAACATGTACTGCCCTCCCCATCCCGGCGAGTTCATCTCCGGCGTCTACCTGGAGCCGAACAACATCAGCGGCCGCGAGCTCGCCGAAAAGCTCGGGGTTGCGGCCTCCACGCTGAGTCGCGTCCTCAATGGCTCCAGCCGCGTCACTCCGGAAATGGCTCTTCGCCTTTCCAAGGCCATCGGCCGCAGCCCGGAGAGCTGGCTGGCCATGCAGGACGCGCATGACCTCTGGGTCGCACGCCAGCACGTCGACCTGAGGAACGTCGGCAGGCTCAAGCTGGCGGCAGCCTGACGATCCTCCGGCGGATTCCGCGTCCCTCCCATTCCCCTGCAGGAACGGCTTGCACCGCCTTGCTGGCGCATCCGGCGACGCATCGCCTGCACCGACCGTTGCCGACAATCGGTACCTGCCCCGCCGTCCCGAAATACCGATGACCCCGCCGACTCCTGCACCCGCCGCCGACAATTCCCACAAACCGCTGCTGTGGCTGGTGTCGCTGGCGATCTTCATGCAGATGCTGGACTCGACCATCGTCAACACGGCGCTGCCGGCGATGGCGCGCAGCCTGGGCGAAAGCCCGCTGCAGATGCAGTCGGTGGTGTTCAGCTACGCGCTGGCGGTGGCCATGTTCATCCCGGCCTCGGGCTGGGTCGCCGACCGCTACGGCACCCGCCGCACCTTCCTGGTCGCCATCATCCTGTTCACCCTGGGCTCGCTGGCCTGCGCGCTGGCGCAGCAGCTGCAGCAGCTGGTCGCCGCGCGCGTGCTGCAGGGCATCGGCGGAGCGATGCTGCTGCCGGTGGGACGGCTGGCGGTGATGCGTTCGGTATCGCGCGAGCAGTTCCTGCGCGCGATGAGCTTCATCGCCATCCCGGCGCTGGTCGGCCCGCTGCTCGGCCCCACCCTGGGCGGCTGGCTGGTGGAAGTGGCCTCGTGGCACTGGGTGTTCCTGATCAACCTGCCGATCGGCGTGGCCGGGTTCATCGCCGCGATGCGGATCATGCCCGACCACCGCGCGGAGCGACGCACCCGCTTCGACCTGGCCGGCTACCTGATGCTGGCGTTCGGCATGGTCGCGCTGTCGCTGGCGCTGGACGGCATTTCCGGGCTGGGCACGCCGCACGCGCTGGTGATGCTGCTGGCCGTGGCCGGGCTGGCGGCGCTGGCCGGCTACTGGCTGCATGCGGCCGGACGCCCGGCGGCGCTGTTCCCGCTGGCGCTGTTCAAGGTCGCCAGTTTCCGCATCGGCATCCTCGGCAACCTGTTCGCGCGCATCGGCAGCGGCGCGATGCCGCTGCTGATCCCGCTGCTGCTGCAGGTGGGCCTGGGCATGAGCCCGATGCACGCGGGGATGATGATGATCCCGGTGGCGCTGGCCGGCATGGCCTCCAAGCGCGCCGCGGTGAGTCTGGTCCAGCGCTTCGGCTACCGCCGGGTGCTGATGGTCAACACGGTGCTGGTGGGCGTGGCGATGGCCAGCTTCCTGCTGGTGTCGGCCGATCAGCCGCTGGGTTGGCGGATCGCGCAGCTGGCCGCGTTCGGCGCGGTGAACTCGCTGCAGTTCACGGTGATGAACACCGTGACCCTGCGCGACCTGGACCGCGAGCAGGACAGCGCCGGCAACAGCCTGCTGTCGATGGTGATGATGCTGGCCACCGGCTTCGGCGCGGCGGCGGCCGGCAGCCTGCTGGCCGCGTTCAGCAGCCACCTGTCCGCCAGCCACGACGCCCTCGCCGCGCTGCACGCCACCTTCGTCTGCGTCGGCGCGATCACCCTGACCTCGACGCTGATCTTCTGGCAGCTGCCGGAAACCCGGCCGCACCCGCGCCGGGTGGAGGAAGTGGCGGAATGATCAGTCCGCGACCGCGTCGGCGCCCATCTTCGCCGCCCGCGCTCGCCGGTACTCCAGCCGCAGCTCGCGCATGCCTTCGGCCACCTCCGGGTCGATGTCCTGCGGCATGACGCACCCCGGGGCGATACGCCCCAGCAGCGCCGACGCCAGCGCCTGCACCACCAGCGCCTCGGAGGAGCCCGTATCCAACGCCTCCACCCGGTCGTCGAAGGCCACCGCGCTGGCGCCCCCTCCCTCTGTGCTCATGTTCAGCAGCGCGCCCTCGGCCGCGGGGTCCAGCCGCTCGCGGGCCACCAGCGGCAACGGGTTCCAGCAGTCGCCGGTGCTGACGATCCGCGCGCGTCCGGCCAGTTCGCGCAGCAGCCCCTCCATCTCCCTGCGCAGCCTGGCCGGCCGGGTTTTGCCCTTGGCCATGCTCAACCGCAGCTTGATGAAGTACAGGTCCTTGACCATCAGCCCCAGCGCCGAGTCGAAGGCCTGCCCGCCGGACTCGATCCGCATCGTCGCCAACCATGCTTCCGGGGCCTTCGCGCCGTCCCTGGCCGGCAGCTTGACCGGCACCAGCCGGCCGGTCTCGACCTTGTCGTAGCTGGCCCGCGGGTCGTCGGCCAGGGCGGCGATGCCGTCCAGGGTGTGCCGGGCCATCTGCTCCAGCTGCCCGGCCGGCAATATGCCCGCCGGATAGAAGTACACGCTCAGCAGCGCGCCGGGGTTGTCGGGATCGCGATAGTTCACCGAGGCCCCTTCCTCCGGCTGTTCGTAGCGGTGTTCCTTGTCCGCCTCCCAGCCGTCCAGGTGCAACGGGTATACCACCCGGCTCTCCTGCAGGAAGCCGCCGAGGAACGGCGACTGCGCCGGGTCGGCCATTGCCGGCATCCACGGCTGCAGCAGCAGGCCGGCCAGCAGCATCGAGCGCAATCCATTCATGGGTCCACGTCCTTCTCCGTCGCACCGGCATCGGGGTGCAGGTGCGGTTGCAGTATCCGCGCGATCGCCTCCACCAGCAGTTCGCCGGTGACCGGCTTGCGCAGGAAGCCGTCGAACCCGGCCTCGTAGGCCTGCGGCTCGGCATTGGCGTCCGAGCGCGCGGTGACGGCGATCAGCGGCATGTCGTAGCCGAGCACGTGCAGCTGCCGCGCCAGTGCCAGGCCATCCAGCCCGGGCAGGTCCAGGTCGAGCAGGCCGACGTCGAAGGTCGATCCCGCCGCCTCGGCCAGTGCGGCCAGGCCGTGCGCGGCGTGCACCACCTGGTGCCCGCGCACGCTCAGCAGGCCGCTGATGACGTCGGCGATGGTGGCGTCGTCCTCGACCAGCAGGATCCGCAGCGGCGGCAATGGCGACAGCCGCCGGGCAGCGTCCGCCACGGCAGCGTCCGCCTCGACCACCGACTCCACCCAGGGCAACGGCAGTTCGACGCTGAAGCGGCTGCCGCTGCCCAGGGTGCTGTCGATGCCGATGCGCCCGCCCATCGCCACCGCCAGTTCCTGGCAGATCGCCAGCCCCAGCCCGCTGCCGCCATAGCGCGCGGCGGTACGTGCGCCGTCGGCCTGCTCGAAGCGCTGGAACAGCCGCTGCTGCTGCTCGGCGTTGATGCCCGGCCCGGTATCGGCGATCTCGAAGCGCAGGCCGACGTTGCCGGGCAACGCCTCGGCGCACAGCGACACCGAGCCGCGTGCGGTGAACTTGATCGCGTTGCCCAGCAGATTGAGCAGGATCTGGCGTACCCGCATCGGATCGCCACTGGCGCTGATGCGCGGCGGCAGCCGGTTGTCGAGCACGAAGCGCAGCCCGCGCTGCTGCGCCAGCGGCGCCATCAGCCCGTGCACCTCGCCGATCAGCTGCTGCAGGTCGAACGGCTGCTGCACCAGCTCCAGCCGCCCGGCCTCGATCCGCGCCAGGTCCAGCGCATCGTTGACCAGCCGCAGCAGGTGCTCGCCGGCGCGCCGGATCGATTCGGTGTAGCCGCGCTGCTTCGGGTCCAGTTCCGAGGCCAGCAACAGCTCGCTCATGCCCAGCACGCCGGTCATCGGCGTGCGCACCTCGTGGCCGAGCGTGGCCAGGAAGCGGGTCTTGGCCAGCGAGGCCTGCTCGGCCAGCTCCTGCTTGTGCAGCGCCAGCTGCCACGCATGGCGACGGCGCAGGCGGCGGCGGTACAGGTGCGCCAGCCACCAGGCCAGCAGCAGCCCGGCGGCCACGAACAGGGCGATGCCGCCGGTGCTTCGCCACCACGGCGGCAGTACCCGGAAGCGCAACGGCTGCACCTGCGACCACACGTTGTCGGCGGTCCTGGCCTGCACTTCCAGCAGGTAGCGCCCGGGTGGCAGGCGCGAGAACACGCGCTCGCCGCTGGCGCCGACATCCACCCAGTCCGGGTCGTAGCCGCCCAGCCGGAACCGGTAGCTGTTGGCCGCCGAGTCGGCAAAGGACAGCAGCCGCGCGACAATGTGCAGGTCGCGGTCGCCGTCGGCGATCTCCATCGGCATGACATGGGTCAGGTCCAGCACCTCGTCGCCGCGGCGCACGTCGACGCGCTCGATCACCAGCGGCGGCTGCCGGGTGGCCGGACGCACCCGGTCCGGGTCGAACAGCACCAGTCCTTCCGGGGTGCCGCCGGCGATCTGCCCGTTGCCCGACCGCACCAGCGCGCGGCGGCGGAACTCCTGGCTGGGCAGGCCGTCGTGCACGCCGTAGCGGCGCACCGCCTTGCTCGCCGGGTCGATCCGGATCAGGCCACGGGCGCTGCTGGCCCAGGCCACGCCGGCACCGTCGACCAGCAGCGCCCCCGGTGCCAGCGCCGGCAGGTCGCGTTCGATGCCGATGCGGTCGAGCAGGCTCAGCCGATGGCCATCCCACAGGTACTGCTCCATCGTGCCCATGCCGACCAGCCAGGCCACGCCGGCATCGGTGACGTTGAAGGTGTAGAGGTGGCTGGCCGGGCCACCGGGCACCGGCAAGAACGCCGCATCGGCCTCGCTCCAGCCCATCAGGCCCTGGCTGGTGGCCAGCCACAGCGCCTCCTCCGGCCCGCAGTGCATGTCCTCGATGGTCTGGTTGGCCGCCAGCCCGGCCGTTCCCGGCGCGACCTGCCGCAGCACGCGGCCGTCGAGGTCGCGCTGCTGCAGTCCGCTGTCCTCGGAAAAGATCCACACCAGGCCGCCTTCGCAGACGCGGATGATCTCGCTTTCGCCGGGCATGGCGGCATCGCGCGGCTGGCCGTGGTACCAACGCACGACGCCGCCGTCGCGCGGGTCGTAGCGCACCAGCGCGTCCACGCTGCCGATCCACACCCGCCCGTTCTGGTCCTCGGCCACCGATTGCGCCCAGTTGGCGCCGTCGATGACCGCCAGGTGGTGTTCCACCTCGCCGGTGGCCGGATCCAGCTTGTCCAGTGCGCCGCGGGTGCCGACCACCCAGATGCCGCCATCGGCCGCCGCGGCCAGCCCCAGCGCATAGCCGTTGCGCAGCGAGCCGGGATCGTCCACGCGCCGCGACAGCACCGAGAACTGCCGCCAGTTGGCCGCCAGGTGCCACAGCCCGGCGTTGGTGCTGGCGAACCACAGTCCGCCCTCGCGGTCCTCGTAGGCAGTGGACCAGTTCGGCTTGACCATGCCGCGCGCCACCGCGCTGTACAGCGGGACGTTGTGGACCACCTCGCCGCTGCCGCGGCCGAGCCCGGAAAGCGTATCCAGCCAATAGCCGCCGTCGCGGTCGCGCAGCATCATGCCCAGCACGTGCCCGGGCGCCTGCCCGCGCCACGGCGGATCGCGGAAGCGGCCATCGCTGCCGCGCACCACCACGCCGGCGACCGACGCCACCCACAGGTTGCCGTCCTCGTCCACCGTCAGGCCGTTGACCTTCGGCGAAGGCAGCAGGTCGTCGTCCACCCGTTCGAAGCCGCCGCCGGTCCAGCGCGCCAGGCCGTTCTTGGTACCCACCCACAGGCTGCCGTCGGGCGTGACCGCCAGGTAGCCCACCGCCGGCGACGGCAGGCTGCGCGGGTTGCCTTCCTGGGGCATGAAGCGACGGACCTGGCCGTCCGGTCCCAGCCGGTGCAGGCCGCCGGTGGCGGTGCCGAACCAGACGCTGCCGTCGGGCGTGGAGGCGATGCTCCAGACCGTGTTGCTGCCGATCTGCGGATGGGTCCGGCGGTTGTAGAAACGGAAGTGGCGGCGGTCGGCCGACAGCATCACCAGCCCGACGGACTGGGTCCCGATCCACAGCTGGTTGCGGGCATCGACGTGCACGCTCCACACCAGGTTGTCGCGCAGGCCGTCCTCGGCCCGCCAGAAGCGGTAGCCGCGGCCGTCGTAGCGCGCCAGGCCGTCGCGGCTGGCCAGCCACAGGTAGCCGAAATGGTCCTCGGCGAATCCATTGATGCTGCTCGACGGCAGCCCGTCGGCCACGGTCAGCTGGCGCGGCTGCGGCGTGGCCGGCACCTGCGCATGCAGCGGGGCGATGGCGGCCAGCAGCCACAGGCACAGGCCCGCCGCCAGCCAGCGGCGCAGCGCCGACGCCGCTACCGGCGCACGTCGGCCGCTGCGGCGCCGGGCCGGGGTCACCGCATGTCCTCCGCGGCCGCCACGGTGGCGCTGCAGACCGCGGCGATCGCCTCGGCGAGGATGTCGCCTGTCACCGGCTTGCGCAGGAAGCCATCGAAACCGGCGGCACGCACCTGTGTTTCGGCATGCGCGTCGGAACGCGCGGTCACCGCGATCAACGGGAATTCGTAGCCCATGCCGCGCAGTTGCCGCGCCAGCGCCAGGCCATCCAGCGCCGGCAGGTCGAGATCCAGCAGGCCGACGTCGAACGCGGTCGCCGCCGCTTCGGACAACGCCGACAGCCCGTGCGCGGCGTGGACGACGCGGTGCCCGCGCGCCTTCAGCAGCCCAAGCATCACCTCGGCCACGGTCGGGTCGTCCTCCACCAGCAGCACCTGCAGCGGCCGCGCCGGCGGCGCCGGTGCCGTCGGGTGGGCGGTACGGCCCGGCGGCAGCACGCTCCACGGCAATGGCAGCTGCACGACGAAACGCGCGCCGGCGCCGGGGCGGCTTTCGATGCGGATATGGCCGCCCATCGCCACCGCCAGTTCCTGGCAGATCGCCAGGCCCAGGCCGCTGCCGCCATAGCGCGAGGCGGTGCGCGGGCCCTCGGCCTGCTCGAAGCGCTGGAACAGCCGCGCCTGCTGTTCGGCATTGATGCCCGGGCCGGTGTCGCTGACCTCCAGCTGCAGGCCGCCGCCTTCGGGCAGCAGGCGCACGGCCAGGCCGACATGGCCGCGATCGGTGAACTTGATGGCGTTGCCCAGCAGGTTCATCAGGATCTGCCGCACCCGCATCGCGTCGCCACGGACGCTGACCGCCGCCGGCAACTCGATGTCGCGCTGGAACGCCAGTCCGCGCCGGCGCGCCATCGGCATCATCAGCGCCGATACCTCCTCCAGCAGCCGCGTCAGGTCGAACGACCGCTCTTCCAGTTCCAGCTTCCCGGCCTCGATCCGGGCCAGGTCCAGCGCATCGTTGACCAGCCGCAGCAGGTGGCTGCCGGCCTGCTGGATGGCGCCGGCGTAGTTGCGCTGGGTGTCGTCCAGCGGCGTGGCCAGCAGCAGTTCGCTCATGCCCAGCACGCCGGTCATCGGCGTGCGCACCTCGTGGCCGAGCGTGGCCAGGAAGCGGGTCTTGGCCTGCGAGGCCTGTTCGGCCACCTGCTGCTTGTGCAGCGCCAGCTGCCACGCATGGCGCCGGCGCAGGCGTGCACGGTAGCCGCGCACCAGCACCCACAGTGCCAGCAATGCCGCCAGCGCATAGCCGGCCAGCGCGGCGTGGCTGCGCCACCATGGCGGCAGCACTTCCAGGTCGATGCGCTGCGGCGGCGACCACGCGCCGCCGGCCGCGGCGCCCTGCACCTCCAGCAGGTAGCTGCCGGCCGGCAGCCGCGACAGCGTGCGCTCGCCTTCGTGCCCCTGTTCCACCCAGTTCTGGTCGTAGCCGACGACCCGGAAGCGGTAGCGGTTGCGCAGCGGATCGGCATAGGAGAGCAGGCGTGCGGTGATGCGCAGGTCGCGGTCGTCCGGCCCCAGCGTGACCGGTCCCGGCAGCGCCAGCGACTGTTCCTGCTCGGCATCGTCGCGACGCACATGCAGGCTGTCGACCACCAGCTGCGACGGCGGCAATGCCACCCCGCTGCCGTCCGGGTCGAAGCTGACCAGGCCGGTGGCCGATACCGCCAGCGCCTGGCCACGGGCATTGCGCGCCGGCGGGCGCAGGGTGAATTCCACGTCGGGCAGGCCGTCGCGCTCGCCATGCAGGCGCAGGGCGCGGGTTTCCGGCTGCCAGGACAGCAGGCCGCGCGGGGTGGTCGCCCACACCTGGCCATGGCTGCCCGGCACCAGCCCGCCGATCGCCACCGCCGGCACGCCCTGCGCGGTGTCCACCCGCTCTTCCAGCAGCAGTTGTCCGCCGTCGCGGCGATAGCGTTCCAGCGCGCCCTGGCGCGCCAGCCACACGTCGTCGCGCGGGCCGAACATCACGTCGTACACCATCCCCGGCGCCACCCCGGGCACGGCGACGAAGCGGCCGTCGCGGGTGTGCAGCAGACCGGCACCGCCGGCCACCCACAGCTGCCCGTCCGGATCGACCAGCAACTGCTCCACCAGGGCATCGGGCAGGTCCCGCCCGGACCCGAACGGCACGTCCTCCAGCAGGCGGCCGTCGGCGGCGCGGTGCTGCAGGCCGTAGTTGACGATCGACAGCCACACGCTGCCGTCGGCGGCCGGGCGCAGCAGGTCCACACGCCGCTGCGGGTCGCTGCCGACCCCCAGGTCGAACGACTGCAGACGCCCTCCCGCCGGCTGGTACAGGTCCAGCCGCCCGATGCGGCCCAGCCACAGGCCGCCATCGGTACGCGGCAGCACCGACCACACGCTGCCCTTGCCGATCCCCGCTTCGCCGACCACCTGCGACAGCACGCCCTCGCCGTCGAGCCGGTATACGCCATGCGCGCCGGCGACCAGGAAGCCGTCGCCGTCGGCCGCGGCATTGAGCAGGTACAGGCTTTCCAGCGGCTGCCCGTCAAGCTGGTAATAGGTGGCGAAGCGCTTCCAGTCCGGCGGCAGGTAGGCCAGGCCCTGGGTCAGCATGGCGATCCATATGCCGCCTTCATGGTCCTGCAGCAGATCCAGCACGCCGCTGCGGTCGGTCAGGAAACCGCTGCCGCGGTCGCCCTGCAGCAGCGTCAATTCGCGTTCGTCGCCGCGGAACAGGCCGTTGGCGGTACCCACCCAGTAGCCGCCGTGGCGGTCGTGCAGCACCATCGCCGCGCGTGCCTGCGCGCCCTGTGCCCAGGTCGCCGCATGGGCACGGCCGTCGCCGTCCACCCGGTACAGGCCGTTGCTGGTGCCGGCCCAGACGGTGCCGTCGGTTTCGCGGCTGAGCCGGAATACGTTCTTGTCGCCCAGCTGCGCCGGGGCGATGCGGCGGAAGCCGTCGCCGTCCCAGCGCGCCAGCCCGGCGCTGGTGCCGATCCAGACCCGGCCCTGCTCATCGGCCAGCATCGAATAGATGGTGTCGTCGGGCAGGCTGCGCGGGTCGTTTTCCTCGGCGTGGTAGCGGGTGATGATGCCATCCTCGTCGCGCCGGCACAGGCCGCCGCCGCTGGTGCCGACCCACAGCGACTGCTCCGCGTAGGCCAGTGCCCATACCTGCTGCTCGCAGACGCGGTTGAGTTCGGGGAAGTGGCGGAAGCCGGCGCGATCGGTGTCCAGCATGCTCAGGCCGCCGCCGTTGCTGCCCACCCACACGCGGTCGTGCGCGTCCACCAGCAGCGTTTCCAGGGTATTGCTGGGCAGCGAGGCCGGATCGCCCGGATCGTGCCGCCACACGCGCAGGCCGACGCCGTCGTAGCGCGCCAGCCCGTCGTCGGTCGCCGCCCACAGGTAGCCCTGCCGGTCCTCGGCCAGCGCCAGCACCATCCGCGACGGCAGGCCCTCGGCCGCGCCCAGGCGGCGCATCCGCGGCGTCTCCGCGATCCCGGCCGCCACGGCCTGCAACGGCAGCCACACCAGCAGCAGCGTCAGCAGTCCCGTGCCCGCACGTCTCCATTCCCACGTCATCGCTGCCGGCTCTCCTCTGGTACCCGCCGCTCTCCCCGGCGGGGAACGTCCGGCGCGGCACGCACGCCGCGCCGGCCCGTGTTCCGGAAGCCGCAATGTATACCCGCCGCTGCGGCAAAAAGCACGCCGGCGCCGGTCGCCAGCGCCGCCTGGCCGGCGGCAATGGCGCCAGCACCGTAACGATCCGTTGCGGCATTCCCGCACCGATGGCGACGGGACTGTGTCTAGAATCCGTCCATCCCGAGCCGGAGCCAGCCATTGCAGCGATCCATCCTCCTAGTCCTGCTGTGGGCGCTGCCGGCGCTGGCGCTGGCCGCTCCCGTCCGCTACGCGCTGGACCCGGTACATACCCGGATCCTGTTCGCGGTCGAGCACGCCGGCTTCTCGCAGGCGCTGGGCACGATCTCCGGCAGCGAGGGCGTGCTGGTGTTCGACCCCGACGACTGGGCGCAGGCGCAGCTGGAGGTGACGATCCCGGTCGAACGGCTGGACCTGGGCGATGCCAAATGGAACCAGGCCACGCTGGCGCGCAACCTGCTCGATGGCGAGCGCTTCCCGCAGGCCCGCTTCGTTTCCACCCGGGTCGAGCCGGTGGACGCGCAGCGCGCGCGGGTGACCGGACTGCTGACCCTGCGCGGGGTGTGCCGCGAGGTGACCCTGGAAGTGGTGCTCAACGCGCTCAAGCGCCACCCGCTGCCGCCGTTCCGGCGCACCGCCGGCTTTTCCGCCACCGCCACGCTCAGCCGTGCCGAGTTCGGCATCGACGCCTGGAAGTCGGTGATCGGCGACCGCGTCGAACTGCGGATCGAGGCCGAGGCGGTACGCGAACGACGGGCCAATGACCGCGACGACGCCGTCGACGACCCTGCACCGGCCGATACGTTGCCGCAGGACACCCCTCCCCCCGATCCGGAACCCGTGCCATGCCCCTGAAGAACACCGCCGACCGCTGGGGAGCCGTCAGCCAGTCGTTGCACTGGCTGATCGCCGCGCTGATCCTGCTGCTGGGCATCGTCGGCCTGACCATGGGCGAGTTGCCGCGCACGCCCAAGTACTTCTGGGTGTATACCGCGCACAAGTCGCTGGGCATCACCGTGCTGGCGCTGGCGGTGCTGCGGCTGGGCTGGCGCCTGTATGCCGGCGCGCCGCGGCCGGTGCCGGGCACGCCCACCTGGCAGGAGCGCATCACCTCGGCCACGCACTGGCTGCTGTACGCGCTGATCTTCGCGCTGCCGCTGTCGGGCTGGCTGTACGACTCGGCCAGCGGGCTGCGTCCGTTCCGGCTGTTCGGCCTGGTCGAGATGCCCAAGCTCAGCGCGCCGGACGAACGCACCAGCCAGATCTCCCACGCCATCCACGAATGGGGCTTCTGGCTGCTGGTCGCGGTGGTGCTGGCGCATGCCGGCGCCGCGCTTTACCACCATGTTCATCAGCGCGATGACACCCTCGCGCGCATGTTGCCGCAAGGCTGGCTCAAGACCCCGAAGAAGGATGCCGCATGACCATCAGACTGACCTCCCCGGCCACCGTCGCCGCCGCCCTGGCGGCCATGCTGGCCACCGCCCCGGCGCTGGCCGCCGACTACGTGCAGGCCCCGGGTTCGACCCTGGCGTTCGCCACCAAGTACGACGGCGAAGTCTTCGCCGGCACCTTTCCCGGCTTCGCCACCACCCTGAGTTTCGACCCGGCCAACCTGGCCGACGCCAAGCTGGACGTGACCATTCCGCTGGCCGGCGCCAGGAGCGGCAACAGCGACCGCGACTCCACGCTGCAGAGCGCGGACTTCTTCAACGTCGCCCGGTTCGCCACCGCGCACTACCGGGCCGACAAGTTCCGCGCCCTGGGCGGCGACCAGTACGCGGCCGACGGCACGCTGGAACTGCGCGGCATCAGCAAGCCGGTCACCCTCACCTTCACATGGACCCCGGGCACGCAGCCGGTGCTCGCCGGCAAGGCCACGGTCAAGCGGCTGGACTTCGACGTCGGCGGCGGCGACTGGGCCGATACCAAGACCATCCCCAACGAAACCGCGATCAGCACGCGGGTGGTGTTCAAGGCGAAGTAAGTGCCCGCGGCGGTGGCCTCGCCGGGTTCACCACCGTGGTATCCGGCATGCAACGGTCTGGATGGTGTGCGGCGCAGCCGTCGCCGCGCACCATGACCGTCAGGGACCTGGAACGGCCGCCTCCGGCCAGAAGCAGACATTCACTACCTGCTCGCATCTCGATCTTCGCGTTCAACCACCGATCTGTTTAGGACGGGTTCAAGCGTTGCACTGCGCATCACGCTCCCGATATTCGCTGCGTTCTGGCTCAACCCGTAGGCGACGGAGAGTCGGTCAAACCCCGAGTGCAGCTTGCCCACGATATCGGGCGGCCTAACCAGATCCGAGATCTGGAACCTGATGTCAAGACAACTCGGGGCTTCCCTAGCGATACGTTCAAACCGCTTCTGCAACGATGGGATGCGACTTCCCCCGCCGCACAGGAAGAGACGCACGTTTTCCTCCCGTCGGAATGCCGGGGACGTGGGGTACGCCGCCTTTGCCGCGATGGTGGCTAGGCTGAATACTTCTGCCACCGAACTTAGGTAGAGTGATCGTCGGCTGCCTACCTCGTTGGGCGAACAATCGAGCTTTATTCCGACCTCCTCGTCTGACAGAGAGGATTCGCTATCCGACCAGACGAGACGATTCTCCGCGCCTGATAAGGCAGCGATGAGGTAATGCGCCCCCAAACTGTCTACCTCAGAAGCGAAGATGGGCAGCATTGTCTCGCCGTCTTTCATGAACACGTTGAAGTAGGCGATGTCCAGCGTGCCCGCTCCGATGTCGATCAACGCATGCAGGTCTTCCCTGCGTTCGGACGATAGCAGGTAGGAATACAACTGGCATGCAAACTCAGGAAAGACGTCCACGGCGGGCCTGTCAACCTGGTCTGTCATCCGCAAGGCCTCAAGCGCCGCGCTTCGCGTCACCGGCGCTGGCATACAGGCCAGCACTCTCGCAGCCTGCGCGACCGTTTTGAACGTCTCCGTGGTGGCGTCGCTATCCCACGACTTTGTCGGCAAGCCGACATGCAGGCGCCACCTCAGGCCCTGCTCGACTTCACGGTTCGTCCGGCGCAGCCAACCATCCACATAGCGGAACGCTAAGGCGATGAAGATTACCGCGTCCGCCATGCGCCCATCGATGCTCGCTCCGTCGGAAGATAGAAGCTGGAGTTTGATACCTTCGCGGACGGACCAACCTACGGCCGGATGTGCGCCCAGCACGCAGCGTCCATCCGGCGCTTCGCTGAAGACCGAGGCCAGCAGATGGTGGTCTCCACCCTCGACCGCATCGGACCAGTCGACGGCGTAGTGGCGGCCGGACCAGCGCACCACAGCCTTGGTGAACGCGGTGCCGAAGTCCAGCCCGAGGATGGCAAGTCTGCCATCTTGGGCCTCGATTACCGGAGTCAGCCCGGCCACGCCACGCGGGCGTGACATGCCGGCGGCAATCCGAAGATTGCGCACATCAGCCGAGGCTTCGAGCAGGCGCTGCCCAAGCCCCCTCGCTGAGCTTGGAGGTGCAGTAATAGGAGGTGGCCTTCGCGACCCCGTCTCGACCTTTTGGGGCTTTCTCGTGGTGATTTCCTGCCAGACGCCCGACGTCCTAACCCCTAGCTGGTTGCCCATGGGCTTGGAAGGCCGATTCAGCTCGGAACGCGCGTAGGTAGGAGCAGCTGCTTCCTGATTCCGCGTATTCGAGCGGTGTTTCGCTCCCTTTCCTTCCCTAGTAAGTGAAGGAGCAGCAACTCTCCTTTTGATTCGAACTTGGACATCGGGAGCACCTTTCCTGCTAGTGGCTTCACCACCGCCGCGCTTCCAGTTTCGAAGCGCATTATCAACGTCTTCCGAGCGCCCGGATCTCGCGTCGCCGCCGTTCATGCCAGCGGTTGCCACCGGCTCTTTGGGCCTAGATGCCTTCCAGTGCGCCATGAAGTCCGCGGCGGAATCCCGCAGCGTCGGCTTCGACTTCCCTTTCCCCTTTTCCATCCGGTCAGCCCCTGATCCTGACGAATCCTGAAATCAATGCACTTCGCGTCACACTGGGTTGCTCTCGCTGATCCAGGCCGGCAACCGCCACATCATGCTTCTGGCGCAAGTCGCGGATCTGCCCCTCCGCCATCCGCCGATAGTTAGCGCGATGCGATTCTGCCACCCGCTGCATAGCCAGTTCGAGCTTGTCGATACGGCGCTCAAGATTGCGCGCTAGGCTTTCGCGCTGGATGCGGATGCGATCGGCGTTCTCGGCTTGGAAGACTCGCCTCGCTTCGCGGAACTGGCGCAGCAATGCTGCCTTCGTGCTCTCCAGCAGGTCGGCAGAAGCCTTCCTATCTGGCAGGCACGACCCTATGTCCACCCAGTCGCGAGTTTGTGCACGCAATGCGTTGATCAGGTCGAAGCCGCTTTCCCCACTGATAGGTTCGCCTCCGCGCACAGGAAGGAAGCATGCGCGGATGGTCTCCTCACGTCGCGCACCTTCGAACTGCCAGATCTCGGCCGCAAACGCGTAGTCACCCGATGAGATGTCCAGCCCGAGTTCCGCCAGTTCCACCTCGGCCGCCACCACCAAGTCGCGATGCTGGCCACGGCCCTCATGGTCGGCGATCATGCGCACCAGCGGGTGGTACTGGTTGATCAGCTCATACTTGGGCGGATGCTCGCCACGATTGACATGGTTGCGAATCACCACCTCGCAATCACCGCCGCTTTCCAGCTTCGAGCGCGGCAGTTGGTGGCGTTCCCGGAAGCGGATCAGCTTGGCGGTGGCGTCTGCGCCCAAGCGAATGCTGCCGGTGGCGCCACCGGGATCCATCCGCATGGCGTAGCCGGGTGCGTTCTCTTCGAGATACTCGCGGATATGCAGCTGCAAGTCCTGGTCGGTGATGCGCCGCTGGGTGTCGTGCGCATGCGAGACCTTGTTGCGCACGAACTCGCCCAGCCCAACGAAATCGGCCTCGTGCTCCTGGATCTCGGCCATATTGCGGCGGTTCTGCTCCATCACCGCGCGCGTCTGGTCGATGCGCCGCTCCTGCTGTTCGGGGGTCAGGTGGCCGCTGAGCAAGTCACGCGTCAACAGGCTGATGCCGTCCTGGAGCACGTCTTCCGTGCAGCCCAGTGCATCCTCGAACAGCTTCAGCTTCTCGAACAAGCGGGTCAGAATGCGATCGTCGATGGTGTCCTGGTACACCAGATTTGCGATCGAGATGGCCTGGGCCTGCTGGCCGATACGGTCGATGCGGCCGATGCGCTGCTCCACCCGCATCGGGTTCCAGGGCAGGTCGTAATTGACCAAGAAGCGCATGAACTGCAGGTCCACGCCCTCTGCCGCGACTTCCGATGCAAGCAATACCTTGTAGCGATCGGACTGGCGGAACTCGTCGATGCGGGCCTGCTTGTCGTCGCCACCCATCACGATCAGCGCCGGGATGCCCACCGCCTCCAGCCGCTCCTTCAGGTAACCGAGCGTGTCCCGGAAATAGCTGAAGACGATGACTTTCTCCCGTGGATAGTCGTAGGCATACTCCTTCAGCAGCGCCTCTAGCTGTTCGTATTTCGAGTCATGGGCGCGCAACGCCGTCAGGTCGACATGGCCCACCAGCGCACGGGCGACATGCCTGGACACCGATGTCAGGTCCCTAGGCTCGATGTCTTCACCGAAGGCGTCGTAAGCGAAAGCCTCAGCCTCTTCCTCGCACCATTCGCCAGCACGCCCCAGCCAACGCGATGCCGCCGCGAACATGCAGCTGGACATCTGCCGCTGCGGCGTGGCCAGCAGGAAGCCCTGTACTCCGCCATTGTGCAGGCCATAGGTGACCACCGCTTCGGTCACCCGCTGGTAGAAGTCCTGCTCGAGGGTAGTCATGGGCACCGGGAAATTTTGCACCAGTCGCTCCACCCGGTTCTCGAGAACTTCGCGCTTGCGCGAGCGGACAATCACCTGTCCCAGCAGGTTGACGCGCTCCAGGCGATGGTTCATCTCCACACGCTCTTCCGGCACCAGCACCTCGGCATCGTCACGCACGCCCAAGCTGTCCTTGAGCAGTTTCAGGCTTTCGCTGTTGCGGAACAGCCAGTGCAGTTCGGCCTCGTCCAGCGCTTCGCGCACCATGCCGATGCTGGCCTCCGGCCGCTTGAGCTGGTTGGCCAGACGCACGAGCGGCTGGTTGGCGCGGAGCACGTTCTCGAACTCGCCCTCGAAGCGGAACTGGTCAGGGTCCACCAGCGACACCAAGTTGAACAGGTCAGTGCTGCAGTTGTTGACTGGCGTGGCCGAGAGCAGAACGAAGTACTCCGCCACCGGCCGCAGCAGCTGGCCGAGAAAGGCCGAAGATGTCTGGTGATTACGCAGGTAGTGCGCTTCGTCGATCACCACCAGGTCGAACAAGGTCTGGCCCTGAGCGTCATTGAGGTGGCGGGCTAACCGCACGACCGTCGATGTGGTGTTCGCATCGTCATCGGTGGCGTCGGTCGGCGGCCGGATGCCCTGCAGGCTGCAGATGATGGCCGGCACCTTGGGTGCAGCCTCGCCCGCTTGCAGGTGCTGTAGCAGCTCGCGCGCATTCATTACCTGGGCGGTGGTGCCGAAACGGCGATACAGCTCCTGTTTCCACTTGTCGCACAGCACGGCCGGGCAAACCACCAACAAGCGGGTGGCATGGGTACGGAAGCGCAACTCGGTCCAGATCAGCCCAGCCTCAATGGTCTTGCCCAGGCCCACTTCATCAGCGATCAGCACCCCCTTTGACGGCGAGTCCAGCAATGCGAGCAGAGGCTTGAACTGGTGCGGCATGAACTGGGTATCGGTGGTGTCTAGGCTGTAGATCATCTCCGACAACTGGCCCGCCAGCTGGACCGAGGTCAAGCGCTTGCGCAGATGTGTCGCGCTGGCAAACTTGCCGGACAGCACCTGATCGCGGTCGTCGAGTTCGGTATCGGCAGGCTCCAGGTCCTCGGCCATCTCGAAGCGTGGCTGCTGGCCCGGAAAACGGATCTGCACCATCAAGCCGTCGCCGTCGTTACGCGTGCGGCCGGTAGATTCACCAACCAGGCCGGCGTCATGGCGTGACCGGACTCTGGTGCCTAGCTGCGATAGGCTGTTTTCGAAAGCGTCCACAGATACCTCAACTGGATTGATAGCTTAAATTAACATCCAATCTTGTCTCATCAGCCTAAAAAGCTGGTCTGTAGGGACCAATGCTGCGAATTTCCGCTTCGGGTCGCATCAAGCCTTCCTTCTTGGTGTAGGAGAAGCCTGACCAACCCTTCATCAGGAGTTGGGCATGGCAATTCTTCACACATCTCAGCACCACGAGCCCTGGAACAAGGGCAAGCTGATCGGGCAGAAGGCACCGCTCAAGCTGAAAGACATCTGGGCTATTCGCATTCGCCTTCAGCTCGGCCACAAGGTCCGTGACCTCGCCCTCTTCAACCTGGCGATCGATTCCAAGCTACGCGCCTGCGACTTGGTGAAGCTGCGGGTATCGGATGTTTCCCATAGCGGTCAAATGGCATCCCGCGCCATCGTGATGCAGCAGAAGACCGGCCGACCCGTCCAGTTCGAGATCACCCAATCGACTCGCGAGGCCGTGCAGGCTTGGATCACCCACGCTGAGCTCAAGCAGTCGGATTTTCTATTTAGAAGCCGTATTTCGGACTCGCCCCACCTGTCGACGAGGCAGTACGCCCGCATCGTCCATCGCTGGGTAGAAGATGCTGGCCTCGAGTCGGGTTCCTACGGCACGCACACGATGCGCAGGACCAAAGCTTCGTTGATCTACCGCCGGACGCGAAACCTCAGGGCGGTTCAGCTATTGCTTGGGCATACGAAGCTAGAGAGCACCGTGCGTTACCTAGGTATAGAGGTCGATGACGCCCTGGAGATCGCCGAGCAGATGGATGTCTGAAGCCATAAGGCTCGCTCCTCGACCGTAGAGGGTCGGGGAGCGGCCAGAAGCGGTCATTCTGAAAAGGCCACTCGACTACTACGATGGCCAAGCACCCGTCCTAGATCATGGGGATCGTTCACGTGTCCCAGCGGGGTATAGGAATAGGACGAACGGAAGGTCTCGTAGAAGAGGACCACGGTCTTCGAGCCATAGAGCATCAGATCGCCGTTCCGGATCGTGCCGGGATGGCTTGCATCGGTGGGCAATGCTTGCGGCAAGTCGACGTGTTTCTCGTTGCCGTTGAGCTCGGCCATCTCCAATGTCAAGGGGAGCCGGGCCGCGAATGCCCGCGCGGCATCGGTATCCGCCAACGTGATAGAGAAGCGATGTTCGCCGATGGTCATCCACATGCGGGCTCTCTCCTGTGTGGCAGGTACTTCGATGACCTCTTGAACATTCCCGACAGGTTCCTTTCGCTCACTGGCATTGCAGCCTCCCAGTATCAACAGGCCGAGCACCAGCAGGCTCGCTTGCCGCAACAGCCGCAATGTGGAACGAGCATCGTTAAACGCGAGGGGCCGCCTATTAACCATTGCTCAAGCGGCCCGTCCGGCCGACGCGCGCGACGTCAGCAACGTCAGGAAGGCACCGAGCAGAAGAGCCACTGCGCTCGCCACGAACGTGCTTCGGTAGCCGCTGCCGTCGAACAACATCCCGCCCACGGTGGAGCCCAATGCGATCGCCAACTGGATCACGGCGACCATCAGGCCGCCACCGGCTTCGGCATCCTCCTCCGGCATCGCATCCGCGATCCAGCTCCACCAGCCGACGGGTGCCGCAGTGGCCAGAAGTCCCCACAACGCGAAGAGAACTGCAACTGGCCACATCCAAGCACCCAAGGGGATCAACGCGAGCGCGATTGCCGCCATCAGAACAGGAATGACGATCAGGATGCGATACAGGCCCCCCTTGAGGAAGGTGCCAATCATCGCCGTACCGATGACGCCGGCGATCCCGATCGCGAGCAGGATCAGGGACAGCGTGGACACATCCACGCGAGTCACCGTTTCCAGGAAGGGCCGCACATACGTGAACAGCGTGAACTGCCCCATGAAGAACGCACCGCAGGCGGCCATCCCAAGCACCACGGTGCGACGCTTGAACAGACGGAATACATTGCCGGAGCCGTCGGCGCGCTCGGCGGCCATGGACGGCAAGCTGATCCACTGCCAGATGAAGGCGACGGCAGCCACCGGGATCAGGCAGAAGAAGGCGCCGCGCCAGCCGACCACCGAACCCAAGTGGCTGCCCAGCGGCGCCGCGATCACGGTCGCCAACGCGTTGCCGCCATTGAAGACTGCCAACGCGCGCGGCACCTGCGCGGTCGGCACCAGACGTATCGCGGTGGCGGCCGACATCGACCAGAAACCGCCGATCACCACGCCGATCAGTGCGCGTCCCGCCAGGTAGACGACATAGTTCGGCGCCAGCGCGACCACCGCACCGGACACGGCCATCAGTCCGGTCAGCGCCAGCAGCAGGGTTTTGCGGTTCATGCTGCCGGCCAGCGTGGAAATCGACAGGCTGGTGATCACTGCGAACGCGCCGGAGATGGCGATGCCATAGCCCGCCAGCCCTTCGCTGACGTGCAGGTCGGCGGCCATCGGCGTCAGCAGGCTCACGGGCATGAACTCCGACGCGATCAGCGCCAACACGCACAGCGTCATGGCGAGCACACCGCCCCAGTGGGCGGGGCGCGCCGTGGCCTCGTATTGGCCGGTGACTGCCGGAACGTCCATCAACGTGGTCATTGCGCGGCCAGGTTCTGCCGGAAGAAGGCCGTCAGCTTGTCAAACGGAATCACGTCCACGCGGTCGTACAGGTCCGTGTGGTTCGCGTCCGGGATGATCATCAGCTCCTTCGGCTGCGCCGCGGCCGCGTAGGCGGTATCGCTGAAGTAGCGAGAGTGGGCCTTTTCGCCATGGATGAATAGGATCGGGCGCGGCGCGATCTCGTTGATGTAAGTCAGCAGCGGCATGTTCATGAACGACAGCGGGTTGGTGACGGTCCACGAGCCGTTCGAATTGACGGACCGCGGATGGAAGCCGCGCGGCGTCTTGTAGTAGTCGTGGTAGTCCACCAGAAATTGCGCTTCGCCGCCTTTCAGCTCGTTCATGGCCGGACCATGCGCGGGAGCGCCTTTCTCCGCGTCCTGCCAACGCTGCCGGCTCAGCTGCTCCAGGGTTTGCGTGCGCTGCTCGAGGGTCACGCTGTCGTTGTAGCCCTTGGACATGACGCGCGTCATGTCGTACATGGTGCTGGTCGCGACGGCCTTGACGCGCTTGTCCACGGCGGCGGCATTGAGCGCCATGCCGCCCCAGCCGCAGATGCCGAGGATGCCGATGCGCTCGCGGTCGACGTTGGCTTGCAGTCCGAGGAAATCGATGGCGGCGCTGAAATCTTCGGTATTGATGTCGGGAGAGGCGACATTGCGCGGCTCACCGCCGCTTTCGCCGGTGTAGGACGGATCGAACGCCAGGGTGACGAAACCGCGTTCGGCCATCGTTTGCGCATACAGGCCGGACGACTGTTCCTTCACCGCGCCGAAGGGGCCACCCACCGCGATCGCCGCCAGCTTGCCGCTGGCGTTCTTCGGCTGGTACAGGTCGGCCGCCAGCGTGATGCCGTAGCGGTTCTTGAACGTTACCTTCCGGTGCTCGACCCGGTCGCTCTTTGGGAACACCTTGTCCCAGTCCTGGGTCAGCGCCATCGTCTTTCCTCCTGAGGTCGGGACGTCTTGGGCGCCGGCGGCAAGGGGTGACAAGGCCAACATCAGCGCGGCGGACAGTGCGAATGCTTTCATTTGAGTCTCCTGGCGGTGGTCGGAAGACCACCATTGCCCGGCCAGTCTGGCGCCGCGTCGCTTCAGCGACTAGGTACTGATTACTGAATGCATCCATTAGCTCTGCTAATTGATGTGTGTGGCACACTGGCTTCCATGGCCAGGAGCAACCTCAACGATTTGCTTGCCTTCGTCACCGTCGCGCGCGAGGGCAGCTTCACGCGTGCTGCCGCCCAATTGGGGGTCACCCAATCGGCCGTTAGCCAGGCGATCAGCGGCCTGGAGGCGCGGATGCAGATCCGCCTGCTTACCCGCACCACGCGCAGCGTGGCGCCAACGCCTGCCGGCGAGCGCCTGATGCGGGCGATTGGACATCGCTTCGACGAAATCGAGGCCGAGCTCGATGCCATTACCGAACTGCGCGAGAAACCCGCCGGGACGGTACGCATCACCTGCGGCGACCACGTGCTGCGCACCACGTTGCTGCCGAAGCTCGCGCCGCTGATGCATCAGTACCCCGACATCCACATCGAGTTCGATGTCTCCTATGGCTTACGGGACATCGTGGCGGATCGTTTCGATGCCGGCGTGCGGATGGGCGAGGAGATCGACAAGGACATGATCGCCGTGCCGATCGGGCCCAGGTTACGCATGGCGGCAGTCGCATCGCCCGCATACTGGGAAAAGCATCCTCCGCCGAAGACGCCACGGGACCTGGTCGCGCATCGCTGCATCAATATCCGGTTCCCGACGCATGGCGGGCTCTACGTGTGGGAGTTCGAGCGGGCTGGTCGGCAGCAGAACGTGCGCGTGGAAGGGCAAGTCATCTTCAACGCCAGCCACCACATCGTCGCGGCCGCGCTGGGTGGCTTGGGCATCGCCTACCTGCCCGAAGACGAGTTCGCGCCGCACCTCGAATCGGGCGAACTCGTACGGGTGCTTGCGCGGTGGTGCCCGCCATTCCCTGGATACCACCTGTATTACCCCAGTCGGAGGCAGCCATCACCTGCGTTCCGGTTGGTGGTCGATGCGCTGCGTGCCTGAGTCCGCTTTGGGTCGCATCACGCTTTCCTTCTGGGTGTAGGAGAAGCCTGACCAACCCTTCATCAGGAGTTGGGCATGGCAATTCTTCACACATCTCAGCACCACGAGCCCTGGAACAAGGGCAAGCTGATCGGGCAGAAGGCACCGCTCAAGCTGAAAGACATCTGGGCTATTCGCATTCGCCTTCAGCTCGGCCACAAGGTCCGTGACCTCGCCCTCTTCAACCTGGCGATCGATTCCAAGCTACGCGCCTGCGACTTGGTGAAGCTGCGGGTATCGGATGTTTCCCATAGCGGTCAAATGGCATCCCGCGCCATCGTGATGCAGCAGAAGACCGGCCGACCCGTCCAGTTCGAGATCACCCAATCGACTCGCGAGGCCGTGCAGGCTTGGATCACCCACGCTGAGCTCAAGCAGTCGGATTTTCTATTTAGAAGCCGTATTTCGGACTCGCCCCACCTGTCGACGAGGCAGTACGCCCGCATCGTCCATCGCTGGGTAGAAGATGCTGGCCTCGAGTCGGGTTCCTACGGCACGCACACGATGCGCAGGACCAAAGCTTCGTTGATCTACCGCCGGACGCGAAACCTCAGGGCGGTTCAGCTATTGCTTGGGCATACGAAGCTAGAGAGCACCGTGCGTTACCTAGGTATAGAGGTCGATGACGCTCTGGAGATCGCCGAGCAGATGGATGTCTGAAGCCATAAGGCTCGCTCCTCGACCGTAGAGGGTCGGGGAGCGGCCAGAAGCGGACACACGCACTGGCTACCGTCCGCCGTTATGGCTAACCCTTGTACCGGAGCGCTTCGACCAACAGCGCGAACGCCGCCGGCGGTTTGCGGTTCGGGTAGTACAGGTGGTAGCCCGACAGTCGGGGACACCAATCGTCGAGGACGCTGACGAGCCGGCCGTCGTCGAGGTGTTCACGTACCTGGTCGACCGGGAGATAGGCGAGGCCGAAGCCCGCAAGCGCGGCGTCGCGGATCAGGTCGATGGTGTTGAACACCAGCGGTCCCCGTACCCGCACATTCAACTCCCTGCCTTTTCTCTTGAAGGCCCATGGATACAGCACGCCCGAGGTGCGCAAGCGCAGGTTGATGCACGCGTGATCCACCAGCTTTTGCGGGGTTTTTGGCGGCGCATGCCGCGCGAAGTAGGACGGCGCGCCGACAACGGCCATCGGCATGTCCGGAGCGATGCGCACGGCGATCATGTCCTTGTCCACCTGCTCGCCCAAGCGAACACCGGCATCGAATCGCTCCGCAACGATGTCGACCAGCCCGTAGTCGAGCGAGAGCTCCACCGTGATGTCAGGGTAGTCCGGTAGGAGTTGCTGGAGGACCGGCCAGATCACCGTCTTCGCTGCGTGCTCGACCGACGAGATTCGGATCGTTCCCGCAGGCCGTTCCCGGACCGAACTGAGTTCCTCCAAGCTAGCGTCGAGTTCCCGCAGTGCGGGCACCAGCGTTCGCAACAAGCGTTCACCTGCCTCGGTCGGGGCCACGCTGCGGGTTGTCCGCGTGAGCAGGCGCAGTCCCAGCCTGCCTTCGACGCGGCGCACGATCTGGCTCAACGACGATTGCGAGATCCCCAGCTTGGCAGCCGCCTTTGTAAAGCTGCGTTCCTCTGCAACCACCACGAATGCGGTCAGGTCCGCCATCTCGTCGCGGTTCATTTATTTGTCTCCGTAATAGGTACATCCAGATATTAGTGTCTAGTAGGAATAATTGGACAGGCATATCTTGACTGGGCACTCCACGACATTCCCCATCGAGGTCACGACATGAACCTGCGAGCCCGCAACCCCATCTACTCCAACGCCGGGCGCCGCGCGTTCGTCCTGGGCACCTTGGCGTTGAGCGTCGCCCTGATGTTGCCCGCGACCTCCTTCGCAGCTGCCCCGGCCGTAGAGTCCCCACAAGCTGCGACGATGCAGACAGTCAGCTTCGACAACGGCGGCATCACCATGGCCGGCAACGTTTATTTCCCAGCGAGCTTCGACCCCAGTAAGCACCATGCTGCGGTCGTCGTCGTCCACCCGGGCGGTGGCGTCAAGGAACAGGTCGCCGGACTATACGCGCGCAAGCTGGCAGAGCAGGGCTTCGTCGCCTTGGCCTTCGACGCATCGCACCAGGGTGCGAGCGGTGGCCTGCCTCGGTATCTCGACGATCCGATGCAGCGGGTCAAGGACATCTACAGCGCAGTGGATTACCTGACGACACTGCCCGGAGTCGACGCAGGCCGTCTTGGCGCGCTTGGCATCTGTGCCGGCAGCGGCGCGGCTGTCAAGGCAGCTATGACCGAGCGACGCATCAAGGCTATCGGAACCGTCAGCGCCGTGGACGTGGGCGCGGCATCGCGACGTGGTTGGGACGGCAAGGCTGATCCGGCCCTGCAGTTCGCGACCTTGGACGCAGTGGCCAAACAGCGGTCCGCCGAAGCGGCGGGCGCCGCGCCGGTGTACGTCCCCTACGTGCCGGAGGTGGGCGACCGCACGGCTCCGCGCGACCTGCAGGAGGCGGCGGAGTACTACCTGACTCCTCGCGGCCAGCATGCCAACGCCCCGAACAAGATGCTGCTCACCAGCGCCGCCCATGCGATCTCGTTCGACGGGTTCGGCGGCGCCGATACCCTGCTCACCCAACCCCTGCTCATGATCGCCGGCAGCGAAGCCGGCTCGCTGTGGCAGAGCCAGGAGTTGGTCGCCAAGGCCGCAGGGGCCAAGGAACTGTTCGTAGTGGATGGCGCGACCCACATGACTTTGTACGACGGTCCTGCGCACGTGGGCCAAGCCGTCGCGAAGCTCTCCACCTTCTTCGCAGACAACCTTTGAGGAGAATCCAGTGACCGACAAACAAGTCTGGTTCATCACCGGCGCCGGCCGGGGTCTTGGCACCCACATCGCCAGGGCCGCCCTCACAGCGGGCCATGCGGTCGTCGCCACAGGTCGCGACCCGAGCAAAGTCGAAACTGCCATCGGCGCGCAGGCAGACCTGCTCAGCCTCCGACTCGACGTGACGCGCCCGCAGGAGGCGGACGCGGCCGTGGCTGCCGCAATCGCGCGTTTCGGCCACATCGACGTGCTGGTCAACAACGCCGGAAACTTCTACGCAGGATTTTTCGAAGAGCTCACCCAGCAGCAGATCCGCGACCAGCTCGAGACGCTGCTATTCGGTCCGATGAACGTCACACGTTCGGCTTTACCGCACATGCGCAAGCGTCGAGCTGGCTTGCTGATGACCGTGTCTTCAACGGCGGGCATCGTCGGTGGTGCGTTCTGCTCGGCCTATTCCGCCGCGAAGTTCGGCCTCGAAGGCTGGATCGAATCATTGGCTGTCGAGATCGAGCCGTTCGGAATCCGCTCGATGCTGGTCGAGCCAGGCTTCTTCCGCACCGACCTGCTTACGACCGGCTCCACCACGTACGCACCGCCGTCTATCCCGGACTATGCCGAGCGCACCCGCGAGACGGTCGCCGCTTGGAAGAGGATGGACGGCAAACAGGGCGGCGACCCGAAAAGGCTGGCGGAGGCGCTGGTCCATCTTGCCGGACTGGAGGAGCCGCCGATGCGCTTCGCAGCCGGTGCCGATGCCGTGCAGGTCTTCCAGGCGAAGGCATCCGCTCTGCTTGCCCAGTCGGATGCGCAGCTCTCTTTGTCTTCGTCTTTGGGCTTCGACGCGCCGAACGCACCGACCTTATCCACTACACAAGTTCTTGGAGAACGATCGTGACACCCAAGCTTTCCGGCACCGTGGCGCTTATCACAGGCGCGAGCAGTGGCATTGGCGAGGCGACCGCACGTCGCCTCGCACAGGAGGGAGCTGCGGTCGCAGTCCTCGCCCGTCGCAAGGAACGACTGGACAAGCTGGTGGCTGATATCCACCACCTTGCGGGCGGGACTGCATATGCCGTCCAAGCCGACATCACCAGGCGCGCGGAGGCAGAGGCGGCGGTCCAAGCGGTCGTCGACCACTTCGGTAGGCTCGATATCCTTGTCAACAATGCGGGGCTCATGTTGCTTGGTCCCATCGTGGGAGCGGACATAGGCGAGTGGGAGCGCATGCTGGCGATTAACGTTGGCGGCCTGCTTTACACGACCCGCGCCGCTTTGCCGCACTTGTTGAGTGCTGCTGCCAAGAGCGAGAGGCAAGTGGCGGACGTCGTCAACATCAGCTCTATTGCTGGGAGGCAGGCCTGGGCCAACTTCGGGGTCTATAACTTGACCAAGTTCGGCGTAAACGGCTTCACCGAATCGCTCCGGCAGGAAATCACGCAACGACACGTCCGCGTCGGAGTAGTCGAACCGGGTGCGGTCGACACCGAGTTGGGATCCCACAACAACGATCAGATCCGAACCGAGATGCTGGAGCCATTCAACGCGCAACACGAGCGCCTCGCACCGGATGACATCGCCGACGCGATCGCCTTCATGGTCACCCGACCCCGACGGGCGTCCATCGCCGAGCTCTGGGTGATGCCCACCGATCAGGCATAGCCGTCCGGCAGCTCAAGCGCTCGATATTGCCGCACCGCATTCCCACATGTCCGCTTTGGGTCGGAAACTGCACCCCCCTACCCCGACAACCATTCCCAATCCCCCCTACCCCGTCGCTATCCTCTTCCGCCAGGATGCGGCCGTTCCCCGCACGGCATCTGCACTGCACGGCGATCCCGGCCCGGGGACCGGGATCGCCATGAACCGCCTCACAGCCGGGTGAACTGTATCCAGTCGAGGTTGTAGCCGCCCGCCGGCGCGTAGATGGCGATCTGCTGCGGCCCCGCGTCCAGCGTCACCGTGTGCGAGATGCTCTGCCAGGTCTGCCAGCCGCCGGTCACCGGCACGTCGATGCCGCCGTATACCGGGCTGCCGCCGGCCTTCTCCAGCTGGATGCGGCCACCGTTCAAGCCGGCGACGCGGTATTCCACCTTGTAGCTGCCGGACGACGGCAGGTCGATGTTCCAGACCATCCAGTCGCCGGCATCGATCCAGCCGACATTCTGTCCGCCCTCCGACGACGGCTCGACATCGACGCCGCTCATCAAGGCGTAGTCCTCGGCCTCCACCCGCGTCGTCCAGCCATTGCCGCCACCGTTGCCGTTGCCGCCGGACTGGTAGTAGACATCGTCGATGGCGATGTCCACGTGCGAGGCCGGCGCGTCGGCCACCAGCATGAACATCTGTTTCACCGATTGCAGGTCCAGGTCGTGGAAGGCGCTGAAGGGAATGCTCACCTCGTGCCAGGCGCCATCGCGGACCAGGCCGTACTGCGGGCCGCCCTGCACGAAATCGACCCAGCTGTCGCCGAAGGAGGTGTTGATGCCGATCTTGAAGGTGGAAGGCGTGGTGGTCTTGAGCTGGAACTTGAGCGCACCGCCGGCATACGCGCCCATGTTGCGGTCGCTGGTCACGATGCCCATGCCGAACCAGTCGCCGGCGTTGGCAAGGAATGCCATTACTTCCGAGCCCTCGAACGGCGCTTCGGGGATCGGAGTCAGGTTGTTCCACAGGTAGAGCTCGCCGTCCTGGCCGAAATTCACCTGGCCCACCGTGTCCATCCGTTCGGTGAAGACGCCGAACTTTCCGGCCGGGACGGCGTGATCGGCGCCGACGTAGAGCTCGTCCCCGGGATTCTGGTACAGCCGGATGTAATCCACTTCCAGCCTGCCCGGCAATGGCGCGGTGACGCCCGCCGCCGAGCCCACGCCGGTGTAGGTCCCGCCCACGGCGAGGTTCAGCAGCAGGTAGTACTGCTGGTGGAACTCGTGCAGCGAGCCGCCCTCGATGTCGGAAATGGCGAACTCGAAATACTGCTGGCCGTCGATCGAGACGCGGATGAACTGCGGGTCCCAGGTCAACCGATAGACGTGAAAGGCGGTGTGCAGGTCGGACGGGCTGTCGTAGTCGTGGCCGTAGTCCGCCTGCGAGCCGTTGTAGTCCCAGTGCACCGCCGCGCCGATGCGGCGGTTGGCCATGCCGTCGGCGATCGCCGCCGCCGAGCCGGCCTCCATCAGGTCGATCTCGCCGCGGCCGGGCCAGACGCCGATCGTGCCCAGCATCCAGTACGCCGGCCACAGGCCGTTGCCGACCTCGGGCGTCCTGATCCTGGCCTCGAGCGTGCCGTACTTGAAGTGCATGCGCCCTTCGCTCTTCAGCCGGGCGGAAGTGAAGGCGCTGCCTTCGAAATTCTCGCGCCGGGCCTCGATCACCAGCACGCCGTTCTCGATCCGGGCGTTCTCCGGCCGGCTGGTGTAGTACTGCAGTTCGTTGTTGCCCCAGCCGCAGATGCCGATCTGGCAGCCGGTGCCGACGTCGTAGGTCCACTTGTTTCCGTCGATGCCGGGTCCGTCGAAATTGTCCTGCCATACCAGGGTCTGCGCATGCGCATCCGGCGTGACGGAAGATGCGGCCAGGCCGGCGAGAAAAACGAGAGAAACAACGGGAGCGCGTAACCAGTCCATTCTGGCCTCCTCGAGGTTCTTGCGTGGTTGTCGGATGGAATCGCCCCGATTACGGCGATCCGAGGGCGACCTTTCTGCAGCGATGGCAGCGCTGTCAAAAGATATTTCCCCGGGCATCGGAATCCTGGCGTCCCATCACAGAATTCCGTCCGCGCAGGGCACGATCCGCGCCGCCACGGCAGTGCGATGGTGCGGGACAACAAGCGATTCGCGCCTGTTTGCGCAGGCAGCGGGCGCCACGGCCGGGGATGCAGCCGCGGCGGCCAGCGCTCCGCGGTCCAGGGTCATTCGAACCGGATATCGCGCCCGCGCAACTCCAGCCAGGCCACCGCGGCAGGAAGACAGGACCAGACAGCTATCGACGCACCGGCCGGCGCCGGGTCTCCGCCGCGAAGCGCGGCTGCACCGGGGCGGGAATGGATCGGGTGGTCGGCCGGCCGGTCATGCACCGGCCCGGCGCAGGCAGGGTCAGCCTGCGGCCGCCAGCCACCGCTGCAGCCCGGCCGGATCGAACGGCCAGTCCAGTTCGCGTCCCGTGCCGTCGCTGAGCACCGGCACGCGGATACCATAGCGCGCTTCCAGCACCTCATCGTCGTCGATGAACACGCTTTCGAACTCCGGTGCGCGCGCCTGCGCCAGCGCCTCCAGCGCCAGGTCGCAGAGGTGGCAGTCGTCGCGCTGGTACAGGATCAGGTTCATGCAAGATGTGGCGTCGATGAATGATGTTGCGCTGCGGGCGGGGCCGGCAACGCGCCCGGCATAGAATAGCCACCCTTCACGCAGCCTCGCCACGGAAAGAAGAAACGCATGTCCGTCAGCACGTTCGACCTGTTCAAGATCGGCATCGGTCCGAGTTCCTCCCACACGGTGGGGCCGATGCGCGCGGCCGAGCGCTTCGTGCACCGCTGGCTGCTGGACCCGGGCCGGCTGCAGGACGTGGTACGGATCCGCGCCGAGGTGTTCGGCTCGCTGGCGCTGACCGGCCGCGGCCACGGCACCGACAAGGCGGTGCTGCTGGGGCTGGAAGGCCAACGCCCGAACCTGATCGACCCGGACATCATCCCCGCCGCGCTGGACCGCATCCGCTCGCGCAAGCGCATCAACCTGATGGGCCAGCGCGAGATCGCCTTCGACGAGAAGCGCGACCTGGCCATGAACAAGCGGCAGAAGCTGCCGTACCACACCAACGGCATGCGCTTCACCGCCTACGACGCCGACGACCAGGTCATCGCCACCCGCGACTACTACTCGGTGGGCGGCGGTTTCGTGGTCAACGAGGACGATGCCGCCGACGACCGCATCGTGCCCGACCAGACCCCGCTGCCGTATCCGTTCAGGAGCGGCGACGAGCTGCTGGCGCAGGCCGCGCGCAGCGGCCTGAGCATCGCCGCGCTGATGTTCGAGAACGAGAAGTGCTGGCGCAGCGAGGACGAGATCCGCGCGGGCCTGCGCGAGATCTGGGCGGCGATGCAGGCCTGCGTTGCGCGCGGCATCCGCGAGGAAGGCACCCTGCCCGGCGGCCTGCACGTCTCGCGGCGCGCGCCGACGCTGTACCGCGAACTGTCCGCGCGCCCGGAAGCGGCGATGCGCGATCCGCTGACGACGCTGGACTGGGTCAACCTGTACGCGCTGGCGGTGAACGAGGAGAACGCCGCCGGCGGGCGCGTGGTCACCGCCCCGACCAACGGCGCGGCCGGCATCATCCCCTCGGTGCTGCACTACTACGACCGTTTCTGCCCCGGCAGCAGCGAGCAGGGCGTGTTCGACTTCCTGCTCACCGCCGCGGCCATCGGCATCCTCTACAAGGAGAACGCCAGCATTTCCGGCGCCGAGGTCGGCTGCCAGGGCGAGGTCGGCGTGGCCTGCTCGATGGCCGCCGGCGGATTGATGGCCGCGCTGGGCGGCACCCCCGGGCAGATCGAGAACGCCGCCGAGATCGGCATGGAACACAACCTCGGCCTGACCTGCGACCCGATCGGCGGGCTGGTGCAGATCCCCTGCATCGAGCGCAACGCGATGGGCGCGGTCAAGGCGATCAACGCCGCGCGCATGGCCGTGCGCGGCGACGGCAAGCACAAGGTCAGCCTGGACAAGGTGATCAAGACCATGCGCGACACCGGCCGCGACATGCAGGACAAGTACAAGGAAACCAGCCGTGGCGGCCTGGCGGTGAACGTCATCGAGTGCTGAGCGCCGCGGCGATCCCGCCACGCGAACTCTTCCAGGGAAACGAATGCATTCCGAACAGGATCCGGGCAACCAACCGCCGTCCGTCCCGCGCGCCCTCCGCGCGCACGCCGCGCCGCGCAAGGGCGGCCTGAGCCTGACCAGGCTGGTGCTTGCGGCCGGCGCGTTGCTACTGCTGGCCTGGTTCATCGGCAACCGCAACAAACCGGCCGCCCTCGATGCCGAAGCGGCCGCGCCCGCGATCAAGGCCCCGGCTGCCGCCCCGCATCCCGCAGCCACCGTGGTGCGGGGCGAGAAATCCACCACCCTGCGGACCGTGAACGAGGCCCGCATGTCGGTGGACGCACTGGGCGAGGTGCTGCGGATCGAAGGCAACGTCGGCAGGAACTTCGCCAACAACCTGCGGGCGGCTCTGGACGCCAACCCGTCGCTGCGGCGCATCGACATCACCAGCGGCGGTGGATACGCCGGCCCCGGCCTGGAAGCGGCGCGGATGATCCGCAGGCGCAACCTCACCGTGCGCGTGCAATCCCACTGCGCAAGCATGTGCGTCGCGCTTTGGGCCGCCGCCGCGCAGCGGCAGATGGAGCCGGAGGCGCTGATCGGCCTGCACCAGTGGAACGCCCAGTGCGACGCACGCCCCTCGCCCGAACGCGAGGAATGCCACTACCAGGTGCAGTTCGCCACCGACCACGACTCAAGCTACCGGGCATGGCTGCGCGACGCCGGCTTCAACCAGCGCCTGCTCGACCTCCAGTCGGGGACCGCACCGGAGGACATCGCCGTGCTGTCCGCCCCCCAGCTCTGGGAGAACGGCGTGGATTTCAGCGTGGTCGACCGCGAGGGAAAGCACATGAGCCGGGCCGACGTGCAACGCCACCTTGCCGAGAGAATCCTGCGTCGCTGAAAGGTCGCGCCCGGGCGCGGGGTCGCCGGCAAGCGTCGCGAGGACTGGCCGGCCCGCATTCAAATCGACGCTGTCTCGGTCGCCATGCACTCACTGCTCGCCGTGATCCGATGTGATCCATCGCCTGGCCCACTGGATCGCCCCATTGGACGTACGCGACACCGGCCGCGACATGCAGGGCAAGTACAAGGAAACCAGCCGCGGCGGCCTGGCGATGAACGTCATCGAGTGCTGAGCGCGCCGCAGCGTCGGCCCCGTGGCGGGAACGCTGCCGGACCGATGCCCCGGTCCCTTCCGGCCGCTTGCTGAACACGCCCTCCGCAGCGTCCCCTTCCCCCTGGACTCAAGCCCGCCCCGGCACGGCCGATACCGATCAGGTACCCGTGTCCAGGTCAGGGAATGCCATACCGCCTTCTCCCGCTCCACCGGTGGCTGTGCTCATGCCTGCTGGGCTGCGCGCTGCTGTTGGCGGGCTGGAGCGGGCCGGCTGCCGCGCTGGACCCGCACAAGGCGTTCAACCACTACGTCCGCGAGCGCTGGAGCATCGAGCAGGGCCTGCCGCAGCTGAGCGTCTACGCGATCGCGCAGGACAGCGACGGCTACCTGTGGTTCGGCACCCAGGGTGGCCTGGCGCGCTTCGACGGCGTACGCATGACCGCCTACGGCGAAGCGCCGCCGGCGCGGCTGCCGGGACCGTGGATCCAGGCGCTGCTGGCCGGTCGCGACGGCGAGCTGTGGATCGGCACCTACAAGGGGCTGGCGCTGCACCGCAACGGCCGCTTCAGCAACCTTCCGGTGAAGGGCCATCCCGAGCTGCTGGACATCCAGGCGCTGGCATTGGACAGCGACGGCCAGGTGCTGGTGGCGGCGCAGGACGGGGTCTACCGCGAGCATGGCGGCGAACTGGTGCTGCACGCCACCGTCGCCGGCGGCGCGTTCGCGCTGCTGCCCGACGCTGCCGGGCTGCTGGTCGGCGGCACCGGTACGGTCTTGCGGCTCGATGCCGCCGGCACCGGCCGGCCGATGCCGCTGCCGGCGCACGAAAGCGCCGCCGAGGTCCGCCGGCTGGTACGCGCCCAGGGAACGCTCTGGGCCGGCACCAGCCGCGGCCTGTTCTGGCTGCAGGACGGCCAGTGGCGGCGCTACACCGCCTCGCCCGTCGCCACCGGCGCCCCGATCGACGCGCTCCATGCCGACAGCGGCGGCAATCTGTGGGTCAGCCAGGCCGACCACCTGCTGCGCATCGTCGACCGCCAGGTCGCCGAACACGTGGTCGAAGGCGAGCGCGGGCTGGGCGTGCGCACGCTGCTGGAGGACCGCGAACGCAACCTGTGGCTGGGCAGCCGCTACTTCGGCGTCACCCGCCTGTGGAACGGCTGGACACGCCGTTTCAGCCGCGCCGAGGGGCTGGCCGATCCGCTCGCCTGGACGGTGGCGCGCGACCCGGACAGCGGTGGCCTGTGGGTGGGTACGCAGGGCGGCGTGTTCCTGCTGCGCGATGGCCGCTACCGGCGCGTGCTCGGCGCCGCCGACCTGCCGCAGGAGGATGCCTACGCCCTGCTCGCCGAACCCGGGCGGCTGTGGGTCGGCACCCGTCGCGGGGCGCTGCTGTACGAGCACGGACGCGCGACCGCCCCGCCCTGGATGGCGCCGCTGGGCGGGCTCCAGATCAACGCCATCCTGCGCGACCGGCAGCAACGGCTGTGGTTCGCCACCAGCAACGGCGCGCACCGCTGGGATGGCCGGCACTGGCGCCACTACGGCATCGCCGAAGGCCTGCGCGACGCACGCGTGCGGCTGGTGATGCAGGCGCGCGACGGCCGCCTGCTGCTGGGCACCCAGGCCGGCCTGTATGCGCTGGACGAAGACCAACGGCTGGTGGCGCTGGACCAGGGCAACGCCCAGCTCGCCGCGGCCGACATCAGCGCCCTGCACGAACTGCCCGATGGCCAGCTGCTGGCCGGCACCCTCGGCGAGCAGCTGTGGCTGTTCGACCGCGACCGCTGGAGCGCCTTCGGCGAGGCCGAGGGACTGCCCACCAATGCACCGTTCTTCCTCACCGACGACCGCCATGGACAACTGTGGGTGGCCGGCATGCGCGGGGTCTACCGCACCTCGCTGTCCGGGCTGGTCGCCGCCGCACGCGCGCCCGGCAGGCGCCTGCACGGCGAACTGGTACTGAACGAACGCGGGATACGCCATGGCGGCATCCAGGGCCCCTGCTGCAACGGCGCCGGCAGCGCGCGCGGCGTGGTCGATGGCAACACCCTGTGGCTGCCGAGCCGCGACGGCGTGGTGGCGCTGGACACCGCCGACATCCTGCCCAACCCGGTCGTGCCGCTGCCGCGGGTGGAACGCGTGCGTGCGCAGGGCCATTGGCACGACACCGATGGCGACGGCGTGCTGTCGCTGCCGGCCGACGCGCGCGACCTGGACTTCGAGTTCACCGTGCCCTCGTTCCAGGCCCCGGAAAACGTCGACCTGCGCTACCGCCTGCTCGGCTACGACGCCGAGTGGCACGGCGTGGGCGACCCGCGCCGCCGCAGCGCCACCTATACCAATCTGCCGGCCGGCGACTACCTGTTCCAGGTCACCGGCTCCAACAACGCCGGCCACTGGGCCGAGGCTCCCGCGGCGCTGGCGTTCCGCATCGCCCCCCGCTTCCACGAGACCGCCTGGTTCCATGCGCTGCTGGTGCTTGCCGCCCTGGCCACGCTGGCCGCCGGCTGGCGCGTGATGCTGGCCTGGCACCGCCGCCAGCGCAACGTGCTCGAACGGCTGGTGCGCGAACGCACCGAGGCCCTGCAGGGCGCCAACCAGAAGCTGCAGGAAGCCAGCTTCACCGACGACCTCACCCAGCTGCGCAACCGCCGCTACCTGTCGATGCACATCCGTCGCGACATCGCCATGTACCGGCGCATGCCGCGCAATCTGGAACCGGACAGCCCGGGCATGCTGTTCGTGCTGATCGACGTCGACCGCTTCAAGGCGATCAACGACAGCGCCGGCCACCATGCCGGCGACGCCGTGCTGCAGCAGATGGCGCAGCTGCTGCAACGGCAGACGCGCGAGAGCGACTACGTGGTGCGCTGGGGCGGCGAGGAGTTCCTGCTGGTGCTGCGCGCCACTCCGCGCCACCAGCTCGCGGCCACCGCCGAGCGGCTGCGCAGGGCGATCGCCACGCATGCGTTCGACCTGGGCGGGGACCACGACGGGCACGTCACCTGCTCGCTGGGGCTGGCCGAATTCCCGATGATCGCCGACCCGGAAGGCAGGATCGGCTGGGAGCAGCTGCTGGTGCTGGCCGACCGCGCCCTGTACTGGGTCAAGCAGCACGGCCGCAACGGCTGGGCGGCGTACCGCCCGACCGCGACGGCGACTGTCGACGAGGTGCTGGACGCGCTGCACGGCCCCTCCGCCGAGATGACGCAATGCGGTTGCCTGCAGCTGTTGCATGCCGGCAACGCCGCGCCCACCGACAGCGTGCTGCCGGCGCCCGGTTGAGCGGGTACGTACAGCCAGCATCGCCCGCCGCCCCGATCCACACTCGCGCGGCATCGTGGCGGCAGCGACCCTCGCCGGGGAGGAGCGGCTCACAACCGCGACCCCATGCATCCACCACATCCCCGATGCCCGGTTCCACCGGTTGCCCGGATCCTCATGCCCCGCATCGTGTGGCGAAGGCCCCGGCTCCCCCTGCGCAGAGGTCGCGCTCCGGCCATCCCGATGGACCTCCGGGTTGGCCATTCCCGGCCCGGCTCCATTAACGTGGCGGACAATTCCCCCCGGAGTCGCACCGATGCCCCGTTCCTCGCGCATCCTCGCCACCCTGCTGCTGGCCGGCAGCGCCGCCCTGGCCCATGCCCAGTCCCATGGCCCGCGCCTGGAAGGCTTCGACTACCCGTATCCGGTCCATACCTTCGCTTTCGATTCGCAGCAACAGGCGCTGGAGATGGCCTACCTGGACGTGCCGCCGGCCGGCTCCGCGTTCGCCGGCATCGTCGTCCTGCTGCACGGCAAGAACTTCTGCGCGGCCACCTGGGAAGACAGCATCCAGGCGCTCGCCGCCGCCGGCTACCGGGTGATCGCGCCGGACCAGATCGGCTTCTGCAAGTCCAGCAAGCCGGCCGCCTACCAGTACTCGTTCGGCCAGCTGGCGGCCAACACCGAGGCGCTGCTGCGGCATCTGGGCATCGATGGCGGCCAGGTGCACGTGGTCGGCCATTCGATGGGCGGCATGCTCGCCGCCCGCTTCGCGCTGATGTACCCGCAGCAGGTGGCCAGCCTGTCGCTGGTCAACCCGATCGGGCTGGAGGACTGGAAGGCACTGGGCGTGCCGTGGCGCAGCGTCGACGCCTGGTACGCCAACGAGCTGAAGACCGGCTACGACAGCATCCGCAACTACCAGCTGGAGGTCTATTACGACGGCCAGTGGAAGCCGGAGTACGAGCGCTGGGCGCGGATGCAGGCCGGGATGTACGCCGGTCCCGGCAGGCAGGCGGTGGCCTGGAGCCAGGCGCTGACCTCGGACATGGTGTTCAACCAGCCGGTGGTCTACGAACTGCAGGAACTGCGCGTACCCACCACGCTGTTCATCGGCCAGAAGGACCGCACCGCGATCGGCCGCGATCTGGCGCCGCCCGCGCTGAAGGCGACGCTCGGCGACTATCCGCGGTTGGGCAGGGCCGCCGCCGCGGCGATTCCCGGCGCGCGGCTGGTGGAGTTCGAGCAGCTGGGCCATTCGCCGCAGGTGCAGGACCCCGGACGCTTCAACGCCGCGCTGCTGGAAGCCCTGCGCACCACCGGCGTTCCTGCACGACCGGACCGCTGACGCTCAACCCGCAGGACCGCCGCGGACGATGGCCAGCACGTCATCCAGCAATGCTGCGGCGGTGACCTCGGCGCCGGCGCCCGGCCCCTGGATCAGCAGCGGCTGCGCGGCATAGCGATCGCTGTGGATGGCGACGCGGTTGTCGGTGCCGCTGCCGGCCGCCAGCGGATGGTCGGCCGCCAGTTCGCGCAGGGCCACGCTGGCGCCGTCGCGGTCGAAACGACCGACCACGCACAGGCACCGGCCGTGCGCCTGCGCCTGCTGCCAGCGCGCGGCCAGCGGCGCATCCAGCAGCGGCAATGCCGCGTCCAGCGCGGCCGGCGCGGCCGTGGCCAGCGCCGCCGGCACCAGCGATTCCACCCGCACCTGCTCCGCGTCCAGCGACACGCCTGCGGCGCGGGCCAGGATCAACAGCTTGCGGCGCACGTCCTCGCCGGACAGGTCGATCCGCGGGTCCGGCTCGGTATAGCCGGCCGCCGCCGCCTCGCGCACGCATTCGGAGAACGGCGTGCTGCCGTCGTAGCGATGGAACAGCCAGGCCAGCGAGCCGGACAGCACACCCTCGACCGCATGGATATGGTCGCCGCCGGCCACCAGCGCACGGATGCTGCCCAGCAACGGCAACCCGGCACCGACCGTGGCGCTGTCGCCGTAGCGCGCGCCGCTGTCGCGCCGCGCCTGGCCGATCGCCTGCGCCCGCGCCAGCTGCGCGCCCTGCCCCAGCTTGTTGGCGGTGACCACGTGCACGCCGCGCGTCAGCCACTGCACGTGCCAGTTGGCCACCTCTTCGCTGGCGGTGGCATCGACCACCACGTCGCCGGCCTGCAGGCCCTCGGCCTCGGCCCAGGGCTGCAACGGCACGGCCAGCCGCGGCGCGCGGTTGGCGTCGGCCAGCACCTGCTCCGGCGGCCGCACGCAGGCGTGGGCGATGCGCGAATTGGCCAGCCACGAAAACTGCGGCAGGTGCAGCCCGCGCGCCAGCAGCGACTGGTAGCGCCGCACGAAGGCGCTGCCCACGGTGCCGGTACCCAGCAGCGCCAGCTTCGGTGCCCGCGCCGTCGCCGGCGGTTGCCGCAGCAGCTCCGATGCCAGCGCGCTCACGCATCCACCCGCTCGAGCCGCGGCGCTTTCGCGCCGGCGTCGATCGCCTGCTGCGCGCGCGCCAGCCCGGCCCGCAGGTCGGCCAGCAGGTCGTCGGCGGACTCGATGCCCACCGACAGCCGCAGCAGGCCGTCGCCGATGCCGGCGGTGGCGCGCGCCTCGGGCGTCATCGCCGCATGGGTCATCGACGCCGGATGCGCGACCAGGCTTTCCACCCCGCCCAGCGATTCGGCCAGGGTGAAGTAGCGCAGCCCGTCCACCAGCGCGCGCACCGCCTCCTCGCCGCCCTGCAGCTCGAAGCTGATCATCGCGCCGAACCCCGTCTGCTGGCGCGCGGCCACTGCATGGCCCGGGTGCGCGGCCAGCCCCGGGTAGTACACCCTGGCCACCGCATCGTGTTCCTGCAGCAGCTCGACGATGGCCGCGGCGTTCTCCTGGTGCACGCGCAGCCGCGCATCCAGCGTGCGCAGGCCGCGCAGGGTCAGGAACGCATCGAACGGCGAACCGGTCAGGCCCAGCGCATTGGCCCACCACACCAGTTGCTGGTGCAGCTCGGCATCGCGCGCGATCACCGCGCCGCCGACCACGTCGCTGTGGCCGTTGACGTACTTGGTGGTGGAGTGGATCACCAGGTCGGCGCCGAACGCGATCGGCTTCTGCAGCGCCGGCGACAGGAAGGTGTTGTCCACCACCGCCAACGCGCCGGCACGGTGCGCAGCCTCGATCACGAAGCGCAGGTCGGTGATGCGCAGCAGCGGGTTGGAGGGGGTCTCGATCAGCACCAGCTTGGGCGACCGCGCCAGTGCGTCGGCCAGCGAGCGCGGGTCGGTCAGGTCGGCGGTGATCAGCTCGAAGTGGCCCTTGCGCGACAGCGCGTCGAACAGCCGCCAGCTGCCGCCGTAGGCGTCGTGCGGCACCACCAGGCGGTCGCCGGGCTGCAGCAGCGCGTTGAGCACCAGGTTGATCGCGCCCATGCCGGTGGCGGTGACCACGCCGCCGGCGCCGCCTTCCAGCTGCGCCAGCGCCTCGCCGAGCAGGTCGCGGGTGGGGTTGCCGCTGCGGGTGTAGTCGTACTGGCGCTTGTTGCCGAAGCCGTCGAAGCTGAAGTTGGACGACAGCACGATCGGCGGGGTCACCGCGCCGTGGGCGGTGTCGCAGTCGATGCCGGCACGTACCGCGGCGGTGGCGCTGCTACAGGAAGACTCGGTCGCGGTGGACAGGCTCATGCGGTTTCTCCGGAGGTGCGTAGGGCGGTGGCGAGGATCGCGTCGATGCGATCGGTTTCTTTCAGGAAGGCGTCGTGGCCGTAGGGCGAGCGCAGCACCCGCAGGCTGCCGCGCGGCCCCAGGCCCTCGACCAGCGAGACCAGGTCGGACAGCGGCACCAGGCGATCGCCCTCGACCGCGACCACCACCGTCGGCACCGCCACCGCGGCCGGGTCGACCCGGTGCAGGTCGATCGATTCGGACAGGCGCAGGTAGGCATCGACCTGGGTACGGGCGACGTACTGCGCGCCGGCGGCGTCCAGGTAGTCCTCGGCGGCCACGCGCACGCGGCCGTTGACCACTTCCGGCGCGGCGTCGAAGCGCTCGCCGAATTCCTCCGGGGTGCGGTAGCTGAGCATCGCGAACTGCCGCGCCAGCGCCAGCCCGTGGCTTTCGGCGCACTGCAGCTGGCCCAGCGCCACCGCGCGGCGCTGCAATGCGCGCCACGCCGAGGCATAGGGATGCGGGCGATGCGCGCCGCTCACCGCCACCAGCCGCTGCAACCGCTGCGGATGGCGGATCGCCAGCTGCAGGCCGACCAGCGCGCCGTAGGAGTAGCCGACGAATCCGTGCAGCCGGGCGATGCCCAGCGCGTCGAGCAGCAGCGCGACCGCATCGGCCTGGTCGGCAGTGTCGATGGGCGCGTCCAGGCCGCCGTCGGCGCCGACGAAATCGAACGCCAGCACCCGCCGCTGCGCCGGGTCCAGCGCGCGGCCGGCGCCCACCAGGCCTTCGGCCCAGCCCTTTTCCGGGAAGACCGCATTGGCCGCGACATGGCGATGGGCGGAAATGCCGCCGGCCAGCAGCACCACTGGCGCCTGCGCCGCGCCGGCCAGTTCGTAGCGCACGCGCAGCGGCCGCAGCCCGGCATGGCGCATCGGCAGCGCCAGCGCGACCTCGCCGCGCACGGCGAAACCGCCATCGTCGTCGGCGGGCGGCGTGGGGGCGAGGAACGGATCGGGGGCGCTGGCAGTGTTCACGAGGCTCATGGCGATATCCGGGTGGAAACGGCCATCGAGCTTCGCGGAGCTCGCGTTCGACGTGCGAAGGCACGGTTCGAACCATCTTTCGGCGGACGCGCAGGTCCCCGCAGGATTTGGCACCTACGCGGTCGCTTGCGCTTCCGCGGGCTGCCCCGGCATCAAAGGGCCTGTCCCTCCGCCGGTCTCGATGGTGCGGCCACGATGCCAGCCCATTCGGCACATGTCAATCTCTTTATTCGGATAAAGCGATATGATTTTCCGGCATGACGGCGCCGGCCGCATAATCGGCCGCTCCCCACGCCACGACTCTCCCGCCACCTTGCGCTGCCGCCGCTCCATCGCCTGCCTGTCCGTCCTGCTGCTCCTGCCGCTGTCCCTGGCCGCGACCCCGGCCGGCAGCCAGTGGCGCCAGGGTTGGGGACTGACCCGCCCGGCGACGCCGCCTCCGGCCGACGACACCCCTGCCGGCGATGCCGGCGCACTGGCGCGGCTGCGGCTGGAAGGCGCCGCGCCGCGCTACCAGGCACGGGTGGACAACCTGCTCGCCGGGCCGCTGCAGGTGCAGCTGCGCGACCGGCAGCCGGGAAAAGCCACCGCCCTGCCCGCGCTGCCGCTGCGCACCGTGCTGCCGACCGGTGCCAGCCGGGTACTCGCCCACCTGCACCTGGCCACCGACGGCAGCCGCAGCGGCCTCGACCTGGTGCTGGATGCGGTGCCCGGCGATCCGGCGGCACGGCCGCGCGACCATCTCTACCGGCTGCCGTTCGAAGGCGAGCGCATCCGTGTCGACCAGGGCTTCGGCGGCCGTTTCAGCCATGCCGACGCGCAGAACCGCCACGCGGTCGATTTCGCCCTGCCCGAAGGCACGCCGGTGCTGGCCGCGCGCGCCGGCACGGTGATGCAGGTGCAGGACGGCCATGCCGACGGCAGCCGCGAGCGCGAACGCGCGGCCGACCGCGCCAACCTGGTGCGCATCCTCCACGACGACGGCAGCATGGCGGTCTACGCGCACCTGCTGGCTGGCGTGCCGGTGCGCCCCGGGCAGCGGGTGGAGGCCGGCCAGCGCATCGGCCTGTCCGGCAACACCGGCTTCAGCACCGCGCCGCACCTGCATTTCGCGGTACAGGCCAATACCGGCCTGCGCCTGCAGTCAATCCCGTTCCGCATGACCTCCCCCCGCGGCGAGCTGCGCTTCCCGCGCGACAGCGACGACGACGCCCGCGCGCCCTGATCCGCGCGCAGGCGGGCGGACCGCTATAATCACCGCCTTCCTTTTTCCTGATGCGCCCCCGGCGGGCGCGCTCGCCATGTCCGAAGTCGCTACCGAAGCTGCGCGCCGCCGCACCTTCGCCATCATTTCCCACCCTGACGCCGGCAAGACCACGCTGACCGAGAAGCTGCTGCTGTTCGGCGGCGCGATCCAGATGGCCGGCTCGGTGAAGTCGCGCAAGACCAGCCGCCACGCCACCTCCGACTGGATGGCGCTGGAGAAGGAGCGCGGCATCTCGGTGACCTCGTCGGTGATGCAGTTCCCGTATGGCGACAAGATCGTCAACCTGCTCGACACCCCCGGCCATGCCGACTTCGGCGAGGACACCTACCGCGTGCTGACCGCGGTGGACTCGGCGCTGATGGTGATCGACGTGGCCAAGGGCGTGGAGGAACGCACCATCAAGCTGATGGAAGTGTGCCGGCTGCGCGACACCCCGATCATGACCTTCATCAACAAGCTCGACCGCGAGGGCAAGGACCCGATCGAGTTGCTGGACGAAGTGGAGACCGTGCTCGGCATCCAGTGCGCGCCGGTGACCTGGCCGATCGGCATGGGCCAGCGCCTGAAGGGCGTGGTGCACCTGCTCACCGGCGAGGTGCACCTGTACGAGCAGGGCCGCAACTTCACCCGCCAGGACTCGACCATCTTTCCGTCGCTGGATGCGCCGGGACTGGCCGAGAAGATCGGCGAGCGGATGCTGGCCGAGCTGCGCGACGAACTGGAACTGGTGCAGGGCGCCAGCCACCCGTTCGACGTGGCCGAGTACCTGGCCGGCCGGCAGACGCCGGTGTTCTTCGGCTCGGGCGTCAACAACTTCGGCGTGCAGCCGCTGCTGGACTTCTTCGTCGAGCATGCGCCGGCGCCGCAGCCGCGCGCCACCACCGGCCGCGACATCGCCCCGCAGGAAGACAAGCTCACCGGCTTCGTCTTCAAGATCCAGGCCAACATGGACCCGCAGCACCGCGACCGGGTGGCGTTCATGCGGGTGTGCTCGGGCCGCTTCAACGCCGGCATGAAGACCTTCCACGTGCGCAGCGGCAAGGAGATGAAGCTGGCCAACGCGCTGACCTTCATGGCCTCCGACCGCGAGATCGCCGCCGAGGCGTGGCCGGGCGACGTGATCGGCATCCACAACCACGGCACCATCTCCATCGGCGACACCTTCACCGAGGGCGAGGCGGTCACGTTCACCGGCATCCCCAACTTCGCCCCGGAACTGTTCCGTCGCGCGCGCTTGAAGGACCCGCTCAAGCTCAAGCAGCTGCAGAAGGGCCTGGCGCAGCTGTCCGAGGAGGGCGCCACCCAGTTCTTCCGCCCGATCATGAGCAACGACCTGATCCTGGGCGCGGTCGGCGTACTGCAGTTCGACGTGGCCGCCTACCGGTTGAAGGACGAGTACGGCGTGGAAGCCATCTTCGAACCGGTCGGCGTGGTCACCGCGCGCTGGGTGCATTGCGACAACGCGAAGAAGCTGGAGGAGTTCCGCGAGAAGAACGCCAACAACCTCGCCGTGGACGCGGCCGGGCAACTGGTCTATCTCGCACCGACCCGCGTCAACCTGCAACTGGCGCAGGAGCGCGCGCCGGACGTGCGCTTCTCGGCCACCCGCGAGGCCGCGCACAGCGTCTCGGTCGAGTGAACCCGGCAGGCCCGCGTGCAAGCGCGGGCCATCGCGGCGATGATAGCGGGGAGCGGGCTCCCCCCACCCCGCACTCCGGACTTCCATGACCTCCGCCGCATCGATCCGTGAAGAAATCGCCAGCGCCCTGACCCACGGCCTGGGCGCCGTCGCCGCACTGGCCGCCGGCGCCGTGCTGATCACCCTGGCCGCGATCTACGGCGACGCCTGGCAACTGGCCAGCGCCATCGTCTTCGGCGTCGCCCTGCTGCTGCTCTACACCGCCTCCACCCTGTACCACGCGATCCAGCACCCGGTCGCCAAGGGCCGGCTCAAGGTGTTCGACCACTGCGCGATCTACCTGCTGATCGCCGGCACCTACACCCCGTTCACCCTGATCGGCCTGCGCGGCCCGTGGGGCTGGGGCCTGTTCGCCGCGATCTGGGCGCTGGCGCTGTTCGGCGTGGTGTTCAAGCTGTTCTACACCGGCCGCTTCAAGCTGCTGTCCACCATCGTCTACATCGCCATGGGCTGGCTGGTGCTGGTGGCGATCAAGCCGATGTGGAGCTCGCTGGATGGCTGGACCATCGGCTGGCTGTTCGCCGGCGGCGTGTTCTACACCCTAGGCACCTGGTTCTACCACCGCGAATCGATTCCGTACTCGCACGCGATCTGGCACCTGTTCGTGATCGGCGGCAGCGTCTGCCACTTCGTCTCGGTCACCGCGCAGATCCTCTGAGCGACGCCGCGATCCGTGCGGGCAACGCGCTTTCGCGCTGCCTGCACGTCGCATCGCCAACCATGGGCGCATGAACGATGGCGCCCCGACTCCCGCAAGCGGTGCGGCCACCGGCCGCCGCTGGCAGGTTCCCGGAACCCGTGGCCAACGCTGGCTCGCCGCCGCGGCGATGGTGCTGGGGCTGCTGGCGCTGTTCTTCGCCCTGTTCGACTGGAACTGGTTCAAGGGCCCGCTGGAACGGGCGGTACAGGCGCGTACCGGGCGCGAATTCCGCATCGCCGGCAATCTCGACGTCGACCTGGGCAGTACCACCACCCTGCGTGGCGACCGCCTGACGTTCGCCAACGCGCCATGGGCCGAACGTGCCGACATGGCCAGCGCCGACCGCGCCGAGATCGACCTACGCCTCTGGCCGCTGCTGCGCGGCCGCGTGCACATTCCCGAGATCCGCCTCACCCGCCCCGACCTGCTGCTGCAGACCGCGCCGACGGCGGGCGAACCGGGCAACTGGGATTTCCTCGGCGAACCCGGCGGTGGCGATGGACCGGTACTGCAGCGCCTGCTGATCGACGACGGTCGCCTGCAGTTCGTCGATGCCGCCGGCAGGACCGACATCCAGGTCACGCTCGACAGCGGCGAGCGCAAGGACGGCGACGCCGCGCCGCCGTTGCTGGTACGCGGCAAGGGCCGCTGGCAGGGCAATGCGTTCACCCTGCACGGCAACACCGAATCGCCACTGGAGCTGACCAGCAGCGACCATCCGTTCCGCATCCATCTCGATGGCCGCGCCGGCAGCACCCATGCCATCGCCAGCGGCACCCTGACCAATCCCTTCCAGTTGCGCACCTTCGACCTGCAACTGACGCTCAGCGGCCAGGACATGGAGGACCTGTACCCGCTGATCGGCCTGGCCATCCCCTCCACCCCGCCCTACCGGCTCGATGGCCGGCTCAAGCGCGACAACGAGGTCTGGCACTACGAGGACTTCACCGGCACCGCCGGCGACAGCGACCTGGCGGGCACCGCGCAGATCGACGTCGGCGGCGAGCGCCCGTTCCTGAAAGCCGACCTGGTCTCGAAACGGCTGGATTTCGACGACCTGGCCGGATTCGTCGGCGCGCCGCCGAAGACCGGCGCCGGCGAATCGGCCAACGCCGCGCAGAAGGCGCAGGCGGCGCAGCTGGCGGCCAGCGGCCGGATCCTGCCGGACACGCCCTACGACCTGGGCAAGCTGCGGGCGATGGACGCGGACGTGCGCTGGAAGGCGCAGCGCATCGACTCGCCGCCGCTGCCGCTGGACGACATGGATGCGCACCTGCTGCTCGACGACGGCCTGCTGCGGCTGGAGCCGCTCAACTTCGGTGTCGCCGGCGGCGACATCCGCAGCACGATCCGCATGGATGCGCGCAAACAGACCATCTCCACCCGGCTGCAGGCCAGCGTGCGCGGGCTGCAGCTGGGACAGCTGTTCCCGGACGCCAGGCTGGCCGAGCAGGCGTCGGGCGGGATCAACGGCGAGATCGACATCGCCGGCAACGGCAACTCGATCGCCGCCATGCTCGGCAGCTCCGACGGCAACATCGCGCTGGGCATGGGCCGCGGCCACATCGGCAACCTGGTGATGGAACTGGCCGGACTGGACGTGGCCGAATCGCTGAAGTTCCTGCTCACCGGCGACCGCCAGATCCCCCTGCGCTGCGCGTTCGGCGACTTCAGGGTGAAGGACGGGGTGATGCAATCGCGGGCGCTGGCCTTCGATACCAGCGACACCCTGATCGTCGGCGAAGGCAGCATCAGCCTGAAGGAGGAAACCCTGGACCTGCTGCTGAAACCGCGGCCGAAGGACATCAGCCTGCTGGTGCTGCGCTCGCCGCTGCGCATCGGCGGCAGCTTCAAGGACCCTTCGTTCCGGCCCGACTTCAAGGCGCTGGGCCTGCGTGGCGCGCTCGCCGTGACCCTGGCCAGCATCGCCCCGCCGGCCGCGCTGCTGGCCACGTTCGAACCCGGCCCGGGCGAGGACAGCGACTGCGGCGGCAAGTACGCGAAGTGAGGCTCAGCCGGAGACGATGTAGTGCTGCAGGTGGTCCAGTTCCTGCCGCTGCTCCTCGATGACCGCCTTGACCAGGTCGCCGATCGAGATGACCCCGATCACTTCGCCCTGCTCCAGCACCGGCAGATGGCGGATGCGGCGGTTGGTGACCACCTGCAGGCATTCGTTGACTTCCGCATCCGGCGCCACCGTGACCACCTCGGCGGTCATGATCTCGCGCACCGGCGTGTTGGCCGAGGAGCGGTCGCGCAGCACGATCTTCCGCGCGTAGTCGCGCTCGGACATGATCCCGGCCAGGCGCCTGCCGTCCATCACCAGCACCGCGCCCACGCCCTTTTCCGCCATCAGGCGGATCGCCTCGATCACCGCGGCGTCCGGGGATACCGCATAGACCTCAGGGGCCTTCCCTCCGAGCAACTGCCGAACGGTTTGCATCTCGCTCTCCTCCAACCAGGGGCTCGACCACCGATACTGCCACGCCCGGCGCCTGCCAGGTGTCAACCAGGTACAGCGGCCGGCGCTTGGCCTCCTCGTACAGCCGCCCGAGGTACTCGCCGATCAGGCCCAGCGCGATCAGCTGCACGCCGCCCAGGAACAGGATCACCGCCATCATCGTCGGCCAGCCGGCCACGCGGTCGCCGTACAGCGCCGCCTTGCCCACCACCCACAGCGCGAAACCGAACGCCGAGGCCGCGGTGAACAGGCCCAGGTAGGTGGCCACGCGCAGCGGCGCGGTGGAGAAGCTGGTGATGCCCTCCAGCGCGAAGTTCCACAACCGCCACCAGCCGAACTTGCTGTTGCCGGCCAGCCGCGGCCCGCGCCGGTACGGCAGCGCCACCCGCCGGAAGCCCACCCAGCCGAACAATCCCTTCATGAAGCGGTGGCGCTCGCGCAGCTGCTTCAGCGCCGCCAGCGCGCGCGGCGACAACAGGCGGAAATCGCCGGTATCGGCGGGAATCGGCGTCTTCGACAGGCGCCCGATCACCCGGTAGAACGCCGAGGCCGTGGCGCGCTTGATCCAGCCCTCGCCCTCGCGCGCCAGGCGCGTGCCGAAGACATCGTCGTAGCCCTCGCGCCACAACGCCACGAACTGCGGAATCAGTTCCGGCGGGTCCTGGCCATCGGCATCGAGGATCAGCGCCGCGCCCTCCTCGACGAAATCCAGCCCCGCGGTCAGCGCCGCCTCCTTGCCGAAGTTGCGCGACAGCCGCAACGCGGCGACCCGCGGGTCTTCCTGCGCCAGCCGCTGCATCACCTCCCAGGTAGCGTCGCTGCTGCCGTCATCCACGTACAGCACGTGGCCTTCCAGTCCCGGAATCGCGTCCAGCGCCTGGCGGATGCGCGGATGCACCAGCGGCAGCGCGGCGGCCTCGTCATGGGCGGCGACGACAACGGTGAGGCGATCGCTATTCATCGGACGATTCTATGCGGCGGCGGCGCAGGGCGCAGCCGTCAACGGCCTTCTTCCAGATATGCGTTGCCGCCCAGCTGGCGGGCCTGGCGCTGGATCCAGGCCGCGCGTCGCTGCACATAGGGACCCGGTTGCCGCGCGTCGTAGCGGCGCGGCGCCGGCAGCACCGCCGCCAGGCGCGCGCTTTCGTTGGCGCTCAACTGCGCCGCATCCTTGCCCCAGAACTGCTGCGATGCCGCCTGCACGCCATAGATGCCGTCGCCGAACTCGGCGATGTTGGCGTAGATCTCCAGGATCCGCGATTTCGGCCACAACGCCTCGATCAGCACCGTGTACCAGGCCTCCAGCCCCTTGCGCAGCCAGCTGCGCCCCTGCCACAGGAACAGGTTCTTGGCCACCTGCTGGCTGATGGTGCTGGCCCCGCGCAGGCGCCCGCCCTGCACGTTGTGGCTGCGCGCCTTCCTGATCGCCTCCAGGTCGAAACCGCGGTGCAGCGGGAACCGCTGGTCCTCGGCCGCCACCAGCGAGATCGGGACGCTGGCCGACATCCGTCCCAGGTCGCGCCACTGGTAATGCACCCGGTACTTCCAGTCGCCCTCGCCCCAGGCTTCCAGCTGCCGCCATGCCATCACCGTGGAACAGGGTGGGTCGACGAACCGCAGCACCAGCACCTGCAGCACGGTGAATGCAACGAACAGCACCGGCAGCGCCAGCAACACCCGCCACAGGCGACGGCGCCACGGCCGCCGCGCGGCGACCGCCTCTGCTGCCTTGACCTTGTCGTGCCCAGCCCCCATTGCAGGTGCATCCCTTCCCGATCCGGTGTCTGCCGCATTATCCGGCAACCGGCTTCCCCTACGCACAGACACCGAACCCATGACCGACCAGCACGACCTCCTCGTCCGCTTCCTGCTCCCCGAAGCCGGCGTCCGCGGCGTCCATGTCCAGCTCGCCGACACCTGGCGCGAGATCCTGTCCCATGCCGACTATCCCGCCGCGGCCATCCGCTTGCTGGGCGAAGCCTGCGCGGCATCGGCACTGTTCACCGGCCACACCAAGGTCGACGGCCGGCTCTCCATCCAGCTGCGCAGCCGCGGCGCGTTGCGCACCCTGTTCGCCGAATGCACCGCCGCCGGCACCCTGCGCGGCATCGTGCAACTGCAGGAGGGAGAGGACGCACCGCTGGACCTGCGCCGCCTGGGCGACGACGCCCTGCTGGCCATCACCATCGAGAACCCGGGACTGGACCCGCGCGAGCCGCAGCGCTACCAGAGCCTAGTGGCGCTGGACGCAGAAGGCTTGGACCAGGCCTTCGAGGACTATTTCCGCCAGTCCGAACAGCTGCCCACCCGCCTGCTGCTGGCCGCCGACGGCGATCGCGCCACCGGCCTGCTGCTGCAGAAGCTGCCGGGCGACAGCGGCGACGACGACGGCTGGACCCGGGTCGGCGCGCTGTTCGACACCCTGGGACAGGACGAGCTGCTGGACCTGCCCGCCCCGGAACTGCTGCACCGCCTGTTCCACGAGGAAGCCCCGGAACGGCTGGGCAGCAAGCCGCTGCGTTTCGCCTGTTCCTGCTCGCGCGAGCGGGTGGGCTCGATGCTGCAGTCGCTGGGCGAGGAAGAAGCCCGCGCCGCCGCCGAACCCACCGGACAGGTGGAAGTGCGCTGCGAGTTCTGCGGGCGCGAATATCACTTCCCTTTGACCGAATTCGGCGTATTGTTCGCCGATACACCGGCCACGCAACGTGCGCCGGACCGGCTGCAGTGAAACTGTGACGAGTTGCGTTCTGGGGAGGACGGAGACTTGTTAAGGATTCATAAACGACCTAGGATCTGGAGCCCGCTGCTGCGGGAACTTCCTGTCTGCCCCCGTGTCTGAGATATCCCATGCGACCCCTCCTGCGCCTGCCGCTAGCCCTGCTGATCGCCCTTGGCGCGATCACGGGCGTGCACGCGCAGAGCGTGCCCGGCACCCAGGACAGCACCGTGCTGCCGATCTGGAACAAGGGCAGCGGCAAGGTCGAAGCGCTGCTGTACCTGGAGCCCACCGGCGAACAGATGACCGGCGCGCGCTGGCATTTCGGCCGCAACTCGCTGGATGCCGCCTTCGGGCTCTCCTCCGGCGACTCCCTCGGCCTGCTGTGCAACAGCAGCCGCGGCAGCAGCATCAGCGGGCTGGCCAGCCACTGCATGCTCGCCAGCCTGGGCGATGACGACGAGGACGACAACGGACTGGGCCGGCGGATTTCCGCCACCACCAGCTTCAACCGGCCCGGCGGGCGCGTCGGGCTGTCCGCCGGCACCGGCCGCGACACCCTGCCCGCATGGCTTTCCGGCAACGGCAAGACCCCGGCGATGCGCATGGAACAGAACGACCTGACGGTCTTCGGCCAGAAGAACATCGGCCGCGAAGGCTTCGTCTCCATCGGCGGCACCTACGCCAAGGCCCGTCTGGTGCCGCTGGCCGACGCCGGCCCGGCCCTGGTCGACCAGTGGGACAGCAAGAGCCTGAGCATCGGCGGCGGCTACGGCCCGTTCAGCGCCAACATCATCGGCCGCGTCGTCGACGCCCCCGGCCAGCCAGGCAAATGGGAAGGCTTGGGCCTGGGCCTGACCTGGCGCACCCCGTGGAGCGGCCAGCTCACGGTAGGCGCGGAGAACGTCATCACCCGCGGCAAGAACCCGTTCTCGCCGCGCAACGAGAGCAACGGCGAAGGTACGGTCCCGTACGTCAGGTACGAGCAGGACCTTTAGGCCGATCATTCCCAGTCCGGTGTTCCAACGACAAGCCCAAAGGCGCCCTGCAGGGCGCTTTTTTTCTGCGCGCCCCCCCCGTTATCACACTCGCTTCTCTTTCTTCTTAACGCCGCTTTAATTTTTCATCGGGGCCGGCTACCATCGGGTCACCCTTCGGTTCTTGGCGTCGTCCTTCGACTCCACCGCAGGCCAAACCCTTCGCAATGTCCAAGTTCACTTGGAGAGAGAGAGCCAATGAATTGCAAGACCAACAAGCTGCGCGACGCGGTTGTCTTCGCGCTAGTCGTAGGCGCAGGCAGCAGCGGCGTTGCCATCGCTCAGGAATCCGGCAGCACCACCAACCTTGACCGTATCGAGGTCACCGGTTCGCGTATCCGCCAGGTTGATGTCGAATCCGCTCAACCGGTTCTGACGATCTCCCGCCAGGACATCGAGTCCCAGGGCTTCAGCTCTGTCGCCGATATCCTGCAGAACATCTCGGCCGCCGGCAGCCCCTCGTTCAGCCGTGCCTCCCCGCTGACCTCCAACCAGGAGGCCGGCGGCCAGTACATCGACCTGCGCAACCTGGGTGCCCAGCGCACTCTGGTGCTGGTCAACGGCAAGCGCCTGGGTATCAGCCCGAATGGTTACCAAGACGTGTCGAGCATTCCGAGTGTGATGGTCGAGCGCATCGAGGTACTGAAGGACGGCGCCTCGTCGATCTATGGCTCCGACGCGATGGCGGGCGTGATCAACATCATCACCCGCAAGAACTTCGAAGGTGCTGAAGCCAATGCCTATATCGGCCAGTACAGCCAGGGCGACGGCAAGAAGCAGAGCTACGACTTCATGGTCGGCTTCTCCGGCGAACGTGGTTCGGTGACCGTCGGCGCGGAATATCACAAGGAAGAAGCAGTCTGGGCCCAGGATCGCTGGTTCTCCGAAGACACCCGTCCGGGCTACCCGACCTCCGGCCTGACGACCGTCGGCCAGTGGGGCAATTGGCGCCGCGTGGGCGCTGCCTCCACGGCCCCCTGGTATGCCCCGAATCGCGGTAGCGATGCGCTGGAAGAATCCGATTTCCACGTGCAGACCATGGACGACACGAGCCGCAGCTCGGACCAGATGCACCTGCTGACTCCGCTCGAGCGTCGCGCGCTGTATGTAAACGCCAACTACGACATCACCGACAATATCCGCTTCACGACCGACATCGGCTACACCAAGCGCGAGTCGTTCCGCCAGATCGCGGGTTATCCGCTGCAATCCACCGCCGTGGATGCGCCGATGTCCACCGACAGTTACTTCAACCCGACCGGTGGCGATTCGGTGGTTGACTGGCGTCGTCGTGGCTGGGAAGTGCCGCGCACCACCGCCACCGACCAGACCACCTGGCGCTTTACCGCCGCCCTGGAAGGCTCCTTCGAAATCGGTGAGCGTTACTTCGACTGGGATGCTGGCTACCTGTTCAACGAAAGCGACACCAGCATTGTCAACAATGGCAACTTCTACATTCCGGCCGTTCAAGCTGCAGTCGGGCCGTCGTTCCTGAACTCCTCCGGCCAGGTTCAGTGCGGTACTGCCGCCAACCCCATCAGCCTGACGGAATGCGTGCCGTGGAACCCGTTTGCCGGTTTCGGCACCGGCGCGGTCGCCAACTCGCTGGACGACGAGGCAGTCCGCAACTTCCTGTTCCGCGAAGAACATGCCATCGGCAACACCAAAACCAATAGCTACTTCGCCAACCTTGCCGGCTCGCTGTTCGCCCTTCCGGCTGGCGACCTTGGCTTCGCGGTCGGCTATGAATACCGCAAGGAAGAAGGTGGCTTCTCGCCCGACGCAATCTCCCAGTCCGGCAACTCGACCAACCTGGCTGCCGGTTCGACGTACGGCTCCTACGCGGTCGATGAAGTCTATCTGGAACTGAACGTGCCGATCCTGGCCAACCTGCCGGGCGCCCAAGAGCTGACCTTCAACGCCGCCACGCGCTATTCGGACTTCAACACCTTCGGCGACACCACCAATAACAAGTTCGGCCTGAAGTGGCGCCCGATCGACGACCTGCTGGTCCGCGCGACCTATGCTGAAGGTTTCCGTGCTCCGACCATCGGCAACCTGTATGGCGGCGGCTCGCAGACCTTTACCACCGGCTTTGCCGATCCATGCGACAGCGTCTACGGCGTTGCCCGTGGCAGCGCACGCTGCCTGCAGGACGTAGCTGCCGACTATCGTCAGCTGAAGCAGGGCTTCGTCCCCACCACCAGTAGTTCCGACCAGACCCCGGTACCGTTCACCAGCGGCTCGAACCCGAACCTGCAGCCGGAAAAGTCTGAGTCCAAGACGATCGGCCTGGTGTACAGCCCAAGCTTCGTTTCGGGGCTGACCGCATCGGTTGACTGGTGGAGCATCCGCATCGATGACACCATGGTGTCTGACAGCCCGAACCTGATCGTGGAAGACTGCTATGTCGCCTTGATCGAATCGCGTTGCGCCAACTTCACCCGTGATCCGGTTACCGGCATCGTCACCAACCTCAAGTATGGTCTGCGCAACGCCGGCTACACCGAGACGGAAGGCTTCGATGTTGACCTGAACTACGCGTTCGAAACCGGCTTTGGCCGCTTCACTGCCAAGTGGGCTACCACCTACGTCAGCAAGTATGAGTCCAAGGCCACCAACGATCCGGCAACGGTCCCGAACCAGTGGAACGGCCGTAATGCGTACTTCCGCACCCGCTCCAACTTCAACCTGAACTGGAAGCTGGAAGACTGGTCGGTCAACTGGGGCGTGCGCTACTACTCCGGGACCAAGGAGAATTGCTCGTACTCCGACCGCTGCAATATCCCGGACTGGGCGGCTCCTGAAACCTTGGGCCGCATCGTGCCGAAGAACCAGTTGGGTTCCAACGCCTTCCACGACCTTCAGGTCAGCTGGTCGGCCCCGTGGGACGCCCGCATCGCAGTCGGCGCGAACAACGTGTTCAACCACTACGCCGCTCCGATGTACTCGCAGCAGTCCTCGAACTTCGCCTATTACGGCGGCTTCGATATCGGCCGCTTCGTCTACGTCAAGTACCAGCAGAACTTCTGATCCCAAAGGTTCCAAGGTCCATACCACACTACGGCCCCGAAAGGGGCCGTAGTCATTTTCGAACTCCAGAAGCCGCAGAAGGGTCAAGGCACAGGAATCAACCATTTAACCTATCTTTAATTAGCGCCCAATCCTCGCCACTATCGGAGCACTGACGGGTTTTTGGCGCCCCTACTTTGGGCACCTCTCGCAGTCACAACTCAAGATCTGGAGAGAGAGCAGATGAACAAGTCACGCAAGCTGTGCGACGCCATCAACATCGCGCTCGCAGCAGGCATCACCAGCGTTGCCCTCACCGACGTCCCCCCCGCCTTCAGTAGCACGGCGGTTTAGAGTCCGGGATCAATCGTAGCGGATGCCAGCTGGCTGGCGTAGTCGCTCGGGGTCAGTCCGCCGAGCACCTTCTTGGGTCGCTCCTCGTT
>NZ_JAPCHY010000004.1 GCF_026107455.2 Xanthomonas chitinilytica | reverse complement strand
GATTGTCCCATCGCGGCCTGTCGGCCGTATTCACTCGTCGCCTTGGGGAGCGATTCGATGGTGCGGGATACCTGCCCTGTAGGAGCGACGTCAGTCGCTACCGCTCTGCGGTGGGCCAATCTTCGAAAAGCGGTCGCGACTGACGTCGCTCCTACAACGTCTTCCCGCGGTTGTAGGAGCGACGTCAGTCGCGACCGGCAGCGCACCAACGGTTCCGGCGAAACACCACGAAAAAAGCCCCGCCAAGGCGGGGCTTTTCCGTTCGCGACGGCCACGGCGCGGCAGCTCAGCCCAGGCGCTGGCGCACCGCCTCGAACAGGCTCACGCCGGCGGCCACCGACACGTTGAGGCTCTCGATCTCGCCCGGCATCGGGATCTTCGCCAGGCCGTCGCAATTCTCGCGGGTCAGCCGACGCAGGCCGTCGGCCTCCCCGCCCAGCACCAGCGCCACGTTGCCGCGCAGGTCCAGCGAATACAGCGAGGCCTCGGCTTCGCCGGCCAGCCCGTAGATCCACACGCCCTGCTTCTGCAGGTCCTTCAGGCAGCGCGACAGGTTGGTCACCGCCACCACCGGGATGCGGTCGGCGGCGCCGGCCGAAGTCTTGCGCACGGTGGCGTTGACCGAGGCCGACTTGTCCTTGGGAATGACCACCGCGGTGGCGCCCGCGGCGGCGGCGCTGCGCAGGCAGGCGCCGAGGTTGTGCGGGTCCTGCACTTCGTCCAGCACCAGCAGCAGCGCCTTGCCTTCGGCGCCGGCGACCAGCCCCTCCAGCTCGTTCTCGCTCCAGGTGCGGGCAGCGGCGTAGCGCGCGGCCACGCCCTGGTGGCGTACCGAACCGGCCACGCCGGCCAGCGCCTGGGCATTGACCTTGCGCACGTCGATGCCCTTGCGCCGCGCGTTCTCCTCGATCTCGACCAGTCGCGGATTCTTGGCGCCGGCCTCGACCAGCACCTCGCGCACGTTCTCGGCGTCGTTCTCGATGGAGGACGCGACGGCGTTGACGCCGACGATCCACTGGCTTTGCTTGCTCATTGCGCGAAACGCCGGAAAGGTGGGGAGGGAATGGTAGGCGCTGGCGCAGGTCCGGGCCAGCCTTGCGGGACCCCCCGTAGAGCCGAGCCCGCTCGGCCAGGGCCTTCCCGCCGCGTAGAGCCGAGCCCGCTCGGCTGGGGCCTCCCCGCCGCGTAGAGCCGAGCCCGCTCGGCCGGAGCCTCCCCGCCGTGTAGAGCCGAGCCCGCTCGGCCGGGGCCTCCCCGCCGCGTAGAGCCGAGCTCGCTCGGCTGGAGCCTCCCCGCCGTGTAGAGCCGAGCTCGCCCGGCTGGGGCGTTCCCGGCCAAAAGGCAGCCGAGCGAGCTCGGCTCTACAGCGACGACGACGGCCAACGGGCGGTGTCGTGGTCCGGGTGCTGGTTCGACTCGATCCGCGCCAGGAACTCCAGCGCCACCATGTCCTCCTCGGTGCGCGTGCCCGGCAGCGCGTGCAGCGCGTCGACGAACGGCAGCCTGGCCTCCAGCCCGTACTGCAGCGTCGGCGGCAACCGGGCCGGCTCGTCGAACGCGCCGGCCGCGATCGCCATGCCGTCAGGCGCCTCGTAGGTCAACGGCGTGCCGCACGCGGCGCAGAAGCCGCGCGCGACCAGGTTCGAGGAGGCATAGCGCGCCGGCTCGCCGCGGGTCCAGGCGAACTCGGCCCCGCGCACCGACACCAGCGGCGCGTAGTAGGCGCCGAACGCCTTCTGGCACATCCGGCAGTGGCAGATCGAGGCGCTCAGGCGGCCGCGCACGTGGAAACGCACCGCCCCGCACTGGCACCCGCCGCTGTATTCGTCCGCCATCGCCGCCTCCTCAATACTTGCGCTTGGGCCGCTTGGCCGGCTTGCCGCGCGGCGGCAGGTCGCCCTCGCCCGCGGCCTTGCCGTCCGCCTGCTCGACCAGCCGGAAGTCGATCTTGCGCTCCTCCATGCTCGCCTTGAGCACCAGGATGCGCACGCGGTCGCCGAGGCGGAACTCGCTGCCGCGGCGTTCGCCGGTCAGGGTCTTGCGCACCGCGTCGAAGTGGTAATAGTCGTGCGGCAACTGGGTGACGTGCACCAGGCCGTTGACCTTGGACTCGTCCAGCTCCACGAACAGGCCGAAACTGGTCACGCCGCTGATGACGCCGTCGAACTGGCCGCCGACGTGCTTTTCCATCCACGCCGCGCGGTAGCGCTCGTCGACCTCGCGCTCGGCCTCGTCGGCACGGCGTTCGCGTTCGGAGCACTGCAGCGCCAGCGCCGCCATCTGGCTCGGCGAGTACAGGTACTTCTCCGGCTTGCCGCCGGTCAGCACGTACTTCAGCGCGCGGTGCACCAGCAGGTCCGGGTAGCGGCGGATCGGCGAGGTGAAGTGGGCGTAGGCCTCCAGCGCCAGCCCGAAGTGGCCGGCGTTGTCCGGCGAATACACCGCCATGCTCTGGCTGCGCAGCAGCACCGATTCCAGCAGCGTCGCATCGGGGCGCTCGCGGATCTTCTTCAGCAACCGGGTGTAGTCGCCCGGCTGCACCTTGGCCCACGGCGGCAGGCTCAGCTTGAATTCCTTCAGGAACTCCAGCAGGTCCTCGAACTTGGACTCCGGCGGCTTCTCGTGGATGCGGTACGGCGCCGGCACGTGTGCGGCCAGCAGGTGGCGCGCGGCCTGCACGTTGGCGGCGATCATGCATTCCTCGATCAGCTTGTGCGCGTCGTTGCGCACCAGCATCCCGGCCTGGGTGACTTCGCCGCGGTTGTCCAGCACGAAGCGCACTTCGGAGGATTCGAACTCGATCGCGCCGCGGCGCGCGCGCGCCTTGGCCAGCACCTCGAACAGCTGGTGCAGGCGCTGCACCTGCGGCAGCAGCGCGCCGATCTCGGCCTGCGCCTGCGCATCGTCCTCGCCCACCGCCTTCCACACCTGGGTGTAGGTCAGCCGCGCGTGCGAGTTCATCACCGCCTCGTAGAAGCGCGAGCCGGTCACCTCGCCCTTGCGGTCCACCTGCATGTCGCAGACGAAGCACATGCGGTCGACCTTCGGCATCAGCGAGCAGATGCCGTTGGACAGCGTCTCCGGCAGCATCGGCACCACGAAGCCGGGGAAGTACACCGAGGTGGCGCGCCTGGCCGCCTCCTCGTCCAGCGGCGTGCCCGGACGCACGTAGTGCGACACGTCGGCGATGGCCACCACCAGGCGGAAACCGTCGCGGTTGGGTTCGCAGTACACCGCGTCGTCGAAGTCCTTGGCGTCCTCGCCGTCGATGGTCACCAGCGGCATCTGCCGCAGGTCGACGCGATTGCCGATCATCGCCGGCTCCACCGCCAGCGGCACCGCGGCGGCCTCGTCCAGCACCTCGCGCGGGAATTCGTGCGGCAGCTCGTGGCCGTGAATCGCGGTCTCCACCACCAGCGACGGCGTCAGCTTGTCGCCCAGTACCGCGATGATGCGGCCGATCGGCGGACGCCGCGAATCCGGCGCGTGCACCAGTTCGCACACCACCAGCTGGCCATCGCGCGCGCCGCCGGTCTGGTCCGGCGGCACCTGCACGTTGCGCTGCACGCGCTTGTCGTCGGGCACCACGAAGTTGATGCCCAGCTCGACGCTGAAACGGCCGATCAGCCGGTTCATGCCGCGCTCGAGCACGCGCGCGATGCTGCCCTCGCGGCGGCCGCGGCGGTCGATGCCGGTGACGTTGGCCAGCACCCGGTCGCCGTGCATGACCTTGCGCATCTCGTACGGCGGCAGGAACAGGTCGTCGCCGCCCTCGCTCGGGCGCAGGAAACCGAAGCCTTCCGGATTGGCGATGACGGTGCCGGGGATCAGGTTGGTGACCTGCACCGGGGCGAAGCCGCCGCGACGGTTCTGCACCAGTTGCCCATCGCGCACCATCGCGCCCAGGCGCTTGCCCAGCGCATCGGCGCGATCGGGTTCGGTCAGGCCCAGGTGCGCGGCGATCTCTTCGGCGGTCTGCGGGCCGTCGCAGCGGTCGAGCAGCTGCAGGATGGCTTCGCGGCTGGCGATGGGCTGCGCGTAGCGCTCGGCCTCGCGGGCGGCATAGGGATCGGTGAAATCGCGGTCTGCGGTCGGTGCCGGGCGCTTGCGGCGGCTTCCGGAACCGGCCGGGGCGGGCGCGGGGCCGGCTCCGCCGCGCTTGCCGGGTCGTGCCGGCGGCTGGGCCAGGCTTTCCGGCATCCATCCCGGCAGCTTCTTCTTTGCGGTGCGGGCCTTGCCCGGTGCCTGGACCGGCGCTTTGCCGGAAGAGGACTTGCGGGCCTTGTCGGCCCCATTGGGTGTTTTGTTTTTCATCGACCCCCATGGTACCCCCTGCCGCCGTATAGAAACGGTGGTGGGCATACCGCGGCGGGCCGCGGGTGGTCGTTGACAAACCCGCCGGCGATCCCCAGAATCGCCGGCTCGCAAGGCCCAGGTGGCGGAATTGGTAGACGCACTAGTTTCAGGTACTAGCGGGTAAAACCGTGGAGGTTCGAGTCCTCTCCTGGGCACCAAGCGAGATCGAAGCAGAAACCCGCGCAAGCGGGTTTCTTCGTTTCCGCCCACCGGCGAGCGGCGCCGCCGCTCCGCTCTTGCCGGAATCGGGCAAGGACGTTGACAAGCTGCCTGCGCACCGGCACAATTCCGCTCCTGAGTCGCCCAGGTGGCGGAATTGGTAGACGCACTAGCTTCAGGTGCTAGCGGGGGCAACTTCGTGGAGGTTCGAGTCCTCTCCTGGGCACCACGACTCAAGAAGAAACCCGCGAAAGCGGGTTTTTTCGTTTCTGCCCGTCGCACGCGATGCCGGCGACAACGCACCCGCACAAGCACGTTGACAGGCCCGATCCGCACCGGCACAATTCCGCTCCTGAGTCGCCCAGGTGGCGGAATTGGTAGACGCACTAGTTTCAGGTACTAGCGGGTAAAACCGTGGAGGTTCGAGTCCTCTCCTGGGCACCACGACTCAAACGAAACAGACCCGCGAAAGCGGGTTTTTTCATGTCCGGCACAACCGCCTGCACATGACGAAAACCCCGCCTCGCGGCGGGGTTTCGCGTTTGCGGCGACGACGCGGGCCTCAGTGCCCGCCGGCCGAGGCCGCGCTGCCGGCACCGGCGCCGAACGGCGGCCTGGCCAGCCACAGGAAGGCGATGATCGCCAGGAACACCCAGCCCAGCAGGTAGAAGATGTCGTTGAAGCCCATCTGCGAGGCCTGGTGATTGATCGTGGTGTTGAGCAAGGCCGCGCCGTGCTGCAGGTCGCCCTGCCCCATCGCCGCCACCTGGTCCTGCATGCCCGGCGTGTAGGCCGAGATGTGCTCGGTCAGGTGCGCGTGGTGCTCCTGGGTGCGGCGCGCCCACAGCCAGGTGGTCAACGAGGCGGCGAAGCTGCCGCCCAGCGTGCGCAGGAAGGTGGCCAGGCCGGAGCCGGCGGCGATCTCGCGCCCGTCCAGGTCCGACAGCAGGATCTGCAGCACCGGCATGAAGAACAGCGCCACGCCCACGCCCATCAGCAGCTGCACCCCGGCCACGTGCTGGAAGTCCACCTGCAGGTTGAAGCCCGAGCGCAGGAAGCTGGTCAGCGACAGGAACACGAAGGCGATGGACGCCAGCATGCGCATGTCGTAACGGCCGGCGTACTTGCCGACGAACGGGGTCAGGATCACCGGCAGGATGCCGATCGGCGCGGTCGCCAGGCCTGCCCAGATCGCGGTGTAGCCCATGTCGCGCTGCAGCCACAGCGGGATCAGCAGCGCCACGCTGAAGAACGCCGCGTAGGCCACCACCAGCGCCAGCGTGCCGGCGCGGAAGTTGCGGTGGCGGAACAGGCGCAGGTCGACGATGGGGTCCTTGTCGGTCAGCTCCCAGATCAGGAACACCGCCAGCGCCACCACCGACACGCAGCTGAGCATCACGATGGTCGGCGAGGAGAACCAGTCCTCGTCGTTGCCCAGGTCCAGCACCAGTTGCAATGCGCCGACGCCGATCACCAGGGTGACCAGGCCGACGTAGTCCATCTTCGGCCGCTCGGTGTGCTCGGGCCGGCCCTTGAGCTGGCTGCCCACCACCAGCGCGGCGAAAATGCCCAGCGGCACGTTGATCAGGAAGATCCATTCCCAGCTGTAGTTGTCGGTGATCCAGCCGCCGAGGATCGGCCCGGCGATCGGCGCGACCACGGTGACCATCGCCAGCAGCGCCAGCGCCTGCCCGCGTTTCTCGCGCGGGTAGATCGACACCAGCAGCGACTGGGTGATCGGGTACATCGGCCCGGCGACGAAGCCCTGCAGCGCGCGCGACACCACCAGCATGCCCATGCTCTGCGCCAGCCCGCACAGCAGCGAGGCGACGGTGAAGGCCAGCGTGGCCCACACGAACAAGCGGGTTTCGCCGAAGCGGCGGCTGAGCCAGCCGGTCAGCGGCAGGGCGATGGCGGTGCTGACCGCGAACGAGGTGATGACCCAGGTGGCCTGCTGCGAACTGGCGCCGAGGTTGCCGGAAATGGCCGGCAGCGAGACGTTGGCGATGGTGGTGTCGAGCACCTGCATGAACGAGGCCATCGCCAGGCCGATGGTGCACAGCGCCACGCTGGGCGGCGCGAAACCGGCGGCCGGCACCGCGGGCGCACCCGCGGCTGGAGCTTGAGCGGACATGGAGTGTTGCCTCAGCCGGCCCTGGCCTGCCGCGGCAGGTTGTCGTGGATGATGCGGCCGATCGCCGCGTCGGCGTCATGCAGCTGTTTCGCATAGACGTCGGTGTCGAACACGTTGCCCTCGGCCGGACGGGCCGGCAGCACTTCGCCGTTCTGGTCGCGCAGGCTGACCTCGGCCTTCATCGACAGGCCGATGCGCAGCGGGTGTTCGGCCAGCTGCTTTTCGTCGATGGCGATGCGCACCGGCACGCGCTGCACGATCTTGATCCAGTTGCCGCTGGCGTTCTGCGCCGGCAGCAGCGAGAACGCCGAGCCGGTGCCCAGCCCGAGGCTGGCGATGCGGCCCTTGTACTTCACCTCGCCGCCGTACAGGTCCGAGCGCAGTTCCACTTCCTGGCCCAGGCGCATGTGCCGCAGCTGGGTTTCCTTGAAGTTGGCCTCGACCCACATCTGCTCGGTCGGCACCACCGCCATCAGCGGGGTACCCGGCTGCACGCGCTGGCCGACCTGTACCGAACGCCGCGCGACGAAGCCTGCGACCGGCGCGACGATGCCGGCGCGGGCGTTGTTGAGCCACGCCTGGCGCAGCTGCGCGGCGGCGGCCTGCACGTCCGGCTGGGTCGCCACCACGGTGTCGTCGACCAGCGCACGGCTGCGCTCGAAGGTTTCGCGCGAACCGGCGACAGCGGCTTCGGCCGCGGCCAGCTCGTCGCGGGCGTGGGCCAGTTCCTCGTTGGAGATCGCGCCGGTGGCGGCCAGGTCCTTGCGCCGGGCGAAGTCGTCGCGGGCCCGCTTCAGGCTGACCTGGCGCGCGTTCAATTCAGCCTGCGCGCCTTCGACGCTGCGGTACAGGCCACGCACCTGGCGCACGGTGCGGGCCAGATTGGCCTCGGCCTGCTGCAACGCCACTTCGGTATCGGCCGGGTCGAGCTGCACCAGCAGCTGGCCCTGCTCCACGCGCATGCCGTCGTCGGCGGCGATGGCGACCACGGTGCCGGCCACCTGCGGGGTGATCTGCACCTGGTTGCCCTGCACGTAGGCGTCGTCGGTTTCCTCGAACCAGCGGCCGAAGGCGAAGTACCACAGTGCGAATGCCGCCAGCAGCAGCACGACGATGGCCAGCAGCCCGCGCAGCAGGCGGCCACGACGGCTGGGCGCGGCGGGGGCTTGGGGAGTTGCGGAGGTCTGAGTCATGGGGGAACTCTCAGGAATGCGGTGATACGGAGGAATGGGAAAGGCGTGCGTCGGCGGCCGGCTCGAAGCCGCCGCCCAGCGCCTGGCTCAGCCTTGCCGCGGCCAGCAGGCGCTGGGCATGCAGGCTGGCCTGCAGTTGTTGCGCGGCCAGCAACTGGGACTGCGCGCCCAGCACGTCCAGGTAGTTGCCGATGCCGGCGCGGTAGCGCTGGCTGGCCAGGTCGAAGGCCGCGCCGGCGGTATCCACCGCCTGCTGCTGCGACTGCACCTGCTGCTCCAGCGAGCGCACCGCGTTGATCTGGTCGGCCACCTCGTGCAGCGCATCGATCACGACCTGGTTGTAGCCGGCCACGGCCAGGTCGTACTGCGCGTCGGCGCCGGCCAGGTTGGCGCGCAGGCGGCCGCCGTCGAAGATCGGCAGGCTCAGCGCCGGTCCGAGGTAGGCGAAGGTGGAGCCGCTTTCGAGCAGGTCGCCGACGCCGGGGGCGACCACGCCGGCCAGTGCGGTGAGGTTGAAGCTGGGATAGAAGCGGGTCTGCGCCACCTTGACCTGCTTGCCGGCCGCTTCCACCCGCCAGCGCGCGGCCACCACGTCCGGGCGCCGGCCCAGCAGTTCGCTGGGCAGCACGCCGGGCAGTTGCAGCGCGGCGGCGTTCAACGCCTGCGGGCGCTCGATGCGCAGACCGCGGTCCGGCCCCTGCCCGAGCAATGCGGCCAGCGCGGTGCGGGCCGCGTCTATCTGCTGCTGCGCGGCCTGCAGCTGCTGCTGCGCCGCGGGGATGCGGGCTTCGGCCTGGCGCACCTGCAATTCGCTGTCGATGCCGGCGGCACGACGCTGGCGTACCAGCTGCAGCGTCTTCTGCGCACGTTCCAGCTCCTGCTCGGCAACGTCGCTGGACTGCCAGGCACGGTCGAACTCGACATAGGCGCGGACGACGCCGGCCGACAGGTTCAGGCGCGCGGCCTGGGCATCGACGGCGGCGGCATGCACACCATCGACGGCCGCTTCCCAACTGGCGCGCTTGCCGCCCCACAGGTCGAAGCCGTAGCTGAAATCGAAGGCGACCTGGCCACTGCCCGTGTAATGGCCGCCCATCTCCTCGCCGACCATCGACTCGGGCAGGCGCATGCCGGTATAGCCGCCGGACACGGACAGACCGGGCAGGCGGTCGGCACGGGCCACGCCGGCCTGTGCCTGCGCCTGGCGCAGGCGCGCATCGGCCGCGTCCAGGCTGGGGTGGCCGGCCAGCGCCTCGGCGACGAGCGCATCGAGCTGCGGGTCGCCAAGGCCACGCCACCAATCGCTGGCCGGGAAGCTGGACACGGCCAGGTCGCTGGCGGCCAGGGTGCGTTCGCTGTGCAGGCTGCCGGCATCGAGCAGCCGGCCCTGCGGTTGCAGGCCGCCGCTGCTGGCGCAGGCGGCCAGCGCCAGTACCAGTGCCGACGGCAGCAACGACCGGGCACGGCGCAGGGAGTGGAATCGGGAAGAGGAGATCATGGGAGCGTCAGGGAATCGCGGATCCGGGTAAGAAGGGACATCAGCAGCGCGCGCTCTTCGGGGCTCAGGTCACGCATGGCGTAATCCATCACCGTGTCGCCGCGCTTCTTCAGCCGCGCGCACAGCTCGCGGCCCTGCTCGGTCAGCACGATCTGCAGGGCGCGCCGGTCCTGCGCATGCGGCTCGCGGCGCACGCAGCCCAGCGCTTCGAACTTGTCGAGCAGGCGGGTGACCGCGCTGGGCACCTGGTCCAATGCCTGCGCCAACTCGTTGGCGGTGCACGGGGCCATGTGCGCCAGCGTTTTCAGGCCCACGAAGTGGGTGAAGCCGATGCCGAGGTCTTCCTCGGCCATCGACGCATCGAGCTGGCGGGCCAGGCCGTCGCGCACCTGGCGCAGCAGCAGGCCGAAGCTGGGGGGATTGGCGGTGGCACAGATCATGGCCGCGCATTCTCCTTTCACGAGGAATATTTCTCAATGGAAATATTCTATCTGGAATAAAATGCAGCGTTGCAGCCGTGGATCGCTGCCGGACATGGCGGCTTGGCATCCCCGACCGCATCCGGATAATCACCCGTTTGCGGAAGCGACGGTCGTCGTCGCTCCCCAGCCACAGGTAACAACCCCGCATGACCGATCTCGCCCGCCCCGCGTTCCACGGCTTCGAACAGTTGCCGTTGCGCGAATACGCCGAACGCGCGTACCTCGACTACTCCATGTACGTGGTGCTGGACCGTGCCCTGCCGTTCATCGGCGACGGCCTCAAGCCGGTGCAGCGCCGCATCATCTACGCGATGAGCGAACTGGGGCTCAACGCCTCGGCCAAGCCGAAGAAATCGGCGCGCACCGTCGGCGACGTCATCGGCAAATACCACCCGCACGGCGACAGCGCCTGCTACGAGGCGCTGGTGCTGATGGCGCAGCCGTTCTCCTACCGCTATCCGCTGATCGAGGGCCAGGGCAACTTCGGTTCCACCGACGATCCCAAGTCGTTCGCGGCGATGCGCTACACCGAGTCCAAGCTGACCCCGATCGCCGAGGTCCTGCTCGGCGAACTGGGCCACGGCACCACCGACTGGACCCCGAACTTCGACGGCACCCTGGAAGAGCCCACCTGGATGCCGGCGCGGCTGCCGCACCTGCTGCTCAACGGCACCACCGGCATCGCCGTGGGCATGGCCACCGACGTGCCGCCGCACAACCTCAACGAGATCGTCAACGCGCTGATCCACCTGCTCGACCACCCGGAAGCGACGGTGACCGAGCTGTGCGAATACGTGCAGGGCCCCGACTACCCGAGCAGCGCCGAGATCATCACCCCGCTGGCCGACCTGCGGAACATGTACGAGACCGGCAACGGCAGCGTGCGCGCGCGCTCCACCTTCCAGAAGGAAGCCGGCAACATCGTCGTCACCGCCCTGCCCTACCAGGTGTCGCCGTCGAAGGTGATCGAGCAGATCGCCGCGCAGATGCGCGCCAAGAAGCTGCCGTGGCTGGAGGACATCCGCGACGAGTCCGACCACGCCAATCCGGTGCGGGTGGTGCTGGTGCCGCGCTCCAACCGCGTCGACGCCGAGCAGCTGATGGGCCACCTGTTCGCCACCACCGACCTGGAGCGCAGCTACCGGGTCAACCTCAACGTCATCGGCCTGGACGGCCGCCCGCAGGTGAAGAACCTCAAGACGCTGCTGGCCGAGTGGCTGCAGTTCCGCGGCACCACCGTCACCCGGCGCCTGAACCACCGCCTGCAGAAGGTCGAGCGCCGCCTGCACCTGCTGGAAGGCCTGCTGGTGGCGTTCCTCAACCTGGACGAGGTGATCCGCATCATCCGCACCGAGGACGATGCCAAGGGCGCGCTGATCGCGCGCTTCGCGCTGAGCGAGGAACAGGCCGACTACATCCTCGACACCCGGCTGAAGCAGCTGGCGCGGCTTGAGGAAATGAAGATCCGCGGCGAGCAGGACGAACTGGCCGCCGAGCGCGAGAAGATCCTGGCCATCCTCGACAGCAAGACCAAGCTGCGCAAGCTGATCAAGGACGAGCTGATCGCCGACGCGCGCAAGTTCGGCGACGACCGCCGCTCGCCGCTGGTGCAGCGCGCCGCGGCCCAGGCCATCGACGAAACCGAGCTGGTGCCCAGCGAACCGATGACCGTGGTGCTGTCGGAGAAGGGCTGGATCCGCGCCGCCAAGGGCCACGACGTGGACGCGGCCGGCCTGTCCTACCGCGAAGGCGACAGCCTGCTCGGTGCGGTACGCGCGCGCAGCACCCAGCAGGTGGCCTTCCTCGATTCGGAAGGCCGCGCCTACTCCACCCTGGTGCACACCCTGCCCTCGGCGCGCGGCAACGGCGAACCGCTGACCGGCCGCTTCTCGCCGGCCTCGGGCAGTTCGTTCCAGGCGCTGGCCAGCGGCGAGAACGACACCCGCTTCGTGCTGGCGTCGTCGCACGGCTACGGCTTCGTCACCCGCTTCGAGAACCTCACCGGCCGCAACAAGGCCGGCAAGGCCATGCTCAACCTGACCGCCGGCTCGCGCGTGCTGCCGCCGGCGATGGTGGCCAACCCGCAGACCGACCGCATCGTTGCCGTCACCAGCGCCGGCAACCTGCTGGCGATCCCGGCCGGCGAACTGCCGGAACTGGACAAGGGCAAGGGCAACAAGATCATCGACATCCCCAAGGCCAAGCTGGCCACCGAGCGCGTGGTGGCGGTGGCCGCGGTGTCGCCGGGCAACACCCTGCTGGTGCGCAGCGGCCAGCGCACGATGAACCTGTCGTTCAAGGACCTGGATGCCTATGTGGGTACGCGGGCGACGCGCGGGCATTTGCTGCCGCGGGGGTGGCAGAAGGTGGATGGGTTGGACGTCCAGTAACCGCCACGCCCCACCGCGGACGCATCGACAACCCGTTGGAGAGACCCCGTGCAACACGACTTCTGGCTGCAACGCTGGCAACAGGGAAGGATCGGCTTCCACCGCAGCGAGGTGATGCCGCTGCTGGAACAGTACTGGCCGTCGCTGCAGCTGCAGGCCGGCAGCCGGGTGCTGGTGCCGTTGTGCGGCAAGACCCTGGACATGCACTGGCTGGCCGCGCAGGGCCACCGGGTGCTGGGCGTGGAGCTGTCGCCGCTGGCGGTGGAGCAGTTCTTCGAGGAGGCCGGCCTGGTGCCCGAAAGGCGCACCGGCGCCTGCGGCGAGCATTACCTGGCCGGGCCGATCGAGATCGTCCGCGGCGATGCGTTCGCGCTCGACGAGGCATTGTGGGCCGACGTGGCCGGGGTCTACGACCGCGCCGCGCTGATCGCGCTGCCGCCGGCGCTGCGCCGGCGCTACCTCGATACGCTCTATGCGCGGCTGCCGTCCGGCTGCCGCGGCCTGCTGCTCACCCTGGAATATCCGCAGGCGGAAAAGGCCGGCCCGCCGTTTTCGGTGGACCAGGACGAGGTCGAGGCCCTGTTCCTGCCATCCTGGCAGGTGGAGTTCGTGGAACGGCGCGACATCCTCGCGCAGGAGCCCGGCTTCCGCGCCGAGGGCGTCACCGCGCTGTCCACCGCGGTCTACCGGCTGCACCGCGACTGACCGTCGCACGGCCGCGCAAGCGCGCCATACCGGCAGCGCGACGGCGGGGATGCCGGAAACGGAACGGTCCTTCGCCCACCAGCGGGAGGAGCACGCTCCAGGCCCTGTCCGAAAAGCTCGCGACCGACGCCGGTCGCGATGGCCTGGAATCCGGCCGGGCCGATCGTGTTCCTGCTCCCGCGGCTGGACGAAGAACCAACGCAAAGGCCGGGGAATCCCCGGCCTTTCTACATGCGGTCGTCGGCTGGCTGGCGGCGGAGCGGCTGGCGATGGCTGGCAGGCTCCGGGGCGGGCGGGCGACGAACGGATGGACTCAGTGCGCCGGTGCGCCCTTGGCGTCGATCTTGCTGGTCTGGTACAGCTCCAGGCCGATGCGCTTGATCAGGCCCAGCTGCTGCTCCAGCCACCAGGCGTGGTCTTCCTCGGTGTCCTTGAGCTGCGCCAGCAGGATGTCGCGGCTCACGTAGTCCTGGTGCTGCTCGCACAGCTTCATGCCGGCGGCCAGGTTGGCGCGCACCGAATACTCGGTCTGCAGGTCCTTCTCCAGCATCTCCAGCACGGTGACGCCCGGCTCGAAGGCGTGCGGACGCATGTCCGGGTTGCCTTCCAGGAACAGGATGCGGCGCAGCAGCGCGTCGGCGTGCTGGGTCTCCTCTTCCATCTCGTGGTTGATGCGCTCGTACAGCGCCTGCAACCCCTGGTCCTCGTAGCGGCGGGAATGGATGAAGTACTGGTCGCGGGCCGCCAGCTCGCCGCGCAGCAGTTCTTTCAGGCATTCAACAACGTCGGGATGGCCTTTCATGGGGGGGCTCCTTGCAGGTCGATGGCGTACATGGTGCCGCATCTTCGCCGGCCGCGATCTAATCGGAATCACTTGCAGTCGCGCTTGCAGCTGGCGCCCCGGGTCGGCGTCCCCGCAGCCGCTACAATCGCCGCTTCGTCCACGGGGGATTGCGCATGCGGCGTTGGCTCAAGCGGTTGCTGTGGCTGGTGGCGGGAATGGCGCTGCTGCTCGTGCTGGGCGTGACCTGGCTGCTGCGCGGCAGCCTGCCGGCGCTCGACGGCGAGGCAGCGTTGCCGGGCCTGTCGGCCGCGGTCGGCATCGAGCGCGACGCGCTCGGCGTGGTCACCGTCGATGCCGGGAACGAGGCCGATGCCATGCGTGCGCTGGGCTACGTGCACGCGCAGGAGCGCTATTTCGAGATGGACCTGATGCGACGGGCGGCCGCCGGCGAGCTGGCCGAACTGTTCGGCCCCAAGGCGGTCGAGATGGACCGCGGCAACCGGGTGCATCGGCTGCGGGCACGGGCGCGCGCCCATCTGGAGACCGCCGCCGGCGACAAGCTGCCGGTGCTGCAGGCCTATCGCGACGGCGTCAACGCCGGCCTGGCCGACCTGCGGGCAAGGCCATGGCCCTACCTGCTGCTGCGCCAGCGCCCGCAACCGTGGGAACTGGAGGATTCGGTGCTGGCCGGGCTGTCGATGTACGCCGACCTGCAGGATGCCGGCAACCGCAACGAACTGGCGATGGCCCGCATCCGCGGCGTACTCCCGGCCCCGCTGCTCGCCCTGCTGGAACACGACGGCAGCCAATGGGATGCGCCGCTGTTCGGGCCGCCGCGCGGCGATGCGGTGCTGCCCGATGCCGCCACGCTGGACCTGCGCCAGCTGCCCGCCGGCACCGCCGATACCGCCACCCCGCCGTTGCCCGAAACGGACGTGGTGGGCAGCAACAATTTCGCCGTGGCCGGCGCGCTGACCGCCGACGGCCGCGCCATCCTCGCCGACGACATGCACCTGGGCCTGCGCGCGCCCAACATCTGGTTCCGCGCCCGCCTGCGCTATGCCGACACCGACGCACCCGGCGGCAAGGTGGACGTCGCCGGCTTCACCCTGCCCGGGCTGCCGGCGGTGATCGTCGGCAGCAACGGCCACGTCGCCTGGGGCTTCACCAACGCCTATATCGACAACGCCGATTTCGCCCGCATCCCGCCCGCCGCGCCGGGGCGAAGGCAGGACGTCCTCACCCGTCGGGAAACGATCCGCGTGGCCGGCGCCGCGCCGGTCCCGTTCGAGGTGCGCGAAACCGCCTGGGGCCCGGTGCTGCACGAGGAAGCCGACGGCAGCCTGCTGGCCCTGCGCTGGAGCGCGCAGCTGCCGGGCGCGGTGAAGCTGGATTTCGCCGACATGGCCCGGGCGGCCGACCTGGATGCGGCCCTGGCCGTGGCCGACCGCGCCGGCATCCCCGCGCAGAACCTGCTGCTGGCCGACCGCAACGGCCGCATCGCCTGGCGCATCATCGGCGCCCGCCCCGACCGCCAGGGCAGCTGTACCGCCGACGGCATCGCCAATACCGCGGACTCCGCCGCGGAGGCGGCGGCCGGCACGGTCGCCGATCCCGTCCAACCCTGCCTTCCCTGGTCGCTGCGCAGCGACCGCGCGCCCGCGCTGATCGACCCGCCCGAGCATCGCCTGTGGACCGCCAACAACCGCGTCGTCGACGGCCAGGTGCTGCAGCAGCTGGGCAATGCCGGCTACGACCTCGGCGCGCGCGGCCGGCAGATCCGCGACGCGCTGTACGCCCGCGAGCGCTTCACCGAGCAGGACCTGCTGGCGATCCAGCTCGACGATCGTGCGCTGCTGCTGGAACGCTGGTGGCAACTGCTGCGGCAGACGGTGGAACACGGCGACGATCCGGCGCTGCGCCGGCTCGAGGCCGCCAGCCGCGACTGGGACGGCCATGCGGCGGTCGATTCGGTGAGTTACCGGCTGGCGCGCGGCTTCCGCGGCATCGTCCTGGACACGCTGGAAGCCGGGCTGCTGGCACCGGCGCAGGCGGCGCTGGGCGAGGACTACCTGCCGCCGAAGCTGCCGCAACTGGAAGGCATCGCCTGGCCCCTGCTGCAGCAGCGCCCCGCGCACCTGCTGCCGCCGCCATTCGCCAGCTGGGACGAGCTGCTCGCCGACAGCGCGCGCCGGCTCGAAGCCGATCTTTCCGCACAGGGCGGCGACCTCGGCCAGCGCACCTGGGGCGAGCGCAATACCGCCGCGATCTGCCACCCGGTCGCCCGCGCCCTGCCCGGCCTGGCGAAACGCTGGCTGTGCGCGCCGGCGCAGCCGCTGCCGGGCGACCGCGACATGCCGCGCGTGCAGGCCCCTGCCTTCGGCGCGTCGCAACGCATGGTGGTCGCTCCCGGCCACGAGCAGGACGGCATCGTGCACATGCCCGGCGGCCAGAGCGGGCACCCGCTGTCGCCGTTCTGGAACGCAGGCCACCGCGACTGGGTGGAAGGCCGACCGACGCCGTTCCTGCCGGGGACGGCGCAGCACACGCTGCGCCTGCAGCCGCGCTAGCGCATTCGAATCAGGGGCCGCCATCGCGCCTGCGAGGCGCTTTCAACTGCCGGGATTCTGTTCAACCGCCGGGGATAAGCTCCGCAACAGCGCAAAGCGCCGGTCGCCCAGCGACTTTCGACGGGATCGCCGTGCAAGCCACCGGGCTCCCGCCCCCGCCTTCGCCGGGGCAGGTTCTGCGCGAAAGCGACGATGGCTGTCGGCAGCCGGAGCAGGATGCCCCAGTTCGGCAGCCATCATCTCCACGCGGGCGGCAGCAGCCGGCACATCACGCCAGCCGGCGCCGCTCCCAGCGGTCCAGCAGCGACAGCAGCGGCCCGGTCATCGCCGTGGTCGCCAGCGCCATGATCACCATCACCGCGAACAGGCGCGGGCCGATCAATCCCAGCTCGTAGCCGAGGTTGAGCACGATCAGCTCCATCAGCCCGCGGGTGTTCATCAATGCGCCCAGCCGCCAGGCCTCGAAGTTGGGAACACCGGCGCTGCGCGCCGTGCCCCAGGTCCCCACCAGCTTGCCCAGGGTGGCGACCGCGATCACCACCGCGCACAGCAGCAGGTCGGTGGTCTGCAGCGCATCGGCCTGCAGCCGCAGGCCGGTCATGGCGAAGAACAGCGGCAGCAGCAGGGTGATCGCGAACGGTTCCACCTTCTCCATCACCAGCTTCTGCAGCGACGCATTGCCGGAAATGGCCACGCCGGCGGCGAACGCGCCGAACAGGGCATGGATGCCCAGCGTCTCGGTGACCAGGGCACAGGCCAGCGCCGTCACCAGCACCGCGATCAGCCAGCGCCCCTCGCTTCCCGGCGCGATGCTCCGGCGCGAGAACCACGGCCGCATCACGCCCAGCACCAGCCCGGCGAAGACCACCACGCACAGCAGGTTGAGGCTGGCCGGCAGCCAGCCCTGCGCCTGTACCCCGGCCACGATCAGCGCCAGCAGGCACCAGGCGCTGGCATCGCCCAGCGCGGCGCAGGCGATGGCGGTCTGGCCCAGCGGCGTGCGGGTCAGGCCGCGGTCGGCCAGGATCCGCAGCAGCACCGGGAACGCGGTGACGCTCAGCGAGATGCCGATGAACAGCGCGAAGCTGCCGAAGCCGATGCCTTCCGGCCCATGCTGCGGGTACAGCCAGATCGCCAGCAGCACGCCCAGCAGGAACGGGACGGCGATGCCGGCATGGCTGACCAGGAAGGCGAAGCGGCGGCGGCCGCGCAGCCCGGCCAGGTTCAACTCGGCGCCGGCCACCATCAGGAACAACAGCACGCCCAGCTGGCTGAGCAGGCCCAGCGTTCCCAGCGACGCCGGCGGGAACAACCAGCCCTGCGCCTGCGGCCACAACGCCCCGAACAGCAGCGGCCCCATCATCAGCCCCGCCGCCATCTCGCCGATCACCGCCGGCTGGCCGAAGCGGCGGAACAACCAGCCCATGCCCTTGGCCACCAGCAGCAGTACCAGCAGCTGCAGCAGGAACATCGCCAGCGGTCCGGACAGGTGATGCAGCCAGCCGTCGGCCACGCCGGTCGCTTCGCCGGACGCGGCGGCCGGCGCCGCTACCGGCCCGAAGAAACGCGCCAGCAGCAAGGCCGCGGCCAGCGGAAGCAAGGTCCACGCTGCATAGCGATGTGCCATCCCCACTCTCCGGCTCGAGTCGCCGTCTCCGGCAGGCACTGAATCCATTCGACGTTCCCCATGATCGATCGCCTGCGATTCTAGGGCCTGCAGGCGACGGCAGGCACCCACCGCATCGCGGATGCCATCAGCATGTCCGTGCATGGCGTGGCCATCGCACCGCCAGGCGCCCGGGCAGCCGCCGTGCCACAGGCGCGCATTTGACAACCGGCCTGACCCCGAATGAACTGTGCACGCCCGGACCCGCTTCCGGCGCCCTCCCTTTCTCCATGGAACATCCGGATGACCTCACGCTGGCGCGATACGCCGGAACGCTACGGCCTGACCACACGCCTGCTGCACTGGAGCATGGCCGCCCTGTTCGCCTGGCAGTTCTTCGGCATGGGCGTGAAGCTGGTGCTCGGCCGTCACGCGTTCACCGCGTTCATGGTCGGGACGCACAAGCCGGTCGGCACCGTGCTGATGCTGCTGATCCTGCTGCGCGGCGCCTGGGGCCTGTCGCAATGGCGCCGCCGGCCGCCGCATCCCGCCAGCTGGATCGGCCGCATGGCCGCGGCCGGGCATGCCCTGCTGTATGCGCTGATGCTCTACGTCCCGGCGGTGGCGCTGCTGCGCGAATACGGCTCGGGGCGCGGTTTCGCGCCGTGGGGCATCCCGCTGTTCCCGGCGACCGGCGAGAAGCTCGCCTGGCTGATGACGCCGGCCAACCTGTCGCACGGCGTGCTGGCCTGGACATTGCTGGCGCTGGTCGCCGGCCACGTGCTGATGGTGGCGCTGCACCACTGGTGGTGGCGCGACACCACGCTGGCGCGGATGGCCGGCCGCCTCTGAGCGGCCGCCCCGCCGCGCGCCGTCGTCCATGACGACACGCGGACATCTTCCGGGACGGATAAAGCGTCAGGCCGCCACGGCCGCGTTGTGCACGCCCGCCACCGCGCGCCCCGAGGGATCGGCGGCGTTGGCGAACGCCGCGTCCCAGGCGATGGCCGCCGGCGACGAACAGGCGATCGACTTGCCGCCGGGCACCGTCTCGGCGGCGGCCGGGGTCGGGAAGAACTGCTCGAACAGCATGCGGTAGTAGTACGCCTCCTTGGTCAGCGGCGGGTTGACCGGGAAGCGCTTGTCGGCGGCGGCCAGCTCGCGGTCGCTGACCTGCGCCTCGGCATGCGCCTTCAACCCGTCGATCCAGCCATAGCCGACGCCGTCGCTGAACTGCTCCTTCTGCCGCCACAGGATCTGCTCCGGCAGGTAGCCGTCGAAGGCGTCGCGCAGCACGCCCTTCTCCATCCGCTGCGCCCCGGCCGACGCCTTGTCGATCATCTTGTACTGCGCGTCCATGCGCATCGCCACGTCCAGGAACTCGCGGTCCAGGAACGGCACCCGCGGCTCCACGCCCCAGGCCATCATCGACTTGTTGGCGCGCAGGCAGTCGTAGTTGTTGAGCGCGTCGAGCTTGCGCACCAGCTCCTCGTGGAACTCGCGCGCGTCGGGCGCCTTGTGGAAGTACAGGTAGCCGCCGAAGATCTCGTCGCTGCCCTCGCCGGACAGCACCATCTTCACCCCCATCGCCTTGATCCGCCGCGCCAGCAGGAACATCGGCGTGGAGGCGCGGATGGTGGTGACGTCGTAGGTCTCGATGTGGCGGATCACCTCCGGCAGCGCATCCAGCCCCTCCTCGAAGGTGTATTCGAAGCCGTGGTGCACCGTGCCCAGCGACTCGGCCGCCACCGCGGCGGCGGCCAGGTCGGGCGAGCCCTTCAGGCCGATGGCGAAGGAATGCAGGCGCGGCCACCAGGCCTCGGTCTGGTCGTTCTCCTCGATGCGATGGCGCGCATAGCGCGCGGCCACCGCCGCCACCAGCGACGAATCCAGCCCGCCGGACAACAGCACGCCATAGGGCACGTCGGTCATCAGCTGGCGATGCACCGCGCGTTCGAACGCCTCGCGCAGTTCCTGCCTCGACACTTCCACGCCCTGCACCGCGTCGTAGTCGCGCCACGGCCGCTGGTAGTACCGACGCAGAGCGGAGCTGGCCCCGCTGCCGTCATCGAGCGAACTGTCGTACCAGTGTCCCGGCGGGAACTGCGCGGCATCGGCGCAGCTGTCGGCGATCGACTTCAGTTCCGAGGCCACCCGCAGCCGGCCCTGGGCGTCGTGGCCCCAGTACAGCGGTACCACCCCGATCGGGTCGCGGGCGATCAGGACGCGGCCGGCGGCCTTGTCCCACAGCGCGAAGGCGAAGATGCCGTTGAGGCGGTTGAGGAACGAGCCCGGCTCGTCCTCGCGGTACAGCGCGTTGATCACCTCGCAGTCCGAACCGGTCTGGAAGGCATACGGCTGCTTGAGTTCGTTCTTCAGCTCGCGGTGGTTGTAGATCTCGCCGTTGACCGCCAGCGCCAGGCCGCCGTCCTCGGACAGCAGCGGCTGCGAGCCGCCGGCCGGGTCGACGATGGCCAGCCGCTCGTGCACCAGGATCGCGCCGTCGTCGGCGTACACGCCGCTCCAGTCCGGGCCGCGGTGGCGCTGGCGCCGGGAACATTCCAGCGCCTGCCGTCGCAGCGCCTGCAGGTCGTCGCCGGGTTGCAGGCCGAAGATGCCGAAGATCGAACACATGGGAAAGACTCCTGGATTTGTGGGGAAGGACACGTGCAGCGAAGGATCTTCCGGCCAACCGCGACCGGCCGTCGCCGGCGCCCGGGCACAAAAAAACCCGCATCGGCCGATGCGGGTTTCCTGGTGACCTGGCGCTTGTTCCGTTCTTTACGCCTGGTCGCGGACCCGCATCGGCCGCGCGCGATTGTTCGCACGCAGGTTATTGCGGTTGGCGTTGTTGGCGTTGGCACGGAACGGCGACATGTGGCCGACACTAGCGCGGCGCGCGGGGCGGCGCAACTGTTGCAAGCGAAACGACGCTGCCCGGAACGGCGATAATGGCGCATCACCGGAACGGACTTCTGCATGCCCCCCATTTCCCTGCGCAAGGCCGCGATGCGCGCCCTGCTCCTCGCCGGCTGCCTGCTCGCCGGCGGCTGCACCACCCTGCCGCGCTCGCAGCTGCCGGCCGCCGAACGCGCCGAACTGGACGCGCGCTTCGACGGCAGCCAGGCCTCCGCGTACCAGGTCGGCGAAGCCTATCGCCGGCGCGGCGACTGGACCGCGCTGCGCTGGTACGAACGCGCGGCCGCCCTGCACAGCGCCGCCGCCGAGGAGCAGCTGGGCTCGATCCATGCCAGCGGCCGGCTCGACGGCGACGGCGAGGCCGCCGCGCAGATCAAACCGCATCCGCGCCGGGCGCACTACTGGTACCGGCGCAGCGCCTACCACGGCTCGCCGTATGCGATGCAGGCGCTGGTCCGCTGGCACGACCAGCAGGACGACACCGATGGCATGCTGCGCTGGGCGATGCGGCGCGCGGTCTACCATCGCCATCTGTACCGGCTGGCGGGCGACCGCCTCGCGCCGCCGCCGGGCATGGCCGACCCGTTCGCGGCCATCCGCCGCCAGGCCGAACGCGGCGATGCCGAGGCGCTGGTCGACCTGGGCGCGATGTACGAAGGCGGCATCGGCGTGCCGCGCGACCCGGCCGCGGCGATGGACTGCTACCGCCGCGCCGGCGAACAGGGCAACGTGTTCGGCCAGTACTTCGCCGGCCTGTTGCTCGGCCGCGGCCCCAAGGGCGTCACCCGCGACGAGGACGAGGCCGCACGCTGGTTCGCCCGTGCCGAGGCGCAGCATTTCTACCTGGCCGGCGAATCCTACTGGCGCGAGGCGATCAAGCCGGTGCACTTCACCTTCGAGTGAGCGCCGCCGTGGACCGGCACGGCATCGCGGCGGACGGACGCCTCAACGGGCGCCGTCGTCGAGCAGCCCGGCGATCAACGCCCGGTACAGTCCGGGCAACGCTTCCAGGTCGGCCACGCGCACGTTCTCGTCCACCTGGTGGATGCTGGCGTTGACCGGTCCGACCTCGATGCACTGCGCGCCCAGCGGCGCGATGAAGCGCGCGTCGGAGGTGCCGCCGCCGGTGCTTTCCTCCGGCGGGGCGCCGGCGAACCCGGCCAGCACCGCGCGCGCGACGCTGCGCAAACGGCCTTCCGGGGTGTAGAACGGCTCGCCGCTGCGGTGCCAGCGCAGCGCGTAGTCGAGCTGGTGCGCCTCCAGCAACGCGGCGATTTCCGCCTCCAGCTTCGGCGCGTCCCAGTGCGGGTTGTAGCGCAGGTTGAAGGCCACCTGCAGTTCGCCCGGGATCACGTTGTTGGCGCCGGTGCCGGCGTGGATGTTGGAGACCTGCAGGCTGGTCGGCGGGAAGCTCTCGTAGCCGTCGTCCCAGTGCCGCGCGCACAGCTCGGCCAACGCGGCGGCGGCCAGGTGGATCGGGTTGCGCGCCTTGTGCGGATAGGCCACGTGCCCCTGCACGCCCCTGACCGTCAGGTAGCCGGACAGGCTGCCGCGGCGGCCGACCCGCAGCAGGTCGCCCAGCGTCGCGGTCGAGGACGGCTCGCCGGTGATGCACCAGTCGATCGCCTGCCCGCGCTCGCGGAACAGTTCGGCGACGCGGCGCACGCCGTCGATGGCGTCGCCTTCCTCGTCGCTGGTCAGCAGCAGCGCCAGCGTGCCCGGATGGTCCGGGTGCGCGGCGACGAACTGCTCGGCGGCGACCACGAACGCGGCCACGCTGCCCTTCATGTCGGCGGCGCCGCGCCCGTACAGCACGCCGTCGCGGATCTCCGGCAGGAACGGATCGCTGCTCCAGGCCTCGCGCGGGCCGGGTGGCACCACGTCGGTATGTCCCAGCAGCACCAGCACCGGCGAGCCGCTGCCGTGGGTGGCCCACAGGTTGTCGACCTGGCCCAGCCGCAGCCTTTCGCAGGCGAACCCGGACGTCTCCAGCCGCGCGGCGACCAGCGCCTGGCAGCCGGCATCGTCCGGCGTCACCGACGGCCGCGCGATCAGTTCGCAGGTCAGCCCGACCACGTCGCTCATGCAATTCTCCATCGTTGTCGCGATACGCAGGATATGCAGGAGCGACGCCAGTCGCTCCCGCACCGTTGCCTTTCCGCCTTCAGGCGATGCCGAAGCGCTGCTTGAAACCGTTGTCGGAGAAACCCTGGGTCATGGCGCCGTCGTCGCTCACCACCACCGGTCGCCGGATCAGCTGCGGGTATTCGCGCAGCAGCAGCTTCCACTCGGCGTCGGAAGCGGCTGCCTTGCGGTTGTCCGGCAGCTGCCGCCAGGTGGTGGAGGACTTGTTGACCAGTGCGGCGAAACCGCCGGCCTGCGCGGCCCAGTCGACCAGCGTTTCCGGCGCGGGCTTGTGGTCGCGGTAGTCGACGAAGGTGTAGGCCACGCCGAAGCGGTCCAGCCATTTGCTCGCCTTCTTGCAGGTGTCGCAGTTCTTCAATCCGTACAACGTGGTGCCCATGCGTGTTTTCCTGTGTGGGCCGCGCGCCCGGCGCGCGGCACCGGCGGTCGGCGCAGCGGGTGCGCTTCCACGCCCTCGTGGGTGATCTTCACCGGCAGGATATGGCCCTGCGCGTCGAAGTACATGCGGTCGATCGACGTCACCCGGTGGTTGGGATCGGTCTCGCCCAGCGGGCGACGATGGTAGACGATGTACCAGCTGTCGTCGTCGGGCGCATGGATCAGCGAGTGATGACCGGCGCCGGTGGCGATCGCCGGGTCCTGCTGCAGGACCTTGCCGATGCGCTCGAACGGGCCGGTCGGCTTGTCGGCGATGGCATAGGCCACCGAGTAGTCCGGGCCGCCCCAGCCACCCTCCGACCACATGTAGTAGTAACGGCCATCGCGCTTGAACATCAGCGAGCCCTCCACGTACTCCGGCGCCGGGGTGATCTCCTTGAACACGGTGCCGTCGGCCATCGGCTCGACGCCGCTGAAGTCGTCCTTCAGCTTGACGATGTTGGCGTGCTTCCAGCCGCCATAGACCATGTACCAGCTGCCGTCGTCGTCCTCGAACACGAACTGGTCGATCGGCTGTGCGCCGTTGTGGAACCTGTCGATCAGCGGCTTGCCGAGCAGGTCGCGGTACGGCCCCTGCGGCCTGTCGGCCACCGCCACGCCGATGCCGCCGACCTCGTCGTCGCTCTGGATGTCGTTGGCCGAGAAGAACAGGTGGTACCTGCCGTCCTTCTCCACCACCGCTGGCGCCCACAGCGCCTGCCTGGCCCAGGCCACCGCCTCGATCCGCAGCGCGTCGGGGTGCCGGGTCCAGTGCACCAGGTCCGGCGAGGAGAACGCGTCGAAGCCGCGCTGCTGCGCATAGGGCCGCGAGGTCGTCGGGAAGATCCAGTAGCGGTCGCCGAACAGCGCGGCCTCGGGATCAGCATACCAGCCCGGCAGGATCGGATTGCCCGACATCGGCGCAGCCGGCGGGGCGGCCTGGGCGGCAAGCGCCATCCAGGCCATGGCCGCTGCGGCCAGCCACCGCATCGTGGTTCCGCACGGTTTCATCGTCGCTCCCCATCCGGGTTCCGGGAACGATCTTAAATCGATTCAAACCGGGGCGCAGGCGGCTGCCGTCACGGGGATGGAAGCGGACGGAGCCAGGGCTGCCCGGCAAGATGCCGGCCCGCGAAGGCCGGCACCGGGCGCGATCAGCGCGCGACCACCGGCAGTTCGATGTAGCTGGCCGCGTCGGCCGAATGATGCAGGGCGTTGTCGGCCACCACCGGCGTGGCCTCGCTCTCGTTCGGGCCGCCGGTGTTGAGGTTGCGCGCGAACTTGGGGAAATTCGAGCTGGTCACCTCGACCCGGATCCGGTGGCCCTTGCCGAACTGGATCGAGGTCGTGATCGGGGTCGGTTTCAGCGTGTAGACCTGCCCCGGCTGCATCGGCTGCGGCGTGGCGTAGCCGTCGCGGTAGCGCGCGCGCAGGATGGTGTCGCCGACGATCCAGGCGGTGCCGTCCGGGGCCACGTCCACCAGCTTGAGCGCGAAGTCGGTATCGCGCGCGCTGGAGGACACCTTCAGCACCGCGTCGACGAAGCCGGACACTTCCAGCGGCTCCTCCAGCGCGTCGCTGGTGTACACCAGCACATCGTGCCGGGCCTCGATCTGGCGCTGGTCGAACGCGCCGGCAGTCACCAGGCCGCCGTTGCAGCAGTCGCCGCCGCCGATGGTCTGCACCGGGTTGGCCGGGTCGTAGCGGTAGGCGTCCTTCGGCTCGTCGGCTGCCGGCGCCTCGAACGACAGGCGGCCATCGCCGTACACGGAATTGGCGTTGCCACCCGAGCGCAGGTACATGCGCACCGGCCTGGCGGCCTTCGGCGGCCACTGCGCGTCGGACTGCCAGCGGTTGGCGCCCATCGTGAAATAGCGCACGTGCGGGGTGGAGGCCGGGAACGCCTTCGGCTGGCCCTTCAGCCAGCGGTCGAAGAACGCCCAGATCTGCTCGCCCACCGGGAAGCTCGCATCGCCCATGCCGCGCTCGCCGACCTTGTAGTCCTTGTCCAGCTTCCAGAACTGGCAATGCGGGTTCGGGCCGATCACCGCGTACTGGTTGGCGCTGGCCTCGCGGTCGGAATCCACCGTGCGCGCGTGGTTGAACAGCGCCATGTTCGGGCCGATCGAGACGTCGTACCAGCTGTTGAACCACAGCGCCGGCACGCCCCAGCCCATCGAATCGCGGTACAGCCCGCCCTGCTCCCAGAACGGGTCGGCCGGGCCGCGCCCGATCATCGACTCGAACGTCGCCGGCGGCTCGTCCAGCGAGGACAGCAGCTCGGCGTACGGCAGGTGCCAGATGTGCCTGGCCCATTCGACCTTGGGCTTGCTCGCGTCCAGGTCGTTGTACCGGGCCACGCGCGCGCGCAGCGGCCCGTTCAGGTCCTGCGGCAGCTGCGCGCGCAGGGGATTGTCCACGCCGTACATCCACACCGCGAACAGCGTGCGCGGCACGCCGCCGGTATAGAAGTTGCCCTGCTCCCAGAACGGGCCGACCTTGCCGATGCCCGCGCCGGCCGCCATCGGCACCATCGCCGCGTGCGCCGGGTGGTCCATCGCCGCCAGCGCCAGCTGCCATTCGGCCGAGGACGAGCAGCCCAGCGTGCCGACCTTGCCGTTGGACCACGGCTGCTGCGCGATCCAGCTCAGCGCGTCGTAGCCGTCGGTCTGCGGATGACCGAGGATCTGGTACTCGCCCTGGCTGAAATAGCGGCCACGCTCGTTCTGCACCGCGAAGGCATAGCCGTGGCGCACCGCCTCGACCGCCAGCCGCGCGGTGGTGCCGCGCAGGTTGTGCTCGTTGTACGGGGTCTTCCACAGCACCGTCGGCAGCTTGCCGGTGGCGCCCTTGGGCCGCCAGATGTTGGTGGACAACCCGACGCCGTCGCGCATCGGCACCAGCACCGCGGTGTCGGCATCGGCGATGCTCGCCAGTTCGGCGCGCAGGCCGTCCTCGCTGTAGCGGCTCAGGTCCTGCGCCGACGCCGCCGACACCAGCGTCAGCGCGGCGGCAAGCAGCGGGGCGAGCAGGCGCCCCCGTGCGGAACGTGTCTTCATCGCAATCCCCCTCCCCTCTTGAGTCGTTCGTGCCCGGTCAGTCGGCCAGCCCGCGCAGCAGGTCGTTGACGCTGGTCTTGCTGCGGGTCTTCGCGTCCACCTGCTTGACGATCACCGCGCAGTACAGCGAATGCGTGCCGTCCCTGGACGGCAGCTGGCCGGACACCACCACGCTGTACGGCGGCACGTAGCCGTAGCTGATCTCGCCGGTGGCGCGGTTGTAGATGCGGGTGCTCTGGCCGAGGAACACCCCCATGCCGATCACGCTGTGGTGGCCGACGACGACGCCCTCCACCACTTCCGAACGCGCGCCGATGAAGCAGTGGTCCTCGATGATGGTGGGGCTGGCCTGCAGCGGCTCCAGCACGCCGCCGATGCCGGCGCCGCCGGACAGGTGGCAGTGCTTGCCGATCTGCGCGCACGAGCCGACCGTGGCCCAGGTGTCGACCATGGTGCCCTCGCCGACATGGGCGCCGATGTTGGTGAAGCTGGGCATCAGCACCACGTCCTTTCCGAAATAGCTGCCGCGGCGGGCGATGGCGCCGGGCACCACGCGCACCCCGGCCTGGCGGAAGCGGCTTTCGTCGTAGCCGGCGAAACGCGACTCGACCTTGTCCCAGAACGGCGCCGGGCGGCCGTCCACCACCGCCATGTCGTTGACCCGGAAGTACAGCAGCACCGCCTTCTTCAGCCACTCGTTGACCTTCCAGCCGCCGTGGCCGTCGGGCTCGGCGACGCGGAACTCGCCCGACTCCAGCCCGTCGATCACACGGTTGACCAGCAGCTTGGTCGAGCCTTCCACCTCGTCCATGGTCAGCATCGCGCGGCGCTCGAACGCGCTCTCGATGCTGAACTTCAGTTCCTCCACCCCGGCGGCCTGCGGCTTGCGCAGGCTCTTGCGGGCGATCGTCTCGGCACTGGCGCGTACCGGGGCCGGCTTCTTTTCCGGCAGCTTCTTCGCCACTGCCTTCTTCGCCACCGCCTTCTTCGGTGCGACCTTCTTCGCGGCGGCCGTCTTCGCTGGCGCCTTGGCGGGTACGGGCTTGCGGGCGGCGGACTTCTTCGGGGCTGGCTTGGTCGCCATCAGTGGGGGTCTCCGTTCTTTCTGTCGGGTTCCAGGCAGATCAACAGCGCTTCGCGCAGCGCCTGCCGGGAAGTTTCGGTAAGGGGATTGTCGTGCTGGTCGGTGAGCTGGAACTGGTCCTCGGCGCGCTCGCCGAAGGTGGCGATGCGCGCGTCCTGCACCCGCAGCCGCTGGCCGCGCAGCACCTGCGCCACATCCGCCAGCAGGCCGGGCCGATCCGGCGCCACCAGGTTCAGCAGGGTGCGGCCCTGCCCGGCCACTTCCAGGAATTCGATGCGCGGGGCGAAGCGGAAATGCCGCAGCTGCCGCGGCATCACCCGCCGCGCCGGGCGCAGCCGCGCCAGGTCGCCGGCCAGCGCCTCGCGCAGCGCCGCTTCCAGCTTCGCGGTGTCGCCGTCGGCGAAGGCGTCGGCCGGGGTCACCTCGAAGGTGTCGAAGATGGTGCCGTTGGGGCCGTCGAGCACGCGCGCGCGGTGGATGCCGTAGCCCTTGCGGTCCAGCGTCATCACGATCGCGGCGAACAGGCCGTCGCGGTCGGGCGAATGCACGAACACTTCCAGCGCATCGCCGTCGGGAGTGATGCGCCGCACCTTGACCAGGGTGTCGCCGGCCTGCACCTCGACCAGCGCCGCCGCCTGCCAGGCCTGCTGCTCCGGACGGAAGCGCATGAAGCCCTCGTCGGGCATCGCCGCGAACTGGCGGTCGATGGTGGCGTCGTCATAGCCCTGCGCCCGCAGCTGTTCGCGCACGCTGTCGCGCGCCTCCTGCACCCGTTCCGCTTCCGGCATCGGATGCTCCAGGCCCTCGCGCAGCGCGCGCCGCGCGGCGAAGTACAGGTCGGCCAGCAGCCGGTCCTTCCACGCGTTCCACAGCTTGGGGCTGGTGCCGGCGATGTCGGCGCAGGTCAGCAGGTACAGGTAGTCCAGCCGCTCGCGGGTAGCCACCAGGCTGGCGAAGGCATGGATCACCTCCGGGTCGGCGATGTCCTGCTTCTGCGCGGTCACCGACATGCGCAGGTGCTGCTCCACCAGCCACGCCACCAGATCGGTGTCGGCCGCGCTCAGCCCGTGCGCCTGGCAGAACGCGCGCGCATCCACCGCGCCGAGTTCGGAATGGTCGCCGCCGCGGCCCTTGGCGATGTCGTGGAACAGGCCGGCCAGCAGCAGCAGCTCCGGCTTGCGCAGCCGCGGCCATACTTCGTGGGCGATGGAAAAGCGGTCGTCGACGCGCGCGCCGGCGAAGATGCCGATGTTCCGCAGCACCATCAGCGTGTGCTGATCGACGGTGTAGACGTGGAACAGGTCGAACTGCATGCGCCCGGACACCTGCGCGAACGCCGGGATCCACTGCCCCAGCACGCCCAGCCGCGCCATGCGCGCCAGCGAGTCGACCCCGCCGGGGCCGCGCATCAGCGCCATGAAGCGGTCGCGCACCGGCTGCTCCACCGCCGTGTAGGCGGGAATCTCGTCCAGCATTTCGGCCACCGCGCGCGCGGTCAGCGAATGCAGGCCGCGCACGTCCGCGGTCGCCGCCCAGCAGGCGAACAGTTCCAGCAACTGCGCCATGTCGCCGTGCGGCCACTGCGGGTCGTCGGCGGCCAGATAGCCGCGCCGCAGCGAGAACCCGCCGCCTAGCGGCACCGGCACCACCTCGCCGTCGAACTGCTCCTCGAAGCGCTGCAGCAGGCGGTCGCTGATCCGCCGCACCACCGCGGCGCTGCGGTAGAAGCCCTGCATCATCTTCTCGACCGCCAGGCTCTCGGCGTCGTCCTCGAAGCCCAGCCGTTGCGCCAGCGTCTTCTGGTAGTCGAAACGCAGCCGTTCTTCCGGCCGCCCCGCCACCAGGTGCAGGCCGAAGCGCAGCCGCGCCAGCTGCCGCCGTTCGCGCTCCAGCGCCGCGGCCTCGTCGATGCCGAGGTGGCCCAGCCCGACCAGCGCTTCCAGGTCGCGCACGCCGAACGCGCGCAACGCCATCCAGCCCAGGGTGTTGAGATCGCGCAGGCCGCCCGGGCCGTCCTTGATGTCCGGCTCCAGGTTGTCGGCGGTGTCGCCGAAGCGCCGGTGCCGTGCCAGCAGCTCCTCGCGCTTGGCCAGGAAGAAGTCGCGCGCCGGCCAGATCCGCCCCGGCACGATCGCCTGCGCCAGCGCCTTCTGCGCGGCGCCATCGGCGCACAGCGCGCGGGCCTCGATCAACGCGGTGAGCACGCTCTGGTCGGTCGCGGCCTCGGTGCACTGCGCCGGCGAACGCACCGCGTGGCTGGCCGGCAGCCCGGCATGCCACAGCAGCGCGAACAGGCGCGACAGCGGTTCCTCGTGCTGCTGCAGGTCCGGGCCGTCGGCCAGCACCAGCAGGTCGATGTCCGAGCGCGGGAACAGTTCGCCGCGGCCGTAGCCGCCCACCGCGAACAGCGCCAGCCCGGCCCCGGGAGGGATGCAGCGCTGCCACGCCAGCCGGATCAGGTGGTCGGCCGCGCGCGCGCGCAGCGCCAGCAGCCGCTCGATGTTGTCGCCCTGGTCGAAGCGCCGGTACAGGCGCACATCGGCCTGCGCCAGCGCCTGGCGCGCGGCCGCGGCCCAGTCGCCGTCGCCGGCGGAATCGGCCGGCGTGTCCGGAATCGGGCTCGCCGGCAGCATGCTCATGCCTGGGGCATCGTTTCGCCCGGCGCCAGGGTCAGCACATCCACGCCGTCCTCGGTGACGGCGATCATGTGCTCCCACTGCGCCGAGAGCTTGCGGTCCTTGGTGACCACGGTCCAGCCGTCGGGCAGCACCCGGGTATAGCGGGTGCCTTCGTTGATCATCGGCTCGATGGTGAAGGTCATGCCCGGCTTGAGCACCAGTCCCTGCCCCGGGCGCCCGTAATGCAGCACCTGCGGCTCGTCGTGGTAGACCGTGCCGATGCCGTGGCCGCAGTACTCGCGCACCACCGAGAAGCGCTCGGCCTCGGCGTACTGCTGGATCGCATGGCCGATGTCGCCCAGGGTCGCCCCCGGCTTCACCGCGCGGATGCCGCGCCACATGGCTTCGTAGGTGGTCTCGACCAGGCGCTTGGCCATCACCGACGGGGTGCCGACGTAGTACATGCGGCTGGTATCGCCGTGCCAGCCGTCCTTGATCACGGTGACGTCGATGTTGACGATGTCGCCGTCCTTCAGCACCTTGGCCTCGCTGGGGATGCCGTGGCAGATGACGTTGTTGACCGAGGTGCACACCGTCTTGGGGAATCCCCGGTAGCCGACGTTGGCCGGGACGGCCTTCTGCACGTTGATGATGTGGTCGTGGCAGATGCGGTCCAGTTCCTCGGTGGTCACGCCCGGCTTCACATGCGGTGCGACGACATCGAGCACCTCGGCGGCCAGGCGGCCGGCCACGCGCATCAGTTCGATTTCCTGCGGGGTTTTAAGATTCACGCTCATGGCGGCCATTATCACCCATCAGGCCCCTGCCTGAACGCGCCGCGTCCACCGCCGGCAAAGGCTTCCAGGCCGGCCATTTGCGCCGGACAGGCCAGCCCCCTATAATTCCGCGGCTTGCTGTCCCGCCCTGCCGGGTACAGGCCGTCAACGCCGGACGTCACCGGTGAATCCACACCTGCCGCCCATATCCGTGCCGGGGTGCCCCTCAAGGGGTTCGGCCACGGAAGCGTCGGGGAAGCCCAACCCCGGAACCACCCGCCTCGCGGCGGACCGCCCATCCCTTGTCCGTGGCGGCCGGTTCCCCATCAGGAGTATTGCAATGCCCCAGGTCACCATGCGTCAGATGCTGGAAGCCGGCGTCCACTTCGGCCACCAGACCCGCTACTGGAACCCCAAGATGGGCCCGTACATCTTCGGCGCCCGCGGCAAGATCCACATCATCAACCTGGAAAAGACCGTTCCGCTGTTCAACGACGCGATGAACTTCATTTCCAGCGTCGCCCAGAAGCGCGGCACCATCCTGTTCCTGGGCACCAAGCGCAGCGCCCGCGAAGCGATCAAGGAAGAAGCCGAGCGTTGCGGCATGCCGTTCATGAACCAGCGTTGGCTGGGCGGCACCCTGACCAACTTCCGCACCGTGAAGCAGTCGGTGGCGCGCCTGAAGGAGCTGGAAGCCGGCGAGACCGACGGCAGCTTCGACCGCCTGGTCAAGCACGAAGTGCTGGGCCTGCGCCGCGAGCGCGACAAGCTGGAAGCCTCGCTGGGCGGCATCAAGGAGATGAACCGCCTGCCCGACGCCATCTTCGTCATCGACATCGGCCATGAAGACATCGCCATCAAGGAAGCCAAGAAGCTCGGCATCCCGGTGATCGCGGTGGTCGACACCAACTACGACCCCAACCTGGTCGATTACGCCATCCCGGGCAACGACGACGCCATCCGCGCCGTGCAGCTGTACGCCCGCGCCGCCGCCGACGCCGTGCTGGAAGGCAAGGCCGCCGCCCCGAACTCCGCCGCCGTGCGCGAGGAAGAGTTCGCCGACGCCGCTGCCGGCGACGAAGCCAAGCCGGCCCGTCGCGCCCCGGCCAAGAAGGGCGCCAAGAAGGGCGACGAAGCCTCGGCCTGACCCGGCCTCGTGGGCGCGCCTGCCGCGCCCACTCCCCTGCGCCAGCGCCCCGAGGGCGCCTGCCGCTGACAGGGCCACGTAACAACGGCCGGCAACCATTGCCGGCCTATCCCTTTCTATTCGTGAGGTAATTCCATGGAAATCACTGCTTCCCTGGTCAAGGAACTGCGCGAGCGCACCGGCGCCGGCATGATGGAGTGCAAGAAGGCGCTGACCGAGAACGCCGGCAACATCGACGCCGCCGCCGAGTGGCTGCGCAAGTCGGGCCTGGCCAAGGCCGACAAGAAGGCTGACCGCGTGACCGCCGAAGGCCGCATCGCGGCCGCCCAGGACGGCGGCAAGGCCGTGCTGGTCGAGATCAACTCCGAGACCGACTTCGTCGCCAAGGACGAGAACTTCCTGAAGTTCACCGACACCGTCGCCCAGGCCGCCCTGGCCGCCGGCGCCGCCGACGTCGAGGCGCTGAAGTCCGCCAAGCTGCCGACCGGCGAGACCGTCGAGGAAGCCCGCGCCGCGGCGATCGCCAAGCTCGGCGAGAACATCCAGATCCGTCGCCTGGTCCGCCTGGACACCACCAACAACGTCGCCGCCTACGTGCACGGCGGCCGCATCGGCGTGCTGGTCGAACTGGCCGGCGGCAACGAAGAGCTGGCCCGCGGCCTGGCCATGCACGTGGCCGCGATGAACCCGCCGCACAACAAGGCCGCCGACGTGCCGGCCGAGTTCGTGGCCAAGGAAAAGGAAATCGAGCTGGCCAAGATGTCCGAGAAGGACAAGGCCAAGCCGGCCGACATCCTGGAGAAGATCATCAGCGGCAAGATCGCCAAGATCGTCAACGAAGTGACCCTGTACGGCCAGCCGTACGTGCTGGACACCAACCAGAGCGTCGAGCAGGTGGTCAAGGCCGCCGGCGCCGACGTGGTCGGCTTCCAGCGCCTGGCCGTGGGCGAAGGCATCGAGAAGGTGGTCGAGGACTACGCCGCCGAAGTGGCCAAGGCCATGCAGGTCTGATCCTCGCCATCGGCAGGACACGAAGAAGCCGCGGACATCCGCGGCTTCTTTTTTTGGGGTTCGCCCGCCCCGGGGCGCCCCTGTCGCGACTGACGTCACTCCTGCCAAAAGGCAGGAAGACGCTGGACGTCGGCCGCGAGCTCTCCGGGCAGGGACGGGACACTCCCGCGAGACGGGAGAAGGGCGGAACCCGCCCATCCGCACAAGCCGATTTCACGAACATGCGCAAGCGGCGAAAACCAAATCCGTGACGTCGATGTATCCTTGCTCGGATTACACCCGCAGCCCAGACATGTCTCCCGAGTTGATCAATGCGCTGGCCCTGTGCCGCAACCTCCCTTCGCCCCCCGGCATCGCCCTGCGCGTGATCGAGCTGGCGCAGGACCCGGAAGCCGACCTCGCCACCGCCGCCGAGGTGATCGCCATGGACATGGCCCTGAGCGCGCGCATGCTGCGGATCGCCAACTCGCCGCTGTACGCCAGCCGCAGGCGGATCAACAACCTCGGCCAGGCGCTGACCATGCTCGGCCTGAACGCGACGCTGCAGCTGGCGCTGGGTTTCTCCATCGCACAGGGACTGCAGGGCCAGGGCGACGGCCGGGCCGCGGACATGTCCGGCCGGATCTGGCACCGCAGCGTGCTCGCCGCGCTGTCCGCACGCCTGCTGGGCCAGGCCAGCGGAGTGCGCAAGGCCGAGGAACTGATGCTGGCCGGCCTGCTGCAGGACATCGGCATCCTGGCGCTGATCCAGGCCCAGCCCGACGCCTACCCCTCGCTGCTGCGGCAGGCCGACTCCAACCCCGCCCTGCTGGCACTGGAGCAGCGCTACCTGGGAATCACCCACGCCGATGCCGGCGCCGCCGTGGCCCGCGAGTGGAACCTGCCGCACTACCTGGTGGAAGCCATCGCCGCCAGCGAACCGCCGGCCGCACCGCAGGAGCCGTTCCAGGCCTGCGTCGCCCTGTCCGGCTGCGTGGCCGACATCTGGCTGGCCGACGACACCGACGCCGCCCGCGAGCAGGCGCTGCAGCAGGTGCATGCCCGGCTGCAGCTGGACAGCACGCAGTTCGACCAGGTTCTGGCGCAGATCGGCGAACTTCTGCCCGATATCGGCGCATTGTTCGAGGTGCAGATCCTCTCCCCGGCACGGGTGACGGACCTGATCGAGCATGCCCGCGAGCTGGCCACGCTGCGCAACCTGCGCGAACAGCAGGATGCCGCGCTGGCGCACCAGCGCGCGGACGAATCCGAATCCCGCGCCAACCGCCTGGCCGAACTGGCCCACCGCGACGCCCTCACCGGCGTGCTCAACCGGCGCCAGCTCGAAGCGGTGCTGGAGCAGGAGTTCTCCCGCGCCACCCGCCACGACTGGCCGCTGTCGGTGGCCTTCATCGACCTGGACGACTTCAAGAAGATCAACGACATCCACGGCCACCTGATCGGCGACCAGGTGCTGCGCGCGTTCGCCGGCAAGCTGCAGGAGCTGCTGCGCGGCACCGACACGGTGGCCCGCTTCGGCGGCGAGGAGTTCATCGTCCTGTTCCCCAACACCCCCGAGGCGGTGGCGTTGGAGGTGATCCGGCGGCTGCTGGCCACCATTTCCGCCACGCCGATGGCCGAGGTGGACGGCAACCGGCTGCACGTGACCTTCTCCGCCGGCGTGGCCGCGCATGGCGGCTACGAACGCTTCGCCGACGTGCAGGAACTGCTCAAGGCCGCCGACGACGTGCTGTACCGCTCCAAGAGCCTGGGCCGCAACCGCGTGATCGCGCGCGCGCCGCAGCGCGAGCCGACCCAGTGCTGAACCGGGCCGGCCAGGCTGAACCGCGGCTGCGGCACGCGCGGCGCCGACGCTGCAATGCAGCAGATTTTCTGCTCGCCGACACCGCCTTCCGCTAGAATTCCCGCGTTTTCCACGCACCCAGAGGCCGCCATGTCCAAGCTCACCTATCGCCGCATCCTTCTGAAACTTTCCGGGGAGGCGCTGATGGGAGACGAGGACTATGGCATCGACCCCAAGGTCATCAACCGCCTGGCCCGTGAAGTGATCGAGGCCCAGCAGGCCGGCGCCGAGGTGGCGCTGGTGATCGGCGGCGGCAACATCTTCCGCGGCGCCGGCCTGGCCGCCGGCGGCATGGACCGGGTCACCGGCGACCAGATGGGCATGCTGGCCACGGTGATCAACGCCCTGGCCATGCAGGACGCGCTGGAAAAGCTCGGCGCCAAGGCCCGGGTGATGAGCGCGATCAAGATCAACGACGTGTGCGAGGACTACATCCGCCGCCGCGCCATCCGCCACCTGGAGAAGGGCCGGCTGGTGATCTTCGCCGCCGGCGTCGGCAGCCCGTTCTTCACCACCGACTCGGGCGCCGCGCTGCGCGCCATCGAGATCGGCGCCGACCTGCTGCTCAAGGCCACCAAGGTCGACGGCGTCTACGACAAGGACCCGAACAAGCACGCCGATGCGGTCCGCTTCGACACCCTCACCTACGACGAAGTCATCAGCCGCGGCCTGGAAGTGATGGACACCGCCGCCTTCGCCCTGGCGCGCGACAGCGACCTGCCGCTGCGCGTGTTCGATATGGGCCAGCCCGGCGAGCTGCTGAAGATCCTTCACGGCGAGAACATCGGCACCCTGGTGCAGGGCCGCGACGGCCACTGACGGCCCCCTGTCCCGGTCCGGCGGTTGCGCGTATTCGCCTATAATCGACCGATTCCAGATACACCCAGGATTCCGGCGATGATCAACGACATCAAGCAAGACGCGCAGACGCGCATGGCCAAGAGCATCGATGCCCTGCGCCACACCCTCACCACGATCCGTACCGGCCGCGCCTCGCCGGCGCTGCTGGACGGCATCAAGGTCAAGGCCTACGGCACCGACACGCCGCTGAACCAGGTGGCGAGCATCAGCGTGTCCGAAGGCCGCTCGCTGGTCATCACGCTGTTCGATAAGGGCATGATCAAGGAAGTCGAGAAGGCCATCTACGCCTCCGACATCGGCATCACCCCGACGGTAATGGGCACGGTGATCCGCCTCAACCTGCCGCCGCTCACCGAGGAGCGCCGCAAGGAGCTGGCCAAGTCGGTGCACAAGGAAGGCGAGGACGCCAAGGTCGCCATCCGCAACGTCCGCCGCGACGCCAACCAGGAAGTGCAGAAGCTGCTCAAGGACAAGAGCATCACCGAGGACGAGGTGCGCCGCGGCGAAGACGACATCCAGAAGCTGACCGACAAGGCGATCAAGGACGTCGACGAGGTGGTCAAGTCGAAGGAACAGGAATTGATGGCGGTCTGAGCCGGTGCCATCGGCCATGTCCAGCGGCCCTGCCCCGGCCCTGCCGCGCCATGTCGCCATCATCATGGATGGCAACGGGCGCTGGGCACAGCGGCGGCGGCGGCCACGCATCATCGGCCACCGGGCCGGTGCGCGCGCAGTCAACCGCACCATCGACTTCTGCCTGGAGCGCGGCATCGCCGCGCTGACCCTGTTCGCGTTCTCCAGCGAGAACTGGGGGCGTCCGCAGGAGGAGGTCGATGCGCTGATGAAGCTGTTCCTCAATGCGCTCGACCGCGAGGTCGACGAGCTGCATCGCCGCGGCGTGCGCGTGCGCTTCATCGGCGAACGCGAACGTTTCGGCGCCGGCATCGTCAGCCGCATGCAGCTGGCCGAGCAGCGCACCGCGCACAACGCCACGATGACCCTGAGCATCGCCGCCAGCTATGGCGGCCGCCAGGACATCGCCCGCGCCGCGCGCGAGCTGGCGCAGGAAGTCGCCGCCGGCCGCCTGCAGCCGGAAGCGATCGACGAGGCGATGATCGCCAGCCGCGTCGCGCTGGCCGACCTGCCGGCGCCGGACCTGTTCATCCGCACCGGCGGCGACACCCGCATCAGCAACTTCCTGCTCTGGCAGCTGGCCTACACCGAACTCTGGTTCACCGAGATCCTGTGGCCGGAATTCGACGCCAACGTGCTGCAACAGGCGCTGGACGACTATGCACGGCGCGAACGCCGCTTCGGCCTGACCAGCGCCCAGATCGCCGCCACCGCGGCCGAGACCCCATCCCCATGACCAAGACCCGAGTCATCGCCGCGCTGATCATGGCCCCGGCGGCCATCTGCGCCATCCTGCTGCTGCCCACGCAATGGCTGGCCGCCCTCGCCGCGCTGGTGTTCCTCACCGGCCTGTGGGAATGGCTGAAGCTGTCCGACGTGGAAGGCCTGCCGCGCACCATCCTGCTGGCGCTGAACCTGGTGCTGATGGTGCTGCTGGTCTGGGCCTCGGCCGGCACCCTGGTGCTGTTCCAGCTGACCACGCTGATCGGCGTCGCCGCCTGGCTGCTGGGGCTGCTGTGGCTGCGCTTCTTCAATTTCGGCGCCAGTCCGGGCAGCCCTGCGCGGGTGCTCAAGCTGGCCGCCGGCACCCTGGCCATCGTCCCGGCCTGGGCGGCGCTGGTACTGATCCACGCCGGCGGGGACAACGGCCACCGCTGGCTGCTGGCGGCGCTGGCCATCGTCTGGGCCGCCGACTCCGGCGCCTATTTCGCAGGCCGCAGCTTCGGCAAGCACAAGCTCGCACCGCGGATCAGCCCCAACAAGACCATCGAAGGCCTGCTCGGCGGCCTGCTGGCCGGCCTGCTGGCGGCCCTGCTGTTCGGCGGGTACGCCGGCGTCGACGGCGCGCACGTGGGCTGGCTGCTGCTGGTGGCCGCCGTCGCGGTGCTGGCCTCGGTGCTCGGCGACCTGTTCGAAAGCCTGCTCAAGCGCCATGCCGGCGCCAAGGACTCGGGCAACGTGATTCCCGGCCACGGCGGCGTGCTCGACCGCATCGACGGCGTGCTGGCGGCCTTGCCGGTGTTCGCGCTGGGCAAGGAAATCTTCGGTTTCTGACCATGTCCGTCCTGTCTTCCCCGCGTCGGATCGCGGTCTTCGGTGCCACCGGCTCGATCGGCGCCTCGGCGCTGGACGTGATCGCCCGCCATCCCGAACAGCTGCACGCCAGCGTGCTGGCGGCCGGGCGCGACGTGGCCGGGCTGCTGGCGCTGTGCGTGCGCCACCGGCCGGCGCATGCGGCGATCGCCGACCCGGCACTGTTCGCCGCACTGCGCGACGGCCTGCGTGACGCCGGGCTGGCCACCGAGGCCCATGCCGGCGCCGCCGCCATCGATGCGCTGGCCGGCAGCGACCAGTGCGACACCGTGGTGGCCGCCATCGTCGGCGCCGCCGGGCTGTCCTCGACCCTGGCCGCCGCCCGTGCCGGCAAGCGCCTGCTGCTGGCCAACAAGGAATCGCTGGTGTTGGCCGGCGAGCTGCTGACCCGCGAGGCGGCCACCGCCGGCGCCGAGATCATCCCGATCGACAGCGAGCACAACGCGATCTTCCAGTGCCTGCGCTCGCGCGACGCCAGCGTGGACGGTGCCGGCGTCCGCCGCATCATCCTCACCGCCTCCGGCGGCCCGTTCCGCGGCCGCAGCCGCGCCGAACTGGCCGCGGTGACTCCGGCGCAGGCGGTGGCGCACCCGAAGTGGTCGATGGGGCCGAAGATCTCGGTCGATTCGGCCACGCTGATGAACAAGGGGCTGGAGGTGATCGAGGCCCACCACCTGTTCGGCGTCCCCGGCCAGCGCATCGAGGTGGCGGTGCACCCGCAGAGCCTGGTGCACTCGCTGGTGGAGTTCATCGACGGTTCCACCCTGGCCCAGCTGGGCCTGCCGGACATGCGCACCACCCTGGCGGTGGGCCTGGGCTGGCCGCGGCGGATCGAATCCGGCGTTTCCGGACTGGACCTGCTCACCCAGGGACGACTGGACTTCGAGGCCCCCGACCACGACGCCTTCCCCTGCCTGCAACTGGCCTGGCGCGCGATGGAGGCCGGCGGCAGCGCCCCGGCCATCCTGAACGCCGCCAACGAAGTGGCCGTTTCAGCCTTTCTTCAGGGCCGCATCGGTTTCCTGTCGATCCCTGCGCTGGTCGAACACGCCCTGGCCTCCCTGCCCGGAGCGGCTGCCGATACACTGGATGCCCTGCTGGCGGCGGATACGCAATCACGTCAGATCACCGAGACCGCCATCGCCCGATCCCCGCATGCCTGACCCCGTCCCTCAACCGAGCCGCATACATGGGTGACTTCATCGGATCCGTCTGGTGGATGATCGTCAGCCTGGGCGTGCTGGTGACGTTCCACGAGTTCGGCCATTACTGGGTGGCGCGACGCTGCGGGGTGAAGGTGCTGCGCTTCTCGGTCGGCTTCGGTCGCCCGCTGTGGTCGCGCCGCAACCGCGCCGGGACCGAATTCGCCATCGCCGCGATCCCGCTGGGCGGCTACGTGAAGATGCTCGACGAGCGCGAGGGCGACGTGCACCCGGCCGAGCGCGCGCACGCGTTCAACCACAAGACCGTATGGCAGCGCATCGCCATCGTCGCCGCCGGCCCGGCCGCCAACCTGGTGCTGTGCCTGGCGCTGTTGTGGGCGATGTTCGTGATCGGCAAGCAGGACTACTCGGCCACCATCGGCCGTACCGCGGACATGGCCGCCAGCGCCGGCTTCGCCGCGGGCGACCGCGTGCTGAAGGTCGGCGAGCGCGAAGTCTCGACCTGGGCCGAGGCCAGCATGGCGCTGACCACCACGGCGATGGACCGCCTCGACGCCCGCGTCGAGGTCCTCGACGCCAACGACCAGCTGCGCACCCGCATCCTGCCGCTGTCGCAGCTGCCCGCCGGCTTCGACGAGCGCCAGGTGCCGGTGCTGGCCGGCATCCGCTGGCAGTTCTGGCTGCAGCCGGCGCTGGTCGAGAAGGTCCGGCCGCAATCGCCCGCAGCCGGCGTGCTGCAGCCCGGCGACCGCATCCTCGCCATCGATGGCCGCCAGGTGGATGGCGCCGACCAGGTCCCGGCGCAGATCCAGCAGTTGGGCGAGCGCGGCGGCACCGGCATGATCGAGGTCGAGCGCGATGGCGAGCGGCTGGCGCTGGAAATCGTCCTCCGCGCCGATCCGGACGCCGCCGCCGAGCAGCGCTGGCTGCTCGGCATCAATTTCGTCACCGGGCAGATGCCGCCCTACGACGCCCGCCGGCAGTACGGCCCATTCGCGGCAGTGCCGGCAGCGATCAAGGAAACCGGCAAGCTGGCCCGCGACTCGCTGGGCATGATGCGGCGGATGCTGACCGGCCACGCCTCGGTGCAGAACATTTCCGGCCCGGTCACCATCGCCCGGGTCGCCAACGCCTCGGCCCAGCGCGGACCGGACTGGTTCCTCTACTTCCTGGCGCTGCTGTCGCTGAGCCTGTGCATCATCAACCTGCTGCCGATCCCGATCTTGGACGGCGGACACCTGCTGTATTACCTTATCGAGTTGGTCAAGGGCAGCCCGCTCAGCGAGCGGGCCGTCATCGCCGGCCAGTACATCGGCCTGGCGCTGCTGGCCGGGCTGATGGGGTTGGCGTTCTACAACGACTTCCTCGGCCTGATCCCGCGATGAACTTTTCCATGCTGTCGTCGTCATACGCCGGCATCCACGCACTATCGAAATCGACTCCAACCGGACGTGACATGACGCGACTTCCCAATCGCCGCCTGCTAGCCCTTGCCCTCGCTGCCGGCCTCGGCGCCCCTGCCCTGGCGCAGGCGGCCGAGCCGTTCACCGTCAGCGACATCCGCGTCGACGGCCTGCAGCGCATCTCCTCCGGCACCGTATTCACCTACCTGCCGGTGGAACGCGGCGACACGGTCGACGACGGCAAGGCCGGCGACACCATCCGCGCCCTGTACCGGACCGGCTTCTTCGAGGACGTGCAGCTCGACCGCCAGGGCGACATCCTGGTGGTGACGGTCAAGGAGCGCCCGGCGATCAACAAGCTCACCGTCACCGGCAACAAGGACATCAAGAGCGAGCAGCTGCTCAAGGGCCTGAGCGACATCGGCCTGAGCGAGGGCGGCACCTTCGACCGCCTGAGCCTGGACCGCGTGACCCAGGAACTGCGCCGCCAGTACAACGACCGCGGCAAGTACACCGTGGAGATCACCCCGACCGTCAGCCCGCTGGACCGCAACCGCGTGGACATCGCCATCGCGATCAAGGAAGGCAAGGCGGCCAAGATCCGCCACATCAACCTGGTGGGCACCGAGAAATTCCCGGCCGAGGACATCCTCGACATCTGGGAATCGAAGGAACACAACTGGGCCTCGTGGTACCGCCGCGACGACCAGTACTCCAAGGAAAAGATGTCCGGCGACCTGGAGAAGCTCAACTCCTGGTACCTGGACCGCGGCTACGTGGACTTCAGCATCGACTCCACCCAGGTGTCGATCAGCCCCGACAAGCGCGACATGTTCATCACCGCCGGCGTCACCGAAGGCGAGCAGTACACGATCTCCGAGATCAAGGTCACCGGCGATACCGTGCTGCCGCAGGAGGACGTGGAGCGGATGGTGTTCCAGAAGGCCGGCGACACCTTCTCGCGCGCGCTGCTGGAATTCAGCGCCGACGCCATCACCAACAGCCTGTCCAACATCGGCTACGCCTTCGCCAAGGTCAACCCGATCCCGACCAGCAACCGCGAGGAGCGCACGGTCGCGATCAACATGCAGGTGGTGCCGGGCCCGCGCGTGGCCGTGCGCCGCATCGTCTTCCAGGGCAACACCCGCACCTCCGACGAGGTGCTGCGCCGCGAGATGCGCCAGTTCGAGAACAGCTGGTATTCGCAGGCGGCGATCGATCGCTCCAAGATCCGCCTGCAGCGCCTGGGCTACTTCGAGTCGGTGGACGTGGAAACCCCCGCCGTCACCGGCAGCAACGACCAGGTGGACGTGGTCTACAACGTCAAGGAAACCACTTCGGGCAGCTTCGTGTTCGGCCTGGGCTACTCGCAGTCCTACGGCATGACCACCTCGGTGCAGCTGTCGCAGAACAACTTCCTCGGCGGCGGCAACCGGGTGTCGGTGGAGGCCTCGCGCAGCAGCTACCTGCAGCGCTACGGCTTCTCCTACATGAACCCGTACTTCACCGACGACGGCGTGTCGCTGGGCTACAACCTGTCCTGGCGCGAACTGGACTACTCGGACTTCAACACCGCCCAGTACAACAGCACCAACGGTGCCGCGCAGATGGTGTTCGGCGTGCCGATCACCGAGAACGACACCGTCTCGGTGATGTTCGGCATCGACAGCAACCAGATCACCACCTACCGCGGCTACACCCCGCAGGCGATCATCGACTACATCGATGCCGTCGGCCAGCGCACCTTCCATTCCTGGCGCACCGAGCTGGGCTGGGCGCGCGATACCCGCAACGACTACTTCATGCCCACCCGCGGCACCTACCAGCGCGTGGGCCTGGAAGTCGCCCTGCCCGGCTCCACGGTCGAGTACTACAAGCTCAATTACCAGATCTCCAAGTACTGGCCGATCATGCCGTCGCTGGTGATCAATACCCGCGTCGAGCTGGGGTATGGCGATTCCTACGGCAGCGACAAGGTCCGCGACATCTGCTGGGTCGATGTCCCGGCCACCGATACGTCTTACGCGACCACCGAAGTGGTGGACTGCGCGACCAATCCGACCGCCAACCACCGCCAGGTGAAGGCGTCCGGCCTGCCGTTCTTCGAGAACTTCTACGCCGGCGGCACCAACTCGGTGCGCGGCTTCGAGGACAACACCCTGGGCCCGCGCTCGGAAGCCATCGGCGGCTACGTCAACGGCCAGCCGCTGGGCGGTTCGCTGAAGACCGTGGGTTCGATCGAAGCCTACTTCCCGAAGCTGTTCGACAGCCCGTCGGCACGCGTATCGGCCTTCATCGACGTCGGCAACGTCTACAACGGCACCGACAACTTCAAGGCCAACGAACTGCGCGCCTCGGCCGGCGTGGCCCTGCTGTGGCGTGCCCCGGTCGGCCCGATCTCGATCAGCTATGCGTTCCCGTTGAAGAAGGAAGACGGCGACGAGATCGAGCGGTTGCAGTTCACCTTTGGCGGGCAGTTCTGACGAACTGCCCGCACGCCCAAGGCAAAGCCTTGGGCACCCCTGGTTTCGCCATGCGAAACCAGGGGCCGCGCTCCTGCCTTCCGATCCCCCCGCCTTCGGCGCGCCCCCTTACCAAGGGGGCTCTCCTCCAGAACGATTCCAGCGCCGTGGCCGACGCCGGCGCGCGTGCAGGGCTTGCTCGCACGCATGCCGCATGACCGCGCCACCGCCAGACGGTAAACTCCCGGCGTGAATACTCCGACTTATACCGCCCAGGAACTGGCCGACCGCTTCGGATTGCAGGTGCACGGCGCTCCCGGCACCGCCATCCACGGCGTCGCCACCCTCGCCCACGCCGGCTCCGGCCAGCTCACCTTCCTCGCCAATCCGCGCTATCGCCCGCAGCTGGCCGACAGCCGCGCCTCGATCGTGGTGCTGCGCGCCGACGATGCCGAGGCCGCGCCCGGCACCGCGCTGGTCGCCAAGGATCCCTACACCACGTTCGCCAAGATCGCCGCGCTGTTCGACGTGGCGCCGGCGCGCGCCCCGGGCATCCATCCCAGCGCCTGCATCGACCCGGAAGCCACGGTCTCGGCGAGCGCCCACATCGGCCCGTTCGTCACCATCGGTGCCCGCAGCGTGGTCGGCGACAACTGCATCGTCGGCCCCGGCAGCGTGATCGGCGAGGACTGCAGCCTGGACACCGGCTGCGAGCTGATCGCCCGCGTCACCCTGGTCACCCGCGTCAAGCTGGGCAAGCGCGTGCGCATCCATCCCGGCGCGGTACTCGGCGCCGACGGCTTCGGCCTGGCGATGGACGGCGGCCGCTGGATCAAGGTGCCGCAGCTGGGCGGCGTGCGCATCGGCGACGACTGCGAGATCGGCGCCAACACCTGCGTCGACCGCGGTGCGCTGGAAGACACCGTGCTGGAAGAAGACGTACGCCTGGACAACCTGGTGCAGATCGCGCACAACGTGCAGATCGGCGCGCATTCGGCCATCGCCGGCAGCACCGGCATCGCCGGCAGCGCCAAGATCGGCCGCTACTGCCTGCTCGGCGGTGCGGTCGGCGTGGTCGGCCACCTGGAAATCTGCGACAAGGTCGTGATCACCGGCCGCTCGGTGGTCCGCAACTCCATCCATGAGCCGGGCGAGTATTCGTCCGGCACCCCGTTGACCGACAACCGCACGTGGCGCAAGAACGCCGCGCGCTTCAAGCAGCTGGACAGCCTGGCAAGGCGCATCCTGGCTGTGAGCAAGGAGAAGGAATGAACGCAAGCCTGCAGCTGCCCATCGACGTCCGCACCATCCAGGCGCTGATCCCCCACCGCTACCCGTTCCTGCTGGTGGACAAGGTGGTCGAGCTCGATGTCGAGGGCAAACGCATCGTCGCGCACAAGAACGTGTCCATCAACGAGCCGTTCTTCCAGGGGCACTTCCCCTCCCAGCCGATCATGCCCGGGGTGCTGATCATCGAGGCGCTGGCCCAGGCCGGCGGCGTGCTCACCCAGCTTTCGCTGGGCCGCGACGCGCAGTCCAAGCTGTTCTACATGGTCAAGGTCGACAACGCCCGCTTCAGCAAGCAGGTGGTGCCGGGCGACGTGCTGGAGCTGCACGTGCAGGTCAAGCGCGTGATCCGCAACATGGCGGTGTACTACGGCGAGGCCAAGGTGGACGGCGAAATCGTCGCCTGCGCCGAGGTGCTGTGCGCCGGCACCCGCGATTGACCCGGGACGGAGGACACGATGAGTGACAACACGCCCCTGATCCACCCCACCGCGGTCGTCGATCCGTCGGCGAAGCTGGCAGCGGACGTACGCGTCGGCGCCTTCAGCCTGATCGGCGCGGACGTGGAGATCGGCGAAGGCACCGTCGTCGGCCCCCATTGCAGCATCCACGGGCCGACCCGGATCGGCCGCGGCAACCGCTTCATCGGCCATGCCGCCATCGGCGGCGAGCCGCAGGACAAGAAGTTCGCCGGCGAACGCACCGAGCTGGTGATCGGCGACCGCAACGTGATCCGCGAGTTCGTCACCATCAACCGCGGCACCGGCGGCGGCGGCGGCATCACCACCGTCGGCGACGACAACTGGATGCTGGCCTATACCCACGTGGCGCACGACTGCCACGTGGGCAACCACTGCGTGTTCTCCAACAACACCACCCTGGCCGGGCACGTCAGCGTCGGCGACTACGTGATCATCAGCGGCTTCGCCGGCGCCCACCAGTTCTGCCGGATCGGTGCGCACGCCTTCCTCGGCATGGGCGCGCTGACCAACGGCGACGTACCGCCGTTCACCATGGTCGGCAGCGACTCGCTGGGGCGCCCGCGCGGCATCAACAGCGAAGGGCTCAAGCGCCGCGGCTTCGACCCCGCGCGCATCGCCGCGATCAAGCGCGCCTACCGCACGCTGTACGTGGCCGGCCTGCCGCTGGCCGAGGCCAAGCAGCAGCTGGCCGAACAGGCGCAGTCCAGCGACGACGTGCGCGACCTGCTGGCATTCATCGACAGCGCCGAGAGGCCGCTGTTGCGATGACCGCGACGACCGGACAGCCGCGGACCACGCCGTTGGCCGGCGACGCACCGGTCGCCGTACCGCTGCCGGCCAGGCAACCGCAGCCGACCGGCAGCGAGCGGCCGTTGCGCATCGCCCTGGTCGCCGGCGAGGCCTCCGGCGATGGCCTCGGTGCCGGCCTGATCGACGAGTTGCGGCGCCGCTTCCCGGATGCCGAGTTCAGCGGCATCGGCGGCGACGCCATGCGCAACAGCGGCTGCCAGACCTGGTTCGATGCCAGCGAGCTGGCGCTGATGGGCCTGGCCGAAATCCTGCGCCACCTGCCGCGGCTGCTGAAGCTGCGCCGCGAATTCCGCGAGCGCGTGCTCGCATGGCAACCGGACGTGTTCATCGGCATCGACGCCCCCGACTTCAACCTGGGCGTGGAGAAGTGGCTGAAACAGCGCGGCATCCGCACCGTGCACTACGTCAGCCCCTCGGTCTGGGCCTGGCGCGAGAAGCGCGCCGAGAAGATCGGCGCCAGCGCCGACATGGTGCTGTGCCTGTTCCCGATGGAGCCGCCGATCTATGCCCGCCACGGCATCGACGCGCGCTTCGTCGGCCATCCGATGGCCGACGAGATTCCCGCCTGCTGCGACCGCGAGCAGGCCCGCGCCGAGCTGGGCCTGTCCTCCGCCGCCAAGGTGCTGGCGGTGCTGCCGGGCAGCCGCCTGGGCGAGGTCGGCCGGCTGGGCGGCAACTTCTTCGAGGCCGCCTGGCAGGTGTCCGAGCGCATCCCCGGCCTGCACGTAGTGGTGCCGGCCGCGAACGACGCATGCAGGCGGCTGATTTCCGAACAGTTGTCGGCCTCGGCGTTGCCGGTGGCCTATTCGCACCTGCTCGACGGCAACGCGCGCACCGCGATGGTCGCCGCCGACGTGGTGCTGCTCGCCTCGGGCACCGCGACGCTGGAAACCATGCTGGTCAAGCGGCCGATGGTGGTCGGCTACCGCGTGGCCGAACTCACCTATCGCATCGTCAAGGCGCTGGGGCTGCTGAAGGTGGATCGCTACGCCCTGCCCAACATCCTGGCCGGGCAGGACCTGGCGCCGGAACTGATGCAGCACGACTGCACGCCGGACAAGCTGGCCGCCGCAGTCCTGCGCTGGTTCGACGAGCCGCAGCTGGCCGCCGCGCTGCAGCCGGTCTACCAGCGGCTGCACGACGAGCTGCGCTGCGACGCCTCCGCGCGCGCCGCCGAGGCCATCGCCGAACTGCTGGCCAGGCCGGCCGCCGCCGGCGCCACGCCGTGAACGCCCGCCGCAGGCCGCGCGGCGCCGGCAACGCCTCGCTGGCGCTGTTCGACGACGCGGCATTGCCGGGCACCGTGCCGGGTTTCGTGGCCGGCGTGGACGAGGCCGGCCGCGGGCCGCTCGCCGGCCCCGTCGCGGTGGCGGCGGTGGTGTTCGATCCGGCGCGCCCGCGGATCAACGGCCTGGACGACTCCAAGCAGCTCACCGCGGCCCGCCGCGAAGTGCTGTACGAACGCATCGTCGAGCGCGCCCTGGCCTGGCACGTGGTGCTGATGGAGGTCGAGGAGATCGACCGCCTCAACATCTACCAGGCCACGATGGAAGGCATGCGCCGCGCGGTGGAAGGCGTGGCCCACGTCGCCCGGTTCGCCCGCATCGACGGCAACAAGGTGCCCAAGGGCCTGCCCTGCGCCGCCGAGGCGCTGGTCGGCGGCGATGCGCTGGACCGCTCGATCATGGCCGCCTCGATCGTCGCCAAGGTCACCCGCGACCGCATCATGCTGGCGCTGCACCAGCAGCACCCCGAGTACGGCTTCGACCTGCACAAGGGCTATGGCACCCCGGCGCACCTGGCGGCGCTGCGCACGCACGGCCCCTGTCCGCACCACCGGCGCAGCTTCGCGCCGGTACGGGCCAGCCTTGCCGGCGGAACCGGCGTCCCCGGCTGAGCCGGTGCCGGACGCTCAGCGCGGCACGATCTTGATCCCGGGATCGCCGGCCATCGCGCCCAGCACGATGTCGTAGTTGATCGGCGTCTCGCTGCCGACCTCCTTGGCGATGATGCCCACCTGCTGGCGCCCGTCCTGCCGGTGCGAGGGGAACTGCCTGGGCGCGGCCAGCCGTTCGCGCTCGCCGGCCGCGGCGGCGGCATGCCCCGGGCTGTCGGCGAACACCAGCTTGAACGCGGTGGCGTCCTGCTCGGCCGTACGCCACACGATCTCCATGCCGCTGCGCACCACGCACAGGCGCGGCCGCGCATCCGGACGGCCATGGGTGAGGACGATGTCCACGTGGACCCGGTCGATGCCGGGAGCCGGCTTGCTGGTGGTGCACTGGGCCGTGCCCGCGGGTGGCGGTTCGCGCACCACGCAGGCGGTGGCGGCGAGGCACAGCGACAACGGCAGCAGCATTCGGATCTTCATGGCGACGCACTCCTGGTTGAGGTCCGCCGCCACGGACAGGAACGGGACTTCAGCTTCCCCCTTCTTCCTCGATGCCCGCGACGGCGAAACCCCGCACCGCCAGCAGCGCCAGCACCCGCTGGCGCGGGATTCCACGCTCCAGCGCGGTGGCCACGCAATCCTGCGCGCCGGCCGGGTCGTCCAGCAGCGACAGGACCTGGGCGCACCACAGCGCCACCTCGCCCGGTTGGCTGCCCAGCGCCTGCGCCTTTTCAAGGTCGTCGCGCGCCTGCCGGTGCTCGCCGAGATTGGCCCGGTACCAGGCCAGCGCTCCCAGCGCATAGGCATCGTTGTTCTTCACCTCGACGTAGCGCTGCGCCAGTTCCGCCGCGCGCCGGTACGGCGGTTGCGCCCGCCCGGCAGTGGCCGGCAACGCCGCCAGCGCATCGCCCAGGTTGCCCCAGTGCAGGTAGTCGTCCGGCTGCAGGTCGGCGGCGCGCTGGAACATGTCGGCCGCGCCATGGTAGTCGCCGGCATCGAACTTCATCGCCCCGAGATTGGTCAAGGCGCCGGCATTGGGCTCGATCGACAGCGACATGTTGAAGGCGCGCGCGGCCTGCTCGGTATCGCCGCCGGCCAGGTACAGCCCGCCCAGGCTGCTCCACAGCCGGCTGTCGTCGGGCTGTACCCAGGTGGCATGGGTGTAGGCGGCGATGGCCTGGTCCACGCGTCCGCGCAGCCAGTGGTGGTAGCCCAGCGCCTTGTAGATCTGCCCGTCGCCGGGCCGTACCGCCAGGGCCTGGGTGAAATGCTCCAGCGCCTGCGGTTCGTTCCCCAGCGCGCCGAGGCTGCGGGCCATGCCGACCTCGGCGTCGGCCCGCAGCGCCGGATCGGCCGCGGCCTGCCGGTACAGCGCCAGCGCCCCGGAGGGATCCCCGCCGACCCGCGCGATGTCGGCCATCGCCAGCCGGACCTCGAGCAGGTCCGGCCCCATCTCCGCTGCGCGGGTGCAGGCCAGCCGTGCGCGCTGGAAGGCCTCGGCATCGCTCACCGTCTCCAGCCGCGCGATCTCGGCACGACAGATGCCGGCCTGCGCGCGGGCGAAGCCCGGGTCCTTGGCCAATGCGCGCCGGAAGTACTCCAGCGCGCGGGCGTGGCTGCCCTCGCCGCTCGGCCGCAGCAGTTCGTCCAGGCCGTGCAGGTAGTTGTCGTAGGCATCCAGGTCCCGGGTCGGCGCCAGCCGCTGCTGCAGCCGCTGGTGGTCGCCCGGCAGGCGGCCCAGCAGTTCCTTCACCACCTCGGCGGCGATCTCGCCCTGCAGCGCGAACAGGTCGGCGATCTGGCGGTCGTAGCTGCCGCTCCACAGGGTCGCGCCCGATTGCGTATCGCTGAGCCGGGCATCGACCCGCAGGTGGCCGTCGATCCGTTGCACGCGCGCCTCCAGCACCGTGGCCACGCCCAGGATCCGGCCGATGCGGCGGGGGTCGCGGCCCTCGCGGTCGGCAAGGCCGCCGTACTGCCGCGCGGCCACCTTCAGGCCGGGCACCCCGGCCAGCGCATCGTGCATTTCCATCGCCAGGCCGACGGCGAAATAGCGCTCGTCGGCGGCATCGCCGGGGCTGGTGAACGGCATCACCGCGATCGAGGCCTCGTCCACCGCAGGTGCCGGCGGCCGCAGCCACCACCCGAGCCCCCCCGCGACCAGCAGCGCCAGCACGGCCAGCAGCGCGATCCGCCACCACCGGCCGCGCAGCCGCCGGGCGAGCCCGGCCGACCAGGCCGCCAGCACCATCCGTGCCGGCGGTACCGGCACCGGCCCGTCCGCGGGTTCCGCAGAAGCCGGGGCCGGGGGCGCCGCTTCGGCCGCGGCCGCTTGCGCCGGCTGCAGGTGGCCGATGAAGCGGTAGCCCAGCGCGTGCTGGGTCTGGATATAGCGCGGCTGCTGCGAATCGTCGTCCAGCGCCGCGCGCAGCTGGGCGATGACCCGGGTCAGTACCCCGGGGGTGACGTGGCGATGGCCCCAGACCGCATCCAGCAGCTGGTCGCGCGGAACCAGCTCGCCGGCATGGCGCAGCAACAGCAGCAGCACCGCGAAGGCCTTCGGCTCGACGGAAAGCAGCTGCCCGTCGCGGTGCAGCGTATGGGCGATGGCATCCACCGCGACACCGTCGAACCGGTACCGCTCGGATGGCTGAACAGGCATGTCCGGATCGTCCATCGGCCGGCCCTCATGAAAACCTCATAAAACAGACCAATCACTGCCTGAAGGCTCCGCCCGCCGTCATGACACATCCTACGCCCACGCCGATGCTGGTGGCGCGCCGGGATTGCCGGCGTCCCCCAGGAGACCGCCATGTACGCCACCGCCGAAAACTTCCCCCTGCCGCCGGTGCTGGACCAGGCCCCCAGCCCGCTGCACCGCCGCCGCCATATCGGCCCGTTCGAACCATCCGCCGGCGACATCGACCGCTTCAACCGGCTGCTGGCCCGGCTGGGCCGCACCCGGGCGCCGCTGCAGTGCGACCAGCTGGTCACTGCCGCCCGCACCCTGGCCGCCCACGACCCCGGCCAGCCCCCGGCCTGCATCCGCCAGCGCCTGCAGCGCGCCGAACTGATCGAACAGCTGCTCGACGACCGCGACTGGCAGCCGGCCGAGAACGTGGTGCCCATCGCCACCGATGTCGTCCGCTACCTGCACGGCCCCTGGCACCTGCTGCCGGTGGAACTGCCGCTGGCCGCGCATCTGGACGATGCCATCGCCATCGATACCGCATGGCCGCGGCTGGTTCCGGAACTGTCCGACTACCGCGACTTCCGGCGCCTGCGGCGGATCGAGGCCGAGCTGCGCGGCTGCCGCAGCGAGGACCTGCCGTTCGACCGTGCGGCCTGGCTGCAGGCACGCCAGGCCGAGGCCGAGCTGCTGGCGCACCGGCGCCGGGTACGCGAGAGCAGCTATGCCCCGGAAGCGCCGGCCCGGTTCCGCGTGCACTGACGCCGGCCCGCGCCGCCCTTTCCATCACCGCGAGGTGCGCGATGTTCTCCAGCCATCGCTCCGATCCGGCCACCCCGTCGCCCCGGGTGGCCGATACCGGCATCCCGTCCCAGGACATCGACCGGGCGTTCCTGCTGCGCAGCATGCTGACCGACCTGGGCTGGTGCGGCGATCCGCGACTGCGCCAGCGGTTGCAACAAGCGCTGTGCATGGAACTGGCCGGGGAATGCGCGCCGGCCTCCGCCGACGCGCGGGTATCCGACCACGAGATCGCCCGCTACGTGGAATACCGGCGCTGGTGCCGGCTGCAGGCACTGCTGAACGACTGGCCGGATACCGCCGGGCATGGCTCGCGCGAGGAGTTCGAAGCCGCCCGGCTGGCCGAAAGCGGCGCGGCCATGGCCCCCGGCCGGCCGCGCTGAGCCGGCGGCGGCGCACGCCCGGCCAGCCCCCTGACCGGTGCCGCCTCGCCGGCCGCTACGCGGGCGCTGTCAAGCCTTGTCCGCTCCCCGTGCCGCCGCTACCCTGCCCGGGCATCATTCTGGTCCGGCATGTCCACTTCCCGTTTCGTCCATCTCCACGTCCACACCGAGTTTTCGCTGGCGGATTCGACCATCCGTGTCCCGGCGAAACCGGATCAGGCCGACCCCAAGAAGGCCAAACAGGCCAACCTGCTCAGCCGCGCGGTCGAACTCGGGCTGCCGGCGCTGGCGGTCACCGACCTCAACAACCTGTTCGCGCTGGTCAAGTTCTACAAGGCGGCCGAGACCGTCGGCATCAAGCCGATCGCCGGCGCCGACCTGGTGATCGCCGAAGAGGGCCAGAGTCCCTGGCGGATGACCCTGCTGTGCCGCGACCGCGAGGGCTACCTGAGCCTGTCGCGGCTGCTCACCCGCGCCTGGATGGAGGGCCACCGCAACGAAGGCGGCGTGGCCGTGCATCCGCAGTGGCTCAAGGACAGCTGCCACAACCTGTTCGCGCTGGCCGGCCGCGACAGCCTGGCCGGGCGCCTGGCCGGCGAAGGCCGCCACGACCTGGCCGAACAGCAGCTGGCCGACTGGCAGCGCGTGTTCGGCGACGGCCTGCACCTGGAGTTGACCCGCACCGGCCGCGACGGCGAGGAGGCCTTCAACCAGTTCGCGCTGATGGCCGCCGGCCAGCGCGGCCTGCCGGTGATCGCCAGCAACGACGTGCGTTTCCTGTCGCCGGACGACTTCCCCGCGCACGAGGCGCGCGTGTGCATCTCCTCCGGCCGCGTGCTGGACGACCCCAAGCGCCCGCGCGACTACAGCGAGCAGCAGTACCTCAAGTCGGCCGAGGAGATGTGCGCGCTGTTCGCCGACATCCCCGACGCCATCGACAACACGCTGGCGCTGGCGCAGCGCTGCAACATCGAGATGCGGCTGGGCACCTACTTCCTGCCCAACTATCCGGTGCCCGACGACGAGACCCTGGACAGCTGGATCCGCAGCGAGGCGCGCAGGGGCCTGGAAGCGCGGCTGGAGAAGAACCCGCTGGCCGAGGGCAAGACCCGCCAGGACTACTTCGACCGGCTCGAGTTCGAGCTGGACACCATCATCAAGATGGGTTTCCCCGGCTACTTCCTGATCGTGGCCGACTTCATCCAGTGGGGAAAGAACCAGGGCATCCCGATCGGCCCGGGCCGCGGTTCCGGCGCCGGCTCGCTGGTGGCCTGGGCGCTGCAGATCACCGACCTGGACCCGCTGCCGTACAACCTGCTGTTCGAGCGCTTCCTCAACCCCGAACGCGTGTCGATGCCCGACTTCGACATCGACTTCTGCATGGACCGCCGCGACGAGGTGATCGACTACGTCGCGCGCAAGTACGGGCGCGAGCGGGTCAGCCAGATCATCACCTACGGCACCATGGCGGCCAAGGCGGTGGTGCGCGACTCCGGGCGCGTGCTCGGCTTCCCGTACGGCCTGGTCGACGGCGTGGCCAAGCTGATCCCGAACATCCTGGGCATCTCGCTCAAGGACGCGATGGGCGAAGGCAAGGATTCGGAGATGGCCTCGCCGGAGCTGATCCAGCGCTACCAGTCCGAAGACGACGTGCGCGACCTGATCGACCTGGCGCGGCAGCTGGAGGACCTGACCCGCAACGCCGGCAAGCACGCCGGCGGCGTGGTGATCGCGCCCGAGCCGCTGAGCGAATTCTGCCCGCTGTTCGCCGAACACGACGAAGGCGGCCGCGGCAAGAACCCGGTCACCCAGTTCGACAAGAACGACGTGGAAGAAGTCGGCCTGGTGAAGTTCGACTTCCTCGGCCTGCGCACGCTGACCATCATCGACTGGGCGGTGAAGGCGATCAACAAGCGCCATGCGCGCGCCGGCATCCCGCCGGTGGACATCGCCGCGATCCCGCTGGACGACGCGCCCACCTACAAGGACATCTTCGCCAACGGCAACACCGGCGCGGTGTTCCAGTTCGAATCCTCGGGCATGCGCCGGCTGCTGAAGGATGCGCGGCCGGACCGTTTCGAGGACCTGATCGCGCTGGTGTCGCTGTACCGCCCCGGGCCGATGGACCTGATCCCGGACTTCAACGCGCGCAAGCACGGCCAGCAGGAGATCGTCTATCCCGATCCGCGCACCGAAGCCATCCTGAAGGACACCTACGGCATCATGGTGTACCAGGAGCAGGTGATGCAGATGGCGCAGATCGTCGGCGGCTACTCGCTGGGCGGCGCCGACCTGCTGCGCCGCGCGATGGGCAAGAAGGTGCCGGCGGAAATGGCCAAGCACCGCGAGATCTTCCGCGAGGGCGCGGCCAAGGGCGGCGTCGACGGCCCCAAGGCCGACGAGATCTTCGACCTGATGGAGAAGTTCGCCGGCTACGGCTTCAACAAGTCGCACGCCGCCGCGTACGCGCTGGTCAGCTACCAGACCGCCTGGCTCAAGCGCCACTACCCGGCCGAGTTCATGGCCGCCACGCTGTCCTCGGACATGGACAACACCGACAAGGTGGTGGGCTTCCTCGACGAAGTGCGCAACCTCGGCCTCAAGGTGCTGCCGCCGCGGGTCAACGACTCGGCCTACATGTTCGAGGCCGCCACCCCGGACACCATCCAGTACGGCCTGGGCGCGATCAAGGGCGTCGGCCAGGGCGCCTGCGAGGCGGTGGTGGAGGAACGGCTGCGCAACGGCGCGTACACCAGCCTGCTGGATTTCTGCACGCGCATCGAGTCGGGCAAGCTCAACCGGCGCACCCTCGAGGCGATGATCAACTGCGGCGCGCTCGACGGCCTGGGCAAGAACCGCGCCTCGCTGATGCTGCAGCTGCCGGAGGTGATCAAGGCCACCGAGCAGATGGCGCGCGAGAAGGCATCGGGCCAGAACTCGCTGTTCGGCGCGCCGGACCCGGCCAACACCGCGCTGCAGCTGGACCTGCCGGAAAGCAAGGAATGGCCGCTGGGCCAGTTGCTGGAGGGCGAGCGCGAAACGCTGGGCTTCTACCTGAGCGGACACCCGTTCGATCCCTACGCCGGCGACGTCAAGGAACTGGTCGGCACCGACCTGGGCATGCTCGAAAAGCTGATCCCGCCGGCCCGCCCCGGCAAGGATGGCGAGAAGCGCGCCTGGCGCCAGGAAACCCCGGTGATCCTGGCCGGCCTGGTCATCGGCGTGCGCCGCAAGGGCGACAGCCAGGTGTTCATGCAACTGGAGGACGGCAAGGGCCGGGTCGAGTGCAGCGCATTCTCCGATGCGATGGCCGAGTTCGGCCACCTGCTCACCCGCGACCGCGTCCTGATCGTCAAGGGCGGCCTGCGCGAGGACGAATTCAACGGCGGCTACGCCCTGCGCATCCGCCAGTGCTGGGATTACGAGCAGGTCTGCGCCGACTACGCGCTGCGCATGTCCATGCGCGTGGACCTGCGCCAGCGCGACGCCTGGAAGCGCATCGATGCGCTGCTGGCCGCGCACCGCCCCGGTCGCACCCCGCTGCGGCTGGACGTGCTGCTGTCCTCGCCGCAGGGCGGCGTGGCCGGCATGCTCGACCTGGGCGGCGGCAATGCGGTGCGCGTCGATCCGCAGCTGCTGGAAACCCTGCGCGCCGACCCGGCGGTACGCACGCTCAAGGTCAAGTACAGTCCGCCCTGGGCCAACTGACCATTGCCCGGAAGCGCCATGGAACGACTCCTCGTGCCCGTCCCGCTCGCCCCCGCTCCCGGCGGCTGCAGCCAGGACCGGTCGCCGGCATTCCCGGTCGACAACCCGGCCGGTGCCGCGCCCGCCCGGCGCGTCGGCGGCAAGGACCGACATTCCAGACCCCGGCGTACGGGACCGGAACACGCGTTCGGCTACACTTTCCCCCTTTACTCTGCGACGGCTGCCGATGAATCCGAATTACCTTGACTTCGAGCAACCCATTGCCGATCTGGAAGCCAAGATCCAGGAACTGCGCAATGCCAGCACAGGCCCTGCAGTCAATGTCGAGGCCGAAGTCAACGCCCTGCGCGACAAGCTGCGCGTGCGCACCGCGCAGATCTTCCGCGACCTGTCCTCGTGGCAGATCTCGCAGCTGGCCCGGCACCCGGCCCGGCCCTACACGCTGGACTACATCAAGGTCTTCTGCGACGAATTCCAGGAACTGGCCGGCGACCGCGCCTATGCCGACGACAAGGCCATCGTCGGCGGCCTGGGCCGCATCGCCGGTCGTCCGGTGATGATCATCGGCCAGCAGAAGGGCCGCGACACCAAGAGCAAGATCGCCCGCAACTTCGGCATGCCGCGCCCGGAGGGCTACCGCAAGGCGCTGCGCCTGATGAAGATGGCCGAGCGCTTCAAGCTGCCGCTGCTGACCTTCATCGACACCCCCGGCGCCTATCCCGGCATCGGCGCCGAGGAACGCGGCCAGTCCGAGGCCATCGCCCGCAACCTGATGGAGATGGCCGAACTGAAGGTGCCGGTGATCTGCACCGTGATCGGCGAAGGCGGTTCCGGCGGCGCGCTGGCCATCGGCGTCGGCGACCGCACGCTGATGCTCGAGTACGGCACCTACTCGGTGATCTCGCCCGAAGGCTGCGCCTCGATCCTGTGGAAGGACGCCGGCAAGGCCAAGGACGCGGCCGAGCAGCTCGGCCTGACCGCCAAGCGCCTGAAGGCGCTGGGGCTGGTGGACAAGGTGGTGCGCGAGCCGATCGGCGGCGCCCACCGCAACCCGACGCAGATGGCCAGGCGCCTGAAGGCGGTGCTGCTCAACGAGCTGGACGCATTGGAACAGCTGCCGATCGAGCAGTTGCTGCAGAAGCGCTACGAGCGCCTGCGCGGCTACGGCGCCTACGAGGCGGCATAATCCTTCCGGTCCCCCAGGAGCGGAACGCCATGAACTTCGAGAGCCACCTGTGGCTGTGGGCGTTGTTGCTGTTCGTGGTGCCGCCGTTGCTGGTGGCCGCGGTCAACCGGCTGGTGCGCAAGCGCCGCGTGTTCGACGTCAACCTGCTGCTGGCCTGGTTCGTGGCGGTGTGCTGGCTGTTCGCGATCGGCGTGATCCTGCTGGCGGTGCTCTGACGCGCCCGCCAGGCACCAGCGGAAAACCGGCCCGAGGGCCGGTTTTTTCGTTCCTGACCCGACGGAGAGGATCGTGGCGCCCCCGTGTCGCGACTCACGTCGCTCCTACAAATAGCGGGAATACCTTGTGGGAGCGACGTGAGTCGCGAGCTTTTCGGGCAACCGACAAGGCAACCGGAGAGTCCCCCCGACTTTCCGGCTCTTGTCCTCCGGAGAAGGCAGCCGATGCTCCTCTGTCGCGACTGACGTCGCTCCTACAAAGAGCGGAGAGACGTTGTAGGAGCGACGTCAGCCGCGAGCTTTTCGAGCGGCTGTTGCCTCGCCGGCCTGCCCGACGCCCCCGCCTCAGAACGGCTTGGCGATCACCAGCCACACCACCGGCACGAACAGCAGCAGCGGCAGTTCGTTGAACCAGCGCAGCGCGCGCGAGGACGGCAGCGCACGGCCCTTGAGCGTGGCCTTGAGCCAGCGGCCGCTGAAGATGAAATAGGCCAGCAGCAACACCACCAGCCCCAGCTTGGCATGCAGCCAGCCGGCGCCCGCCCCCACCATCGTCGGGAACGCGGGGAAAACCTTGTAACCCAGCCACAACACCAACCCGAGGAGGAAGGCCAGGCCGAACATGTGGTGGCCGAAGCGGTACAGGCGCTGGCCCATCAGCTGCAGCCGCTCCACCACCTGCGGCTGCCCGGCCGCCTCGCTCAGGTTCACCAAAATCCGCGGCAGATAGAACACCGAGGCCATCCACGCCACCACGAACACCAGATGGAAGGACTTGATCCAGAAGTAGGCCTGCATGCGCGCGCTCCAGGTGGCTGGCGTAGGATGTGCGGCATTTTCGCCGATACGGCAACGGGCGTACATGGACAAGCACTACGATCAGGCCTATTTCCAGCGCTGGTACCGGCGCGACGACATCGGTGGCGGCGCACGGTTGGCACGCAAGGTGGCACTGGCCGTTTCGCTGGCCGAGTACTACCTGGAGCGCCCGCTCCGCAGCGTGCTCGACATCGGCTGCGGCGAGGGCGCCTGGCGCGCACCGCTGCTCAAGCTGCGCCCGCGCGCGCAGTACATGGGCTTCGACAGCAGCGACTACGCGGTGCGCCGCTACGGCCGCACCCGCAACCTGCACCCGGCGCGTTTCGGCGATTTCGCCTGGCTGCGGCCCTGCGCGCCGGTGGACCTGCTGGTGTGCTCGGACGTGCTGCACTACGTTCCCAGCCGCGAACTGCGCCAGGGCCTGCCCGGACTGGCCGAACTGTGCGGCGGTGTGGCGTTCCTTGAAACCTTCGCCGCCGAGGACGAGTTCGATGGCGACCACGAGGGTTTCCAGTCGCGGCCGGCCAGCTGGTACCGGCGCCAGTTCGCCGGCGTCGGCTTCACCGCGGCGGGCTCCCACTGCTGGCTGGCACCGGCCCTGGAAGGACACTCGGCGGCGCTGGAACGGGGCCGCTGAGCGATCCCGCGTCCTGGCGAAAGGTGGTCCGCTGGCTCGCCCGCATTGCCGGAATGCGCCCCCTTGCCGCGCAGGCTCCCCGGGAGCGACGCCGGTCCCGGCGTTAACGCGGGTCCGGCACGATTGCGCTATGCTGCGCGGCAACATATGAATGTACATATTTGATCCGGCATGCTCTATCAACTCCATGAGTTGACCCGCAACCTGCTCGCCCCCTGGGTGCATCAGGCACAGGCCAACGCCACGTTCTTCGCCAATCCCGGTCACTGGTGGTCGTCGCTGCCCGGCGCCGAGCGCCTGGCCGCGGTCAACGAGCTGTTCCACCGCATCGGCAAGGACTACGAAAAGCCCGAGTGGGGCATCCACGAGATCGAGCTCGACGGCGACATCGTGCCCGTCGCGCAGCTGACCGAGCTGGAAAAGCCCTTCTGCAAGCTGCTGCGCTTCAAGCGCCACAGCAACGAGACGCCGAAGGTGGAAGCGATGCTGCAGCAGCCGGCCGTGCTGGTGGTGGCGCCGCTGTCCGGGCACCACGCCACGCTGCTGCGCGACACCGTGCGCACGCTGCTGCGCGACCACCGCGTCTACGTCACCGACTGGATCGACGCGCGCATGGTGCCGGCCAGCGAAGGCGAGTTCGGCCTGGACGACTACATCGACTACGTGCAGGAATTCATCCGCCACCTCGGCGCCGACAAGCTGCACGTGGTCAGCGTGTGCCAGCCGACGGTGCCGGTGCTGGGCGCGGTGTCGCTGATGGCCAGCCGCGGCGAGCCCACCCCGCGCTCGCTGGTGATGATGGGCGGGCCGATCGACGCCCGCTGCAGCCCCACCGCGGTCAACAACCTGGCCACGCGCAACCCGCTGTCGTGGTTCGAGAACAACGTCATCCACACCGTGCCGGCGCCCTACCCGGGCCAGGGCCGGCGCGTGTACCCGGGCTTCCTGCAGCACGCCGGCTTCATGTCGATGAACCCCAGCCGCCACCTGATGTCGCACTGGGACTTCTACACCGACCTGGTCAAGGGCGACATGGACGACGCCGACGCCCACCGCCGCTTCTACGACGAGTACAACGCGGTGCTGGACATGCCAGCCAAGTACTACCTGGACACCATCCGCGTGGTGTTCCAGGAATTCCTGCTGCCGCGCGGCGAATGGTACGTGCGCGGCGAGCACGTCGACCCGTCGGCGATCCGCGACACCGCGCTGCTGAGCGTCGAGGGCGAGCTGGACGACATCGCCGGCCTCGGCCAGACCGAGGCGGCGCAGGCGCTGTGCACCGGCATCCCGGCCGAGCGCCGCAGCCACTTCATCGTCGAAGGCGCCGGCCACTACGGCATCTTCAGCGGCCGCCGCTGGCGCGAAGTGGTCTACCCGCAGCTGCGCGACTTCTTCGCCGCGCATTCGCAGCCGCCGGCCGCCGCCAAGCCGCGCCGGAAGGCCGTGAGCAACGTCACCCCGCTGCGCCGCCGCGCGCAGGGCTGAGCGGCAAGCGGAAGGTTTTCTCCCCATTCCAGGGGAGAAGCACGCTCCCCGTTGCCGTTCGGAAAGCTCGCGACTGACGTCGCTCCTACAACAGCCTGGGGACCTTGCAGGAGCGACGTCAGTCGCGACAACCAGCAGGACGAGCAGCCGCCGGCCACCAAGCTACGCCGGAAGGCCGTCAGCAACGTCACTCCGCTGCGTCGCCGCGCGCAGGGCTGAGCGGCAGACGGAAGGTTCTTCTCCCCATTCCAGGGGAGAAGCACGTACCCCGTTGCCGCTCGGAAAGCTCGCGACTGACGTCGCTCCTACAACAGCCAGGAGACCTTGTAGGAGCGACGTCAGTCGCGACAGCCGGCAGGACCAAACGAAAAGGGCGGGATGCGCGATGCATCCCGCCCTTCTTCATTTCCGCTCCGGCGATGCCTCAGAGCCGCACCAGCAGGTGCTTGGCCATCATCCCGTGCAGCCGGCCGATGCCGCGGGCCAGGTGCAGGGTGACGAACAGCAGGATCACCCCGAGCACCGCCATCACCGGCGTCAGCCACATCGGCAGCATCTGCTGGCCGTTGATGTAGATGCCCGGATGGACGCCGGTGAACAACGCCGCGATCGGCGACCAGATGAGTCCCAGCGACAGCGACAACAGCGTGGTGGCGATGGTGAAGTAGAGGATGCCCAGCGGCAGCATCAGCACGAAGTACAGCAGGGTCAGCCAGGTACGGCCATCGGTGAACATGGCGCCGATGCGTTGCAGCCAACCCTGGCTGCGGTCGGCATAGGGGGGCCGGCGCGGCATGCGCTCGCCCAGCAGCGCCTCCACCAGCCGCCCCTCCAGCAACGACAGGCCGCGTACCGAGCCGAAGAACAGCACCGCCACCGGAATGCCGATGATCAGGACCATCAGGCCCAGCGACAGCGACAGGCCGGTCACCACCCAGGTGAAGAAGAAGGTGCCGGTGGCCAGCGACAGCAGCATGTAGAACAGCGCGCCGTAGGTACGCGGCTCCAGCGCCACGCCGAAGAAGCGCCCCGGCAACGAGCGCGATCCGGCCGACGGCATCTGCGGCGGAACCGCCCTGGCACCGGCCGCGGCCGCTGTCGCCGCCATGGTGCCAACGGCGGGAGCCGCCCCGGCACTGGGGGTGCGCAGCGCGCGACTGACCGTGATCTCGGTTTCGCGATAGATCTCGGCCACCTCTTCCGGCGCGCCGTAGCTGCCCGCCACCCCGGCGATCACCTCGGCCTCGCTCTTGCCGGCCTGTTCGGCCAGTTCCGAGCGCAGATATTCCTCGGCGTCGTAGAGCGCGTCCTGGATCATCGCCGGGTCGGCCCCGGCCAGGGCCGCGCGCAGCTGCGCCAGGTATTCGGGAATGGTGGTCGGCAACGGCCGGCCGCCTTCGGTCTCTCGGTTCATTCGGTCATCCCTCCCAGCACTGAATCCACGGAATCACGGGTGGCGCACCAGGCCGCGGCCCATTGCCGCAGCGCTGCCCAACCGTCGTCGTTGATGCGGTAGTAGCGCCGCGGCGGTCCGGAGACCGACGGCTCCACATGGCTTTCCAGCAGCCCGGCTCCTTCCAGGTTGCGCAATACCGGATACAGCGCGCTCTGCTTGCCGCTGAGCACTCCGCTGCCGACGCGTTCCAGCTCCTTGGCGATCAGGTAGCCGTACATCGGCTCCTGCGCCTTGGCCAGTACCGCCAGCAGCGCCAGCGATACCGTACCGGCGCTGAGTTCCTTCTGGAATTTCTTCAGATGGGCTTCGGTGTCGCTCATCGCCCGGCTCCTGGCTGGCTAGCTTGAAGCAAACACTACTATTCACTTCGGTATAGCGAATGTGCTGTTAGTAACGCCCCCTTCCGACAGGAGCACCCCGTGACGCCGGCGGCTGGCCGCGGCCGGGGCGGATCGCGCAGAATCGGCGGCACTGCCGACAGCGGATGCCCCGAACCATGACCTGCCGCCCCACCCTGATCGCCTGCGCGCTGGCGCTGGCCGCGTTTGCTTCCACCACCGGCGCCACGGAGAAATACCGCAGCGCCCAGGAGATCCTGGACGCCTCGCCGGCCAGCGACTGGCGCACGCTCGACCCGGCCAACACCCTGTACATGGACGTGGAAGGCGGGCGCGTGGTGATCGAACTGGCGCCGGCCTTCGCCCCGGAACACGTGGCCAACATCCGCACCCTGGCCCGCGGGCACTTCTGGGACGGGCTGAGCATCTACCGCTCGCAGGACAACTTCGTGGTCCAGTTCGGCGATCCCGATGCCGACGAGGCCGGCAAGGCGCGTTCGCTGGGCTCGGCGAAAACCCGGCTGCCGGCCGAGTTCGAGCGCCCCTCGCAGGGCCTGGCCTTCGACGCCCTGCCCGACACCGACGGCTGGGCCGACCGGGTCGGCTTCGTCGACGGCCTTCCCGCGGCGCAGGACGACCAGGACGGCACCACCTGGCTGGCCCACTGCTACGGCGCGCTGGGCGCCGGCCGCAACATGGAGGCCGACAGCAGCGTCGGCGCCGAGCTGTACGTGGTCACCGGGCAGTCGCCGCGCCAGCTCGACCGCAACATCACCCTGGTCGGGCGCGTGGTGAAGGGCATGGAACTGCTCAGCGCCATCCCGCGCGGCCCCGAGCCGATGGGCTTCTACGAGGATGCGGAGCAGCGCGCGCCGATCCGCGCGATCCGCCTGGCCAGCGAACTGCCGCCGGCCGAGCGCCTGCCGCTGCAGCTGCTGCGCACCGACTCGACGACCTTCGCCGAGGCCACCGAAGCGCGCCGCAACCGCCGCGACGATTTCTACAAGCGCCCGGCCGGCCATATCGACCTGTGCAACGTGCCGCTGCCGGTACGGCTGGCGCCGGCGACCGAGTGACGCATGGGACGCCGGGGCCGGACCGGCACTCCGCCGGACCGGCCCTGCCGCATCGTCAGCGCTTGCGCGGGGCGTACTGGCTGACCGCCACGCTGCCCAGGATCAGCAGTCCCGCCGCGAGCATCGCCAGCGTCACCGGCTCGCCCAGGAACAGCCAGGCCAGCAGCACGCCGAACAACGGGACCAGGTAGGTGACGGTGGACGCACGCGCCGCACCCACGCGGTGGATCAGCCGGTAGAAGATCAGGAACGCCAGGCCGGTGCACAGCACGCCCAACGCCAACGCGGCGGCCCAGGCCAATGGCGGGATCGGAGCGCTGGGCCATTGCAATACCGCCGGCACCAGCAGCAGCAGCGCGCTGCAACTCAGGGTGGCCGCGGCCGATGCCGCCGGCGGCAAGCCCGCCATGTAGCGCTTGACCAGGTTCACGCCGACGCCATACAGCAACGCCGCCAGTGCGCCGGCGAACACCGCGGTGGTCACGCTCAGGCCCGACACCTTGGCGGTCGCCAGCACCACCACCCCGGCGAACCCGACCAGCAGCGCCAGCGCCCGGCGCACGCCGATCTTCTCGCCGAAGAACACGAACGCCACCAGCGCCGCGAACAGCACCGTCATCGCGTTGCAGATCGCGCCGATCGCCGCCGGCGCGCGTTGCGCCGCCCAGGCGAACAGCACGAAGGGAATGGCCGAGTTGATCAGCCCGATCAGCGCCAGTCGCGGCCACAGCCGCAACGGGAACTGCGCCCGCGCCTGCCACAGGAACGGCATCAGCACCAGCGCACCGGCCGCCAGCCGCAGTTCCACCAGCGCGGTCGCGCCGAACGGCGTGGCGGCGATGCGCATGAACAGGAACGAGCCGCCCCAGATCGCGCCCAGCAGCAGCAGTTCCAGCGGCGTGCGCCAGTCGCGGCTGGCCGTCGCCTCGGCCGGGAGCGCGCTCATGCCGTCGCCTCCACGCCGCGCTTGTGCGCCTCGGCGATCACCCGCCGGCGCAGGATCCGCACCTGCCCGACCATCAGCAGCCGCAGGTCGCGCACCAGCCGTTCGGCCAGCGCGGCATCGTCGATGTCGTCGCCGGCGATGTCCAGGCGGAAGTCCTGGCCCTGCAGGCCGCCGCCGTTGCTGAAGTCGATCTCGAAATCGAACACCGCGCGGTACTCGCGGCCGCCCGTCGCGGCGGAGGATGGAGTGACGCTCATTGCAGTATCGGCACCGGGGGAAAGGGCGATCAGGATCGGCCGCCGCCGGCGCCCGGACAAGCGCGTAGTATCGCGCCAAGCCACAAATCTGATGCGTGCCTGGACGTGAACCTCCGCCCTTCCCTGCTGCCCGCACTCGGTGTCTTCGCCGTCGCCGCGCGCCACCAGAACTTTGCCCACGCGGCCGAGGAACTGCACCTGACCGCCAGCGCGGTGAGCCACCACGTGCGCAAGCTGGAAGCGCTGCTGGGCACCGTGCTGTTCCAGCGCCACGCCCGCGGCGTCACCCTCACCGCCGAAGGCCGCCAGCTGGCCGATGCCGCCGGCGCGGCCCTGGCCGACATCGCCACCGTCGCCGGCAACCTGCACCCGCAGGCCGGCAGCGTGCCGCTGCGGCTGACCACGCTGCGCTCGCTGTCGTACTGCTGGCTGCTGCCGCGGCTGTCGCGGTTCTGCGCGGCGTATCCGCAGGTGCGGCTGGAGATCCAGACCGGCAGCACCCTGGCCCGGTTCGACGAGGGCGGCCCGGACCTGGGCATCCGCTACGGGCCGGGGCATTGGCCGGGGCTGAGCGCGCACCTGCTGATGGAAGACGAACTGTTCCCGGTGGCCTCGCCGGCCTTGCCGCAACTGGCCGGCGTGCAACAGCCCGGCGACATCGCGCGGCTGCCGCTGCTCACCGACATGTCGCCGCAGGGCTGGCGCGACTGGTTCCGTGCCGCCGGCGTGCATGGCGTGCACCTGCCGCCGATGCACACCTTCAGCGACAGCACCGACGCGATGCGCGCGGCCGTCTACGGCATCGGCGCGGTACTGGCGCGCAAGCACATCGCCCAGCCCTACCTGCAGCGCTACGAACTGGTGCGGCTGCCGGGGCCGCCGTTGAAGCCGCGCTACGCCTACTACGTGGTCCATCCCGGCCACCGGCCGCCGAGCCCGGCGGCGCAGCTGATGATCGACTGGCTCAAGCGCGAGGCGCTGGACGAGCGCACGCCGACCCCGGCGCTGCCGGCCGAGCTGGTCGGCCTGCCGCCAGCCGGCAAGCGCCGTGCGAGGCGGCCGCGCACGGGCTGATTCCGGCCGCGCACGCCTTCGGCGGCGGCAGGCTCTCCGCTCCCTCTCCGCTCCGGGCAGCCTGCCCGCCCGCACGAAGCGCTTGACATTGCCGCCTCTAATTAGTTAATTAGCAAATTAGTTAATTAATGATTCCAACAATGTCCGTCGACCGCATCTTCGAAGCCCTCGCCTCGCGCCCGCGCCGCGAGATCCTGGCCTACCTCTCGGCGCAGGAACTGACCGCCGGCGAGATCGGCCAGCGCTTCGAGATGAGCGCGCCGGCCATCTCCCGCCATTTGTCGGTGCTGGCCGCGGCGGGGCTGGTGACCAGCGAGCGACGTGGCCAGTTCGTCTACTACCGGCTCACCCCGGACAGCCTGGTCAACACCCTGAGCGGCTTCGCCTTCGAAGTCTGCCCCACCGCCGGCCCGCTGCAGCGCGAATCGCGCCGCCTGGCCAGGAACAAGGGCCGCTGAGACGCGGCCATCACCGGGAAGCGCCATGGAACGCAATCGCATCGCCAACGACGACAGCTTCCCCCGCGTCTCGCTGCCCTCCCACGCCGGAGGGCGCCCGGTCGAGGTGCTGCTGATCGCGCAGCTGGACCCCGGCGCCGGCGATGCGCTGGCCGCCCAGGCCGGAGAGCGGCAGCGGCGGCACCCGGCCTACCGCGACGCGCTGGACGAGCCTTCCGCACTGCTGTCGGCGCCCGACTTCGGCCACGGCGATCCGGCCTCGCTGTTCTCGTTCGCGGTCGGCCCGCAGGGACATCCGTTCCATCGCCACGCCGGCAACCGCATGTTCACCGCCATCGCCGGCAGCAGCGGCGCGCGGCTGCGCTTCTCCACCGCATCGCCGGCGCAGGTCGAAGCTGATCCGCAGGCGTTCGTGCAGGCGCTGCATCAGGTCGAAGTCCCGGCCGACAGCCTGTTCTCGGTGCGCTTCGGCGGCGGCACCTGGCACCAGTTCCTGCCGCTGGACGAGCGCCATCCGGCGTTCTTCGCGCTGTCCTGCCATCCCGACGAAGCGGGCGGCCCGCTGCCGGCGGAACTGCACCGCCAGGTGCTGGCCGGCGAGGCGACCCTGGCCGACCTGACCGAACTGCTGCCCGAACCGGTGCAGGCGTTGCTGCGATCCGGCACCGCGGCCGGCGTGCAGGTGCCCACCACCGTGCTGTCCTTCGGACCCGGGCACTGGCGGCAGCGGTTGCGGGCACGCCTGCGGCGTTGCAGCGGCCGCCTGCGCCAGGGTTGCGCGCGATCCTCGACGTCGGCGGCCAACGCCGCCTCGCATCCGCGACTGCGGCCGCAGGCCTCGCGCACGCTGCCACCGGGCTCGCTGCTGCACGACCAGTTGCAGGACCGCCACCACTACCAGGACACGGTACGGCTGCGCCTGGACCCATGGCAGTTCGGCCACCGTGCACCGGCGGCGCTGCTCGCCGAACTGCTGCAGGCCTTCGTCGAGCAGCCGGCGGCCACGGTCACCGGGCTGATGCGGCTGCGCAACCTGCTGGTCGCGCCATTGGGATTGCGTACCTCGCGACTGGGCTGCCCGGTGTCCTCGCTGCTCGCCGAGTCGCCCACGCAGCGCTTCGCCAACCGCTTCCCGGTGATCGACCAGCGGATCGAACCGCAGCGGGCGCAGGTCGTGCTCGGCGCCGACGACCGCCACCTGCGTTTCCGCTCCTGCGTCGAAGTGCGTCAGGACGGGGAATGGCTGGAGATCTCGCTTTCCACCCGCGTGGCCTGCCGCAACGGCTTCGGCCGCTGCTACATGGCGGTGGTCGATCCGCTCCACCACCGCTACATCGCACCGGCGATGCTCGCCACCGCGGCGACGCAGCTGCTCGAGCGGGCCGCGGCAACGATGCCCGCCGGCATCGGCCAGGCCAGCCGCTGAGGCGCGCCGCGCTTCACCTGGCCTTTCCCGAGCCCCGCCTAGGCTGGCCTTCCCGAACCGGAAGGTCCGCCCCCATGCCCATCCTGCGTATCCGCATCACCGGCAGCGAGGACGATGCCCGCGCCATCGGCAACCTGCTGCAGAGCCTGGACGGCATCGAGCACGTCGAGGAAACCGACGACCTGATGATGCACATGGACGACGAGGACTCCAGCTCGGCCGGGCTGTCCGACGACGAAGGCCCCGGCATCCACGAACTGGAAGTGGAGGTCGGCAACGCCGCCACCGCGCAGAAGGTGCGCCAGGCGGTGGAAACGTTGGCACGGGAGCTGGACGTGTTCGTCGAATACGAGCACGACGAAGGCTGAGCCGCGCCATCGCCGGCACGGCGACGACGCGGCTCCCCCGGCAGGCTCAGCCGCCGGCCGCCCTGCGCGCACGCCGTCGGCGCCACAGCTTGAGCGCGCCCCACAGCACCGCGCCACCCACGATCGCGGCCGGCAGCAGGCCGGCGAAGATGCGGATCAGGAACGCCAGGCTGGTGGCGAAGATGCTGCCGAACTCGGAGAACGCGCGGCCGATCTCGCTGCGGTTGCGCTGGCTGCTGGTCGAGTCCAGCCGCATCGTCACCAGTTGCGTATCGATGCGGCGGCGCTGCTGCGCGGCATCGCGGTTGGCCTGCTCCAGCCCGGCCTCGATCTCGGCCAGCCGGGCGGAGATCGTCAGCAGGTCGGCCACCGACAGGTCCTTGCGCTGCTGGTACTGCAGCAGGCGCTCGTGCTCGTTCTTCAAGCGCTCCTGGGTCAGGCGGGTGTCGGCCACCTGCTGGGCCAGGTCCTCGGCCTCGGTGTCGCGCGCGGTGATCTCGCCCTGTTCGCCGGCCAGCGCGATGATCGGCTCCACGCCCTGCGGCGCGATCCGCACCTTGATCGTGCCCGACGGCGTCCCGCCGCCGCTCTGCGACACCTGCAGCACCGCGCAGTCGCCGAACCGGCTGCCCTGGCACGCCTCCGTGATCGCCTTCAGCCGCGGCGCGATCTGCGCCCCGGGCAGTCGCAGCTGCACCGTATGCTCATAGGCCAGGAACGCGCCTTCCGGCGAGGACACCGCCCCGCCCGCATCGGCCGCCGCCGCCCATTCGCGGGACTGCTGCGCGCAACCGGCCAGCAACGCCAAAGCCAGCACCCCCGCCCACCGCACATGGAGCACCCGCATCACAGGCTGGCCCCGTCGATGGCGGTGATCTTCAGCGTGCCCAGGTCCAGGTCCGGCAGGCAGCGGACGTTGACCGCGACCATGCGCTGGCCGTTCGCCGGATGGGTGCCCTCGCTGAACGGCGCGATGCCGCATGTTGGACAGTGATGGTGGTCGATGTGCTGCTTGTTGAAGCGGTAGGTCGCCATGTCGGACTCGGCCGTATCCAGCTTCAGCACCGAATGCGGCGCGAACCACAGCAGCCCGCCGCGGCGGCGGCACATCGAGCAGTTGCAGTCGAACACCTCGCCGATGCCGTCGCCGGCGTCCACGCGGAAGGCGATGCGCCCGCAATGACAGCTTCCCTGATAGTTCATGTCTCCTGCTCCCTCGTGAAAATACCGGTGCAGGGTAAGCCAACCAACGGCAGGTGCGCGCACTCCGGGCGCGACCTATGCTGGGACTTTCCGCCCTCCTCCAGGATCCAACGATGCGCCAGCACCTGCTTGCCGCCGCCCTGCTCGCCGCCCTGGCCGGCTGCCAGAACGGCCAGGCCCCCACCGCCACCACGCCGACCGCCGCCGAGGCCGGCCAGAGCCAGGCCGACGCCCGCTTCGCCGAGCTGTCGCAGAAGGCGCTGGACACCTGGATGCAGCTGTCGCCGGTCAGCGCCACCCAGATCGGCGAACACCGCTACGACAGCGAGATCGACGACGTCTCCGCCGCCGGCCAGCAGAAGAGCCTGGAAGCCGGCAAGGCCCTGCTGGCCGAGCTGGACCGGATCGACGTCGCCCAGCTCTCGCGCGAGAACCAGGTCGATGCCGCGATCCTGCGCAACCAGCTGCAATCGGACATCTGGAACAACGAAACCCTGCAGGCATGGAAGTGGGACCCGCAGGTCTACAACGGCCTGGCCGGCAGCGCCATCTACGGCCTGATGGCGCGCGAGTTCGCGCCGCTGCCCGAGCGCCTGAAATCGGCCACCGCGCGCATCGAGAAGATCCCGGGGATCTTCAAGGCCGCACGCAGCAACCTCGACCCGGACCGGGTGCCGAAGATCCACGCCGAGACCGTGGCCAAGCAGAACAAGGGCATCCTCAGCCTGGTCGACGCCTTCATCGTGCCGCACATCGGCGAACTGCCGCAGGACGAGCAGCAGCGCCTGCAGGCCGCCATCGACGGCCTCAAGACCGCCGTGGCCGAGCAACAGGACTGGCTGGACAAGACCCTGGTGCCCAACGCCAGGGGCGAGTTCCGCATCGGCGCCGAGCGCTACGACCAGAAGCTGACGTTCTCGCTCAACTCCTCGCTGTCGCGGCAGGAGATCGGCGAGCGCGCCCGCGCCGAACTCGAGCGCGTGCGCCAGGACATGTACGGCATCGCCCAGGAGGTGCTGAAGGACCGGCCCGGCGCCCCGGCGCTGCCGGCCAACCCGAGCGACGAGCAACAGCAGAAGGCCATCGAGGCCGCGCTGGAACTGGCCTATGCCGACAAGCCCGCACGCGACAAGGTGGTCGACGACGCCAAGGCCGCGCTCGACCATTCCACCGAGTTCGTGCGCAAGCACGACCTGATGACCCTGCCCGACGCGCCGGTGGACATCATCCTGATGCCCGAGTTCCAGCGCGGCGTGGCCGTGGCCTACTGCGACTCGCCCGGCCCGCTCGACAAGAACCTCAAGACCTTCTACGCGGTCTCGCCGATTCCCGACGACTGGGACGACAAGCAGGTCGATTCGTTCCTGCGCGAATACAACAGCCGCATGATCCACCTGCTGTCCATCCACGAGGGCACCCCGGGCCATTACCTGGAAGGCTGGCACTCGGGCAAGTTCCCCTCCACCCTGCGCGCGGTGCTGCGCTCGGGCCTGTTCGCCGAAGGCTGGGCCGTCTATACCGAACGGATGATGCAGGAGCAGGGCTACCTGGACAGCGACCCGCTGTTCCACCTGGTGCAGCTCAAGTTCTACCTGCGCACCATCGCCAACGCCATCCTCGACCAGGGCGTGCACGTGGACAACTGGACCCGCGAGCAGGCCATGCACCTGATGACCCACGACGCCTTCCAGCAGGAAAGCGAAGCCGCCGGCAAATGGGTACGCGCCCAGCTCACCTCGGCCCAGCTGCCGACCTACTTCGTCGGCGCGCAGGAGCACTTCGACACCCGCAAGGCGGTGCAGGAAAAGCAGGGTGCGGACTTCGACCTCAAGGCCTACCACGACCGGATGCTCTCCTATGGCGCCCCGCCGGTGCGCTTCGCGCGGCAGCTGATGCTGGATCAGCCGATCGAATAACCCGCCGCTTCGATCGTTGGGTATGACAAAGGCCCGGAATTTCCGGGCCTTTGTCGTTGTGGCGCTCAGGCCGCGAATTTGCGGGTACCAACCGTTATGACCGCTTCGTTGCAGTGTTTCACTGGACACCTGCCCTGGCGCTTTTGTGCCCAAGCAATTAATCCGGCGAGCACATTCACGCCTTCACATGCAGCGCGAGAAGCACGATACTCCGGCTCATGTTGCCATTAGGCGATCCAATCAAGAGCAGGGCAACCGTGGAAGCATCCTCTTCCATCGTTTTAATTCAGACGCTAGGTGCGCATGGTCACTATCCCGCAGCATGGCAGCAACGGCGAGCTGTTTGACATACCTGCATTTCTCCCACACATCGACAGTTTCGCCCGACCGGACACTTGGCTTATTAAAATCGAGCAGTGCCTGGGAGACAGAGCTGACGAGATAGAGCAGCTTTCCCTATCCGGCTTTTCGTTGCCCGATAGCACTTTCCGCCTTCTATACCATGGCATTTATCAAACAATCGACGGCCACTTTATAGGCCTGTCCGACGGCGAACCCGTGTTTGAGTTGTTGGCCGTCGACTCCTCATACTGGGAGGTGACTGGCCCTCAACTTTTTGAATCACATATGCTGGCCACTTATGGGACACGACAATACGCCTAACAATTCATTCAAGTCGACGCTGCTTCGCGGCGTGACTTAATTCAGGCGTCAGCCCCTTGAGGAATCACATGTGACCCGATTTTTGCTGCTCATGCTCCTTGCGGCATCACCGACCGCCAGCGCCATCGTCATTCGCGACGACGTCGACGACTCGAAGTACCGGATTCCGGCATCCGAGTTCCCCGCCCTCGTCGACATGCCCGGCGAGGGGCATGGCGTACTGGTTTCTCCGCAGTGGGTGATCACTGCCGCCCATGTGATCCCGTGGCATTCCGAGCTCGAGCAGGTCGTCATCGGCGGAATACCCAGGGACGTCGAGCGCGTCGTCGTGCATCCCGGGTACACGAGGCCGCCACAGGCGCTGATAGATCAGGCCCTGTCCACCGGCGAGTGGATACTGGCGGTGGTGCAGATGGCCTCGTCCGACGACATTGCACTGGTCAGGTTGACGCAGCCGGTGACGGATGTCGTCCCTGCCGCAATCCACAAGGACGGCGACGAGCTCGGCCAGGTCGTCCAGATCATGGGGAAAGGCGCTACGGGAACGGGAGCGAGCGGGCACGACCCCGCGGGCCCCAACCGCACGGAGCTTCGCCGCGCGTTCAACACGATCACCAGCGCGCATGACCGCTGGTTCTGCTACGTGTTCGACGAGCCGGCATCGGCCCTGCCCCTCGAAGGCAAGACGGGGAGCGGAGACAGCGGCGGCCCTGCGCTCATCCGGGTCGATGACCAATGGACACTGGCCGGACTGGCCGCCTGGGGATTCATCCACGGCGACGTCAGGACCGTCCGACCCGGGCTCTACGGCCAACTCACCTGCAATGTCCGCCTGAGCCACTACATCGAATGGATCGAAAGCGCGGTCTCCGGACAGCCGCAGGCAGGAACCGACAAACCATCCAAGCCGATGCCGCCACGCGGCGCGGCTTGACCCGGGCATCAGACAACCCCGGCCCCGGACCGGGTTCAAGGGCGCACATGCATCGCACTTCCGCATCGATGAGATCACGCCTCCTGGCAGCCGGGATGGCCTGCCTTTGCTCGCTGCTGTCTTCCGCCCGAGCGGACAACGCGGAGACCACGGGTCGATTGCAGCCCGCCATCCGGGATCTTCCCGCCGGCAGGGCCGACGTCCTCTCTTTCGCCGAAGGCAGTGGTGTCGACAGGCAACCAACGTTGACGACGCTGCCGGACGGCGGTTTCGTGCTGGTCCATTCCCGATACGAACGGGGCGACATGGATTCGTCCGGCCTGCGGGTGGTGACCTCCACGGACGGGAACGCCATTTCGGGCGCCGACGAGCTGGCCTTCGGGGGCGAGGTCGAGGACGCTCCATCGTTCGTCACCACGCCAGGCAGCACCTGGTTGTATTTCGCCAGCGGCGACGCCGACCTCGGGAACGCCACGCTGTGGCGATCGCGGCTGGCCGGCGACGGCTCTTTCTCTCCTCCGGAAGGGTTGGCCGATGTCCCGGGCCTTCGCCGGCTGACCCAGTGGCCGCGCTGGGTGGACACCGGCCCGGACCTGTTCCTGACATTCAGGGGTGAGCGCTCCAGACCCTATTGGCTTCGTCTGGCGGATGGACAGGCGCAGGGCGCGCCGCTGCCCCTTGCCCCGTTCGGCGTGGCCTATCCGCGCGTCGTGCCGATGGCCGACAACGGGTGCTTCTTCAGCTACCAGAGACCGCCGGACGGCGGATACATGGCGACCTACTTCAGCGTCAGTCCCGATTGCTCCCGGTGGTCGCCGCCTGCCGCCCTGTCCTGGCCCGCTCCGCCCGGCAAGCCGGATGTCCATGATGCCTATGCACTGGCGAGACTGGATGGCGGAGTGGATGTCTATTACGTGTATCCCTCGCGCAAGGGACCTGGGGCCAGGTTCCAGGTCGGGTTCGATCTGTACCGGCGCGCCGTGATGCCGGACGGCAGCCTGGGGGTGGAAGAACGCCTGACCGCAAGGGACGAGTTCAACCCGTTCGCGCCTTCCGCGCACCGCTTCCCGGACGGAACGATCCTCGTGACCTTCTCGGATATCCTCGCGAATGGAGACAACGGCGTTTCGTCCGCCCGCCTGGCATTGTTCAAGTTGGCGCATGATGCCCCCGCGCCGGATTGAGCGCGCGGCATCGGCAGCCACGGCGGGCATCCCCGTCGGACGCCGCCGCTCGACACCCCATTCGGGCCGACAGCGCTTCGCGCTGCGGCTCGATCCGATCACCAGACCTCCCGGAAATACGCATGACATCGCCGATCAGGACCCTGGTGTCCATCCGCTACTGCCGGGATGGGAGACCCTGGGACTCGGAAGTGGTCGCCACCCCATCCTGGAAGCAGGTCGAGGAGGCGATCATGCGCATGGACGACCACTGCTTCCCGATCGTGGTGCAGAGCGCGCTGGAATGCGGATCCGGCGCGGAAGCCTTCGAGGACGACGACAGCTTCCACGTAATCGGCGGCAACGGGCGCTTTGCCCTGTTCCAGAACGCCGGTTCCTGGCAATACCGGAATCCGCAGGGCAGCAACGCCGAGGCCAGGCTCTGGCAAAGCGACCAGGGTTACTTCTGCACGGAAAGCAATCTGGCGAACCTTGATCTTGCGCTACGCATGGCCAGGGCATTCCACGAAACCGCGAGCTTCGATGCCGCGGAGTCGGCTTCCCGACCGGCGGCCTGACGACTCGCTCAGCATGGCACCGCTCCATGACGCGACCGGGCTCGAGCGCCGGCCTGTCGCATCATGGACTCGATCATCAAGACAAAAGGAAACAAGGGTGACGGATCGTGACTAGCGCCTGGGAAAAAATCGTCGACGCCCTGGAACAGGAACGTCTCCTGGCAGCCTGCATGCTTAACCCTGGGGCCACTCCGGCAGAAATCTCGGACCTGGAGCTGCATCTGGGCATCGAATTGCCGCCTGGACTCAAGGCGTTCCTGTCGGAGCACAACGGCCAGTCGGACAAGGCCCGGGTAGGGATCTACCAGGGCAGCCAGCTCCTCTCCACCCATGGAATCCGTGCGAGATGGGACTCATGGCGAGCGATCGACGAGGCCGACATGAATGCCGATTGCGCGGAGTTCATGTCATCGAAACCGGAGGGCGTCATCAAGCCGATGTACACCAATCCCCGCTGGATTCCCCTGACCCACGATTACGGTGGAAATCACATCGGCCTGGACTACGACCCGGATACCAAGGGCACCACGGCGCAAGTCATCGCCTTCGGCAGGGATGAGGACCAGAAGGTCCTTGTTGCCGACTCGTTCGATGAGTTCCTGACCGGCTTCGTTGCGGAACTGCACGACACCGACTGGACGATGTTCCCGGAGGAAGAGCGCGAGCCACGGACGCCTCCCCGAATCCAGGAGAACGCCCCGACGGCGCCACGAAGATCGTGGTGGAAGTCATGGTGATTGCCGGCATGCCCCACCCCATTCCCCGCACAGGGAGAACCCCATGAGCGGAGCGGTATCCGGCGGGGCAAGAACCGTCCTGCGGCTCGAGGGACTCTGCGTCCTTGTCGCCTGCCTGCTGGCGTATCCGGCGGCCGGAAGCGGCTGGCCGCTGTTCGCCCTGCTCTTCCTGGCGCCGGACCTGTCGTTTGCCGGCTACCTGGCCGGCCCGCGCGTGGGCGCGGCGTTCTACAACGCGGCGCACTCCTACATCGGCGCGCTGGCGTTGCTGTGCACCGGCGCCTTGCTGGCGTTGCCGCTCGCGACCGCCGTCGGCCTCGTATGGGCGGCGCACATCGGGTTCGACCGTGCGCTGGGCTACGGTCTCAAGTACCCGCGGGGTTTCGGCTTCACCCACCTGGGCGCCATCGGGCGCGGGCGCGGCGACGGCTGACCTTCCATTCCTCCACCGGCACGCGCCTCAGGCATCGGCCGCCACGAAACCGCCGGTCTGCCGTGCCCACAGGCGCGCGTACAGGCCGCCGGCGGCCACCAGTTCGGCATGGCTGCCGCTCTCGACGATGCGGCCCTGGTCCATCACCACCAGCCGGTCCATGCGCGCGATGGTGGACAGGCGGTGGGCGATGGCGATGACGGTCTTGCCGGCCATCAGCTCGTCCAGGCTTTCCTGGATCGCCGCTTCCACTTCCGAATCCAGCGCCGAAGTGGCCTCGTCCAGCAGCAGGATCGGCGCGTCCTTGAGCAGCACGCGGGCGATGGCGATGCGCTGGCGCTGGCCGCCCGACAGCTTCACCCCGCGCTCGCCCACGTGCGCGTCGTAGCCGCTGCGGCCCTCGCCGTCGCGCAGGTGGTCGATGAAGCCGTCGGCGCGGGCCTTGGCCACGGCGGCGCGCAGCTGTTCCCCGGTGGCATCGGGGCGGCCGTACAGCAGGTTGTCGCGGATCGAGCGGTGCAGCAGCGAGGTGTCCTGGGTGACCACGCCGATCTGCCGGCGCAGGCTTTCCTGGGTCACCGCGGCGATGTCCTGGCCGTCGACCAGGATGCGCCCGCTCTCCAGGTCGTACAGCCGCAGCAGCACGTTGACCAAGGTGGACTTGCCGGCGCCGGAGGGGCCGACCAGGCCGATCTTCTCGCCCGGCCGCACCACCAGGTCCAGCCCGGCCATCACCCCGCCGCGCTTGCCGTAGTGGAAATGGATGTCCTCGAAGCGCACCCCGCCCTCGCTCACCCGCAGCGGCACCGCATCGGGCCGGTCCTGCACGGTCAGCGGCCGGGCGATGGTCTCCATGCCGTCCTGCACGGTGCCGATGTCCTCGAAGATGCCGTTGACCGTCCACATGATCCAGCCGGACATGTTGTGGATGCGGATCACCAGCCCGGTGGCCAGGGTGATCGCGCCGACGCTGATGCTGCCGCGGCTCCACAGCCACAGCGCCAGCCCGCAGGTGCCGACGATCAGGAAGCCGTTGACGATGGCGATGGTCAGGTCCATGCCGGTGGTGATGCGGGTCTGGCGGCGATGCTTGACCGCCAGTTCCCGGATCGCGTCGGCCACGTAGGCCTGCTCGCGGCCGGCGTGGGCGAACAGCTTGAGCGTGGCGATGTTGGTGTAGCCGTCGACGATGCGCCCCATCGCCTTGGAGCGCGCCTCCGATGCGATCCATGCGCGCTGCTTCATGCGCGGCACGAAGAACAGCATGATCGCCAGGTAGGCCAGCAGCCACGCGACCAGCGGCAGCATCAGCCGCGCGTCGGCCTGCGCGAACAGCCACAGCGCGCTGCCGGTGTAGACCACGATGTACCAGAGCGCATCGACCATCTGCACCGCCGACTCGCGCAGCGAGGTGCCGGTCTGCATCACCCGGTTGGCGATGCGGCCGGCGAAGTCGTTCTGGAAGAACGACAGGCTCTGCCGCACCACGTGGTTGTGCATCAGCCAGCGCGAGCGGTTGCTCAGCCCCGGCACGATGGCCTGGTTGACCAGCAGGTTGTGCAGCGCCACCAGCAGCGGCCGCGCGAGCAGGGTGATGCCGGCCATCCACAGCAGCTCGTCGGCATGGCGGCGGAAGAAGCCGGCGTCCGGCTGCCCGGCCACCAGGTCGACGATGCGGCCGAGGAAGCCGAACATCGCCACCTCCACCAGCGCCAGCAGCAGCCCGGCGAACAGCGTGGCCAGCAGCACCGGCCAGACCGGCCACAGATAGTGCAGGTAGAAGCGCACCACGCCGTGCGGCGGCGTGCGCGCGTCGGCGGGCGGGAAGATCGGCACCAGCGATTCGAACCAGCGGAACATCGGGGACCACCACAAGCAGGACAGGCCGCGATTGTCCCATCGCGGCCTGTCGGCCGTATTCACTCGTCGCCTTGGGGAGCGATTCGATGGTGCGGGATACCTGCCCTGTAGGAGCGACGTCAGTCGCGACCGCTCTGCGGTGGGCCAATCTTCGAAAAGCGGTCGCGACTGACGTCGCTCCTACATCAGGGCACTTGGATCATCGGGTATCGGCGACCGGGCGCAGCAACAGGTCCTGGAAATCGAAGCTGAAGTCGGTCAGCGAGGAGATCGCCTGCATGCGCACCTCGCGCACCTTGCCGTCGGGGTCTAGGCTGAAGTTGACGAAGGCGTCGGCGTTGAGCGAGCGGTCGTCCCAGCGGACGATGAAGGTGTCGTGCTGCCAGTGTTCCAGCGTGCCGAGCAGCTGCGCGGTCTGGCCGAAGCGCAGCCGCAGCGTCTTGCCCTGCTGCTCGACGAACACGTCGCCATACCACGCATCGCGGTAGCCGCCGGCATAGCCGGATGGCGGCAACGACGGCTTCGTCCGGGCATTGCGCGCGGCCACGTGCTTCTGCCAGCCCTCGTCGGCGTTCTGCTGCGCCTTGGCCACGGCGGCGGCGTAGGCGGCCACCCAGTCGGTCTGCGGCGCGTCCAGGTAGGCGTCGAGCACGCTCAGGGTGATGGCGTTGAACGCGGCCCCCACTTCCTGATTGGTCAGCACCACCACGCCCAGGTTCTTGCCCGGCACCAGCGTCAGCCGCGACACCTGCCCCGGCCAACCGCCGGTGTGCCAGACCAGTTTCTGCCCGCGGTAGTCGCTCAGGCTCCAGCCCTCGCCGTAGCCGGCGAAGTTGGGCCGGGCCGCTTCCAGCTCGGGCACCGATGGCTTGGGCACCACCTGCGGGGTGATGACCTGCCACATCTGCTGCTGGGTCTTTTCGGCGAACAGCGGCGTGCCGTCGACGAGCTTGCCGCCGGCCAGCTGCACGTTCATCCACCTGGCCATGTCGTGCACGCTGGAATAGAGGCCGCCGGCGCCGGCGTTGTTGGACCAGGTCAGCGGCGCGACGGTGCGCAGCTCGCTGAAGTCGTACCTGGCGTGGCCGACCGCGGCCTTGTCGCCGGGCCTGAGATGGTCGGCGTTGTAGCGGGTGCCGGCCATGCCGACCGTGTCGAAGATGCGCTGCTGCAGGAACTCGGCGAACGACTGCCCGGAAACGTTCTCGATCACCTGCTGGGCCACGGCGTAGAGGATGTTGTCGTAGGCGTAGCGGTCGCGGAAGCCGCCCTTGAGCGGCACCTGCGCCAGCCGTTGCACCACCTCGGCGTTGCTGTAGCCGGTGGCGGGCCAGAACAGCAGGTCGCCGGCGCCCAGGCTCAGGCCGCTGCGGTGCGAGAGCAGGTCGCGGATGCGCATCTCGCCGGTGACGTAGGGGTCGGACATGCGGAACGACGGCAGGTGCTCGATCACCCGGTCGTCCATCTTCAGCTTGCCGTCCTCGGCCAGCAGGTTCAGCGCGGTGGCGGTGAAGGCCTTGGTGTTGGAGGCGATGGCGAACAGCGTATCGGCCTGCACCGGATCGGGCTTGCCGATCTCGCGCACGCCCCAGCCGCGCTCCAGCACCACTTCGCCGTCCTTGACGATGGCGACCGCCACGCCGGGCACGTCGAACTGTTCGCGCACCCGCTCGACGGTGGCATCGAGCTGCTGCAATCCGGCCGGCGCTTCGGCCGCCGCCAACGGTGCGCATGCCAGCAGCAGCGCGCTTCCCAACCACGTCTTGTTCAATCCGTTTCTCCGGTTCGTGCGGGGCGTCGGCCACGTCCCGCCTGCATTCGCACGATGGTAACGCGACGGCGGCCAACCTCGTCCGACCCGTCCGCCCAGGAGCCCGTCATGTCCCGGCCAGCCGACACCACCTGCACCGTCATCCCCTGCCTGCGCTACCGCGACGCCCCGGCCGCCATCGACTGGCTGTGCCGCGCCTTCGGCTTCGAGCGCCATGCCGTCTACCAGGACGGCGACATCGTCCACCATGCGCAACTGAGCTTCGGCAACGGCATGGTCATGCTCGGCTCGGTCGCGACCGACAGCGAATGGAGCGGCCACATCGTGCAGCCCGACGAGATCGGCGGGCGCGAAACCCAGAGCGCCTGCGTGATCGTCGCCGATGCCGATGCGCACTACGCGCAGGCCAAGGCCGCCGGCGCCAAGATCGTGATCGACATCGGCAGCCAGGACTACGGCGGCCGCGGCTATGCCTGCCGCGACCCGGAAGGCCATCTGTGGTGGTTCGGCAGCTACGACCCGTGGCAGCCGGCCTGAGCGGTCGCGCGCGTGCCGCGGCGGCAGGCACAATGCCCGTCCCGCCGCCGCGACCCTCACCATGACCGACCTGTTCGCCACCGCGCCTGCCGCGCCCGCCGCCGCGGGCATCCACATCGGCATCGGCGGCTGGACCTACGCGCCCTGGCGCGGCGGCATGTTCTACCCGGTCGGGCTGGTGCAGCGGCGCGAGCTCGAATACGCCAGCCGCCAGCTGACCGCCATCGAGATCAACGGCACCTACTACGGCACGCAGAAGCCGGCGGTCTACGCGAAATGGCGCGAGCAGACGCCGCCGGGCTTCGTGTTCTCGGCCAAGGCCCCCAAGCGCATCACCGGCGCGCGCCGGCTGGCCGCCACCGGCGCGCAGGTCGACGACTTCGTCGGCGGCATCGCCGAGCTCGGCGACCGCCTCGGCCCGCTGGTCTGGCAGTTCGCCGAAGGCTATGCGATGCAGCGCGACGACTTCGCCGCGTTCCTGCAGCGGCTGCCGCGCCAGGCCGGCGGACGCCGGCTGCGGCACGCGGTGGAGATCCGCGATCCGGGCTTCCTCGACCCGGCATCGCTGGCGCTGCTGCGCCAGCATGGCGTGGCGCTGGTGTTCACCGACTCCACGCACTACCCCTCCTGCGCCGACCTCACCGCCGATTTCGCCTACGCCCGGCTGATGCGCAGCCAGCCGGAGATCGACACCGGCTACCCCGCCGACGCGCTGGCGCAATGGGCCGGGCGGCTGAGCGCCTGGCGCCGCGGCGAAGACCCGGCCGCGCTGCCGCACATCGAGCCGCCCCGCTCCGCCGCCCCGCCGCGCGAGGTGTTCGCCTACTTCATCGGCGCGGCCAAGCACCGCAACCCGGCGGCGGCCATGCAGCTGCAGCGCCTGCTGCAACGCTGAGCCGCTCGCCGCGGCGCCCGTGCGCTGCGATGATGCCGCCATGTCCCCTTCCCGCCCGGTACGCACGCCCGCATCCGGCCGCTTCGCCGCGGTGCTGCTGGCGCTGTTCCTGCTGGCGTGGGCGGCGCTGGCCGTCGCGCCGCTGAACCGCCAGGACTGGGCGCTGGAGAACGTGCTGGTGCTGGTCGCGCTGCCGGTGCTGTACCTGGGCTGGCGGCAGGCGCCGTTCACCCGGCTCAGCTACGCGGCGCTGTTCGCATTCCTGCTGCTGCACGAGATCGGCGCCCACTACACCTACGCCGAAGTCCCGTACGACGCCGCGTGCCGGCGCTGGCTGGGGTTCTCGCCCGACGCGCTGCTGGGCTTCGAGCGCAACCAGTTCGACCGCGCGGTGCACTTCCTCTACGGCGTGCTGGTCCTGCCGGCCAGCGTCGAACTGCTGGACCGGGTGTCGCCGCCGCGCGGGTTCTGGCGCTACCTGCTGCCGGTGACCTTCATCATGTCGCACTCGATGCTGTTCGAGCTGTTCGAATGGATCGCCGCCGAACTGTTCGGCGGCGACCTGGGCCAGGCCTACCTCGGCACCCAGGGCGATGTCTGGGACGCGCACAAGGACATGGCGCTGGCCACGCTCGGCAGCGTGCTCGCCGTGGCCTGGCTGGGCTGGCGCGGTTGGCTCGCGCCACGCCACTGAAGCGCCGCGAACGGCGATAATGCGCCGATGCCGATGACCGACACCCGCAAAGCGCTGCTGCAAATCCATTTCTGCGTCCTGCTGTGGGGCGTCACCGCCATCCTCGGCAAGCTCATCACCCTGCCGGCGCTGCCACTGGTGTGGTGGCGCATGCTGCTGGTGGTGGCGATGCTGGCGCTGATCCCGCGGGTATGGCGCGGGCTGTCCGCGCTCACCCCGAAGCTGGCGCTGGCCTACTGCGGCATCGGCGCGCTGGTCGCGCTGCACTGGCTCACCTTCTACGGCGCGGTGAAGCTGGCCAACGCCTCGGTGGCGGCCACCTGCATCGCGCTGGCGCCGGTGTTCACCGCCATCATCGAGCCGTGGGTGGCCAAGCGGCCGTTCCAGCTGCGCGAACTGGCGTTCGGCCTGGCGGTGCTGCCGGGCGTGGCGCTGGTGGTCGGCGGGGTACCGGACGGGATGCGCCTGGGCGTGGCCATCGGCGCGCTGTCGGCGCTGCTGGTGGCGGTGTTCGGCTCGTTCAACAAGCGGCTGGTCGCGCACGCCGACCCGCTGACCGTGACCGCACTGGAGCTGGGCGCCGGCACCCTCACCCTGACCCTGCTGGCGCCGGCGCTGCCGTTCCTGCTGCCGGCGCTGGCCAGCGACCTGTGGGTATTGCCCGACCTGCACGACGGCGTGCTGCTGGTCGTCCTGGCGGGCCTGTGCACGCTGCTGCCGTTCGCGCTGGCGCTGGTGGCGCTGCGCCACCTCAGCGCCTACACCGTGCAGTTGGTGACCAACCTGGAGCCGGTCTACGCCATCGTGCTGGCGATGCTGCTGCTGAGCGAACAGCGCGAACTGACGCCGCTGTTCTACCTGGGCGTGGCGATCATCATCGGCGCGGTGTTCCTGCACCCGCTGCTCAACCGCCGCAAGCCGCTGCAACACCCGGAGATCCTCGGCACCGCCGAGGCCCGCAACATCGCCGACTGACCGGCGCGGCGGCCGGCGCCAGGCCGGCAGCACCGGGTTCTTCGCAGGTCGGGGCGATGCCGGACTGGCCGGGTCGCACAGCGGCCACCCTGCGGGCAGCCATGCCGCAGGGCGATGTGCGGGCCGGGCTTACCAGTCCTGGTGCTGCGGCAGCAGGCCGCGCAGTTCCTGTTCGGTGAGGTTGCGCCACTGCCCGGGCTTGAGCGCGCCCAGCTTGATGTTGTCGATGCGCACGCGGCGCAGCTGGGTGACGCGGTAGCCGAAGGCGGCGGCCATCAGCCGGATCTGCCGGTTCAGGCCCTGCTGCAGCACGATGCGGAAACCGAACTTGGCGATCTTCGCGGTGCGGCACGGCAGCGTGGTCTGGTCGTGGATGCGCACGCCGCGGGCCATGCCGCGCAGGAATTCGTCGGTGACCGGCTTGTTCACCGCCACCAGGTACTCCTTCTGGTGGCCGTTCTCGGCGCGCAGGATCTGGTTGACGATGTCGCCGTTGCTGGTCATCAGGATCAGCCCTTCGGAATCCTTGTCCAGCCGCCCGATCGGGAAGATGCGCTGCTCGTGGCCGACGAACTCGACGATGTTGCCCTTCACCGAGCTCTCGGTGGTGCAGGTGATGCCCACCGGCTTGTTGAGGGCGATGTAGACATGGCGGCGGCTGCCGCCCTTCTTCGCCGCGCGCGCGCGCAGCGGCTGGCCGTCGACCAGCACCTCGTCGCCCTCGCCCACCACCGCGCCGGTGCCGGCGGCGATGCCGTTGACGGTGACGCGGCGTTCGCCGATCAGGCGGTCGGCCTCGCGCCGGGAACAGAAGCCGGTTTCGGCGATGTGCTTGTTGAGTCGGGTCGTCATCGCGCGATTATCCGCGATCGCCGTGCCGTGCGCGCGTGGCGGACAGGCCGCCGGCGGCGACATTCAGGCAGGCAGGGAGCGGCCGCCGGCGTCGAACACCCGGTTCCTGCCGGAGCGCTTGGCGCTGTACATGGCATTGTCGGCCCGGCGCAGCAGGCTCGAGACGTCGTCGCCGGCGCCGTCCAGTTCGGCCATGCCGATGCTCGCCGTCACCACCAGGCCCGGCTGGTCGAGGCCGGCGGCCGCCTGCGCCACCTGCAGCCGCAGCTGCTCCAGCCGCGCCAGCGCCGCCGCGCCGGCGACGCCCGGCAGCAACAGCAGGAACTCCTCGCCGCCCATGCGGATCACGTCCTCGCGGTTGCGTACCCCGGCAACCAGGACTGCGGCCACCGCCACCAGCACCCGGTCGCCGACTTCGTGGCCATGGCGGTCGTTGATCTGCTTGAACAGGTCGATGTCGAGGAAGCCGATGGTCAACGGCTGGCCGCTGCCGCGGGCGCTGCCGACGCAGGCGCCGAGCCGGTGCAGGCCGGCGCGCCGGTTCGGCAGGCCGGTCAGCGCATCGGTATCGGCCAGCCGCTGCATCTCGTCGCGCTGGCGACGCAGTTGCCCCAGGCGCTGGTTGAGCGCATAGGCGGCCATCATCAGGAACCAGGTCGCCGACAGCTGGATCGCCTCGACCCGGTATTCGCGCAGCAGCGTGCTGCCGCACAGGTCGGTCGCGATCATCAGCAGGAACGGCGCCACCGCTCCCATCCCGGCCAGCGCGGTGTAGTCGCGGCGCAGCAACGACGCGGCGGCGGCCGCCAGCACGGCAAGGCAGCCGATCGCCAGCAGCGTGTCCAACGCCGCCGCCACCGGCACCAGCAGCGCCCACGGCAGCAGCGGCGTGACCAGCCCCAGCAGCATCAGCAGCCAGCCCAGGCGCTGCACCCAGCGCCACGATCCGGGCAGCACCCGGTTGCCGCCGCACAGCCGCCACAGCACCGACAACAACACCGCGATGCTGAAGAAGGACAGCGCCACCAGCCACCAGGCCGCGTACTCGCGCACCGGCAACCACGGCTCGGGATAACCGCTCAGGCCGCTGAGCACCGCCTGCCACACCACGAACAGCCCGCATACCGCCGCATAGAACAGGAACGCGCGGTCGCGGGCGCTGGCGAAGCCCATCAGCGCCGACAGCGCCAGCGCGATGGCGATCGCGATGCAGGCGGTGCGCACCAGCAGGCGCGCGGTATCGGCCTGCTGCAGCGGGCTGGGCGCGCCCAGCCGCACGGTCGGGATCCAGCGCGGCTTCAGCGGCTGCGCCCAGGCGACCTGGATCGGCTCCAGGTCGCCGCGCGCCGGCACCACCACCATGCCCACGCCCGCACGGAACCGGGAGTCGCGGGTGCGCGCATCGTGCATGCGGCCGCAGATCCGGCGCTCGCCGTGGCCGATCATCACCTCGCCGGCGAACACGTTGAACACGTCCACCGCCTGCGGCGCACCGGACCAGCCGCCGGCCGGCGCCGGGATCTCGATCCGTTGCCGCAGTCCGGCCAGCACCTCGGGGCTGCAACCGCGTTGCGGTGCCTGCTGGTCGGTCGCCGCGCCCACCAGCAGGTAGTCGTGGTCCGGCTGCGGCATCCGTGCCGACGCCAACGCCGGCCACCACAGCCACACCAGCAGCAACAGCATCCCCGTGGCCATCGCGGCCCCACCGCCCTTCACCATTGCCCTGCCATCGGCTGCATCACTGTCTCATGGCGCACCTGGCGCCCCCTGTCGCGACAATTATCGCAACAACCCCGCCCGCCTTCGGCGGACCACCCTGACCGGCCCCTGCGCATCCGCTACGGCTCCGGCAACGCTGCCGGCGCTTCCTGCCGCTGCCCGACCAGTTCGGCCAGCGGACATGGCCGGTGGATCGCGTAGCCCTGCAATCCGTCGATCCCGATCGCGTCGAGCTGGCCGATCAACTCGGGCCGTTCCACCCACTCGGCCACCACCCGCATCCGCAGGGCGCGGCCGATCTCCGCGATGGCGCGCACCGCGGCATGGCTGATCGCGTCCACGTCCAGGTCGCACACGAAAGCGCCGTCGATCTTGAGTATGTCCGCCGGCAGCTGCCGCAGGTAGCCCAGCGAGGACAGCCCGCTGCCGAAATCGTCCAGCGCGATCCGGCACCCCAGCGCCCGCACCGCATCGATGAAACGCCGCGCCTGCGCCAGGTTGTCGATGGCCGCGGTTTCGGTGATCTCGAAGCAGATGCGTTGCGCCAGCGCCTGCTCGTGGCGGAGCCGGTCGACGACGAATTCCAGGAATTCCGGCTGCGCGATCGACTGCGCCGACAGGTTGACGTTGCACAGGTGCAGGCGCGCCACGTGCTGCGGCACCGCGCGCAGCTGTCGCAGCAGGCAGTCCAGCACGTGCCGGTCCAGCGCCATGCCCATCCCGTAGCGCTCGACCGCGGGCATGAACTCGGCCGGGGAACTCAGCCGGCCGTCGTTGCCGCGCAGGCGCAGCAGGACTTCGTAGCAGAGCACGTCCGGCTCGCGCAGGCACAGGATCTTCTGCGCGAACAGCACCAGCCGGTCCTCGACGATGGCGCGGCGCACGCCGTCCAGCCACAGCCCCTCGCGGCGGCGCTGCTCCAGGGCCCGGCCGTCCTCGCCGAAATGGTGCACACGGTTGCGTCCGGCCTGCTTGGCGGCATAACAGGCGCTGTCGCCGGCGCGCATCAGCCAGTTCACGTCGGGCACGTCGGCATCTATCGCGACCACGCCGATGCTGCAGCCGACGCCGGGAGCGCTTCCCGCATCGCCGAACTGGCCCTGGCGCAGCGCCCGCCCGATCCGCTCCAGCACCGGCTGCGCCTGTTCCGGCGAGGTGTCGGGCAACAGCAGCAGGAACTCGTCGCCGCCGTGGCGGCCGAGCCAGTCGCCCTCGCGCAGCTGCGCCTGCACCGTGGCCGCGAACCGGCACAGGAAGGTGTCGCCGGCGGCATGGCCGAAGGTGTCGTTGACCAGCTTGAAATGGTCCAGGTCCAGCAGGCACAGCACATGCCGGGTGCCGGTCCGGCGCGCTTGTACCAGCGCCTGCTGCAGGCGCTGTTCGATCTCGCGACGGTTGATCAATCCGGTCAATGCGTCGTGGCTGGCCTGGTGGGCGACTTCCTCGGCCAGCGCCCGCGCCTGCGAGACGTCCTCCACGATCGCCAGTACCCCAAGACGGCTCTCGCCGACCCGTACCGCCGAAGCGCTCCAGCGTCCCCACAGGGTGCTGCCGTCGGCCCGCCGGAAGCGGCGTTCGCCGGCCTGCAGCTGGCGCGGCCAGTCGATGCCCCCGCCATCGTGCGACAGGTCCCCCGGATGCAGCAGGTCGCACAGCGACAGCCGCCGCAGCGCCGGCAGCGGATGGCCCAGGATGGTCGCCAGCGCCTGGTTGGCCTCCAGCACGCGGCCGTCGTGGGACAGTTTCATCATGCCCACCGCCGCCTGATGGAACGCGGCGCGGAAGCGGCTTTCGTTGAGCGCCAGGTGGTTGCGGATGCGCCGCATCAGCAGCACCGCGACCAGCGTCAGCGCCAGCAGCGACAGCGCGCTGAGCGCCAGCGTGGCCATGCGCGCGGCCTCGGCGCCTTCGAGCAGCGATTGCGAGAAGGCCAGCTCCAGCATCCGGAGTTCGCCATCCAGCTGCTGCAGCCGCTGCTGGTAGCCGGCGACCTGCGCCGGCGACAGCCCGGCGCGCGCATGCGCGGCCTCCAGCTCCGCCGCCATGTCCTGCAACTGCAGGATGCCGGCATCGGCCTCGCGCCACAGCCGCACCGAATCGCGGAAGAACGGCCCTTCGCGACCGAAACGGTAGGAAAAGATCAGCCGCGGGATGTTCTCCGGCGCATTGCCTCCCTGCAGGAAGCCGCGCCGGGCCGCCTCCAGGTCGGGCACCGGCTGTTCCAGCGCCAGCCGCGCGGCGCGATCGCCCAGCGGCACCTCCAGCGCACGGCGTGCGGCGGCCAGGTCGGCGGCATGGCCCTGCTGCGCATAGCGGTACAGCGCGTGCACCGCGTGCTGCTGGCCCTTCGACCACGCCCCTTCGCCCGCGATCCAGGCGGTGGAGCCGGCCTGCAGTTCCAGCATCAGCGCCGACAGCACGCCCAGCCCCACTGCCATTGCGATCAGCAGCAGGAAGCGGCGGGTCAGCCAGCCCGACGACGGACCGGTGGCCGGAACCTCCCCCGCATACCGATGTTGCCGTCCTGCATCGCGCCCCCTCGTGCCCATGCGTGCCCGCTCCCCGGCCCGATGCGGGGCCTTCCGGCACATCGGGGATATCGGCTCACGCCCGGCCGGGCTTGAGCCGTGGGCATCCCCGAAACGCGACAGCCCCGGCAGGGGCCGGGGCTGTCGGTGTGCGCGACGCGGGGTTCAGAACCCGCGCGGGCCCTTGGGCTTGAAGCCGTCGCGGCGCGGCGGACGGGCGCCGCCCGGGCCACCGGCACGGCCGCCGGGCTTGCCACCCGGCTTGCCCTGGCCGAACTTGGGCTTGAACGGGCGTGCCGGCGCCTGCGTCTCGCCGGCCTCGACCCGCCGCATCTGCAGTTGCTGGCCGGACACCCACACCTTCTTCAGGTGCTGCAGCAGGTCGCTGGGCATTTCCGCCGGCAGGTCGAGCACGGAATAGTCGTCGTGGATGTCGATGCGGCCGATGTAGCGGCTTTCCAGCCCGGCCTCGTTGGCGATCGCGCCGACGATGTTGGCCGGCTTCACGCCGTGCACGTGGCCGACCTCGATCCGGTAGGTCTCCATGCCGAACTCCGGCTCGCCGCGCGGTGCGATCTCGCGGCGCGGACGGGCCTCGAACTCGGCTTCGCCGCGCGCCGCGCGCGGCGCGCGCTCGCCTTCCTCGCGGCGCGGGCCACGCTCGAAGCGCGGCTCGAACCGGGCCGGGCGCTCGCCGGCGCCGGGACGCTCGCCGCGTGGCGCGCGCTCCTCGCGCGGGCCGCGCACCGGCGGGCTCAGCAGGAACGGGGTGTCGCCCTGCAGCAGCTTGGCCAGCGCCGCGGCAATGTCGATCGCCGGCACGTTGTTCTCGCCTTCGTAGCGCTGCAGCAGATCGCGGTAGAAATCGATCTCGCCGCCTTCCAGGGTCTCGCTGATGCGGTCCATGAACTTGGACACGCGATGGTCGTTGACCGCGTCCACCGTCGGCAGCTGCATCTCCTCGATCGGCTGGCGGGTGGCGCGCTCGATCGCGCGCAGCATGCCCTTCTCGCGCGGGGTGACGAACAGGATCGCCTCGCCGCTGCGGCCGGCGCGGCCGGTACGGCCGATGCGGTGCACGTAGCTTTCGGTGTCGTAGGGGATGTCGTAGTTCAGCACGTGGCTGATGCGTTCCACGTCCAGGCCGCGCGCGGCCACGTCGGTGGCCACCAGGATGTCGAGCTTGGCGTCCTTGAGCTGCTGGATGGTGCGCTCGCGCTGCGCCTGCTGCATGTCGCCGTTGATCGCCGCGGCGGCCAGGCCGCGCGCCTGCAGCTTCTCGGCCAGCTCCTCGGTGGCGGCCTTGGTGCGCGCGAACACGATCATCGCGTCGAACGGCTCCACTTCCAGGATGCGGGTCAGCGCATCGAGCTTGTGCAGCCCGCTCACCCACCAGTAGCGCTGGCGGATGTTGGCCGAGGTGGTGGTCTTGGCGGCGATGGTGACTTCGGCCGGGTCGCGCAGGTAGGTCTGGGCGATGCGCCGGATCGCCGGCGGCATGGTCGCCGAGAACAGCGCCACCTGGCGCTGCTCGGGCAGCTTCTTCAGCACCGCCTCGACGTCGTCGATGAAGCCCATGCGCAGCATCTCGTCGGCCTCGTCCAGCACCAGCGTCTTCAGCTCGGACAGGTCCAGGGTGCCGCGGTCCAGATGGTCGATCACGCGGCCGGGCGTCCCCACCACCACGTGCACGCCACGCTTGAGCGAGGCCAGCTGCTGGCCGTAGGGCTGGCCGCCGTACACCGGCAGCACGCGGAAGCCGGGGGTGGCGACCGAATAGGTCTGGAACGCCTCGGCGACCTGGATCGCCAGCTCGCGGGTCGGCGCCAGCACCAGCGCCTGCGGCTTGGTCGGGGCCAGGTCGATGTTGGACAGGATCGGCAACGCGAACGCGGCGGTCTTGCCGGTGCCGGTCTGGGCGGTGCCCAGCACGTCGCGGCCGGCCAGCAGCGCCGGGATGGTGGCGGCCTGGATCGGCGAAGGGGTCTCGTAGCCGACAGCGGCTACCGCCTTCATCACAGCCTCTGACAGGCCGAGATCTGCGAACAGCAGCGGCGCGGGGGTTTCTTGGGACATGGGGAACTCCGGGGGCACCGCCGCGAACGGGCGGGCGAAAAGGCGCATATTGTGCGCCCTCGGGCCCTGCCCTGTCGCGTGCGGTCGAAGTGGACCGTTCAGCTGCCACCTTACACCCGCAGGCCGGTGCGGCCTTTCACGCCCTCTTCGGCCCTCCCCGGCCCTCCCCGACCCTCGCCACGGTGGCCGGCCCGGTGCCGGCGGGCCGCCGATGACCGACAATGGCAACCGTTTCCCCACGTGACCGCCATGCAGACCATCGATTTCGAGCTGGACCGCGACTATGTCGAACTCAAGCAGCTGCTCAAGCTGACCGACCTCGCCGGCAGCGGCGGCGAGGCCAAGACGATCATCGGCGAGGGCCACGTGCGGGTGGACGGCGTGGTGGAACTGCGCAAGGCCTGCAAGATCCGCGCGGGCCAGCAGGTGGAGCTGGGCGACGTGCGCATCCGGGTACTGGCGGCGGGCTGACGCGCGGGCGTCCAGCACCGGCGATTTCCGTAGGAGCGACGTGAGTCGCGACAGGCGCTTTTCCCATTGAACGACCCGTCCATGGATGCGTGGGCCGTTGCGGTTGCAGAGGTATCTGCATCAAAGCCCCGTCGCGACTCACGTCGCTCCTACAAGAGCGGCGGCACCGCCCGGCTCAGGCCGCGGCGCTCTGGGTCAGGTGGGCGGCGATCAGCTGCCGGAACGGCGCCACGCCATTGGCCACCCGCAGCGCGGCATTGCGCAGCACCCGTGCCGGCAGGCGATCGTCGTTGTACAGCGCGGCGATGGCGTTGGTCGCCTCGTACAGCGGGCGCGTGGCCAGCCGGTGGCGGCGCTCGTAGCCGGCCAGCAGCGCCGGTGCGCCGATGTCCTTGCCTGCGGCGGCAGCCGCGCACACCGCGGTGGCCAGCCGCTGCTGGCTCTGCAGGCCGAAATTGAAACCGTGCGCGGTCACCGGATGCATGCCCACCGCGGCGTCGCCCACCAGCGCATAGCGCTGGCCGACGAAACGCCGGGCATAGACCCCGACCAGCGGATAGGCGTGGCGGGTGGCCACCGGGTGCATCGCGCCCAGGCGATGCTCGAACAGCGCGGACACCTCGGCGCCGAACCCGGCATCGTCCATCTCCATCAGCGCCTGGATCCGGCGCGGCGGCAGGGTGATCACCGCCGAGGCGCAGTCGCCGTTGAGCGGCAGCAACGCCAGGGTGCGGCCGTAGCCGAACCATTCCCAGGCGGCATGCTGGTGCGGCAGCTCGTGGCGCAGCCGGCACACCAGCATCGACTTGCCGAAGTCGCGCATCTGCGCGCCGATGCCCATCATCCGCCGCGTCGCCGAGAAGCGGCTGTCGGCAGCCGCCACCAGCCGCGCCGACAGCTGGCGCCCGCACGACAGGGTCAGCACGTTGCGATCGTCGCCGGCATCGATCGCGGTGACGCTGCTGCCGTCCAGCAGTTCCAGCCCGACCTGCTCCTGCACCGCTTCCCAGGCCGCACGCCGGATCAGGTGGTTGGGCACCAGCCAGCCCAGGTCGCGCGCCTGCCCGCGGCCGGCGACGAAACTGAGTGCGAACGGCGAGGAGCCATTCATCACCTTGGCGCTGCGCAGCGGCGAGATCTGGTCGGCGTCGATCCGCTGCCACAGGCCCAGGTTTTCCATGATCTGCCGCGAGGCATGGGTCAGCGCGATCTCGCGGCCGTCGAACGCGGCCTGCGCCAGCGCCTGGCGCGGCTGCGGCTCCACCAGCGCCACCGACAGCCCACTGCCGGCCAGCGACCGGGCCAGGCACAACCCGGCCGGGCCGGCTCCCACGATGGCGACGTCCACTGCCTGCATGTCCCGCTCCCGATCGTTGAAAACGCGATACAGCCTATCCGCGCACCCGCACCGCCACCTTGATCTGGATCACGCCAGCAGCGTCCACAGCAGCAGCGCGATGCCCGCCACCGACACGCCCCAGACCAGGCTACGCAGGTAGGGAATGCCGGCCGCGTACAGCGGCACGTAGACCAGCCGCGCCCAGAAATACAGCTGCACCGCCAGTTCGCTCTGTCCGCCCTGGCGCTGCGTGGCCACCACCGCCAGCACCGCGGCGGCGAAGAACGGAAACGTCTCCAGGTAGTTGAGCCATGCCCGCTGCAGGCGCGCGGCCACGCCGGTCAGCGGTTTCGGCTCGCCGTCGCGCGCCGAGGCGTTCCACTTCAGGCCGCGCTGGCTGCTGCCGGCGCTCGCGGCAACCAGCAATTGCGCGATGCCCAGCAGCATCGCCCAGCCCAGCATCCAGATCTCGATGTCCATCGACGGCTCCTCCTGGTGCGGGAAAGGCAGGCCGCGCGGCGGCCCGCCGGGAATTCAATGAGTCGCCGCGCGCACGCTGTAGCCGGACACCCGCCATACCCGGTCCTCGTCCAGGCGGAACGAGACCAGCTCGCGCACCGGCTGCGGATCGTTGGCGAAGCGGGTCGGGAAACTGACGTTGATGTACAGCCCTTCGGGTACCGGCGCGCCGGCCGGGTACTGCACCCGGGTGACCGAGGCCTGCCCGCGCGAGACCAGCGCGCCGAGGCGGCCGCGGTCGGCGGCGACATGGCTGGCGAAGGCATCGCGCGCCACCGCCTTGCGCGCCACCGCGGAGGCGCCGTCCCACACTTCCGCGGTGCGATTGCCGTCCACCATCTCGGCGACCTTCAGCGCAGCCTGGCTCATGTCGGCGTCCTGCTTGGCCTGCTGCGCCTGCTGGGCCGGCGTAAGCGCCGGTGCCCTGGCCGCCTCCGCCTGCGGAGTGGCCGGCGCCGGGGCCGGGACTTGCGCCATCAGCGCGCCGGCCGGCAGGGACAGGGACAACAGCAGCAACAGGGGGCTTGACCGCATGGCACTCTCCGTAGCGTTTTGGGGACAAGCCCTGGAGTCTACGGCAGCGCCTGCATCGGTGGCGTCACGGCCTCAACCGCCGCGTGCCGCCACCACCGCCGGCGGTGCCGGCGCGGGCGCCAGCAGCGCGGTATCGATCTCCGACAGCGGGCTTTCCTCGGGGCAGGTTTCGTCGGGAAAGCCGAAACGCTCCTTCAATGCGTGGCCACAGGCGTTCACCGTCTCCAGCTCGGCCCCGGCCAGCTTGCACTCCTGGTCGAAGGCGACCAGGAAGGCATCCTTGCGGCGCACGAAATCGTCGCCGCACTTGCGCATCTGCTTGATCCGTTCCAGGTCGTCCTGCACGGCGTTGGTGCCGTCCAGCCCGAACTGCTTGAGCTCGGCGCCGGTGAGCAGGCGCAGGCTGCGGTTGGGCACGGTCATCATCAGGTCGGCCACGCCCACGGCCACGCCGTTGCGCTGCAGGTAGTCCTTGACGTTGTCGTAGACCTCGTGCAGTTCGCGGTTGAGCTCGGCGCGCGAGGTGGCCTTGGAACTGATGCGCATCATCCGGTGGATGCCGACCTTGCCGGAGATCAGCCGGTTGTCGCCGGCGGCCAGCACGAACACGCAGGCGCTGTGGCAGATCGAGCCTTCGCGCACCCAGATGGTCCAGTTCGATTCGCCGATGCTGTCGCCGGCGAGGATCGCCGCCTCGACCTGGCCGCCGCTGGAATCCAGGTCGAGGATGCGCCGGCGGATCTTCTGCGCATCGGCCACCGCCGCCAGCCGCCACATCAGTTCGGCGAAGGACGGGTTGACCTTGCCGACGTAGCGCACCCGCAGCAGCCCGCGCTCCTGGCACGGCGCCAGCGCCGCTTCCATGGTCGGCTGGTCCAGTCCCTGCAGCGGTTCGCCGTCGCCGGTCTCGCCGAGGTAGTCGGTATCGCAACTGATCCAGGCCTTGCCCGCTTCCAGCTCGGCGGCCGGCCACTCCTTGGTGCGCTTGGCCGGCGGCGGTGCCGGGATGTCGGCGGCGTTGATCGAGACCATGTGGTCGCCATCGGCGTTCTGCGGCGTCGCTTCCGGCGCCTGCGAGGCGGTGGCGACGTGCCCCGCTTTCTCCGGCTGCGAACAGGCCAGCAATCCCAGGCACAGCAACGGCGACCACCACGACTTGGGCAACATAGACAACGATTGGCATCCGGAAAGGGGCGCGCGGCGCCGGTCGGATGCCAGTCTAGTGCCGAATCCGGCGTTCACCGCAACGTGTCCTAAACCGGCGCGCGGCGCCGGCGCATTGGTGTCCGAAAACGGCCAGTCAATCCGCTTGGGCGCGACTAGACTGCGCCCATGCACATCGCCTCGATGCCCACCCACGAACTCTGCGAACAGGCCCGCCTGGCGCGCGATGCGCGCTTCGACGGGGTGTTCTTCACCGCCGTGCGCAGCACCGGCATCTATTGCCGCCCGGTGTGCCCGGCGCCGCCGCCGCGGCGCCACAACGTCGACTACTACCCGACCGCCGCCGCCGCGGCCGCGGCCGGCTTCCGCCCCTGCCTGCGCTGCCGCCCGGAACTGGCGCCGGAAGCGCAGCAGCATCTGCAGGACGAGACCATGCGCCGGGCGCTCGGGCTGATCGCCGAAGGCCTGCTGCAGGAACAACCGGTGACCGCATTGGCGACCCGGCTGGGGTTGAGTTCGCGCCAGCTGCAGCGGTTGTTCGTGGCCCGGCTCGGCGCCACCCCGGCGCAGATCCACGGCACCCGCCGCCTGCTGCTGGCCAAGCAGTTGCTGACCGAGACCGCGCTGCCGGTCACCGACGTAGCGATGGCCGCCGGCTTCAACAGCCTGCGCCGCTTCAACGCGGCGTTCCTGCAGGGCTGCGGCATGGCCCCCACCGCGATCCGCCGCCAGCGCGACACGGTGCCCGGCGGCGAGCTGACGCTGCGCCTGGGCTACCGCCCGCCGCTGGACTTCGCGGCGATGCTCGGTTTCCTGCGCCGCCGCGCGATCCCCGGCATCGAGCGGATCGACGCGGACAGCTACCAGCGCGTGATCGGCCCGGCGCAGCGCCCGAGCCTGATCCGGGTGAGCGCCGACGCGAAGCGGCCGGAACTGCTGCTGCAACTGGGCGACGTCGATCCGCGCGCCATTCCCGGCATCGTCCGCCGCGTGCGCCGCCTGTTCGACCTGGATGCCGACCTGCAGACGGTGCACGCGACCCTGGCCCGCGACCCGCTGCTGGCGCGCGCGATCGCGCAGCGCCCGGGCCTGCGCGTGCCCGGCGGCTGGGACGGCTTCGAGATCGCGGTGCGCGCGGTGCTGGGCCAGCAGGTCAGCGTCGCCGCGGCGGCCACCCTGGCCCGGCGCGTGGTGGAACGTTTCGGCGAACCGCTGGCGAACATGCCCGAAGGACTGGACCGCCAGTTCCCGTCGCCCGCCGCCCTGGCCGAGGCGCCGCTGGAGAGCATCGGCCTGCCGCGCAGCCGTGCCGCCACGGTGCGCGCGGTGGCCTCCGCCTGCGCCGACGGCCGGCTCGATTTCGGCGCCGGCCAGAGCCTGGACGGCTTCGTGCGGCGCTGCGTGGCGTTGCCCGGCATCGGCCCGTGGACCGCGCAGTACATGGCCTTGCGCGCGCTTTCCCTGCCCGACGCCTTCCCCGCCGGCGATCTGGTGCTGCAGCAGGTCCTCGGCGACGGCGGACGCCTGGGCGAACGCCAGACCGAAGCCCGCTCGCAGGCGTGGCGCCCGTGGCGCGCTTATGCGGTCCTGCATCTGTGGCACCTGGCTGCGGCCCCTTCCTCGGGAGACACCCCATGACCCTGCACTACGACCTCTTCGACAGCCCGATCGGCCCGCTCACCGTCGCCGGCGACGACCAGGGCATCCGCCACATCCTGTTCCCGCGCAACCGCCACGACGCCAAGGGCCGCGACGGCTGGCGCCACGACCCGCGCGTGCCCGTGCTGCGCGAGGCGCGCGAGCAGCTGCTGCAGTACCTGCACGGCGAACGCGATACGTTCGAACTGCCGCTGGCGCCCGTCGGCACGCCGTTCCAGCTGCAGGTGTGGCAGGCGCTGGCGGAGATCCCGTTCGGCCGCACCTGGAGCTACGTCGAGCTGGCCCGGCACATCGGCCGCCCCACCGCCAGCCGCGCCGTGGGCGCCGCCAACGGCCGCAACCCGCTGCCGATCGTGCTGCCCTGCCACCGCGTCATCGGCAGCAGCGGCGCGCTGACCGGCTTCGGTGGCGGCCTGGAAACCAAGGCTTTCCTGCTGAAGCTGGAGCACGCGCCGGTCGCCGCCGGCGCCTCGGCCGACCTGTTCGGCTGACGCGCCGGTCCGGCCATGGTTGTATCCGCCATGTCATGCCGGCGGTCTATCATGGCGCAATGATTTCGATCCGCCTTCCGCTGGCGCTCGCCGCCGCCACGCTGCTCGCCTCCTGCGCCTCGACGCCGTCCTCTCCCACCGCCCGCGACGCGACGCCGCCGGCCGTATTGCTGGTATCGATCGACGGCCTGCGCGCCGACATGCTCGACCGCGGCATCAGCCCCAACCTGTCGCGCCTGGCCCGCGAGGGCGTGCGCGCCGAAGGCATGACGCCGTCGTATCCGTCGCTGACCTTCCCCAACCACTACACGCTGGTCACCGGCCTGCGCCCCGACCACCACGGCATCGTCCACAACAGCATGTACGAGGACGACCTGGGCAGCTTCCGCCTCGACGACCGCAGCGCGGTCACCAACCCGGACTGGTGGGGCGGCGAACCGGTCTGGGTGGGCGCCGAGAAGGCCGGCGTGCGCACCGCCACCTGGTCGTGGCCGGGCAGCGAGGCCGCCATCCAGGGCATCCGCCCCAGCCGCTGGCAGGTGTACGACGAAAGCGTGCCGCTGGACGCCCGTGCCGACCAGGTGCTGGGCTGGCTCGGCGACGACGGCCCGCAGCGACCGCGGCTGGTGACGCTGTACATGGAGCACGTCGACAAGGCCGGGCACAACCACGGCCCGGAGTCGCCGGAATACGCCGCGGCGCTGCAGCGCGCCGACGCCGTGGTCGGGCGGCTGCTGGACGGCATGCGCCGGCAGGGCCTGCTGGAACGCACCGACCTGATCGTCGTCTCCGACCACGGCATGGCCACGGTCAAGGACGGCCACGTCGTCGCCACCGAGGACATGGTGCCGGCGGACATCGCCACCGCGGTATCGGTCGGGCAGTCGGTCGGCTTCGCCGCCGCGCCCGGCCGCGAACGGGACGCCGAGCGCCATCTGCTCGGTGCCCACCCGCATTACGACTGCTGGAAGCGCGAGCAGCTGCCGCCGCGCTGGCACTACGGCAGCAACCCGCGGGTGCCGCCGATCGTGTGCCAGATGCACGAAGGCTGGGATGCGCTGACCCGCGCGATGATCGAAAAACGCCGGCCCGGCGACCGCGGCTCGCACGGTTTCGATCCGGCACTGCCATCGATGCAGGCGGTGTTCGTGGCGCGCGGGCCGTCGTTCCGCCAGGGCATGACGCTGCCGGTGTTCGACAACGTCGACGTCTACCCGCTGCTGACGCGGCTGCTCGGCATCGAAGCCGCGCCCAACGACGGCAATCCGCAGACGCTGCTGCCGGCACTGCGCGACACGCCCTGAGCGCGGACCGGCGGCAGCGGCCTACATGCCGCGGAAGCGGTGCGCGAAGGCGGCGCTGACCGGCAGCGCCTCCTGGCGCTGCTTCAGGCGGATCGCCAGCCGCCCCAGTTCGTCCTTGCGCATGCGCTCGATCGCCGACACCCGCACCACCACCCCGCGGTGCACCTGCCAGAACTCGTCCGGGTCCAGCCCCGCCAGCAGCTCCTTGAGCGGGGTCCGGATCAAGGCCTCGGCGCTCGCCGTGACCACCCGCACGTACTTGTCCTGGGCCTGGAAATACAGCACCTCGTCGATGCCGATCATGCTGACGCTGTCGCCGATGCTGGCGCTGATCCAGCGGATCAGGCGCTCGCCCTGCGGCCGCAGGCGCGATTCCAGGTCGTCGATCAACGCCTGCAGGCCGGGCGCGCGCGCCTCGGCCAGGCGTTCGCGCAGGCGCGCCACCGCCTGCTCCAGCCGCGCCGGCTGCACCGGCTTGAGCAGGTAGTCGGCGGCGCCGGCCTCGAACGCGCGCACCGCATAGTCGTCGTAGGCGGTGGTGAACACCACCAGACCTCCCTGCGCGACCACCGCGCGGGCCACGTCCAGGCCGTTGACGCCGGGCATGCGGATATCGAGGAAGGCGACGCCGGGCCGGTGCCGCTCGACCGCTTCCAGCGCCGACACGCCGTCCTCGCATACCGCCACCAGCTCCAGTTCCGGCCAGACCCGCCGCAACTGTTCATGCAGCGCGCGCCGCTGCGGCGCCTCGTCCTCGGCGATCAGCCCGGTGGTCCGCACTGCGGCGCCCTGCTTCATGCTGCGCCCTCCCACGGCACCTCGATCTCGGCGACGACGCCGTGCCCCTCGCGCGGTTGCAGGCGCAGGCCGGCGCGGTCGCCGAAGCGCTGCGCCAGTTGCTCGCGCACGTTGGCCAGGCCCATGCCGCTGCCCAGTCCCGGCTTGAGTCCGGCACCGTCGTCGGCCACCCGGACCCGCAGCCGCCCGTCCTGCACCGTCGCCACGATGTCGACGCGGCCGGCACCGGGCCGGGGCTCGATGCCGTGCTTGATCGCGTTCTCCACCAGCGTGATCAACAGTGCCGGCGGGAACGGATGCGCGCGCTGGCCGGCATCGGCCTGCACGTCGTACCGCAGCCGGCCGCCCATGCGCACCTGCATCAACGCCAGGTAGGTGGCGCAGATGTCCAGTTGCTGGCCCAGGGTGGAATGCAGCGCGGCCTCGCCGTCGCGCAGCCGGGGGATGGTGGCGCGCAGGAAATCGGCCAGCGCGTCCAGCGTGGCTTCGGCCTGCGCCGGGTCATGCCGTACCAGCGCGCGCACCGAGGCCAGGGTGTTGAACAGGAAATGCGGTTCCACCTGCGCCTGCAGCACCCCCAGGCGCAGGTCGGCGTCGCGCGCCTGCTGCCTGGCGCCGTCCAGCTCCCGCCGGTGCCGGTGCGCCTGCCAGCGCGCGCGCTCGCTGAAGTACGCGCGCAGCGCCAGTCCACCGCCGAACAGGCCGTAGATGATCACCAGGCCGACCACGTTGATCGCGAGGATGAGGCCCGTGACCACCGGCCCCATGGCCGGCTGCGTCGTCGCCATGCCCAGTTTGGCCAGGCCGGGGGTGATCAGGCTGGCGACATAGGCCGAGGCGAACCGGTCGACCAGGAAACTCAGCAGCATGCCGATCAGCACCGCCACCACGACCGCCTTGCGTTCGTACGGTTCGGACCAGCGCCGGTAGCGCACCGCGGTAGCCAGCGCCGGCCCCAGCGTGGCCATCAGGCTGAAGGCCGCGAACTGGGTCAGCCCGGCCTTCAGCGCCACCATCGGATCCTGCACCGTCAGGCCGGTGGCCGCGCCGATGAAGGCCGCGCATACCGCGATCACGCTGCAGAACACCAGGCTGCGCCCGCCCAGCCAGCGCAGGCTGAACACCGGGTATTGCCGGTAGCGGCTCCAGATCATGCCGCCGCCGAGCAGTACCTCGGGGGGCAATACCTGGCGCAGGGGATAGTCGGTCTTCATGGTCATGGATGTTCCCCACCATACAACGCGGACGCAGCGCTCATTGCTTCGGCCCGCGCAGCACCTGCCCTCCCTGGTGCAGTTCCAGCGAGGCGACCTCGCCGTCTTCGCCGCGCAGGAAGCGGATCTCGATGCCATAGGCCGGCGCTTCGAAGGCATCGGCCGCGGCGGCATCCAGTGCGAACTCTCCCTGCCCGGTGGCCTGCGCATGCAGCCGCCCGCCGCGCTCGCGCACCTGCAGCGCGAACGACGGCATCAGCGGGTAGCTGCCGGCATACGCCCGCAACGCTTCCGGCGACAGCGCCGGGGGCGGCGTCCGTTCCGTATCGATGCGGGTGGCCGCCACCACGCCGCCCATCTGCGACCAGGTGAAACCGTAGCCGCCGTCGGCCCTGCGCTGCGGATGCAGAATCGCGTCCACCTCCAGCGGGTAGAAGTCGCCGGCGTCGTCGTAGCCCATCGCCCGCTCGTCCTGCCCTTCGGCCTGGACATGCAACCGGCCGTCGCGCAGGCGCAGCGTCATCTTCATCGCTCCCTGCAACCGGTACTCGCCGGCCAGCGCCTCCAGCAGCGCCGGCTCGGGCGCGACGGCCTTGCGCGGCTTGCCCAGCGGGAACGCCTCGTCGACCAGGTGCAGCCCCAGGCTGCCGAGACTGCCGATCGAGTTCCAGCTGGTGTCGGACAGGATCACCACGCCGCGCTGGCGTTGCGGATCCACCGACACGAACGAGGAGAAGCCGCCGGTGCCGCCTTCGTGCATCAGCACGGTGCGGCCGTTCACCGGCACCCGCATCCAGTTCATGCCCATCGCCGGCTGCTCCGACAGCTGTGCGTGCGTCGCCTCCAGCGCAGGACGGATCGGCGCGTCGATCCAGCCCAGGTTGCCCTGCACGTAGCGGACCATGTCGTCCAGGGTGGCGCGCACGCCGCCGACACCGGCCAGGTCGACGGCAAAGCGCCAGGCTGGCGCCGTGCGGGTGTTGGGCGTATGCCCGGCCACGGCGCGCACGCCTTCCGGCTTGTCGTCGACGTAGGCTCCTTCCATGCCCAGCGGCGTGAACAGGCGCTGCCGCAGCAGGCTCTCCAGGTCGGTGCCGGCGCGGCGCGCGACCGCGTACGAAAGCAGCATCGAGGCAAAGTTGGAGTATTCGAAACGGCTGCCCGGTGCGGCCGCCAGTTCCGCATCGCCCAGCGAGGCCAGCAGCGCGGCCTCGTCCAGGTTCGCATAGGGGACGGCCATGTCCGTGGCACCCAGCCGCGACGGCAACGCCGGCAGGCCGGAGGTGTGCGTCACCACGTGCCGCAGCAGGACCGGCTGGCCCTGGTAGTCCGGCACCACGGTGCCTTCGGGCAGCCACGAGGCCAGCGTGTCGTCCAGCGAGCCCTTGCCCTGGCCGATCAGGTCGGCCAGCAGCGTCGCGGTCATGGTCTTGCTGACCGAGCCGATCTCGAACGCGGCATCCGGACCGATGCGGGCGAGATCCTTGTCGTCGGCGCACTGGAAGCTACGCGCGACGCGGTCGCGCTCCACCACCGCCACCGCCATGCAGGCGCCGGTGCGGTCGCCGTGCAGGCGCTGGCCCACCAGGCGGGCCAGCTCGGCGTCTTCGAGTGCGTGGGCCGGGGCCGCCAGCAGCGCGGCCAGCGGAACGGATGCAATCAGGGCAAGGGTGCGGCGCATGTTCGTCTCCTTCGATGGACCGCCGGCATGATGCCCAAGCGGTCCTTCCCGCGGGGAGGATGCGACGAACGCCGGCTCCGCGGCGACGAAGCCGGCCGTCGCAGGAGCGAACTCCCCGGCGGCGGGGAAGTTCCGGCATCGCGCCGGCGGCGGCCAGGAGCGGCCGGAGGCCCGGGAAGCCGGGGTTTCATCGGGGCGATCGGTGCTTCCGGCGGTCGCGACTCACGTCGCTCCTACAAGGGGTTCCTGCCGTTGCAGGAGCGACGTGAGTCGCGATTCCTTCCGGGCGGCAACAAGGCAACCCGGAGATGCGAGCTTCCCTGCGGCTGGGAACATCCAAAAAAAACGCGGCGCAAGCGCCGCGTTCTTCGTTGCACCCGGGCGGCGATCAGCCGGCCTTGGCGACGGTCTTCTTGGCCACGGCCTTCTTCGCCGGCGCCTTGGCGACGGTCTTCTTGGCGACCGGCGCAGCTGCGCCCACGGCCACCTTGCTCACCACGTGCTTGCGCGCATTGCCGTAGCTGGCGTTGTAGCGCTTGCCCTTGGCGGTTTTGCGGTCACCCTTACCCATGTCGTCAACTCCTTAGTCTGAAATCAAGTTACCCCGCACTGACACGGGTTCGGCGAGGCCGCCAGCGGCGCCCTCGCGCAAGATCGGGAAGCCTAACATGCGCGCCCTAGTGCGCGCAGCTGGCGTCGTGTACGTGGCCGTGGTTGAGGCGCAGGTTCAGCAGGTGCGCCATCCCCACCAGTAGGCCGCCAGTGGTCATCACCACCGCGTGCGGCACCGCCGAATGGTGCAGCGGCTCGTACAGCAGTCCGGCCCACAGCGCCGCCAGGCCCGGCACCAGCAGCCCCAGCGCGCGCATCGCACGATGGCGGCGATAGCCCCAGACCAGGCTCAACAGGCCCAGCAGGCTGGCGAAAACCACCAGGGCCTGTTCCAGGCTGTCGCCCAGCCACACCGAGAGCCCCAGCGACGGGGCCGCCGCCAGCAGTACCGGAATCAACGCGCAATGGACGGCGCACAGCAGCGAGCCGGTGGCGCCGAAGCGGTCGAGCAGGTGGCGGAGGGACGGGATCCGGGGCATGACTTCCAGCAGGGTCGGCAAATCGATATGGAATAATATAACATCATTCCCGTACCCCACCCATACCCCCGCTTCCCGGCGGGGTTCGTGCGCTCTTCTGTTGATACACAGTAACAATTCATGCCCAGGACCCTCCCCATGCCTCTTTCCCGCTCCACTCCCCTGCAACGCCACGCCCTGTTCCTCGCCCTGACGGCAGCATGCTCACCGTTGGCCATGGCAGCCGGTGCCGATGGCGAAGCCACCGAGACCGGTTCCCGGCATGAGCGGCACATGACCGAACTGGCCGCCGTGCAGGTGACCGCCACGCCGCTGGCGGGCACCGCCGAATCGCTGGCCCGGCCGGTGGAAGTGCTCAGCGGCGATGCGCTGGACCGGCAGAAGGGCGCCACGCTCGGCGATACCGTCAGCAAGCTGGCCGGGGTGCAGAGCACCTACTTCGGCCCCGGCGTCGGCCGCCCGATCATCCGCGGCCAGGAGGGGCCGCGCGTGCAGGTGCTGTCCAACGGCGTCGGCAACATGGACGCCTCCACCGTCAGCGCCGACCACGCCACCAGCATCGAGCCGTTCCTCGCCGACCAGATCGAGGTGCTGAAGGGGCCGGCCACGCTGCTGTTCGGCAGCGGCGCGATCGGTGGCGCGGTCAACGTGGTCGATGGCCGCATCGCCAGCGACCTGCCCGACGCACCGCTCAGCGGCCGCGCCGAAATCCGCGGCAATACCGTCAACCACGAGCGCAGCGGCATGTTCCGGCTCGATGGCGTCAACGGCAACTGGGTGCTGCACGTGGACGGCCTGGTGCGCAACGGCGACGACTACCGGATTCCCGGCTACGCCATCGCCGAAGCCGGCGACGACCACGATCATGATCATGACGATGACCATGACGACCACGACGACCACGACGAAGAAGCGCAGACCCGCGGCCGCCTGGACAACAGTTCCACCCGTACCCGCGCCGGCGGCATCGGCGCCACCTGGTTGGGCGAAGGCGGCTTCTTCGGCCTGTCGGCGAGCACCTACCGCAGCAACTACGGCATTCCCAACGGCGCCCATGTGCATGGCGACGACGATCACGATCACGACGACCATGACCACGACGAAGAGGAAGGCGATGAGCACGACGTGCGCATCGACATGACCCAGAACCGCTTCGACCTCAAGGCCGGGCTCTACGACCCGCTGTCGTTCCTGAAGAGCATCAACCTGCGCGCGGGCTACACCGACTACGAGCACGTCGAACTGGAAGCGGGCACGCCTTCCACCCGCTTCACCAACCGCGGCATCGAGGGCCGGCTGGAAGCGGTGCAGCAGGAAATCGGCGGCTGGAACGGCGCCTTCGGCCTGCAGTTCGGCAACAGCGATTTCGGCGCGCAGGGCGAAGAAGCATTCGTGCCGGATACCGGCACCGAGTCGCTGGGCCTGTTCGTGCTGCAGGAAAAGCAGTTCGGTCCGCTCAAGCTGGAACTGGGCGGCCGCTACGACCGCGTCAAGCTGAACCCGGAAGGCGACCACCGGCGCCGCGACTTCAACGCCACCAACCTGTCGGCCGCCGGCATCTGGGCGCTCAACGACACCGTGGACCTGCGCTTCGGCGTGGACAGCTCCGAGCGCGCACCGACCAACGAGGAGCTGTATGCCGCCGGCGCGCACATCGCCACCCGTTCGATGGAGATCGGCGACGCCAACCTGAAGACCGAGCGCGGCCAGCGCGTCGAGCTGGGCGTGCATACGCACAGCGACCGCATCGACTTCCAGGCGTCGATCTACCAGACCAGGTTCAAGGATTTCATCTACCTGGCCGACACCGGCGTGGTCGAGCACGACCTGCCGGTGCGCACCTGGACCCAGCAGGACGCCACCTTCAAGGGCGCCGAGGCCGAGGTGCTGCTGCACCTGTCCGAAGGCAGCGCCAGCGGCGACTGGGACCTGCGCGTGTTCGGCGACTACGTCAAGGCCGAACTGGACGGCAGCGGCAGCCGCACGGTCGCCATCGCCGTGCCGCACGGCGACCACGACCACAACTACACGGTGGAACTGGCCAACGGCGGCTACCTGCCGCGCATCGCCCCGGCCCGCGTCGGCGCCGACCTGCGCTGGTCGCGCGACGGCTGGCGCGCCTCCGTCGGCGCCGTGCGCTACGGCGAGCAGAAGGACGTGGCGCAGAACGAGGAACCCAGCCGCGGCTACACCCTGGTCGATGCGCACCTGGCCTACCGCTGGGACCGCAGCCTGGACAACAGCATCGAGGTGTTCCTGGACGGCAGCAACCTGACCAACCGCGAGGTCCGCCCGCACACCTCGCTGCTGCGCGACTACGCGCCGCTGCCCGGCCGCGGCCTGGCCTTCGGCATCCGCGCCTGGTTCTGACCTCGCCGCCCCCGGGGAGCGCCGGCTCCCCGGGGGGATTCCAAATAGGTGCATATACACATAAGCTGCGATCCATCGTTCTCCGGCGACCGCGATGGACACCCCCGCCAGCCCCTGCACCTGTTTCCAGCTGCGCCGTGCCGCCCGCCGGGTGTCGCAGCTCTACGACCGCCACCTGGCCGCAGCCGGCCTCAGCCTCAACGCCTATTCCATCCTGCGCCGGGCCCGCCAGGCCCGTCCGCTGGGCGAGCTGGCCGATGCCCTGGGCATGGACCGCACCACGCTCAGCCGCAACCTCAAGCCGCTGGTCAATGCCGGGTTGCTGGCAATGGAAGCCGGCCGGGATTCGCGCCAGCGCCAGGTGCGCCTCACGGCGCAGGGCGAGCAACGCCTGCAGCAGGCGCAACTGCCGTGGCGCCAGGCCCAGGATGAAATCGAGTCGCTCTTCGGCAGCGCCGCCATCGCCGGGCTGAACCGGCAACTGGAGGCCCTGCACCGGGCATTGGAGCCGGAGGATCCGGCATGAATCCCCCCGCCTCGCGCATTCCCTGGGGGGTACTGCTGGCCGCCTCCACCGTCCTGATGGTGACGATGGGCGTGCGCCAGACCAGCGGCCTGCTGGTCGACCCCATCCATGCCTCGACCGGCTTGGGCATCGCCCAGATCAGCTTCTCGCTGGCCATCGGCCAGTTCGTCTGGGGCGCGGTGCAGCCGCTGTTCGGTGCGATGGCCGACCAGCGCGGCCCGCTGCCGGTGCTGGCCGGCGGCGGCATCCTGCTGGCCGCCGGCCTGCTGCTGGCGACCGCGATGCCCAGCACCTGGGGGCTGAACCTGGGTTTCGGGCTGCTGCTGGCCGCCGGCGCCGGTGCCGGCAGTTTCTCGGTGCTGATCGGCGCCACCAGCTGGCGGATACCGCCGCAGCGACGCTCGATGGCCGCGGGCATCATCAATGCCGGCGGCTCGCTGGGGCAGTTCCTGTTCGCCCCGCTGGTGCAACTGCTGCTCGGCGCCTTCGGCTGGATCCGCACCCTGCATGCGCTGGCCGCCATCGTGCTGTTGTCGCTGCCGCTGGCATGGCCACTGCGCAGGCGCGCGCCGCGCACCACGGGCGATGCCGGCGGCGAAGGCCTGCGCCCGCAACTGCAGCGCGCCCTGCGCGACCGCAGCTACTGGTGCCTGCACCTGGGTTTCTTCACCTGCGGCGTGCACATCGCCTTCCTGGTGACCCACCTGCCCGGCGAGATCGCCCTGTGCGGCCTGTCGCCCCCGGTTTCCTCCGTCTCGATCGCCCTGATCGGCCTGTTCAACGTCGCCGGCAGCCTGGTCGTCGGCGCGCTCGGCGAACGCTTCCGGATGAAGTGGCTGCTGTTCTGGATGTACCTGAGCCGGGCCGCGCTGATCGCCGTGTACCTGGCATCGCCGCCCACGCCCGCCACCTTCTACCTGTTCTCCGCCGCGCTCGGCTTCACCTGGCTGGCCACCGTGCCACCCACCGCCGGGCTGGTGGGCAAGCTGTTCGGCCCGCGCCACATGGGCACGCTGTTCGGGCTGACCCTGCTGTCGCACCAGATCGGCGGGTTCTTCGGCGCCTGGCTGGGCGGCGTGGCGCTGGAGCACGGCGGCGACTACAGCTGGATGTGGTACGCGGACATGGCCCTGGCCGCCGTGGCCGCGCTGGCGAACCTGCCCATCCGCGAAGCGCCGATGCGGCTGGCGCCGGCCGCACCCTGAACGGAACGCAAGCGCGCATCCGCGGATTCCCCCACATCGGTTGAAACCGGACAATTTTGTCCGGATCATGTACGGCATGACCTCGATCCGTTCCGACGCCGCCATCCGCCGCGCCCAGATCCTGGACGCGGCCGATGCCGTGTTCGGCGAACATGGCGTGACCGCGCCGCTGGACCTGGTGGTCGAACGCGCCGCCGTCGGCCGCGCCACCCTGTACCGCAATTTCCCCGACCGCGCCGCGCTGATCGAGGCGCTGCTGCAGCGCACGCTGCAACGCATCCGCGAACACGTGCAGGCATTGGGCGAGCGCGACGATGCGCTGTTCGAGCTGCTCGACGGCATGGCCGGGCGCATCGTGCAATCGCCCGCCCTGTCCGACTACTGGCGCGCGGTCGACCGCAACGATCCCAGCATCCGTGCCGCACGCGGGCAGATACTGGAACTGCTGCGGCTGCCGCTGCAACGCGCCATCGCCGCCGGCCTGTGCCGGCCTGACCTGCAGCTGGAGGACATCTCGCTGGTCTCCGGCATGCTCGGCGCGGCCCTGCGCGGCAAGACCCGCAACGAGCGCGCGGTGTTGGCCGCGCGCGCGATGCAGCTGCTGTACGCCGGCCTGCAGGGCCCCGCCGCCGGACCACGCTGATGTCCCCGCAGTACCTCAAGCCCGTGCCCGACTGGGAGGAGCACGAGAAACCGGCGATCCCCGGCTCCGCCTCGATGCCCTGGCACCCGCCGCACCGGCGCGCCGCCTATGCACTGGTGGCGCTGCTGGCCGGCATCAGCGGCGGCCTGGGCAACGCCATGGTCGGCGCCAACCTGCCCTACCTGCAGGGCCAGCTCGGCCTGACCCCACTGCAGGGCAGCTGGCTGGTGGCGGCCTACGCGATGGTCAACATCACCACCAGCCTGCTGGCCTTCAAGTTCCGCCAGCAGTACGGCATCCGCCTGTTCGCCGAACTCGGGCTCGGCGCCTATGCCGCGCTGACCGTGCTGCACCTGTTCATCGGCGATTTCCAGAGCCTGGTGATCCTGCGCGCGGCCAGCGGCTTCGCCGGCGCCGCCTGCAGCACCATGTGCACGCTGTACATGCTGCAGGCGCTGCCGCGCAGGTACGTCGGCAACCTGCTGGTGGTGGGCATGGGCGTGGCGCAGCTGGCGACGCCGCTGGCCTGGCTGATCTCGCCGGGGCTGATCGACACCGGGCAGTGGCACAACCTCTACCTGTTCGAGGCCGGCCTGGCGCTGTGTGCGTTCGCCGCGGTGGTGGTGCTGAAGCTGCCGCCGGGCGTGCAGTTCAAGGCGTTCGAGAAGCTGGACTTCGTGACCTTCGCGCTGATGGCGCCGGGCATGGGCCTGATCGTGGTGGTGCTGGCGCAGGGCTACCTGCGCTGGTGGACGGACACGCCGGCGCTGGGCTGGATGCTGGCGGCGGCGGTGCTGCTGCTGACCGCCGCCTTCATCGTCGAACACCATCGCCGCAACCCGCTGCTGCAGACCCGCTGGCTGGCCACGCCGGCGATCGTCCAGTTCATCGTCGGCGCGTTCCTGATCCGCTTCCTCACCACCGAGCAGTCCTATGGCGTGATCAACATGATGCGCACGCTGGACATGGGCCCGGAGCAGATGCGGCCGCTGTTCGGGGTGATCCTGTCCGGCACCGTGGTCGGCATCGCCGCCACCGCGATCACCTTCGGCCCCAGGCGCCTGATCGCGCAGTTGCTGCTGGCGATCCTGCTACTGGGCAGCGCCGCCTTCCTCGACCAGGGCCGCACCAGCCTGGACTGTCCCCACGATTTCTACGCCAGCCAGTTCCTGGCCTCGGTCGGGGCCGGCATGTTCATGGGGCCGCTGATCATGCTCGGCTTCTCGCAGGCGCTGCGCGCCGGCATCGACCACGTGGTGACCTTCATCGTGGTGCTGTCGATCACCCAGACGCTCGGCGGCCTGGCCGGTTCGGCGGTGCTGGGCAGCTACCAGCTGCATCGCGAGCACGTGCATTCGGCGGTGCTGACCGCTGCCGTCGATCCCACCGACGCGGCGACCGCGCAGCGCCTGGAACAGCAGCGGCAGCGCTATGCCCCGCTGATCGCCGACCCGATGCTGCGCGCCGCCCAGGGCACCGCGCAACTGGCGCAGAGCGCCCGCCGCGAAGCCAACGTGCGTGCCTTCAACAACGTGTTCTCGCTCAGCGGCTGGCTGGCCACCGGCTTCCTGTCGTGGCTGCTGCTGCAGGCGATACGCACGGCGCTGGCGAAGCAGATCCGCAAGCGCCGTTCCCCGGTTCCAGAACCGCCGTCCTCCGCGCCGCAGCGCGCGACGGCCAAGTGAGTCCCCCATGAGCCAGAATCTTCCGTCCCCCACGGCGCGCACCGCTTCCGCAGCGGAGAGCGTCGCCCCGCCTTCCGCCCCGGCCAGCGACCCGGCCACCGCTCCGGCACCGGCTGCGCCGCCGAAGTACCTCAAGCCCAGCCGCCGCAGCGTGGTGCTGATGGTGTTCGTGGCGCTGGTCGGCATCGCCCTGATCCTGCGCGCCTGACAGCTGTGGCCGTTCGCCGGCACGGTGATGGCCACCGACAACGCCTACGTGCGCGGGCAGGTCACCGTGCTCGCCCCGCAGGTCAGCGGCTACGTCACCGAGGTGCCGGTGCAGGACTTCCAGCAGGTGAAGGCCGGCGATCCGCTGGTGCGCATCGACGACCGCATCTACCGGGAAAAGGTGGCGCAGGCGCAGGCCGACCTGGACGCCGCGCGTGCGGCGCTGGCCAATTCCGACCAGGCCCAGGCGCAGAACCGCGCGCAGATCGCCTCGGCACGCGCCAATCTTTCCGCCGGGCGGGCCGAACTGGCGCGCTCGCGCAACGAACTGGCGCGCTACGAGGAACTGGCCGCGCAGCAGCTCGTCGCCCTGAACGAGCGCGACAAGTTCCGCACCGGCGCGCAGGCCGCCGGCGCCAGCGTCGAGCAGGCCGATGCCGCCATCCGCATCGCCGAGCAGTCGCTGACCTCCACCCAGGTGGCGCGCAAGGGGCTGGAAGCGCGCGTGGCGCAGGCGCAGGCGCAGCTGGAACTGGCCCGGATCGACCTGGCCAACACCGTGGTCCATGCCCCGCGCGACGGCCAGATCGGCGAAGCCTCGGTGCGGCCCGGCCAATACGTCACCGCCGGCTCGCAGCTGCTGTTCCTGGTGCCGGACACGCTGTGGGTGGTGGCCAACTTCAAGGAAGGCCAGACCTGGAAGATGCGCATCGGCCAGCCGGTCGACTTCTCGGTGGATGCCTTCGACGGCGAGATCCTGCACGGGCGGATCGAACAGATCGCCCCGGCCACCGGCTCGGAATTCAGCGTGCTGCGTCCGGACAACGCCAGCGGCAACTTCACCAAGGTGGTGCAGCGGCTGCCCATCCGCATCGCCATCGACCCCGACCAGCCGTTGGCGCAGCGGCTGCGCCCCGGCATGTCGGTGGAGGTGAAGGTGGATACCGCCGCCGGCACCCGGCGCCACGGCTGAGCTCCCGCACCCGCGGCAGGCATCCTGCGCCCGCCCCGCGCGCGTGACGGCGCCGGGACCGAGTGCGTCCGCCTGCGCGCACATGCGCCATGCGGGGGATATCCGCAACGATGCTTCCACGGCAGACTGCACGCCATCGCTGCCCGCCGCCGGATGTCCATGCGTTTCGCCGCGTTCTTCCGCAACCTGAATCTCGGACGCCCGCGCTGTCCCAGCCGCACGCAGTTCGAAGCGGCCTTCATCGCCGCCGGCGCCGGCAGCGCCGCTTCGTTCCTCACCAACGGCACGCTCGTGTTCGAGACCGGCTCGCCCGGGGATGCGCGCAGGATCCTGGCCGCGGCTCGCGCCGACATGGCCGGCGCCTGCGGGCTCCGGGAACCGGCCTTCCTGCGCGAGCTGGAATACCTGCGCACGCGGGTGGCGGCCGATCCCTTCGGCGGTATCGATCGCCGCGAGACGCACGACTACTGCGTCACCTTCCTGCCCGACGCAGTGGCGATCCCCGGCGACCTGCCGCCCGTCTCGCCCCGCGGCGACGTGGAAATCGTGCGGATGACCGGGCGCGAGGCCCTGTGCATCGCGCTTGCCCGGAAGGGCAGCCCCAACCTGTTCCTGGAGCGCCGGCTGGCCGTCCCCACCACCACCCGGGTGTGGAACACCGTTGTCCGCCTGGTGGCGAAACATGCCTGAGCATGCCTGCCGGGATGGCGGGCATGCGCGTCCTGCCGCCACCTGACCACGTCGTCGCTCCGGCGCGATGGCGGCGATCCGCGGCAACAGCGCCATGCCCGGGCGGAAGGCACGCTGACGATCGGCACATCCGGCCGGCCCCGCCCGCCCCTACCTTGGAGCTGCGCCGGGACTCCGCTTCCCGCCACCGCCGCAACCGGCCGTCCCTGGTCGCGGACGCGGCGCCGCCGTTCGATGCACGTACCTGTAGCTGCCGGAGACTGCCGATGAAGAACATCCTGCCTGCCGTGCTGATGCTGGCCGCCACGATCGCTTCCGCCCATGCCGCCGAGTGCCCCGACCGCAGCGCCTATGCGCCGGCCCGCGAGATCGTCGCCGAGCTCAACCGCATCGTCGCGCCATCGGGCGTGCAGGACAGCTACAAGACCCGCATCGGCGGCATCGAGCAATGGCTCAACGTGCGCGGGCAGGACAAGGCCAACCCGCTGGTGCTGTTCGTGCATGGCGGCCCCGCCGCCCCGATCACGCCCAGCATGTGGCAGTTCCAGCGACCGCTGGAGGAATACTTCACCATCGCCAACTGGGACCAGCGCGGCGCCGGCAGGAGCTACGGCGAGGCGAGCGAGGCGCAGGTGGCCGACAGCATCCATATCGAGCAGTACGTCGCCGACGCCATCGAGGTGGCCGAGCACCTGCGCCAGCGCTACGGCAAACAGAAGCTCATCCTGATGGGACACAGCTGGGGCACCGTCGTCGGCATGCATGCCGCACTGCGGCGGCCCGACCTGTTCCATGCCTACGTGGGCATCGGCCAGTTCATCGATTCCCGCGAGAACGAGCGCATCAGCTTCGAGTACGGACTGCAGCAGGCCCGCGCCCACGGCAACGCCAAGGCCATCGCGGAACTCGAATCCATCGCCCCGTATCCCGGGGACCAGCCGATCACCCGCGAGCGCATCATCGTCGCCCGCACCTGGCCGCAGTACTACGGCGGGCTGAGCGCGTTCCGCGACAACTCGGACTACTACTATCGCGCGCCGCGGCTGTCGCCCGACTACACCGATGCCGACCGCTGCGCCATCAACGACGGCAACGTGCTCACGCTGGGCCGGTTGTTGCCGGAGCTGCTGGAAGTGGACTTCAGCGGCGTCACCGCCTTTCCCGTCCCGGTGGTGATGCTGCTGGGGCGGCACGACTACACCACGCCCAGCGCACCGGTCGCCGCGTGGCTGGAACAGGTCGAGGCGCCCTACAAGCAGGCGGTGTGGTTCGAACGCTCGGCGCACATGATGCCGTGGGAGGAACCCGGCAAGACGCTGGTGAGCCTGCTGCAGCACGTGCGCCCGCTGGCGATCGACGGGGAAACCCAGGCTCCCGGCGGCGGATGAGACCGGGCCGCGCCGCCCGGCGGCGACGCGGAAAAGCCTGAAAGCCTAGCCCGCGCAGCGCGCGCACAGGCCATGCACTTCCAGGGTCTGCGCCTGCGGCTGGAAGCCCAGCGCCTTGGCGCGGGCCTCCAGCTGCCGGACGATGTCGCGGTCTTCCAGCTCCACCGCGCTGTGGCAGCGGTTGCAGATCAGGAACGGCACCGAGTGCTGGCTGCTGCTGGGATGGTGGCAGGCCACGAACGAGTTGACCGATTCCAGCTTGTGCACGAAGCCGTTGGCCATCAGGAAGTCCAGCGCCCGGTACACGGTCGGCGGCGCATCGGCGCCGACGCTCTTGCCGGCGCGCACCCATTCCAGCAGCTCGTAGGCCTTGACCGGCTTGCCGGCCTCGGCGATCAGCCGCAGCACGTTGGCGCGGATCGGCGTCAGCCGCAGCCCGCGCTCGCCGCAGACGCGCTCCACCACGCGCACGAACGCCGCGGCGTCGTCGACATGGTGGTGCGGGGCGGTGCAGGTATGTGGTTCGGTCATGGTTGCTCTCCTGGCCCAGTCAGCCCTCGATCCCACCAAAGGCTAGGCGGGTAATGGAAACGACTGGCGCGAGCCCAGTCGCTTCTTGATTGCCTTGATTGCGATTTTCCCGGCGTCTTCATGCGGAGGCTGGAACCGCGGCTGCCTGCCGATGAAGTCGATGGATTGCGCGTCGCCGACGCCCCGCAATGCGTAAACGGCCATCGCCTTGTGTACCTGATCTTCGGCGTGCCCGCAAAAGGACACCAGAAAATCCCGCAGCCGTTGCGCCTGCCCGTCCGTCACCACCGGGCTGTGCCGGAAGGAGAACAGCCTGTTGCACGTGGCCGCCACAGCATGCGCGATCTCCATGTCGCCGGCCGGGTCGGCGATGACGTCCTGGAAGAAGTCCAGCAGCGCATGCACCGCGTCCGCGTTCCCGACCTCCTCGATGAGCGCCAATACGTAACCGGCGTCCTGCCTGTGGCCGGCCAGCGGCGCCAAACCCGCAAAGCCATGCTCTGCGTAGCATCCCGCGAGCTCCGCCCATTTCGCCAGCGGAACGACGTGGACGCCCGGTCGCGGATGACGGGTCGCGGACCACTGCAGCTCCTGCGACAGCTGCTGCAACTCCTGTCGAAGCCCCGGCGTCCGCGCTTTGGCCGCCTTCAGCAAATGCTCGACTTCAAGCGTATTGCGCTTGGCCATGCTCCTGACGGCAGACAGCTTCATGCGCCCTGTCCCGGCCGTCAGCCTCTGGGAACCTTGATGAGTGCTGCATCGATGCGTTTCAAGGCCTCGTCGCGGCCGGCCAGGTACACGGTCTGGGAAATGTCCGGGCTGACCTGGGTGCCGGTGATCGCCACGCGCAGCGGCTGGGCGACCTTGCCCATGCCGATTTCCAGCGCCGCGGCGGTGTCGTGCAGGGCCACGCCCACCGCCTCGGCGGTCCAGGCCGGCAATGCCGCCAGCAGCTCGCGGGCCTTGCCCAGCGCCAGTTCGGCGCCCGGCTTGAGGTGCTTGGCGACGGCGGCCTCGTCGTAGACCTCGAGCGGCCGGTACCAGACCACCGCCTTCTCGGCCATCTCCTTCAGGGTCTGCACGCGCTCGCGCAGCGCGACCACCACGTCGGCCGGGGCCGGGCCGGCGGCCAGGTCCACGCCCAGCTTCTCCAGCTGGTAGACCAGCTGCGGGGCGATGGCGGCCGGGTCGTCGGTCTTGAGGTAGTGCTGGTTGACCCAGCCCAGCTTGGCCATGTCCAGCCGCGCGGCCTTGGAGTTGACGTCCTTCACGTCGAACAGGTCGATCAGCTCCTGGCGGCTGAACAGCTCCTGGTCGCCGTGCGACCAGCCCAGCCGCGCCAGGTAGTTGATCAGCGCGTGCGGCAGGTAGCCGGCGTCCTTGTACTGCATGACGTCGGCCGCGCCGGTGCGCTTGGACAGCTTGGCGCCCTGCTCGTCCAGGATCATCGGCATGTGCGCGAACTTCGGCACCGGCGCACCCAGCGCCTCATAGATGTTGATCTGGCGCGGGGTGTTGTTGATGTGGTCGTCGCCGCGGATCACCTCGGTGATGCCCATGTCCCAGTCGTCCACCACCACCGCGAAGTTGTAGGTGGGGTAGCCGTCGGGGCGGAAGATCACCATGTCGTCCAGCTCGCTGTTGGCGATCTCGATGCGGCCCTTGATCAGGTCGTCGAACACCACGCTGCCGTCGAGCGGATTCTTGAAGCGGATCACCCGGTTCGGGTCGTCGCGGTACGGCAGGTTGGCCTCGCGCGCGGCGCCGTTGTAGCGCGGCTTCTCCTGCCGCGCCATCGCCGCCTCGCGCATGGCGTCGAGCTCCTCGCGGGTCTCGTAGGCGTAGTAGGCCTTGCCGGCGGCGAGCAGCTGCTCGGCCACTTCCCGGTAGCGCTCGATGCGCCGGGTCTGGTAAACCGGGCCTTCGTCGTAGTCCAGCCCCAGCCAGTCCATCGCCTCCAGGATCGCGTCGATCGCCGCCTGGGTGCTGCGCTCGCGGTCGGTGTCCTCGATCCGCAGCACGAATTCGCCGCCGCGGTGGCGCGCCTCCAGCCAGCAGTACAGCGCGGTGCGGGCGCCGCCGATGTGCAGGTAACCGGTGGGACTGGGGGCGAAACGGGTGCGGCAGGTCATGGAACGCTCGGATGGCGGAAATATCCGGCGATTTTACCCCGTTCCCCGCCCCGCGGCCGGCCGGATTCCCTGTAGGAGCGACTCAGTCGCGACCGGGCTTCACCGGGAAAGCCCGGTCGCGACTGACGTCGCTCCTACGGTTCAGGTGCGCCTACGGCGCCAGCAGCGGCTTGCGCGGCATCTTCTCCTCGCGCATCGCGGCGTGGTAGACGAAGCTGGCGACGATGGCCGCGGCCTGCTTGAGGTCTTCCGGTTCGGCGTGGTCCCAGGTGTCCAGGTGGCTGTGGTGGACGTTGCTGAAGTAGTCCAGCCGGTCCTGGATGAACTGGAAGCCCGGCAGGCCGACGCGGTCGAAGCTGATGTGGTCGGTGCTGCCGGTATTGCGGGTGGCCACGGTGGTGGCGCCGACGTCGTGGAACGGCTTGAGCCAGGCCTCGAAGATCGGCATCGCCGCCAGGTTCTCCTGCGCATAGATGCCGCGGAAGCGGCCCGAACCGTTGTCCATGTTGAAGTAGACCGAGAAGCGGTCGTAGTCGCGCAGCTTGCGCAGCGGCCCGGTCGGTTCGCGCAGCGAGGCCGGCAGCGCCTTCTGCGCCGGGTCGGTCGGCTCGGGATAGTGGGCGAAGTGGCTGGCCACGTATGCCTGCGAGCCGATCAGCCCCTGCTCCTCGCCGCTCCACAGCGCCACGCGGATGGTCCGCTTCGGCTTGGCGCCCACCGCCTTGAGGATGCGCATGGCCTCCATCATCACCGCCACCCCGGCGGCGTTGTCGGCCGCGCCGGTGCCGGTGTGCCAGGAATCCAGGTGCGCGCCGAGCATCACGATCTCGCCGGCCTTGCTGCCGCTGCCGGGGATCTCGGCCAGGGTGTTGTAGCCCGGCCGGTCGCTCTCGTCGGTGAAGCGCGCGGCCACGTTCACCCGCAGGCGCACGCTCTGCTTGTTGTCCAGCGCGCGTACCAGCGGGTTGAAGTGCTCGGCGATCATCGCCAGCTCGGGGACGCCGACCGGCTCGCCGGCCTTGCGCGAACCGCCGCCGGCCACGCGGATGATGCCGTTGTCCCAACCGCTGATGCTGATCGCCGCCAGCGCGCCCTCTTCGGCGAAGAAGGTATTGACCGCCTTGGCCAGCTCCTGGCGCTCGGTGTATTCCTTGACGCGCTTGGCGCGCTCGCCGGCGCTGCCCTTGGGCACGGTGAACTCCTGCAGCCCCTCCAGCGAGGTCGCGTCGTGGCGGTGCGAATCCGGCTCGGTGCCGCGCTTGTATTCGCGCGCCTCGCCCAGCAGCAGGATCTTGCCGGCCAGCTTGCCGCGGTACTTGTCGATGTCGGCCGGCTTCTTGATCTCCACCCGCACCAGTTCGCCCTCCACCGGGCCGTCGGTGCCCGGGGTCCAGGCCTTGGGCAGCGCGTGCAGCGGCTGCACCCGCTCGCCCAGCATCTCGACGCTGGCCGAGGTGAACTCCCAGCCGCGGCCGAAATCGTCGAAGGCTTCATCGTGCGCGTTGGCCAGGCCCCATTCGCCGAACTTGCCGCGGGTCCAGGCGTTGGCCTGGGCCATCTGCGGCGAGTTGGTCAGGCGCGGGCCGATGACCTCGGTGAGGTGGCTGAAATGGTCCATCACCTGCGAACGGTGGAACGCCTCCTGGCGGATGCGGCTGACCATGTCCAGATCCACCGGCTCGCTGGCCAGCGCCGGCGCCAGGCCGGACAGGCCCAGGCAGGCCGCCAACACACATTGCTTGATCACGCGTCGTTCTCCCCGGGGCGTTCCCCACATGCCAGCGCCCGAGTCTAGCCAGCGCCCGCGGGGCGCTCGCCCCCCATCGGTCATGGTCGGGCGCAACGCCTGTCGCTTCGGCGGCGGGCCAGCCTGCGAGCGGCCACCACCGCCGCGCCAGCCGCACGTACGGCCACCGGCGGGACGCCCCGGGAGAGCAGCAGCGATGCCACACGCCCAGGGCAATACCGGATCGCATGCATACGGTGTTTCAGTCGTCGCTCCCGCGCAGAGCCCGCCCCCGCGAAGGCGGGGCCGGAGCCCGGCGACTTGCACGGAGATCCAGCCGGAAGCCACCGGGCGAGCAGCGCTTTGCGTGTCGTGAAGCTGCTTGCACCTGCGCAGGAGCCGCGATGGGCGTCGATCCAGGGAAGCAATGCCCTGCTCCCTCGCCCCGTCATGGCCTGTCGTACCGAGGCACGGCGATGCCGCGGACAGGCTGCGGGGCATACGGACCGCCGCGGGATCCCCGCCGCCAGCGCATGGACGCAGAACGCGGCGGCGAACCGTCCGGGGACGAAGCATTCCATTCACACCTCCCCATCGCCGCGCCGATGGTCGTTCCAGGCATAGACCGCCAGCCGCCGCGCCGGGATCACGCACAGCGCGGCGCGGCCGTCGCGGCTGCGGCTGACGAAGCGGCGCGCGCCCGCGGTTCCGTGCGTCTGCCAGGGGCCGTAGGCCAGCCGGCCACGGCGACCGCCCAGCCCTTCCCGGGCCTCGACCGCGCCGCGCAGGTAGGCCAGCGGCGCCGTCGCCAGCGCCGCCAGGCTCTCCGGCGCCAAGCGGAACCTCAGGCTGCCGCGGCGGACATGCCGCAGCGGCAACAGCAGCGAGGCGATCCGCGCCGGCGTGGCCTCGTGCAGGACGAGGCCACAGGTGCGCAGGCATTCGGGCAGTACCCGGCAGGCACGCCGGTGCAGGGCCGGAAGATCCAGCATCGCCATGGCTCAGCGCAGGCTCGAACCGAGCTCGTACCAGTCCACCTTGCGGGTGACCCACATGATCGCGGCGAGGATGCCGAACAGCATCAGCGAGCCCATCAGCAGCGCGTTGTTCTCCGACACCAGCAGCCCGTACAGCACGCCGTACAGCGCGGTGAGCATGGCGGCGAAACCGCCGGCGCGCTTCCAGCTGTGCAGCACCCCGGACAGGTAGAACGCCTGCAGGCCGATGCATGCCAGCGCCGAGACCGCGTACGCCTGCCAGAAGGCGATGTGCTCGGACAGGCTGAGCAGCAGCAGGAAGAAGATCGCCAGCGCCAGGCCGACCAGCAGGTACTGCAGCGGGTGGATCCTCAGCCGCTTGATCAGCTCGAACAGCACGAAGCCGACGAAGGTGAGCAGCACGAACAGGATGCCGTACTTGCTGGCGCGATCGGTCTGGGTGTAGACGTCCACCGGGTCCACCAGCGCCACGTTCAGCGACTCGACCATGGCATCGCCGATCAGGTCATGGCGCAGCTGCGTCTGCGCGGCCGAGGCCAGCGACGATATCGCCCACTCGGCCTTGAAGCCGTTGTCGTCCACCACCCGCTCGTAGGGCAGGAAGCTGCCGCCGAACAGCGGGTGCGGCCACGGCGAATCGATCGTCACCCGGGTGTCGTCGCCCAGCGGCACCACCGACAGCGAACGGGTGCCGTCGAGCACGAACTCCAGTTCCACCTTGCGGCCGTCGTCGATCCTGCCCTGCGTGCTGTCGGCCAGCGGCCGCAACGGTGCGTGCAGGCCCTTGGACGAGGCTTCCAGCGCGCCGGACCCGGCCTGCAGGTTCAACGCGCGCCCGTCCACCCGCAGGTTGGGAGTGCCGACCAGTCCGCGCACGTCGGCGATGCCCAGCGCCAGGTACGGCTGGCCGTAGCTGCGCCCCTCCACCGCCGGATATTCGCTGTCGTCGAACTCGGCCAGCACCTGCGCGTGCCAGCTGTAGACCGGCACCCGGAACAGGCCGATGCGGCGCTCGTCCGGGCGCATCTTCCCGTCCACCTTCAGCCGGCGCGGCATCTGCAGCTCGTAGCCGCGTTCGGTCTGCAGCTCGGTCTTGCGCAGGCCGCGCGCGTCGGTGACCTCCACCTCGCGCTGCTGCGTCCACGGCAGCACCCGCACCGGGCCGATCAGCGACTGCTCCCCGGCCCGGCTCTGCGACACCCGGTGCATGGCCTGGTCGCGATAGCGCTCGCGCTCCTGGATGGTGCCGCGGATCATCGTCAACGGGATCAGCAGCAGCAGGATCAGCCCGCCCACGGTGGCGAAGCGCAACAGCAGTTTCAGCGATTTCATCGGCAATCCTCGAATGGGAGGACGCCAGCCTCGCCGACCACGGTGGGCGGGGTTTGAGGCGAATTTGAAGCGAATGTGAAGTCGTTGCCGCGACTCAACCGGCCGGCAGCGACAGCACCGCCCGCGCGCCGCCTTCGGCACGGTTGCACAGGCGGGCGCTGCCACCGTGCAGGCGCGCCACCTCGCGCACGAACGGCAGGCCCAGCCCGGAACTGCGCTGGCCGCCGTCCGGCCGCGCCAGCGAGTAGAAGCGCTCGAACACCCGCGGCAGCGCATAGTCCGGCACGCCCGGGCCGGCATCGGTCACCGCGATCTCGACCGTGCCGTTCCCGGCCTCCACCGCCAGGCCGATGCCGCCGCCCGGCGGGGAAAAGGCGATGGCGTTGTCCAGCAGGTTGGACAGCGCCTGCCGCAGCAGCCAGGCATCGCCCTGGACGCGGACCGCGGCGGCCGGCAGCGACAGCTGCAGCCGCAATCCCGCCGCCTGCAGCCGCGGCCCCAGCGATTCGGCCAGTTGCCGGCACAGCGCCGCCGGGTCCAGCGGCTCGCGCTTCTGCAGCCAGCCGTGCTGCTCGACCTCGGCCAGCCGCAGCAACTGGTCGATGGTCTCGGTCAGGCGCTGCTCCTGCTGCGCGATGTTGCGCGCGAAGCGCTGCCGCTCGGCCTCCGGCAGCGGCTCCTGCAGCAGTTCGGCGGCGCCGCGGATCGCCGCCAGCGGGCTCTTCATCTCGTGCGTCAGCGACTGCACGTACTGCTCGACGTAGGCCTTGCCCTCGAGCTTGCGGCGCATCGTCTCCAGCGCCTGGCCGAGATCGCCGATCTCGTCGCGCCGCGGTTTCGGCGGCGAGGCCGGCTCGCCGGCGCTGACCGCCTGCGCATAGCGGTTGAGCCTGCCGATGCCGCGCATCAGCCACCAGGTCATCAGCACCCCGATCAGCGCCGACAACCCGATCAGCCAGGCGCCGCGCCGGACGATGGCGCGCTGGCTGGCGGCGATGAACGGGTCGATGGTGTGGTTGGGCTGGGACAGGGTCAGCACCCCGATCAGGGTGCGGCCGTCGGCCGGGTCGAACACCGGCGCGGCCACGTGCATCACCGTGCGGCTGTCGTCGCCGGGAACTTCCGGGCTGGAGCGGGCGCCGTATTCGCCGCGCAGGGTGCGGTAGACGTCGTTCCAGCGCGAGTTGTCGCGGCCCACGTCCTGCCCGCGCGAGTCGTAGACCACGATGCCCCGCGCATCGGTGACGGTCACCCGGTAGTCGATGCTGCGCTTGGGGAAGCGCCACACCATCGCCCGCGGATCGCGCTGCTGCGCCTGCGCCAGCCGGCCGGCGAACTCGCCGCCGGCGATGCGGCCGTCCTTCAGGTCGGTCGCGGCCATCACCGCCAGCACGTTGGCCGCGTCCACCAGCGTGGCCTCCATCGCCTGCCGCACCCCGGGCTTCACTTCGTTGACGAATACCCGCATCACGAAGAACGCGGCGATGCCGACGATCAGGAAGAACCCCAGGAACAGTTTCAGCCCCAGCCGCATGTCAGCGCCGCGCCCGGCCGGAAGCAAGCCGCCGGCCATGCCCGGCCGCGCCGCCGCGCGTCGACGGCATGCCCGCATCGGCGGCGATGCCCTGCAATCGTTCCCGGTTCCCCGTCATGCGCATTCCCTCACGCTTCCAGCGCATAGCCCAGGCCGCGGTGGGTGCGGATCGGGTCGTCCGTCGCCCCGGCCGCGCGCAGCTTGGCGCGCAGGGTCTTGATATGGGTGTCGACGGTGCGGTCGGCGCTGTCGGCGGCGCTGTCCCAGCCGCGGTCCATCAGCTGCGCGCGACTGAGGATGGCGCCGGGCCGCTGCAGCAGCGCCGCCAGCAGGGCGTATTCGTAGCGGGTCAGCTCCAGCGGCACGTCGCGGTAGCGGATGCGCCGCCCCTCGCGATCGAGGGCGAAGGCGCCCTGCCGCTGCCAGCCGGCATCGTCGCCCGCGGCCGCCACCGCCGGGCGCCGCAGCCGCGCCCGCACCCGCGCCACCAGCTCGCGCGGCGAGAACGGCTTGGCCATGTAGTCGTCGGCGCCCAACTCCAGCCCCAGCACCCGGTCGATCTCGTCGTTGCGCGCGGTCAGGAAGATCACCGGCGCATCGCTGAAACCGCGCAGCTCGCGGCAGACGTCGAAGCCGCTGACGTCCGGCAGCCCCACGTCCAGCACCACCAGGTCCACCCCGCCGGCACGCAGCCGCGGCACCACCTCGCGCCCCAGCAGGCAGTGCTCGGCCTGCATGCCCTCGCTGCGCAGCGCATACAGCACCGTGTCGGCAATGGCGGGTTCGTCTTCGGCGATCAGGATGGTCGGCATGGCCGGCAGGATAGCGACAACCGCGCCGGCGCCGGTAGCGACGACCGGCCCGCGCTCGCGCCACCGCGGCAGTCGTCGCATCCGCCGGTTCGTCGGGCAGCTGATCCACTCCGGCTTCGCCCCGCCGCAGCGGGGCGGCCAAGCGGCCGCGACCACGCATCGGACCGCCGGGGCGGGCGGCAACCACGTAAACTGGCGCCATGAACTACCGCCACGCCTTCCATGCCGGCAACCATGCCGACGTGCTCAAGCACATCGCCCTGCTGGCGCTGATGGACTCGCTCAAGCGCAAGGACGCCCCGTTCTTCGTGCTCGACACCCACGCCGGCCGCGGCCGCTACCTGCTCGGCGGCGAGGAGAGCCGCAAGACCAGCGAGGCCGAGGACGGGGTGATGCGGCTGATGTCCGAGCCGAAGCTGCCGGAAGTGGTGGAGCGCTACCTGCGCGCGGTACAGGCCGACAACCCGGTCGGCGCGCTGATCGCCTACCCCGGCTCGCCGCTGCTGGCGGCGCAGGCGCTGCGCGCGCAGGACCGGCTGGCCGCCTGCGAACTGCAGCCGGAGGAAGCGGCCGAGCTCAAGGCGCTGTTCGCGCGCGACAGCCGGGTCACGGTCCATGCCGGCAACGGCTACGAACTGGTCCGCGCCCTGCTGCCGCCCAGGGCCGGCACCACCAAGATCGGCCGTGCGCTGGTGCTGATCGATCCGCCCTACGAGGCCCAGGATGCCGAGTACCCGCAGATCATCGCCGCGCTGCGCGAGACGCTGACGCGGCTGCCGCAGGCGATCTGCGCGGTGTGGTACCCGATCAAGCAGCGGCGCAGCCTGCAGCCGTTCTTCCGCAAGGCAGCGGCGCTGCCGGCCAAGTCGGCGCTGCTGGCCGAACTGCTGGTACGCCCGGACGAATCGCCGCTGCGGCTGAACGGCAGCGGCATGCTGATCCTCAACCCGCCCTGGCAGTTCGACCAGGCGCTGGCTCCGGCGCTGCCGGCGCTCAAGCAGCACCTGGGCGAGGCCGGCGCCTCCACCCGGCTGGAATGGCTCAAGAACGGGGCCTGAGCCCCCGCCGGCGCGCTTGACTGCGGCATAACTGGCGTTCACGGCAAACTCGCGGTTGGATGACAGAATCTGCGGACTTCCGAGGAGTCGTCGGTCATGGCCACCCGCAACCGCATGCCGCCGTGGCATGAAAACTTCAAAGCGCCCAGCGGCCGCGAGCTGCTGATCCGCCCCATCCGTCCCGAGGACGGCGCGCCGCTGCAGGGCGCCTTCAGCCTGTTCGGCCCGGAAGAGGTGCGCGACCGCTTCCTGCAGTCGGTCACCGAGCTGTCCCCCGAGACCACCCAGCGCCTGACCCACCCCAATCCCAAGACCGAGATCTCGCTGGTGGCCGCCGAGCCGCTGCCGCCGGGCGAGGCGGTGGTCGGCGCCGTCGCGCGGGCCTCGATCATCCCCGGCACCCGCGAGGCGGAGTACGCGATCCTGGTCAGCCACTTCCTCGCCGGCCAGGGCTTGGGCCGGCAACTGATGCGCAAGCTGGTGAAATGGGCACGCGGCAAGTACCTGGACCGGCTGTACGGCGACGTCGCCCAGGACAACGAGCCGATGCTGCAGCTGGCCGCCTCGCTCGGCTTCAAGCCGGTCCCGCACCCCGGCGGCGCCCCCGGGCTGGTGCGCATGGTGCTGGAACTGGAAGGCTGATCGTCGCCCGCCGGCGCCAGCCCTGCGCCGCGCCGGCTTCCCGCAGGCGCCTGCGCCCAGGCCACGCCTGAAGCGAGCCGACGCCGCGCAACGCAGCGCCGGCCCGAACGCACCTGTCAGGTTGCCCGCACGAGCACCGCCGTGGTCTTGCGCACGACGGGCAGCACCAGCAGCAACACCGGAAATGCAACGAGCCACGAGATGCCCCACGCTCCCAGCCATTGGGATACGAACTGCGGGGACATGCCGAGGCTCCTGAGCGTGCTGATCAGCGACACGATGCAGGTCATGAGGATGGACAGCAGCAATGGCGTGACCAGCGCGCCATAGCGCGCAGGAAGTTGGGGGATGCCGAAGCGGGTGGTGGATTTGTTTGAAGCGTTCATGATGATCTCCAGGATCCGGTCAAGCGAAGGCGCCTTTCGCCCGGACATCGGGCGAACAGCCCCGGCGATGGCCGGAGGTGATGGCGCGTTGATTGACGTTGAACGCTTACGATCGACCGCGTGAGCCGCGGCGACGGGCGCCATGTTAGTGGTGCCCGCCCCGGCTCGACAAGGGCAGCCCGACGCCTGCCGGGCGGCCAGGTGCCGGACCTGCGCCCCGTGGCCGCGCGATGCCGGACCGCCACCACAGCACCCCGGACACAGCCGCGACCCGCCGCGCTCCGCAAACGCCGTGGGCCCGGCGCATTACCCCTGCCTGCTCCGGGCGCGGTAAAATTCGTGGTTCATGTCGTCTTCCACCTTTCCCTCTCCGCCGCTGCCCCGTTCCGGGCAGCTTCGCGCCTGGTGGCGCGCCCCCGCATCGACGACGGCACTGGCCTGGTATATCGCCCGCGCCGCCGAGGCGCATGCCGGGCCGTTGCTGGTGGTTGCCCGCGACAACCAGAGCGCGCACCAGCTCGACGCCGACCTGCACACGCTGCTGGGCGACGACAACCGGCTGCCGGTGGTGCCGTTCCCGGACTGGGAAACCCTGCCCTACGACCAGTTCAGCCCGCATCCGGACATCGTTTCCCAGCGCCTGGCCGCGCTGCACCGCCTGCCCACGCTCAAGCGCGGGATCGTGGTGGTGCCGGTGCAGACGCTGCTGCAGCGGCTGGCGCCGCTGAAGTACATCGTCGGCGGCAGTTTCGACCTGCGCGTCGGCCAGCGCCTGGACATGGACGCGGAGAAGCGGCGGCTGGAAAGCGCCGGCTACCGCAACGTCCCGCAGGTGATGGACCCGGGCGACTTCGCCGTGCGCGGCGGGCTGCTCGACGTCTACCCGATGGGCGCCGCCGCGCCGCTGCGGATCGAGCTGCTGGACGAGGACATCGACTCGATCCGCGAGTTCGATCCCGAATCGCAGCGCTCGCTGGACCGGGTGGAGGCGGTGAAGATGCTGCCCGGCCGCGAGGTGCCGATGGACGACGCCAGCGTCGAGCGCGTGCTGGCCACGCTGCGCGAGCGCTTCGACGTCGACACCCGCCGCAGCGCGCTGTACCAGGACCTCAAGTCCGGCCTGGCGCCGTCGGGCATCGAATACTTCCTGCCGCTGTTCTTCGCGCAGACCGCCACCCTGTTCGACTATCTCGAACCCGGGTTCCTGACCCTGGTCGCGCCGGGCGTGTCCAACGCCGCCGACGCGTTCTGGACCCAGACCCAGAGCCGCTACGAACAGCGCCGGCACGACGTCGAGCGGCCGCTGCTGCCGCCCGAGGAGCTGTACCAGTCGCCCGATGCGCTGCGCGAGCAGTTCAACCAGGTGCCGCGGATCGAGGTGTGGCCGCCCGAGCACGCCCGCATCCAGGAGGCGCAGGCGCTGGGCGACCAGCCGTTGCCGCCGTTGCCGGTGGCGGCCCGGGATGCCCCGGCCGGCGAGGCGCTGAAGTCCTTCCTCGGCCACTACCCCGGCCGGGTGCTGATCGCCGCCGACTCCCCCGGCCGCCGCGAGGCGTTGCTGGAAGTGCTGCAGGCCGCGGAGCTGAAACCGCCGGTGCTGGCCGGCCTGCCGGCGTTCCTCGCCGACGCCGCGGCGAAGTTCGCCATCACCGTGGCGCCGCTGGACGACGGATTCGCCCTGGATGCGCCGCAGATCGCGGTGCTGACCGAACGCCAGCTGTTCCCCGAACGCGCCGGCCAGCCGCGCCGCGTGCGCCGCGCCGGACGCGAGCCCGAAGCGATCATCCGCGACCTGGGCGAGCTGACCGAAGGCGCGCCCATCGTCCACGAGGACCACGGCGTCGGCCGCTACCGCGGCCTGATCGTGCTCGAGGCCGGCGGCACCCCGGGCGAATACCTGGAGATCGAATACGCCAAGGGCGACCGCCTGTACGTGCCGGTCGCGCAACTGCACCTGATCAGCCGCTATTCCGGCGCCTCGCCGGAGACCGCGCCGCTGCATTCGCTGGGCGGCGAGCAGTGGACCAAGGCCAAGCGCAAGGCCGCCGAGAAGGTGCGCGACGTCGCCGCCGAGCTGCTGGAGATCCAGGCCCGGCGCCGCGCCCGCGCCGGCCTGGCGCTGCACGTGGACCGGGCGATGTACGAGCCGTTCGCCGCCGGCTTCCCGTTCGAGGAAACCCCCGACCAGCTGGCCGCGATCGAGGCCACCCTGCGCGACCTGGCCAGCAGCCAGCCGATGGACCGCGTGGTCTGCGGCGATGTCGGCTTCGGCAAGACCGAGGTCGCGGTGCGCGCCGCGTTCGCCGCCGCCAGCGCCGGCAAGCAGGTCGCGGTGCTGGTGCCGACCACGCTGCTGGCCGAGCAGCACTACCGCAACTTCCGCGACCGCTTCGCCGACTGGCCGCTCAAGGTGGAGGTGTTGTCGCGCTTCAAGAGCAGCAAGGAAATCAAGGCCGAGCTGGAGAAGGTCGCCGAAGGCACCATCGACGTCATCATCGGCACCCACCGGCTGCTGCAGCCGGACGTGAAGTTCAAGGACCTGGGCCTGGTCATCGTCGACGAGGAACAGCGTTTCGGCGTGCGCCAGAAGGAAGCGCTGAAGGCGCTGCGGGCCAACGTGCACCTGCTCACGCTCACCGCCACGCCGATCCCGCGCACGCTCAACATGGCCATGGCCGGGCTGCGCGACCTGTCGATCATCGCCACCCCGCCGCCGAACCGGCTGGCGGTGCAGACCTTCATCACCCCGTGGGACCCGGCGCTGCTGCGCGAGGCGTTCCAGCGCGAACTGGCGCGCGGCGGCCAGCTGTACTTCCTGCACAACGACGTGGAAAGCATGGGCCGGATGCAGCGCGAGCTGTCCGAGCTGGTGCCGGAAGCGCGCATCGGCATCGCCCACGGGCAGATGCCCGAGCGCGAGCTGGAGAAGGTGATGCTGGATTTCCAGAAGCAGCGCTTCAACGTGCTGCTGGCCAGCACCATCATCGAATCGGGCATCGACATCCCCAACGCCAACACCATCGTCATCAACCGCGCCGACAAGTTCGGCCTGGCGCAGCTGCACCAGCTGCGCGGCCGCGTCGGCCGCTCGCACCACCGCGCCTATGCCTACCTGGTGATCCCGCCGGACAAGCGCTCGATCACCGCCGACGCGCACAAGCGGCTGGAGGCGATCGCCTCGATGGACGAGCTGGGCGCCGGCTTCACCCTGGCCACCCACGACCTGGAGATCCGCGGCGCCGGCGAGCTGCTGGGCGAGGACCAGAGCGGGCAGATGGCCGAGGTCGGCTTCAGCCTCTACACCGAACTGCTCGAGCGCGCGGTGCGCAGCATCAAGCAGGGCAAGCTGCCGGACGTGGATGCCGGCGAGGAAGCGCGCGGCGCCGAAGTCGAGCTGCATGTCCCGGCGCTGATCCCCGAGGATTACCTGCCCGACGTGCACACCCGCCTGACCCTGTACAAGCGCATCTCCAGCGCACGCGACAGCGCCGAGCTGCGCGAGCTGCAGGTGGAGATGATCGACCGTTTCGGCCTGCTGCCCGATGCGGTGAAGCACCTGTTCGGCATCGCCGAGCTGAAGCTGCAGGCCAACGCGCTGGGCATCCGCAAGCTGGAGCTGGGCGAGAACGGCGGCCGCATCGTGTTCGCCGCCAAGCCCGACATCGACCCGATGGCGGTGATCCAGCTGATCCAGAAGCAGCCCAAGCTGTACCAGATGGAAGGCCCGGACAAGCTGCGCATCCGGCACCCGCTGCCCGAGGGCGTGGACCGTTTCAATGCCGCCAAGGCGCTGTTGGCCACCCTGTCGCCACGCTGAGTCCACGATGCCCAAGATGCTGCTCGATGCGCCCGACCCACTGCTTGCGCACGACGACACCTCCAGCTCCATCCAGGTACTGTCGGCGGCGCTGGACGAGCGCGATTCCTATACCGACGGCCATTGCGACCGGGTCTCGCGCCTGGCCCAGCGCCTGGGCGACCGTTGCGGCCTCGACGCCCGCCGACAGGCCAACCTGTCGCTGGCGGCGCGCTTCCACGATGTCGGCAAGATCGGCATTCCCGACAACGTGCTGCTGCACCCCGGGCGCCTGGGCGACGAGCAGATGGACGTGATGCGCACCCACCCCGAACGCGGCGAGCGCCTGTTCGCCGCCACCGGCCGCGCCGACGCGGCCGAGGTGGCGCTGCTGATCCGCCATCACCACGAGGCGTTCGATGGCAGCGGCTATCCCGACGGCCTGGCCGGCGAACGGATTCCGCTCGAAGCCTGCATCCTGACCATCGTCGACGGCTACGACGCGCTGACCTCCCAACGCCCCTACCGCGGACCGATGCCGCACCGGCAGGCGCTGCGCCTCCTCGCCGCGGAACAGGGCCGGCTGATCGATCCGCACGTGTTCCGCGCGTTCGTGGAATTGGTCGAACGCGGACGGTAATCGCGACTGACGTCGCTCCTACAACAGCGGAATTCAACTGTAGGAGCGACGCCAGTCGCGAGCCTTTCGAGCAGACCTCCGCCACCGGGCATCCGCGTGCCCCGGCATCGATGGCAGAAGAACCCGGACCAAGGCCGGCGATGCCGGGTCTTCATGTTCCACCGCAAACGCAGGCAGCCTGCCAGATCGCCCTGCCGCCCTCTTCGACGCGCGTATCGCCGGCCCCGCATCCGGAGGCGGCGACGGGCAAGAGCAGGTTCGTCGGCCCATCAATCGACCGGAGCATCCGGACCGACACCTGGTCGCACGCGCAGCTCGCCACCGGCGAGGTTGCGGCACCGCACGGTGGCGAAGCTCCGGCCCCTCTGCCGCCCACCGCCGGGCCGGGCCGGCCGATCCAACCATACCCGCCCGCCCCGGAATATATGATTCGTATATGATTCGCATATCCACAGCATCAGGTGACCCATGGGCATCGTGAACATCGACGACGAACTGCACGACAACATCCGCAGGGCCAGCTCCGTCTCCGGCCGCTCCATCAACGCCCAGGCCGGGTTCTGGATCAGGATCGGCATGCTGTGCGAACTGAACCCGCAGTCGAGCTACCAGGAAATCGTCGCCCGCGAACTGAGCGCCGCAGGCGTACGCCCGCTCACGCTGCTGGCGGCGGAATCGTGATCAAGCAACCGGAAGAACTGGCGCTCATGGCCGAATCCGGCCGGCTGCTTGCCTCCGTGTTCGAGGCGCTGGACCAGCTGCGGCTCGAAGGCATGACCACCCTGCAGGTCAACGACTGGGTCGAGCGCTTCATCGTCCACGACCTGAAGGCGCGCCCGGCCAGCAAGGGCCAGTACGGCTTCGCCTACGTGCTCAACAGCTCCATCGACAACGTGGTCTGCCACGGCGTTCCCTCCGCATCCGACGTCCTGCGCAGCGGCAGCATCGTCAACCTGGACATCACCCTGGAGAAGAACGGCTACATCGCCGATTCCAGCAAGATGTACCTGATCGGCGACGTCGGCCACCCGGCCAGGCGGCTGGTGCGCGCCACCAGCGAAGCGATGTGGAAAGGCATCGCCGCGGTGCGCCCGGGCGCGACGCTGGGCGACATCGGCTTCGCCATCCAGCGCCACGCCAAGGCCGCCGGCTACACGGTGGTCAAGGAATATTGCGGCCACGGCATCGGCCGCGAGATGCACGAGGAACCGCAGGTACTGCACTACGGCAGGCGCGGCACCGGACTGGTGCTGCAGCCGGGCATGACCTTCACCATCGAACCGATGATCAACCAGGGACGGGCCGCCATCGACAGCAGCGACGACGGCTGGACCGTCACCACCCGCGACGGCAAGCTGTCCGCGCAGTGCGAGCACACGGTCGAGGTGACCGAGCGCGGCGTGAAGGTGTTGACGCTGCGCCAGGAGGAACAGGCGATGGCGGCGGCGCTGTAAGCCGGAAAATCGCGCGAAAAGCTCGCGACTCACGTCGCTCCTACAACAGCCCGCCGTTGTAGGAGCGACGTGAGTCGCGACAGAAGGCGCCGACCGCCCCCTCCGACTCTGGATGAAGAACAAAAAAAAGAAGGCCCGGCATCCGCCGGGCCTTCTGCCTTGCTTCACGTCATCAAACCGACGCAGCAGGCATCACCAGATCACCACCCGGTCCTTCTCCGCGCGCACCATCGGATCGCCGGCCTTGCACTCGAACGCGGCGGCGAACGAGGGCATGTTCGACGGCGCGCCGTTGGCGCGGAAGTTGGCCGGGGCGTGCGGGTCGGTGTTCAGCCGCACGCGCAGCTCGCCGTCGGTGAAGTTGCGGCGCCACACCGTGGCCCAGTTCATGAAGAAGCGCTGGTCCTGGGTGTGGCCGTCGACCTCGACGTTGGCGTCGGGGTTCTCCTTGAGCGCCACCTGCAGCGCGTCGTAGGCCACGGTCAGGCCGCCGAGGTCGCCGATGTTCTCGCCCAGGGTCAGCCGGCCCTTGACGTTGACGCCCGGCAGCGCCTCGTAGCCGTCGAACTGCGCCACCAGCTGGTCGGTGCGCTGGTTGAAGGCGCTGCGGTCGGCGTCGGTCCACCAGTTGTCGAAGTTGCCGTTGGCGGCGAACTGGCTGCCCGAGTCGTCGTAGCCGTGCATCATCTCGTGGCCGATCACCGCGCCGATGCCGCCGTAGTTCAGCGCCGGGTCGGCCTTGGCGTCGAAGAACGGCGGCTGCAGGATGGCGGCCGGGAACACGATCTCGTTCTTGGTGGCGTTGTAGTAGGCGTTGACCGTCTGCGGGCTCATGCCCCACTCGGTGCGGTCCACCGGCTTGCCGATCTTGTCGAGCATGTAGCGGTAGTTGAACGCGCGCGCGGCCTGCATGTTGGCCAGATAGCTGTCGCCGTTGGTCTGCAGGCCCGCCCAGTCGCGCCACTTGTCCGGATAGCCGATCTTCGGCGTGAAGCTGGCCCACTTCTCCAGCGCCTTCCTGCGGGTCTCCTCGCCCATCCACTCCAGCTTTTCCAGGCGCGCCTTCAGCGCCACCGACAGGTTGTCGACCAGGTGCTGCATCTGCTCCTTGGACTCGGCCGGGAACACCGCCTCCACGTACAGCTGGCCCAGCGCCTCGCCCATCGAACCGTTGACCGCGTCGAGCACCCGCTTCCAGCGCGGCTGCATTTCCTGCTGGCCGCGCAGGGTCTTGCCGTAGAAATCGAAGCTGGCCTGCTCGAACGCGCTGCTCAGGTACGGCGCGGCGTTGTCGATCATGTGGAAGCGCAGGTAGGCCTGCCAGGTGGCGGCCGGCACCTCGGCCAGCATCTTGTCCACTTCGGCGAAGAAGCCCGGCTGCGCCAGCGAGAACTTGTCCTTGGCCGGCACGTCCAGCGTGTCGAAGAAGCTCGTCCAGCTGAAGTTCGGGGTGAGCTTGTCGGCCTCGGCGGCGCTGACCGGGTTGTAGCGCTTGGCCGGGTCGCGCAGCTCGATGCGCGACAGCGAGGCCTTGGCCAGGCGGGTCTCGAAGTCCATTACCGCCCTGGCCTGCTGCTTCGCCTGCGCGGCGTCCACGCCGGACAAGGTCAGCAGTTGTTCGATGTAGGCCACGTAGGCCTCGCGGATCCCGGCCTGCGCATCGTCGAAGTAGTAGCCCTTCTCCGGCAGCCCCAGGCCTCCCTGGCCGGCATAGGCGATGACCGTGCCCGAATCCTTGTAGTCGGCATTGGCGAACAGCGAGAACAGGAAGCCCTGGCCCTGCGCGTAGCTGTCGCGCAGGTAGCCGGCGATGGCGGCGGTGTCGGCCAGCGCGGCGATCTTGTCCAGCTGCGGCTGCAGTGGCGCGATGCCGGCCGCCTCGATGGCCGCCTCGTCCGAACCGGTCTTCCAGATGTCGCCGATCTTGGCCTCGATCGTGCCCGCCGCGGCGGTGCCCTCGGCGGCCTGCTTCACCAGTGCGTGCTGCACTTCCAGCGAGCGCTCGCGCAGGATCTCGAAACTGCCCCAGGTGGTCTGGTCCGCCGGCACCGGGTTGGCGGCCAGCCACTTGCCGTTGACGTAGCCGTTGAGGTCGGTGCACGCGGAAATGGCCGCGTCCAGGTCGCCGGCGTGCAGCGAGATCAGCGGAGTCTCGATCTGCGACAGGTCGAACGCCGGCTTGGCGTCCGCAGCTGGCGAGGTATCGGACTTGCCGCAGGCGGACAGCGACGCGGCGATGGCCACCGCCAGGGACAACGGGGCGAGTTTGGAAAAGGTCATGCGGGTTCTCCGGCCTTGCAGGAATGCCGCGCGGAAGGTGCGGCGCAACCTGCGAGCGTAGGCGATCCAGCACCCTGACCTATAGGCCAAAGGTCACGTGCCTTGGTAGCTATGCCCGCTTCCGGCCAAAGGCGGACATCGGCCAACGACTGAATTAAGCCACGCCCCTAGCCCAGCTTCTCCTGCGCCACACCCGCATGCTGGGCCAAGTGCGCGGGGTTTGGGTGATGTTCGGCCCGTTCGGGCAAACGCAGTGCTTGACCGTTCAGTGCCTCGTAGTCGGTGCCCTCCAATGACGGGGCAATCGCCACCTGCTGCTCGGGCGTGATCCACAACAACCCCAGGTCGAACAGGGTGTGGAGGTCGGATCGCAACAGCAGACCGTTATCCACGCGGTGCGTGTGTTCACCCCGGTAAGGAAGGATGTGCGCTGCTTCCAACACCGCTACGGCGTTGCAGCCAGAGATAGCGCAGCGCTGTCCGTAGGCTTCCAGGATCTTGGCGCGGAACGTCCCCTGACCCTGCCGCTGCGCGATGGCCGTCATGGCCCATACGCGCGCGTCATGGTCACTGTCCAAGGGCGGCAAGTGGTCGAATGCCTGGTCCTGGGCTTGGGCTTCCGCGCTTCCCAGCACGGTGGAAGGGAGAGGAACCGCCTCCCATTTCCCGTCAGCGTTGGGCTGCAGATCCCAATGACCGTGGATGGTGGGTCGGAACAGCTCGTAGGTCGTTGCCCGCTGGCGTCCTTGGCGGAAGAGTCGATCGCGTGGGTGGCCACCATCGCTACGCCAGTTCTTGCGAGAGCGATCGTAGTGCCGACGGTTGGCGTCGTTCACGGTGAGGAATGCCAGATTGGCCCCTAAGTCCGAATGGTCCTCATGCGAGTAGTGCTGGGCCAGCCAGGCGGCAATCTCACCCGTGCGAACGGGCTTTCCCAAAGCTTCCACCGCCTCAGCTACGTGCCAATACTTCACGCCACTGCGGGTCCTCTCAACAATCACAGCTTCGGGCGATGAACCGATCCGCTCGAACGCCAATTCCAGTTCGTTGTCTTCCAACCTTACAACCCGACCCACCAGTTCGAAGTCTGGCTCGAAATCGTTCTCGGTCTGGGTGGCATTGCCCGCCACAATTTCGTCGGGATCGTCCGTGGACGCCACGATTACGCGCAAGGGCAGGCCTTCATCCATGGCCCGACGAAGATGACGGTGGAAGATCGCCTTGCCCGCGCCCTTCCAGCCGGCCGTCCCGGTCTCGTACCGGGTCATGTCCTCATTGAAACTGTGTTTCCACAGCGACAGGATCACCTGCGGGGGGTTCTCCGACACCGCCGAACTGGTAAATAGTGGGTTGGTCAACTCGACGCCATAGCGTCGGAAGGCTTCTGTCAGGCGCATGACTCCCCCTTGATCCCATTGCCGCTCAGGCAAGGAGCAGGGTACATGTAACGGTCGCGGGAGCGGTGGGCCATAACTTTGGCCACGTCGCCAGGTAGTCGGTCCTAGCGTTCTGTTCCACACGACATTCCGGATATTGAAACAAGATCGATCTTTCCTGGCTCACACGTTCGCGACTTCCTAAATAAAAGGCGTGGACCATCCCTTCGATGGGCGGCAATGGTGCCGAAGTCCACGCACTTCAAACAGGAAAACCATGAATATTGATATCTACAGTCACACCCGCAAGCGCTACATCGCGGTTCCAAAGGGGTACGTCATTCCCGAGTCCTGGGCAGGCGCCAAGTTCTTCAAGACCATCGAACTACGCCCCGGTGAAGTCAGGATTGGACTTGGCAACGCCGATGACATCCGGGCGGCAATCGAGAAGGATGGCTATGCCGACCTGGGAGCATTCGGGGGCGCATAGCCCCCATTGCTACTTGCAACGCCCACGACTTCGATGAGCCAGGATGAAGAGCTAAGGCGCTGCGACACTGAGGAGCTATCGGGCGCGCATGTGCCGAACTCTCTGCGCCTAAGCTTAGGGGGAAGTCCAACACTAGGGGTGTTGGCCAATGTCCGCTTCGGGTCGAAAGCAGCCCTAGAAATTCCCAACCACCTCATTAGCGTTACGCATCTCAAGCAAAACCCGGCATTCGCCGGGTTTTGCTTTCCATCCCACCACAGCAGACTTACTTAGCCCTGCCCTGATTAGCCACCGCCTCGGCCGCCTTCTTCGCCGCCTCCGGGTCGCCCAGGTAGCGGAACGACTGCACCGTCAGGTCGTCGTTCAATTCGAACAGCAGCGGGATGCCGGTGGGGATGTTGAGCTCGAGGATTTCTTCCTTGCTCACGTCGTTGAGGTACTTGTACAGCGCGCGCAGCGAGTTGCCGTGCGCGGTCACCAGCACGGTCTTGCCGTCCTTGAGCTGCGGGGCGATGGCGTCGTGCCAGTACGGCAGCACGCGGTCCAGCGTGGTCGCCAGCGATTCGGTGGCCGGCAGCGCGTTGCGGTCCAGGCCGGCGTAGCGGCGGTCGTGGCTCGGGTGGCCCGGGTCTTCAAGGGCCATCGGCGGCGGCGGGATGTCGTAGGAGCGGCGCCAGATCTTGACCTGCTCCTCGCCGTGCCTGGCCGCGGTCTCGGCCTTGTCCAGGCCCTGCAGACCGCCGTAATGGCGCTCGTTGAGGCGCCAGCTCTTGTGCACCGGCAGCCAGTCCTGGTCCATCTCGGCCAGCGCGCCCTGCAGGGTGTGGATCGCGCGCTTGAGCACCGAGGTGTGGGCGACGTCGAACTGCAGGCCCTCCTCGCGCATCAGCCGGCCCGCGGCGGCGGCCTCGCGGCGGCCCTGCTCGGTCAGGTCCACGTCCACCCAGCCGGTGAAGCGGTTGTCCAGGTTCCACTGGCTCTGGCCGTGGCGCAACAGTACGAGTCTACGGGTCACTGCGGGGTCTCCGGATGGGGGCGAAACGGGTCTCGATTGTAGCCGCATCGCCATGCCGGGCCGTCGCGCACGACGGCCCCACGCCGCTTGCGGCATGCTGCGGATCATGCAGAACGAGACTTCCGCGGTATTCGGCGACTGGGACGGCAGCCCGGCGCAGGCGCGCCTGCTGCAGGCGCAGCTGGCCAAACAGGTGCGGCTGGACGAGGAGGTGCCGGCACAGCCTTCGCTGATCGCCGGTTTCGATGTCGGCTTCGAGGACGGCGGCCTGGTCACCCGCGCCGCGGCGGTGCTGCTCGACGCCCGCACCCTGCAGCCGCTGGAGACGCACGTCGCACGCCTGCCGACGTCGATGCCGTACGTGCCGGGGCTGCTCAGCTTCCGCGAACTGCCGGCGCTGGTGCTGGCGTTGTCGCAGCTGTCGCGCCGGCCCGGGCTGGTATTCGTCGATGGCCACGGCATCGCCCACCCGCGCCGGCTCGGCATCGCCGCGCACTTCGGCGTGGCCACCGGGTTGCCCAGCATCGGCGTGGCCAAGAAACGGCTGGTCGGCGATGGCGACGAACCGGGACCGGACCGCGGCGACCGCACCCGGCTTACCCACCGCGGCGAGACCATCGGCTGGATGCTGCGCAGCAAGCCGCGCTGCAAGCCGCTGTTCGTATCCCCCGGCCACCGGGTCTCGCTGGAGAGCTGCGCCGACTGGGTGATGCGCTACGTCACCCGCTACCGCTTGCCGGAACCGACCCGGCTGGCCGATCGCCTGGCCTCGCGGCGCGGTGACGTGGCGGCTGCCGCGACGGGCGACCTCGCTCTCTGAGGCTGCGTCGGCAACGGCGCCTGCGGGTTTCGGGCCACGCGCCCGCTCGGGCAAAATGGCGGCTTCCGGCGCCGACGATCGCGCGCCGGGTATTTCGACAGGGGACAATCCAATGAATCCGCAACGCGTCCTGGGCGGCAGCGCCCTGCTGGCGGCGCTGGCGCTGGCCGGCTGCACCTCGGTGAACGTCAAACCGGCCACTGCCGCCGATGCTTTCCAGCACCTGTGCATCCACGAGAACCCGCAGGTGATCGTGCCCGATTTCGTGGCGATCCTGCAGCGCGGGCTGGATCGCCATGGCGTTTCCTCGGAACTGTTCAGCGGCGCCAGACCGGCGCACTGCGACTACGTGCTGACCTACACCGCGCGTCGCAGCTGGGACTTCGCCACCTACCTGACCCATGCCGAGCTGCGCATCGACCGCCAGGGCCGCCATGTCGCCTCGGCGCAGTACCACCTGCGCGGCAAGGGCGGGCTGTCGCTGACCAAGTGGAAGAGCACCGAGGCGAAGATGACCCCGGTCATCGACCAGTTGCTGGCCAACCACGCCCCCGGTGCCGCCGTGCGCCCGGCGGCACCGGCAGCGGCCACCCTGCCCGCGGCCGCAGCGACGACAGCGACAGCAGCGACCGGCACGGAGACGCCGCCAGCCGCGGCCCCGGAACGGCCGGCCGCGGCAACCGGCACCGCGTCGGTACGCATGGATGCCTACAGCCGCCCCGAACAGGCGGCGCAGGCGCTGGCACAGATGCGCAACTGCAACGGCCCGCTGCGCACGGTCAGCGTCGAGGACGGCCGGCAGGTGTACTCGGCCGGCTGCTGGGGCGGCAGGAAACTGCTGGTGGACTGCAGCCAGGACGCGTGCCGCGAACTGCAGTGATCCCGCACCGCCACGGCGGCAACGATCCGTTGCCGCCGTGGACATTCCGTTATCGCCGGGCCATGCGATGCTGGGCTCCCCTTCCATCGGGCAGCCGCCGCCATGACCCTGATCATCCCTCCGCGCGTCCACGACATCGGTGGACTGGAAGTTCGCCGCGCCGTTCCTTCGCTGCAGGCCCGCAGCGTCGGCCCGTTCGTGTTCGTCGACCACATGGGCCCGGCGATCTTCGAGCCCGGCCGCGGCATCGACGTGCGCCCGCACCCGCACATCGGCCTGGCCACGGTGACCTTCCTGTGGTCCGGCGCCATCGGCCACCGCGATACGCTCGGCTCGGACCAGGTGATCCGCCCCGGCGACGTCAACTGGATGACCGCCGGCCGCGGCATCGCCCACTCCGAGCGCACGCCCCCGGCCGAGCGCGAGCACGACCATCCGCTGCACGGCATGCAGACCTGGGTGGCCTTGCCGAAGGCGCACGAGGAGACCGAGCCGGCCTTCTACCATCACACCGCCGACAGCCTGCCGCAGCAGCGCCGCGGCGGCGCCTGGCTGCGGGTGATCGCCGGCCGCGCCTACGGCGAGGAATCGCCGGTGAAGGTGTTCGCCGACACCCTCAACGTCGCCATCGACCTGGACGCCGACGCCGAGATCGACCTGGATGCCGGCCACGTCCAGCGTGCGCTCTACATCCTGGAGGGACAGGCGCAACTGGACGGCGTCGACATTCCGGTGCAGCACCTGGTGCTGCCCGAAGCCGGCGCGCGTGGCCGGCTGCGCGCCAAGACGCCGCTGAAGGCGATGCTGATGGGCGGCGAGCCGCTGGATGGGCCGCGCCACCTGTGGTGGAACTTCGTCTCCAGCTCCAAGGAGCGCATCGAACAGGCCAAGCAGGACTGGCAGCAGGGCCGCTTCGGCACCATTCCCGGCGACGACAAGGAGTTCATCCCGCTGCCGCAGTAGGCGCGCCCGGCATAGCCCGCCGCGCCTTGTCTTTCCCGGACGGAAGCTGCCGGGCGACCGGCCTGGCGGCCGTCGCAGGGCGCCTCCCGCCTGCACGGGGACGACGGCTACGGTTGCGTCTGTTGGCCGCGGCAAGGGACCGGCGGGCCGCATTAACGATTTGAAAACGCGGCCGGTGCCGCCTTTCGCTATGTTTCCCGCACCCGTTCCGGGTCATCCAGGGGAAACATCATGAACATGGGCAAGCGTCTGGCGGCCGAGTTCCTTGGTACTTTCTGGCTGGTGTTCGGGGGCTGCGGCAGCGCGGTACTGGCCGCCAAGTTCGGCGGCGACGGCAATCCACTGGGCATCGGCTTCATGGGCGTGGCGCTGGCCTTCGGCCTGACCGTGCTCACTGGCGCGTACGCGTTCGGCCACATTTCCGGCGCGCATTTCAATCCGGCGGTCAGCTTCGGGCTGTGGGCCGGCGGCCGCTTCGACGGCAAGGACCTGCTGCCGTACATCGTCGCGCAGGTGCTGGGCGGCATCGCCGCCGGCTTCATCCTGCTGCAGATCGCCAAGGGCGGCGGCGGGTTCCAGATCGACGGCAGCCAGGCCGGGGCGTTCGCCAGCAACGGCTACGACGCGCTGTCGCCGGGCGGCTACACGGTGGCGGCGGCGTTCCTGTGCGAAGTCGTGCTGACCGCGTTCTTCCTGATCGTGATCATGGGCGCCACCCACGGCCGTGCCCCGGCCGGCTTCGCGCCGCTGGCGATCGGCCTGGCGCTGACCCTGATCCACCTGATCAGCATCCCGGTGACCAATACCTCGGTGAACCCGGCCCGCTCCACCGCGGTGGCGGTGTTCGCCGGCAGCGGCGCGGTCTCGCAGCTGTGGCTGTTCTGGGTGGCGCCGATCCTGGGCGGCCTGATCGGCGGCATCGCCTACAAGTGGATCGGCAGCGACGAGCGTTGAGCAACCGGCAGTGCACGATGCCCCGCAAGGGACATCGTGCACTGCAATATAAAATTTGCAACGAGCGTCACAGTTCCAAAACCAACAACGCCTGTAATAAGGTCTAGACGCCTGTCACACATTTCGTGGGGCGGACACCGCGGCAAGCGCATGGGGATGCGCGGAACACGGCCAGGGGATATGGATGGCCACCGCCGGTGGTGCGGTCACCTTCAGACACACTCAGCCAGCCGGCCGATGGCCGACGCTTACGGGGGATGTAGCGCGTGAAGACTGCCAGTATCGTTTCCAGCCTTTTTCTGTTGTGCGCCAGCGCACCTGCCCTGGCGCAGGCCACGGCCGACTGCCCGTCGCTGCCCGGCAGTGCCGGCCTGCAATGGGAACGCCAGGTCCAGAACGATTTCATCCTGTGCAAGGCCAGCACCGAGGACGGGCGCCATGTCCTCAACATGATGCTGACCTCGCGCGACCCGGCGCTGCCGCTCAACCGTTCGCTGCGCCAGGAAAAGGGCAGCTTTGCCGGCGAATCGCTGTACTGGTACACCCCGGACATGGGCGGACGCGACCTGCCGGGGCTGGAAGCGCGGCGCATCACCGTGGTCAAGCTGGCCAAGAACCGCTACGCGCAGATCTGGATCGACGCCGGCGATACCCGGGAACTGTCCTCGCTGCAGTCGCTGACCCAGGGCATGAACCTCAATCCGACCGCCCTGGCCGGCGGCAACTGAGCGAACACCCCGGACGGCGGGCAACGCCCGTCCGGGATCCGCACCGGATTCAGAACCGGCCTTCCTGGTAGTCGACGAACGCCTGCATCAACTGCTCGCGGGTGTTCATCACGAACGGGCCATGGCGCGCCACCGGCTCGCGCAGCGGCCGGCCGGCGACCAGGATCAGCCGCGCCCCGCTGGCGCCGGCTTCCAGCTGCAGCGATTCGCCGCCGCCCAGCACCGCCAATTCGTGCTGCGCCACCGTCCGCGCATCCGCACCTTCGCCGAGGTTGGCCTCGCCTTCGAACACGTAGGCGAACGCGTTGTGCCCGTCGGGCAGCGGATACTGCCAGCGGCTGCCCGGCTGCAGCGTCACATCCAGGTACAGCGGATCGGTGGCCGGCTGCACGATGGGACCGAGCACCTCGTCCACCCGGCCGGCGATCACCTTGATGCTGACGCCCTCGGCCGGCGTCGCCACCGGGATGCGCTCCGGCGCGAACTCCTGGTACTTCGGCTCCACCATCTTGTCGCGCGCAGGCAGGTTCACCCACAGCTGGAAGCCGCGCATGCGCCCGGACTCCTGCTCGGGCATCTCCGAGTGCACCAGGCCGCGACCGGCGGTCATCCACTGCACGCTGCCCGGCGTCAACAGGCCCTCGTTGCCGTGGTTGTCCTTGTGCCGCATGCGCCCGTCGAGCATGTAGGTGACGGTCTCGAAGCCGCGATGGGGATGGCTGGGAAAGCCGGCGATGTAGTCCTCGGCGCGGTCGGTGCCGAACTCGTCCAGCATCAGGAACGGGTCCAGGTCCGGCAGCGACGGGGTACCGATCACCCGGGTCAGGCGCACGCCGGCGCCGTCGGAGGTCGGCATGCCACGGATCGTGCGCAGCACGCGGGTCGGGCTTGAATGGCTCATGGCGTAACTCCGTTGGAATCCACCCTAGATGGACGTCGCCGGCCGAAACCCCAACCGGCACCGGCGCAACCCATTGTTCCAGCGCGGCCGCGAAAACGCCCCGGCGGCGTTGCGCGTTGCAGCATACGACCAAAGTCGCATCCGCTTCATGCGGGATACACATTGACCCTCCCCCTGCATGGGAGGACCCTAGGCCGGTCTTAGGGCGAGGTGTCTCATGAAAGGTTTCTCCAAGCTGGGCTGGGCGGCGTTGTCGCTCCTCGGTGCGTTCTGTCTGGGCGTGGTGGCACTGCGCCGTGGCGAGCACATCAACGCGCTGTGGATCGTCATAGCCGCGGTCTCGATCTACCTGGTGGCCTTCCGCTACTACGGTCTGTTCATTGCCAACAAGGTGCTGGGCGTGGACCGTACCCGCGCCACCCCGGCCTACGTCAACAACGACGGCCTGGACTACGTACCAACGAACAAGCATGTCCTGTTCGGCCACCACTTCGCCGCCATCGCCGGCGCCGGCCCGCTGGTCGGCCCGGTGCTGGCCGCGCAGATGGGCTACCTGCCCGGCACGCTGTGGCTGATCGCCGGCGTGGTGCTGGCCGGCGCGGTGCAGGATTTCATGATCCTGTTCATCTCCAGCCGCCGCAACGGCCGCTCGCTCGGCGACCTGGTGCGCGAGGAGATGGGGCCGATACCCGGCACCATCGCCCTGTTCGGCGTGTTCATGATCATGATCATCATCCTCGCGGTGCTGGCGATGATCGTGGTCAAGGCGCTGGCCGACAGCCCGTGGGGCATGTTCACCGTCATCGCGACGATGCCCATCGCCATCTTCATGGGCCTGTACATGCGCTACATCCGCCCCGGCAAGATCGGCGAGATCTCGGTCGTGGGCCTGGTGCTGCTGCTGGCGGCGATCTGGTTCGGCGGCAAGGTCGCGGCCGACCCGGTCTGGGGCCCGGCGTTCACCTTCACCGGCGTGCAGATCACCTGGATGCTGATCGGCTACGGCTTCGTTGCCGCGGTGCTGCCGGTGTGGCTGCTGCTGGCGCCGCGCGACTACCTGTCCACCTTCCTCAAGATCGGCACCATCGTCGGCCTGGCGATCGGCATCCTGATCGTGATGCCGGAACTGAAGATGCCGGCGCTGACCCAGTTCACCGACGGCACCGGCCCGGTGTGGAAGGGCAGCATGTTCCCGTTCCTGTTCATCACCATCGCCTGCGGCGCGGTGTCCGGCTTCCACGCGCTGATCAGCTCGGGCACCACGCCCAAGCTGCTGGCCAACGAAGGCCACGCCGCCTACATCGGCTACGGCGGCATGCTGATGGAATCGTTCGTGGCGATCATGGCGATGGTGGCGGCCTCGATCATCGAGCCGGGCATCTACTTCGCGATGAACAGCCCGGCCGCGGTGATCGGCACCGACGTGGTGACCGCCGCGGCGCACATCACCAACGAATGGGGCTTTGCCATCAGCCCCGAGGTGCTGACGGCCACGGCCGCCGAGATCGGCGAATCCACCATCCTGTCGCGTGCCGGCGGCGCGCCGACGCTGGCGGTGGGCATCGCCCAGATCCTGCACGCGGTACTGCCGGGCGAAGGGATGATGGCGTTCTGGTACCACTTCGCGATCCTGTTCGAAGCGCTGTTCATCCTGACCGCGGTCGATGCCGGCACCCGTTCGGGCCGCTTCATGCTGCAGGACCTGCTGGGCAACTTCATCCCGGCGCTGCGCAAGACCGACGCCTGGGGCCCGAACATCATCGCCACCGCCGGCTGCGTGGCGCTGTGGGGCTACTTCCTGTATCAGGGCGTGACCGACCCGCTGGGCGGCATCAACATGCTGTGGCCGCTGTTCGGCATCGCCAACCAGATGCTGGCCGGCGTGGCGCTGCTGCTGTGCACCGTGGTGCTGTTCAAGCTGAAGAAGGACCGCTACGCCTGGGTCCCGGCGCTTCCGGCCGTGTGGCTGCTGATCTGCACCACCTCCGCCGGCTTCATCAAGATCTTCTCCAACGACCCGGCCGTGGGTTTCCTGGCACAGGCGCACAAGTACCGCGACGCCATCGCTGCCGGCAACCTGCTGCCGCCGTCCAAGGACTTCGGGCAGATGCAGCAGGTGATGATCAACAACTACATCAACACCGGGCTGACCGTGCTGTTCCTGTTCGTGGTGTTCGCGGTGCTGGTGTATTCGATCAAGACCATCATCGCGGCCCGCCGCTCGTCGGTGCGCACCGACCATGAAACGCCGTACATCGCGTTGAAGCCGCACGAGATGGACGTGTGATGAGCACTTCGCTCGTTCCCGTCGGCCAGCACCAGGCGTTCCGCCGCACATGGCGGCGCCTGGTGCAGACCGCACGGCTGTGCTGCGGCGTGCCGGACTACGACAACTATGTCCGGCACATGCGCGAGAAGCACCCCGACCGCGAGGTGATGGACTACCCCACCTTCTTCCGCGAACGCCAGGAAGCGCGGTTCGGCGGCAAGGGCGGATTCCGCTGCTGCTGACCCGGACCGGCCGCTGGCCGGCCATCGGCAACACCGCGAAGGGCGGAGCTCAGGCTCCGCCCTTCGCTTTTCGGCCCCCAAACCGCGATCGTCCCGCGCAGGCTCCGCCCATGCCGATGCGCCCCCGCCCCCACCGCCGGCATGCGGCGCCACACCGGGGCAATACCGGCGAATCCGCCGCGAACGGCGAAGATGAACCGCGATTTCGCGAAGTTAGTCACGGAACCCGGCCTGCAGCATGCATGCCCAGCTGCTAGGATCGGCCTGACCGCGTCGGCAATGGACGCGGTCATCGCAGGAAATCGCAGGAACACGACCAGGAAGGAGTCCACGATGCGCGAGCAGCTCCCTGCCGCGGTCCTAGCGACCTCGCTGTTGATGGTTTCATGCGCCGCCGCCCCGGTCGGCGCCAAGGAGCGGCCCGCCATGTCAGAAGCAGCAAAGCAACAGATTGTCTTTCCCGATCCGGCCGTCGCCCCGCTGGCCGATGCGGTGGCCGCCGGCGACGAATCGCGCATCCGCCAGCTGGCCGCGCAGACCGACCTCTCCGCCCGCGGCGACCAGGGTGTCACCCTGCTGGAATGGGCCATCTGGAACCAGCAGCCGCGCGCACTGGCCGCCCTGCTCGACGCCGGCGCCGATCCGTCCCAGGCCGGCATGGACGGGGAAACCGTGGTGCACATGGCCGCCATGGTCGACGACCCCAGCTACCTGAAAGTGCTGCTCGAGCACCAGGCCCCGGCCGACGTGGCCAGCGAGCGCAACGGCTGGACGCCGCTGTTCCGGGCGGTGCTGCACAAGCGCGCCACCCAGCGCGACATGCTCATCGCCGCCGGTGCCGACATCCACCATCGCGACAGTTCCGGCCACAGCCTGCTGCACATCCCGGTCAACGACCCGGGTACGGTGCTGAAGCTGCTCGAGCTGGGCGTGGACCCCACCGTCCGCGACAACACCGGCGCCACCTTCCAGAAAGGATTCTTCATGACCTCGGAAAGGATCCTCAACAAGGAATCCCGGGCCGGACGCGAACAGGTGCGTACCTGGCTGAAGACCCACGGCATCAGCCCCGAAGGCTGAGCCCCCGAGCAGGGAAGCGACGATGGAACAGACGACCACCACCGGCAACGGTACCGCCCCGGCAATGTCGGGAACGACTCCCCAGCCCGCGGACCTTGAATTTCCCGCCGTCCTGAAGGATCTCTACCAGCTCTCGGCCGCCCGCCGCGATGGCCAGGAACACACCGCGACCGCACTGCCGGGCGGCTGGACACGGCTGGAGGATGCCGAGCTGCGCGCCGCGGGCATCGACCCTTCCGCATTGCGCGATGCGCGCTCCGGCTTCGACGCCGCCTTCTACCGCGCGCCCGACGGCAAGGTGGCGCTGGCGCTGTGCGGCACCGACCAGCTGCGCGACTGGCCGCAGAACATCGGCCAGGGCCTGGGCCTGGAAACGGCGCAGTTCGAGAACGCCATCCACCTGGCGCGCAGCGCCCGCAATGCCTTCGGCAACGACCTGGTGCTGACCGGGCATTCGCTCGGCGGCGGCCTGGCCTCGGCCGCGGCGCTGGTCACCGACACCCCGGCCATCACCTACAACGCCTCGGGCGTGCACAACAACACGCTGGAGCGGGAAGGACTGGACCCGGCGGCGGCCAAGGAATACGCCGCCGAAGGCCTGATCCGCAGCTACCACGTCAAGAACGAGCTGCTCACCCACCTGCAGGAAAAGAGCCTGCCGCTGCGCTGGGTGATGCCCGACGCCATCGGCCACCGCATCGAACTGCCCGACCCGGAGCCGCTGTCCTTCGGCAAGCGGCTGATCCCGGGCGCGATGCTCAAGCACCGGCTGGACCTGCACGGCATCGACGCGGTGATGGACGCCCAGGACCTGCAGCAACTGCGCGCGCGCGAGACCGCACAGCAGAACGGCATCGTGCTCCCGGCAACCACGCTGAGTACCGGCGGCCAGCTGTTCAACGATGCCGTGGACAAGCTGGAACCACAGCGGCAGCGGCTGGGCCTGGAGGGCGACAGCGCCTTCTTCAATACCGCCGGCAGCATCGCCGCGCAGTCCGGCGGCGACGGCCTGACCCGGATCGACCACCTGCTGCCCGGCGAGGGCCGGGTATTCGCGGTACAGGGCGAGCTGGCCGACCCGGCCCACCGCCGCAGCCACATCGATCTCGCCCCGGCGATGGAAACGCCGTTGCAGCAGAACCTGGCGCTGCTGCAGCAACAGGACGCGCATCAGCAGACGGTGGTCCAGCAGGAGACCCAGCGGCGCCAGCTGGCCATGGGGTGAGTCGGGTCGGAAACGGGTTCCAGGGCCGGCGGCAGGCCGGGGCAATCGTCGCCCCGGCGGTCGCGACTGACGTCGCTCCTACAACGCCTCTCCGCACTGCGGGAGCGACGTCAGTCGCGACCTTCTCGAACGACGACAAGGCACCCTCGGGAGGCACCGCTCTCTCCGGATTGGATGAGGAAACGGGCCGCGTCAGCGGCCCGTTCGCCCTTCCCGCTCAGCCTTCGACGCCGGCCATCATCCGCAGGATCTGGCCGACGCCATAGGCGATGACCGTACCGGTGGCGTAGCCGACCGTACCCAGCAGCACCCCGACCGGCGCCAGGGTCGGATGGAACGCGGCGGCCACCACCGGTGCCGATGCCGCCGCGCCGATGTTGCCCTGCGAACCGATGGCGAAATAGAACAGCGGCGCGCGCACCAGCTTGGCCGCCAGCCACAGCACCAGGATGTGGGTCAGCATCCAGATCACGCCGATGGCGACCAGTTCCGGGCGGTTGGCCAGCTTCATGAAGTCCATCTGCATGCCGATGCAGGCGATCAGGAAATACAGGAACACCGTACCGAGCTTGGATGCGCCGGCATTCTCCAGGCGCCGCACCCGGGTGAAGCTCAGCCCCAGGCCGCCCAGCGTGGACAGCACCACGATCCAGACGAACGGCGCGTCCAGGCTGAACTGCCCGGCCCAGGCCACATTGGCCTTGAACCAGCCGGCCGCCGGGTCGGAGACCGCATGCGCCAGGCCGACGATGCCGAAGGCGATGGCGACGATCACCATCAGGTCGGCCAGGGTCGGGATGCGCGCATTGGCCGCCTCGTAGGCGGAGATGCGCTCCTTCATCTCGTCGATGGCGCGGGTGTCGGCCCCGGTGCGCGCGTCGATCTGCGTCGCGCGGTTGGCCAGGAACAGCAGCGTGGCCATCCACAGGCTGGCGATGGCCACGTCGACCACCGCGAACTGGCCGAACAGGGTGGCATCGACGCCGTAGATCTCGCGGATCGCCACCATGTTGGCGCCGCCGCCGATCCAGCTGCCGGCCAGCGCCGCCATGCCCATCCAGGTGTCGCCGGCCACCGCCGGCGGGTACACCCATGCCATCACCTGGAACGACACGATCGCGCCCAGCACGATGCCCAGGGTGCCGGCACAGAATACGAACAGCAGTTTCGGCCCCAGCTTGAGGATGCCCTTCAGGTCGATCGACAGGGTCAGCAGCACCAGCGCGGCCGGCAACAGCACGCGGCTGGCGACCGGGTTGTACAGGTTGCTGCCCTCGCCGTCGATCAGGCCGACGGTGTTGTAGAACGCCGGGACGAAGTAGCACAGCAACAACGCCGGCACCCAGGCGAAGAATGTCTTCCAGAACGGCGTCGGCCCGCTGGCCAGCCAGAAGATCAGGCCCAGCGTGGCGGCGATCAGGCCGAACTGGACGATGTCGTTGGTAATCAATGCGGTGGACGCTTCGGTCGATTCGATCGCCATCTGCGGTGTTCTCCCCTCTACTGCGGACGAAAAAGAAACGGCCGGCACGGTGCCGGCCGTTCTCCGGATTCCCGTTACTGGCCGATGTGCTGCTTCAGCCAGCCGTTGACGGTGTCGTGCCACAGGATGCTGTTGTCGGGCTTGAGCACCCAGTGGTTCTCGTCGGGGAAGTACAGCAGCTTGGACTCGATGCCCTTGCGCTGCAACGCGGTGAACGAGGACAGGCTCTGGTCGAGCGGCACCCGGAAGTCGTTCTGGCCGGCGACCACCAGGGTGGGCACGCGCCACTTGTCGATGTGCCGGGCCGGGTTGAACTTCTCGTAGCCGGCCGGGTTGTCGGCCACCGTGCCGCCGAACTCCCATTCGGTGAACCACAGCTCCTCGGTCACCACGCCCATCGAGCGGGTGTCGAACACGCCGTTGTGGTTGACCAGGCACTTCCACGGCTCGTTCCAGTTGCCGGCGATCCAGTTGACCATGTAGCCGCCGTAGCTGGCGCCCAGCGCGCAGGCCTTGTCGCCGTCGAGGAACGGATACTGTTCCTGCGCCGCGGCCCAGCCCTTCTGCAGGTCTTCCAGCGGGCGGTCGCCCCAGTGCTGGCTGATCGCGTCGGTGAATTCCTGGCCATAGCCGGTGGAACCGTGGAAGTCGATCATCACCACGGCATAGCCCTGGCCGGCATAGGTCTGCGGGTTCCAGCGGTAGCTCCAGCCGTTGCCGAAGCTGCCCTGCGGACCGCCGTGGATCAGGAACGCGACCGGATACTTCCTGCCTTCCTCGTAGTTCCACGGCTTGACCACGTAACCGTGCACGGTGGCGTCGTTCCAGCCCTTGAAGCTGAACTGCTCGAACTCGCCCATGCGCACGTCCTTGAGCTGCTCGGTCGCCGCCGGGGTGATCACGCGATACGGACCGGCCACGTGCTGGCCATCGGCGCGCTGGCGCTGGAACTCGTCGATCTGCGACAACGAGGCGACCACCAATTGGTCGTTGGTCTGCAGCGTGTTCTGGGTGAAGGCCAGCGTATCGCCCGCCACTTCGAATGCGGAGATGCTGCCGATGCCGGCCACCTTCTTCACCTGGCCGTCGGCGATGTCGACCGCGAACAGCGGATGCTCGCCCATGTCCTGCGCGGTGGTGTACAGGGTCTTGCCATCGGCGGACAGCGCCACGCCATCGGCCGAGCGGTCCCACTGCGGCGCGATCTCGCGCGTCTTGCCGCTGGCCAGGTCCAGTGCCATCAGCCCGAAACGGTCGGCCTCGAAACCCGGGCGCTTCATCGCGCGGTAGTACAGGGTCTTGCCATCGGCGCTGAACACCGGGCCGGCATCCCAGGCCGGGTTGCCGGCGGTCAGGTTGACCGGCGCCCGCCGGCCGTCGGCATCGAGCTTGTACAGGTCGAAATTGGTCGACCACGGTTCCTGCTTGCCGGCCACGCGGATGCTGGCCACCACGCTGCGTCCGTCCGGCGACCAGGCGTAGTCGTCGTTGCCGCCGAACGGCTTGGACGGGGCGTCGCCGTCCAGGGTCGCGCTGATGGCCGAGGCGCCCTTCACCGGCGCGCCGTCGGCGGCCGGCAGCGGCGCCACGAACAGGGTGTTGCGGCGGCCGTCGCTCCAGGTATCCCAATGGCGCACGAACAGGCCGTCGAACACCTTGCCGCTGTGCTTGGCCGACTTGGCCTCCTCCAGCCGCTTGGCGGTGCAGCCCAGGTCCGAGCCGCAGTCCTGGAATGCCGCGGTGCTGAAGGCCACGCGGTCGCCCTTCGGCGAGACGCGGAAACTTTCGACGTCCAGCGCCAGGTCGGTCAGCTGCTGCGGCGTGCCGCCGGCCAGCGGGATCGAATACAGCTGCTGGCTGCCGTTCTTGGCGCTGAGGAAGTACACGCTGCGGCCGTCGGCCGACATCGCCGCGGAATTGACGTTCCAGCCTTCCGGCGTCAGCGCTTTCGGCGGCGCCAGGTCGCGCGTGAGCAGGTTGCGCACCCACAGCCCGGTACTGGCCTTGCCATCCTCGCCCACCACCCGCTTGGCGAACACCACGGTGCCGCCGTTGGCGTCGAGCAGCGGCGCCGAGACCCGGTCCAGCGCCAGCATGTCGCGGACATCGAGACCGCGCGGGGCGGCCAGCGACGGCATCGCGGTCAGCAGGCACAGCGGCAACAGGGCGTAACGAAGCTTCATCGGGCATCTCCCAGGCACGAAAGGAGCCGATGGTAGGCGCCCCGCCGGGGCGGCGCAAAGGTCCGAAGTCATGCCGCGCCCGGCGCGGGGGCGGCCGCTATACTGCCCCGTCTTTTCACGAGGGGGCATCCGGTGTCCGCATCCCATCCGGCCGCGGTCGCGGCCAGTGGCCAGTTCCTGGGCCATCCCAAGGGCCTGTACGTCTGTTTCCTTACCGAGATGTGGGAGCGCTTCGCCTTCTACGGCATGAAGGCGCTGCTGCTGCTGTACCTCACCAAGCACCACCTGTTCAGCGACACCGACGGCTACCTGCTGCTGGGCACCTACGCCGGCCTGGCCTACGCGTTGCCGCTGCTGGGCGGGTTGCTGGCCGACCGCTACCTGGGCATGCGCAAGGCGGTGGTGTTCGGCGGCATCCTGCTGGTGCTCGGCCAGTTGGGCATGGCTTATACCGGGCACGCCGCCGCCGGCGTGCAGGGCGCCGGCCAGCAGGACGCCTTCGCCGTGCAGGTGATGTACTTCTCGCTGGCGCTGATCGGCGTGGGCGTGGGTTTCCTCAAGCCCAACATCTCCACCATCGTCGGCCGCCTGTATCCGGACAACGACCCGCGCCGCGATTCGGGCTTCACCATCTTCTACATGGGCATCAACGTCGGTGCGTTCCTGTCGTCGCTGATCGTGGCCTACATCGGCGAGAAGATCGGCTGGGGCTACGGTTTCGCACTGGCCGGGGTGATGATGGCGCTGGGCCTGGTGCAGTTCCTGCTGGGTCGCCGCCACCTGCTCGGCCAGGCCGAACCCGCCGATCCGGTGCTGCTGCGCACGCCCGCGTTCGCCGGCCTGTCGCGCGAGATGCTGATCTACCTGGGCGGCCTGCTGCTGACCGTGGTGGTGTGGCAGGTGCTGCAGACCCGCATCAACTTCGGCCCGCTGTCGGCGCTGTTCGGCGGCCACGAGGTCACCCTGACCGAGGTGGTGGCGGTGGTGCTGGGCCTGGGCCTGTATGCCTGGTTCGTCCGCCTGCTGTTCTCCGGCATCAGCCGCGCCGAGAAGGGACGGATGATCATGCTGATGGTGCTGATCACGGTCAGCGCGCTGTTCTGGGGCCTGTACGAGCAGACCTACGGACCGTGGGTGGCGATGGCCGACCGCGCCATGGACCGCACCACCTTCGGCATCCAGTGGACCGCCGGCCAGACCACCGCCATCGGCGCGCTGGCGGTGATCGCGCTCAGCCCGGTATTCGCCTGGATCTGGCCGCGGCTGGACCGGCTGGGGCTGAATCCCAGCTACCCGGCCAAGTTCGCCTGGGGCCTGGTGTTCTGCGGCCTGGCCTTCGGCGTGCTGGCGTTCGCCGCCGCCAATCCCGGCGACGACATGCTGGTCAGCCTGTGGTGGATGATCCTGGCCTACTTCGTGCTGGTGCTGGGCGAGATGGTGCTCTCGCCGGTGGGCCTGGCCGCGGTGACCTCGCTGTCGATCCCGCGTGCGGTGGGCATGATGATGGGCGCCTGGTTCCTGTTCTCGGCCTTCGGCGAGATCATCGCCGGCCGCCTCGGCACCTGGGCGGCGATCCCGCACGACGCCAGCCGCGAGCTGGCGCTGTCCGTCTATGCCGGCGTCTTCACCAAGATGATGTGGATCGGGCTGGTGGCCGGCGCACTGCTGTTCCTGGCGACCCCGCTGCTCAAGCGCCTGACCCGCGACTGACATCGCCGACACCCGGCACGACAACGGCGCCTCGCGGCGCCGTTGTCGTTTCCCGCTGCGTTGCCACCCTGCTCAGGGTTGCGCGGTGCCCTGCGCCGGCGCGCCGCCCAGATGCTGCGACAGGAAGCCCAGCAACCTGGTGTAGTACTCGCGCTGGTGCGGCTCGGTGTAGAAGCCGTGGCCCTCGGTGCCGCGCTAGCTGGCAAAGCAACCACAGCCGATGTCAGCCGACCTGGCGCATTCCGTCGGCGGTCAGTTCCAGCCGGCGGGTCACGCCGATCGCGTCGAGGAACGCCGCATCGTGGCTGACCACCACCAGTGCTCCCTGGTAGGCACGCAGGGCCTGCTCCAGTTGCGCGACCGTGGCCAGGTCGAGGTTGTTGCTCGGCTCGTCCAGCAGCAGCAACTGCGGCGCCGGTTCGGCATGCAGCACACAGGCCAGCACCGCGCGCAGGCGTTCGCCGCCGGACAGCGCCGCGACCGGCAGATCCATCCGCGCGCCCCGGAACTGCAGGCGTGCGAGCAGATTGGCGCGCTCGGGCGCCGGCATGCCCGGCGCGAAATCGGCGAAGTTTTCCGCCACGCTGCGCGCCGGGTCGAGCAGGTCCAGCCGCTGCGACAGATGGGCGATCCGCCCCGCTCCCCGGCGGACGCTGCCTTCGTCCGGCGCCAGTTCCCCGGCCAGCACCTGCAGCAGCGTGGACTTGCCGACACCGTTCGCGCCCAGCAGCGCGATCCGTTCCGGTCCACGGATCGTCAGCGAAATGCCATGCCCGCCGAACAGCCAGTGCCCATCCCGCTGCACGCGCAGGTTCTCTGCGGCGAACAGCACGCGTTCGGCCGGCACCCGCGTGGCCGGCAGCGCGAGATCGAGGGACGCGCTTTCCTGCAGCGAACGCGCCGCTTCCTGCAAGCGCGCCCGTACCTGGGTCAGGCGGTCGGCGTGGACCTCGTCCGCCTTGCCCGCGGACACCTGCGCCGCGCGCTTGAGTTTCCCGGCCACGATCCGCGGCAGGCCGGCGTCGGCGAGGTTGCGCGAGGCGTTGCCGGCCCGCCGTTGCGCGCGTTCGCGCGACTGCTGCATCTCGCGCTTCTCGCGCCGGACCTCGCCGCGCAGGTTGCGCACCTGCTGTTCGACGGCCTGCTGTTCGGCCTCCACCGCCTGGTGATAGAAGCCGAAACCACCTCCATACAGTTTCAGCCTGGAAGGCTCGAGCTCGGCGATCTGTTGCATGCCCTCGAGCAGCTCACGGTCATGGCTGGCAACCAGCAGGCAGCCCGGCCATTCCGCCAGCACCCGGTGCAGGTGCCGGCGCGCGGCACGATCGAGATGGTTGCTGGGTTCGTCCAGCAGCAGTACGTCGGGGCGCCGCAGCAGCCGTGCGGCCAGCCCCAGCGACATCGCTTCGCCGCCACTGAAGGTCGACAGTTTTCGCTGCAGCGGCACCTCGCCCAGGCCGAGCCGCGCCAGGGTCGCGGCTGCGCGCTCGCGCAGGTCCCAGTCGCCGTCCAGGATGTCGAAACTGGCCGGATCCGCATCGCCGGCCAGGATGGCCTCCAGCGCGGCGAGCCGGTCCGCGATGCCCAGCACCTCGGCCACGGTCGCTTCCGCATCCAGCGGCAGATGCTGCGGCAGGTAGGCAAGCGTGCCCTGCATCTCGACCTGCCCGGCCAGTGGCCGCAGTTCGCCGGCGAGCAGCCGCAGCAGGGTGCTCTTGCCAGCCCCGTTCGGCGCCACCAGGCCGGTGCGCACGGGACCGAGGGCGAACGAGAGGTCGTCCAGTACGGGGGTACCGTCCGGCCAGGAAAAACCGAGGTGGGAAACGCGGATGCGCGCGTCGGACATGTGGATTCTCCGTTGTCGGCCGCGCAGGCAGCCGCGCGGCGGTGGACCAGTCGGACTGCCGGCCGCCCACCTCGTCGGTGGTGGTGCCCTGCGGCCCGTGATGGGTCTACGAAGGAATCGCCTTGCTCACATGTCCGTTGGTTCTCCGCTCAAGCCGCGCATTCTACGATGCTGCACCGCGGACCACGTGGATGGCACCTGAGCGGCGCGGCAATGGCGGCTTCCGGTCATGGATCGCTCGCGCCGTGCCGCTCGTACCAGCCTTTGGAGCGATTGACGATGCGGACCACCGACAGCATCACCGGCACTTCGATCAGCACGCCTACGACCGTTGCCAGTGCCGCGCCGGAGTGGACCCCGAACATGCTCACTGCCGTCGCCACCGCCAGTTCGAAGAAGTTGCTGGCGCCAATCAGCGCGGAAGGCCCGGCCACGCGGTGGGCCACCCCCAGCCTGCGGTTCAGCAGATAGGCCAGGCCCGAGTTGAAATAGACCTGGATGAGGATGGGCACCGCCAGCATGGCAATGACCAGCGGCTGCGCCAGGATCTGTCCACCCTGGAAACCGAACAGCAGCACCAGCATCAGCAGCAGGGCCGCCAATGACAGCGGCCCCAGCATGGCCAACCAGGCGTCGAGCCGGGCCTGCCCGCCGTTGCGCATCACCCAGGCACGCAGCCCTGTGGCGATGACCACCGGCACCACGATGTAGAGCCCCACCGAGATGGCCAGCGTGGCCCACGGCACCGCGATCGACGAAATGCCGAGCAACAGCGCGACCAGCGGCGCGAACGCCACCACCATGATGGCGTCGTTCAAGGCCACCTGGCTCAGGGTGAAGGCGGCATCGCCGCGGCACAGGTTGCTCCACACGAACACCATCGCGGTGCAGGGCGCGGCCGCCAGCAGGATGAGGCCGGCGATGTAGGAGTCCACCTGGTCGGCAGGCAGCCACGGCCCGAAGACGTGGCGCAGGAAGAACCAGCCGAGCAAGGCCATCGAGAAGGGCTTCACCGCCCAGTTGATGAACAACGTGGTGCCGATGCCGCGCCAATGCTGGCCGACCTGACGCAACGCGCCGAAATCGACCTTCAACAGCATGGGCACGATCATCACCCAGATGAGCAGGGCCACGGGCAGGTTCACCTGCGCCCATTCGATGCTTCCCAGACGGACGAAGACGGACGGCCACTGGTGGCCCAACAGCGTGCCCGCCACGATGCAGAGCGCCACCCACAGGGTCAGGTAGCGCTCGAACACCCCCATGCGTGGCGGCGTATCACTCATCGCCGGCGTCCGCCGGTTCGACAAAGCCGATCCTGTCCAGGGCCACCTTGAGTTCTGCGCGGTCTTCCCAAACCGCAGCCGGGAGCGCCAGGAAGGCCATCAGCCGGGCCTGGATGACGCGGTGGGCGTGCTTGAACGCTGCGCGCTTGTCGTCATCGCTGCCGTCGGCTGCGGCCGGGTCAGGCAAGCCCCAATGGGTCCGAAGGAAATCCCCGAACACCACCGGGCAGGTTTCCGCCGCCGCGGCATCGCATACGGTCACCACCAGGTCCATGCGCGGCGCCTCCGGCGTGGTGAATTCGTCCCAGGACTTGCTCCGCAGCCCGGCCGTGGACACGCCCTCGGCCGCCAGTTGCGCCAAGGCAAAGGGGTTCACCGTGCCAGTGGGCTGGCTGCCGGCGCTGAAGACCTTGAAGCGATGGCCGGCCCATGCGCGCAGCGTGGCCTCGGCCAGGACGCTGCGGGCGCTGTTGCCGGTGCACAGGAAAAGAACGTTGTGGGTCATGCCGATGCCGTCGTGGGAGGAAAGAGGTGTTTTTGCCGGTCGCTCAGCAGCCGCACGCCGCGTCGCTTGCCGGCGCGCATGCCGCGCTGGAAGAGCCTGCGCAGCAGTTGTGGGTGAGATATTCGACCAGGCCGTTCATCGCCTGGAAGTTGGCGCGGTAGCAGACATGGCGCCCCTGGCTCTCGCTCTCCACCAGCCCGGCGTGCAGCAGCTCCTTGAGGTGGAAGGAGAGCGTGGCTCCGGGCACGCCGAGGGCTTCTCCGATGTCGCCCGCCACGCGGCCGGCGGGGCCTGCTTCGACCAGCAGACGGAAAGCGGCCAATCGGGTCGCATGACCCAGGGCGGTGAGCGCGGCGATTGCATGTTTTGTTTCCATGTTTCTAGAATAATCGAATGAACATGACCGAACAATCCCCCTCCCTCCTTCCCCTCCACCTGGATACGGACCTGCTGCCGCGACCCGAGCACGAGACGCTGGGCGCCGACAGCGCGGGCCACCGCCCCCGCATCCTCATCCTCTACGGCTCCCTGCGGCCCCAGTCCTTCAGCCGGAAACTGGCGCTGGAAGCCGAGCGCATCCTGCGCCACCTGGGCGCCGAAACCCGCGTGTTCGACCCGCACGACCTGCCCATGCTCGACAGCGTGGACAAGAGCCATCCGAAGGTGCAGCAGCTGCGGGCGTGGTCGCAGTGGTCGGAGGGCCAGGTGTGGGTGTCGCCCGAACGCCACGGCACCCTCACCGGCGTGTTCAAGAACCAGATCGACTGGTTGCCGCTGGAAGACGGCAGCGTGCGGCCCACGCAGGGCAGGACCCTGGCGGTGATGCAGGTCTGTGGCGGTTCGCAATCCTTCAACGTGGTCAACACGCTGCGGGTCCTGGGGCGCTGGATGCGGATGGTCACCATCCCCAACCAATCGTCCGTTGCCAAGGCGTGGCAGGAGTTCGACGACAACGGCCGCATGAAGCCGTCGTCCTACTACGACCGCGTGGTGGACGTCATGGAAGAACTGATGAAATTCACCTTGCTGGTGCGCGGCCGCAGCGACTATCTGGTGGACCGCTACAGCGAGCGCAAAGGCGCCGAAGAGGCGGTGCGCGTATCGACGGCGGCCAAAGTGGTGGGGTGATATCCGTTCACGCCTTCCACGGGTGGAAGGCCGGCCGGAGAACAGCGCAGGCCGCGGCAGCGACTGCCAACAAAAAACCCCAGAAGGCACAGGGCCTTGCCGGGGTTTTGCTGGCGAACCAGTTCCGTTCCGGATCAGAACGGAATGTCGTCGTCGGCGAAATCGTCCATCGGCGGCGCGGCCGGCTGCTGTGCCGGGGCCTGGCGCTGCGGGCGCTGTCCCTGGTCCTGGCCGCCGTAGTTCTGGCGCGGTGCCGCCTGCCGCTGCGGACGCTCGCCGCCGCCCATGCCGCCACCGCCCTCGCCGCGGCCGCCGAGCATCTGCATCTCGTCGGCGACGATGTCGGTGGAGTACTTCTCCACGCCGTCCTGGCCGGTGTACTTGTCGTAGCGCAGCGAGCCTTCCACGTAGACCTGGCTGCCCTTGCGCAGGTACTCGCCGGCGATCTCGCCGAGCTTGCCGAAGAACACCACGCGGTGCCATTCGGTGCGCTCCTGCTGGTTGCCGTCGCGGTCCTTGCGCACGCTGGTGGTGGCCAGGCTGATGCGGGTCACGGCCATGCCGCTCTGGGTGTACTTGGTGTCCGGATCGTTGCCGAGGTTGCCGACCAGGATGACTTTGTTGATGCCGCGGGCCATAGGTTCCTTCTTCCGTTGGGATGTACCCGCCGGATGCGGGCATAGCGAGTGAATTATAGCGGTCCTGCCGCGGGTATCGGAGAACGCCGCGAACCGCGGTGGGACTAGCCCTCCCGGGCGGGCCGTCCCCGGCCGCAACCCCTATAATTCCCGGCACGCCCCCAGTCCCGACCGCATGACCATCATCGAAGACACCCGCCCCGCGCTGGCCCTGCCCCAGATCCAGTCGCTCGCCGCGCCCGACATGGCGGCGGTGGATGCGCTGATCCGACGCCGCCTTTCCTCGGACGTGGTGCTGATCAACCAGATCGCCGACCACATCATCTCCGCCGGCGGCAAGCGCCTGCGGCCGATGCTGGTGATGCTGGCCGGGCACGCGGTGGGCGCCGCCGGCGCCGACCACCACCAGCTGGCGGCGATCATCGAGTTCATCCACACCTCGACCCTGCTGCACGACGACGTGGTGGACGAATCGGACCTGCGCCGCGGCCGCAGCACCGCCAACGCGCTGTGGGGCAACGCCCCGAGCGTGCTGGTCGGCGACTTCCTGTATTCGCGCAGCTTCCAGCTGATGGTGGAACTGGACCGGATGGAGGTGATGCAGATCCTGGCCGACACCACCAACCGCATCGCCGAGGGCGAAGTGCTGCAGTTGCTGCACGTGCACAATCCGGACACCGACGAGGCCGCCTACCTGCGGGTGATCGAGCGCAAGACCGCGGTGCTGTTCGCCGCCGGCACCCGTCTCGGCGCGCTGGCGGCCGGTGCCGATGCCGGGCTGCAGCAGCGGCTGTACGACTACGGCATGCACCTGGGCTATGCCTTCCAGATCGCCGACGACGTGCTCGACTACTCGGCCAACGCCGAGGAGCTGGGCAAGAACCTGGGCGACGACCTGGCCGAGGGCAAAGCCACGCTGCCGCTGATCCATGCGATGGCGCATTCGGACGCGGCCATCCGGCAGCGCCTGCGCCAGATCGTGCAGGAAGGCGACGCCGGCGCGATGCCGGAAGTGCTGGCCGCCATCCAGGCCACCGGCGGCCTGGACTACAGCCGCGCCCGCGCCGCCGAATACGCCGAAGCCGCCGAACGCGCGCTCGACGGGATCGGCGAGAACGACGCCGTGGCCGCCCTGCGCGGCCTGGCCCGCTATGCGGTCGAGCGCACCCACTGACGCCGATCCGCGGCGCGGTTTCGACGAGCGCGCCGCATTGCTGCAGGTGAAGGGCGTCGGTGCGACCGTGGTCGCGCGACTGGAGCAGTTGGGCTTCGAATCGCGGCGGCAGCTGGCCGCGGCCGATCCAACACGGATACTGGCCCGGGCCTCGACGAGGCTGGACAGCCCCTGCTGGCGCAACAGCCCGCAGGCCCGGGCGGCGATTGCCGGGGCTGTCGCCGCCGCGAAGGCCTGCGGCGATGGAGTGCCGTCTCCGCTCCAGGGCGGCTGGTACGGAACCTTCCGTCGTCCACGCGCAGGCGGAGAACGCTCTTCAACAGCCGGCAGGCCGGTCAACCAGTACCGATGCGTTTCCGGGACGAAAGCCGCTGGGCGACCAGCGCATCGGTGATCCAGGAACTTCCCGCCCGCACGGAACGACGGGGGCGGCCGGGCGGCGCTCAATCGCCGAACCGCTCCTCGAAGAAGTCGTCCATCATCCGGAATGCACGCCTGGCCGAACGCTCGTGGTAGACGCAGCCCGGCGGATTGGCGGCGTCGGCCTCGGCGAAGCAGTGCACCGCCCCGCTGAAGTTGACGAACTGCCAGTCGGCCCCGGCCGCATTCATTTCCTGCTCGAAGCCGGCGATGTCCTCCCGGGTGACGCCCTGGTCGTCGGCACCGTTGAGGACCAGCAGCGGCACACCGAGTTCGCCCTTCGCCGGCAATGGCGTGGCGAGACCGCCATGCAGGCTCACCACGCCGGCCAGCGGCGCACCCGCACGCGCCATCTCCAGCACGGTGGTGCCGCCGAAACAGAAACCGACCGCGCCGATGCGCGCGCTGTCCAGCGGCGCCTTGCCGGCCTGCGCCTTGAGCACCTCGAGCGCCTTGAGCGCGCGCGCGCGCAGCAGCGGGCGGTCGTCGCGCAATGCCTTGGCCACCGGGCCGGCTTCGGCATCGTTCTTCGGGCGCACGTCCTTGCCGTAGACGTCGGCCACCAGCACCACGTAGTCGTCGCCGGCGATCGCCTTGGCCTTCTCCACCGCCGAGTCGTTGACGCCCTTCCAGTTGGGCACCATCACCAGTCCGGGGCGCTTGTCGCTGTCGCCATCGTCATAGACCAGCACCCCGCTGAAGGGGGTGCCGTCGTGTTCCCATTCCACCGGCTCGACCTGCATCGCCGCCAGCGCCGGAAAGCCCGCCAGCCCCATCAGTCCCGCCATGCCCCATGTCCAAAGCCTGCCCATCGCGCTCGCTCCACCGGGAAAGGACGGCCAGTGTAGGCGCGACGGCGTGGAGGGATGTCGATGCCGCGGGCTTCCTGCATGCTCCCGGGCCTGTCACCATTCCAGAGCGACCTCACCACGAAAGGAATCCGGGCCATGACCCTGGTGGACACCTACCTGGCCGGCCTGCGGGCCGCCCTGAACGAAGACGACCTCGCCGAACTGGCGCTCGCCCGCGGCGCCGCGGCGGACACGCTGCAGCGGCTGCTGGAACGCTACCCGCTGTGCCCGGCCAGCCTGCTCGAGCTGCTGGGAAAGATCGGCGGCACCCACTTCCAGGACTATCCGGACGGCACGGTGACGGTGCTGGTGCTGGGCTCGGACGTGTTCGAATATCCGTACTACCTGCGTTCGGTCGAGCAGATCCTGGAGGACGCGCGGGAGTACCGCGACAGCATCCGCGGCATCTACGGGAAGTACCTGGACGAGGATGCGGAGCTGCTCGGAGCCGGCATCGACCCGGACCTGGAGATGGGCGAACGGCTGTGCTTCTCGCACTGCATGAACAACGGCGGCACCTCGCAGCTGTACATCGACTTCCATCCGACCGCCGCCGGCAAGGTCGGCCAGGTGGTGCGCTACCTGCACGACCCGGACAGCTACCGGGTGATCGCCGACAGTTTCGACGACTACCTGCGGATGTTGATCGACGGGGAGTTCGCCTTCGTCGACGCGTACGAATGAGAAGCACCGCCACCGATCGCTCGCGCGGCTGCGCCAGTGCGCTCCGGCTCGTCCCGCATCGATTCCCGCGCCGCGGCCACGGGCGGGCATCGCAACCGCCACGCAATCCAGTGGATCCGCCTCCGTCCATGCATGCCACCGGCCCGGCCCGACGCCGGGCCGCATGGCCAGGCGCGCGTCAGGCGATGCCGATCCCGGGAATGGCGCTGATCGCATCCGGGTCGAAGCCGGCCAGCTCGGCGAAGTGGCGGCCGCGCGCGACATAGTCGCGGTAGGCGCCGTAACTCGGGGCGCCGGGCGACAGCAGCACCACCCCGCCCTGCACGCCCAGCGCGGCACGGGCCATCCGCACCGCCTCGGCCAGGTCGGTGGCGGCATGCAGGCCGAAGCGCCCCTCCTCGGCCAGCGGTTGCAGCAGCGCGTGGATGCGCGGCCCGTTGGCGCCCAGGGTGACGATTTCCACCGGTACCCGCTCGCGCATGTGCGCGGCGAAGTCGTGCCAGTCCAGGCCGCGGTCGTGGCCGCCGAGCAGCAGCGCGATGCGGCGGCCGGCGAAGCACTCCAGCGCGGCCAGGCTGGCATGGGGCGTGGTGCTGATCGAATCGTTGACGAACGTGATGCCGTCGCGCGTGCCGAGGGTCTGCAGCCGGTTGGGCAATGGGCGGAAATCCTGCACCGCCGGCGCCAGCGCCACCGCGTCCAGCCCCAGCGCCTCGATCGCGGCCAGCACCGCGCACAGGTTGCCGCGGTTGTGGCGGCCCGGCAGCGGCGTGTTGGCGGTGTCGAACACGGCCTGACCGGCGCGGTAGACCACCTCGCCGCGCATGTGCCAGCCGTCGGCGCGATTGAACCAGCGCACCTCGCTGTGCGGCAGCGACAACGCGGCAAGGTGCGGGTCGTCGGCGTTGAGCACGGCGATGCGCGGGGCCGCGGCGGTGACCAGCGCCAGCTTGTCCTCGATGTAGCGCGCCTCGCCGCCGTGCCAGTCCAGGTGTTCCGGGAACAGGTTCAGTACCAGTGCCACCTGCGGGTGCGCACCGCTGCGCGCGACCTCGCCGGTCTGGTAGCTGGACAGTTCCACCGCCCAGTAGTCGGGTGCCGGCTGCGGGTCCAGCACCTCCAGCAGCGGCAGCCCGATGTTGCCGGCCAGGCCGGCCCGCGCACCGGAGGCGCGCAGCAGGTGCGCCAGCAGCGCGGTGGTGGTGCTCTTGCCCTTGGTGCCGGTCACGCACACGGTGTCGCGCACCACGCCGTCGCTGTCGGCGTGTTCGCTGAACCACAGCGAGGTGCCGCCGACGAACTGCGTGCCCTGCGCGGCGGCGTGGCGCGCGGCCTCGCCATAGGGACTGATGCCGGGCGACTTGATGACGATCTCGAACGCCGCCAACGCTTGTCCGTCGACGTCCGAGCGGACCGTCAGCGCGCCGGCGGTTTCCGCGCGCGCCGCATCGGCTTCGCCTTCCGGGCAGAACAGCGTCAGCGGCAGCGAGGGCAGCCGCTGGCGCAGGACGCGGAACGCCGCGCGTCCCTCGCGTCCCCAGCCCCACAGCGCGACGCGCTTGCCGTCAAGCTGCGAAATTCGCACGCAGGCGCTCCCAGACCGCCGGCGGGATGCGGTGCTCGCCCTCTTCCGGCACCAGCAGCGGCTCGATCCGCAGTTCGGAGGCCTCCAGCTGCGGCTGGATCTCGTCGATGAAGCGTTTCACCAGCACGTCTTCCTTCCACTCCGGGCGCGCGCCCAGGGCCGCCATCGCCGCGCGCGATTCGCGGCCTTCGCCGACGCATTCGAACGGCTTGTGGTCCTGGAATTCCAGCAGCGCGTCGAAGCCGCCGGCCTGTTCGGCGTCGTCCAGCAGGTTGCGGCCGAAGATCCGCACCAGCCGCGTCTTGGGCATGAACGGCGCCAGCGCCAGGAACACGAAATGGCACTTCGGGCACACGCCGCACCAGCGGTTGACCGGGCGCTCGCCGAGGATGTGGAAGTTGCGGTTGCAGCTGGAGAAATGCGCGTCGTAGAAATCGCTCCGGGCGAACTGGCGCGCCACCGCCAGTTCCGACAGCGGCCGCAGCAACGAGTAGTAGTGCAGGTCCGCGGCCACGTGCCGCTGCACGTGCCCGCCGAACGCCTGCTCGAACGCCCAGCCCTTGGACCACTGGTGGTTGACCTCGCCGGTGCCGGGGATCTGGCTGCCGTAGCTGGCCGAGCGTTCGTTGGAGAACACCACCTGGCCGGCGCCGGTCACCAGCGCCGCGAACACCATGATCGCCGAGTTCACCGCGGTGACCGGGATGTGGCCGTTCCAGGCGCCCTGGCGGTTGAGCTCGAACAGCTCCGGCGCCAGCGCGCGGCCGATGTTGAGCATCGGCAGGCCGGTGCGCTCGGCGCAGGCGCGGATCAGCTGCGAGCCACCGATCCAGGTGACGGTCTGCTCGATGCCCAGCGCGCGCAGCGCCTCGATGCTGACCAGCGAATCCTTGCCGCCGCCGATCGCCACCAGCGCGTGTTCGCGCAGGCCCAGCGACGGCGCTTGCGCCGCCTGCGCGGCCACCGGCAGGCGGAAACGCCCGTGCAGGTCCAGGCCGTTGCGGTAGGCGAATTCGCCCAGGCCGTGCAGGTAGATGCTCTCCACCAGCGCCGCGGTACCGGCATCGATGGCGTAGCCGTCGATCGCCACCTGCGCCGGCACCGCCGCCTTGTAGTAGCTGACGCCGGCGATCAGGTGCAGCAGCTGCAGGGCGCGCTGCGCCGCGGCGGCGCGTTCGCCTTCCAGCACGAACGGCGCGCCGGGGATGGTCACCGTCTCGACCAGCTCGGGGCCGTCGTCGAAGGCGTAGACCAGACGCGCCACACCGGTGTCGGCGGCGAACTCGCAGCGGACGAAGCGGAACACGGCGATGGAATCACGATCAAACATGCTGCTCAGGTCTCCACCCGGGTCGGAACGCGCCGCGCACGATAGCGGCAGCGAAAAAAATTGCCAGTCTCATGCCACCGCCCGGCGCTCGCGGCGGCGCAGGAAACGCCAGGCCAGCGGCGTGGTGAACAGCATCGCCGGCAGCGTGCCGAGGTAGGCGGCGAACACGACGAACACCGCGGCCATCTCGGCCTGCTGCAGCAAGGCGAATCCCGTGGAATCGAGGATGGCCAGCAGCCCCATGCACAACGGGAAGAACAGCGCCATCGCCACCAGCACGGTGAAGAACACCATGCCCAGCAGCCGCCAGCCCCTGCGCCGGGCATCGACCAGCCAGCGCCAACCGCCGACCCAGGCCGCCGACAAGAGCGCGGCGACACCGGCCATCGCGCCCAACTGCCAGAGGAAGTCGTTCTTCATCCGGAAATCGAGCAGGAGTCCGGCCGCCACGGCCAGCGTAAACGCCAGCGCACCGGCCAACAGCGCGTATTCCAGCCGGGGGTTCATTCGATCACGTCCTCGCGCGGCAGCTCGCGCTGGTTGTAGGTATTGGCCATCACATAGCCGTAGGCCCCGGCGTCGGCGACCAGCACCACGTCGTCGGGCGCGGTGGACAGCGGCAGGCGCCGGCGCTTGCCGAACACGTCGGACGACTCGCAGATCGGGCCGACCACGTCGAACATGCCGTCGGCGACCGCATCGAGGCGGCTGAGGTTCTCGATGTCGTGCCAGGCGTCGTACAGCGCCGGGCGCATCAGCGCGTTCATGCCCGCGTCCAGGCCGACCCGGTGGATGCCCTCCTTCTCGATCACCTGGGTGACGTGGCTCAGCAGCACGCCGGACTCGGCCACCAGGTAGCGGCCCGGCTCGATCGCCAGCCGGAAGGCCGGATGCACCGCCTTCACCTCGGCCAGGCCGGCCGCCCACGACGCCAGGTCGAACGGCTCGTCCTCGGCGCTGTAGGGAATCGGCAGGCCGCCGCCGATGTCGATGGTCTCCACGCTGCCGATGCGGCGCGCGAAGCCGGCCAGTTCGTCGCACATCAGCCGCCAGTGCTGCGCCGTCTCCACGCCGCTGCCCAGGTGCGCGTGCAGGCCGACCACGCGGCTGCCCAGCTCGGTGGCGGCATCGACGAACTCGTCCACGCGCGCGACCGGCAGCCCGAACTTGGAGTCCTTGCCGCCGGTGCGGACCTTGGCGTGGTGGCCCTCGCCGCGGCCCAGGTCCACCCGCAGCCACAGCTCGCGGTTGCGGAACAGCGCCGGCCAGCGCCGCAGTGCTTCCACGTTGTCGACGGTGACGGTCACGCCCAGCGCGAACGCGGCCTCGTACTCGGCCTTCGGCGCGAAGCTGGGGGTGAACAGCACCCGTCGCGGCGACAGTTCCGGCAACACGTTGAAGACGTGCTTCAGCTCGCCGTGCGACACGCATTCCAGGCCGAAGCCTTCCTGCACCAGCGCCTCGAGGATGGCCGGATGCGAGTTGGCCTTGATCGCGTAGTAGCGCTGGTCGATGGCCGGGATCGCCGCCAGCGCGCGGGCGCGGGCGCGCACCGTCGGCAGGTGGTAGACGTAGCGCGGCGTGCCGGCGGCGGCCAGCCGCAGCAGGTGCTCGCGCTGGCCGCGCCACCACGGGGTCTCGCGCGGGCGCACGCTGCCGATGATCTCGCGCCAGCGCGGGCCGAACACCTCGCCCTCCTCGACCGGCATCGCGCCGCTGTCGATCAGTTCGGCGTGCAGGATCGGCAGCAGGCCATCGGCGTCGGCCTCGTCGATCACGAAGGTCAGGTTCAGGTCGTTGGACGACTGCGAGATCATGTGCACGCGCTCGCGCCCGAACGTGGCCCACACGTCGGACAGCTTGTGCAGCAGCGAGCGCATGCCGCGGCCGACCAGGGTGATGGCCGCGCACGGCACGATCACCTTGACCTTGCAGATCCGCGAAAGGTCCGCCGACAGCGCCGCCAGCACGTCGGTGTTGACCAGGTTCTCGGACGGGTCCAGCGACACGGTGACGTTGGTCTCGGCCGAACCGATCAGGTCCACCGACAGCCCGTGCTTCTTGAACAGGTTGAACACGTCGGCCAGGAAGCCGACCTGCTGCCACATGCCGATGCCTTCCATCGACACCAGCACGATGCCGTTGCGGCGGCTGATCGCCTTGACCCCCGGCACCGGCGCCGCGGTGCCGTCGATGCTGGTGCCCGGCATGTGCGGGCGCTCGGTGTCCAGGATCGCCATCGGCACGCCGGCGTCGCGGCACGGCTTGATCGAGCGCGGATGCAGCACCTTGGCGCCGGTGGTGGCGATTTCCTGCGCCTCGTAGTAGTCCAGCCGGGTCAGCAGGCGCGCATCGGGCACGTCGCGCGGATTGGCGCTGAACATGCCCGGCACGTCGGTCCAGATCTCCACCCGGCTGGCGCCGAGCAGCGCGCCGAAGTACGCCGCCGAGGTGTCCGAGCCACCGCGGCCGAGGATGGCGGTGCCGCCGTCGGCATGGCGGGCGATGAAGCCCTGGGTGATCAGCATGCGCGTGGGCTGCGCGCCGAAGCGGCCGCGCAGGTCGTCCCCGGCCTGCCATTGGCAGTTCACCGACAGCCGCTGCGACCATTCGCTCTGGTTGGGCTGCGGCGGCAGCGCGTCGAGCCACTCGCGCGCGTCCATCCAGCCGAAATCCAGGCCGCTGGCGTGCAGGTAGGCCGCGCCCAGGGTGGAGGACAGCAGTTCGCCCTGCCCCAGCACCTCGGCCTGCCAGTCCAGCGGACGCGAGGCCGCGCGCGGGTCGTCCAGCAGCGCCTGCAGCGCGGCCAGGCGTTCGCCCAGCACCGCTTCCGCATCCAGTTCCAGTTCGGCCAGAAACTCGTGGTGGCGCGCGACCAGCGCCGCCACCCGCTCGCGGCTGTCGGCGGCGCCATCGGCGATGGCGGTCAGCTCGTTGGTCACGCCGGACAGCGCCGATACCACCACCAGCACGCGGCCCCCGGTCTCTTCCGCGCGTTTTTTTGCCAGCTTGCCGATCGTGTCCCAGCGATGACGACGCGACACCGAGGTGCCGCCGAACTTGAGTACGACCCAACGGTCGCCGATTGGGGAAGCAGGCATTGGTCTAGGGGGTTCGAGGGTGGGGAAAGACCCGGCGCACCGGGCGGAACCCCCGATTCTATGCCAACCCCGGCGTTCCATGACCGCCAGGGTCGGCACCGGGAAGGTTGCCGCCGGAACCATCCCCGTCCGCCGCGGCGGTTGTTAAGCTGCGCGCCCCTCTTCCACGACGCACACGGACCGCCATGGCTTCCCGCCGCTTCCTGCAACTGGATGTCTTCGCCCCCCGCCCCGGCACCGGCAACCCGCTGGCCGTGGTGGTCGACGCCGACGGCCTGGACGACGCTGCGATGCAGGCCATCGCGGCGTGGCTGAACCTGTCCGAGACGGTGTTCTTCCTGCCGCCGGACGCGGGCGCCGACTACCGCATCCGCATCTTCACCCCCAAGTCGGAACTGCCGTTCGCCGGCCATCCCAGCGTGGGCGCGGCCTGGGCCGCGGTCGAACTGGGACTGGCCACGCCGGACGAAGAAGGCCGGCTCACCCAGCAATGCGCCGCGGGCCTGCTGCCGGTGCGCGTGCAGGGCGGCCGCTGGTTCCGGCAGCTGCACGTGCGCAGCCCGCAGGCGACCCGGCGCGAGTGCGCGCTCGGCGAGCTCCCGCCCGGCCTGGCCGCACTGGCCCATCCCGGGCAGGCGCCCGCGCTGTGGAACAACGGCCCGGACTGGTGCCTGCTCGAAGCCCGCAGCGAAGCCGAGCTGCGCCGCTACCGGCCCGAACCGGCCGCCATCGCCGCGTTACCCGGCAGCGGCAAGCTCGCCGTGTTCGCCCCGGCCGACCGTCCCGACGTCGGCTACCAGTACGTGGTGCGCGCCTTCGCCCCGGGCGTGGGCATCGACGAGGATCCGGTGACCGGCAGTGCCAACGCCCTGGTCGCAGCGCACCTCCTGCAACAGGGGCGGCTGAAGCGCGGCCAGCAGTACCTCGCCAGCCAGGGCCGCGAACGCGGCCGCAACGGCGAGGTGCACGTGCAGGTCGACGACGATGGCCAGGTGTGGATCGGCGGCAGCGTGCAGCCGGTCATCGACGGCCGGATCGAGTGGTGAGCCCCCGCCCCTGTTTTCCCTACGGACCGCATCGATGACCGCCCGCCGCTTCCTGCAACTGGATGTATTCGCTCCCCGCCCCGGCACCGGCAACCCGCTGGCCGTGGTGCTCGACGCCGACGGCCTGGACGATGCCGCGATGCAGGCCATCGCCCGCTGGACCCGGCTGCCGGAAACCACGTTCCTGTTCGCCCCGACCACCCCGGAAGCCAGCTACCGCATCCGCATGTTCAGCCCGCAGAAGGAAGTGCCGTTCGCCGGCCACCCCAGCGTCGGCAGCGCCCACGCCGTGCTGGAGGCCGGGCTGGCGCTGCCGCGCGACGGCGTGCTGGTGCAGGAAGGCGTGGCTGGCCTGCTGCCGCTGCGCGTGGACGAGCGCGAGGGCGTGCGCAGCATCGCCATCCGCACCCCGCGCGCCTCCGTGGCCGAAGTGGTCGCCGCCGATGACGCCCGCCTGCAACCGGCCATCGCCGGCTGGCCGCTCGGCACGCTGCCGCCGGCGCTGATGGACGGCGGCCGCCGCTGGTGGGTGCTGGAACTGGCCGACGAAGCCGCGCTGCGCGGCCTCTCTCCCGACTGGGACGCCATCGCCGCGCTGGCCGAAGGCACCGGCAGCATGGGCGTGTTCGCCCATGCCCGCGCCGCGGCCGGGCAACCGCACGACCTGGCGGTGCGCGCCTTCGTCGGCAACGGCCGCCGCTTCGAGGATGCGGCCTCCGGCGCCGCCAACGCGGTGCTGGCGGCCTGGCTGGACAGCCGCGACGCCCTGCCCGGCCGCGACCGCCGCTACGTCGTCAGCCAGGGCCGCGAAGTCGGCCACGACGCGCAGCTGGCACTGCGCATCGACGGGAACGGCGACGTCTGGTCCGGAGGCCAGGTGCAGACGGTGATCCGCGGGACGATCGACTGGTAGGCGTCACCGGGCCGCCCGGATCGGGCGACCACCCCGCCGCGACTGCGCCTGCCCGGCGTGTCGCACGGACGTGTACGCCCCCACGGGCGGACCCGATCCGCGAACGCCGGTCAGTCGTGGGTATCCCCTGCCAGCCCGGTTGCGCGCATGGACGGCCGCTCCCCGAACGCATCGAACCAGCGGGCCAGCCGCGGGTGCTCGTGGCGAAAATCCGGAAGCGCCCGGAATTCGATCCAGCTCAACGCTGTCGCAACCGCGATGTGGCCGACATCCATCGCGCCATCCACGTCCATTTCGCGCTCGAGCCAGTCGTAGCTTGCGGCCAGCTTGTCGATGTAGCCATCGCGCAGCGCCGGATAACGGAGCGCCTCCGGCCGCCGCACCGTCTCCCAGCGCACGGCGATCCCGGCATCGGCAATGCCCTGCGCCACGGCCTGCACCTGCAGCGTCTTCCACCTCGCCTCCCCGGCCGGCGGGATGAGCGGCCGGCCGCCATGCAACGTGTCCAGACAGGCGCAGATGACGTCGGACTCGAAGATCGGCGGCAACCCGTCACGCAACAGGACCGGAACCTTGCCGAGCGGATTCCGGGAGAAGACATCCTCGTTGCGCAGCGTCGGGCTGGTTTCGTGATGAATGACTTCGATCCGGTCCGCCAGCCCGGTTTCGTGGGCGAAGACCAGCACCTTGCGGGCGTAGGGCGAATGCGTCTGGTAGAGCAGTCTCATGGAACCATTCCATCGGGGTGGGAAGTCGGGGCAACCGGATCGAGACCGCCGTCGGGCGTCCGTTCCAGGTCGTGCAACAGCAACGCCAGCGCCACCGTCAGTCGCCGCGCGGTGGGCAGATGCAGGAATTCATCGGGCCCATGCGCGTTCGACAGCGGGCCGAGCACGCCGGTCACGACGAACTGCGCATCGGGGATCTGCCGGCCCAGCATCGACAGGAACGGGATGCCGCCGCCGCCACCGATGGCCGCACCGGGCCGGCCGAAGGCCTGTTGCGATGCGTTGTCCAGGCTGCGCTGCAACCACGCCGGCGTGGCGGGCGCATTCCAGCCGGGCGATACCATGTCCAGCGAAAAACCGACGCGGCAGGCATAGGGCGGCGCATCCTCCAGGATCGCCTTGAGGCGTTGCGAAGCCGCTTCCGCATCAAGGGTCGGTGGCAGCCGCAGGCTGACTTTCAGTCGCGTGGCCGGCTGCATCACCGCCGCGGCGTGCGCGGTGCCGGGCAGGCCGTCGAGCCCGGTCACGGCCAGTTGCGGGCGCCAACTGCGGTTGAGCACGACTTCGGGAGGCTCGGGGTGGACCGGGCGCAAGCCGGCGATGATGGGCAATGCGGTGTCGAGCCTGCCGCCCAGCGAACCGGCGGCGGCGCATGCTTCCCGCCGCCTCGCTTCCGGGATCCCGACATGGAAGGCCGGCACCACCTCGCCGGTCTGCGGATCCTCGATCCGGGAGAGAAGATGCCGCGCGATCCGGAAACTGGACGCCACCACGCCGGAGGCATCGCCGGAGTGCACGCCCGACTCCAGCGTCCGTACTTCCAGCGTCCCGGCCACCTGGCCGCGCAGCGACGTCGTGGTCCAGAGCTGATCGTAGTTGCCGCAGCTGCCGTCCAGCGCGACGACCAGCGAAACGGCCGCCAATCGCGGGGCGAGCAAATCCAGATAGGCCGGCAGATCGGGACTGCCCGATTCTTCGCTGGCCTCGATCAGGATCAGGCAGCGGGGCCGCTCCCCGCCATGTTCGTGCAGCGCCTTGATCGCCGCCACGGCCGAGAAGAGCGCGTAGCCGTCGTCGGCTCCGCCGCGGCCATAGAGGCGGTCGCCCTCCAGCCGGGGACTCCAGGCGCTGCGGCCGTTCGTCCAGCCATCCATGGCCGGCTGCTTGTCCAGGTGGCCATAGATCAGCGCCGTGGAATCGCCGCTGCCCGGAATATCGACCAGCAGCACCGGCGTCCTGCCGGGCAGGCGCAGCGCTTCGATCGAGACACCGGGCATGTCGGCCAACTGCCCGCGTGCCCAACCCGCCAGCAGCTCCAGGGCGCGCTGCATGTGGCCCGCGCTGGCCCACTGGGCGTCGAACGCCGGCGACAGGCAGGGAATGGCGATGTAGTCGAGCAGGGTCGGCAGGATGCTCCTGTCCCAGGCGGTGTCGATGTTCTTCTGTAGGTCCGGCAGCTTCATCAGTAGGTCGTGCAGGTTCGGCGGGGAGCACATCTTGGCTGCACCTTGCTGCCGCCACGCCGCAATCTGCGGCCCTTTGTTGCCGTTTCCGCGCACGCGCCTGGCGTAAAGTGGCCGCATGGAACTGGACCGCTACGACCGACAGCTGCTGCGCCTTGTGCAGGACGATATCGGTGCCTCCGCCGAGCAGCTCGCCGCGCAGGTTCCCTTGTCGCCCTCGTCGATCCAGCGTCGCCTTCGACGGATGCGCGAGGCCGGCGTCATCGAACGCGAGGTCGCCGTGGTCGATCCCGCCGCGCTGGGGCGCCCCACCTTCTTCATCGTGTCGCTGCAGGTCGAGCGCGAACGGCCCGAGCTGCTGAACCAGCTCCGCCGCTGGCTGGCCGCGCAGGAGCACATACAGCAGGCGTTCTATGTCACCGGCGAGAGCGATTTCGTGCTGGTGGTCGCCGCGCCGGACACCGAGTCCTACGACACGCTGATGGGACGGCTGGTGAGCGAGAACCCCAATGTGTCCCGCTTCACGACCAACGTCGCCCTGAGCGTGGTCAAGCGCGGACTGTCCATTCCCATTCCGGCGCTGCCGGCGGATTGAGCCTGCAAGACGCCGCCAAACCGCACGGAACCGGTGTAATCCGCGGCCTGGCGGCATGAGGGTGCGTGCAGAGTAGGCGGCATGGACACTCGACTCTCTACCCTGGACTTCCACCCGCAGGCCCTGTGGCCGGCATACCGCCCGACCGACCTGATCGAATTGCCGGCGTTGGCCGATCGTGCCGGCGTCGGCCGCGTGCTGGTCAAGCTGGAGAACCAACGGCCCTTGGGCAACTTCAAATCGCTCGGTGGCTTCTGTGCGGGCCTTCGCGCCCTGGCCCGCCACGCCGGCCTGCGGTCGCTGGACCAGGTGCGTTGCCAACAGGACCTGCCGCCGCTGTTGTGCGCCAGCGAAGGCAATCATGGGCTCGCGGTCGCCGCGGCCGCGCACCACGCCGGAACCCGGGCCTGCGTATACCTGCCCATCCAGGTGTCGGACCGACGCGCCGCACGCATCGAGGGCCTGGGTTCCCGGGTCATCCGGGTCGATGGCACCTACGACGATGCGGTGCAGATGGCCAGGCGCGCCGAAGCCGCCGGCATGGGGCTGCTGATACCGGATACGTCCGGCGATCCGTCCGATATCGTCGTGGCCGATGTCATGGACGGCTACGCGGTGATCGCCCGCGAACTGGCGGCGCAGTTCCGGGAAGACATCGGCGGCAAGCCCTCGCATTGCTTCGTGCAGGCCGGCGTGGGCGGCCTGGCCGCGGCGGTGGCGCGCGGCCTGGCCAAGCATTGGCGCTGGCGGGGGCGACTGCTGACGGTGGAACCCGAGCGTGCGTCGTGCGTGGCCGCCGCGCTCGAGTACGGGCATCCCCGGCTTGTCGGTGGCGACCTGCGGACCACGGCCACCATGCTGGCCTGCGGCCTGGCATCGGCTCCGGCCGTGCAGACACTGCGCCGTCATGGGGTGCGCGGGATGAGCGTATCCGATGCCGAACTGGAGGCCGCTGTCCATGTGCTCGCCCGGGATGGCGGCCCGGCAACGACAACTTCCGGGGCCGCGGGCGTTGCCGGCCTGCTGCGGATGGCGGGCAATCCCGGCATGCGGTTGGTGCACATGCTGGACGACGAGAGTTGCGTACTGCTGCTCGTCACCGAGGCGGCGCCATAGGCGGGCCGGCGCGTCCCGGGCGTCGACGTCCACGCCTGGCCGCCGGCAGGCACCGTTCCGTCCCCTGTCCATGCGCCCGGCGGCGGTAATCGATTCCGGCCGGACCGGGCGGAACCACCCCCATTCGGCCGCACCGTTGCGGACAAGCGCCCTGCGCCCCTTGCCACGGAGGCCCGCCACCGCTGCATCGCCATGACCATCGACACAATGACTTGGAGCCGATGACGCTCGCCGGCGCACGCATCAACATCGGACCAAGCCACCAGGAGACGGACATGCCATTGCATTTCCCCCGCGCCCTCTTCGCCATCGTCGCTGCCTGCACGTTTGCGACTGCCGCCGCTGCCGAGCTGCCGGCCCGCTTCGAATCCGGTCTCGTCTACCTGCAGGTGCCGGGCGAAGCCGGCGACCTCCTGCTCTACACCGATACCGGAGGCGGCATGTTCCTGCGGCAAGCCGCCGTCGAGCGGTTGCGGTTGCACACCGACGACGCACCGGCCGGGCTCGTCGAGGAGCTCGGGCCGGATACGCGGACAACGCCGTGGCCGGAACTGCTCACGGCCGCCGGCATCCCGGCGCCGTTGCAGGCGGACACGTCGTTGCTGGTGATGCCGACCGGCGCGGCCGGTGAGCTGCCGGGTACCCGCGACGACGACGGCATGCTGGGACAGGCCTGGTTCGGGAGCCGGGTGTGGACCTGGGACTATCCCGGGAAGCGGTTGCGGCTCGAACCGGCCGGCTGGCAGGCGCCCGCGGACGCGGTCCGGGTGCCGCTGCAGTTCAGGACCGACGCCAGGGGTGCGCGGGAAAACAGCTTTCCCCGCATCACCGCGACGATCGACGGCCATCCCGTGCCGCTGCTGCTGGATACCGGCGCGATGACCGTGCTGGCGCCGGCGGCGCTGGCAGCGCTGGATGACGGGCTGCCGGCGCAACGCGCCACCAGCATGATCTCCGACGCGCTGTTCCGCGCCTGGCGCCAGGCGCATCCGGAGTGGCGGGTGATCGAGAAGGCGCAGGCGGGAACCGGCTCGGCGATGATCGAAGTGCCGTCGCTCGAACTGGCGGGCCAGCGCATCGGGCCGGTGTGGTTCACCCATCGCCCCGACGCCAACTTCCACCGGTTCATGTCGGGGATGATGGCCGCGCGGGTGGAAGGCGCGCTCGGCGGCAATGCCCTGGGGCACTTCGTGATGACGGTCGACTACCCGGCGGCGGCGGCCTGGTTCCGCTGCGTGGCGCAATGCGTGGACGCGCCGGCTTCGGCCGACGCGAGCCGGTCCGGGCGGGATCGATAGCCGCGGCTGGCCGGCTTGCCGCCGCGCCTCCCGGCCATCGGGACTGGCCGGCCAGGGCATTGCCATCGGACAATCGCCAGCACAGGAACGACACGGGGATCGGGCATGAAGTTGACGGAACTGGAACTCGCCATCGCTGCCCATTCCGGCGAATTCCTGTGCGAGGAAATCTCCGATCCGGCATCCAGGAAGTCCATCGCGTTCCGCCACCGGATCGAACCGCCGCAGGCGGGCCGCACCGTGCCTCCCCTGCCCGGCCTGCAGGATTTCTACGACACATTCGGCAGCGTGCTGTTCTACGCCGACGCCCACAGCGGCGAGGCCGCCATTCTTGTCGCCGCGCCCGGGCAATGGGACACGCTGCATGCGCACTTCAGCGCATGGACCGGGCACCTGGACGACCGCGAGCGGGAAGAGTACCTGCCGGACTGGGTGGACGAAGCGCTGGTGGTGGGCGAAGAGCCCCATACCGGCAACTACCTGTTGATACCCACCGCCGGGGAGAACGCCGGGCACGTGGTCCTGTTCGACCACGACGGGTTCGATTTCCTGGACCTGGCGCCCGACCTCCCCACCTACGCCAAGCGACTGCTGGCGCCCGACGATGCCGCATTGACCATGATGGCGACGCACATGCGGTTCATCGAGGACGGCTCATCGGCGCAATGGTGGATCCGCGAGATGCACGACAACCTCGGCAATTCGGCCCGCACATCGGAATAAGCCGCGGCCCCACCCGACGCGATGCGCGGAAGCAGGCAGCCGCGCCGGCTGGAACGTCTGCCATGGCCGCTCCACGGCTGGCGTCGTGGCAGGCGGAGCCGGTCCGCTCAAGAACAAGCCGGGCATCCCGGCAACGGAACCGCCGGAGGGCGGTCCGTGGTGGCCGATCCGCCGGTTGCGGCCTCAATCTTCCGGGAGGGCCGGCGAGGCCGTGTATACCGGCTCGCCGTCGATCCAGGTGGACAGCACCTTCATGTCATCCAGCTGCGCGGCCGGCACCGCCAGCGGGTCGCGGTCCAGGATCACGAAATCCGCGCGCAGGCCCGGCGCCAGCCGTCCCACCTGCTGCTCGTCATGACCGGCCCAGGCGGCATCGGCGGTGAAGCCGCGCAGCGCCTCGGCGGCGCTCAGCCGCTGCTCCGGTTGCCAGCCGCCCGGTGGCCGGCCGTCGCGGTCCTGCCGGGTCACCGCGGCGTACAGGCCCAGCCGCGGGTCCACCGATTCGACCGGGAAATCCGAACCCAGCGCCAGCCGTGCGCCGGACTGCAGCAGGCGCTGCCAGGCATAGGCGCCCTGCACCCGCTCGGCGCCGACGCGCTGCTGCGCCCAGCCCATGTCCGAGGTGGCATGCGTGGGCTGCATCGAGGCGATCACCCCCAGCGGCGCGAAACGGGGAATGTCGTCCAGCGACACCACCTGCGCATGCTCGACGCGCCAGCGGTGGTCGCTGTCCCTGCGCTCGCCCAGCACCTTTTCGTAGGTATCGAGCACGATGCGGTTGCCGCGGTCGCCGATGGCATGGGTGGCCACCTGCGCGCCGCAGCCGTCGGCCTTGCGCACGGCGGTCTCGAAGTCCTCCGGCGAGGTCACCAGCAGGCCGTGGTTGCGCGGGTCGTCGCTGTAGGCCTCCAGCAGCGCGGCGCCGCGGCTGCCCAGCGCGCCGTCCATGAACAGCTTCACGCCCTGCATTTCCAGCCGGCCGCCGGCATGGCGATAGAGTCCGTCGCGACACAGGTCGTCCAGCGCGTCGCCGTTGCCGTCGGCATAGGCGTCGATGCGCAGCGGCAGCCGGCCTTCGTCGGCGAAGCGCTTCATCAGCGCCAGGTCCGCGCGCGATACGCCCATGTCGTGCACGCCGGTCAGGCCGTTGCTTACCGCCTTGTACAGCGCCCGCTCCAGCGCGCGTTCGCGGCTGGCTTCGTCCAGTGGCGGAATCGCGTCGGCCACCAGCGCCATCGCCGCGTCCACGAACACGCCGCTGGGCTGGCCATTGCCGTCGCGCTCGATGCGGCCGCCGTCCGGTTGCCAGTCGCCGGCCAGCGCACGCGCGCCCTGCTTCGCCGCCACCGCGCGCAGTGCCGCGCTGTTGGCCCAGCCGGCGTGGCCATCGACGCGGTCCAGCCATACCGGCCGCTCGGGAAACGCCGCGTCGAGGTCGGCCGCGGTGGGAAAGGTCTTGTCCGGCCACAGGTTCTGGTCCCAGCCGTTGCCGCGCAGCCACTCGCCCTCGGGCAGGGTGTCGGCGAACGCGCGCAGGCGGGCGACCACCTCGTCCTTGCTGCGCGCTCCGACCAGGTCGGCCTGCATCAGGGCGTATCCCAGGTACATCAGGTGCGCATGCGCGTCGATCAGCCCGGGTACCAGCACCGCCTGGCCGACGTCGGTATGCCTCGCCTGCGGGTACAGCTCCAGCAGCGCGCGGCGCTCGCCCACCGCCAGCACGCGACCGTCGTCGCTGTCCCATGCCAGCGCGGTGGCCGGCGGCTGCGCCGGATCGCCGGTATGGATCGCCGCGGCGGTGACCACCTGCACCTCGGCAGCGGCGGTCGACGACAGCAGGCAGGGCGCGAGCAGGGCAAGACAGGCGAGGCGGCGCATGCGATGGCTCCAGGGAAACAGGCCACGACTATGCCGCCACCGGTCCGCCATCACAATGCGCGCTTCCCCGCCCGGCTCAGCCGGACAGCTCGGCCTCCAGGCTGATCGGCACCGCGCTCAACGCCTTGGACACCGGACAGTTCTGCTTGGCGTCGTCGGCCACGGCGCGGAACTTGGCCGCGTCGATGCCCGGCACCACCGCCTTCACCTTGAGCCGGATCTGCGAAAGCTGCGGCCCGCCCTCCATCGACAGGTCGACGTCGGCACGGCTGTCCAGCGAGGTCGGCGGGAACCCGGCTTCGGTCAGCTTGGCCGACAGCGCCATGGTGAAGCAGCCGGCATGCGCGGCGGCGATCAGTTCCTCGGGATTGGTGCCCTTCTCGTCGCCGAAGCGGCTGCTGAAGGCATAGCGGGTGTTTTCCAGCAGTCCGCTCTGCGGAGTGCTGAGCTGGCCCTTGCCGCTCTTGAGGTCGCCTTCCCAATGCGCGGTGGCATAACGCGAAATGCCCATGCGGTGTCTCCTCGGTGTGAATGACCGGGCCACCATAGCGTGGCGCGCGTTACGGCCTTGTGCGTCGCAACGTGCGATGGACGCCGCCCGCGCTACATTGCCGTTTCCGCCATGACCGCCCTGCGAGCCGCATGCTCCAGGCCGCTCCGCATGGACAGCCATGACGCCCTTTCGACCCAGCATCGCTACTGGAGGAACGGCTCATGTCCTACAGCACACGGCAAATCCGCAACGTGGCCCTGGCAGGCCACCCAGGCGCCGGCAAAACCACCCTGTTCGAAGCCCTGCTGCATGCCGGCGGCACCCTGCAGACGGCGGGCAGCATCGAACGCGGCACCACCGTGTCCGACCACGATCCCCTGGAGAAACAGCGCGGGCATTCGATCGACAGCGCCATCGCCGGCATCGACCGGCCCGACCTGCACCTGAACCTGATCGACACCCCCGGCTATCCGGAATTCCGCGGCGCCGCGCTGTCGGCGCTGGCGGTGGTGGAGACGGCGCTGATCGTGGTCGATGCCGGCCGCGGCATCGAGTACGGCACCCGGCGGCTGATGCAGCGCGCGCGCGAACGCCAGCTGTGCCGCGTCATCGTGGTCAACAAGATCGACCAGGAAGGCACCGACTGCGCCGCGCTGCTGGAGGCGCTGCGCGCCGAGTTCGGCCCGCAGGTGCTGCCGCTGAACCTGCCCACCGGCGGCGGCAGCGATGTGGTCGACTGCTTCGGCCAGGACAGCGGCGACAGCGATGCCGGCCCGGTGTCGGCCTGGCACCAGCGCATCCTGGACCAGGTGGTGGAGATCAACGAAACGGTGATGGAGCACTACCTGGACGCCGGCGAGGACGGCCTGTCCGGAATGGAACTGCACGATGCCTTCGAGCAGTGCCTGCGCGAAGGCCACCTGGTGCCGGTGTGCTTCGTCTCGGCCCGCAGCGGCGCCGGCATCGAGGCATTGCTGCAGATCGCGCACGACCTGCTGCCCGACCCCGGCGAGGGCAACCCGCCGCTGTTCGTCGCCAGCGACGGCGACGGCAGCGAGCCGGTGGAGGTGCGCGCCGATCCGCAGGCGCCGGTGGTCGCCGACGTGTTCCGCATCATCAACGATCCCTTCGTCGGCAAGATCGGCGTATTCCGCCTGTACCAGGGCACGATGCACCGCGACATGACCCTGCTGGTGGACGACAACCGCAAGCCGGTGAAGGCCGCGCACCTGTTCCGGCTGATGGGCAAGGAACACCTGCCGGTGGACATGGTGGTGGCCGGCGACATCGCCGCGCTGGCCAAGGTGGACGAGATCCACTACGACGCGGTGCTGCACGACCGCCACGAGCAGGACCACCTGCACCTGGCGCCGATCGCCTTCCCCAAACCGATGTTCGGCCTGGCCATCGCCCCGGCCAGCCGCGGCCAGGAGCAGAAGCTGGCCGCCGCGCTGGAACGCCTGGCCCAGGAGGACCCGGCGCTGAACATCGAGCAGCAGGACGATACCCACGAGACCGTGATCCGCGGCCTGTCCGACCTGCACCTGCGGATCGTGCTCGAACGCCTGACCGGCCGCCATGGCGTGGAGGTGGTGACGCACACGCCGCGCATCGCCTACCGCGAGACCATCGCCGCCGCGGCCGAAGGCCACCACCGCCACAAGAAGCAGACTGGCGGCGCCGGCCAGTTCGGCGAGGTGTTCCTGCGGGTGGCGCCGCTGCCGCGCGGCGCCGGCTTCGAGTTCGTCGACGAGGTCAAGGGCGGCACCATTCCCGGCCAGTTCATGCCGGCGGTGGAGAAAGGCGTGCGCCAGGTGCTCGAATCCGGCGCGGTGGCCGGGTTCCCGCTGCAGGACATCCGCGTCACCGTGCACGACGGCCGCCACCACCCGGTCGACAGCAAGGAGGTGGCCTTCGTCACCGCCGCGCGCAAGGCCTTCCTCGACGCCATCGCCAAGGCCACCCCGCAGGTGCTGGAGCCGGTGGTCTCGCTGCAGGTGACCGCGCCGGAAACCCAGGCCGGCGACATCACCGGCGGGCTGGCGGCCAAGCGCGCGCGCATCAACGGCACCGATTCGATGCCCGGCGAGATCGTCATCCACGCCCAGGTGCCGCTGTCCGAACTGGACGGCTATGCCGCCGAACTGAAGTCCGTCACCGCCGGACGCGGCCGCTATTCGCTGGATTTCAGCCACTACGAACCGGTGCCGGTACCGGTGCAGCAGCGGCTGGTGGCCGCCCACCAGCCGCATCCGGACGAGGACTGAAACGGCACCACGGGGGCATCACCACGTCGGGAAATCGCGTCCGCCACGATTTTTATGCGGTTTTTCGTCGATTCCCTATTGGCGCCGCAGGATTCATGCCCTACATTTCGCATGCCGACGGGGTTCGGCGCGATCAAAACAACCAACCGTTCACGGAACAGGAAATCATGGCAAAGACCGCTAAGAAGGCTGCCCCGAAGAAGGCAGTGAAGAAAGTCGCTACGAAGGCAGCCGCCAAGCCGGCCGCTCCCAAGCCGATCAAGGAAGCCCTGACCAAGTCGGGTCTGGTTGCCCACATCGCCGAAGCTACCAGCGTCGCCGCCAAGGACGTGCGCGCCGTGCTCGCCTCGCTGGAAAGCGCGGTCGCCGCCTCGGTGCACAAGAAGGGCGCGGGCAGCTTCACCCTGCCGGGCCTGCTGAAGATCACCACCGTCAGCGTGCCGGCCAAGCCGAAGCGCAAGGGCATCAACCCGTTCACCAAGGAAGAGCAGTGGTTCGCCGCCAAGCCGGCCACCACCAAGCTCAAGGTGCGTCCGCTCAAGAAGCTCAAGGACGCCGCGCTCTGATCAGCGCGCGTCATGCGGTCAACGGACGGGACGGCGCAATGCCGTCCCGTCCGCTTTTGCAGGCAGCGCAACCGCGCACGCTCGCCTGCCGCCCCCTCGCCGGCTGCCCGACCACGGGTCCGCAACGCTGAATTCCGGAAACCGCCGACCGGGCGCAGCGCCCGCCGGCAGCGCGACGACCGCCGCCTCCGGCATGGGTTGGAACACAGCGTCATGGCCCGGCTCCTCGTCGCTGCCGCCGCACCGGCCTATGGTGGCCACACCGCCCCACCGGTCGTCCCCATGTCCAGCCAGACCCATCGCTACCGCATCACCGTCACGCCGATCGAGAAGGACGGCCTGCAATGCAGCGGGCGTTGCACGATCGAATTCGAACAGCGCAGCCCGCAGGACTGGATGCGCCTGCTCGAGGCCGCACAGCGGCAACGCAGCCTGTCCGCCGACGAACACGCCGCCCTGCTCGTCGCCAGCCAGTTGCTGGACGGCCTGGCGCGCTCGCACGCGCAGCAGCCGGACCACCCGCTGGCGGTGCTGAAGCCGCAGATCGACCGCGTGACCGGGCAACTGCAACCGTCCGGCGGCTGACGCCGGCCAGCGCACCGGTTCCGGCGCGGCGATGCGCTTACACTGCGCGCATCTTCCGCGGAGACCTGCAATGCGTGCCTGGCCGATGCTGATTGCGATGCTGCTGTGCGCCGGCTGTTCCTGCCAGCGGTCTTCCACCGCAACCGAAGGCAGCGACAGCGATCGCGATACCACGGCAGCAGCGGACGCCATCGCCGCCGTTCCCGCATCCGACCCGGATGGCGCCGCCGAGGCGGATGCCACCCCTTCCGCATCGAACCCACGCACCGTCGCGGCCAGCACCGTGCACGGCTATTTGCATGCACTGCTGGAGAGCGACCGCAGCCGTTCCGACGCGTTCTGGGCCGGCGGCAAGCCGCCGCCGCAACCGGACGACGCCGTGCTGCGTTCGCTCGAAGGCATCCGCAGCCTGCGCGTGAACAACGACGCCGGCATCGCCCTGGACCAGGAGCGACCGACACGCGCGCTGGAGATCCCGGTGCGCCTGCGCGTGAGCACCGACGACGGCGTGCGCCAGTTGCGCGGCTGGTACCGGGTGCGCCAGCGCGTGGACGGCAGCGGCTGGGAAATCACCTCGGCCTCGCTGCAACCGGTGCTGGACTGAAGCCGGCGCGCGCCGGAGGTTCGTCGCCTCCCCCTTGTTCCCTGCAATGCCGCGGGTGATGCGGGAACGTAATGTCCCGTTCGGTTTCCGCCGCCGTCGTCCAGGCGGCCTCCCCGCCGATGTCCGGCACCCGCCCGAACAGCGGCCACGGCAGGTGGCGGACCAGGATGCCGCGGCGAGCTCCGTCGACGGCGACCACGTTCGACCCGCGAATCCGGCACCCGCGCCGGCGGCCGTTGGAGAGGCCGCGGCGCAACGGGCCGGCAACGCCCCGCACCAACCTGCGCGGATGCGCAGCGGCGGGACCGGACGGCAGCGGCGACGGCACCCGCACCGCTAACCGCCGGCTCACCCGCCCCGCTTATCGTGGACGCCTCTGTCCGGTGGACCACCCATGAACGTACGCGCCCTGCTCATCGCCGCCCTGCTCGCCGCCTTCACCGTCCTCCCGGCCCAGGCCGCGCCCCGCATCGATGGGCAGCGCCTCGCGATCGCGGCCGACGACGTGCAGCAGTATCTCGACGGCAGCTTTCCGCGCACCCAGGACGCGCTGGGCGGATTGCTGGAATTGACCGTCAGCCATCCGCAGCTGGCGCTGCCGGCCGGCAGCCGTCTCGACCTCGGATTCGACCTGGCCATGGCCACCGCCGGCGGCAGCGCGGTGCCGGTGGGCAACATCAAGCTCAGCAGCGGCCTGCGCTACGACGCGCAGACCCAGGGCTTCCATCTGGAGCAGCCGACCATCGACGGATTCCGCCCGGCCAGCGCCGGCGGCGAACTGGATTCGCGCACCCGTGGCCTGCTCAACCTGTGGCTGGCCGACTATGCGCGGCGCGAGCCGATCTATCGGCTCGACCCGGCCATCGCCAACCTGCTCGGCACGCTGCAGGTGCGCTCGGCCAGCATCGAGAACGGCCGGATCATGGTCGACTTCAACCAGAACCTGGAGCAGCTGATACCGGCCGGCCTGCTCGGCAGGTAACCGGCACGCCACTCAGGCCGCCAGCGCCCTGGCCACGGCCTCGGTGAAGGCGGGGATGTCGTCCGGCTTGCGGCTGGTGATGAGCGCGCCGTCGACCACCACCTCGGCATCGGTCCAGTGCGCGCCGGCATTGCCCAGGTCGGATTTCAGCGACGGCCACGAGGTCACCTTGCGCCCCTTGGCCAGGCCCGACTCGATCAGCAGCCATGGTCCATGGCAGATCGCCGCCACCGGCTTGCCGGCCCGGGCCACGTCGCGGATGAAGGACACCGCCTGGTCGTCGATGCGCAGCGCATCGGGATTGATGACCCCACCCGGCAGCACCAGCGCGTCGTACTTGCCGGGATCGGCGCCGTCCAGCGGCTGGTCGACCGCCACCGTTCCGCCCCAGTCCTTGCCTTTCCAGCCGCGGATGCTGTCGCCCTGCCCCGGCGCGATCACGCTGACGGTGGCTCCCCAGGATTCGAGCAGGCGCTTGGGCTCCTGCAGCTCGGATTGCTCGAAGCCGTCGGTGGCGAGGATGGCGACGTGTTTGCCGTTCAGTGCGTGTGCCATGGAGACTCCTGCATCGAAGTGAGGAGTCAGCATGGCCGCGACGGCATTGGCCGGCGGTGACCGGCATGTGCACGGCGCGTGGGTTCGGCGGATCGGCACCGCACCGGGGCGTGGATGCCAGCGGGCCTTCCGCGGCGGGACGGCTCAGCGCTTGGGCTGCAGCATGGTGCCGGTGCAGTTCTTCGCGCCGCAACGGCATTCCCAGATCTTCTTCAGGCGCGGGGTGTGGCGCTCGGCCAGGGTGATGCCGTAGTTGTAGGTCAGCTCCTCGCCCGGCTTGATGTTGCGGATCGCCTCGATGAACACCTTGTCGGCGGTACGGTCGTCGCCCTCGGCCTCCTCGATCAGCGCCTCGCAGTTCGGATCGCAGCTGTGGTTGATCCAGCGCGCGTCGTTGCCCTGGTGGTTGGCGTCGATGACGTAGTCGTCGTTGAGCGTGAACAGGAAGGTGTGGCCGCTTTCCACGTCGCCGGTGTCGTCCGCATCCACTTCGGCGTGGGTGCGGCGCTTGCCCTTGTACTCGATCACCCGCTCGCCCTTCTTGATCGCCGCCAGCGCGAACACGCCGTTGCCGTGGATGGAGGACTTGCGGGCTTGGATCTTCTTGGGCATGTGCATGGCCGTGTCGATGGAAGCGGGGATTCTCGCTCATGCCGGCCGATCGCCCAACTGCCATCGCGACATGGAAGGACGGCAGCGGCGTCACGGTGGCGTCATCGCGCGGTGGCCGGCCGGCTCGTGGATGCGCCGCCGGGGTCCGGGCCGGTGCCGGGCGGAGAGGCGGAAACCACAGCGACCGTGCTCGAGCTGCGGCAACGGCAGCCCTTGTGCGTTGCAGCCGACGGTTGCCGCAGGAATCCGCCGCTGCGCATACCCGTCCCCACCCGGGCATCGCCGACATGCCCGGGCACCACGCCGGAGAACCGAAGCTGAACAGAGGGACTTGGAGCCCGATCACACAAAGCGTACAATTTTGGTCCGCTTTGAGGTCCACCACACCCCATGCTCCGCGTCACCAAGCTCACCGACTACGCCACCGTTGTCCTGACCGTGCTCGCGTCACGGCCGGGCGAGGTGCTGAGCGCGACCGAGCTGGCTGAATACGCCAGCCTGGAGCCGCCCACCGTCAGCAAGCTGCTCAAGCCGCTGGCCCAGGCCGGGCTGGTGGAAGGCCTGCGCGGCGTGCGCGGCGGCTACCGCCTGACCCGCGACGCCGGCGACATCACCCTGATCGAGATCGTCGAGGCGATGGAAGGCCCGCTGGCGATCACCGAATGCAGCCACGACCACAGCCAGTGCGGCATCGCCGAACAGTGCGGCGTGCGTGCGAACTGGCGCCTGATCAACGACGTGGTCGCCGAGGCGCTGCGCGGGGTCACCCTGGCGCAGATGCTGCACCCCCTTCCCCTTGCCGACCGACGACGCTCCATCGCCGTCGCCGTCGTCTCCTGAAACCGTAGGCAGCCCCCATGGCCACCGAAACCATCGAAACCGTCGCCCCCGCCGACACTCCGAACCGCGAGATCCACGAACAGCTCGGCCGCAAGTACGCGGCCGGCTTCGTCACCGACATCGAGTCCGACTCGCTGCCGCCGGGCCTGAGCGAGGACATCATCCGCGCGCTTTCGGCCAAGAAGGAAGAACCGGAGTGGATGACGCAGTGGCGCCTGGACGCCTACCGCCACTTCCTGACCATGCCGATGCCCGAGTGGGCCAAGCTGCAGATCGCGCCGATCGACCTGCAGGCGCTGAGCTACTACTCCGCGCCCAAGGGCCCGAAGTACAAGTCGCTGGACGAAGTGCCGCAGGAGCTGCTCGACACCTACGACAAGCTCGGCGTGCCGCTGCACGAGCGCGCCAAGCTGGCCGGCGTGGCGGTCGACGCGGTGTTCGACTCGGTCTCGGTCGGCACCACCTTCCGCAAGGAACTGGCCGAGAAGGGCGTGATCTTCTGCTCGATGTCCGAGGCCATCAAGGAACACCCGGAACTGGTGAAGCAGTACCTGGGCACCGTGGTGCCGGTGGGCGACAACTACTTCGCCGCGCTGAACTCGGCGGTGTTCTCCGACGGCAGCTTCGTGTTCATTCCCAGGGGCGTGCGTTGCCCGATGGAGCTGAGCACCTACTTCCGCATCAACGCCGGCCACACCGGCCAGTTCGAGCGCACCCTGATCGTGTGCGAGGACAAGGCCTACGTGTCCTACCTGGAAGGCTGCACCGCGCCGATGCGCGACGAGAACCAGCTGCACGCCGCGGTGGTCGAGCTGGTGGCGCTGGAAGACGCCGAGATCAAGTATTCCACCGTGCAGAACTGGTACCCGGGCGACGAGAACGGCGTCGGCGGCATCTACAACTTCGTCACCAAGCGCGCCGAATGCCGCGGTGCGCGCAGCAAGGTCACCTGGACCCAGGTCGAGACCGGCTCGGCGATCACCTGGAAGTACCCGTCCTGCGTGCTGCTGGGCGACGACTCGGTGGGCGAGTTCCACTCGGTGGCGCTCACCCACCACCGCCAGCAGGCCGACACCGGCACCAAGATGATCCACGTCGGCAAGCGCACCAAGAGCAAGATCGTCAGCAAGGGCATCAGCGCCGGCCGCGGCCAGAACACCTACCGCGGGCTGGTCAAGGTGGCGCCCGGCGCCGAGGGCGCGCGCAACTACACCCAGTGCGACTCGCTGCTGATAGGCAAGAAGTGCGGCGCCCACACCTTCCCCTACATCGAGGTGCGCAACCCCAGCGCCACCGTCGAGCACGAGGCCACCACCTCCAAGATCTCCGACGACCAGCTGTTCTATTGCCGCGCCCGCGGCATCGACCAGGAGAACGCGGTGTCGATGATCGTCGACGGCTTCTGCAAGCAGGTGTTCCGCGAGCTGCCGATGGAGTTCGCGGTCGAGGCCAAGAAGCTGTTGGAAGTGAGCCTGGAAGGATCGGTCGGATGATCCGCCCCTTCCTTCTCGCGCTGCTGCTCGCCGCCGGCGTGCCGGCCCTGGCCGGCGCACGCGACGGCGCCGGCCAGCTGCCCTGCAACCCGGAAGGCTCGCAGGTCGAGCTCAACGCCTGCGCGGCCAATGAACTGGCCGCCGCCGATGCCGAGTTGAACGCCACCTGGCGCGAGGTGCTCAAGCGCCTGGGTGACGATGCCGTTGCCGTGGACCGGCTGAAGACCGCGCAGCGGCTGTGGATCCAGCTGCGCGATGCCGACCTGGAAGCGCAGTTCCCGCTGGCCGAGGGCCAGGACCCGCGCATGCAGTACGGCTCGATGTACCCGATGAGCTTCGCCTCCGCCAAGGCCGAGCTGACCCGCCAGCGCACCGGCTACCTGCGCGCGCAGTTCCTCGCGGACGTTCCCTACTGAACCGCGTGCCCGCCCCCATACGAAACAAGACGATTACCCATATGTTGAAGATCGAAAACCTCCACGCCAGCATCGCCGGCAAGGAAATCCTCAAGGGCCTGTCGCTGGAAGTGAAGCCCGGGCAGGTGCACGCCATCATGGGCCCCAACGGCGCCGGCAAGTCCACCCTGGGCAACGTGCTGGCCGGCCGCGAGGGCTACGAAGTCGGCCAGGGCAGCGTGCGTTTCGAAGACGCCGACCTGCTGCAGCTGGAACCGGAAGAGCGCGCCGCCGCCGGCCTGTTCCTGGCGTTCCAGTACCCGGTGGAAATCCCCGGCGTCAACAACACCTATTTCCTGCGCACCGCGCTCAACGCCCAGCGCAAGGCGCGCGGCGAGGAGGAACTGGACTCGATGCAGTTCCTCAAGCTGGTACGGCAGAAGCTGGCGGTGCTGCACCTGAAGGACGAGCTGCTGCACCGCGGCGTCAACGAGGGTTTCTCCGGCGGCGAGAAGAAGCGCAACGAGATCTTCCAGCTGGCGGTACTGGAACCGAAGCTGGCGATCCTGGACGAGACCGACTCCGGCCTGGACATCGACGCGCTCAAGAGCGTGGCCGACGGCGTCAACGCGCTGCGCTCGCCGGAGCGCTCGTTCATCGTCATCACCCACTACCAGCGCCTGCTCGACTACATCAAGCCGGACGTGGTGCACGTGCTGGCCGAGGGCCGCATCGTCAAGAGCGGCGGCCCGGAACTGGCGCTGGAGCTGGAAGCCCACGGCTACGATTTCCTGAAGAGCCGCGTGGTGCCGGAGGCCGCCGTCTGATGAGCGCCCTGCTCGACTCCCTGGCCAGCGCCTTCTGCGGCAGCGACGAGCGCCGCGCACAGCTGGACGCCGCCCTGCGCGACGGCCTGCCCGCCGCCCGCAACGAAGCCTGGAAGTACACCTCGCTGCGCGCGCTGGAGCGGCGCAGCTTCGCGCCCGCGCCGCTGCAACCGGCGGCCATCGACCCGGCGCTGCTGGCGCACGTTCCCGCGCCGCGGCTGGTGTTCGTCAACGGCCGCCCGGCGCCGGCGCTCAGCGACCTGGCCGGACTGCCGCAGGGCGTGCAGCTGCAGCCGCTGTCCGCCGCATTGGCCGCGGGCGAGGAAGCGGCCCGCTTCCTGGAGCGGCGCTTCGAGCGCAGCGAGGAAGTGTTCGCCCGGCTCAACGCCGCGCTCGCCGACGAAGGCGTGCTGCTGCGCGTGGACGAGGGCGTGCAGGTCGACGCGCCGCTGCAGCTGGTGTTCGTCGGCGCCGCCGCCGATGCCGACCTGGCCTGGCACCACCGCCACCTGATCGAACTGCGCGCCGGCGCCTCGCTGCACCTGGTCGAGCATCACCTGCACGCCGGCGACGCGGCGCACTTCGGCAATACCCTGGTGCACGTCCACCTGGCCCGCCAGGCGCAGCTGTCGCACGCGCGGGTGCAGGCCGAGGGCGGACGCGCCACCTCGCTGCTGCGCACCGACGCGGTGCTGGCGCGCGACGCGCAGTACCGCCGCGTCGACCTGGAGCTGGGCGCGGCGCTGACCCGCCACGAACTCAACGTGCGGCTGGAAGGCGACAACGCCCGGTTGACCGCCAACGGCGTGCTGCTGGGCAACGGCCGCCGCCATGTCGACACCCGCCTGGGAATCGAGCACATCGCCCGCGATACCGCCGCCGAGATGCTGTGGCGCGGCGTGGCCGCCAACCGCAGCCGGGTGGTGTTCCACGGCGGCATCCACATCCGCGAAGGCGCCGACGGCACCGACGCCAACCTGTCCAACAAGAACCTGCTGCTGTCGGCCGACGCCGAGATCGACACCCAGCCGACGCTGGTGATCGACGCCGACGAGGTCAAGGCCGCGCACGGCGCCACCGTGGGCCAGCTCGACGCCAATGCGCTGTTCTACCTGCGCACGCGCGGGCTGCCGCAACAGCAGGCGCAGCAGCTGCTCAGCGCCGCGTTCTGCCACGAGCCGCTGCGCGCGCTCGACGGCGCCCTCGCCGCCGCGCTCGCGCAGCAGCTGGACCGGGCGCTGGCGCAGGCGGGCGTGGCATGAACCTGTCCACCCCGCGCCCGACGACCGATACCGCCCTGATCCCGGACTGGGACCGGGTACGTCTGGATTTCCCGCTGCTGATGCGGCAGGTGCACGGCAAGCCGCTGGTGTACTTCGACAACGCCAACACCGGGCAGAAGCCGCTGCAGGTGATCGCCGCGCTGGACGAGTTCTACCGCCGCTACAACGCCAACGTCAGCCGTGCGGTGCATGCGCTCGGCACCGAGGCCACCGATGCCTACGAAGGCGCGCGCGGCAAGCTGGCGCGCTTCCTCAACGTGCGCGCCGACGAGCTGGTGTTGTGCAGCGGCACCACCTTCGCCATCAACCTGGTGGCGTATTCGTGGGCGCTGCCGCGGCTGAAGGCCGGCGACGTGATCCTGGTCTCGCGCATGGAGCACCATGCCAACATCGTGCCGTGGCAGCTGGTGGCGCAGCGCACCGGGGCGACGATCAAGGTCGCCGAGATCCTGCCCGACGGCAGCCTCGACCTGGACGCGCTGTACCGGGCGATGACCCCGGAGGTGAAGCTGCTGGCGGTGGCGCACGTATCCAACGTGCTGGGCACGGTCAACCCGGTGCGCGAGATCTGCCGCGAGGCGCGCAAGCGCGGCATCGTCACCGTGGTCGACGGCTCGCAGGCGGCGCCGCACCGGCGGATCGACGTGCCGGCGATCGGCTGCGACTTCTACGCCATCACCGGCCACAAGATGTGCGGCCCCACCGGCACCGGCGCGCTGTGGGCGCGGCGCGAGCACCTGCAGGCGATGCCGCCGTTCCTCGGCGGCGGCGAGATGATCAAGGAAGTCAGCTTCGACGGCACCGTGTTCAACGATCCGCCGCACCGCTTCGAGGCCGGCACCCCGAACATCGCCGGCTTCGTCGGCCTCGGCGTGGCGGTCGACTACCTGGAGGCGCTGGGGCTGGAGCACATCGAGGCGCACGAGGCCGAACTGCTGGCACACCTGACCGAGGAGCTGCAGCGCATCGACGGCCTGCGCATCTTCGGCACCGCGCCCGGCAAGGCGGCGGTGGTCTCGTTCCTGGTCGAGGGCGCGCACGCCCACGACCTGGCCACCCTGCTCGACCTGGAAGGCGTCGCGGTGCGCTCGGGCCAGCACTGCGCGCACCCGCTGCTGCAGTACTACGGCGTGGCCGCCACCTGCCGCGCCTCGCTGGCGTTCTACAACACCCACGAGGAGATCGAGCGCTTCATCGCCGCCCTCAACAAGGTGCGCAAGCTGCTGGGCTGAGCGGAAAGCTCGCGACTGACGTCGCTCCTACAACAGCGGGGGATGTTGTAGGAGCGACGTCAGTCGCGACACCCCTCCGGGCGCGACCGGCTGGCAGCGCCATCCCTCCCCCGGATCCGCGCGAAGCACCTAGAATGCGCGGCATGAACGACCCGACCTTCCGCGCCGCCACCCCGGCCGACATCCCCGCCCTCATCGAACTGGTCACGTCCGCCTACCGCGGCGATGCCAGCCGCGCCGGCTGGACCACCGAAGCCGACCTGCTCGACGGCCAGCGCATCGACGCCGAAGGCCTGGCCGCCGACCTGGGCCGCGCGCGCAGCGAAATCCTGGTCGCCGAGCGCGATGGCCGCCTGCTGGCCTGCGCCCACATCGCCGACGAGGACGGCGCCGGCTACTTCGGCATGTTCGCCGTCGCCCCCGGCGAACAGGGTTCCGGGCTGGGCAAGCGGATGATGGCCGAGGCCGAACGCCTGGCCGCCGAGCGGTGGCAGCTGCCGTGGATGCGCATGACCGTGATCGACGTGCGCGATGAGCTGATCGCCTTCTACGAACGCCGCGGCTACCGCCGCACCGGCATCAAGAAGCCGTTCCCCTACGGCGACGAGCGCTTCGGCATCCCCAAGCGCGACGACCTGCGCTTCGAAGTGCTGGAGAAGCCGCTGGCGGTGCCGGCATGAGCGGGACCTGGACCTTCGTCTGCGCCAGCGAAGAGCTGCTGCCCGGCGAAATGAAGACCGCCTGGGACGAGGTCACCGGCGTGCCGATCGTGGTGTTCAACCTCGACGGCGAGCTGTATGCGCTGGAAGACCAGTGCACGCACGAGGAATTCGAGCTGTCCTCGGGCACCTTCGACCCGGCCGCGGGCACCATCGAGTGCGTGCTGCACGGGGCCAGGTTCGACGTCCGCGACGGCCGTGCCCTGTGCGCGCCGGCCTATACCCCCGCGCCCCGGTTCCCGGTCAAGCGCGAACACGGCGGCATCTGGGCCCGCGACGACCGCGACTGAGTCCGGTCGCGACGCCACCACCGTCCATCGCCTGCCCTCGGCTTGCCCCTGGTGCGCCGACGACTGTTCATGCGAATCATTATCGTTTACATTATCTAAATGTATCCGTGTGTATCGCCGACCTGAATGCGTCTCCGGCCTGCCGCCGACCGACCGCCCTGCGCCTCGTCGCGGAGCGTGCTGTCCGCCTGGCTGGTGGGTCTGTTGCTGCTGGTCGGCAGCCTGGTTGCGCTGCTTGCCGCCAGCACCACGGCGCCTGACATCCGCCTGCCCGGCCTGCAGCCCGTCGCCGCCCTGGCGGCGATGCACGGCCTGCCGTCGCATCCGGGCGAGCGGCCGCTGCATGCGGTCGCCACGACCGGTTCCGATGGCGAAGCCGGCCGTATCTTGCGGCTGCCTCCGCCGCTGCCGCCGGGCAGCTGGCCGGCGCGCCACCAGCGCCGCGCCGTCGCCGCGGCGCTGCCGCTGACCGTCGTCGCGCGGCCCGCCGCCAAGGCGCAACGATCGCCTCCCGCACAGGCCCCACCCGGCCGCTTCCGCTGCTGAGTTCCCGCTGCTGATCCTCCACCACCGGCTGCCTGCGCAGTCGCCGGCGGCTTCCACCGCTTCCCTTCCGAACCCGCAGGTGCCAGGGCCACGTCCCGGTGCCCGGGTGTCGTTTCCGTGTCCCTTCCTTTTCCGGACCTTCACTCCATGAGCCATATCAAGAGCCGCAAGCACGCTTCCCCGACACGCACCGCCGGTACCCTGGCCACCGCCAGCCTGGTCACCGGGCTGGGCCTGGTCGTCCTGCCCTCCCTCGTCCAGGCGCAGTCGAGCGGCACCGACCCGCAGACGCTGGACGAAGTCCAGGTCCATGCGGTCCGCGGCTACAAGGCCGACAAATCCGCCTCGCCCAAGTTCACCCAGTCGCTGCAGGACACCCCGCAGACCATCCAGGTCATCACCAGCGACCTGTTCAACCAGCAGGGCGCCACCACCCTGACCGAAGCGCTGCGCAACAGTCCCGGCGTGGGCACGTTCTTCGCCGGCGAGAACGGCAACACCAACACCGGCGACACCGTCTACATGCGCGGCTTCGACACCTCCAGCAACATCTTCGTCGACGGCGTGCGCGACCTCGGCTCGATCTCGCGCGACGTGTTCAACACCGAGCAGGTGGAAGTGGTGAAGGGCCCGGCCGGCACCGACAACGGCCGCAGCGCGCCGACCGGCGCGATCAACATGGTCAGCAAGCAGGCCACGCTGCAGGACGCCACCTCCGCCACCGTCTCGGCCGGCAGCGACGGCCAGAAGCGCGCCACCGCCGACTGGAACCAGACCCTGGGCGGCAGCGCCGCGTTGCGCCTCAACGCGCTGTGGCAGGACAGCGACGTCGCCGGCCGCGACCACGTCAACAACAAGCGCTGGGGCATCGCCCCCTCGCTCGGCTTCGGCCTGGGTACCGACACCCGCTACCACCTCAACCTGCTGTACGTGAAGCAGGACAACATCCCCGATGGCTTCGTGCCGACCATCGGCCTGCCGGGCTGGACGCCGCAGCCGGGCCTGCAGCAACTGGCCGGGCATCCGATCGATCCGGAGAACTTCTACGGCACCCGCGACGACCACGACGACGTCACCGCGAAGATGGCCACGTTCCGCTTCGAGCACGACTTCTCCGACAGCCTGAAGCTGACCAACGTCGCACGCTGGGGACAGACCGAGCAGGACTACCTGCTGACCGCCTTCATGTCCACCGGCGGCACCGCCGACGATCCGCAGGCCGGCAACATCAAGTGGACCGACATCGACGACCTGTCCAGCTACACGCTCGCCCGCAGCAACACCACCTTCAAGGTCCAGGAGAACAGGATCCTGACCGACCAGCTCAACCTGCGCGCCGACTTCGCCACCGGCAGCGTGCAGCACAACCTGAGCACCGGCCTGGAACTGACCCGCGAGGAACAGCAGACCCGCGGCATCGCCAGCACCGGCGCGCGCCCCCCGGCCAGCCTGTATGCCCCGGACTGGAACGATACCGGCGACCTGGCCTGGGCCCGCAGCGGCGCCGGCAGCCATGGCCGGACCGACACCGCTTCGCTGTATGCATTCGACACGTTGACCTTCGGCGACAGCTTCCTGCTGACGGCGGGCCTTCGCGTCGACCGCTACAAGACCGAGTACCGCAGCACCGCCGTATGCGGCGGCACCGGCCGCGGCGCCGTGGACTGCGCCGGGCAACCGACCGGCAGCATCGTCGAGACCGCCAACACCGAGGCCAGGGACACCCTGCTCAACTGGAAACTGGGCGCGGTCTACAAGGCCAACGACGCGGTCAGCCTGTATGCCAACTACGCCCTGTCGCAGCAGCCGCCGGGCGGCGCCAACTTCCAGCTCAGCGACGCCGCCGGCGGCGCCAACAGCGTCAACGCCGATCCGCAGAAGGCCCGCACCGTCGAGGTCGGCAGCAAGTGGAGCTTCCTGGACGACGCCCTGGCGCTGAACCTGGCCCTGTTCCGTACCGACGTGACCAACGAGATCAACAGCCAGGTGCTCGACGACAACGGCAACCCGACCCAGACCGGCGAGAAGAAGGTCCAGGGCGTGGAGCTGTCGGCCGTTGGCCGGATCACCGAGAACTGGTCCGTCTCCGCCGGCTATACCCACATGGACACCGAGGTCGTGGAGGGTCCGAACGTGGCCAGCGACGGTACGCCCAACCTGACCTACACCCCCGACGAAGCCTTCACCGGCTGGACCAGCTACACCCTGCCGTTCGGCCTCACCGTCGGCGGCGGCGTGCGCTATTCCGGCAGGATGCACCGCGGCACCGACGGCGCGGTGGGCACGCCGGCCTTCACCAAGTCCTATACCGTCTACGACGCCGTGGCCTCGTACGCGGTCAACGAGCACCTGGTGCTGCGCCTGAACGCCTACAACCTGTTCGACAAGCAGTACGTGGCCGCCATCAACAAGAGCGGCTACCGCTACACGCCGGGCGTTCCGCGCACCTTCCTGTTCAGTGCGGACTTCCGCTTCTGAACCTGCAACGGGCACGGGGAGGTCAGCCTCCCCGTGCCACCAACGGACCCATCGCCATGCTGCTGCATATCCCCGACGTGCTGACCGCCCAGGAACTGGCCGCACTGCGCCAGGCCCTGGACAACGCCGACTGGACCGACGGCCGCGAGACCGTCGGCCCGCAGGGCGCGCAGGTGAAGCGCAACGAACAACTCCCGGACAGTTCGCCGCTGAAGGCGGAACTGGGCCGGATCGTGCTGGCGGCGCTGGAGCGCCACCCGCTGTTCTTCTCCGCCGCATTGCCGCTGCGCATCCTGCCGCCGCGCTTCAACCGCTACCAGGGCGGCGGCGAATACGGTTTCCATGTCGATGGCTCGGTGATGGCCATCGGCCACGGCGAGCAGCGCAGCCACATCCGGTCGGACGTGTCGTGCACGCTGTTCCTGTGCGGGCCGGACGAGTACGACGGCGGCGAACTGGTGATCACCGACACCTACGGCGAGCACGAAGTGAAGCTGCCGGCCGGCGACATGGTCGTCTATCCCTCCAGCAGCCTGCACAAGGTACAGGCGGTCACCCGCGGCGCCCGGCTGGCATCGTTCTTCTGGGTACAGAGCATGGTGCGCGACGAAGCCTCGCGGCGGTTGCTGCTGGAGATGGACACCGCCATCGGCAAGCTGCGTGGCGACCAGGCCGACCCCGGCGCGGTGCTGCAGCTGACCGGCGTGTACCACAACCTGCTGCGGCAGTGGGCCGACGTCTGATTCCACCGGATGCGCGGCCGTCCCCGCATCCGGCCTGACGGCGCGCCACGCCGGCCATGCTCCCGCGCCCTTCCGCCGGGCAGGGCCGCACGCCCGCAGGCGCGCCCTTGTTATCAAGATTGATTCCTATTTACAAAGGCAAGGGAATCTCATTACAATTCCGCCGCCCGCCGCCTGCAATCCCGCCAGGCCGGGCCTCGGGGAATCCTTTTGCATCAGCCGTCGCACATCCATACGACGTTGCAGGTCCGGCGCACGCGCCGGGGCGGCAGCCTGTCGTGGATCGTGCTGGCCCTGCTCGCGCTGCTGCTGTGCGTGCAGGGTACGGTCCCCGGCTTCGGCGGCGATGCCGCCTACCAGGCCACCCCGGCCGCCGGGGAACTGCCCGGCGGCGGTGATTCCACGCTGCAGGAAGAATCCCCCGCCAAGCTGCGCCGCACCGCGCCACTGAGCGCATCGGCCATCCGCCGCGATCCGGCCGACACCCTGCCGCCGGTCATGGCCTGGTTGCAGGCCGCCATCGACACGCCCATCCGCGCGCCGGCTCCCGCATCCGCTCCGGACACCACCATCCCGATCCCGCCCGGGCTGCAGCAGCAGCGCGGACAGGCGCCCCCGCGCGCCTGATCCGGGCTGCACGCGCCGGCCCCGGCGCGCGCCTGTTCCCGCACGCGATCCTCCGCCGGGCCGCCCGTGCGGAGAGGCTTTCGTCCCCGTCATCCGCCATCCCCGCGCCCTTGCGGCGGCATGGCTTCCGTTCTGTACTTCCATCCAAGAGGTCCATCATGGCCGCGCGCCATTCCCGTACGTCGCTGTCCCGTCGCTCGCTCAGCGTTGCCCTGCTCGCCGCACTGTCCTCCCCGGCCTTCGCCTCCGGCGCGCCGGCCGGCCAGCCGTCCACGCTCGACACGGTGGTGGTCACCGCCTCGGGCTTCGAGCAGAAGATCACCGACGCCCCGGCCAGCATCTCGGTCATCACCAAGGAAGACCTGGCCAAGCGCCCGTACATGACCCTGCTCGACGCCGTGCGCGACCTGGAAGGCGTGGACGTGGGCGAGACCCGCGACAAGACCGGCCAGGGCACCATCTCCATGCGCGGCATGGGCTCGGACTACACCCTGATCCTGGTCAACGGCCGCCGCCAGAACAACCACGGCGACATCTATCCGAACAACTTCGGCGGCAACCAGTTCAACCACATCCCGCCGCTGGATGCGATCGAGCGCATCGAAGTCATCCGCGGTCCCGCGTCGACGCTGTACGGCGCCGACGCCATGGGCGGCGTGATCAACATCATCACCAAGCGCACGCTGGACAGCTGGCACGGCTCGGCCAGCGTGGCCCGTACCTTCGAGACCAACGACGAGTTCGGCGACGACACCACGGTGGACTTCTTCGTCACCGGTCCGCTGGTGCCGGGCATGCTCAACCTCGGCGCGCGCGCCAGCTGGTACGACCGCAAGGCTTCCAACCCGACGTATTCGCCGGTCACCGATCCGGCCGGAGCGGAGCACACCCGCCCGCTGGGCTTCGGCGGCGGCGGCAAGACCGTGGACAACACCAACAAGGCCGGCGGCATCACCCTGACCTGGACGCCAACCGAGAACCAGACCCTGACCCTCGACTACGACGTCTCGAGGCAGGAATACGACAATGCGATCAAGACCAACGATGCCGGCAATCTGGAATATCCGGTCGGCACCGTGGACAACATCAATTCCGTCTGGCGCGCGGCCAACGTCAACGGTGTGCTCCGGGTCGCTCCTCAGGTCGGTTACAGCCCGACCCAGGAATTCAGCCGCGACAGCTGGGCACTGACCCACGAAGGCAACTGGGGCTTCGGCAACAGCTTCGTCTCGCTGTCGCACGTGGCCACCAACAACGACGGCCGCACCATGCCCTTCACCGTGGCCGAGCGCAACCAGTTGCAGGAGATGTGGGACGGTACCGGCGACTATGCCGGCCTCACGGTCGACGAGCGCCGGGCAATCGCCGAATCGACCTTCCTGCCGCGCCCCAAGCGCACGCTGGAAAGCGCCCAGTACACCCTGGACGCCAAGCTGGACATTCCGTTCCAGGCCGCCGGCGAGCACACCGCGGTGGTCGGCGCGCAGGTGATCCGTGGCGAACTGACCGACGGCGTGTTCGGCACGGAGAGCGGCACCCCGGGACGGAAGCAGGAACACAACATGTACTCGCTGTTCGCCGAGGACACCTGGAAGGTGGTCGAGCCGCTGGCCATCACCTACGGCCTGCGCTACGACGACCACGAGGTGTTCGGCGACCACCTCAGCCCGCGCCTGTACGGCGTCTACACCATCAGCGAGCAGTGGACGGTCAAGGGCGGCATCAGCACCGGTTTCAAGACGCCCAAGACCACCCAGCTGTACGACGGCGTCACCGGCTTCGGCGGCCAGGGCGTGCTGCCGCTGTTCGGCAATCCGAACCTGAAGCCCGAGACCAGCACCAGCACCGAGTTGGCGGTGTACTGGCAGCACCCGGCCGGCCACAACTTCAACGCCACCATCTTCCGCAACGAATTCGACGACAAGCTCTCCACCGAGAACTGCGGCATCGGCCTGGCCCTGGCCTGCCCCACCGGCGAGTACGCCGAGCTGGGCTACGTCAGCGGCAGCGTGCCCGTCAACATCGATGAGGTGGTGATCCAGGGCGCCGAGGTGGCCGGGCGCTGGAAGATCAACGACAGCTTCGGTTTCCGCGCCAACTACACCTACACCGACAGCGAGCAGAAGAGCGGCGCGCAGAAGGGTCGTCCGCTGGGCAACAGCGCCAAGCACATGGCCAACGCCACCTTCGACTGGCAGGCCAGCGACCGCTTCAGCCTGTTCCTGACCGGCGAGGCCCGCTCCAAGCGCTACCGTGGCGTGAGCTCCACCACCGGCGACGAGCTGTACTACAAGGACTACACGGTGCTGCACCTGGGGGCCTCCTTCGATGCCACCCAGTGGTTGACCATCAACGCCCGCATCAACAATCTGCTGGACCGCGACTTCACCACCTACCGGTCGGTGTTCACCGACATCGACGGCGACGGCCAGTACAACAACGGCATCACCGCCGGCGAAGTGGTCTTCGAAGACGACTACAACAACAAGGACAAGGCCCGCAGCTTCTGGCTGAGCCTCAACGTCCGCTTCTGATCGCCCCCGCGGCGGTCCGGAAAACCCGCCCCTCCGGGCGGGTTTTCCTTTTCCGGGCCACGCGCGGGAATGGCCGGCCGCACCGGCCGGCAACACCGGTGATAGAGTCCGCCTCCGGCCCGCCCGCGCAACGCCCATGACCCGCCCCTCGTTCCAGTCCATCCAGGCCCTGCGCGGCATCGCCGCGTTGATGGTGGTGCTGTTCCACCTGCAGATCGTGGAAGGCAAATACGGTGGCGGCACGTTGCTGCTGCCGGCGCTGGTCGGCCATGCCGACAGCGGCGTGGACCTGTTCTTCGTGCTGTCCGGCTTCGTCATGACCACCATCGCCGCCGGCAGCTACGGCTCGCCGCGCGCAGCCGGCCGCTTCCTGCTGCGCCGCGGCTGGCGCATCCTGCCGCTGTACTGGTTCTACACCACCCTCGTGGTGGTGCTGATGGCGGTGGCCCCGGGCATGGCCAACAGCTCCTACCAGGACCAGGGCATCCTGGCCTCGTACCTGCTGTGGCCGCAGGCGCAGCTGCCGCTGCTGACGGTGGGTTGGACGCTGATCCACGAGGCCTTCTTCTACCTGGTGATGGCCGTGGCCATCGCCTTCGCCCGCGACAGGCAGCTGCCGTGGCTGCTGGCCGGCTGGGCCGTGGCCACGCTGGCCGCGCACGCATGGCCGCCCAGCACCGGCGCGCCATGGGCGACGCTGGTCTCCAGCCCGCTGTCGCTGGAATTCATCGCCGGCGCCCTGGTCGGCCTGTACTGGCGCCGGCTGCCGGCCGCACTCGCACTGCCGGCGATGCTTCTCGGCGCGCTGGCTTTCGCCGGTTCGCTGCTGTGGCTGGCCGGCACCCCGCCGCAGGAGCTGCCGGTGCTGCACCGGGCGGCGTACTTCGGCCTGCCCGGCGCCCTGCTGGTACTCGGTGCGGTGCGCTGGGAACAGGCGCGGCAGCCCGGCTTCCCGCGCCTGCTGCTGCGCATCGGCGACAGCTCCTATTCGCTGTACCTGAGCCACGTGTTCGTGATCTCCGCGCTCGGGCGGCTGTGGCAACGCAGCGGTTTCACTGCCGCGCACTGGCAGCACGCAGTGTTCCTGGCGGTGGCGGTCGCCGCCTGCGCGGTGGTCGGCTGGCTGTCGTGGCGGCTGCTGGAGCAGCCGCTGCAGCGGCTGGCGCGTGCCGGCTTCCGGCGGTCATCGGCAACGGCCGCACAGCAGGCATGAGGCGACCGCGGGACGACGATACATATCGACACAAATTGCGAATCATTCTCACCGATGCTCTAATCCCGGGTCCCTGAGCCCCCTCCGCCTCCGCTTGGCTCCCGCACGCTCCACCGCCGCCACCGTCCAACAGCAGCCCAGCCGCGGCTTCTGGCTGCGTACGCTGCACCAATGGCACTGGATCAGTTCGGCGGTGTGCCTGGTCGGCATGCTGCTGTTCTCCATCACCGGCATCACCCTCAACCACGCATCCAGGATCGAGGCCAAGCCGCAGGTGGTGAACCGCCAGCTGGAACTGCCGGGCGAACTGCTGCAGGCGCTGGGCGAGCGCGAGGACGGCAACGCACCGCTGCCGCGCGCCGCCGCGCAGTGGCTGGGCGAACAGCTGTCGGTATCGATCGGACGGCGGCCGGCGGAATGGTCGACCGGGGAAATCTACCTGTCGCTGCCCGGCCCCGGCAGCGACGCGTGGCTGAGCATCGACCGCGAGACCGGCGCGGTGGAATACGAAAGCACCCGCCGTGGCTGGGTGTCGTACTTCAACGACCTGCACAAGGGCCGCAATGCCGGCCCGGCCTGGGGCTGGTTCCTGGATATCTTCGCCGTCGCCTGCCTGGTGTTCTGCGTCACCGGCCTGTTCCTGCTGCACCTGCATGCGCGCCAGCGGCGCATGACCTGGCCGCTGGTCGGCCTGGGCCTGGTGGTGCCGCTGCTGATCGCCCTGCTCCTCATCCACTGATCCGTTTCCCGTTCCGGAGTCGCACCATGCGCGTCACCCTGACCATCGCCCTGAGCGGCCTGCTGGCCACCACGCCGGCCTATGCCGCCACGCTCGACGTCAACGTCGAGATCCCCAAGCTCAACGTGGCCGAATACCACCGGCCGTACGTGGCGATCTGGCTGGAAGGCGCCGACGGCAAGGCCGCGGCCAACCTGTCGGTGTGGTACCAGCAGACCTCCAACGCCGAAGGCCATGGCACCAAGTGGCTGCCGGACCTGCGCCAGTGGTGGCGCAAGAGCGGCCGCACCCTAGAGGTGCCGGTGGACGGCGTCACCGGCCCGACCCGCCCGGCCGGCAGGCATGCGCTCTCGTTCGACGACCAGCAGCCGCAGCTCAAGGGCCTGCCGGCCGGCGAGTACACCCTGGTGGTGGAAGCCGCGCGCGAGGTCGGCGGCCGCGAACTGCTCAGGATTCCCTTCACCTGGCCGGCGAAGGCGCCGCAGTCCGGCAAGGCCCAGGGCAGCAGCGAGCTGGGTGCCGTGACCCTGGCCATCAAGCCCTGATTTCCCCCTTCCCTTTTCGCAGGAGCCCCCTGAGATGAAGCGTTCGCTTGTCCTGGCAGCCGCCATCGCCGCCACCGTCCTTCCCTTCTCCGCCGCCGCGCACAAGGCGTGGCTGCAGCCGTCGCAGACGGTGATCGCCGGCACCAATCCGTGGATCACGGTCGATGCCGCCGTCTCCAACGACCTGTTCTACTTCAACCACGTGCCGCTGCGCACCGAGGGCCTGGTGATCACCGCGCCGGACGGCGGCAAGGCCGAGGCGCAGAACGTGGCCACCGGCAAGTACCGCACCGTGTTCGACGTCGAACTGACGCAGCAGGGCACCTACCGCATCGCCACCGTCAACAGCGGCCTGTTCGCCAACTGGGAAGAAGACGGCAAGCCCAAGCGCTGGCGCGGCACCGTGGCCGGCTTCGCCAGCGAAGTGCCGAAGAACGCCAGGAACCTGCAGGTATCGCAGACGCTGGGCCGCGTGGAGACCTTCGTCACCAACGGCAAGCCGAACGACACCGCGCTCAAGCCGGTGGGCGAAGGCATCGAGCTGGTCGCCCTCGCCCATCCCAACGACCTGTTCGCCGGCGAAGAAGCGCGCTTCCGCGTGCTGGTCGACGGCAAGCCTGCGGCCGGGCTGGAGTTCGAGATCACCCGTGGCGGCACCCGCTACCGCAACGCGCAGGAAGAGATCAAGGTGAGCACCGACGCGGCCGGCGAATTCGCCGTCACCTGGCCGCAGGCCGGCATGTACTGGCTGGAGACCGGCACCGAGGACGGCAAGACCTCGCTCAAGGAAGCCGGCAAGCGCCGCCTGAGCTACGTCGCCACGCTGGAAGTGCTGCCGCAGTAACGCGGCCCGTGCGCAGGACCGCCGCGCGCGGTCCTGCGCCGCCGTCATCGCCCATGCAAGACGCCTCCCTCGACATCGCCACGCTCGGCGGCCACACCATGGGCACCCGCTGGAGCGTGAAGCTGGCCACCCGTCGCGCACGCGACCTGCACCCGCTGCATGCCGGCATCCAGGCACAGCTGGACCGCGTCGTCGCGCAGATGAGCAACTGGGAGCCGGACTCGGACATCAGCCGCTACAACCGCGGCGATGCCGGCAGCTGGCATGCGTTGCCGGAGGAATTCTTCCGGGTGCTGGAAACCGCGCTGGACATCGCCCGCCGCAGCGGCGGCGCGTTCGACCCCAGCATCGGCCCGCTGGTCGCGCTGTGGGGCTTCGGCGCCGGCGCGCAGGCACCGCGCGTACCCGATGCCGCGACCCTGGCCGCCACCGCCCGGCATTGCGGCTGGCAGCGCCTGCAGCTGCGCGCTTCCGGCCGCGAGGCGCTGCAGCCCGGTGCGCTGCGACTGGACCTGTCGGCCATCGCCAAGGGCTTCGGCGTGGACCAGGTCGGCCGCTGGCTGCGCGGCATCGGCATCGCCGCCGCGCTGGTCGAGGTCGGCGGCGAACTGCACGGCTATGGCCGCAAGCCCGACGGCCAGCCGTGGCGGGTGCTGGTCGAATCCGGTCCCGACGAGGACGCCGCCGGCGACTGGCCACCGCGCGTGCTGGCGCTGGACGACCTGGCCGTGGCCACCTCCGGCGACCGCTGGCACCGCCACGAGATCGACGGCCGGCGCTACAGCCACACCCTGGATCCGCGCACCGCCGCACCCGTTCCCCACGCCGCGGCCGCGGTCACCGTGGTCGCGCGCGCGGCGATGGACGCCGACGCCTGGGCCACCGCGCTGACGGTGATGGGCGCCGACGAGGGCATGGCCTTCGCCCGCGCCCACGGCATCGCCGCGCGTTTCGTCTCGCGCGGCGCCGAGGGCGTCGAAGAGGCGATCAGCCCGGCCTTCCAGCAGCACCTCGACGCCAGCGCCGCATGAACCGCTTCCTCCCCTCGCGCGCCGTGCTCGGCAACATCGCCGCGATGTTGCTGCTGGCGATCGGCGCCTGGCTGCTGCTGCGCCTGCACCTGCGGGAGAGCTGGTGGCTGGCGCCGCCGCTGCGCTCGCACTGGCAATGGGCCGGCGCCAGCCTGCTGGCCTACGCCCTGCTGTGCGGTGCGCTGTGGTGGCGTGCGCGGCCGCGCGACGATGCCGCGGCCGACACCGGCGAAAAGCCGCTGCTGGTGGTCTGGGCCAGCCAGACCGGCTTCGCCCGCGAACTGGCCGAACGCAGCGCCGAGGCACTGCGCGCCAGCGGCACCCCGGTACGCCTGCGTGCGCTGGACCAGCTGGACGCCGCGCTGCTGGCGGGCAGCGAGCGCGCCCTGTTCGTCGCCAGCACCACCGGCGAAGGCGACGCCCCCGACCATGCCCTGCCGTTCCTGCGCCGGCTGATGCCGCAGGCGCCCGCGCTGTCCCACCTGCACTACGCGGTGCTGGCGCTGGGCGACCGCAGCTACGCGCGGTTCTGCGCCTTCGGCCACCAGCTCGACGGCTGGCTGCGCCAGCAGGGCGCGCATCCGCTGTTCGATACCGTGGAAGTGGACAACGCCGACCCGGCCGCGCTGCGCCACTGGCAGCAGTTGCTCGGCCAGCTCGGCGGCCAGGCCGGCGAACTGCCGGACTGGACGCCGCCGCAGTACCAGCGCTGGCGCCTGCAGCAACGGCAGTGGCTCAATCCCGGCAGTGCCGGCGGCAGCGTGTTCCATCTCGCGCTGGTGCCGCAGGAGCCGCCGCTGCCGGCCTGGCAGGCCGGCGATATCGCCGAGATCGGCCCGCGCCATCCGCCGCACGCGGTCGAACGCTGGCTCGCCGACCACGGCCTCGACGGCGATACGCAGGTCGGCGACGAACCGCTGCGCGAACGGCTGGCGCGCTCGCAGCTGCTGGCCGCCGACGCATCCGCCGCCCATGACGTGCAGGCGCTGGCCGCCGACCTGAAGCCGTTGCCGCACCGCGAATACTCCATCGCCTCCATCCCCGTCGAAGGCAGCGTGCAGCTGCTGCTGCGGCGCCAGCTGCAGCCCGACGGCACGCCTGGCCTGGGCAGCGGCTGGTTGTGCGACCACGTCCCGGTCGGCGGCGGGATCGCGCTGCGCCTGCGCGGCAATCCCAACTTCCACCCGCCCGCTTCCGCCAGCCCGCTGGTCCTGGTCGGCAACGGCACCGGCATCGCCGGCCTGCGCGCGCACCTGCGCGCCCGCATCGAGGCCGGCGCGCGCCGCAACTGGCTGCTGTTCGGCGAACGCAACGCCGCGCACGACTTCTTCTTCGGCGAGGAACTGCGCCAGTGGCAGGCGCAGGGCTGGATCGAACGCCTCGATGCGGTGTTCAGCCGCGACGGCGGCGAACGCCGCTACGTGCAGCACGCGCTGGCCGACGCCGCCGATGCGTTGCGGCAGTGGATCGACGACGGCGCCACGCTGCTGGTCTGCGGCAGCCTGCAGGGCATGGCCCCGGGCGTGGATGCGGTGATCGAACGGGTGCTGGGCGCCGATGGCAAGGAACGGTTGATCCTGGAAGGTCGCTACCGCCGCGACGTGTATTGAGGTCGCCTTCTCACTCCAGGTCCAGCTGCCAGAAACAGCTGTACGGATCAGCCACGTAGTCGCCGAACGGCCCGCAGGGCCGGAAGCCATGCCGCGCGTACAGGCGGTGGGCCGGCACGAAGGCCGGCGCCGTTCCGGTTTCCAGCCACAGTCGCCGGTAGCCGCGGCGGCGGGCCTGTTCGACGATGTGCCCGAGCAGCGTCGCCGCCACGCCCTTGCGCAGGTGCGCCGGCGCGGTCCGCATCGACTTGATTTCGCCACTGCCGCCGTCGAGCGCCTTCAGCGCGCCGCATCCCAGCAGTTCGCCGGCGTCCCAGGCCGTCCAGAAGGTGATGCCCGGGTGCCGCAGCGCATCCAGGTCCAGCGCATGGATGCTCTCCGGCGGCGAATGCCGCGCCATGTCGTCCAGGTGCCCGGCCAGCAGCGCGGCGATCTCCGCACCGCGCAGGTCATCGATGCGGATGTCCATCAACGTTCTCCGCGCGGCTCCGCGCCCGCCGTCCTCACCCTTGCCGCCAGCAGTTCGCCGCCGCCGCGCAGGGCGTAGCGGCGGCGCTCGCCGGCACCCAGCCAGGCGCTGTCGCCGGCTTCCAGCGGCTGCAGCGCGGGCTCGCCCTCGAACTCGGCCTGCCCGGACAGCAGGTGGATCGCCCAGGCGGTATCCGGCTCGGCGAAGAAGAACATCGAGCCGACCAGCGGCCGGTGCAGCAGTTCGGCTTCGAGCGCGTCGCGCCGCCACATCAGGTTGAAGTCGTGGGTCACCCCGTCCACCAACTCGCCGCCCACCTCGTCCTCGCCGGCGAAGCGCAGGCGGTCGTGCGGCGGCATCAGCACGTGGCAGCGGCCATCGGCGAAGCGCAGGCGCAGCCCCTCGCCGCGCAGCAGCACCAGCTCGCGCTCGACGCCCGGGAACGCGGAGAACGCCGCGTCCTGCTCGATCTCGGCGATGGACAGGCGCAGCAGCCAGTCGTCGCCGGTCGCCGGCACGCGCAGGATCTCGCGGGTCCAGCCGAGGCCGTTGCGCCAGCGCTCGCGGCGATAGTCGTAGGCGGGAATCACCCGCGTGGGCAGGGTCAATGCGTTCATTGCCGCATTCTGCCCGAACGGGACGTGCACTGTGGACAGGGCTGCCGCGGCGAACGAGCCGATGCCCACGAGCCATGCCGTGCCTCCGGAGGCACCTTCATCGCGGCTGCATCCGTACGGATGGTCACGACGAATGGAACCGGTCACCCCCACGCAGGCGGGGATCCAGCGTCTCTTGCTCGAGAAAGGCAAAGGCACTGGGTCCCCGCCTGCGCGGGGACGACGCCGACACGTTCGTCATGGTGGAGTCGGCCCGCATTGGATCCCCGCCTGACCGGCCATGACCAGCCATGACCAGCCATGACCAGCCATTCGGCTGTTGAAAAGCACTTCGGCTGTTGAAAGGCACTTCGGCTGTTGAAAAGCACCTCGGCCGTTGAAAAGCATCGCGCGGGGATGACAACCAAGGGTTCTGCCGGCGTCTGCACGCATATCGGGAATCCGCCGCAGCCCCTCCACTCCAGCACGCGAATGCGGATCCCGTTCCGCTCTCCATCGCCATGCGCAAGGCGGGCCGTGCGGCCCGCCTTGCCATCCATGACGAACCCGGTCAGCGCGGAATCGCGAGGCCGGCTTCCGTCAGCGGCTTGCCCGCACCGCGCGGGGTCGTGGCGATCACCGCATCGGCCGGCAGCGCAGCGCCGTCGTCCAGATGCGCCTGCACCCGGTCCAGCGCGGCGTATACGTAGGGCAGCAGCGGCACGTAGCGCGCGGCGTAGTCCGGCAGGCCGAGGAAACCGTCGAAGTGCTGCGCGTGGCGCACCTGCCAGTAGCGCACGTCGCGGCCGGCGGCCTGCGCCGCGACCACGTAGGGCGCGCTGCTGAAGGCCGGCGGGATCAGGCCGTCGTCCAGCCCGTGCACCACCACCACCGGCAGCCCCTTGCGCGGCAGTCCGGCGCGGGTCTGCTCGATGCCGGCACGCACGCGCGTGGCCGCCTCGCCCTCGCCCTCCCACAGTGCGCGCAGGCATTGCAGGCCGGCCAGGGTCAGGTCCGGCATCGCCAGCTTGCCGTCGATGATGCCGACCCCGGCGCCCGGCGGGATGCCGCTGCCGTCGCTGAACCAGGCCGCGCGCTCGGCCGCGGTCGCGGCGCGTGCGCTGAAGTCCGTATTCTGCGCGGCGAATCCGTAGCCGCACGGATGTTCGTCCACGCCGTAGCGGCCGTAGGCCGAAGCATAGGTCGCCGCCACCGCACGCCACAGGTCGAAACCGACCGACAGCGCACCGGCGCGCAGCGCCTCGTCGCTCCAGCCGCTGCCGCGCAGTCGCTCGTAGGCCGCACGCGCCTGTTCGGCGGTGGTCGCGCCCGGCAGTTGCCCGGCCGTCGCCAGCGAGGCGCAGCGCACCGCGGCACCGGCCTGCACTGCGGCGGTAAGCGGCGGCTGCGGCAGGTCGTCCATGTGCAGCAGCGCGCACGGCATCAGCAATGCCGCCTCGGTGGTGTAGTCGTACAGCGCCCGCGCGCCCGGACCGTCGGACAGCACGCTGGGTTCGCCGGCCACCACCGCGTCGAGCCAGCCGCCCTCCAGTTCGGCCGCGCGCAGCACTGCGCCGCCGCCGTTGGAGATGCCCACCGCGATCACGCGGGTGTTGTCGAAGGTGAACGGCGCCGCCTGCGGATGGGCCTGGTCCAGCGCGTGCAGCGCGAACTGCGCCGCCTGCTTCACGTGGCGGCCCCAGTCGGCCTCCGGGTTGTCCTGCGAATGCGCGTGCCTGAACGCCACGCCGCTGGCGTTCATCGGCGCCTCGGGCACGAAGGCCAGGTCGTCCGCCGCTCCCAGTTCGCCCACCGTGCCGTCGGCGCGCACGCCCTGCTGTGCGTCCAGGTCGAAGTAGTCGCTGCCGGCGCCCTTGTCGGTGTAGACCACCGCGCAGCCCCTGGGCAGCCCCCAGGCCGCGGCCACCGCCACTGCGCCATAGATGCCGCGCGAACCGGAAGCCGGCGCCACCAGCACGCAGCGCTTGCCGGTGTCGAAGCTGTCCGGCACCTGCGCCAGTACCCGATGCGGCTGCCTGGCCCCGGGCAGCGTGGCGTAGGCGGAGAATTCGCGGCCCGGCACCGCCGACAGGTCGCCGAACAGTTCGCCATAGCCGCCGCCGGGCGCCAGGTCGGCGATGCCGCGCCAGCTGCTCCACAGCGCGCGCCGGCGCAGTTCCCCGGCAGTGGGCGCCAGCGGATCGGCGAACGACGGCGGCGCCAGGGTCCGCAGCCCGGCCAGTCCCAGGCCGGCGGTCAGCAGGTCGTCGCTGCCGCGGTGTTCGCTGCTGCGTTCGTGGCTGAACATGGAAGGCTCCGAAGACCCGGTGACAGGCCGGCTGGCGCAGGAGGCCAGCGTGAGTCCGACGAAAAGGCCGCAGGCGGCGCGCAGGAGTGGATTGTTCATGCCGCGACACTAGCAGAGCGTACCGGCGCGCTCATCGTACTTTCGTACCACCCACCGTTGCCGCCGCGCCTGCTACGTTTCCGGGTCTCCCACACCCGAATTGGAGTTCCCATGGACCGCTTCCTGCAAAGCCGCACCGCGCTGGTGACCGGCAGCACCTCCGGCATCGGCCTGGCCATCGCCCAGACGCTGGCGCAGGCCGGCGCGCGGGTCGCGATCAACGGCCTGGGCAGCGAGGAGCAGATCGCACAGGCGCTGGACAGCGTGCGCGAGGCCGGCGGCGAGGCCCGCCATTTCGCCGCCGACCTGCGCGACCCGGCGCAGATCGCGGCGATGCTCGCCGACGTGGAGGCCTGGGCGCCGGTCGACGTGCTGGTCAACAACGCCGGCATCCAGCATGCCGCGCCGCTGGCCGAGCAACCGGTGCAGAAATGGGACGACATCATCGCCATCAACCTCAGCGCCGCCTTCCACACCATGCAGCGGGCGCTGCCGGGCATGGCCGAACGCGGCTACGGCCGCGTGGTCAACATCGCCTCGGTGCACGGGCTGGTGGCCTCGAAGAACAAGGCGCCCTACGTGGCCAGCAAGTTCGGCATCGTCGGCCTGAGCAAGGTCGCCGCGCTGGAATACGCCGCCGCCGGCAGCCGCGACAGCGGCGGCGTCACCGTCAACTGCGTCTGCCCGGGCTGGGTGGAGACGCCGCTGATCGAGCCGCAGATCCAGGCCCACCGCAACGGCGGCAGCCGCGACGACGGCGTGCGCGCGCTGCTGGAGGAAAAGCAGCCGAGCCTGCGCATGTCGCTGCCGTCGGACATCGCCGCGATGGTGGCTTGGCTTTGCCGGCACGAAGCGCACAATGTCACCGGCGCCAGCTTCCCGATGGATGGGGGCTGGACCTCCCAGTAACCCGGATTGCCGATGCCCACCCTGCTGATCGCCGACGACCACCCCCTGTTCCGCGCCGCGCTGCGGCAGGCCGCGGGCGAAGCCATGGCGGCGATGACGGTGCGCGAGGCCGAATCGCTGGACGGCGTGCTGGCCGCGCTGGACGCCGAGCCGGACATCGACCTGATCCTGCTCGACCTGCACATGCCCGGCAACCACGGCCTGGCCGGGCTGGCCGCCATCCGCGCCCAGCATCCGGGCGTGGCGGTGATCGTGGTCTCGGCCAACGACGACCCGCGCGTGGTGCGCCGCGCACTGGACCACGGCGCCGCCGGCTACCTGCCCAAGAGCGCCGGCCTGGACGACCTGCGCGAAGCCATCCGCAGCGTGATGGCCTGCGAACAATGGCTGCCGTCGTCGCTGCGCGCGGCGGTATCGCGCGCGCAGTCCTCCAGCCACGACAGCGAACTGGCCGCGCGCCTGGCCAGCCTGTCACCGCAGCAGTTCCGGGTACTGGTGCTGGTCGCGCAGGGCCTGCTCAACAAGCAGATCGCCGACCGCCTGGACGTGCAGGAACGCACGGTGAAGGCGCACCTGTCGGCCATCTTCGAGCGCCTGGGCGTGCGCAACCGCACCCAGGCCAGCGTGGTGTTGCGGGAACTGGAACTGAGCGACCCGGCGCGGCAGATCGAGGCCTGAGGGCCTGCCGGCTGGCAGTGCCGGACAGTCGCTGCATGCACCACGAAGAATGGATTTTCAGGCGATGCCCGCGGTCGCTGCAGACCGCGGGCGCGCCAACCGGTAACCGGCCCAGCCGAACGGGAAGTAGGCCATCGCAATATCCAGGACGACGAACCAGGTCGGGGCAGGAATCATCCGCGCAGCCATGATGCCGCCCGCGAAGAAGAACGCGGCAACGACCATGGCCGCAGCCAGCCTGTGCCCTGAGGCGATCTTCGCCGCGACATATGCACCGGCCAGCGTACCCAGTGCGTGCGCCAGGAACGGAAACAGGAAGTGCCGGGGGGCAAGTTCGGGCAGGGCGGCGCGTATGCCCTCGGCCGTGGTCATGTCGGCGCCCGGCGGAGGCGGGATCACATGGCCGCTCGCCATGATGAGCGCCATGTTCACGATGCCGCCGACGACAAGGCCGGCAACGATGCCCAGCACCAGCTTGAGTATGGACTTCATGGATCTCTCCCTTGCGCCGCCTGGCGCCCAGTCGAACAGCGTCGCGGAACAGTATCCGCTCGAACGGATTGCCGGGCGACGGCTTGAAGCGGCGGACAGGACCATGGCCGTCGAGGGACTTCACAACAGCGCGAAACGATGGTCAGCCAGCGACGTTGGGAGAGGGCTTGGACGAATGGTCGGGCGACTCTCCGCTCACCACCAGAACCAGAGCCGGGAACCGCTCCTGTCGGCAGGGCCGATGGAATGGTCGCCGCGCCCAAGGGCAATGCCGGAGATACCCTCACGCAGCGGGGCCAGCCAGTCCGAGCCTACGGCAAGAACCGCCGGATCCAGGCCGGGCGGAAACGACCACTCCGATGGGTTGCTGGAGAAAACCATTCGAAGCTTGCCGGGTGCCCGCCAGGCAGCCAAACCAGACTTGTTGTTCGGCACAGCCAGCCGGGCCCTGGAAGGGGGCTTGAGCTCAATGGTGCGGGATGCGGCGATACCGTCGGCGGCCATGGCGTCCAGCAGGACCATGAGCGACTCGCAGCCGGCCGCATCGGCGGTGAGCTGCCAACCCGGATAGTCGCGCTGGTTCTCGGTGTAGTACCAGAGCGAGACGTTGCCGGATTGCTTCCATGAGTGGGCACGATTCATCAAAGTTGCCTGATGCCTGGTGGTGGATCCCGGAACCGGGATATCGCATGGAGTCTTTCGCCATGCGGGCACGCCCATCGATCGTGATCGACCGAATCCATCGAGATGTATTCCCCGCCATCCTTCGGGGTCAAGACCTTCTTCCCTGCAGTGGCCTTCGCCACGCCGGCCGAACGACAGAGCGGACGATGCGCCGCCGATGGAATTGCCGGACCGCAGCCAGCCGGCTATGGATCTTCCTCCGCCGGCGCCCCGCTCCCGGAACCGGCCGCGACGCCACTCGACGCCAGCAGCCGGTCCAGGATCGATTTCAGCGCCAGCGGCCGCACCGGTTTCTGCAGCAGGGTCAGGCCCTGCTCCAGCACTTCGCGGCGGGTGGACAGGCTGTCGTCGGCGCTGAGGATCAGCGTCGGCCGCGCGCCGAACCGCGCCCCCAGCCGCGCGTGCAGCGCAGTGCCGGTGTCGCCATCGTCCAGGTTGTAGTCCAGCAGCCACAGCGCCGCCGGTGTCGCCTGCAGCGCGGCGACGGCCTCGGCATCGCCATTGGCCTCGGCCACGCTGCACCCCCAGCCGCGCAGCAGCATGGCCAGCGCCTGCAGCGACGGCGGGTCGTTGTCCACCACCAGCACCGGCACGCCCTGCAGGCTGCCGCCGCGCGCCGGCGGCGCGGCGGCGACCGCTACCGGCCGGGCCACCGTCGCCAGCGTCAACGCGAACACGGTGCCGCGGCCGGAGCGGCTGCGCAGCGACAACGGCGCCTGCAGCAGGCCGGCGATGCGGTCGGCGATGGCCAGGCCGAGTCCCAGCCCCTGCCCGGCGGCGCCGTCGCCGCGGCGGAATTCCTCGAAGATCGCCGCGCGCTCGGATTCGGCGATGCCCGGGCCGGTGTCGTGCACTTCGATGCGCACGTTCGCGCCTTCGCGGCGCACGCCGAGCAGCACGCCGCCGCGCTCGGTGTAGCGCACCGCGTTGGCCAGGAAGTTCTGCAATACCCGTCGCAGCAGTTGCGGGTCGCTGCGTACCCACGCCGATGTCGCGACATGGTGGAAGCCCAATCCGCGCGCACTGGCCAGGGCGCGGAACTCCGAGGCCAGCGGCTCCAGCACCTCGGCCAGCGGGAAATCGCGCGGCTGCGGCACCAGTCCGCCGGCTTCCAGCCGCGACATGTCGAACAGCCCGGTCAGCAGGTCGGTGGTGGAATCGAGCGCGCCGCGGATCTGCGCCACCGCCTGCTTCTGCTGCGGCGCCTCCACCTGCCGCGCCAGGGTGTCGGTGAACAGATGCGCGGCATGCAGCGGCTGCAGCAGGTCGTGGCCCACTGCGGCGAGGAAGCGGCTCTTGGCGTCGTTGGCGCGCTCGGCCTCGCGCTTGGCCGATTCGAGCAGGGCCGTGCGTTCGCCCACGCGCTGCTCCAGGGTCTCGTTGCTGAGCTTGAGTTCGCGCTCGTTGCGGCGGAACTCGGTGACGTCGGTAAAGGTGGCGACGAAGCCGCCGCCAGGCATCGGGTTGCCGCGGATCTCGACGATGCTGCCGTCGGGGAACACGCGCTCGGTCAGGTGCGCGGTGCCGGCGCGCATGAAGGCCAGCCGGCGGTCGATGGCGCGCTCGTCGTTGCCGCGCGCCGGCATCGCCTGCAGCGCCCAGCGGGTCAGGTCGACGATCGGCCGGCCCACCTGCAGCAGTTCGTCGGGAAAGCCGAACATGCGCGCATAGCGCCGGTTCCACGCCACCAGCCGCTGCTCGCGGTCGATCACGCTGATGCCCTGGCTCATGTTCTGCAACGCCGCCTGCAGCACCTGCTGGTTGAAGCGCAGGTCCTGCGAGGCCTCGCTGACGATGGCCGCCACCGTCGCCAGCTCGCCGCCCTCGCGGCGTGCGGCGTCGAGCAGCAGGCGCGCCGAGGCCGCGCCCAGCACCGCCGACAGTTCGCGCTCCAGTTGCGCCTCTGTCAGCGCCGGCACCGGGCCATGCCGCGGCGCCTCGGCCAGCAGCTGCTCCACCCGCTCGAACGGCAGGAAACGGCGGCCGGCGTCGCGCAGCGCATCGGCATCGAGATTGCGATGGGTGCGGTCGGGCGTATCGCGCCGCCAGGCCATGGCCAGCAGCGTGGCCAGGGTGCCGACGAACAGGCTGGCGCCGACCGCACGCCCCAGCGGACTCCAGCCGGTCAGGCCGAACAGGCCTTCCGGCGCCAGCCAGCGCCAACCGAACGGCCCACCCGCCAGCCAATGCGGCGCATGCCCGGCATCGGCCAGCAACGACGGCACCAGCAGCACCCAGGCCCAGGTGAGGAAGCCGGCGGCGACACCGACGATGGCCGCGCGCGGCGGCGTCTGCGGCCGCCAGATCGCGAACCCCAGCACCGGCAGCAGCGTGGCCAGCGCCGAGAACGACACCGCGCCGACATCGGCCAGCACGTTGCCGCCGCCGATCAGACGGCTGTAGGCCCAGGCCAGCAGCATGATCACGCAGATGCCGGCGCGCCGCAGCCACAGCAGTTCGTGGCGGCGGTCACCGCTGCCCACGCGCGACCACGCGCCCCGCAGCAGCCCCGGCGCGAACCAGTGGTTGCCGATCATCAGGCTCAGCGTCAGCGTGCTCACCACCACCATGCCGGTAGCCGCACTCAGGCCGCCGAGGAACGCGAACAGGGCCACGCCGGCATGGCCCTGCGAGAACGGCAGCGCCAGCGTGTACATGTCGGTCGGCACGGTATCGCCCAGCCAGGCGGCGCCGGCGTGGGCCAGCGGCAGGATCGGCAGCGCGATCAGCAGCAGGTACAGCGGGAACAGCCAGCGCGCGGTACGCACGTCGCGCACGTCGCGGCACTCGACCACGCCGACGTGGAACTGGTGCGGCAGCATGAACATCGCCATCGCCCCCAGCAGCACCAGCGGCACCACGCCGCCGCCCGGCGCCACCGGTGCGGCAGGCAGCGCCGGCGCCTCCGGCAGGCTGCCCAGCCCGAACCAGACGAACGCGCCCAGCGCCAGCATCGCCGCCAGCTTGAACAGCGATTCCACCGCCATCGCCAGCACCAGGCCACGGTTGTGCTCGGACACATTGGCCCGGCGCGCACCGAACAGCATCGCGAACAGCGCCATCGCCAGCGCCACGTACAGCGCGCTGTCATGCCACGGCGTACCGGATTGCCCGCGCCCGGTCGAGCCGGCGGTGAGCATGTCGAAGCTCATCGTCACCGCCTTGAGCTGCAGCGCGATGTAGGGAATCAGCCCCAGCGCGGCCACCAGGGTCACGGTGGCGGCCAGCCAGGCGTCGCGGCCCAGCCGCGCGGCGATCAGGTCGGCCAGCGAGGTGGCGTTGGTCTCGCGCGCCAGCCGCACCAGCCGCATCATGAAACCCACCGCCAACGCGTAGAACAGCACCGCGCCGACGAAGGTGGGCGGCAGCGGCCAGCCGTAGCGCGCGGCCTGGGTGACGGTGCCGTAGAACGTCCACGAGGTGCAGTGCACCGCCAGCGACAGCGCATACACGTAGCGCCAGTGCCGGGCGAAGGCCGCCGGCCGGCGCTCGCCGTACAACGCCGCACCGAACATCAGCGCCAGCCACGCCATGCCGGCCAGCACCACGGTGATCAAACTCAGCATGCCTGCCGCTTCCCCCGGTTGCCCGCCCGCATCGCCGCGGGACCGGGCTCAGGATAAGGGAACGGCGGCATGTCGGGACATGCCGCCGTTCCTGTCGTCGTACCGGCGCCCGCCCGCGGTTTCCCGCACATCGCCGGTCACCCGCGGGTGCCTCAGAAGTTGTAGCGCAGCGACACGTACCAGTTGCGCGGCAGGCCGTAATAGGCAGTCTGGATGTTGCCGACGCTGGCGAACTCCTGGCCCTCGGTCTTGTACTGCTTGTCGGTCAGGTTGCGCACGCCGGCACGCACCTGCCAGGCCAGCTGCGGCGAATCCCACACGCCGTAGGCGCCGACCAGGGTGTAGGCGTCCTGGCTCAGCACCTCGCGGTTGTCCACCGACAACCAGGTGTCGCCGCGGTAGGAGACGTCGCCGCCCAGGGTCAGGCTGCCGCTGTGGCCCAGCGAGAACACGTGCTGCAGGGCCACGCGGGCGGTCCAGTCCGGCGAGAACGGCACGTGGTCGTGGTTCACGTTCGGATCGAAGCCTGGATAGGACGGATCCAGACGGAAGTCCTCGAAGCGGTCGTACTTGGCGTCCATCCAGCCGATCTGGCCGCTCAGCGTGGTGGCATCGCCCAGCATGGCCACGCCGTCCAGCTCGATGCCCTTGATCACCATCTCGGCGGCATTGAGCACCGGGAAGGTGCCCACGTCCTGCGACACGCGCGCCTGGAAATCGCTGTACTTGCTGTAGAACGCCGCCGCGCTGCCGCGGAAGCGCCGGTCGGACGAACTTCCCTTCAGGCCCAGCTCATAGGTCCAGACGTATTCCGGATCGAACTTGGCATGCTCGGTGTCGTACACGGTGTTGGCGCGGCCGTTGAAGCCGCCGGACTTGAAGCCGCGGTTGGCCGACACGTAGCCCATCAGGTTGTCGCCGAAAGCCTTCTGCAGGCTGACCGACGGCGTCACCGCGGTCCAGTCTGCCTTGGCGCTGAAGGCAACGGTTTCATTCAGCGCTGCCAGCGCCGGCCCCCAGAAGGTGCTGGTGCTGCGGTCGTACTCCTTCTTGTCCTTGGTCCAGCGCACACCGGCGGCCAGCGTCCAGGTCGGCACGAACTCCCAGTTCATGTGGGCGAAGGCGGCGGTGCTGGTGGTGCTCAGGTCGTCGTCGATGGTGCGCAGGAAATCGATCGGCGTACCGGCCAGCGCGAACAGGTCGTCGGCATAGGCTTCCTGGTAGGACGGCACGTTCTCCTTCATGTAGTACGCGCCGAAGGTCAGGTGCAGGTTGCTGCCGTTGTCGTAGTGCAGTTGCAGTTCCTGGCTGCGCTGGTCCTGGTCCAGCGCCACCAGCACGTCGCCCAGCTCGTATTCGGAAGCGTCGATGTCGATGTACGACTCGGTCTTGAGCTTGCGGTAGGAGGTGATGCTCTTGAGCTGCCACTGCTCGTCGATGTCCCATTCCATCGCCAGCGAGGCGCCGGAATGCTTCAGGTACTGGCCTTCGCCGTTCTCGAACGAGGTCCGTGCGCGGCGGTTCCATTCGCCGGTCTCGCCCGGCTTGAGCACCACCGAGCCCAGCACCAGGTCGGTCTGGCGCAGATCGGCCACCGGCCGGCCCAGGGTCGGCGCCGCATCCTGTTTGGTGGTGTCCGCGCTCAGGGTGGCGCGGAAGTTGTCGGTCGGACTGAACGCCATCTTGAAGCGCAGCGCTTCGGTGTCGTCATCGTTGTAGTGCTTGCCGGTATCGGCATCGCGCACGTAGCCGTCGTTGGTGATCTTGGCGCCGGCGATGCTGGCGGCGATGGTATCGCTCAGCTTGCCGCTGACGTAGAAGCGCCCCTCCAGCCGGCCATAGTCGCCGGCGGTCACTTCCACCGCACCGCCTTCGTTGTCGAACGGATTCTTGGTGGTCAGCTTGATCGCGCCGCCGGTGGAGTTCTTGCCGTACAGCGTGCCCTGCGGGCCGCGCAGCACTTCCAGCTGCTGGATGTCGAACAGCGAGAACAGCGCGCCGTTGATGCGCGAGTAGTAGACGTCGTCGACGTACATGCCCACGCCGGGGTCGAAGGTCTGCAGCGCGTCGGGCTGGCCGATGCCGCGGATGAACACGTTGACGCTGTTGGCCGAACCGCGGCCCTGGGCGATGTTCATGTTCGGCACCGCGCCCTGCAACCCCTCCACGTTGCTGGCCTGCAGGTCCTTGATCTGCTCCTCGCCGAAGGCGCTCACCGCCACCGGCACGTCCTGGATCGATTCGCTGCGGCGCCGCGCGGTGACCGTGACCTGGTCCAGCGTGGTGGCCTGGTTGCCGGCGGCGGGTGCGGCCTGCGGCGGTTGCTGCGACCACGCCAGCGATGCCGGCGCCAGCAGTACGCAACCGATGGCCATGCTCAGGTACTTGCGCTTCATTGGTCTCCCCTCCTCCCGGGTATGACGGGGCAGCAAACGGATGCCGCCCATGCTGCGCAAGGTAGCCGGCGCGCCGACCGGCTCGTATCGTCCATTCGTACAGTGGGCCGGGGCCGCGGCCCTGCAGATACTCGACGGCAACTTGTATGGCGGGGAGCCGTGGATGTCGTTCCTGATCGTGTTGGCGGCCCTGTGCTTCCTGATGTTCGTGGCCTACCGCGGCTACAGCGTGATCCTGTTCGCCCCGGTCGCGGCGCTGGGCGCGGTGCTGCTGACCGACCCGTCGCTGGTGCAGCCGATGTTCACCGGCCTGTTCATGGACAAGATGGTCGGCTTCCTCAAGCTGTACTTCCCGGTGTTCCTGCTGGGCGCGGTGTTCGGCAAGGTCATCGAGATCTCCGGCTTCTCCAAGTCGATAGTGACCGCCACCATCAGGCTGGTCGGTGCGCAGCGCGCGATGCTGTCGATCGTGCTGGTCTGCGCGCTGCTCACCTACGGCGGCGTGTCGCTGTTCGTGGTGGTGTTCGCGGTGTATCCGTTCGCCGCCGAGCTGTTCCGCCAGAGCGAGATTCCCAAGCGGCTGATCCCCGGCACCATCGCGCTGGGCGCCTTCACCTTCACCATGGACGCGCTGCCGGGCACGCCGCAGATCCAGAACATCATCCCCACCTCGTTCTTCGGCACCACCAGCTGGGCGGCGCCGTGGCTGGGCGTGATCGGCACGGTAGTGATCCTGGTGCTGGGCATGAGCTACCTGGAATGGCGCCGCCGCGCCGCCGCGCGCGCCGGCGAAGGCTATGCCGGCAACGCCGAGCTGCGCAACGAGCCGGAAGCGTTCCGCGGCGACCGGCTCACCCATCCGCTGATCGCAGTGCTGCCGCTGGTGCTGGTGGGCGTGTCCAACTACCTGTTCACCCGCTGGATTCCCGGCTTCTACGGCGAGACCCAATCGTTCGTGCCGGCGGTGATCGGCAACCCGGCACCGGTGGTGCAGGAAGTATCGAAGATGGCCGCGATCTGGGCGGTGCAGGGCGCGCTGCTGGTCGGCATCCTGACCGTGCTGGCGTTCGCCTGGAAACCGGTCTACACCAGCTTCGCCGAAGGCACCCGGACCGCCATCGGCGGCGCCATGCTGGCCTCGATGAACACCGCCTCCGAATACGGCTTCGGCGCCGTGATCGCCGCCCTGCCCGGCTTCCTGGTGGTGGCCAACGCGCTGGGCTCGATTCCCAACCCGCTGATCAACGAGGCGGTATCGGTCACCGCCATGGCCGGCATCACCGGTTCGGCCTCCGGCGGCATGAGCATCGCGCTGGCGGCGATGGCCGACAGCTTCATCGCCAACGCCAACGCCGCCGGCATCCCGATGGACGTGCTGCATCGGGTGGCATCGATGGCCTCCGGCGGCATGGACACCCTGCCGCACAACGGCGCGGTCATCACCGTGCTGGCGGTCACCGGGCTGACCCATCGCCAGTCCTACAAGGACATCTTCGCCATCACCATCATCAAGACCCTGGCGGTGTTCGCGATCATCGGCGTGTACTACGCCACCGGGCTGGTCTGAGGGGCATCGCCGGCAATCGCCGCGTCGTGGGCATGACCGCGGCGCGGCGTTTCCCGAGACGGGTGGCCGGTCTTCGGCCGATCTCGTCCCCCGCTCCGGGGTTGCCCGTACACGCAGGCCCGGCGGCACCGGCGCGCGACAGGCCGCACGATCCTGCCGGTCGCAGGATCGGTGCTCCCATGGACGGCAGGCATTGAAGGATTCGCCGGACAGCAGGAAATCCGCACGGAAACCAGGCACGGCACGATCCCGCCCGGCGCATCCATCGCATCACCGCGTGAAACCGGCTGGCGTCATCGCCGTAACAGGCGCGCCCACGCCGCCGGCAACTCAGGGACGCGAACGGACGCTCGCCGTCGCCACCCCGGGCTGCCCGCAGTCCAGCAGTTGCGAGCGCTGCAGCCAGTCCGGGTCCGGGTAGTAGGCGAATACCAGCGTGCCCTCGCGCAGGCTGTCGATCAGCGGCCGCGCGACCGCCGGCCGTACCGCCGGGCAGCCCAGGCTGCGGCCCAGCCGCCCCTGCAGGCGCGCTGCGGCCGGGTTCACGTACGGGGCGCCGTGGATCACGATGGCGCGCTCGCGGGCGCGGTCGTTGAAGCCCGGCTCCAGCCCGCGCAGGCGCAACGAATAGCCGTTGCCGCCGGCATAGGTCTCCTGCGCGACGAAGGCGCCCAGGCTGGACATGTAGCTGCCTTCGCGGTTCGAGAAGCGGTTGGTCATGTTCTCGCCGCTGTTGCGGCCATGCGCCACCCATTCCTCGAACAGCAGCCGCTGCCGGTCCAGGTCGAACACCCACAGCCGCGGTTCGGTCGAGGGGCGCGAATAGTCGATCACGCCCAGGCGCTGCGGATCGAGTCCCGGCTCGCGGCGCTGCAGCGCGCAGGACATCGCCCGGGCGGCCAGCGCCAGCACCTGCCGGTCGGCCGCCGGCGCTGCGCGGGCCAGCCGCTCGGCCAGGCCCTCGCCCGGCGCGGATGGCACAGGCGCAAGCCCGGCCGCGGGCGTCGACGCCCCCTGCGCGGCGACGGCCGGCACCAGCAGCAGGCCGAGCATCAGCAGGCGGGGGCGGGACAACAGCGGCTTCATGGCAACGGCATGTTCGGGACGAGGATCATTGAATGGGGGCAGGTGCTTCCGATTCCAACAATGGCTGCAGCCCCTGATCCCCGGTCGAAGGCCGCACCGCCGGCAGGCTGGTGACCAGCAGGGTCGTGCCCGGCACCAGCACGTCGTACATCCGGCGGGCGAAGTCGACCGGCAACTCCACCGGCAGCGACGGCTGCGCCAGCAGGTCGGGGATCACGCTCGAGGTGGCGTCGCCCAGCATCGGATAGGCGGTCCAGCGATGCCGCCGGCGCTGCGGATCCAGCAGGCTGGGCGCCTCGTCCAGCCCCTCGCCCATCACGAACAGCGTGGTGCCGTCGAATGCAGGCAGGTTCCTGACGTTCATCCGCGACTCGCCGATCGGCACGCCGTCGCGCAGCACGTAGATGCGCTGGTCGTGGATGCTGACCAGCACGCTCACCTGCCCCTGCGGGGCCAGGCTGTCGTCCCAGTAATGGTCCGGCGCGTCGGGAACGGCGACCAGCGGCTGCCCACTCGCGGTGACCGGCGCCAGCACCGCCGGATACACCAGCGTGGTCGGCGAACTCTTGGCATCGGCCACCACCACCGTATCGCCGCGCCGGGTCTCGGCGAACAGCTTCTGCGCGAACGCCTGCGGCAGGCGCACGCAGCCGTGCGAGGCCGGATACCCCGGCAGCGACCCGCCATGCAGCGCGATCCCGTCCCAGGTCAGCCGCTGCATGTAGGGCATCGGCGCGTTGTTGTAGAGGTTGGAGCGGTGATCCTTGTTCTTCTGCAGGATCGTGAACACGCCGGTCGGGGTCTCGTGCCCGGCCTTGCCGGAGCTGATCGTCGACATGCCGATGGCGATGCCGTTGCGATAGACGTAGGCGCGCTGCTCGTCCAGGCTGACCACCAGCACGATGGGACCGGCCGGCGAGATTTCCGGGTGCCAGAGGAATTCACCCGGCGCCAGATCCAGCGGACCACGCGGCACCGGCGCTTCCTGTGCCGCCGACGGAGCCAGCACCGCACAGGCGACCACCAGCAGCAGCCCCCGCCATCCCCATCCCGCCATGCGCTTCACCCTGTTCGATTCCGGCCCTGGTCCCGCCCAGCCTAGCGCACTGCCTGCACGGCCATCATCACCGCAGACTCCCGCCGGCGCCGCCACCCGCAGCGCAACCGACGCCACGCAGGATCGGCCTTGCAGCCGCCGGGCCCGGGCGGATGGAATGCCGGCCGGATACGCATTCGCCAACCTGTGCCTGCCCGGCACCCAAGCCGGGATGGTTGCTGCCGTCCCGACGGCCCGCACCAGCGGGGCAACGGCTTCACCGCCGCAGATCCGGAACCCCCAAAAAACGATCGCCCGGCTGCACCTCCTGTGCAACACCGGGCGATCGTTACATCCCTGTCAGCATCCTGCTTTTCTTCGGCGTCCTGCCCTACGGATTCCGGCCCGTGCGTCCTGCAACCGGCCGTATACCTTCGCGTCCGTTCCGCTCAGCGTCTTTCCACCGGTTTCGGGGCCGCCGCCGTGGCAGCCTTCTTGGCAGGGGCCGTCCCGGCACCCACCTCGATCAGGTCACGATTCCGTTCGACCGTTTTCAAACCGATCCCCTTCACCAGTGCCAGTTCCTCGGCACTCCTGAAAGGTCCGTTGGCCTGTCGGTAATCGACGATCGCCTGGGCCTTGGAAGACCCCACGTTCACCAACACCCGGTCCAGCTCCACCGCATCGGCGGTATTGATGTCGACCTTGTCCGCGGCAAGCGCGGAACCGGTCAGCAAAAGAGCCAGGACCAGCGACTTCAGCGTCACGGTGAAAAACTTCATGGCTACACTCCTTGTGGCTTGGGAAGAGACTTCGCCGACATCCTCGTCGACCGGGTCAGTGTCCCGCGCCACATGCAGACAAGCCTATCGTCCACACGCTCCTCACACAGCCGGTAAACAGCCCGACCCGTTGTAGGAAAAACCCTACCCCCTGCCCGGGCGTAGAATGGGCGGTCTAGACCCTGCAACCGGAGTTTTTCAGATGGACAGCGCGAAAATCGGCCAATTCCTCAGCGACAAGTGGGACAACGACATCGTCCCGCAGCTGGTCGACTACATCCGCATCCCCAACAAGTCGCCGATGTTCGACGCCGACTGGGTCGCCAACGGCTACATGGACCAGGCGGTGGCGCTGATGGAGAACTGGGCCCGCGCCCAGAAGATCCCCGGGCTGCAGGTGGAAGTGGTGCGACTGGAAGGCCGTACCCCGCTGATCTTCCTGGAAATTCCGGCCAGCGGCGCGGAAACCGGCGACGACACCGTGCTGCTGTACGGCCACCTGGACAAGCAGCCGGAAATGACCGGTTGGGACGAGGACCTGGGCCCGTGGGTCCCGGTGCTGCGCGGCGACAAGCTGTACGGCCGCGGCGGCGCCGACGACGGCTACGCCATCTTCGGTTCGCTGGCCGCCATCCAGGCGCTGCAGGAGCAGGGCCTGCCGCATGCGCGCTGCGTGATCCTGATCGAGGCCTGCGAGGAATCCGGCAGCTACGACCTGCCGGCCTACGTCGACCATCTGGCCGAGCGCATCGGCAAGCCGTCGCTGGTGGTGTGCCTGGATTCGGGCTGCGCCAACTACGACCAGCTGTGGTGCACCACCTCGCTGCGCGGCCTGGCCGGCGGCAACTTCACCGTCAAGGTGCTGGAGGAAGGCGTGCATTCGGGCGACGCCTCCGGCGTGGTGCCGTCCAGCTTCCGCCTGCTGCGCCAGCTGCTGTCGCGGATCGAGGACGAGAACACCGGCCGCATCCTGCTCGACGGGCTGCACGTGGAAATCCCGGAAGAGCGCCTGCAGCAGGCCAAACGCGCCGCCGAGGTGGTCGATACCGCGATCTTCGACAAGTTCCCGCTGGTCGACGGGCTCAAGCCGATGAACGAGGACCTGACCGAGCTGGTGCTCAACCGCACCTGGCGCCCGGCGCTGTCGGTGACCGGCATCGGCGGCATGCCGTCGCTGGAATCGGCCGGCAACGTGCTGCGCCCGGAGACCGCGGTGAAGCTGTCGCTGCGACTGCCGCCGCTGGCCGACGGCAAGCGGTGCGGCGAACTGCTGAAGGAAGCATTGCTGCGCGATCCGCCGAACGGCGCGCAGGTGACGCTGGAGCTGGAGAAGGCCTCCACCGGCTGGAACGCACCGGCGATGGCGCCGTGGCTGGAGAAGGCCATCGACGACGCCAGCCAGGCGTTCTTCGGCAAGCCGGCGATGTACATGGGCGAAGGCGGCTCGATCCCGTTCATGGGCATGCTGGGCGAGAAGTTCCCCGGCGCGCAGTTCATGATCACCGGCGTGCTCGGCCCGCACTCCAACGCGCACGGCCCCAACGAGTTCCTGCACATCCCGATGGGCAAGCGCGTCACCGCCTGCGTGTCCAAGGTGGTCAGCGAGCATTACGCCGCCAGCCTGCGCGGCGAGACCAGCGGCTCGCCGGTGGCCGCCGACAGCGGCACCCGCCACGGCGGCCACGGCTGCTGCTGACAGACCTGCAAGCCGGGAACGCGCACATGACAACCGACGACAAGGCCAAGGGGCCGGCTTCCTACTTTCCTTCCATCGAGAAGGCCTACGGCAAGCCGGTCGCCCACTGGTTCGCGGTTCTCGATGCCATCGGGGACGGCAGGCACATGGAGCAGGTGGCCATCCTCAAGGAGCGGCACGGGATCGGCCACGGCCACGCCAACGCGCTGGTGGCCTACCACCGGGCGCAACGGCAGGCCTGAACCTGAGCGATGACGGACGCGGCCTGGCCTTGCTAGGCTGCGTCCTTTCCTTGCCGTGGAGGAACGAATGAGCGGACTGTTCGGCAGCGACAGCTGGCTGTACATCATCCTGGTCGGCTTCGTGGTCGGCCTGCTCGGGCGCTTCTTCATGCCCGGCAACAACCGCATGGGCTGCCTGCTGACCATCGTGCTGGGCATCGTCGGCGCCCTGGTCGCCGGCTGGTTCGGCCAGTACATGGGCTGGTACGCACGGGGACAGCCGGCCGGCTTCATCGGCGCCGTCCTCGGTGCGGTGGCAGTCCTGGCCGTGCTGCGGCTGGTCAGCGGCGGCAAGCGCTGAACCCTTCCCTTCCGCTTTCCGCCGTGCCGCCCGCGCGGCCCTTCGAAGTGCGCTGTCGATGACCCTCGAAACCGATCCCGACCGCCCCCGCGCGCAGCAGCGGCTGCAGTGGGCGCGCGATGCCCTCGGCGATGCCGGCGCCACCCTGGAGCGCGCCTCGGTCGATGCCGGCTTCCGCAGCTACTGGCGCACGCGCGGCACGGGCGACAGCGCGATCGTCATGGATTCGCCGCCGGACAAGGAAGACGTGCGGCCCTGGCTGCGCATCCGCGACCTGCTCGAACAGGCCGGGGTGCGGGTGCCGCGGGTGCTGGCCCGCGACGTCGATGCCGGCCTGCTGCTACTCGAGGACCTGGGCGGCCCGACGCTGGCGCAGGTCATCGACGACGGCAACGCCGACGAGTGGTTCGACGCGGCCATCGGCCAGTTGCTCAGGCTGCAGCGAACGCCGCTTCCGGCCGGCAGCGGCGAGTTCGGCGAGGCGCTGCTGCAGCGCGATGCCGGGCTGTTCGAGGAATGGTTCCTGCGCCGCCATCTCGGCCTGCAGCTGGACTGCGGCGAACGGGAACAACTGGAGCTGGCGCAGCGGCGGCTGATGGACAACGCCCTGGCGCAGGCCCGGGTGCCGGTGCACCGCGACTTCATGCCGCGCAACCTGATGCCGGTAGCCGATGGCCCGGCGGTGCTGGACTTCCAGGACACGGTGAGCGGCCCGGTGGCCTACGACGCGGTCAGCCTGTTCAAGGATGCGTTCCTGAGCTGGCCGCTGGCGCGCGTCGACGGCTGGCTGGCGCGCTACCACGCCCGCGCGCGCGATGCCGGCATTCCGGTACCGGCGCTGCAGGTCTTCCTGCGCGATGCCGACTGGATGGGCATCCAGCGCCACCTGAAGATCCTGGGCATCTTCGCGCGGCTGCACTACCGCGACGGCAAGACCCGTTACCTGCCCGATGCCCCGCGCTTCATCGCCTTCCTCGACGAAGTGCTGCCGCGCCATCCGCAGCTGCAGGGACTGCAATCGCTGTTGCAGCAGCGCATCAAGCCGGCCATGGCGCGCCTGGCGGCGGAGCGGAACGCATGAAGGCACTGATCTTCGCCGCCGGGCTGGGCGAGCGCATGCGCCCGCTCACCGACCACACCCCCAAGCCCTTGCTCGCCGTCGGCGGCAAACCGCTGATCGTCTGGCATCTGGAAAGGTTGGCCGCGATCGGCGTGCGCGACGTGGTCGTCAACACCTCGTGGCTGGCGGAAAGCTTCCCACAGGCGCTGGGCGACGGTTCGCGCTGGGGCCTACGCCTGCATTATTCGTACGAAGGCGGCACGCCGCTGGAAACCGGCGGCGGCATGCTGCATGCCCTGCCCCTGCTCGGCGAGCAGCCATTCATCGCGGTCAATGGCGACATCTGGTGCGACTTCGATTTCGCCGCCCTGCCCGCCGAGCCCGAGGGCGACGCCCATCTGGTGCTGGTGGACAACCCCGAACACCACCCGGCCGGCGATTTCGCGCTGGGCCAGGACGGCCGCGTCGCCGACCGCGATGGCCGTACGCGGACGCTGACCTTTTCCGGCATCGGCGTCTATCGCCCCGCCCTGCTGGCACGCTGGCGCCAGGTCATCGGCGATGCGGCCGGCACGGACCAGGACCCACCGCGCTTCAAGCTGGCGCCGCTGCTGCGCGATGCGATGGCGCGCGGACAGGTCCGCGGCGAGCACCATCGCGGCGCATGGACCGACGTCGGCACGCCGGAACGGCTGCGCCAGCTCGACGCGCAACTGCACGCTCCGCCGTTGTAGGAGCGACGCTGGGTGGCCTCGGGCCATCAGTCGCGAGGGCTTTCCTGGGATTCCCTGAGAGAGGAGCCTTTCCTGGTGAAGCTCCATCGCGACTGATGGCCCGAGGCCACCCAGCGTCGCTCCTGCAGACTTCGCTCCTGCGAAGAGCGGGCGGCTCAGCCCTCGCCCAGCACCCGGCGCAGGAACGGCACGGTGATGCGCCGCTGCGCGGCCAGCGACTCGCGGTCCAGCCGGTCCAGCAGCGCCACCAGGTTGCCCAGCTCGCGCCCGGTGCGGGTCAGCAACCATTCGATCGCGGCTTCGTCCAGCGCCAGCCCGCGCCGCTGCGCGCGCTCGCGCAGCACCGCGCCGCGCCCGGCGTCGTCGAGCGGGTCCAGCATCACCCGCCCGCATTGCGACAGCCGCGACTTCAGGTCCGGCAGCACCAGCCCCAGCGCCTCCGGCACCGCCCGCGCGGTGTAGAGCAGCGTCACCCCGGCGGCACGGGCGCGGTTGTGGAAGTCGAACAGCGCCACCTCGTCCTCGCGCCGCCCGGCGATGGCTTCCAGCCCGTCCAGCGTGATGACGTCGCGCCCTTCCAGCGCTTCCAGCGCATCGCGCAGGCGGCCGGCGGCCGCGGCCAGCGGCAGGTATGCCGCGGCCCGCCCGGCGTGCTCGGCGGCCGCGCACAAGGCCAAGGCCAGGTGGGTCTTGCCGGTACCGGCCGGTCCGCTCAGGTACACCCATTCGGTCGCCTCGCCGCTGGCCAGGGCCTGCAGCTGCGCCAGCACGCCCGCGGGGGCACCGATGAAACTCTCCAATCGCTGGTCCGGCGGATAGCGCAGGGCCAGCGGCAACTGCGGCACGCTCACTTCGGTTCGACGTCCTTCGGCGGTACGGCAAGATCGACGGAGCGGTCGATGTACGGGTCGAGCACGATCGCCGGGCTGGCGCCGGCATACAGCTCGCTCTGGCGGTAGCGCTCGTGCGCATAGCGCAACAGCACGTTGATCACCGCCGCGGCCGGCAGCGCCAGCAGCATGCCGAGGAAACCGAACAGCTGACCACCGGCCATCACCGCGAAGATCACCGCCACCGGATGCAGGCCGATCTTGTCGCCGACGATACGCGGGGTCAGCACGTAGCTTTCCAGCAGCTGGCCGACGGTGAACACCACGCCCACCAGCGCCAGCAGCTTGAGGTCGAAGCCCTGCGACTGCACCAGCGCTGCCAGCACCGCCATCACCACGCCGGTGGTGGCGCCCAGGTAGGGAATGAAGCTGATGATGCCGGCGATCAGGCCGATCAGCAGGCCCAGGTTGAGCCCCACCAGCGACAGGCCGGCGGCATACACCACGCCCAGCGCGATCATCACCGCGATCTGGCCGCGGATGAAGGCGCCCAGCACGGCGTTGGACTCCTGCGCCAGCCGCGACACCGTGGCGACATGGTTGCGCGGGATCAGCGAGGCTACCCGCTCGACCAGCTTGTCCCAGTCGCGCAGGAAGTAGAAGGTCAGGATCGGCAGCAGCACGATGTTGACCACCCACGCCACCATCGCGAACCCGGAACGCGACAGGTAGCCGAAGAAGGTGGTGGCCACGCCGCCGGCCTGCTGCCAGTGGCTGCGGATCCACTCGACCAGCCGCGCCGGATCCAGCCAGCTCATCAGCTCCAGCCCGGTCTTCTGCTCCACCCACGGGATCGCCGTGCTTATCAGCCACTGCTGCCCCTGCGGCAGCGCCGCCACCAGGGTGACGATCTGGCGCTCGATCATCGGCACCAGGATCAGCAGCGCCAGCGCCAGCAGCAGCACCATCAGCACGAACACCAGGATGACCGCGGTATTGCGCGAGCGGCCGGCCGCCTCCAGCCGGTCCACCAGCGGGTCGCCCAGCCAGGCCAGCATCAGCGCCAGCACGAACGGGGTCAGGATCGGCGCCAGCAGCCACACCACCCACAACCCGGCCACGGCCAGCGCCGCCCACTTCAGGCGACGCAGGAACAGCGCGATTTCCATCTCGGGGGAACTGATCATCGGATCCGGTACTCGGCACGGGTGGTTTCGGGAACGGCCACTGGCTCGCCTTCCAGCAGCGGCGCGGCGGGTGCGACCACCGGCATCAGCGCCGCGTCCTGGCCGAGCATGCGGTTGAAACCGGGCAGGCCGGTCATCAGTTCCAGATCCAGCTCCAGCGTGTCGCCGGCCGCGCGCACCGGCACGATCGAGCGGACCACCGCGATGCCCTGCAGCGTGGATGCCAGCCGCAGGTAGTCGTCGGCGTTGTAGAGGCCGCTGACCACGATCCGGTAGACGCCGTGGGCGCCGACCGCCCCGGCCTTGGCATAGCGCTTGACCAGCGCGTCGGCGGCACCGTCGGCGCCGCCGGCCATGGTCCGGCGCGCATCGGTCTCGCGGGTGCTCCAGCGCGACAGTTCGCGGCCGCCGTCGACGAACACCCAGTCGGCGACCCAGCCACCGCCTGGTGCCCGGTACAGCTTGCCGACCAGTTGCATCGGCGGCGAATAGCGCGCCGAGGCGCGGGCCACCGCCGCGATGTCCTGGCGCCAGATCGCGCCGACCAGCGCCTGCTCGGCGGCGCCGCCCGTGGGCAGGCCCAGCCGGAAGCCGCGCTCGACCGCGCGGTCCAGCAATGGCCGCGCCGCGTTGGATTGCTGCACGCTGACCAGCCGCGGGCCGCTGCCGTCGTCGATGGCCAGCCACACCACCGGCTTGGGCCGCGGCTGCGGCCATACCGGCAGCCCCAGCGCCGCCGCCAGGCCGTCCACGTCCTCGGCGCGGAAACGCGCCACCAGCATGGTCCGGAAGCTCGGCGCGCCGGTGGCCGAGGTGCCCTGGTCCTGGCGGTAGTCGTAGCTTTCCACGTAGTCCCTGGCGTTGCGCAGCGCCTGCGGCACGCCCGGGCGGGTCAGCGCGCTGCGGTCGCCCGACAGCTTGCCCAGCACGCTGCCCAGCGCCCGCGCCAGCGCACCGTTGCGGTCGGCCTCGCTCTGGCTGTTGACCGGCACCTCCGCCTCGTAGGTACCGCTGGCGCTGGCGACATCGCCCTCGGTGCGCAATCCGGACTGGGCCAGCACCGCCGTGGCCGGCAGGCACAGCGCGAGAAACAGGAGTAAGGCCAGGCTGCGACGCATTGAAGATTCCATTGCTCGACGGTTCCAGGGGGAATTGTTGCCCGAATGCGACCTGGGCGCCAACGTGGCCTGTTAAAATCGCCAGTTCACTCCGCCAGTGCAGCCGCCCGTGACCAGCCCCCCGTCCTCCGCCAACACTCCCCTGACCTACCGCGACGCCGGTGTCGACATCGACGCGGGCAACGAACTGGTCGAGCGCATCAAGCCACTGGTCAAGCGCAGCTTCCGCCCCGAGGTGATGGGCGGGCTGGGAGGTTTCGGCGCGTTGTTCGACCTGTCCGGCAAGTACCGCGAGCCGGTGCTGGTCTCGGGCACCGATGGCGTCGGCACCAAGCTCAAGCTGGCCCAGCAGCTGGGCCGCCACGACACCATCGGCATCGACCTGGTGGCCATGTGCGTCAACGATGTGCTGGTGCAGGGCGCCGAGCCGCTGTTCTTCCTGGATTACTTCGCCACCGGCAAGCTCGACGTGGATACCGCCGCGGCGGTGGTCGGCGGGATCGCCAACGGCTGCACCGAGGCCGGTTGCGCGCTGATCGGCGGCGAAACCGCGGAAATGCCGGACATGTACGCCCCCGGCGAATACGACCTGGCCGGCTTCACCGTGGCCGCGGTGGAAAAGAGCGAGCTGCTGGACGGCTCGGCGGTGCGCGAGGGCGACGTGCTGGTCGGCATCGCCTCCTCCGGCCCGCATTCCAACGGCTATTCGCTGATCCGCCGCATCTACGACCGTGCCGGCCGCCCGGCCGAGCTGGAACTGGAAGACGGCGTGAAGCTGGTCGACGCGCTGATGGCGCCGACCCGGCTGTACGTCAAGCCGATCCTGTCGCTGCTGAAGTCGCACGGCGCGGCGATCCATGGCATGGCGCACATCACCGGCGGCGGCCTGACCGAGAACATCATCCGCGTGGTGCCCGACGGCCTGGGCCTGGACATCCGCGCCGGCAGCTGGCCGCTGCCGCCGGTGTTCCAGTGGCTGCAGCGCGAAGGCGCGGTGGCCGATGCCGAGATGTGGCGCACCTTCAACTGCGGCATCGGTTTCGTGCTGGCGCTGCAACCCGACCAGGTCGATGCGGTCGGCGCGGCCCTCGACACGCTGGGGCTGCCGCACTGGCGGATCGGCGAGGTCGTCGCCGCGGGCGACGGCGAACGCGTCCGCATCGGCTGATCCGGGCCCGCTCATGGAAGACACCCACCCTGCCGTACCCGCACCGCCGGCGCCCACGGCGGAAGACCTGCAGCAGCTGCGGCTGCTGTCGGTATTCCACTACGTGCTGGCCGGCGTCACCGCGGTGTTCTCGCTGTTCCCGCTGCTGCACCTGTTCATGGGGCTGGCCATCGTCACCGGCCACATACCGATGGAAAGCGACGCGCCCGGCGCCCCGGATCCGGCGCTGTTCGGCTGGTTCTTCGTGGCGTTCGCCGCCTTCTTCATCCTCTGCGGGCTGATCCTGGCCGGCTTCATGGCCTATGCCGGGCGCTGCATCGCCCAGCGCCGCCGGCACCTGCTGTGCCTGGTGGTGGCCGGTATTTCCTGCATGTTCATGCCGTTCGGCACCGTGCTGGGCGTGTTCACGCTGGTCGTGCTGCTGCGCCCCTCGGTCAAAGTCGCCTTCACCTCTCCCTGACCGCCCCTGCCGATGAGCTCCCTGCCCCCGCCGCTACCGTCGCCGTCGCCCGCTTCGGCCTTGCCCCTCGCGCAATCGCGGCTGGGCACCCTGTCCACGCTGTTCTGGATCTGGGGCGGCCTGCAGCTGCTGGTGATCGGCTTCATCGGCCTGGTCGCGCTGGTGGGCTACCAGGCCGAGGCCGCCAACGATTTTTCCGATCCCAACGCCAGATTCGCGTTCGCGCTGCTCGGCTTGGCCGGCGGCTTTTCACTGCTGCTGATGACGCTCAACGTCCTGGCCGCGATCAGCCTGCGGCAGGCGCGCAGGCCGCTGCTGTGCCAGGTGGCTGCGGGCCTGGCCTGCCTGAGCATCCCGTTCGGCACCGCGCTGGGGATCTTCACCCTGATCACCCTGCAGCGGCCGGAGGTACGGGCCCTGTTCCAGGGGGACGGTGTCCGGGCATGAGCGCACGCATCGCGGTGCTGGCCTCGGGCCGCGGCAGCAACCTGCAGGCACTGCTGGAAGCCATCGACGATGGTCGGCTGGAGGCGCGGATCGTCGGCGTGCTGTCGGACCGGCCGCAGGCCGAAGCGCTGCTGAAGGTGCCGCCGGCAGCGCGCTGGGCGGCCTCGCCGCGCGATCACGCCGATCGCGACGCCTTCGATGCCGCGCTGGGCGATGCCCTGGCGGCCTTGCAACCGGACTGGATCGTCTGCGCCGGCTACATGCGCATCCTCGGCGCCGCGTTCGTGCAGCGCTTCGCCGGGCGCCTGGTCAACATCCACCCGTCGCTGCTGCCCAAATACCGGGGCCTGAATACCCACGCCCGCGCGATCGAAGCCGGCGATGCCGAACACGGCGCCAGCGTGCACTTCGTGGTGCCGGAGCTGGACGCCGGCACGGTGATCGCGCAGGCACGGGTCCCGGTACTGGCCGGCGACACCCCCGAATCGCTGGCACGACGGGTGCTGGCCGCCGAGCATCCGCTGCTGGTCGCCAGTGTCCGGTTGCTGCTGTCCGGACGGGTAACTGAATGCGCCGGTCAGGTTCGGCTGGATGGTCAGCCCCTGTTTGGCCCACTGCACCTAGATTGCGCCGGAACGCTGGCCCACTGAACCGACACATGCCACTGATGCCCGGGCTGGCATGCTTCCCCCATTCCTCCTGACGCCATCGCGCATGAATCCCACGCCGTTCACGACATTGCTGATCGCCGCGGCGCTGCTCGCCGCCCCCGGTCATGCGCAGGAGCGCACGCCGCCGGCAGCGGCCGATGCGCCGGCGGCGACCGGCATCGAACTCGCGACAGCGGAGTGGAATCCACCGCCGCTGGAGCCGTTCGTCGCCACCTACCAGGCCTTCTACAAGGGCAAGGAAGCCGGCGACGCCACCATGCGCGTCGTCCACGGCCAGGGCCCGCAATGGCGCGTGGACATGTCGGTGCACGCCCGCCGCGGCTTCGTCGGCGTGCTGGGGCTGAACCTCGAACAGAGCACGGTATTCAACAAGGAAGGCGACACCTACGTGCCGCTGAGCCAGAGCACGGTGCGCAAGGGCCTGTTCCTGGGCAAGAAGGTCACCGGCACCTACGACTGGGCATCCGGCAACGCGCAATGGAGCGGCGACCTGAAGAAGGAACGGCGCCAGCCCATCGCCCTGCAGCCCGGCGACCAGAGCGCGCTGCTGATCAACCTGGCGCTGATGCGCGACGCGCGCCCGGGGCGGGCGCTGCAATACCGCTACGTCGACGTCGGCCGCCTGCGCCAGCACGAGTACCGCGCCGCCGATGCCACCGAGATCGTCCAGGTGGGCGACCTCAGCTACGACGCGCTGCGCGTCTACCGCACCAACGGCGGCAACGACGAAACCATCCTGTGGATCGCCAACGGCGTGCCGACCCCGGTCCGCATCCTGCAACGCGAGGACGGCGAGGACACCATCGACCTGCGCCTGATCGAATACCAAGGAGCCTGAACCATGAAGACCCTCACCCGCACGCTTTCGCTCGCCGCTGCCGCCGCGCTGGCCCTCGCCAGCCTGCCCGCCCTGGCGCTGGAACCGTTCAAGGCCGACTACCGGGCCAGCTACATGGGCATGCAGGCCAACGGCGTGATGACGCTGGCGCCCGAAGGCGACAAGTGGCGCTACAGCCTGCAGGTCAAGAACCAGCTGGCCGACCTGAGCCAGAGCACCGTGTTCGAGGAGCACGACGGCAGGCTGCGCCCGCTGACCAGCCACGACAGTTCGGTGCTGCTGGTGAAGAAGCGCAAGGTCGACGCGCGCTACGACTGGAAAAGCAAGCAGGCCACCTGGACCGGCGACATCAAGCCCGACCGCAGCGGCCCGGTGGCGCTCAAGAGCGGCGACATGGACGCGCTGCTGATCAACCTGGCCATCGCCCGCGACCTGGCCGCCGGCAAGCCGCTGAACTACCGCATGGTCGACGAGGGCCGGATCAAGCCGATGTCCTACAAGGTGGTGGGCCAGGACACCATCACCATCGACGGCCAGTCGCGGCAGGCCACCAAGGTCTCGCGCACCGACGGCCGCAAGGAACTGATCGCCTGGATCGTGCCGGACATGCCGGTGCCGGTGCGCCTGCTGCAGCGCGAGGACGGCAAGGATGCGCTGGACCTGACGATCAAGTCGCTGCACTGATCGACCCCGCCCATGCCGGAAACAGGAATGCCCGCTTGCGCGGGCATTTCCATGTCTTGCGTGGCGGGCGCTCAGGGCTGCCCGGCTTCCTTGAACACCGTGCGGCAGTCCACCCGGATCTGTTCGCCGCTGCGACGCCAGCTGAAGGTACGGCAGTGGCGGTTGCCTTCCTGGGCGTCCTCCACCACCACCGCATGGAACGCCTGCAGCACTTCGCTGCGGCTGACGGTACCGTCGCCGTCCCAGTCCATGTCGCGGCTCTCCAGGCCACGGGTGATGGCGATGCCGCTGAACCAGGCATAGCCCAGCCAGGCCAGCACCACCAGCACGATGATCAGCAGCGCCTTGCGCCGGCGGGTGAAACCGCCACGCAGGATCATGCGATCCTCCGGATGCTGGCACCCAGCGAACCGAGCTTCTCCTCGATGTTCTCGTAGCCGCGATCGAGGTGGTAGATGCGGTCGATGATGGTATCGCCCTGCGCCACCAGCCCGGCCAGGATCAGCGAGGCCGAAGCGCGCAGGTCGGTGGCCATCACCGGCGCGCCGCTCAGGCGCTCGGCGCCGCGCACGATCGCGGTGTGGCCTTCGACCTGGATGTCCGCGCCCAGCCGCAGCAGTTCGTTGACGTGCATGAAACGGTTCTCGAAGATCGTCTCGTTGATCACGCCCACACCCTCGGCCACGCAGTTGAGCGCCATGAACTGCGCCTGCATGTCGGTCGGGAACGCCGGGTACGGCGCGGTCACCAGGTTCACCGCACGCGGCCGCTTGCCGTGCATGTCCACGGTGATGCTGTCCTCGCCGGTCTCGATGCTGGCGCCGGCCTCGCCCAGCTTGGCCAGTACCGCATCCATGGTGTCCGGGCGCGCATTGCGCACGGTCACGCGGCCGCCGGTCATCGCCGCGGCGACCAGGAAGGTGCCGGTTTCGATACGGTCCGGCAGCACCGCATGGCGGCCACCGGACAGGCGCTCGACGCCTTCGATCACCAGCCGCGCGGTGCCCAGGCCCTCGATCTTCGCGCCCAGCGCGATCAGGCAGTGCGCCAGGTCGGTGACCTCCGGCTCCATCGCCGCGTTCTCCAGCACCGTGGTGCCTTCGGCCAGCACCGCGGCCATCAGCACGTTCTCGGTGCCGGTCACGCTGACCATGTCGAAGGTGAAGCGGCCGCCCTTCAGGCGTTCGGCGCGGGCCTTGATGAAACCGTTCTCGACGCTGATCTCCGCACCCAGCGCCTGCAGGCCCTTGATGTGCTGGTCCACCGGCCGCGAGCCGATGGCGCAACCGCCGGGCAGCGACACCTCGGCCGCGCCGTAGCGGGCCAGCAGCGGTCCCAGCACCAGGATCGAGGCGCGCATGGTCTTGACCAGCTCGTAGGGCGCCACATGCTGGTCCACGGTACGCGGGTCGACCTCGATCGCGCTGCCGCGCGACAGCGTGCCCTGGTCGATGGTCACCTTCGCCCCCAGCTCGCCGAGCAGCTTCACGGTGGTGATCACGTCGTGCAGGTGCGGCACGTTGGTGATCTCCACCGGTGCGTCGGCCAGCAGGGTGGCGCACAGGATCGGCAGCACCGCGTTCTTGGCGCCGGAAATGTTCACTTCGCCGTGCAGCGCATTGCCGCCGGTCACTACGATTTTGGCCATACAGTCGGGTTTCGCGGATTCGGGGGAGGAGGTGGCGTTCAGCCGGCTTCGGCCGGGGTGACGGTCTTCAGCGCCAGCGCGTGGATGGCGCCGCCCATCAGCTCGCCCAGGGTGGCATACACCATGCGGTGCCGGGCCAGCGGCAGCTTGCCGGCGAACGCCTCGCAAACCACGGTGGCCTCGAAATGCACGCCATCGTCGCCCTGCACCTGGGCGCGGGCCCCCGGCAGGCCGGTTTCGATCAGATTGCGGATGGTCTCGGCGTCCAACGGGCTTTCCTAATAAAATGAACTCCCATTCTACTATCCGACCGGCGCCCACATGACCGTTTCGCCCCTTCCTTCCGGTACCCTAGGCAGCACCGGCCTGATCGCCAGCGGCCGCCGGGTCTTCGAGATCGAGCGCGACGCGCTGGTCGCGGTCGGCGACCGCATCGGCGATGCCTTCGAGCGGGCCTGCCGGCTGGTCCTGGATTCGCGCGGGCGGGTGGTCGCCACCGGCATGGGCAAGTCCGGGCATATCGCCCGCAAGATCGCCGCCACCCTGGCCTCGACCGGCACCCCGGCGTTCTTTGTCCATCCCGGCGAGGCCGGCCATGGCGACCTGGGCATGATCACCGAAGCCGACGTGGTGCTGGCGCTGTCCTACTCCGGCGAGTCGGACGAAGTGCTGATGCTGCTGCCGGTGCTCAAGCGCCAGGGCAACCCGCTGATCGCGATGACCGGCCGCCCGCAGTCCAGCCTGGCCGTCGCCGCCGACGTGCACCTGGACGTCAGCGTGCCGACCGAGGCCTGCCCGCTGGCGCTGGCGCCGACCTCCAGCACCACCGCCTCGCTGGCGATGGGCGACGCGCTGGCGGTGGCGCTGCTGGACGCGCGCGGCTTCACCGCCGACGACTTCGCCCGCTCGCACCCGGCCGGCAGCCTCGGCCGCCGCCTGCTGCTGCACATCACCGACGTCATGCACAGCGGCGATGAGCTGCCGCGCGTGTACGACGATGCCAGCCTCAGCCAGGCGCTGATGGAAATGAGCCGCAAGCGGCTGGGCATGACCGCCGTGGTCGACCGCGACGGCCACCTGGTCGGGCTGTTCACCGACGGCGACCTGCGCCGCGCCCTGGACAGCGACCTGGACGTGCGCAGCGCGCGGATCGCCGAGGTGATGACCCGCCAGCCGCGTACCATCGGTGCCGACCAGCTGGCGGTGGAAGCGGCAAGGCTGATGGAAACCCACAAGATCAACGGCCTGATCGTGGTCGACGACCAGAACCATGCCGTCGGCGCCCTCAACATTCATGACCTGTTGCGGGCGAAAGTGGTTTAACACCCGCACCCCGCGCGCCTACCCCCAACGGACCTTCCCGCCCGATGCCCCACTCCCCGCTCGCCGATTTCCCGTCCGACCTGCTCGCCACCGCCGGCAACATCCGGATGGCGTGCTTCGACGTCGACGGCACCCTCACCGACGGGCGCCTTTACTACGACCATGACGGCAACGAGAGCAAGGCGTACTACGTGCAGGACGGACTGGGCCTGAAACTGCTGCAGCAGCACGGCATCCACCCGGTGCTGATCACCGCGCGCAACAGCCAGTCGGCGCTCAGGCGTGGCGCCGACCTCGGCATCGACACCCAGATCGCCGTCGGCGACAAGCTGGCCAGCGTCCGGGCGCTGTGCGCCGCGCGCGGCATCGGCCTGGAGCAGGTCGCCTTCATGGGCGACGACCTGCCCGACCTGGCGCCGCTGTGCGTGGTCGGCCTGGCGGTGGCCCCGGCCAACGCCCACCCCTGGATCGCCGAGCGCGTGCACTGGCACACCCGCGCCCGCGGCGGCCAGGGCGCTGCCCGCGAGTTGTGCGACGTGCTGCTGGCCGCACAGGGCAAGCTCGACGCGGTGCTGGCGGGGTATTCGCCGTGAGCTGGCGCAGCGTCCTCGGCATCGCCTTGCTGCTGGCGGCCATCGTCAGCGGCTGGTCGGCGTGGCAGCAACGCGACGCGATCACCGTGGCCGCCACCGACGAAGGCAGCTCGGACTACGTGCTGCGCGATTTCGAGATCATCGCGCTGGACGAACAGGGCAAGGAATCGACCACCCTGCGGGCACCGACGATGGAACGCAGCCGCAGCGACGAAACCATGACCATCGACCAGCCGCTGTTCCTGCTGCCCGACCGCGACGGCCGCCACTGGCAGCTGCGCGCCAGGACCGGCTGGGTCAGCGCCAAGGGCGAGGAAATGCGCCTGCGCGGCGACGTCAGCGGCGACAGCCCCAGGGACGGCGACATCCCGGTGACCACGTTCCGCACCCAGAGCCTGGACGTGTTCCCCGAACGCAACCTGGCGCGCACCGACGACAAGGTCACCATGACCCGCCCGGGTATCATGCAGACCGGCGTCGGCTTCGAGGCCGACCTCAAGTCCAGCCAGTACAGACTCCTTTCCCAGGTCAAGACCCGCTATGAACCGAATGCCGCCCGCTAGGCTCGCGCCGATCGCACTGCTCGCCGCCCTGCTGCTGCTGCCGGGCATGGCGCTGGCCAAGAGCTCCGACCGCAACCAGCCGATGACCATCGATTCCACCAACAGCGACTGCAACATGGTGGGCGACAACGGCCGCTGCCAGTTCAGCGGCAACGTGATCATCGTCCAGGGCACCCTGGAAATCCACGCCGATACCGCCGACGTGCAGCAGAAGGACGGGGAAGCGGACCGGGTGATCCTGCGCGGCAAGCAGGCCACACTGAAGCAGCAGATGGACGACGGCACCACGATGAATGCCCGTGCCGACAACATGGACTACAACATCGGCACCGAGGTCATCGTGCTGACCGGCAACTATCACGTCGAATCCCAGCGCGGCTCGAATTCCGGCCAGCGCATGGTCTACAACACCCGTACCGGCAGCATGCAGAGCGGCGGCGACGGCACCCGCGTGCGCACCGTGATCCAGCCGAAGAACAAGGCGGCAGCCCCCGCCGGCAAGGAAACCAAGTAATGCTGGTCGCCGAAGGCCTGCGCAAGCGCTACAAGAAGCGCGAGGTGGTGCGCGAATTCGGGCTCACGCTCGATGCCGGCGAAGTGGTCGGCCTGCTCGGCCCCAACGGTGCCGGCAAGACCACCTGCTTCTACATGATCGTCGGCCTGGTCGAGGCCGATGCCGGCCGCATCGTGCTGGACGGGCGCGACATCACCGCCGACCCGATGTACAGCCGCGCCCGGCTCGGCGTGGGCTACCTGCCGCAGGAGCCGTCGGTGTTCCGCAAGCTCACCGTGGCCGACAACATCCGCCTGGTGCTGGAACTGCGCGACGACCTGGACGAGGCCGGCCGCGAACGCGAGCTGTCATCGCTGCTGGACGAACTGCAGATCGGCCACGTCGCCGACCAGCTCGGCGCCAGCCTGTCCGGCGGCGAGCGCCGCCGCTGCGAGATCGCCCGTGCGCTGGCCGCCAAGCCGCGCCTGATCCTGCTCGACGAGCCCTTCGCCGGCGTCGATCCGATCTCGGTCGGCGAGATCCAGCGCATCGTCACCCACCTCAAGCAGCGCGGCATCGGCGTGCTGATCACCGACCACAACGTCCGCGAAACCTTGGGAATCTGCGACCGCGCGTATATCCTCAACGAGGGCAGCGTACTGGCGCAGGGGGCACCGGAGGAACTGCTGGCCAATACCGACGTCCGCCGCGTCTATCTCGGGGATACCTTCCGACTCTAGATTCCTGCGGCCGCCCCGTCACGCCCCTCCTTACCGGCACAGGCATGAAAGCACGGCTGCAGACATCGATGGGACAGCACCTGGTCATGACGCCGCAGCTGCGTCAGGCCATCAAGCTGTTGCAGATGTCCAGCGCCGAACTGGACGTCGAGATCGCCGAAGCGGTGGAGACCAACCCGCTGCTGGAATGGGCCGAGAACGCCGAATCGCCCCCCGGCGAGACGGAAAGCCGCACCGCCGAGGAAGCCGCGCCCGGCCAGGAGCAGGAACCGTCCGGCGACGACTGGACGCCGGACGATTCCGAGTGGAGCCACGCCGGCGGCGGCGGCGGTTCCTTCGACGATGACGACAACGGCAGCGCCGCCGAACGCGTGGCTGAGCAGGAAACCCTTGCCGACCACCTGCTGTGGCAGCTGCACCTATCGCACCTGTCGCCGCGCGACCGCAGCATCGGCGCCGCCCTGATCGACGCGCTGGACGAGGACGGCTACCTGCGCGAGCCGTTGTCGGCGATCGCCGAGACCCTGCTGCCGGACATCGTCGCCGGCGAGGACGAGATCCTCACCGTCCTGCACCAGATCCAGCGTTTCGACCCGGTCGGCATCGGCGCGCGCACGCTGGGCGAATGCCTGCAACTGCAGCTGGACGTGCTGCCGGCCGACACCCCCGGACGGGCGCTGGCCGGCGTGATCGCCGCAGGCCCGCTGGAACGGCTGCCACGCAGCGGCGCCGCCGGGATCGCCCACGACCTCAAGCAGCCGCTGGAACAGGTGGAAGAAGCCATCCAGCTGCTGCGCTCGCTGGACCCGCGCCCGGGCAAGCAGCTGGGCGAGCTGTCCTCCGATACCTACGTGGTGCCCGATTGCGTGGTCTGGCGCCAGCGCGGGGTCTGGCGCGCGGCCCTGGCCGGCCATGCCGGGCCGCGCGTGGTCATCCACCGCGGCTATGAGCAGATGATCCGCAGCTGCGGCGAGAGCGACGCCAGCTACCTGCGCAGCCAGCTGCAGGAGGCGCGCTGGCTGCTGAAGAGCCTGGAGGCCCGCGGCGAGACCCTGCTGCGGGTGGTGCGCTGCCTGCTGCAGCAGCAGGCCGGCTTCCTCGAGTTCGGTGAACAGGCGCTGCGCCCGTTGACCCTGCGCGAGGTGGCCGGCGAACTGGGGCTGCACGAATCGACCATTTCCCGCGCCATCGCCCGCAAGTACGTGCGCACCCCGCGCGGCACGCTGCCGCTGAAGGCCTTCTTCGCCTCCGGGATCGATACCGACGGCGGCGGCGAGGCTTCCAGCACCGCCATCCAGGCCATGATCCGGCGCCTGATCGAGGCCGAGAACCCGCGCAAGCCGCTTTCTGACGCCAAGCTGGCCGAGATGCTCAAGTCCTCCGGAATACCGGTGGCGCGCCGCACCGTGGCGAAGTATCGTGAGGCCATGAACATTTCCGCATCCCACGAGCGTGTACGCATCGCCTGAGCGCGCAAGGCTGCGGGAAGGTTCATGGCAACCCCGACCCAAAGGAGGTACCCGATGCGCATCGAAACGTACGGCCAGCAGATCGAAGTCACTCCCGCCCTGAAGGAATACGTGGAGACCAAGCTGCAACGCCTGGAGCGGCACTTCGACCAGCATTGCGAAATCCGCACCCAGCTGTCGGTGCGCAAGCCGGACCACCACGTCGTCGCCACCGTCAACCTCCCCGGCCGCACCCTGCATGCCGATGCCAGCGGCCAGACCATGTATGCGGCGATCGACCTGCTGGCCGACAAGCTGGACCGCCTTGTGATCAAGCACAAGGAAAAGAATCTGCCCCACGCCCCCCATGCCCTGCGCGACAATGGCGAGTAGACGCCACCGCCAGACCCCGACATGCCCCTGACTGACCTTCTGGTGGCCGTGCGCACGCAAGTGCTCGCGGCCGCCGACCGCGACAGCACGCTGCTGGCCGCCGCGCAACTGCTGGCCTGCCGCCAGGCCGGTACCGAAGACATCTACCAGAGCCTGCGCCAGCGCGAGACGCTGGGCAGCACCGCCATCGGCCACGGCATCGCCATTCCGCATGGCCGCGCACCCTCGCTGGACCGCCCCCGCGGCGCCCTGCTGCGGCTGCTGCAGCCGGTCGATTTCGGCGGCGACGAACCGGTCGACCTGGTGTTCGCCCTCGCCGTTCCCGCCCACTACACCCACCAGCACCTGATGCTGCTGTCCGAACTGGCCGAACTGTTCTCCGATGCCGGCGTGCGCGCGGCGCTGCGCGCCACCAGCGACAGCCGCGCGCTCAGGCAGATCCTCGAATTCCCGCCCCGGACCAGCGCCGCATGAACACCAGCATCACCGCCCGCGAACTGTTCGACCAGCAGAAAGACAAGCTCGCCCTGCGCTGGGTCGCCGGCCAGGAAGGCGCGCAGCGCGAGCTGGAAGCCGGCAACACCGTCTCGCGGCGGCCGTCGCTGGCCGGCTATCTCAATGCGATCTACCCGAACAAGGTGCAGATCCTCGGCACCGAGGAACTGTCCTGGCTGGACTCGCTGGATTCGCGCCAGCGCTGGGAGACCATCGAGCGGATCATGCAGTCGCACCCGCTGGCGCTGGTCATCACCAAGAACCAGTCGTGCCCGGAGGACCTGCGCGCGGCGGCGGACGAATCGAACACCCCGCTGTGGATCTCGCCCAAGCGCGGCCACGAGCTGCTCAACCACCTCTCCTACCACCTGGCGCGCACGCTGGCGCCGCGGGTGACCCTGCACGGCGTGTTCATGGAGATCTACTCGATCGGCGTGCTGATCACCGGCGAGGCCGGCTCGGGCAAGAGCGAACTGGCGCTGGAACTGCTCAGCCGCGGTCATCGTCTTGTCGCCGACGATGCGCCAGAATTCACCCAGATCGCCCCGGACGTGCTCGACGGCACCTGCCCCGAGCTGCTGCAGGACCTGCTGGAGGTACGCGGCCTGGGCGTGCTCAACGTCCGCCAGATGTTCGGCGACACCGCCGTCAAGAAGAACAAGTACCTGCGCCTGATCGTGCACCTGACCAAGCCGATGACCGAACCCACCCCGCACGGCTACGAGCGCCTGACCGGCGACTCGGGTACCCGCCACGTGCTGGACCTGGACGTGCCGCTGATCACCCTGCCGGTGATGCCCGGCCGCAACCTGGCGGTGCTGACCGAAGCGGCCACCCGCCTGCACATCCTGCGCACCAAGGGCATCGACCCGGCGGCGATGTTCATCGCCCGCCACAGCAACCTGCTGGAACGGCGCACGCCATGAACCGGAGCGCCGCACCGATCCTGGTCATCGTCAGCGGCCTGTCCGGCTCGGGCAAGTCGGTGGCGCTGAAGACCTTCGAGGACCTGGACTACTACTGCTCGGACAACCTGCCGGTGAACCTGCTGCCGGACTTCGTGCGCAGCGTGCTGGGCGAGCGCGACGCCGACACCCCGCGGCGGCTGGCGGTCGGCATCGACGTGCGCGGGCGCAGCGACCTGAGCCAGCTGGCGCGCTGGCGCCAGGCCGCGCAGGAATACGGGATCGAGGCGCAGCTGCTGTTCTTCGAAGCCGACGACGAGGCCCTGCTCAAGCGCTACGCCGACACCCGCCGCCGGCACCCGCTCAGCCACCTGGGCCTGTCGCTGCCCGAAGCGATCGTGCGCGAGCGCGAGCTGACCGCGCCGCTGCGGCGCGAGGCCAACCAGGTCATCGATACCAGCGGGCTCAACGTCCACCAGCTGCGGCGGCGGATCGTCACCGAATTCGCCCTCAGCCAGGGCAACAACCTGTCGTTGCTGTTCGAATCGTTCGCCTACAAGCGCGGGGTGCCGGCCGAGGCCGACTTCGTGTTCGACGCCCGGGTACTGCCCAATCCGCACTGGGACCCGGACCTGCGGCCACTGTCGGGGCGCGATCACGGCGTGCGCGAGTACCTGGAAATCCAGCCGGAGGTGATCCTCTACACCGAGCAGCTGACCGGTTTCCTCGACACCTGGCTGCCGCGGCTGCGCAACGACACCCGCAGCTACGTCACCGTCGCCTTCGGCTGCACCGGCGGCAAGCATCGTTCCGTCTACCTGGCCGAACGCATGGCCCGGCACGCACGCGAGCAGGGCTGGCCCGAGGTGGCCACGTTCCACCGCGAACTGGACTGAGCGGCGGCGGCCGCGCATCCGCGCCGCGATTGGTGGCCGCGGGCCGCGGACTGAGGCGGCAGCTGCAGGCGCGGGCCGACGCGCCTGTCATCGAGGTGCCCGACGGCGGTTGCGGCGCGTATCCCGGTCCCCGCCGAAGGCGGCTGTTGCCGCCACCAGATTCCCGGCAAATGACGGCCGCCGGCTGGCACAAGGCAGCAGGCACGCGGAGTATCCACTGCTGCTGAATACGGAACACATCAGGGTCGTCACCCTGCTATCGCAGGTTCATCGCGACCTGTTAACGTTTCACGATGACCTGTGGCATTCTCCTCGTAACCCATCCCGGAATCGGCGCGGCCCTGCTGGACGTGGCGACCCGGTTGCTGCGGCAACTGCCGCTGAAGACAGAAGCTTTCGAAGTACCGTTCGACGCGGACCTGGATTCGCTGCTGCCCCAAGCCTCGGCCGCCTTGCGCCGGGTGGATGGCGGCGACGGCGTCCTGATCCTGACCGACCTGTACGGCGCCAGCCCGAGCAATCTGGCCGACCGGTTGGCCCGGCTCGGGACCCCGGTGAGACGGGTGGCGGCACTGAGCCTGCCGATGCTGCTGCGGGTGATGAATTATCCGGAACAGGGACTGGATCAACTGCCTGCGACTGCTGCCGCAGGCACCCGCAATGGAGCGATTGTCGACGATGCTTGAACGCGAACTCACCGTATCGAACCGCCTCGGGCTGCACGCCCGCGCCACCGCCAAGCTGGTGCAGCTGCTGTCCGGTTTCCGCTGCAACGCCACGCTGGTGGCCAAGGGCCGCGAGGTCAACGCCAAGAGCATCATGGGCGTGATGCTGCTGGCCGCCGGCCAGGGCACGCCGGTGACGGTGCGGGTGGAAGGCGAGGACGAGGCCGCGGCCATGGAAGCGCTGGCGGCGCTGTTCGAACGCCGCTTCGACGAGGACAGCTGATGCCAAGGGCACGGCCATCGCTCCGCCTGCGCGCCCCGTCGCCGGGGAGGGGCTGATGTCCGTGCGCCTGTCCGGGCATGGCGCCTCGCGCGGCAGCGCGCTGGGCCGTGCCCGGGTACGCCTGCCGCATGCGCTGGAGGTGGCCGAGCAGCGCATCCCTGCCGCCAAGGTGCAGGACGAGCTGCGCCGCCTGCACCAGGCCGTGGATGCCGCCCGTGCCGAGATGCACCAGCTGCGCCACCGGCTGCAGGGCGCCCTGCCCCGCGACGTCGGCGAGTTCCTCGACCTGCACGCGCTGCTGCTGGACGATCCCGAACTGCTGTACGGCCTGGACGAACTGATCCGCAGCGGCCGCTACAGCGCCGGCTACGCGCTGCGCCTGCAACGCGACCGCCTGGCCAAGGTCTTCGACGGGATGGAGGACGCCTACCTGAAGAGCCGGATGGACGACCTGGACCACGTCATCGGCCGCATCCACGCCTTCCTGCAGAAGCGCCCGCCGGACGTGAAGGGCCTGGCCGGCGAGATCCTGGTCTGCGACAACATCGCCCCGTCGGAACTGGCGCAGCTGCAGGCGCAGGGCGTGGTCGGCATCGTCACCAGCGCCGGCAGCACGCTGTCGCACAGCGCCATCCTCGCGCGCAGCCTGCACCTGCCGCTGGTGGTGGGCGCGGCCAGCGCGCTGCAGAAGGTCAGCGACGGCGACGTGCTGATCGTCGACGGCGGCAGCGGCGACGTCACCATCGATCCCGCCCCGGCGGACCTGCGCAACTACCGCCTGCGCCTGCGCGAGCTGGCCCGCGAACAGCGCGACCTGGGCCGCCTGCGCTCCAAGCCCACCCGCACCCGCGACGGGGTGGACATCACCCTGCTGGCCAACGCCGAATCGCATGACGACGTGTCGCAGGCCCACGCGATGGGCGCGCACGGCCTGGGGCTGTACCGCACCGAGTTCCTGTTCCTGCAACGCAACGAGCTGCCGGACGAGGAAGAACAGTTCCGCATCTACCGCGACACCGCGCTGGGCATGAGCGGACGCCCGGTCACCATCCGTACCCTGGACCTGGGCGCGGACAAGGCCGACCGTACCGGCCTGACCCTCAGCAGCGAGGAGAACCCGGCGCTGGGGCTGCGCGGCGTGCGCCTGTCGCTGGCCCGGCCGAAGGTGGCCGACACCCAGCTGCGCGCGATCCTGCGCGCCTCCGGCTACGGTCCGGTACGCCTGCTGATCCCGATGGTCAGCGCGCGCGAGGAGATCCTCGCCGTGCGGCGGCGGCTGGCCAGGGTGGCCGCCGCGCTGCGCGCCGAAGGCCACGAGATCGCCGAGCACCTGCCGATCGGCGCGATGATCGAGGTGCCGGCCGCGGCCATCGCGCTGGAGAGCTTCATCGACCTGGTCGACTTCCTGTCCATCGGCACCAACGACCTGGTGCAGTACCTGCTGGCGGCCGACCGCAACAACGAGGCCGTCGGCGAGCTGTATTCGCCGCTGCATCCGGCCGTGCTGCGGCTGCTGGCGCAGGTGATCGCCACCGGCCAGGCCCATGGCAAGCCGGTGGCGGTATGCGGCGAGATCGCCGGCGACCCGCAGCTGACGCCGCTGCTGCTGGCGCTGGGCCTCACCGAGTTCAGCCTGCACCCGGCCACGCTGCTGGAAGTGCGGCGCACGATCCGCGACAGCGACCTGTCGCAGCTGCGCGCGCGCGGCCGCAAGCTGCTGCAGGCCCGCGACCGGCGCGGCATCGAACGCTGGATCGCCAGCATCGACGCGGCATAGCGCCCGCCGCCGGAGACGCGTCGCGGTGACACAAAAGCGGTGCATCATCGGACCGCGCACGCGATAATGACGCGCTGACCACCTCTGCTGCCGCATCCTCGCCGGATAGCGGCCTTTTATTTTCCCCGGGGAGCTGCGCATGGCCGAAGCCGTACGCCACGACAAGACTGCACGCCAGCTGCGACTGCTCTCGGATGCGCTTGATAGTGGTCGGCTCGGGCCGGTACGCCGTCTGGTCAACACGCTGGCGCCGGCGGAAATCGGCAACCTGCTCGAGTCGCTGCCGCCGGGCAAGCGCGAGGTGGTGTGGGGCCTGGTCGATCCGGAAGACGACGGCGAGGTGCTGGTCCACGTCGGCGACGAGGTGCGCGAGAGCCTGCTCGCGGACATGGACCCGGACGAGATCATCGCCGCGGTCGAAGACCTGGACATCGACGACCTGGCCGACCTGGTCGAGGACCTGCCCGACACCGTCATCGACGAAGTGCTCAAGTCGATGGACCGCGAGAACCGCGAGCGGCTGGAGCAGGTGCTGTCCTACCCGGAGGACACCGCCGGCCGCCTGATGAACCCGGACGTGGTGACCGTGCGCGCCGACGTCAACGTCGACGTGGTGCTGCGCTACCTGCGCCTGCGCGGCGAACTGCCCGACCACACCGACCACCTGTTCGTGGTCAGCCGCCGCCACCAGTACCTGGGCCGGGTGTCGCTGGCATCGCTGGTCACCCACGAGGACTCCACCCCGATCAACCGGCTGATCGACGACGAGCAGCCGGCCATCGACGTGGGCGAGAGCGCGCAGGAAGTGGCGCGGCAGTTCTCCGACCACGACTGGATCTCGGCGCCGGTGGTGGACGACAACAACATCCTGCTCGGCCGCATCACCATCGACGACGTGGTCGACATCATCCGCGAACAGGCCGAGCACCAGGCGCTGGGCGCGGCCGGCCTGGACGAGGAAGAGGATCTGTTCTCGCCGATCAAGCGCGCCGTGCGCGGCCGCGTGGTGTGGCTGGGCATCAACCTGTGCACCGCGTTCCTGGCGGCCACGGTGATCGGCCAGTTCGAGGTCACGCTGGAGAAGATCGTCGCGCTGGCGGTGCTGATGCCGATCGTCGCCGGCATCGGCGGCAACGCCGCGGTGCAGGTGCTGACGCTGATGGTGCGCGGCCTGGCGCTGGGACAGGTGGGCCCCAGCAACGCCCGCATCCTGTTGTGGAAGGAAACCCGGGTGGCGCTGATCAACGGCGTGCTGATCGGCGGCATCGTCGGCCTGATCGCCTTCGTCTGGTTCGGCAGCTGGCTGCTGTCGCTGGTGATCGCGCTGGCGCTGGTCATCAACTTCTGCGCCGCGGCGCTGTCCGGCGTGCTGCTGCCGCTGATGCTCAAGCGCATGAACGTGGACCCGGCGGTGGCCGGCACCGTGGTGGTCACCGCGGTCACCGACGTGATGGGCTTCTTCAGCTTCCTCGGCCTGGCCACCGTGATCCTGCTGCACTGAACGGCCAGCCGGGATGCGCCGGCGCACGACGTCCTGCGGAACCGCGCGGCGGCCCCGGGAGACGCCATGGCTGCCGGAACGGCATCCACCGGCGAATTGACCAATATCAAAGAGCCGCTCCCGGGCCGGGGCTAGGCTGGGGGCGATGATCACTCCCTTCGCCAGCGACGATGCGTCATCTCCGCACGCTCAATCCCGCGCCGGCGGCGATGCGCACTACCCCGGCCTGGCAAGGCTGTCCGGCGATTTCGACGAGGCCGCATTGCGGCAAACCATCGCGCGCAGCAACGACGACCTGATCCCGCAGCCGCTGTCGCTGCACCTGCACACGCCGGCCTGCGGATCGGCCTGCAGCTGCCAGCGCGACGCATCGCCCGGCGGCGGCCCGGCCACGCACAGCAACGCCTACCTGCTGCGGCTGTATCGCGAGATCGCGCTGAAGGCGGCCCTGTTCGACCGCGACCGCGACGTGCTGCGGATATACCTGGGCAGCGGCACGCCCGCGTTCCTCGATCCGGCCCAGGCGGCGGAACTGCTGGACGTCATCCGCCACCACTTCTCGCTGGCCGGACCGCGCAGGCTGGAGTGCGCGATCGGGCTGGACCCGCACACGCTGGACCCGCAGATGATCGAACCGCTGGCCGATGCCGGTTTCAACCACGCACGCCTGCTGCTGAGGCGCTCGCCGGCCGCGCCGGCGCTGCCGGCCCTGGTCCGGCACTGCCACGACAGCGGTTTCGGGACCGTCGCGGTGGAACTGCCCGCGACCGCCCCGGCACGCTTCGGCGATGTCTCCCTGCCGATGCTGGAGCTGGTCCTGCAGGCGCGGCCGGACCACGTGCTGCTGCATGCACCGCGGCTGCCATTGCGCGGCGCGCCCCCCGCCACTCCTTCGCCCGGCGAGCGACGACTGCTCGACGCCGGCTACGTGCACCTGGGCCTGGAGCATTTCGTCCTGCCCGGCAGCGCCCTGCTGCTGGCGCAGGCCGCTGCCGGCCTGCAGCACGATGCCATCGGCTACACCACGCACACGGAAACCGACCTGGTCGGGCTGGGTGCAGGCGCCCTGAGCCGCATCGGCGCCAGCGTCAGCCTCAACGCAGGACGGCTCGGCGAATGGGAGGACGCCGTCGACCACGGCCGGCTGCCGGTCGAGCGCGGGGTGCTGCTGGACGAGGACGACCGCATCCGCGCCGACGCGCTGGATGCGCTGGTCTGCGAAGGCAGGCTCGACCTGGCCCGGCTCAGCCACCGTTTTGCGCTGGATGCGGCACAACGCCTGCAGGATGCGCTGCAGCGCCTGCAGGCGCCGCGCTATGCCGGCCTGGTCGAATTCGACGGCCAGGTGATACGTGCGACCTCGCACGGTCGCCGGTGGTTGCGTATCATCGCGCAGTGCTTCGAACGAACCCCATCCCGCGCTGCCGACCTGTCGCCAGCGGGTCCCTGCAGGCCCCGCTGATCGTCCCAGGAATGTCCAGGTGAAGTCCGGAGTCGTATTCCCGCGCATCGATGCCACCGTGCTGTCCGACGACGGCGACGGGCTGACCTTCTGCTCGACCTGCGCGTTCTCGCAAGCCTGCCTTTCCGAAGGCATGGACAAGCGCGCGTTGAAGGACCTGCACATGCTGGTCGAGCATGTCGGGCCGCTGCAGCCGGGCGATCACGTGTTCCGCGAGGGCGATCCTTTCGGCGCCATCGCCGCGGTGCGCGCCGGCATGGTCAAGACCTTCACCATGGACCGCGACGGCCGCGAGCAGGTGCTGGGCTTCCACCTGCCCGGCGAGGTGATCGGCCTGAACGCGATCCATGCCGAGCGCTATCCCTGCAATGCGGTGGCGTTGGACACGGTGATGCTGTGCCGTTTCTCGTTCAGCCAGATCGCCACCCTGGCCACCCAACTGCCCAACCTGCAGCAGCACCTGTTCCGGCTGATGAGCCACGACATCGGCGTGGCTTCGCTGTTCGCCGGCGACCACTCGGCCTACGAACGCATGGCCGCGTTCCTGATCGGGCTGTCGCGGCGGCTGGCAGCGCGCGGATTCTCGCCGCGGCGTTTCCAGCTGACGATGTCGCGTACCGACATCGCCAACTACCTGCGGCAGGCGCCGGAAACCGTCAGCCGCGTGCTCAAGCGCTTCGAGCAGGACGGGCTGCTGCACGTCAAGCACCGCGACGTCGAGATACTCGACCTGCCGAAGCTGGAAGACATCGCCATGACCGTGCTGCGCCACTGAGGGCGCCGCCAGCGGCATCGTCCGCACCCGGCGACCGCTCCGTCCGCCAGTTCCGCCCATGACACCCTCCCAACGCCCGGCAGACCGGCACCTGGGCGATCACGCGCTGCCCCCGGCCACGCACGGGGCATGCCATGCCCGCCTGCGGTTTCCGCCCGGAGCCGGGCCTGCCCCGCCCCCGCAGCGCCGCGGATGAATGCGCCGCGCGGCTGACGCAGGTCAAGGCGGTGCCGGCAACGCCGGCGCAGACTGCCCGGCATGGAAACACATCCGCGTCCTTCCCGTGGCGGCGCGTCGCTGGGCAACCTGGGACGTGCGCCGCACCGGCTGATGTTCTTCATCGGCGCCAGCAACCTGCTGCTGGCGATGGCCTGGTGGGCGCTGTGGCTGCTGGCCGCGCGCTGGCCGCTGCCGACGATGCCGGTACCGGCGGTGTTCGCCGGCTGGCTGCATGCCTTCGTCATGCAGTACCTGGTGCTGCCCAGCTTCATCTTCGGTTTCCTGCTCACCGTGTTCCCGCGCTGGATGGGCCTGCCCGAACTGGGGCGCCGCCACTACCTGCCGGTGGGCATCGGCCTGATCGGCGGCCAGCTGGCCATCCTGCTCGGCGCGGCGGGCTGGCAGCGGGCCTTCCACGTCGGCCTGGCGCTGTCGCTGCTGGGCTGGAGCATCGGCCTGTGGTGGCTGGGCCGGCTGCTGCTGGCCGAGGCCGGCCGCACCTGGCACGCCCGCTCGTGCATGGCCGCGTTGCTGCTGGGCTACGCCGGGCTGTGGGCATTCGCCGCCTTCGTGCAGGGCGCCAGCCCGGCCTGGGCGCTGGCCAGCCTCAAGCTCGGTGGCTTCGGCCTGCTGCTGCCGGTCTACGTCACCGTCGCCCACCGCATGTTCCCGTTCTTCGCCGGCAATGTCGTTCCCGGCTACCGTTCCTGGCGGCCGCTGTGGTGGCTGGCGGCGTTCTGGGCATTCGCGCTGCTGCACCTCGGGCTGGAAATGGCGCCGGCCCCGGGCTGGCTGTGGCTGGCCGACCTGCCGCTGTTGCTGCTCGCCTGCGTCGCACTGTGGCGCTGGTGGCCGCGCGGACCGATGCCCGGACTGCTGCGGGTGCTGTTCGTCGGCCTGGCATGGTTGCCGGTGACGCTGGCGCTGTACGTGGTGCAGAGCCTGGCCTGGCTGCTGGGCGGACAGGCGATCCTCGGCCGCGGTCCGGCGCATGCGCTGTTCATCGGGTTCTTCGGCAGCCTGCTGGTGGCGATGGTGACCCGCGTGACCCAGGGCCACTCCGGGCGGCCGCTGCGGATGACGCCGGTGGCCTGGTTCGCCTTCGTCGCCATCCAGGTGGTCGCGGTCATGCGGGTGGTGGCCGAAATCGTTGCCGACGCCGGCGCATGGCAGGCGCTGAGCGCTGTCGGCTGGCTGCTGGCGTTCTCGCCGTGGGTGGCCCGGATCGGCCACATCTACCTGATTCCGCGCCACGATGGACGCGAGGGCTGAGCGCATGTGCCGCGGCTCCTGCCCGTGCCCGGGGTTCGAAGCCGGCCACGCCCGCGGTCGGCAGGCAGGCTGCCCGGAGGTCCGGCGATGAGACCATGCGTTTCCGTTCCCGAACCCGGCAGCGAAGGTTGCCGGCTGCTGCTGGAAGCCTTCGATGCCGCCGGCATCGCGGTCGATACCGGCCCCCTGCCCGGCCCGCTTGCCGCCGCCATGTCCGCCGCGCTCGACCTGCGCCTGCTGCCGGCCCCCGAGCCCCTGCAGCGGATCCTCGCCGAACTGGAGCAACTGCCGCGCCACGCGCAGCTGGTGGCGCTGACCCCGCATTGGCCGGCGCCGCTGCTCGACCTCCTCGACGCCCACGGCTACGCCTACCACCTGTGGGCGCTGCCCGACCATGGCACCGGCATCGCCATCTGCCACGCCGCCGATGCGTGGCGGCTGAAGGCGCCGCCGTATCGATGAGCGGGCTGGCCATCACCCGCGCACCTCCGGCCATGCGGCCGCTGCGGTTCCTGCTCACGGCCCCGTTGTGGGGCGCGGTGGCCGGTGGCTGGCTGTTGCTGCAGGGGCCGTCGCTGCTGGTCTCGCGCTGGGCGCTGCCGACGGTAGCGCTGGTGCACCTGTTCACCCTCGGCGTGTTGGGCAACGCCATGCTCGGCAGCCTGCTGCAGTTCCTGCCGGTCGCCGCCGGTGCGCCGCTGCCGTGGCCGGGACTGGCGCCCTGGCTGCATGCCGGCCTCAACCTGGGACTGGCATTGTTCGCCGCATTACTGGCCGGCAGCCGCCCTGCCTGGCTGTGGCTGCCGGGCGGGTTGATGGCTGCGGTGCTGCTGCTGTTCGCGGCCCTGGCCCTGGCCGGCCTGCTGCGCGGACATGGCGTGCGCCTGTTGCGCGCCGGCATCGGCCTGTCGCTGGCGTGCCTGGCGGCGACCGCAGGGCTGGGCCTGCTGGCGGCCGCGATCCTGTCCGGCCGCGTGGCGTTGCCGCTGCCATCGGTCGCGGACCTGCATGCCGGCATCGGCCTGTGGGGCTGGGTGCTGGCGTTGATGGCCGCGGTGGGCAGCGTGACCCTGCCGATGTTCCAGGGCACCCGCCCGCTCCCGCCAGCGGCGCTGCGGGCCTGGTTGTGGACCACATTGCTGGGCCTGCTGGCCGGCGCCGGCATGATCGGCCATGGCGCGCAGGTGCTGCGCATCGCCGGCGCCAGCCTGGCGCTGGCGTTCGCCGCCGCCTCGCTGTGGCTGCAACTGCGCGCCCACCATCGCCGCAATCTGGCGCTGGCGCTGTCCTGGGGCTGCGGCAGCCTGGCCGTGGCGGCCGCCGCCTCGGTCGCCTTGCTCGCGCCACGCGCCGACATCGCGCCGGTGCTGGCCGGCACCCTGGCCATCGCCATCGGCCTGCCGCTGATGCTGCACGGCATGCAGCTGGAAATCACCGGCTTCATCGCCTGGGTGGAATTGCGCCGGCGCTGCCCGCGCGGCCTTCGCATCCCCGGGGTGGACGGCCTGTTCCCCGAGCGGCGCAAGCGCCTGCTGTTCGTCGCCCACGCCGGCGCCGCCGCACTGCTGGCGGCGGCCACCGCGATGCCGGGGCTGACCCGTACCGCCGGTGCCGCGCTGCTGCTCGCCTACGCCTGCAGCTTCGTCGCGCAATGCGCGTGCCTGCAGCGTGCGCGGCGCTTTTCCTTTATCCGCAACCAACGGAGGACAAGCGGATGAGCCAGAAACTTCCCTTGGTGTACTCGTGCTCGGGATGCTCCAGTGCCGCGCAGATGGCCAACCAGCTGGCGCTGTGGCTGGACCGCGCCGGCGCGGCGGAGATGTCGTGCATCGCCGGCGTCGGCGGCGGCGTTGCCGGCCTGGTGCGCACCGCGCAGTCGCAGCGTCCGGTCATCGCCCTGGATGGCTGCGTCCTGCATTGCGTGAAGGCCTGCCTGGACAAGGCCGGGGTGGCCGCGGACGTGTACCTGACCCTGTCCGACTACGGGGTCAAGAAGCGCCGCCATGCCGACTTCGATGCGGTCCAGGCACGCGGTGTGTACCTGGACGAAGTACTGCCGCAGGCACGCCGGCTGCAACCGGCGGCGGACGCGGACAGCGACGCAGCCTGAAAGCCGGCTTCCGCCGCGGCGGCGACAACTCCGCTGCGATGGCGCCCCGCAACCGCCGGCATGGGCGAAGCCGTGGCGGACGCTTACACTTGCCGCCCCGCAAGCAGACGGCCGCCGCGCCGCTCCGCGTGCCGGCCACTTGTCGACTGCCGTCCCCGGAAACTCCATGACCACCACCGTCAACGACTACTACCAGCCCGGCTGGCGCGAGCAGCGCCATGCCTGCCCCGCCTGCGAATGGCAGGGCAGCTCGCGCGACATGGAAATGGAACTGCACGACGAGCAGAGCGAATACCACTGCCCGGAGTGCGAGATGCCGCTGCTGATCGTGCTGCATCCCACGCTGGAGCAGCTGCGCGCGGCGGCCGCCGCGGGCCATCCCGAGGCGCAGGAACAACTGGCCATCCTCGCCTCGGCGCCACGCCCGGATTGAGGGCGGCACCCGCGGGCGGAAGCCGCACGGCCTTCCGCCCTCCGGCGTCAGCCCAGCAGCGTCTCCAGCACCGCCATGCGCACCGCCACGCCGTTGGCGACCTGGCGCAGCACCCACGACTGCGGACCGTCGGCCACTTCGTCGGTGACCTCCACGCCGCGGTTGATCGGGCCCGGATGCAGCACCGCGGCATCGGTGGCGGCGCGGGCCAGGCGCGCATTCGTCAGGCCATAGTCGGCATGGTACTGCTCCAGCGACGGCACCAACCCTTCCTCCATGCGCTCGCGCTGCAGGCGCAACATCATCAGCGCGTCGGCGCCTTCCAGCATCGCGTCGAAATCCTGTCCGACCACGCAGCCCTTCAGGGTGTCCTCGTCGGGCAGCAGCGACTGCGGCCCGCAGACGCGGATCTCGCCGACGCCTAGCGTGCGCAGCGCATGCAGGTCGGTGCGGGCCACCCGCGAGTGCTTCACGTCGCCGACGATCAGCACCTTCAACCGGGAGAAGTCCGGCCCCTTGGCCTGGCGCAGGGTCAGCATGTCCAGCAACCCCTGGGTGGGGTGCGCGCTGCGGCCGTCGCCGGCATTGATCAGCGCCGTGCCCTCGCCCGCCGCCGCGGCCAGCTCGGCCACCGCACCGTCGTCGGGATGGCGCACCACGAAGCCGCGTACGCCCATCGCCTCCAGGTTGCGCAGGGTGTCGCAGGCGGTCTCGCCCTTGCGGGTGGACGAGGTGGAGGCGTCGAAGTTCAGCACGTCCGCGCCCAGCCGCTGCGCGGCCAGCTGGAACGAGCTGCGGGTGCGGGTGGAGGGCTCGAAGAACAGCGTGCACACCGCCGTGCCGGCCAGCACGCTGCGCTTGCCGACGCGGCCGACCGCGGCATCGCGGATCTGGCCGGCGCGGTCGAGCAGTTGCAGCAGGGTCTGTCGGGGCAACCCTTCCAGGGTCAGCAGGTGGCGCAGGCGTCCGTCGGAGTCGAGTTGCGATGCGGTCATGGCGGGGTTCGGTACAGGTCAGGAAATGGGGGTGGCGTCGTCCGGCGCCGACAGCCAGCGTTCGACGATCACCGCGGCGGCCACGGCGTCGAGGTTGGCCGCGTCGCGGCGGCGCTTGCGGCCTTCGGCGCGCTCGACCGCGAAGCGGCGGGCGGCCTCGACCGAGCTGGAGCGCTCGTCCACCAGCACCACCGGCAGCTGGTAGCGCTGCCGCAGCTGGCGGGCGAAGGCATGGGCGCGCTTGCGGTTGGGCTGGTCCTCGCCCTCCAGGGTCAACGGGTCGCCGACCACCAGGCCGCCCGGACGCCATTCCTTGTGCAGGCGGTCCAGCGCGGCCCAGTCCGGGCCGTTGCCATGCACGTCGACCACCGCCACCGCCCGCGCACTGACGCCGAACGCGCTGCCGATGGCCACGCCGATGCGGCGCGAGCCGACGTCGAAGCCGAGCACCGTGGCATCGCGGCGAAGCACGGCCTCAGGCATGCCCGCTGTAGTCCGTGAGCCGGAACAGGTCCACGCCGATGCGTGCGGCCGCGCTCTGCCAGCGGCTTTCCAGCGGCAGCTCGAACAGCAGTCCGCCGTCGGCCGGCACCGTCAGCCAGCTGTTCTCGGCCAGTTCGTGCTCCAGCTGCCCGGCGCCCCAGCCGGCGCAGCCCAGCGCCACCAGCGCGTTGCGCGGGCCGTCGCCATGCGCCATCGCTTCGAGGATGTCGCGCGAGGTGGTCAGGTACAGGCCGCCGCCGACTTCCAGGCTGGAATCCCAGGCGCGCGCATCGTCGTGGATCACGAAGCCGCGCTCCGGATGCACCGGCCCGCCATTGAGCACCGGGCGGCCGCGCAGCGTGGCGTCGTCGGTATGGATGTCCATCTGCGACAGCACCTCGCCCAGCGTGTAGTCCGAGGGCTGGTTGACCACCACGCCCATCGCGCCATCGCCATCGTGCTGGCAGATCAGCGCCACGCTGCGCGCGAAGTTCGGGTCGGCCAGCGACGGCAGCGCGACCAGCAGGTGGTTGGCGAGTTGGGTGGAAAGCGCGGACATGCCGCCATTCTATCGTCTGCGCGGTGATGAAGCCGCCACGCTGCGATAATCGGGGACGGCATCCGTACCGGCCGCACGCGCGCCGGCAATGCCCATCCCTCCACCTCGGCAACCCGCATGAGCAACTACTGCGACTTCGCCCCCGGCCATCCGGTCCATGGCAGCTACCACGACACCGAATACGGCTTTCCGCAGCGCGAGGAAGCCGAACTGTTCGAGCGGCTGGTGCTGGAAATCAACCAGGCCGGACTGAGCTGGGAAACCATCCTGCGCAAGCGCGACAACTTCCGCCGCGCCTACAGCGGCTTCGACGTCGACGCGGTGGCCGGCTACGGCGAGGCGGACGTGGCGCGCCTGCTGGACGATGCCGGCATCATCCGCAACCGGCTCAAGGTGCAGGCCGCCATCCACAATGCCCAGGTCATCCAGCAGCTGCGGCACAGCCACGGCAGTTTCGCCGCCTGGCTCGATGCGCACCACCCGCTGGACAAGCCGGGCTGGGTGAAGCTGTTCAAGAAGACCTTCCGCTTCACCGGCGGCGAGATCACCGGCGAGTTCCTGATGAGCCTGGGCTACCTGCCCGGCGCGCACCACGAGCGCTGCCCGGTCTACCACGTCATCTGCCGGCTCGACCCGCACTGGATGCGGCGTTGATTCCGCGCCGGCAAGCACCCGCCATGCTCCCGCGCCTGCTGTTTTTCCTTGCGCTGTCCGTCCCCGTCGCCGGCGCCCATGCCGCCACGCTCGACGACGTCCTCGAACGCCTGCGCGGCGAGATCGCGGCGCAGCCGATCGACGAGCCCATGCCCATCGACAAGGTGCTGGCGCGCTATCAGGACGAAACGCTGCACTGGTTCGAACTGCCGGTGGAGCCAGATGCCGATGCTGCCCCAACACCGCCGGCGCGGCCGCAGCATGTCGCCCCGGCCGACTGGGAAGCGGTGCTGCATTTCCTGCAGGCGGACGACCCGCAACGCGAGCGGCCGGTGGAACTGGGCGGCCTGTCGCTGGCGCTGGCCGACCTGGACGACGACGGCCACAACGACCTGCTGCTGTCCTACTACAGCGGCGGCACCGGGCTGTTTTCCACCATCGAGGTCGGCCGCCGCCACGGCGACACCTTCGTGTTCGCCGGCAGCGACGGGACGGAGGGCCCGCGCAGCTACTCGATCAACGGCCGCGGCGGCGACCAGGCGGTGTATTTCCTGCGCATCGACGGCCGGCGCCATGTCGGCTACCGCGACGGCGACTACCACGGCGACCTGCTCACCCTCGACCGCCCACTGTCCGCCGATCCGGCCGAACGCACGCCCTCCCATGCGCTGCGCATCGACTACCGCCACCGGCACCGCCTGGCCGCGCCGGCCGGCGAAAGTCCGCCCGCGGACGAAGCACAGCGCGCGATCCTGCAGGACCGGCAACTGCTCGCCGCGATCGAGCGCCAGCTGGCACTGCTGCAGTTCGACGACGATGGCAGGCAGATCGCCCCCGATCCCGGGCAGCGCTGTCCCGTTCCCGCCGACTCCGCAATCGACGGGGACACCCGCTGGCAATGGCCGTGGCGCTTCGCCGGGCACTACACCTTCGATTTCGTGGCCGACATGCGGGTCGAAAGCGGCGGACGCTGCCTCGGCGCCAGCCTGGTGGCCTTCCGCAGCAGCTACATGGCGTCCTACGAGAACTGCTGCCAGCTGTGGCTGTTCGACGCGCCCGGCGAACAGGCCACCAGCCTGGAGCTGCGCAGCGAACGCCGCCTGCACCGGGTGGAAATCGTTCCCGCCGGCGCCGGCTGAGCCTCCGGCGCCGCCACGCCCGGCTCAGACGCCCATGTAGCGGCCGGGCCGGTGGTTGAACATCAACACCAGGCTCAGCACCACCGCGCCCAGCGCCGAATACAGCACGTTGAGCGGCGACAGCACGAAACAGGCGGCGACCATCAACACGGTATCGAACGCCATCTGCACCTTGCCGGCGCTCCAGCCGCGGCTGCGCTGCAGATAGACCGCCAGCACGCCGATCCCGCCCAGGCTGGCGCGGTGGCGGATGAAGAACAGCATCCCCAATCCGGCCAGCGCGCCGCCGACGATGGCCGAATACAGCGGCGCCATCGTCGAGTAGGCCACCCAGCGCGGCAACAGGTCGGTCAGCACGCCGCAGGCGGTCACCGCGGCCAGGGTCTTGAGGGTGAACTCCCAGCCCATGCGCCGCACCGCCAGCCAGTAGAACGGCACGTTGACCAGCACGAACACCAGGCCGAAGTTCCACTCCAGCGCGTAGTGCACCAGGAACGCCACCCCGGCCATGCCGCCGATCATCAGCCCGCCCTGGGCGAACACCGACAGCCCCAGCGAGGCCACCAGCGTGGCCAGCACCATGCCCTGCACGTCCTCGGCGACGGAATGGCGCAGGGCCTTCTGGTCGGCGACGGTGCCGGCACTGTCGGGCGGCGGGGTCAACGGACCGGCAGTGACGAGGTGACCGTCGGCCACGGGCGAACCGCCGACAGGATCGGAGACAGGAGCAGTCATGGGGGACTGGGGAAGATTGTGGGGGACGGCAATTAGATACAAATGCAACTATTTTTGCCACCTTGCCGACGCGGCATCGCCCGTCGAAGTCGCCGGGAGGGCGTGGAATCCGGGATCGCCCGCGTGCGCCAGCCCAGCCCCAGCGCGCCACGGGCCGAACCTGCGGGCTTCCCGCCCAAGCGAAAACGCGCGGGAAAAGGTTCTTCCCGCATCCGAGGAAGGAGCGCATTCCAGGGCCGCCGTGTTGCTGCGCGGAAAGCTCGCGACCGACGCCGCTCCTACGGGGCAGGAGCGACGTCGGTCGCGACAGGGGGACATCGGCTGCCCTCTCCGTGCCTGGATGAATGACCAAGAAAAAGGCCCGGTCGTCGACCGGGCCTGCATCTTCCGCCAACAGGGTGGGACGTCACCGGACCTCGGCGATCTCCACCCCGTCCAGGCCCTGCGCCAGGGTCTTGGCGTCGCCGCCCTGCGAGAGCTTGATGCGCAGGCGCACCTCGTTCTGCGAGTCGGCGTAGCGCAGCGCGTCCTCGTAGCTGATCTCGCCGGCCTGGTACAGCTCGAACAGGCTCTGGTCGAAGGTCTTCATGCCCAGCTGCACGGATTCCTTCATCACTTCCTTGAGCTTGTGGATCTCGCCGTCGCGGATGTAGTCCTGCACCAGCGGCGTGCCGAGCATGATCTCCATCGCCACGCGGCGGCCCTTGCCGTCCGGGGTCGGGATCAGCTGCTGCGCCACCACGCCCTTGAGGTTGAGCGACAGGTCCATCAGCAGCTGGTTGCGGCGGTCTTCCGGGAAGAAGTTGATGATGCGGTCCATCGCCTGGTTGGCGTTGTTGGCATGCAGCGTGCACAGCACCAGGTGGCCGGTTTCGGCGAAGGCGATGGCGTGGTCCATGCCCTCGCGGGTGCGCACCTCGCCGATCATGATCACGTCCGGGGCCTGGCGCAGGGTGTTCTTCAGCGCGTTCTCCCAGCTGTCGGTGTCGATGCCGACCTCGCGCTGGGTGATGATGCAGCCCTCGTGCTTGTGCACGAATTCGATCGGGTCCTCGATGGTGATGATGTGCCCGGTCGAGTTCTGGTTGCGGTAGCCGATCATCGCCGCCAGCGAGGTCGACTTGCCGGTGCCGGTGGCGCCGACGAAGATGATGATGCCGCGCTTGGTCATCGCCAGGGTCTTGATCACCGGCGGCAGGTTCAGCTCCTCCACCGTCGGGATCCGGGTCTCGATCCGGCGCAGCACCATGCCCACCTGGTTGCGCTGGTAGAAGCAGGAGACGCGGAAGCGGCCGACGCCGGCCACGCCGATGGCGAAGTTGCACTCGTGGGTCTTCTCGAACTCCTCGCGCTGGGCCGGGGTCATCACGTTGAGGACCATGTCGCGGCTCTGCTGCGGGGTCAGCGGCGTCTGCGTGATCGGCGTGATCTTGCCGTGCACCTTCATCGACGGCGGCATGCCCGAGGTGATGAACAGGTCCGACGCCTTCTGGTGCGCCATCAGCTTGAGGAACGAGGTGAAGTCGATGGTGCTCATGGCTTTGCTCCGGATAATGCGGTGCTGGAATGGAGGGCCTGTGGCGACGCCGTCGTGCGCGGCCCCCTGCCGCGCATGACGGCCGCCGGCAGCGGCATGCCCGTGCCGGTCATTCGAACAGGCGCTTGTCCTTGGCGTACTCGCGGGCCTGGTTGCGGGTGATCAGGCTGCGCTTGACCAGGTCCTGCAGGTGCTGGTCGAGCGTCATCATGCCCATCTGCTGGCCGGTCTGGATCGCCGAGTACATCTGCGCCACCTTGTCCTCGCGGATCAGGTTGCGGATGGCCGGGGTGCCGACCATGATTTCCCAGGCCGCGGTGCGGCCGCCGCCGACCTTCTTCAGCAGCGCCTGCGAGATCACCGCGCGCAGCGACTCGGACAGCATCGAGCGCACCATCGGCTTCTCGCCGGCCGGGAACACGTCGATGATGCGGTCGATGGTCTTGGCCGCCGAGCTGGTATGCAGGGTGCCGAACACCAGGTGCCCGGTTTCCGCGGCGGTCAGCGCCAGGCGGATGGTCTCCAGGTCGCGCAACTCGCCGACCAGGATGATGTCCGGGTCCTCGCGCAGCGCCGAGCGCAGCGCCTCGTTGAAGCCGTGGGTGTCGCGGTGCACCTCGCGCTGGTTGATCAGGCACTTCTGCGAGGTATGCACGAACTCGATCGGGTCCTCGACGGTGAGGATGTGCCCGTACTCGTTCTTGTTGATGTGGTCGATCATCGCCGCCAGCGTGGTCGACTTGCCCGAGCCGGTCGGACCGGTCACCAGGATCAGGCCCTGCGGCTGCTGGATCAGTTCGCGGAAGATCGGCGGGCAGGCCAGGTCCTCCAGCGTCAGCACCTCGGACGGAATGGTACGGAACACCGCACCGGCGCCGCGGTTCTGGTTGAACGCGTTGACGCGGAAGCGCGCCAGCGACGGGATCTCGAACGAGAAGTCGACCTCGAGGAACTCCTCGTAGTCGCGGCGCTGTTTGTCCGACATGATGTCGTACACGAGCGCGTGCACCTGCTTGTGGTCGAGCGCCGGGATGTTGATGCGACGGACATCGCCGTCGACACGGATCATCGGCGGCAGGCCTGCAGACAGGTGCAGGTCCGATGCCTTGTTCTTGACCGAAAACGCCAATAGTTCAGCGATATCCATACGCTGCTGCTCCCCTTGCTGCGACTGGAAGGATTTTTCCCCAGGCCGCAGTATAGCCTCCTTCCCACGACTGGAATGCTCCTTTTGCCGGCCGCATCCCTCCACCAGATTCTTACGGACATGGACAACGCCGCCCGTGCCGCCGGGCGGCCACCGGCACGCCTGCTGGCGGTGTCCAAGACCCAGCCGGCGGCGGCGGTGGCCGCGCTCGCGGCGCAGGGGCAGCGCGCGTTCGGCGAGAACTACGTGCAGGAAGCGGCGGCCAAGATCGCCGAACTGTCCGGCCTGGGCCTGGAGTGGCATCTGATCGGCCACCTGCAATCCAACAAGGCCGAGCAGGCCGCGCAGCTGTTCGACTGGGTGCAGAGCGTGGACCGGCCCAAGCTGGTGGCGGCACTGGCGCGTCACCGCCCCGCCGGGCGCGCGCCGCTGAACGTGCTGGTCCAGGTCGACATCGACGACGAGGACAGCAAGCACGGCTGCCGTCCTGAAGAGGTGGCGGCGCTGGCGGCCGCCATCGCCGCCGAACCGCGCCTGCGCCTGCGCGGGCTGATGGCCATCCCGGCGCCGTATCCGGACCCGGCACGCCGGCGCGCCGCATTCAGCCGCATGCATGCGCTGTTCGAAACGCTGGCCGTCGCGCACCCCCATGTCGATACGCTGTCGATGGGGATGAGCGGGGATTTCGCCCTGGCCATCGCCGAAGGCGCGACCATGGTCCGCGTGGGCACCGCGCTGTTCGGCGAGCGCCCTTCCCCCTGATTCCGCCGCGCCTGCCGCAGGCGCGCCACGACGAGGCAAACGATGAACAATCCGGCTTCCGCCCCGACCCCGACGATCGCCTTCATCGGCGGCGGCAACATGGCCCGCAGCCTGATCGCCGGGCTGGTCCGCCAGGGCACGCCCGGCAGCGCGATCCGCGTGGCCGAACCGGTGGCCGCACTGCGCGACGCGCTGCAACGGGACTTCGGCGTGGGTACCTTCGCCGATGCCGGCGACGCCGTGCGGGACGCGGCGTTGTGGGTGCTGGCGGTGAAACCGCAGGTGATGCGCGAGGTCTGCGCCGCGCTGGCCGCCACCGCGCAGGGGCGGCATCCGCTGGTGCTGTCGATCGCCGCCGGCATCACCGCCGGCCAGCTCGACCGCTGGCTCGGCGGCGGCCAGTCCGTGGTGCGCGCCATGCCCAACACCCCGGCCCTGCTCGGCGCCGGCGTCACCGGCCTGTTCGCCAATCCGCGGGTCGCGCCGGCCCAACGCACGCAGGCCGGACAGGTACTGGCCAGCGCCGGGCGCACGGTGTGGATCGAGGACGAGGCGAGCATGGACGCGGTCACCGCCGTCTCCGGCAGCGGCCCGGCCTACGTGTTCCTGCTGGCCGAGGCGATGGAAGCCGCGGCACTGGAGCAGGGGCTGCCGGCCGAAGCCGCGCGCACCCTGGTGCTGGAGACCGTGCTCGGTGCGGCGCGCATGCTGACCGAGGCCGGCGAGGCGCCGGCCGAACTGCGCCGCCGCGTCACCTCGCCCGGCGGCACCACCCAGGCCGCCATCGAGACCTTCCAGGCCGGCGGCCTGGAAGCGCTGACCGCCCGTGCCATCGCCGCGGCCGCGCAACGCGGGCGCGAGCTGTCGGCCGCCAACGACTGAGCCGGCGATGCGCCTGCCCTCCGCCCTGCCGCCGGCCTGCATGTTGGCGATGGCGCTGCTCGGCGGCTGTTCCGGCAGCGAGACCCCGCGCCCGGCAACGGTGCTGGCGGCGGAACCCAGCCATTCCGACTTCGGCGCACTGCGCGTGCACTACAACGTGCTGCCGACCCTGGCGATGAACCCGGCGGTCGCCCGCAGTTACGGCGTGCCGCGCGATGCCGGCCAGGCGCTGCTGGTGGTGGCGCTGCGCGAACTGCGCCAGGGCGCCGAACTGCCCGCCGACGGCGCCGTGACCGCCACCGCGGTGGACCTGTCCGGGCGCCGCCAGCAGATCGTGCTGCGCACGGTGCGCACCGGCAGCTATGCCGACCATGTCGGCCTGGTACGGATCAGCCGGCACGACACCCTGCGTTTCGACCTGCAGGTGCAATCGGCCAACGGCGGCGGCAGCGTGAAGTTCCAGCGCAATTTCTGAGGCGTTGCCCGCGATCTCGCCGGGACGAATGCGGGCGGTCTTCGCACCGCATGCATCGGGGAAGAGGCCCTGGCTGCGATGACGGTCGTTCCCGCAAGACGAGTCCGTCCACGGAGCCGGCCCAGGGGCCGGATGCGGACGGTGGATGTCGCCCGCCGGGAACCCGGCACGGCCGGCGCATGCTCCGCACACGCTCCATCGTCGGCGACCAGGCGGGCGCCCCGGATCGTCCGCTTCCACCCTCGTGCAGGCACGCCCGCAAGATCACCAACGGACCGCTGGCGCACAGGTCCGCGCTTGCGGCGCCCGCGTCCGGCAGGCCGTGCCGCGGCGCCTACTTGCGCCAGCGTTGCGGGCCGTCGCCGAGCTCGCCCAGTGCATCGCCCGGGTTGCTGAGCCGGCAGCGCTGCAGCGACAGGCAGCCGCAGCCGATGCAGTCGGTGAGCTGGTCGCGCAGCAACTGCAGCTGGACGATGCGCTCGTCCAGCTCGCGGCGCCAGGCGGCCGACAGCCGCGCCCAGTCGGCGCGGGTCGGCGTGCGCTGCTCGGGCAAGGTGCCGAACGCGCGCAGCACCGCCTCCAGCGGAACGCCCACCCGCTGCGCCACCCGGATAACGGCCAGCCGCCGCAGCACGTCGCGCCCATAGCGGCGCTGGTTGCCGGCGGTGCGCAGGCTGCGGATCAGCCCTTTCTTCTCGTAGAAATGCAACGCGGACACCGCCACCCCGCTACGCCGCGCCACCTCGCCCACGCTCATTTCCTGCATCATCCACGCTTGACCTCGACATAGGTTGAGGAAACATGCTGCGCGCCTGCCACGACCGGCACAAGTGTCGCGCCGCCGTCGTCCGCGTTCCGTCCTCCGCTGGAAGCTCCATGACATCGCACGCCGCCTCTTCCCCCGCCGCCGTTCCTCCGGTCGGCTCGGTGCTTTCGCCGTCCTTCCGCGCCGCCACCCTGGGCATGGTGGCGCTGGTCTCGCTGATCGCGTTCGAAGCGCTGGCGGTGGCCACCGCCATGCCCACCGTGGCGCGCGAACTCGACGGCCTGCGGCTGTATGCCTTCGCCTTCGGCGGCACCCTGGCCACCAGCGTGATCGGCATGACCCTGGCCGGCCGCTGGAGCGATGCCCGCGGCCCGGCCCAGCCACTGTGGACCGGGCTGGCCTGCTTCGTCGCCGGGCTGTTGCTGGCCGGGCTGGCGCCGGACATGCCGACCCTGATCGGCGGGCGCCTGCTGCAGGGGCTGGGCGCCGGCACCCTCTTCGTGACCCTGTACGTGGTGGTGGCGCGGCTGTATCCCGAAGCGTTGCGGCCACGCATCTTCGCCGCGTTCTCGGCCGCCTGGGTGCTGCCCTCGCTGCTCGGGCCGACGCTGGCCGGGCTGATCGTGCAGCACGTGGGCTGGCGCTGGGTGTTCCTGGCGGTGCCGATGCTGGCGATCCCCGCCGCACTGCTGCTGCGCCCCACCGTGCGCAGGCTGGCGGCCGAGGACCCGCGCGGTGCGGTGCTGGACCGCACCGTACTCTGGGCCATCGGCGCCTCGATCGGCATCCTGCTGCTGTACGCAGGCGGCCAGATGCATGGCGCCATCGCAGTGCCGCTGCTGCTGCCGGCGGCGGCCCTGCTGGGCCTGTGCAGCTGGAAACTGCTGCCGGCCGGCACCCTGCGGCTGCGCCGCGGCCTGCCCAGCGTGATCGCGCTGCGCGGCCTCGCCGGGGCCGCCTTCTTCGGCTGCGAGGCGTTCCTGCCGCTGCTGCTGTCGCGCGAACGCGGGCTGTCGCCCTGGCTGGCCGGGGTGGCGCTGAGCGTCGGTGCGCTGGGCTGGGCCGCCGGCTCCTGGTACCAGGGACACACCCGCCGCGGCTGGTCGCGCCGGCAACTGCTGCAGACCGGCGCCCTGGCCATGGCCGCGGGCATCGGCCTGACCGGGCTGGCGATGATCGCCGCGGTGCCGGTGGCCGTCGCCATCGCCGGCTGGGTCCTGACCGGGCTGGGCATGGGCCTGGTCTACCCGAGCCTGTCGGTGCTGACGCTGTCGCTGTCGCCGCCCGCGCAGCAGGGCCGCAACAGCTCGGCGCTGCAGTTGAGCGAGGCGATCGCGGTGGCCACCACCCTGGCGGTCAGCGGCTCGCTGTTCGCCTGGCTGCTGGCGCATGCGGTCTGGCTGGGCTACCTGCTGAACTTCGCCATCGCCGGCGCCCTGGCGCTGATGGCGCTGTGGGTGGCGCGGCGCGTCTGAGGCGCCGCGCTCAGCGCGCGCCTTCCCGTTCGGCCAGGTCCAGGTGCAGGATGCGGCGGATCTCCAGGATCGCCTGCGGCGTTTCCTGCACGCTGTGCCCGGAGACGATCACCTTCTCCGACAGCGCGCCATCCAGGTGCGCGCTCCAGTAGGGCACCAGCCCGTCGTCGGAATCGGCCAACGGTACTTCCGGCTTCCGCTGCGCGATGATCGAGTGGTACTTCAGCCCGGGCATGATCGGCAGCTGCGACGACGCCCGGACGAACGGGTCGCTCGATTTCAGGTTGTCGATGCTGTTGGGAATGCGCGGCTTCTCCGCCTTTTCCTCCTGCGCCCCGGCAGGGTCCACCAGCATCTCGAACACGTCCCCGAACTTGCCCAGGATGGTCACCGGCAACCGCACCAGCTTGCCGATCATCCGCCCCAGCCGGTTGCCGGCGGCATCGGTGCCGCGATGCGGGGCAGCGATGAAGATCGCCCGCTCCACCGTCGGCCGCGCCTCGAAGTGCAGCAGCGGGCCGAGCTTGGCCCGCACCCGCTGCAGGCGCTCGCCGCTGAGCTGGTAGCGCTGCAGCAGGCCGTCCCACAGCTGCTCGCCGGAGGAGGTCACCAGCAGCCGCGCCAGCACCCCGCCCATGCTGTGGCCGATCAGCACCATGTCGCGCGAGGCCGGCGCCCGGCCGCCCGGGTCGAAGTGCCTGAGCGTGGCGTCGAGCGCGTTGTCGATCTCGTAGCGGTTCAGCGCGACCGGCGCATTGGTCGGGTAGTACACCTGCCACACCTGGAAATGCTCGCGCAGCACCGGGTCGCCCATCACCTCGTTGGCGACGTTGACCCAGGCCTCCGGACTGCTGGCCAGGCCGTGCAGCATGAAGATGATGCGGCGGTCCGGGTCGTAGGGCTGCATCAGGTAGATGTGCGGCTCGCGGATGCCTTCGCCGCGGCCGAACAGGGTGCGCAGCGATTGCGTGGCGAAGCCCGACTGCGCCAGCCACAGGCCGTAGGCGGCGGTGAAGTTGGCCGCCAGCGGCACGCGCTGGCCGTGCAGGTCCACGCTGGCGGTGCGCTCGGGCTCGTAGGCCTCGATCACCACCTCGCGGGTATCGAGCACTTCCTGCAGCGTGTCGCCGCTGAAACGCAGCAGCGCGGTGGCGGCGATGGACGGCATCTCGCTGAACACCGGTGCCTTGTCCGCCCCGCCTTCGGCGTCGACCGGCACCGCCAGCGACGGCGGCTCCATCTCCACCACCAGTTCGGCGCCGAAACCGTCGCGCCGGTAGGTGCTGCGCATGCCCGCGAAACCGATCGCCGAGGCCGAGACCAGCCGCCGCGGGATGCTGTTCAGGCGCAGCTGGCCGAAATCGACGGCGAGGGTCCAGTTGCCGTTGCGCACCGGCTGCTCCAGGTCCTCGCCCTGGAGCGCCCGCTGGCGGCTGCGCTGGAACACCGCCGCGGCGGCCTGGTCGGCGGCGTAGTTGTAGTAGTCGCGCACCTGCGTCTGCCGTTCCTCGAACGCGCGCTCGGCCGGCGTGCGCCCGCTGAAGAACAGGTAGGCATAGGCGTACCGGGCCGCCTCCAGCCAGGCGTCCAGCGCCGCCTCGGACAACGGCAGCCGCTCGCGGTCCTTGTCCTTGGGCGTCAGCGCCAGCGCGGTCTGCGTCCACAGTTCGGCCAGTGTCGCCAGCTGCTGCTCCTGGCCCAGTCCGTCGGTATCGGACAGCGCCTGCAGGCAGTGCGGCAGGTCCTTGCGGCACTGCCCGGCATCCAGCCCGATGACGCTCAGCGCTTCCTGCGCGGCATTGCTGAGCCGCTGGGTGGTGAGCACGTCGCCGCGCTTCACCGCCATGTAGTCGGCGGAAGCCACCGGCTTCACCGTCACCATCGCGCAGCCGCCGAGCAGCAGCGTCGACAACAGCAGCAGCCAGGGCGGCGCGATGCGCGCCATGCGCGGGAATCGTTCGATCATCGCGGGCTTCCTTGCTCGATACCGGGAACGCCGCGCCGGATGGCGCGGCTGAAATCGTCCGCATCGCCCGCGGCGCGGGCGCGGTCGGTGATGCGGCCGCGCGCCTTGAGCGTGGCGAAATCGTAGCCGGGCACCAGTCCCTTGGCGTCGTGCGCGTACTCGGCCAGGTAACCCGACAGCAGCAACCGGTAGTCCAGCGGCAACCCCGGCGCGATCCGCCGCACCAGCTCGAACACGACCGTGGTGCAGTTGCTGGTCAGGGTGTTGTAGAAACGCGGCTCGCGCCGCAGCTCGTCGGCCTGCTGCAGGTAGGACAGCAGCAGCTCCTGCAGCTCGGGCTGCGACAGCCCCTGCAGCCGGTAGAGATAGACGTCCTCGCCGCGGACGTTGCTGCGCACCCGCACGATGTCGCGTTCGTCGGCCGCCACCAGCACCGCCTCGAACTGGCGGAAGAAGCCGCCGATGGCCGAGAACGATTCGCCGCGCTCCTTGCGGATCTCCAGCGAGAACACCAGCTGGCGGCCGTCGTCGAAACCGAACGACACCAGCGTGTGGGCGATGGCCGGGCCCATCCAGTAGGACAGGATCAGGTCGGCCGACACCAGCCGGTCGAGATCGTACTCGCGGCGCTCCCAGCGGATGTCGTAGTCGCTGTTGCTGCGCCAGTGGAAGTCGCGCACGTTGTCGATCACCACCTGCCGGCCCTGCACCTGCGCGCGCAGCGGCTGCGCCACGTCGTCGGCCCATTGCCGGTCCTGCGAAGGAAGGATCGTCGTCCACCAGCCGAGCATCGCCACCAGCAGCCCGGCATATACCAGCAGCGCCGGCCAGCGCCGGCACGGCCGCAGGCAGGCGCGCAACGCCAGCGCCGCGGCCACGCTCCACGGCACGATGGCCAGGCCGCGCAGCAGCGGCCCGCCCGGCAACTGGAACCACAGCGCGCCGGCGCCCCACACCGCGACCAGCACGCAGCACAGTGCCAGCGCGCCGCAGCCGATGCCGCGCAGGATCCGACGCAGGCCACCGGCCCGCCTCCCCTGCGCCACCATCAATGCCACCCGCGCACGGTTCCGCCGTCGAAGGCCGGCGGGAGCCGGCGGGCGGAACCGAACGCAACGGGAAGCAGCAGGATCGTCATCGGGAGGTGTCCTCGGGATTCCGGCCAATGGCGCCGGCCTGGCGGAAAGATACCTTGCGGCCGTATCGCGGCGCGCCTGCACGGAAACGAAAAAACCGGCGCTGGGCCGGTTTCTTCTGGATTCGCTGGTGGGCGGTGCAGGGATCGAACCTGCGACCCTTGCCGTGTGAAGGCAATGCTCTACCGCTGAGCTAACCGCCCGTGTTGCGAGCCGCTCATTATAGGGCGGCTAGCGCTGGCGTCAACGGATCCACGCAAAAAATCTTCACATCGTCTGGGTCGGCTTGTCGGCGGTCAGGGTACCGGCCAGCAGCGTCTCGATCTTGTTGCGGATCGCCTCGCCCTCGTTGCCGTCGGCCAGCTGCACGCCGATGCCCGCAGTGCGGTTGCCCTGCGCGCCGGCCGGGGTCACCCAGATCACCTTGCCGGCCACCGGCTGGCGCTCGCTGGAATCGGGCAGGGTCAACAGCAGGAAGACCTCGTCGCCGAGGAAGTAGCGCTTGGGCGTCGGCACGAAGATGCCGCCGTTCTTCACGAACGGCATGTAGGCCGCATACAGGGCGGCCTTGTCCTTGACCGCCAGGGACAGGATGCCCTGGCGGGCGTTCGTCGCACTCATCGGATGTTCCCCTTGGATTGCCGCTCGCTCGCCACGGTCGTCCAGGCCAGCAGCAGTTCCACCACCGCCAGGTCGGCGCGGATCGTGGTACGCAGCAGGTCACGGGTACGGTTGGCGGCATCGAACCAGGCGGCCAGCTTGTGCAATCGCGCCGGATCGGTCAAGCCATCGGCCGCCGCCTGCGCCAGCGCCAGGTCGGCCGCATGGCGCAGGCGCAGGTCGGCGTGCTCGTCGCCGGTCCAGCGCTGCGCCAGTTCGACCACGCCGACGCGGCCGCTGCCGACCTGCTCCAGGTCGCTGGCCACCTGTCGCCGCAGCGCCAGGCCGTCCTCGCGCAGCCACTGGTCGGCCAGGCCGGGATGGCCGCGCGCCGCATCCAGCGCCTCGCCCGCCGCGGCCTGCGCATGGCCGTTGCCCAGCAGCCAGGCCATCGCCTCGTCGCGTGGCGGCAGCTTGAATTCCAGGCGCTGGCAGCGGCTGCGGATGGTGGCCGGCAATCGCGCCGGATCGGAGCTGATCAGCCACAGGTAGCGGCCGGGCGCCGGCTCCTCCAGCGTCTTGAGCAGCGCGTTGCAGGCCGAGCGGTTGATCGCGTCGGCCGGGTCCACCACCACCACCTGGGCCACGCCGTACTGCGGGGTGAGGGCCAGCTTCTGCGAAATCTCGCGCACCTGTTCGATCACGATCTCGGTACGCAGCTTGTCGCCGGATTTGTTGGGGATGAACGACACCAGCTGCAGGTCAGGATGGGTGCCGGCGGCGATCAGCTGCTGGCTGCGGCGGGCGGCGGCCTCGTCGCCGCGACCGAGCACGTGTTCGGCCAGCTTCAGCGCCACCGCGCGCTTGCCCAGCCCGGCCGGGCCGCAGATCAGCAGCCCGTGCCCCAGCCGGCCGGCGTCCAGCGCCGCCACCGTCTGGTCGTAGGCGCGCTGCTGCCAGGGGGCGAACGTCGCGCTCATGGCCGCTCCGCCCGGGCGCGGTTCTGCCGCAACCGCTGCAGGTAGCGCGCGACCGCGGCGTTGTGCTCGGCATAGGTGGCCGAGAACGCGTGCGCGCCGCTGCCGTCGCCGACGGCGACGAAGTACAGGCTGTCGCCGGGCGCCGGGTTGGCCGCCGCCTGCAGCGCCGCGCGCCCGGGCATGGCGATCGGGGTCGGCGTCAGCCCGGCGCGGGTATAGGTGTTGTAGGGCGTGTCGGTGGTGAGGTGGATCTTGCGGATGTTGCCGTCGTAGGCGCTGCCGATGCCGTAGATCACGGTCGGGTCGGTCTGCAGGCGCATGCCCAGCCTGAGCCGGCGCGCGAACACCCCGGCGATCAGCGGCCGTTCGGAGGCCAGCCCGGTTTCCTTCTCGATGATCGAGGCCAGCGTCAGCAACTGGTAGGGCGAATCCAGCGGCAGGTCGTCGGCGCGCGACTCCCAGGCCGCGGCCAGTTCCTTCTCCATCGCCGCGTGCGCACGCCTGAGCACGTCCAGGTCGCTGTCGCCGCGCTGGTAGACGTAGGTTTCCGGCAGGAAACGGCCTTCCGGGTGCTGCTCGGGGAAACCCAGCGCCGCCATCAGCGCGGCATCGTCCAGGTCGCCGGTCTCGTGCACCAGTGGCGTGGCGTTGCGCAGCGCGGCGCGCAGCTGGCGGATGTTCCAGCCTTCGACGATGGTGACGCGGTACTGCACCACCCTGCCCTGGCGCATGCGCAGCAGCAGTTCGTGCGGCGTGGGCGCCGGCTGCAGTGCGTACTCGCCCACCTTGAGCTTGCCCGCGGCATCGAGCTGGCGGGCCAGCAGTTGCCATTGCAGGTCGTGGCCTTCGTCCACGCCGGCCGCGCGCAGCTTGCCCAGCACCGTATTGAACGAATCGCCCGCGGCGATCACCACGCTCGGGGCCTCGGGCGTCAACGCCGTCGCGGCGAAGCTGCGCTGCTGCTGCCACAGCCAGGCACCGACGGCCGCCGCCAGCAACGCCAGCACCAGCAACATCGCCAGCACGGCCAGACAGCCCCGTTTAGCACCCGCCATGGTCACCTCGAATGATTTCGCCGCCGCGCAGGATACCCCGCGCCTCGCACCGCCTGCCAAGCGCGCCATTCATGCCGATGGCTCCATCGCCCGCAGCAGCCCGCGCGCCTTGGCGCGGGTCTCGTCCAGCTCGCGCTCGGGCAGCGAGTCCACCACGATGCCGGCGCCGGTGCGGAAGCGCGCGGTGTCGCCCGCCACTTCGGCGGTGCGGATCAGGATGTTCAGGTCCATGTCGCCGTCGCGGTTGAGCCAGCCGAACGCACCGGTATAGGCGCCGCGCGCCTGCTGCTCCAGCTCGGCGATGATCTGCATGCAGCGCACCTTGGGGCAGCCGGTGATGGTGCCGCCGGGGAAGGTGGCGGCGATCACCTGTCCCGGCGTGGTGCCTTCGCGCAGGATGCCGCGCACGTTGCTGACGATGTGGTGCACGTGCGCGTAGCTCTCCACCGTCATCAGCTCGTCGACCTCGACCGTTCCCGGCGCGCAGATCCGCCCCAGGTCGTTGCGCTCCAGGTCGATCAGCATCACGTGCTCGGCGCGTTCCTTGGGATGGCCGACCAGTTCGCGGATGCGCGCGGCATCGTCGTCGCCGGCGAAGCGCGGACGGGTACCGGCGATCGGCCGGGTCTGCACCAGCTCGCCATGCACCGACACCAGCCGCTCCGGCGAGGAACTGACCACGGCCCTGCCCTGCGCCACGAACAGTCCGGCGAACGGCGCCGGGTTGGCCACGCGCAGCCGCGCGTACAGGGCGAACGGCGACAGCGGCTGCGCGAAGCGCGCGTCCCAGCGCCGCGACAGGTTCACCTGGAACACGTCGCCGGCGCGCAGGTAGTCGATCACCTGCGCCACGCCGGCGGTGAAGCGCTGCGGCGCGTCCTCCTCCAGCCGCAGCGGCGCCTGCCAGCCCGGCAACGCCGGGGCCGCGTTGGCCGCGTCGATGTCGTCCAGCAAGGTCTGCAGCAACGGCGCCTGCGCGCTTTCGCACACGGCCAGGCATTGCCCGCCGACGCGATCGCGCAGGATCGCCGCCGGGCAGCGCAGCGCCAGCGCCGCCGGCAAGCCGTCGTCGCGCCGCGGCAGTTGCAGCACCGGTTCGATCTGCGCGGCCAGTTCGTAGTCCAGCAGCAGCGCCCAGCCGCCGCGGAACGGCAATCCGGCGGCGTCGCGGGGCAAGCGCTCCGCCTGCCAGTGTGCGTCCAGCGCGGCGAGGAAATCGCCTTCCTGCACCTGCCCGCCCGCATCGCGGACGCGGCCATCGGCCTCCAGCGCCAGCGATTCGCCGTTGCCCATCAGCAACAGGTCCCAGCGCCCCTGCGCGGTGCCCGAGGCGGTGGATTCCATCAGCAGCGGATACCGCTGCGGCGCATGACGCTGCACTGCCAGCAGATCGACGGTGGCTGGCAGGGAAAGAGTGTGCAGGTCGGTCATGTCGGGATTGCTCGGTACGGCCGGCGGCCGCGCCGCCTGCGAATGGTATACGGCATCGCTCCGGCCCTCATGCCGGCGGCGCGATGGCGGCATGCCGGGCCGGCGACGGCCCCGGAACGCATCGCTGCGGCGAGGCGGCCGCCTCGGGGCCGGGTTTCCCTGCCCCGGATAGACCAAGGCCGCCATGACGGCGGCCCTGGTCGGCATCGCGGAACGCGTCAGATCCGCTTGAACACCAGCGTGCCGTTGGTGCCTCCGAAGCCGAAGCCGTTGGACATGACCACGTCCACCGCCTTCTCGCGCGCCACGTTCGGCACGTAGTCCAGGTCGCAGCCTTCGCCCGGCTCTTCCAGGTTGATGGTCGGCGGGACGATGCCGTCGCGCAGCGCCAGCACCGAGAAGATCGCTTCCACGCCGCCGGCCGCGCCGAGCAGGTGGCCGGTCATCGACTTGGTCGAGCTGACCAGGGTCTTGTACGCGTGTTCGCCCAGCGCGGTCTTCATCGCCATGGTCTCGCCCAGGTCGCCCAGCGGGGTCGAGGTGCCGTGTGCGTTGAGGTAGCCGATCTGCTCGGCGACGACGCCGGCGTCCTTCATCGCCGCGACCATGCAGCGCGCGGCGCCTTCGCCGTTCTCGCTCGGCGCGGTCATGTGGTAAGCGTCGGAGCTGGCGCCGAAACCGGCCAGTTCCGCGTAGATGCGGGCGCCGCGCGCCTTGGCATGCTCGTACTCCTCCAGCACCAGGATGCCGGCACCGTCGCCGAGCACGAAGCCGTCGCGCTCCTTGTCCCACGGACGCGAGGCGCGGGTCGGGTCGTCGTTGCGGGTGGACATGGCCTTCATCGCGCAGAAGCCGCCCACGGCGGTCGGCGAGGAACCGCGCTCGGCGCCGCCGGCGATCATCACGTCGGCATCGCCGTACTGGATCATGCGCATCGCGGTGCCGATGGAATGGTTGGAGGTGGCGCAGGCCGATACCGCCGAGAACGACGGCCCCTTCAACCCGGTGATGATGCTCAGCTGGCCCGGCAGCATGTTGATGATGGTGCTGGGCACGTAGAACGGCGAGATCTTGCGGGCGCCGCCCTCGTGGAATTTGATGGTCTGCTCCTCGATCCCGAGCAGGCCGCCGATGCCGGCGCCGATGATGGCGCCCACGCGTTCGGCATTGGCCTCGGTGATCTCCAGCCCGGAATCGTGCAGCGCCATGAAGGCGGCACCCAGGCCGTAATGGATGAACGGATCCATTTTCTTGGCGTCCTTGGCGGACACCTGGTATTTGCCGTACAGCGGGTTCTCGGCGGTGATGTCGAAGCCTTTGACCTCGCCCGCGATCTTGGTGGTGAACTGCGATGCATCGATTTGCGTGATCGGGCCGATGCCCGAACGTCCATTGACGATGCCTTCCCAACTGCTGGCCAGATCATTGCCCAGCGGCGACACCATGCCCATGCCGGTAACGACGACGCGACGACTCATTGCAGATTCTCCTGACCCCGGAACGGGCGGGTTTGACGCTTAAAAGCACAGGGCCGCAACTGCGGCCCCATGGATTTGCAACGCGGACGGAGCGATGGCGCCGGCCGCGTCCAAGGCTGGCATCAGGCCTTGACGTGGGCCTTGACGTAATCGATGGCCTGCTGGACCGAGGTGATCTTCTCGGCTTCTTCGTCCGGGATCTCGCACTCGAACTCTTCTTCCAGCGCCATCACCAGCTCGACGGTGTCCAGCGAGTCGGCACCCAGGTCATCGACGAACGATGCGTTGGTGGTGACTTCCTCTTCCTTGACGCCAAGCTGTTCGACGACGATTTTCTTGACGCGTTCTTCGATGGTGCTCATTGGATATCGCTCCAGATGGAGTAGTGGTGGTTCATAAACGCCATCGGTCTGCGATGGCCGCTCGGATAGTGTAGTGGAAAGCGCCCGGGCCTTGCATCGCTGCAAAAACACCGGCCGATCAGCCACTTGGGCGCAGTCCCTGCGCCGCATGCTTACGGCATGTACATGCCGCCGTTCACATGCAGGGTTTCGCCGGTGATGTAGCTGGCCGAAGGACCGGCCAGGAACGCCACCGCACGTGCGATGTCGGCGGGTTCGCCCAGGCGGCCCAGGGCGATCTGCTGCAGCAGCGCCTCCCTGGACTCGGCGGGCAGCGCCTTGGTCATGTCGGTGTCGATGAAGCCCGGCGCCACCACGTTGACGGTGACCCCGCGCGAGCCGATTTCCTTGGCCAGCGACTTGGAGAAAGCGATGATGCCGGCCTTGGCGGCGGCGTAGTTGGCCTGCCCGGCGTTGCCGGTGACGCCGATCACCGAGGCGATGTTGATGATGCGGCCCTTGCGCGCCTTCATCATGCCGCGCATCACCGCCTTGGAGCTGCGGTAGACGCTGGTCAGGTTGGTGTCCAGGATCGCCTGCCATTCCTCGTCCTTCATCCGCATCAGCAGGTTGTCGCGGGTGATGCCGGCGTTGTTGACCAGGATCGAGACCGCGCCGAATTCCTTGCCGATGGCATCGATCAGCGCTTCGATCGCACCGGGCTCGGTGACGTTCAACGCGCGGCCGTGGCCACCGACGGCGGCCAGGCGTTCGCCGATGGCGGCGGCACCGGACTCGGTGGTGGCGGTGCCGATGACGGTCGCGCCCTGCGCGGCCAGTTCGTCGGCGATGGCGGCGCCGATGCCGCGGCTGGCACCGGTGACGAGGGCGATTTCACCCTGCAGTGGCTTGCTCATGCGTGTTTCCTCAATGGCGGGCGGCAGGCCGCAAGGCCGCCGGGCGCAATGCGGCACGGCCTGCGCCGTGCCGCCGCTCGTTCAATGTACCCACTCGTCCTGCGCGGCGCCGAACTCGGCCGGCGTGGCCAGCGAGCGGGCTTCCAGCGACTTGTCGATGCGCTTGACCAGCCCGGTCAGCACCTTGCCCGGGCCGCACTCGGCCACGCGGACGACGCCGCGCGCGGCCAGCGCCTGCACGCACTCGGTCCAGCGCACCGGCAGGTACAGCTGGCGCACCAGCGCGTCGCGGATCGCATCGACGCTGGCATGCACCTGCGCATCGACGTTCTGCACCACCGGCAGGCCCGGCACGCGCCAGTCCAGGCCGGCCATGGCCTCGGCCAGGCGGTTGGCCGCCTCGCGCATCAGCGGCGTGTGCGACGGCACGCTGACCGCCAGCTTGACCGCCTTGCGCACGCCGCGCTCGGCCAGCAGCGCCAATGCGCGATCCACCGCCGCGGCGTCGCCGCCGATCACGATCTGGCCGGGCGAGTTGTAGTTGGCCGGGACCACCACCTGGCTGCCCGACGCCTGCTCGCAGACTTCCTGCACCACCGCGTCCTCGGCGCCCAGCACCGCGGCCATCGCGCCGACGCCGGCCGGCGCGGCCTCCTGCATCAGCTGCCCGCGCAGGCGCACCAGGTGCGCGCCCTCGCGCAGCGACAGCGCGCCGGCCGCGACCAGCGCGGTGTATTCGCCCAGGCTGTGCCCGGCCAGCACCGACGGGCGCAGGACGCGTTCGCCGATCCACAGCCGCCACACCGCGATGCCCGCGGCCAGCAATGCCGGCTGCGTGTATTCGGTGCGGTTGAGCATTTCCTCCGGGCCGCCCTGCGACAGCGCCCACAGGTCCACGCCAGCGCCTTCGGAGGCTTCGTCGAAGGTCGCACGGACCTGCGGGTGCAGCTCGGCCAGTTCGGCCAGCATGCCCAGCGACTGGGAACCCTGGCCGGGGAAGACAAAGGCAAGTGTGGATTCGGTCACGCGTCGTTCGCCTGCAAAATCGAGCGGGGCATCATAAAGGCGAAACCCCTCCTGCGTCTGTACTGCCGCGTATGCAGCGACGGCTCCCGCCATCGACTGCCGCTCAGGCCAGGAAGCCGAGCAGGTCCAGGGTGCCGTCGGCGAACCAGTCCACGCAGACCGTGATCACCAGCGCCAGGCCGAGGGTGGTGGCGCCATGCACGATCAGGATCGAATGCGCCAGCGCGCGGGCCGAGCGACCCAGCCGCAGGCTGAGCCGCGCCAGCCGCTGCAGGCGCCCGGTCACTTCGTGCGCGTGCGCGACCACCGGCGTCTGCGCGCCTTCCAGCGCCTGCGCCAGCATCCGCTGCAGCACCTCGGGCCGACGGTCGTAGTACTTGGCCACGCCATAGCCGAACAGCAGCCAGTCGCGGGCCTGTGCCTGCACCAGGTCCATCACCTCGAGCGGATCCTCCTCGAAGTCGATGAAGCCGATGCTGCGGCCATCCCAGGTCATGTTGCGCGGCACCGGCTGGCCGAAGTAGGCGCCCTGGCGATGGGCGGTCGCGATCGCCGCGATCGCCCGCGCGACCAGCGCATCGCAGCCGGCCTCGTCGGCCTCGCGCAGGCAGCTGGCCAGCGAACGGCCGGTATCGCTCAACACCAGCGAGGCGCGGCCGCGGCCGATCACCTGCGGTACGTTCACGTCCTGGGAATGCAGTTCCGCCAGCCGGCGCGATTCGACATCGCGGGCGGCACCGCCACCATGGTGCGGCGGCGGTCGCAGCGCGCCCAGCCGCAGGCGGCTGGCGAACAGGTCGAGCATTGCCAACAGCAGCGCACGGCTGCTGTCGCCGTACTGCTTGAGCCAGGCGCGCTGGCCCTCGATGACGATGGGTTCAGCCATGACGGGTACTCCTTGGCGGCAGGGACCATGGCGCCTGCCATGGCAGGCGGGAGCCCCGCCCCCGCCGAAGGCCGCATCAATAGCGCAGCAGCGCCGAACCCCAGGTGAAGCCGCCGCCGAAGGCTTCCAGCAGCACCAGTTGGCCGCGCTCCACCCGGCCCGAACGCACGGCGGCGTCCAGCGCCAGCGGCACCGAGCCGGAAGAGGTGTTGCCGTGCTTGTCCACGGTGACCACCACCTGGTCCATCGACATCTCCAGCCGCCTGGCGGTGGCTTCGATGATGCGCAGGTTGGCCTGGTGCGGGATCAGCCAGTCCAGGTCGGACTTGTCCAGCCCGTTGGCCTCGAGGGTTTCGTCGACGACCGAGTCCAGCGCCTTGACGGCGTACTTGAACACGTCGTTGCCCTTCATGTTGATGGTGCCGCCGCCGTTCTTGCCGTCCTTGAAGCCGGTCGAGACGCCGACCGGGTTCCACAGCAGTTCCTTCTTGCTGCCATCGGCATGCAGGTGGGTGCTGAGGATGCCGGTTTCCTCGTCGGCCTTGAGCACGACGGCGCCGGCGCCGTCGCCGAACAGCACGCAGGTGGTGCGGTCGTTCCAGTCCACCATGCGGGTCAGGGTCTCGGCGCCGATCACCAGCACGTGGCGGGCATCGCCGGAGCGGATGAACTTGTCGGCCACGCCGAGCGCGAACAGGAAGCCGGAACAGGCCGCGTTGACGTCGAACGCCGGGCAGCCGGCCACGCCCAGCCGCGCCTGCACCAGGCAGGCGGTGGACGGGAAAATCAGGTCTGGCGTGGTGGTGCCCACCACGATCATGTCCAGCTGGGACGCTTCGATCCCGGCCGCTTCCAGCGCGCGCACGGCGGCGTTGTAGGCCAGGTCGCCGGTGGTCTCGCTGTCGGCGGCGATGTGCCGCTCGCGGATGCCAGTGCGCGTCTGGATCCACTCGTCGCTGGTGTCGACCATCTTCGCCAGATCGTCGTTGCTCAACACCTTTTCGGGCAAATAGCTTCCGGTGCCCGCGATCCTCGAGTAGATCCGCTTGCTCATGCTGGTTCCTGTTGCGGGGGATGCCGGTATCGGCAGCCCCGAAGAATGGAGCGAAGGCCGCCGCCCGTCCGGGCGGCGGCCTTCACGGATCAATCTTCTTCGACGGCCGAGGTCTTGGTCGCGATCACCTTCTTGCCGCGGTAGAAACCGTCGGCGGTGATGTGGTGACGCAGATGCACTTCGCCGGTGGTCGGGTCGGTGGACAGCTGCTTGGCGCTCAGGGCGTCATGCGAGCGGCGCTGGCCGCGGCGGGACGGGGTAACACGGGATTTCTGCACAGCCATGGGATTGCTCCAAACTCGGTTCGTTTACTTCGTCGTTTCGTCGCACAGGACGCCAGCGCCCGGCACTACCTTTTCGCTTTCGCCGCAGCCGCCGACGATACCCGGCCGCTATTGTTTCTTCAGCGCCGCCAATGCCGCGAACGGATTGGCCTTGCCCAGTTCTTCCTCGGTCGCCGGCCAGTCGCTCTCGACCGCCTCGCTCCCGGGTGCCAGCGGTACCACCGGCACCATCAACACCAGTTCGTCCTCGACCAGGTCCAGCGGCCGCAGGTTGCCGTCTTCCGGCACCAGCAGCGCCTCGTAATCGGCGGGAAGCGCGGATTCCTCCGCCTCGTCCCGGATCAGGCCCAGCCGCTGCACCAGCGACACCGGCAGCAGGAAGCGCTGCAGGCTGCGCTGGCAGACCAGCGGCAGCGCGGTATCGATGGACAGTTCGACATAGGATACCCGCAAGACCTCGTCCCGGCCGAATTCCAGTGCGTAACGGCACTCGCCTTCGGTATCGGCGACAAGCCCCTGCAGGCGGGTCATCTCGGCCAGGGGAACCTGGCCGTCGAAGCGCCTTCGCGCTGCGACCATCCGCCAGGCATCCAGCAATTCGGGCACGTTCGCGGACATAAGCCGCTGAATGTTAAGGATCGCCCGTCGCGCTGTCAAATCCCTGCCATGCCGCGCTTGCCCCGCCGCCGCCGGCCGCCGCAGACTTCCGGCCCACGCCGCCAAAGAGTTCCCGCATGACGCCGCTGATCCTGGCCTCCACCTCGCGCTACCGGCGCGAACTGCTGCAGCGCCTGCGCCTGCCCTTCGACTGCGCCCGCCCGGAGGTGGACGAGCGGCCCCTGCCCGGCGAGGCGCCGGCGGTACTGGCGCGGCGCCTGGCGCAGGCCAAGGCGGCGGCGGTGGCGGCGCGCGCACCGGGCGCCTGGGTGATCGGCTCGGACCAGGTGGCGGAACTGGACGGCCGGCCGCTCGGCAAGCCCGGCGACATCGCCGGCGCCCACGCCCAGCTGGCGGCGATGTCCGGGCGGGCGGTGCGCTTCCATACCGCACTGAGCCTGGTCCGCGGCGACGAGCAGCTGCAGGCGGCGGATGTGACCGAAGTCCGCTTCCGCCCACTGCAGGCCGATGAAATCAAGCGCTACGTCGCCGCCGAATTGCCGCTGGACTGCGCCGGCAGCTTCAAGTGCGAAGGCCTGGGCATCGCCCTGTTCGACGCCATCCATACGCAGGACCCGACCGCCCTGGTCGGCCTGCCGCTGATCGCGCTGTCGCGGCTGCTGCGCCAGGCCGGCTTCGCGCTGCCCTGACACCGCCGCCGGCCTATCGCCGCGGCACCACCCGGCACCACTGGTAGGGGTATTGCCCCTGGCCGATGCGCGAGGCCAGCACGACGCACGAGCCCTCCTCCAGCGCCAGCCCGTAGCCTGCCAGTTGCCCCTGCGCCACTGCCCGCTCCTGCAGGGAGGATGTTTCGGCATCGGACGGCGCCCCGGAGCGGGGAACCAGCCGGCAATGCCCGTCCCCGGCCTCCTCCACCGCCGAGCGCAGCCCGCGCACCCGTGCGGCCATCCAGCGCAGCCGTTCGCAGCCGCGCCCTTGCGACAGCCCCAGCCGCCGCGCCCAGTCGTTCATGCGCACGAAGCGCAGCGCCAGCTTGTCCGAATGCGCCGGGATCATCGCAAAGTGCCGGTCGCGCTGTTCCAGCATGCCGGCCAGGTGCGCGCGGTAAGCCGGAGACTCGGGGAAATTCGACGCCACGCTGGCGTAGCGCGCTTGGCCCGGCAGCAGCGGCAGCCGCCAAGCCTGCGGCTCCAGGCCCACCAGCAGCACCACGCTGCGCTCCGGTTCCGGCATCGGCGGTGCCTCCACCGCGAATCCGTCGCGCGCCCAGCGCTCATGCCCCCAGGCGTTCCAGCCCAGCAGCGACACCAGCGCACACAACCCGACCGCCCATCCTCCCCATTTCGCCGCCCGGCCCGGGGCGAACAGCTTCTGGCAGAAGAACCAGAGCAGCAGCGGCGCCAACAGTTCCAGCGCGACCAGGTAGCGGTGGATGCTGAACATCCCCTGCCACAGCACGTAGCCCACGCCGAAGAACGCCAGCACGGCCCCCATGGCCGGTGCGAAAGCCGGTGCCGCGCCCGCACCGCGCACGACGCGCCGCAACGCCACCGCCAGTGCCGACACGTACAGCAGCGGCCAGATGCACTGCACCAGCCAGATCTCGCTGACGCGCCGGGGATTGGCGGCGAACTGCAGCGGCCAGGTCAGGTGCTCCCAGATGCCGCGGGGCAGCCAGCGGGTGTCGGCGACCGAGATCGACGCGGCCAACGGCCCCTGGAACAGGGCGTTGAACTGGGGGAACAGGGGATTGCCGAAGACCTGCCACATCCGCAGGTACCACCACCCGGCCAGCAGCGCCGCCACCACGAGCGCGGCCAGCGTCAGCATGCCGGCCCCGAGCAGGCGCCGCCGCAGCGGCCCGCCCGCGCACAGCGCCGCCAGCCCCAATGCCACCGCATAGATCGCATTGGTCAGCTTCAGCGCGACCGCGATGCCGAGCAGCGCTCCGGCCAGCGCCCAGACCGCGAACGCCGCCTGCGGTGCTGCGGCCTGGCGCTGTTGCGCCGACAGCACGAAATACAGGCTCGCCAGCACGAACAGCGCGGTGGTGTTGTCCGCCATGCTGCCGCCGAACTCGGACAGGAAGGCGCTGCTGCACAGGCCGGCCAACCCCAGCAATGGCGCCAGCCTCGCCCGCTGCGGCTGCCCCTGCAGCGCCCGCGCGGCGATGCCCGCCACCGGCAGGAACGCCAGCCCGTGCAGGGCGCCGAGCACGAACCCGCCCAATGGCGCCGGCAGCCGCGCCATCAGCAGGTAATGGAACACGTCCAGCACCGGGCTGAAGTAGCTCTGCATCTGCGCCGGCGCCAGGTCCAGCGCCAGTCGGCCGTGCAGCAGCGCGTAGCCGTTGTAGAGGTGGTAGTTGCGCAGGTCCCAGTTGGCGTCCTGCCCCATCAGCAGCGCCACCACGCCGCCCAGCAGCATGACCGCCACGGTCGCGCGGGCGACGTTGCCGCGCGAATGGAATGCGAAATACCGGTCCAGCAGGCCGCCGCAGCGGCGCAACCGGGCCGCGATGGCCGGGAACTTCCCGGCGGCGGGAACCGCGCTCATCGCGCCTCTCCCCGATCGCCGGCTCCGTCGCCGCCCGGCAATGCGGGCACCGCGAGATAGGCCATGTGCTTGGCCTCGATGCGGCCGCGGGTCACCGTGTCCAGGATCAGCCCGCAGGCCAGCAGCAGCAACCCCACCAGCATCAGCGCCGCGCACAGGATCGCCGTCGGGAAGCGCGGCACCAGACCCGTCTCCAGGTAGGTCAGCAGCAGCGGCACCGCCAGCGCCAGCGAAAGCGCGACGCTGGCGATGCAGCCGATGGAAAAGAACAGCAGCGGCCGCTCGCTCTTGAACAGCTTGGCGATGGTGCGCAGGATCCGCCAGCCGTCGCGCCAGGTGCTCAGCTTGCTTTCCGAGCCATCCGGGCGGACGCCGTAGGCGGTCTCCACTTCGGCCACCGGCATGCGCAGCTGCAGTGCATGCACCGCCAGCTCGGTCTCGATCTCGAAGCCGCGCGCATGGGCGGCGAACGACTTGGCGTAGCGCCGCGAGAACACCCGGTAGCCGGACAGCATGTCGTCGAAGCTGCGCCCGAACAGCAGCCCGGCGCAGCGCGTCAGCAGCACGTTGCCGAAGCGGTGGCCGGGGCGGTAGGCGGCCTTCTCCCGGTCGCGGCGGGCGCCGACCACCATGTCCAGGCCGTCGTCCAGCAACCGCCGCACCAGGCGCGGCGCGGCCGCCGCCTCGTAGGTGTCGTCGCCGTCGACCAGCACGTAGACGTCCGCCTCGACGTCGGCGAAGCCGCGCCGCACCACGTTGCCCTTGCCCTGCAGCGAGACCTCGCGGACGCGCGCACCGGCCTCGCGGGCGAGCCGGGCGGTGCCGTCGCTGGAGTTGTTGTCGAGCACGACGATCTCCGCCTGCGGCAGCTGCGCGGCGAAATCGCCGACGACCTTGGCGATGGTGGCCGCCTCGTTGTAGCAGGGCACGAGTACGGCGATGCGCGTTCTGTCCATGGAGGGTCCATGCCCGTGGCGGGCGTCGATCGGTTGCGGTGAGGGGAGACGGGCCGGACCCGGCGCGGTCAGCGCGCGACCTGCAGCGGCTGCTCCCACCAGTCCTCGACACTGCCGTCGGTGCCGTGCAGGCGCAGCCCCAGCCAGTAGCGGCCCGGCGCCAGCACGCGGGTATCCAGTTCGGCGCGGAAGCCTACATCGGGATGGTGCGGATCGGTGGAGATTTTCCAGAACCCGGTGACGTCGTAGGGCCGGCCGTACTCGGCCTGCGCGGCGACCTTGCCGTCGAGCAGCACCTCGACCCGGGACAGGCCGACGCCGTCCTTGAACGCCCAGCCGGCCACTTCCACCACGCCGGTTCCGGTCGCCTCCGGCTGCGGGCTGTCGACCCAGGCCATCGCCGGGGTCACGCACGGCCCGTCCACCTTTTCCGCCGGCAGCGCGAACAGCAGGAAGCGCTGGTAGCCGTGGTCGCTGGACACCACCCGCGGCGGCGGCAACGGCCCCACCTGCTCGCAGACGGCGTGGTAGGTCTGCAGCAGGTCGCGGTAGCGCTGGTCGCTGGGCGAGAGCACCAGCAGCTGCGGCCCCTGCCGCCGGCCGTCGTGGATCAAGCCCCACAGCGCCAGCTGCGCGGTACGCCCGTGCTTGTCGTTCAGCGCATGCGGCAGCACGCGGATGGAGGCGTCGTCCAGCTGGAAGCCCAGTTCCGCGCCGACCTTGAAGCTGCCGGCCAGCACCCGGGTGCCTTCCGGCAGCCGCGCCAGTTCCTCGCGCACCGCGGTGGCCAACGGCTCCCAGCCGGCGAAGTTGCGTGGGTAGTACTTGTTGCCGGCCAACTGTTCGCGCACCGTCGGCACCGACACCATCAGGTAGTAGCCGAAGGCACAGGCCAGGCCCGCGCCGGCCAGCCACCAGCTGGTGCGCCGCAGCCAGCGCGGCCAGCCGTTGAACACCACCGGCACCGCCACCAGCAGCGCGAAGTAGCCGGGCAAGGGCCAGTGGAAACTGATGCGCTCGACATCGGTGAAGAAGCCCAGCAGGAAGATCGCCAGCGTGGAAACGCCACCCACCAGCGCGAAATAGCGCCACTGCACGCGCACCCCGCTGCCGGCACGCACCCCGGCCAGCGCCACCCGCCACATCGCGATGCACAGCAGCGGCGTCACCAGCAGCGGCTGGATCACCAGGAACCACAGCCCGGTCCACTGGAACTCCCACGGGTGGCGCTCGACCACCTGGAACTTCAGCCCGGCATCGTGGTTGTCGGCGTTCCACGCCAGCAGCGGCAACCACGCCACCACGCCGACCATCAGCGCCACCCACACCCGCGGGTCGCGCAGCATCGCCCGTCCCTGCGGAATCAACAGCAGGGCGACGAAGCCGACGCCGATCACGCCGATGAAGCGGTAGTGGCTCAATGCGCCGATCAGCAGCCCCAACGCCAGTTCCACCGCACCCAGCGCATCCACCTGGCGCAGCAGCCGCGCGCCGGCATCCAGGCACAGCACCGCCGCCAGCGCCATCGGCACGTCCGGCACCGCCAGGATGCCCAGCGTCGCCGACAGCGGCATCAGCGAGGTCAGGCTGCCGGCCTGCCACCCGGCCACCGCGCCGAACCAGCGCGCGGCGATGCGCGCGATCAACCACGGCAGCAGCGCGGCCACCGCCAGGAACGGCAGCCGCAGGCCCAGCACGTGCTGGCCACCGATCTCCACGCCCAGCCGCGCCATCCATGCGGTCAGCCCGGGCAGGTCGGAGTAGGCCGCCGCCAGGTGCTGGCCTTCCTGCCAGTAGAAAGCCTCGTCCACGAACAGCGGCAGCCGCGCGGCGATCACCAGCTTCACCGCGGTCACCAGCGTCCACAGCACCATGAAGATCGTCTGTGCGCGTTGCTCGCCCTGCATTGGCCTTTACACTCCCGGGATAAACAACAAGAGACGATCGATGCCAACTGCGCCTCATGAGCCCGGAATGCTAACCGATGCACTGCGACAGTCCCTGCAACAGGCACAGGACCAGGTCAATTCGCTGGTGCTGGGCAAGGCCCACGAAGTGCGATTGGCGTTCGTCGCACTGTTGTCCGCGGGACATCTGCTGATCGAGGACCTGCCGGGACTGGGCAAGACCACCCTGGCCCACGCGATGGCCTCGACCCTGGGCCTGGGTTTCCAGCGCGTGCAGTTCACCTCCGACCTGCTGCCGGCCGACGTGCTGGGGGTGTCGATCTACGATCCGCAGTCGCGCCAGTTCCAGTTCCATCCCGGCCCGGTGTTCACCCACGTGCTGCTGGCCGACGAGATCAACCGCGCGCCGCCGCGCACGCAGAGCGCATTGCTCGAGGCCATGGCCGAGCACCAGGTCACGCTCGACGGCGTCACCCACGCCCTGCCCGATCCGTTCCTCGTCATCGCCACCCAGAACCCGGTGGACCTGTCGGGCACCTTCCCGCTGCCGGACTCGCAGTTGGACCGCTTCCTGCTGCGGCTGGCGCTGGGCTACCCCAACAGCGAATCCGAGCGCGCCCTGCTCCGCGGCGCCGACCGTCGCGACCTGATCGCGCAGACACTGCCGCGACTGTCCGACGACGACGTGCGGACGCTGCGTGCGGCCGTGCAGCAGGTACACGCCAGCGATGCGCTGATCGACTACGTGCAGGCGCTGCTGACCCGCAGCCGCCAGCATGCCGGTGTACGCGTGGGCCTGTCGCCGCGCGCCGGCATCGCCCTGCTGCGCGCGGCCAGGGCCTACGCGCTGCTGCTGGGGCGCACGCACGTGCTGCCCGAGGACATCCAGGCGCTGTTCGTGGCGGTAGCGGGGCACCGGCTGGTGGCCGAGGCCGAATCCTCTTCCGGACCGGCGCTGGCGCGCGCCATCCTGCACAGCGTGCAGGTGGACTGAGCATGCCCGAGGCGTTACGTGCCGGTTGGCGGTCGCTGCAGTTGCTGGCCCGGCCGCGGGCGCCCGAGGCCCTACCCGCGCGCCTGGACCGGCGCCGCATCTACGTGCTGCCCACCGGTTTCGGCCTGTTCGTGGCGCTGCTGCTGGCGGTGATGCTGCTGGGTGCGCTCAACTACAACAACAACCCGGCGCTGCTGCTGGCGCTGCTGCTCGGCGCAGCCGGCATCGCCAGCACCATCAACGCCCACCTGCAGCTGTCGGGACTGCGGCTGGAGGCGGTCTCCGCCGAGCCGGTGCCGGCCGGTTCGCCGCTGAAGCTGCGGCTGACCCTGGCGCGCGGCGACAACCGTTCCCGGCGCGGGCTGCAGGTGGCGCATCCGGGTGCCGAACCCGTCTTCGCCGGCCTGGCACAGGACGACCGCACCGAGGTGGACCTGTGGCTGCCCACCACGCAGCGCGGCTGGCTCGACCTGCAACGCATCCGGCTTTCGACCACGCAGCCGCTGGGGCTGGCCCGCGCCTGGGGCTGGCTGTGGCCGGAAGCGCCATTGCTGGTCTACCCGCAGCCGGAAAGCGCGGGCCCGCCGCTGCCGGAAAGCGACGGTGCCCCGGCCCGCACCCGTGCCCATCCGCTGGGCGAGGAACTGCAGCAACTGCGCGGCTACCGCGCCGGCGATGCACCGCGCACGATCTCATGGAAGCATTCGGCGCGGCGCGACACCCTGCTGGTGCGCGAGCATGAGCGCCCGCTCGGCGTGGAGGTGGTGCTCGACTGGCGGACGCTGGCCAACCTGCCCTACGAACGGCGCATCGCGCGGCTGGCGCGCTGGGTCAACGAAGCCGAACGCGAGGGCCGCCGCTACCGGCTGAACCTGCCGGGAAACCCGGTCCTCGGCCCCGGCAACGGCGATGCCCATCGCCACCTGTGCCTGCGCGCGCTGGCGTTGTTGCCGCATGGCTAGTCCGCCCTCGCCCGCGTTGAGTACCGGCAACCGCGGCTGGAGCCTGCTGACCACCGCGTTGGCGTTGCTGCCGCTGCTGCTGCAACTGCCCGCCGCGCTGTCGGCCAGCTTCATCGGCACCGCGCTCGCGGTGGCGTTGCTGTCGTGGCGGCGATCGCTGCCGGCGCCGCTGCGGTTGCTGCTGGTCGCGGTCATGCTCGGTGCCATCTACTGGCAGATGGGCGCGCGCCCCGGCCGCGACAGCGGTTGCGCACTGCTGGCGGCGATGCTGGCGATCAAGTCCTCGGAACTGCGCACCCTGCGCGATGCGCGCAGCCTGCTCGGCTTCGCCCTGTTCGCGCCGTTCGCCGCGTTCCTGCTCGACCAGGGGCCGGTCACCCTGGTGCTGGCGCTGGCCGCGGTGCTGAGCGCGCTGCTGTCGCTGCAGCGGCTGGCCGACGAGGAAGGCCACGCCGCCACCCCGGCATTGCCGGCGCAGCTGCGCGGCATCGGCCGGCTGGTGGTGATCGCGCTGCCGCTGGCACTGGCCGCGTTCTGGCTGTTCCCGCGGCTGGGCTCGCCGCTGTGGGGCATCCCCGAACGCGCCCTGGCCCGGCCCGGGCTGTCGGACTCGATGAATCCCGGGGAATGGATCGACCTGATGGCCGACGACACCCCGGCCCTGCGCGTGCAGTTCTTCGGTCCGGTGCCGGAGCCGCAGCAGCGCTACTGGCGCGGTCCGGTGCTGACCCGGTTCGACGGCCGCAGCTGGACCCGCCCGCAATGGTCGCCGGAACCGGGACTGCCGGCGTTCGTGCCCGGCCCGCAGCGCTGGGACTACCAGCTCGAATACGAGCCCACCGACCGCCGCCTGCTGGTCGCGCTCGACCTGCCGCTGCAGGCGCCGGCCGGCAGCCGCCTCGACAACGACTACAGCCTGTCCAGCGACCTTCCCTTGAGCGCCTTGAGCCGATGGCGCATGCAGTCGGCCGCGCCGCAGCAGTTCCAGGCCGAACTGTCCGCGGCCGCGCGCCGACAGGCCTTGCAGCTGCCGGAAGACTTCAACCCGCGCACGCTGGCGCTGGCGCGGCAATGGCGACAGCAGGCCGGCGCCGACGACGATGCCATCGTGCGCCGCGCCCTGGACTGGATCACCGCCGAGTTCGGCTACACCCTGGACACTCCGCTGCCCGGCCGCCACGGCGTGGACGAATTCCTGTTCCAGCACAAGGCCGGCTTCTGCGAGCACTTCAGCTCCGCGTTCGTGGTGCTGATGCGCGGCGCCGGCATCCCCGCCCGCGTGGTCACCGGCTATACCGGCGGCGTGCGCAACCGGTTCGGCGACTACTGGGTGGTGCGGCGCATGGACGCCCACGCCTGGACCGAAGTGTGGCTGCCCGAACGCGGCTGGGTGCGGGTGGACCCGACCGCGGCGGTAGCGCCCGAACGCATCTACGACACCCTGGAAGACCGCCTCGGCCAGGGCGATGCCGATGCCGTGCTGACCCTGGGCGAGCGCTGGCAGCAGATCACCCAGTTCGGCGATTGGATGCGCCGCGGCTGGAACGACCTGATGCTGTCCTTCGATGCCAACCGCCAGCAGCAACTGCTGCGTCCGTTCGGCATCGAACGCCTGCAACCCGGGCAGCTGATCGCGATCTTCGCGCTGTTCGCCGGCGCCGCGCTCGGCTGGATGGCCTGGCTGCTGGCCCGCGGCGAACGCGAACGCGATCCGCTGCTGCGCGCCTGGCACCGGCTGGGGCGCCGCTACGCGCGCCTGGGCCTGGGTCGCGAACCACACGAACCGGCCCTGCAATGGGCGCAGCGGGTCGCTGCCGTGCGCCCGGACGACGGCCTGTCCGCACTCAGCCGGCGTTTCGTCGCCGCACGTTACGCTGGCGCCGATTCCGACCACGTTTCATTATTGCGCGACCTGCGCAGGCACCGCCCGAAACCCGGAGCACACCCATGAAGACCACGTTCCTGCTTCCCCTCGCCGCCGCCCTCACGCTGGCCGCCTGCGCCACCGCGCCCAAGCCGCTGCAAGGACAGTTCAGCACCGTATCCCCGCGCGACTCGGTCGCCCAGCAGCAGACCGGTGCGCCGGTGCGCTGGGGTGGCCGCATCATCGAGACCCACCCGGGCCAGGGCGAAACCTGCTTCCAGCTGATCTCGCGCCCGCTCAACGGCAGCGGCCGGCCCAACACCAGCTCGTCCGATGCCAGCGACGGCCGCTTCCTCGCCTGCCGCGCCGGTTTCTACGATCCGGCGGTGTTCGAGCCGGGCCGCGACGTCACCTTCATCGGCCGCATCGAGGGCTACGAGAACACCCGCATCGGCGAGTTCGACTACCGCCTGCCCAAGATCGCCGCCGACGTGGTCTACCTGTGGCCGGTGCAGCGCGAGGTGGAAGTGGTTCCCGCCTATCCCTACGGCCCGTGGGGTCCGGGTTGGGGCCCCCGCTGGGGCTGGGGCTACCGCGGCTGGTGGTGATCGGCCGGGCGTGATCCCGCAGGTGTGATCGAGAACAGACGCTGCTTTCGGGCAGCGTCTTTTTTCGATCAGCGTTGGCTGGACGGCGCCATCGGGCAAGTCCGGGCCATGGATCACTCCTGCGCGCGGATCGTCCAGTCGCCGGCCCGCGCCCCCGGCACCAGCGCCCAACCCGGCTTCAGGCGCAACGACCAGCCATCCCCCTTCAGGCCATCGGCGGACGCCACCGCGCCGGTGTACTGCACGGACAGGCGCGACCAGTCCGCCGAGAGCAGGCCGTCCTTCTCGACTTCCAGCACTCCCCAGGCCGCCGCCGCGCGGATGGTTGCATACGCCGCGCCCTCCGGCGGCAGCGGCGTCACCCTGTTGGGATCGAAGCTGAAACTGGCACCGTTCACCGGCGCCGCGAGCACCGGGCCATCGACCAGCCGGGCGCGCAATGCCGCCGAAACGGCGGCCTGCCCAACGGCCCGGGCGGTTTCTTCGGCCTGTATCCCGCGCATGCCGTAATGCGATCCGCTCCGCTCGAAGGCCGCATCGTCGGGTGAAACCGCCAGGCCAAGGGCCGACGCGAGCATCGCCGGCAATCCATCGCGCCGGTTCCAGGCCGCTCGCCAGCCCGGGGATGCGCTGTCGAGCAGCACCCCATACGCGGGCCCCGTGTAGTAGGCGAAGGACCGGGCATAGGCGGCGACGCCGTCGCCTTTCCGCAGGTGGTCGGCCAGATGCGCGGACATGGCGGCATCCTGCGACAGGATCCGGCCGGTGTACTCGGCGATTCCCTCGTGCCGCTCCATCGCGTCCTCGGCCTGCCGCGCATCCGGGAACCGCGCCTGCCGCCATGCGCGGAAGGTCAACGCATCCTGGACCGCGCGGAGCCGCTCTCCCGGATCCGTGGCGGCGACAGCCGCCGCCAGCGCGCGCAGTTCCAGGCGCAGCGACAACCGTCCCTGTTCCGTCTCCAGCTGTTCCTGGTCGGCATGGGTCGCCGCCAGCCCGATCCGCCCCTGGATGCGATGCCAGGCCTCGTGCATGAGCAGGATGGAAAGCGCTGGTTCCTGCTGCGGCAGGGGCAGCATCAGCATGGTCCACGTGCGCCCGTTCCATGCCACCGCGGTATTGGCCACCGGAACCGTATCGGGCAGGCGTCCGCGGAAGACCGCCCCGTCCCGTTCGAGGGAGGTTTCGAGCCCGTCCATGTTCGCCAAGAACCGCCGTGTCGCTGGGTCGGCCAGCAGGGTGGGACCGCACAGGTCCACGCCCCAGGCATTTCCCGCATCGGCCTCGCACAGGGCCTGCATGCGCTGGAATGCCGCCATCGCCGCGGCCGGCTCCAGTGGCGCCTGGGCCATCGCGCCGGCCGATGCGGCCATCGCCAGCGCCAGACAGATATACCTGCGGACGGATCGCCGCATCGTGGGTCCTCCCATCGGGTGGAAGCGGGGTTCCGCGCCCGATCAGGCGGCGCCGAAATGCCCCAGCGGCGCACCGGCCAGCAGGTGCAGGTGCAGGTGGAACACGGTCTGCCCGGCATGCTCGCGGCAGTTCATGACGATGCGGTAGCCGTCCCGGGCCAGGCCCTCGCGGCGCGCGTACTCGGCCGCGGCGAACGCCAGCCTGCCGATCAGCGGCGCCTGGTCCGCGGTCAGGTCGTCCAGCGTGGGGATCACCACGTTCTTGGGAATGAACAGCACGTGCACCGGCGCCTGCGGTGCGATGTCCTTGAAGCCCAGCACCTCCTCGTCCTCGTAGACGATGGTGGCGGGAATTTCGCGGCGGATGATCTTGCCGAAGAGGGTGTCGGTCATGGCGGTGGTCGCATGCGGGAGGAACGGCCCACTAGCTTAGCCCGCGCCGTCGTACGGGCGGGAGGCGGCTATTCCGGCACTTCGCTGCGGCTGCCGAACGCATGCGACAGGGTGCCGCGATCGACGTACTCCAGCTCGCCGCCCAGCGGCAGCCCCTGCGCCAGCCGGCTCGGGCGCACCCGGTGCTGGCGCGCCAGCTGCGCCAGGTAGTGCGCGGTGGCCTCGCCTTCCACCGTGGAATTGGTGGCGATGATCAGCTCCTGCACCTCGCCCTGCCGCAACCGGTCTTCCAACTGGTCCAGTCCCAGCTCGCGCGGGCCGATGCCGTCCAGCGGCGACAGCCGTCCCTGCAGCACGAAATACAGGCCGCGATAGCCGGTGGCGTGTTCGATCGCCAGGCGGTCGGCGGGCGATTCGATCACGCACAGCTGCTGGCGCTCGCGGCTGGCGCTGGCGCACACCGGGCAGACCTCGCTCTCGCTGAAGTCGCGGCACTGCGCGCAGTGGCCGATCCGCTCGATCGCCGCGGCCAGCACCGTCGACAGCCGCTGGCCGCCTTCGCGCTCGCGCTCGAGCAGGTGGTAGGCCATGCGCTGGGCGGTCTTCTGGCCGACGCCGGGCAGCACCCGGAAGGCCTCGATCAATTGTTCGAGCAGCGGCACGCTCATCGGTCGATCCAGTGCGGGAGCAGGCGCGCGAAGCCGGTACGGCCCCGCGACACCTGGAGGAAGGCGGCAGCGGCGGCGCAACCGCACCGCCGGCCCGGCCGCATCAGAACGGCAGCTTCATGCCCGGCGGCAGCTGCATGCCGGCCGTGGCCGAGCCCATGCGCGCCTTGGATTCGGCGTCGATCTTGTTGGAGGCGTCGTTGAAGGCCGCGGCGATCAGGTCCTCCGCCATTTCCGGATCGGCCAGCACCGACGGGTCGATGCGGACCTTGCGGCACTCCTTGGCGCCGGTCAGGGTCACGCTGACCATGCCGCCGCCGGCGCTGCCGGTCACCTCGAGTTTGGCCAGTTCTTCCTGGGCGCGCTGCAGGTTCTCCTGCATCTTCTGCGCCTGCTGCATCAATTGGGCGATATTGCCACGCATGGTCTTTCACTCATCAAAGGGACGGATGGAATCGGGCACGACCCGGGCGCCGTGCTGCTGGACCAGCAGCTGCACCGCCGGGTCGGCCATGAAGGCGGCTTCCGCCGCATTCTGCCGCTCGCCGCGCTGACGATCGGCGCGTTCGTGCAGGGTCTCGACCCCGGCCTCGCCGGTCTCGATCACGATCTTCGGCACCTGGCCGAGCACGGCCGCCAGGGCATCGGCCAACTCGCCCACCGAGCGGTCCGAGCGCAGATATTCGAACCCGGGCGCCAGCGTCAGCCGCAGCGTGCCGCGGGCGTAGTCGACGAACGCGGCATTGGCCGCCAGTTGCCGCGACGGCCCGGACAGCGCGCTGGCTGCCACCAGGTCCAGCCACTGCTCGGCACTGGCCAGGACGAACCCGCCGTCAGTCGTCGCCGCCGGACGCGCTGGAGCTTCCGGTGCCCTGGCCGCAACCGGAGCAGGCGCCGCAGGTGCAGGCGCCCTTCCGTGGCCGTCGGTCCACGGCGGCGCCATCGCCGCTTCCGGACCGCCCGCCATTTCGGCGGCCAGCGCTTCGTCCTCGCGGGACGCCGCAGCAGCGGATACGGGTGTCGAAGGCCAGGGCGGCGTGTCTTCGGCGACGGTGGGCCGGGCTACCGGCTGCGTCCGCGCGACAGGGGCCGAAGCCGGCGGTGGTGCCGCCGGCGCTGCCGGAGCGGATACCGGGGCGGCCGCCGGCGCAGGCTCGGCATTGCCGGGCGCCGCTTCCCGCGGCACCGCCGGGGCGCCGCCGGACGGGCGGAACGCCAGCATCCGCAGCACCGCCATCTCGAACCCGGCGCGCGGGCTCGGCGCCAGGTGCAGGTCGCGGCGTCCGCCCAGTGCCATCTGGTACCAGAGCTGCACCACTTCCGGGCGCAGCCGCGCGGCGAAGGCGGTCACATCGACGCCGTCGCCGGGTACCGGTGCTTCCGGCACCAGCTGCCGCACCTGGGTACGGTGCAGCGCCTCGGCCAGCGCCTCCAGCACCCCGCTCCAGTCCGGCGAGAATTCGGCCAGCGCCGCCACCACCTGCAGCAGGCGGACGCCGTCGCCATCGGCCAGCGCATCGAGCATCGCCCCGACCTGGGTACGGTCGACCGTGCCCAGCATGGTCCGCACCACCTCCTCGCGCAGCGCGCCGCCGGCGTAGGCGATGGCCTGGTCCAGCAGCGACAGGCCGTCGCGCAGGCTGCCGTCGGCGGCCTTGGCCAGCTGCACGATGGCGCTGGGGTCCGATTCGATCTGCTCGGCGGCCAGGATCCGGGTCATCTGGCCCTGGATCTGGTCCTCGTCCAGCCGCTTCAGGTTGAACTGCAGGCAGCGCGAGAGCACGGTGACCGGCAGCTTCTGCGGGTCGGTGGTGGCCAGCAGGAACTTCACGTGCTCCGGCGGCTCTTCCAGCGTCTTCAGCAGCGCGTTGAACGCCGCCTTGGACAGCATGTGCACTTCGTCGATCAGGTAGACCTTGAACTTGCCGCGCGAGGGCATGTACTGCGCGTTCTCGATCACCTCGCGCACGTCGTCCACGCCGGTGTTCGACGCGGCGTCGATCTCCAGCAGGTCGATGTAGCGGCCGGCGTCGATGTCCAGGCAGGCCGCGCACTGGCCGCACGGGTCGGCGCTGGTGCCCTGCTCGCAATTCAGCGACTTGGCGAAGATGCGCGCGATCGTGGTCTTGCCCACGCCGCGGGTGCCGGTGAACAGGAAGGCATGGTGGACGCGGCCGCTGTCCAGCGCGTTGCTGAGCGCGCGGACCACGTGTTCCTGGCCCACCAGTTCGGCAAAACGCTTCGGGCGCCACTTGCGGGCAAGGACGAGATAGGACATCAGGCAACCGTCTTCATCTGAACCGCCATTGTGCCATGCCCGGCCACACCGTCCGCGACCGCGCAGGCCACGCTTGTGGCAAAGCCGCGCGCCCTATAGAATCTGCGCCCCTGCAGCGTGCTGATGGATGCGGCAGGAACCGGAGAGGTGTCCGAGTGGTTGAAGGAGCACGCCTGGAAAGTGTGTAAGCGTCTAAACCGCGCTTCGGGGGTTCGAATCCCCCTCTCTCCGCCAGATTCAGTCAACCGGGCCGCGCTCAGCGCGGCTCGCGTCTATGGAGGCCCCGTCGGCCCCTCGCGACGCTAGGTCGAAAATCCCGCCAGGGCCGGAAGGCAGCAACGGTATCGATCGACGCGGGCGCCGAGGTCAGCCGGCGGGGCCTCCACCCTTTGGGAGTTATTCATCCGGGTCTGAAGGGGCATCCTTCGATCACGACCGACGGCCCAAGGCCGCCCGGCGTAGCTCCGAACCACGGCGGGGATCTTGCAGGAGCGACGTCAGTCGCGAGCTTTTCGAGCAGCAGCCAAAGCGCCCCAGGACAGCCCCCCTCGGATGGGCGGAGAACCTTTCCCCGAGGTCCCTGCGGACAGCTGGCCATTCATTGCATGGACCCGTGGCGACGGGTCAAACAGTTCCGGCATGGGTGAAGAGTCACCTGGCGCGGCGGCGGGTCAGACCGGGCCGGTCCCGGTGGGGATCACCTAGCGCGGCTCGGCCAATGCAATGACCTCGCCGGGCGTCGCTACCCGGTGCCCGCGCTCGCGCAGGCGCTGGCCGTCCTCGGCGCTGGCGTAGTGGTAGAGCACCATCCGCGCCTGCAGCTGCGGCGGGTACTCGCGCTCCAGGTCGTCCACCCCGGTATGCGAGGGATTGCCGTGCAGGCCGCAGTCGTGGGCGATCAGTTCGCCGGCGTCGGCGAAACGGGCCAGCATCTCCGGGATCGGCCGGGTATCGCCGGTCCACACCAGCGAACCATGCAGGCGCAGTCCATAGGCGGTCTCGGGCCAGTGGTGGCGCACCGGGAACACCTCCAGGCGGACGCCGTCGTGCCAGAACGCCTCGCCGACCACGATCAACTGGAACGCGTCCCAGAAGTTGGCGCCGCCCTCGGCCAGCACGTTCGGGTAGTCGGCCACGCGCCGGTGCAGCAGCGGCACCACCGGCGCCGGCACGTACAGCCGCACCTTGCCGCGGCGCTCGGGCGAGAAATAGCTGTCGACGAACAGGCGCTCGAAGCCGGCGACATGGTCCAGGTGTACATGGGTGACGAAGATCGCCTGCGGCATCGCCCCGTACCGGGCGCGATAGGCGGTCAGCCCCTCGCCGCCGCAATCGATGGTCAACCAGGGCCGGCCGTCGCGCTCGATCGTCGCCATCGGCGAACCCAGTTCCACCGCCGATGCATTGCCGACGCCCAGGAAACGCAGCGCCCAGTCCATCAGTAGCCCCGGTTCCAGGCCAGGTCGTAGGCGCGCCGCAGGCGCGCGTAGTCCTTCTCCACGTCCTCGCGGCTGCGCTCGCCGCGCAGCTTCAGCAGCGAGCGCAACAGGCGCTTGAGGTTGCGCTCGCGCCAGCGCGTGGCCGGGATGCGCAGCTGGCTGCGGTCGAAGTCGATCAGCCAGCCGTGGCCGTTGGCGTCGAACAGGATGTTGTGGGCATTGAGGTCGGCATGATCCAGGCCGGCGCGGTGGAAGCGCGCGATCAGCCGGCCCGCCTCTTCCCATGGCGCGCCACGGCCGGCGACCAGCGCGCGGTCGGCCAGCGAGCGTACCCCTTCCAGCCGTTCCATCAGGATCGCCGCGCGGTAGCGCAGCCCCTCGCGCATGTAGAACGCCGCCAGCGGTCGCGGCACCGGCAGCTTGCGCGCCAGCAGCGCGCGCATCAGCCGGAACTCGGCGAAGCTGCGGGTGCGGTCGGCGCGATGCCACAGGTAGCGGTCGCGGCTGAGCCGGGCGACCAGCCCGCCACGCAGGTAGTGCCGCAGCACGCAGGCGCCGAACGGTGCGTCGACGAACCATGCGCCGCCGCGTCCGCCCTCGCCCACCGGCCGCGCCCTGTCGCCCCAGTGTTCCGGGGAAAACAACGCCATGTCGGCTTGCCGCAGGCGTTCGCGGTCGAACAGAATGGCCCCGTAGCCGCGTCCCTCGCGGCAAGGCGTCAGCGCTTCAGTGGCGTCGAATGCGACCATTCTTTCGAGTCTAACAACACCATGCCCCCAGCGTCCTCTTCCCTGTGCCTTTTGCGTTTGTCAGCGCTTGGGGACGTGACCCATGTCGTGCCGCTGGTGCGCACCCTGCAGCGCGCGCAGCCGCAGACCACCCTGCACTGGGTGATCGACAAGGCCGGCCACAAGCTGCTCGACGGCCTGCCCGGGGTGGTGTTCCACACCTACGACAAGCGCAGCGGCCTGGGCGGCATGCGCGCCCTGCGGCGCGAACTGCCAGCGACCGGTTTCGACGCGCTGCTGCAGATGCAGGTGGCCTTCCGCGCCAACGTGCTGTCGGCCTTCATTCGGGCGCGCCGGCGCATCGGCTACGACAAGGCGCGCTCGAAGGACCTGCATGGGCTCTTCATCAACGAACGCATTCCCGACCGCCCCGGCATCCATGTACTCGACGCCATCGGCAGCTTCTGCGAGCCGCTGGGCCTGAAGCAGACCGAGGTCGGCTGGGACCTGGCCACGCCGCCGGAAGCGCGCGACTGGGCACGCGCGCAATGGGACGACGACGGCCGCCCGGTGCTGATGATCTCGCCCTGCTCCAGCCACGTGCGCCGCAACTGGTATGCCGACCGCTACGCCGCGGTGGCCGACCACGCCGCCGGGCGCGGCTGGCGGGTGGTGCTGTGCGGCGGCCGCAGCGAGCTGGAACGCAGCACTGCCGATGCCATCCTCGCCGCGATGCGCCAGCCGGCGCTGGACCTGGTCGGCAAGGACACGCTCAAGCAACTGCCGGCATTGCTGGAGCGCGCCGCGCTGGTGATGACCCCGGACTCGGGCCCGATGCACATCGCCAATGCGGTCGGCACCAAGGTGCTGGGCCTGCACGCGGCCAGCAACCCGCAGCGCAGCGGCCCCTACTCGGACCGCCGCTATTGCGTGGACCGCTACGACGATGCCGCGCGCCGGTTCCTCGGCAAGCCGGCCAGCGAATTGAAGTGGGGCACCAAGATCGAGTTCGACGAGGTGATGCAGCTGGTCACCGTGGACGATGCCATCGCCGCGTTCGAGCGTTATTGCAGCGACCGGAGCGCGTGACCCGGAACGCGGGATGACCTGATCCCGCAACTGCGGAGGATGCCCGGGCCCGGGCATCCGCGCCCATGCGCCAAAGAAGATGGAAGCAACGCGGCGTGGGCGTCCCCGTTCCGGCGGGCTCCCGGGAACGCGAGCCGCCGCGGGCCGGTCACGTCGCCCGGTAATCCTGGTAGGACTTCTCCTCGACGTAGGACGAACCCAGCGCCAGGTTGATGTCCTTCTTGATCCGCGCCCGCTCGTCGTTCTGGAAGTAGACGCTGCGCGCCAGCTGGACGAACTCCTCGTCGAAGGCCTGCGCCTTCTCCTTCAGCCGGATGTCGTCCTCGATCGTCCACAGCCGCTCGTTGACCGCCTTCAGCTCGGCGCGCAGGCGGGCGATGTCCCTGACCGCGGCCGGATGCGCCATCCAGGTCTTTTCCAGCGCGCTCAGTTCGGTACGGACGTTGGCCAGCTTGGCCGGGTCGCTCATGCGCTCGGACTTGATCTGCAGGATGGCGATCTTGTCGAGCAACTCGCCGAAGGAAACGGGGACAAGGATTTCGGACATGGTGGACACCGGAAGAACAAGGCGCCCAGTGTAGCCGCCATGCTGCAAACGGGCATCGCAACGCCCGCAAGCGCCGCCCGCAACTGGAATCCCGCTTCCGCGAGGCCGGCAGGCCCGATCGCGTCGCCCCCGATCCAGAAGCCGCACGGGACGACTGATTGCATGCGCACGCAGGCGCGGGCGATCGGCTGCCGGGGAAGCCCGGGCGCGGCCGGGCAGCGCGGCCCTTGTCCGCTGCGCGCGCCGGCGGTCCCGCGCCGCCCTGCCGCTCCCGGATCGGGAGCGTTTCATCGGTGTCGCCGGCCGGAAATGCAAAACGCCCCACAAGGGGGCGTTTCGCGTATCTGGCGGAGAGGGGGGGATTCGAACCCCCGAGGCGCTATAAACGCCTGCCTGATTTCGAGTCAGGTACATTCAACCGCTCTGCCACCTCTCCAGATGGTCCCCGGCGAACCGGGGGAGCGAATGATACGGGGCCGGCGCGCCGCGGACAAGCCATTGCCGCACTCCCGCGGAAACCGGCGCTGCGGCCGCCGGGCGCAGGCCACACGCAGCCGGCAATCGCGCGTCTTGCCGGATGTCCGCCCGGCCGCGATGATGCCGTTGTGAACTACAGCAAACGCCAGCCCGCCGCGGTCGCCCCATGATCGAATTCGGACACCTCACCCACGTCGGCCTGCGCCGCGAACTCAACGAAGACACCTATTACGGCGACAGCGAGCTGGGGCTGTGGCTGGTGGCCGACGGCATGGGCGGCCACGCCTGCGGCGAGGTCGCCAGCGCGCTGGCGCGGGAGACCATCGTCCGCGAGATCCGCGACGGCACCCCGCTGGTCCAGGCCATCCGCATCGCCGACGAGGAGATCATCCGCACCTCGCGCCGCCGCAACGACACCCTGCCGATGGGCACCACGGTGGTCGCCGCACGGATACAGGGCAATCGCTTCGAGGTGGCCTGGGTCGGCGACAGCCGCGCCTACCTGTGGCGCGCCGGCAAGCTGGCCCAGCTCAGCCAGGACCACAGCTACGTGCAGGAACTGATCGCCCAGGGCAGCCTGACCGCCGAACAGGCGCGCGCCCACCCGCACCGCAACGTGGTCACCCAGGCGCTGGGCGTCACCGACCCGATGCACCTGAACGTGGCCACGATGACCGGCGAGCTGCGACCGGGCATGCAGCTGCTGCTGTGCAGCGACGGCCTGACCGAGGAAGTGGACGACAGCGGCATCGCCGACACCCTCGGGCACGACGACTGCAGCGCCCAGGAATGCGTGGACACGCTGGTCGCCGCCGCACTGGACGGCGGCGGCTCGGACAACATCAGCGTGATCCTGGTGCGCTGCCACTGACTTCTGCCCGGACGCGTCCTGCCCCGGGGAAAGCCCCCTGAGTCAGGGGGCGGCCGCGAAGCGGCGGGGGTCTGGATACCGGTAAGGCGGGGCCCACGATTTGCACCGCAAATCGTGGGGTGTCAGCGCGCATGCGCTGGCGCGTCACCCCGATCAGCCCTCGGCGAGCGCCTGCGGCTCCGGCTCGCCGTCCCACAGCGCCCGCCCGGCCTTCTTGCGCAGCCGTTCCAGCCGCGCCGCGTGCGCCTCCAGTTCCGAGGCGGTGACCGCCACGCGCGGGCGCGGCAGCAGCATCGACGGGTCGAACGCGAGCACGGCCGCGCCGGTGGCGGACGAGCCGTCCTCGGGCTGGCCGAAGCCGATCTCCTCCTGCCCCGAGGTCAGCGCGATGTAGACGTCGCCCAGGATCTGGGCATCGAGCAGCGCACCGTGCAGCTGCCGGTGCGAGTTGTCCACGCCCAGCCGCTTGCACAGCGCATCGAGCGAGTTGCGCTGCCCCGGGAACTGCTCGCGCGCCATCGTCAGGGTATCGACCACCGACGCGCGGTCGCGGATGCGGCCGTACTGCGGCCCCAGCAGCGACAGTTCGTAGTCCAGGAAGCCCAGGTCGAACGCGGCGTTGTGGATGATCAGCTCGGCGCCGTCGATGTAGGCCAGGAATTCCTCGGCGATCTCGGCGAACGCCGGCTTGTCGGCCAGGAACTCCAGGGTCAGCCCGGTGACTTCCTGCGCCCCGGCTTCGAATTCGCAGTCGGGCTTGAGGTAGCGATGGAAGTTGTTGCCGCTGGGCCGCCGCTCCAGCAGTTCGACGCAGCCGATCTCGACGATGCGGTTGCCCTTCTTCCATTCCAGGCCGGTGGTTTCGGTATCGAGAATGATCTGGCGCATATGCCCCTCAGTTTACCGGCGCGGCCGCGCGTACCCGCACCGCCTCGTCGCGCGCCAGCTGGTCCACGCGTTCGTTGTCCGGGTTGCCGGAATGGCCCTTGACCCAGCGCCAGTCGATCTCGTGCCGCTGGCTGGCGGCATGCAGTCGTTCCCACAGCTCGCGGTTCTTCACCGGGTCGCCGCCGGCGGTCTTCCAGTGGCGCCGTACCCAGCCCGGCATCCATTCGGTGATGCCCTGGCGCACGTACTGCGAATCGGTATGCAGCACGATCCGGCACGGCTCGGTCAGCGTTTCCAGCGCCATGATCGCCGCCATCAGCTCCATCCGGTTGTTGGTGGTGTGGGCCTCGCCGCCGCTGACCTCGCGCTCATGGCCCTTGTAGCGCAGCAGCGCGGCCCAGCCGCCGGGACCGGGATTGCCGAGGCAGGCCCCGTCGGTATGTATCTCTATCGTCTTCATTTCGTTCCAGAAACAGGAATCAGGTAACCACCTGGCCGCGCCAGCCTACCGGCACCGCGCTCGGACCGACAGCGGCAGCCACGCGCTTTTCCGCCTCCAGCAGGCAACTGGCGCGCAGCAGTGCCGGTCCGTGGCCGCGCCCCTCCTCGCCCCACAACGGGCCCAGGTAGTGCGGCGGGGCATATTGCAGCCCGGATTCGCGCAGCAGGTGGCGGCAACGGGCCGGCAGCAGCGGATCCGGGCGATGCCGCCGCCAGCGGAGCCGGTACGGGCTAAAGGGATTGAGCGTGGTCAGCCACAGGCGTCCGCCGGGCATCAGCACCCGCGCGCACTCGGCGATCAGCTCACGGCTGCCGGCCAGCGGGGCGTGCTGCAGCACGATGGCGTTGACCGCCTCGCCCGGCAGCGGCAGCGGCAACCGGCAGCGCAGGTCGCCCAAGTAGCCATCGCCCTCCCGGTGCAGCCGCAGACCACGCCCGGGCGGCGGCGGCGTCGGCCACCAATCGCTGGACGGCCCCAACCACAACCAGGGCTGGGCCGGCATCCGCGCCAGCTGGGTCGCCAGGTAGTGATGCTCGATCCGGCGCACCGCCTGTGCCGCCTGCGTGTCAAACCAGGTTGAGACTGCGGCTTGACGGGGGCTCGGGGCGGCAGGCATGGTCCCAATTCTATGCGACTGACCGCCCTGCCCGCATTCGAGGACAACTACATCTGGGCGCTGCAGGCGGCGGACGGCCGCACCGTGTTCGTCGATCCCGGCCAGGCCGAACCGGTGCTGGCGGCCGCCGCGCAAGGCCTGCAACCGGCGGCCGTGCTGCTGACCCACCACCACGCCGACCACATCGGCGGCGTCGCCGAACTGCGCCGGCGCTGGCCGCAGCTGCCGGTCTTCGCACCGCAGGATGAACGCATCCCCCTGGACTGCGTCCGGGTGGGCGACGGCGACCGGGTACAATTGCCCGGCTGGACCTTCGATGTCATGGCGGTGCCGGGCCATACCCGCAGCCACATCGCCTTCGTCGGCCATGGCCGCCTTTTCTGCGGCGACGCGTTGTTCAGCCTGGGCTGTGGACGCATGTTCGAAGGTACCGCCGCCCAGATGCTGGCCTCGCTGAAGCGACTGGCCGGCCTGCCGGCACGGACCCTGGTCTGTTGCGGCCACGAATACACGCTGGCCAACGCCGCCTTCGCGCGGCAGGTCGATCCCGCCAACGCGGCATTGCAACGCCGCCAACAGGAAGTCCTGGACATGCGCCGTCATTCACGCCCCACCGTTCCCGTCGAGCTGGCCAGCGAACTGGCCTGCAACCCGTTCCTGCGCACCGCGACGGCGGAAATCCGCGCTGCGGTGGAAGCGCGCCTGGCGCGGTCGGCCGCCGACGAGACCGAGGTATTCGCCGAATTGCGGCGCTGGAAAGACGGTTTTCGCGCATGAGCCGGCGCGGCCTGGCGCTGGGGCTGCTGCTGGCGCTCGCCGGCAGCCACCCGGCAACCGCACAACCGCTGCCGGCCGTTGCCGGCGTCGCCCAGAACCTGGCCGCACTGTCGGCGCTGCCGCTGGAGGCCGACGCGCTGCCGCCACCGATGGTCCGCAACGGCCAGGAGATCTTCGCCAGCTTCCGTGAGGGCCTGGCCGCGCCGCAATGCGATGCCGAGGCCACCAGCCCGCGCTGGCAAAAGCATTTCGCCCATGCCCCGGCACGCCTGGGCAACGGCGACGACGACGTCCTGCCGCTGTTCGGCTACGTGGTGGACGAGCTGCGCAGCGCCGGGCTGCCGACTGAATTCGCGCTGATCCCCTTCGTCGAGAGCGGCTACCGCCCCGGCGCGCGCAGCCCCAGCGGCCCGGCCGGCCTGTGGCAGTTCATCGCCAGCACCGCCCGCAGCCACAAGGTGCCGATGGACCAGGGCTACGACGGGCGCCTGTCGGCGGTGGATTCGACCCGCGCCGCGGTCCGCTACCTCAAGACCCTGCACGGCATGTTCGGCGGCGACTGGCGGCTGGCGGTGATGGCCTACAACGCCGGCGAGTACCGGATACTGCAATCGCTGCGCCGCGCCGGCATGAACGCGCAGAACGCGCGGCCGGCGGAACTGCCCGGGCTGTCGCCGATCACCTATGCCTACGTCGAGAAGCTGCATGCCCTGGCCTGCATCCTCGAGCAGGCCGAGGCGGAGGACGAACTGATGGCCGCGCTGGATCGCCCGGTGCCGGTGCTGCAGGCCCATCCGGTACCCGCGGGCGCGCCGCTGGAACAATGGGCGCGGCAGCAGACGATGGATCCGGCCCAGGTCGCGCGGCTGAATCCGGCCCTGAAGAACGGACGCAGCGACATCCGCGTGCTGGCGCCGCTCACCCCGGCCTCCCTCGCCACGGCCGCCGCACCCGCCGCGACGGCGCTCGTGGCCACCGCCGATGCACCCGCCGGCAGTCCGTCGGCAACGACCACGACCGCCGCCGCAACCGGCCCGCGCCGGCATACCGTGCGCAGCGGCGAATCGGCCTGGAGCATCGCCCGCCGCTACGGCATTCCGGTCAAGGCGTTGCTGGCCGGCAACGGCCTCACCGCCGCCAGCGTACTCAAGCCCGGCATGGTGCTGCGTTTCGAGGAACCGCGCTGAGCGCACGGGAGGCGGCCCTGTCGCCTCCCGTCCGAAGACCGGTGCCGGTCCCGGCATGTTCGTCCAGCCGCAGCCGGAGAGCCGCCCGGCTCCCTGCCGGCATCGCCCGGAAGCGCCGCCTTGTCCGTGGCATCGCCGGTGCCTTCCCCTCACGAACGGGTCTCGTCCTCCGGGATGAAATCGCCAAGGCAGGAATCGGCACGGTCGTCGCGCTCGGCGACTGAATCGCGCTGCTGGACCGCCGCGAAGGCATCGGGCAGACGTGCCGGACGCACGACCGCCTGCATGCTTCGATCCGCATCGCCTGCGACTATCGTGACGATGCCTGCCTCTTCCCCAGGGTTCGGGACCGGATTCCCCGGGGCCCGGGTGAAGGACCTGTCTTTTCGGTGCCCGGTCGCGACTGACGTCGCTCCTACAAGGAGCGGGGATTGCCGTGGGAGCGATGTCAGTCGCGAGCGTTTCGAGCGACAACCGGGCGCCCCGGCAATGCACTTCCCCGAGGCAGGCCAGAACCAAACAAAAAGCCCGGCGATGCCGGGCTTTTCGTCGGATGCGGATCGCCGCCGGTCAGAGCTGCGCTTCTTCGATCTGCACCTTGAAACGCTTGCGCATGCCGTCGACATAGGCCTTGGCCGCCGCCGCACCGTCGATCTGGCTCAGCTGCTGCTTCAGCATCGCCTGCTGCGGCTCCGGCACCTGCGCCAGGTCGCCCGGCGTCACCTGCGTCACCGCGAACACGGCGTAACGCCCGTCCTCGAGCGCGACCTTGCCGTAACTGGGCTTGCCTTCGGCCGGCACCGGTGCGGCGAAGATCGCGCTGTTGGCCGCGGCGCTGGGTACCGGCGCCATGCGCGGCAGGCCGGGCAGCGGCATCAACTGCAGGTCGTCACTGGCTGCCAGCGCCTGCAGCGTCTGCCCTTCGCCGAGCTTGGCCAGCAGCGCGTCGGCGGCCTTGATCGCCTGCTGTTCGACGCGGTCGGCACGGATGGCGGCGATCACCTGCTCGCGTGCCTTGTCCAGCGGCAGCGCCTGTTCCGGCACGTGCTCGGTCACGCGGATCATCACGTTGTGGTTGGGCCCGATCTCGATCGGATCGCTGACCGTCCCGTCCTGCACCAGCACGTCGGAGAACGCCGCACGCAGCACCGCCGGATTGCTGGCGATGCCGCTGGCGGTGGTGCGGGTGAACGGCCCCAGCGTCTGCACCGGCAGACCGACCTCCCGGGCCGCCGGCTCCAGTGCCGTCGGATTCTTGTAGACCAGGTCGACCAGGCGTCCGCTGAACTCGTTGAACGCGCGCTCGGTGTCGGCCTGCAACTGCTCGGCCGCCAGCTGGTCGCGCACGTCCTCGAACGGTCGGCCTTCGCCGCCCTGGATCTCGCGCAACTGCAGCACGTGGTAACCGAATTCGGTCTTGACCGGCCCGACCACGTCGCCCGCCGCCATCGCGAACAGCGCGTCCTCGAACGGCTGGACCATCACGCCCTTCTCGACCCAGCCCAGGTCTCCGCCCTCGGCCTTGGAACCGGGATCGTCGGAGTTGGCGCTGGCCAGCGCGGCAAAGTCGGCGCCCGGCTGCCGCGCTTCTTCGGCCAGCTTGGCCGCCTTGGCCTCGGCCGCCTTCTGCGAGGCCTCGTCGGCGCCGGCGCTGATCAGGATGTGCGACGCCAGGCGCTGCTCGGGCGCGACGAAACGCATCTTCTCGTCCTCGTAGCGGCGGCGCAGCGTGGCCTCGTCGGCCGCGGCAACGGCCGGAACACTGGCGGCATCCAGCTCGACGTACTCGATCGACACCGTTTCCGGCTGGCGGAAGTCCTGCGTATGGCTGTCGTACCACTGCTTGATCTCGGCATCGCCGATCTCGGCGGTGTCGGCCTCGGGCTCCGGCAGCAGCGCGATCTCGACGTCGCGGGTCTCGCCCAGCAGCCTCAGCAGGCGCTCGCTCTCGCCCTTGGTGGCGAAACCGGACTGGGCCAGCGCGCTGGGAATGATCGACTGCTGCAGGCTGTCGCGCACCAGCCGCTCGAACTGGGCGGGGGTACGCGCCGGCGCGCCCTGCGACAGGGCCAGGCGGTACTGGTCGCCATCGAACTTGCCGTCGCGCTGGAACGCCGGAATGCTGGCGATGTAGTCGCGCACCGCGGCGTCGCCGATGACGATGCCGGACGATTCGGCCGCCAGCCGCACCACCTGCTCGTCGATCAGCTGGTCCAGCACCAGCAGCTTGTTCTCCAGGGATTCGAACTCGCGCGGGTCGAAGTCGTCGCCCTGCTGCTCGCGGGCCTGCATGCGCGCCTGTTCGAAACGGGTGCGGAAGTCCTCGGTGCTGATCTCGTGGTGGGTCCACAGCAGCGACGCCGGCCACCACGACGGTGCCGACTTCCACCACGTCGGCGGCGCCTGCACCTTGGCCACGTTGTTGGCGCCGACACCGCCCAGATAGCTGTTGTCGATCACGAACAGGAAGGGAATCATCAGCAGGCAGATGATCACCGTGGCGATCCAGCCCGAGGTCTTGTCGCGTAGTTTCTGCAGCATTGGAAAATCACGGCCTGATGGCGAGCCGGGCAGTTTAACCCGCTTCGGCCCTGCTTACCCAGCGGGCCGCGCTCCGCACCGCGCGACAGCTTGCGCCGGGCACCGCCCTGGCCGCTGGCGCGGCAGGATCCGGCAAAGAAAAAGCCCCGCGCTGACGCACGAGGCTTTGAGACAACTGGCGGAGCGGACGGGACTCGAACCCGCGACCTCCGGCGTGACAGGCCAGCATTCTAACCAGCTGAACTACCGCTCCACTTTAGACTCTACAACTGCGGCGTCCCCTGCAACGCAGCGCATTGCGGGAAAACACCCTGGAACTGGCGGAGCGGACGGGACTCGAACCCGCGACCTCCGGCGTGACAGGCCAGCATTCTAACCAGCTGAACTACCGCTCCGCACTTTGAAACCTCGTTACTGCCCGTCTTCCCGCGGCCATCCGGCCTTGAGAAAACAAGGCCCCCGATCGCTCAGGGGCCTTCTTGAAACTGGCGGAGCGGACGGGACTCGAACCCGCGACCTCCGGCGTGACAGGCCAGCATTCTAACCAGCTGAACTACCGCTCCACTTTCAATACTGCAACTGACGGTGCTTGGTGGGTGCTGAGGGTTTCGAACCCCCGACCCTCTCCGTGTAAAGGAGACGCTCTACCGCTGAGCTAAGCACCCCAGCAAGCCGCTTAGTTTACGGCATCCTTCAGGGCTTTACCAGCCTTGAACGCCGGATTCTTCGACGCGGCGATCTTGATGGTGTCGCCGGTCTTCGGGTTGCGGCCGGTACGCTCGGCGCGCTCACGCACCTGGAACGTGCCGAAGCCCACCAGCGTCACGGCGTCGCCCTTCTTCAGCGCCTTGGTGATTTCGCCGATGATGGCATCGACAGCGCGGCCGGCTTCAGCCTTGGACAGATCAGCAGCAGCGGCAACGCCATCGATCAATTCGGTCTTGTTCATTCTGTAAAGCTCCCTTTGCGGTGGTTCCGCGGAATCGATGAGTGGGCTTCCGTCCTGTATCGCGAACGGAAGCCGGGAAGTTTTTCAAACGCCGGACACGCACTCCGTACGTGTCCGCGAGTCGTGCTTTTATACCAGCCGCCCCCTACCCACGCAAGCTGAAAAGCCAATAACGGCGCGGGTTTCAGGCATTTTTCCATGCCATTTCAGTGCTTGACGCGCGCGCTCGGAGATGTCTTCGCCTTGCCGCGCACCGCGACCCGCTGCCCGTCCTTGCTCGACTTCTTCGGCGTCAGCGGCGTCTCCAGCGCCAGGTCCAGGACCTCGTCGATCCACTTCACCGGAACGATCTGCAGGTCGCGGGTGACGTTGACCGGAATGTCGGCCAGGTCCTTGCGGTTCTCCTCGGGGATGATCACGGTGCGGATGCCGCCGCGCAGCGCCGCCAGCAGCTTCTCCTTGAGCCCGCCGATGGCGGTGACGCGACCGCGCAGGGTGATCTCGCCGGTCATCGCCACCTCGGCCTTCACCGGCACCTTGGTCAGCATCGACACCAGCGAGGTCACCATGGCGATGCCGGCGCTGGGGCCGTCCTTGGGAGTGGCGCCGTCGGGCACGTGCAGATGCACGTCGTGCTTCTGCAGGAACTCCGAATCGATGCCCAGCCGGTCGGCGCGCGAACGCACCACCGACAACGCGGCCGAGGCCGACTCCTTCATCACGTTGCCCAGCTGTCCGGTGAGGATCAGCGCGCCCTTGCCCGGAACCAGGGTGGACTCGATCTGCAGCAGGTCGCCGCCGACCTCGGTCCAGGCCAGGCCGGTGACCAGGCCGATCTCGTTCTGCTCCTCGGCGCGGCCGAAGTCGAAGCGGCGCACGCCCAGGTACCTGTCCAGGTTGTTCGAGTCGACCACCACCAGCGCCTTGGGCTTTCTTGCCTTCCTGGCGGCCCTCTTGACCGGCTGCGGACCGGCCAGCGCGATCTCCTTGACCACCTTGCGGCAGATCTTGGCGACTTCGCGCTCGAGGTTGCGCACGCCCGATTCGCGGGTGTAGTAGCGCACCACGTCCTGGATCGCATCGGCGGCGATCTCCAGCTCCTCCGGCTTCAGGCCGTTGGCCTTGAGCTGCTTGGGCACCAGGTAGCGGGTGGCGATGTTGAGCTTCTCGTCCTCGGTGTAGCCGGGGATGCGGATCACTTCCATGCGGTCCAGCAGCGGACCGGGGATGTTGAGCGAGTTGGAGGTCGCCACGAACATCACTTCGGACAGGTCGAGATCCACTTCCAGGTAGTGGTCGTTGAAGGCGTTGTTCTGCTCGGGATCGAGCACCTCCAGCAACGCCGAGGACGGGTCGCCGCGGAAATCCATCGACATCTTGTCGATCTCGTCGAGCACGAACAGCGGGTTCTTGCTGCCGACCTTGTTGAGGTTCTGCACGATGCGGCCCGGCATCGAGCCGACGTAGGTGCGGCGATGGCCGCGGATCTCGGCCTCGTCGCGCACGCCGCCCAGGCTCATGCGCACGAACTTGCGGTTGGTGGCCTTGGCGATGCTCTGCCCCAGCGAGGTCTTGCCCACGCCGGGCGGCCCGACCAGGCACAGGATCGGGCCCTTCATCTGCTTCACCCGCGACTGCACGGCCAGGTATTCGAGGATGCGATCCTTGACCTTGTCCAGCCCGTAGTGGTCGGCGTCGAGCGTGTCCTGCGCGGCCTTGAGGTCCTTGCGCACCTTGCTGCGCTTCTTCCACGGCACGCCCAGCAGCCAGTCCAGGTAGTTGCGCACCACCGCGGCCTCGGCCGACATCGGCGACATCTGCTTGAGCTTGTTGAGCTCGGCCTTGGCCTTGCTCTCCACCGCCTTGGGCATGCCGGCCTCGGCGATCTTGCGGGCCAGTTCGTCCAGCTCGCCCGGCGCGTCGTCCAGGTCGCCCAGTTCCTTCTGGATCGCCTTCATCTGCTCGTTGAGGTAGTACTCGCGCTGGCTCTTCTCCATCTGCGACTTGACCCGGCCGCGGATGCGCTTTTCCAGCTGCTGCACGTCGATTTCGCCATCGACCAGGCCCACCAGCATCTCCAGCCGGTCGCCGACCTGCAGGGTTTCCAGCAGGCGCTGCTTGTCGGCCAGGCGCACGCCGATGTGGGCGGCGATGGTGTCGGCCAGGCGCGCCGGCTCCTCGATCCCGGTCAAGGTCTGCAGCAGCTCCGGCGGCAGCTTGCGGTTGGTCTTCACATACTGCTCGAACAGCGACATCAGCGAGCGCGCGATCGCCTCGATCTCGCGCGGCTCGCGCGATTCGTCCGATTCGATCTCCACCGCGTGGCCCTGCAGCGCGCCGTCGTGCTCGACCACCTTGTCCACGCTCACGCGCGACAGGCCCTCGACCAGCACCTTGATGGTGCCGTCGGGCAGCTTCAGCAACTGCAGCACCTGGGCCAGCGTGCCGACCGTGTACAGGTCGGCCGCGGCCGGGTCGTCGGTCTCGGCCGACTTCTGCGCCACCAGCAGGATGCGCTTGTCCGCCTCCATCGCCCGCTCCAGCGCGCGCATGGACTTGTCGCGACCCACGAACAGCGGGATCACCATGTGCGGGAACACCACCACGTCACGCAGTGGCAGCACCGGCAGGTCGAGGACTTCGAGTTGGGAATGGGCCATGAGGGCTCCGCAGGAATTCGGGGAACGGGCAATAAAAAAGCCGATGGCCCCGTTATGGGGCCATCGGCGCAACGATGCAAGAGCTGCGGGAGGACGCCCGGCCGCGACCGTTCACGAGCACCGGAATCCGGCCTCCCGGGCGCCCATTCAGTCGCCGGAGGCGGCCTTGGGCGCGGCTGGCGGCGTCTGGTAGATCAGGTAGGGCTCGGACTTGTGCTCGATCACCGACTCGTCCACCACCACCTTGCTGACGTTCTCCTGCGAGGGCAGCTCGTACATGGTGTCCAGCAGCACCGATTCGACGATGGTGCGCAGGCCGCGGGCGCCGGTCTTGCGCTTGAGCGCCTTCTTGGCGATCGCCGACAGCGCGTCGGGGCGGAACTCCAGCTCCACCTCCTCCATCTCGAACAGCTTCTTGAACTGCTTGGTGATGGCGTTCTTCGGCTCGGTCAGGATCTTGATCAGCGCCGGCTCGTCCAGCTCCTCCAAGGTCGCCACCACCGGCAGGCGGCCGACGAACTCGGGGATCAGGCCGAACTTGATCAGGTCCTCCGGCTCGACCTCGGCCAGGATCTTGCCCACTTCCTGCTTGCGCTCGGCGCTCTTGACCTTGGCGCCGAAGCCGATGCCGCCGGCCTCGGTCGAACGCTGCTGGATGATCTTGTCCAGCCCGGCGAACGCGCCGCCGCAGATGAACAGGATGTTCTTGGTGTCCACCTGCAGGAATTCCTGCTGCGGATGCTTGCGCCCGCCCTGCGGCGGCACCGAGGCCACGGTGCCCTCGATCAGCTTCAGCAGCGCCTGCTGCACGCCTTCGCCGGACACGTCGCGGGTGATCGACGGGTTCTCGCTCTTGCGCGAGATCTTGTCGATCTCGTCGATGTAGACGATGCCCTGCTGCGCCTTGTCGACGTCGTAGTCGCACTTCTGCAGCAGCTTCTGGATGATGTTCTCCACGTCCTCGCCGACGTAGCCGGCCTCGGTCAGCGTGGTCGCATCGGCGATCGTGAACGGCACGTTGAGCAGGCGCGCCAGGGTTTCGGCCAGCAGCGTCTTGCCCGAGCCGGTCGGGCCGACCAGCAGGATGTTCGACTTGGACAGCTCGACATCGTCGCTCTTCTGGCGGCTCTCGATGCGCTTGTAGTGGTTGTAGACGGCCACGGCCAGCGTGCGCTTGGCCCGGTTCTGGCCGATCACGTACTGGTCCAGGACCTCGAGGATCTCGCGCGGCTTGGGCAGCGAGCTGCGCGCCGACTGCGCCTTTTCCTCGAGTTCCTCGCGGATGATGTCGTTGCACAGCTCCACGCATTCATCGCAGATGAACACGCTCGGACCCGCGATCAGCTTGCGCACCTCGTGCTGACTCTTGCCGCAGAACGAGCAGTAGAGGATCTTGCCGCTGTCTCCGGAACGACCTTGCCGGTCTTCGCTCATGCTTCGCTTACCCAGTTACTCGCCCCGATGAACGGGACGATTCGATTTCGAGAATAGCACAGGGCCGGGAGGACGCCAGTCCGCTCCCGACCCTGCGGAAAATGCAGTGTTTTCGGCCACTTGCACCCGTCAGGCTGGCTGGATCGACTCTTCCGGGCGACGCTCGAGCACCTGGTCGACCAGGCCGTAGGCCTGGGCGTCGGCCGCGCTCTTGAAGTTGTCGCGCTCGGTATCGCGGGCGATGGTCTCCAGCGACTGGCCGGTGTGCTTGGCCAGCACCTCGTTCAGGCGCGCACGCAGGGTCAGGATCTCGCGGGCATGGATGTCGATATCCGTGGCCTGGCCCTGGAAGCCGCCCAGCGGCTGGTGGATCATCACCCGCGAGTTCGGCAGCGCATAGCGCTTGCCGGCCGCGCCAGCCGCCAGCAGCAGCGCGCCCATCGAGGCGGCCTGGCCGACGCAGATGGTGCTCACGTCCGGCTTGATGTACTGCATGGTGTCGTAGATCGCCATGCCGGCGGTGACCACGCCACCGGGCGAGTTGATGTAGATGCTGATGTCCTTTTCCGGGTTCTCCGCTTCCAGGAACAGCAGCTGCGCCACCACCAGGTTGGCCATGTGGTCGTCGATCGGGCCGACCAGGAAGATCAGCCGCTCCTTCAACAGGCGCGAATAGATGTCGTAGGCACGCTCGCCGCGGCTGGTCTGCTCGACCACCATCGGAACCAGGTTCAGGGCTTTGGTTCGGTTGTCCATTACGTGAGGCACCTATTTGGGGGGAAACACTTCCCCGCGCCGAGGCGCGGGGCGGGTGGAAAGCGGCCCGCTTACTGGCGGATCGCTTCCTGGAACGTCAGCGCCTGTTCGGTGTGCTGGGCACGCTCGGCGATCCAGTCGATCACCTGCTCTTCCATCACGCGGTTCTGCAGGCCACTCATCAACTGGGGGTCGTTGCGGTACATCTCAATGACTTGCTCCGGCTCCTCGTAGGTGGAGGCGATCAGGCGCATCGTCTCGTTCAGGCGCTTGGGATCCAGGCGCAGCTCGTTGCGACGGGCGACCTCGCCCACCAGCAGGCCGACCAGCACGCGCTTGCGCGCGGCTTCCATGAAGCCCTGGTGGGCGTCGGCGGGCACTTCGCCCGGGTTGCGGCCGCTGCGGCGGATCTGCTCGACCTGCTGCGCCAGCATGGAACGGGCCTCGTTCTCGACCAGGCGCGGCGGCAGTTCGACCGACGAATAGGCCGCGATCAGCTGCTCGCCGACCTCGCGACGCAGGCGGTTCATCAACGCGCCCTTGAGCTCGCGCTCGAGGTTGGCGCGGATGTCGGCATGGAACTGCTCGACGTCACCGCTCTTGACGCCGAAGCTCTTGATGAATTCCTTGCTCACTTCCGGCAGCAGCGGTTCGGACACGTCGGTGGCCTTGACCGTCACCTGGACCTGCTTGCCGGCCAGCGCCGGCACCCGCCAATCGGCCGGGAAATCGACCGTCAGGGTCTTTTCCTCGCCCTTGGCCAGGCCCACCAGGCCCTTCTCGATCTGCTCGAACATCATGCCCGAGCCGATCACCACGCTGCCCTTCTCGGTGCCTTCGGCCGGCAGGCGTTCATCGCCCGCCTGCGACCAGGTTTCCAGCGCGACCAGGTCGCCTTCCTGGGCGCCCCGCTCCACCGGCTGCCAGGTGCGGCGCTGCTGGCGCAGGTTCTCGACCATCTGCTCGATGTCGGCGTCGGTGATCTCGGCGGTGTGGCGCACCACGCTCAGCTTGGCCACGTCGATGTCGCCGAAGTCCGGCACCAGCTCCACGGTGGCGACGAAGTCCAGTTCGCCCTCGCCGGCCTTGTCGATGCGCGGGTTGCCGGCGATGCGCAGTTCGTGCTCGCGCAGCGCGGCGTCGAAGGTCTCGCGCAGCAGGCCGTCCATCGCCTCGGCACGCACCTGCTGGCCGAAACGCTGCTCGATCACCTTGGCCGGCACCTTGCCGGGACGGAAGCCCTTGATGCGCGCGGTGCGTGCGATCTCGCCCAGACGGCCATCGATATGGGTCTGCAGGCGCTCCTCCGGCAAGGAGAAGGTCAGGCGGCGTTCCAGGTTGCCGGTGGATTCGATCGAAGCTTGCATGTTGACTCCTGCCACCGGTGGCGCCCTGGCCCCGGCACGATGTGGTAGAGAAACGGGTTGACGCGGACGCGCATATCCGCCGCAGCCCGGTAGTTTCGCCGATTACGGCGGGCGCTGCCAGCCTGCGGCCTCATGGGTCGCGCCGGGGCCTGCGCCGGGCCGGGACGCCGGTTGCACCCGGCTGGTGCGAAAGGGGGGACTCGAACCCCCACGCCTTGCGGCACTGGAACCTAAATCCAGGGCGTCTACCAATTCCGCCACTTTCGCGAGACAGGCCACGGGCCTGGGCATCATTGTTGCAGGCGGCGCCACAAAGAAAAAGGCACCCGCCGGAGCGAGTGCCTTTGTCTGGTGGGCCGTCAAGGATTCGAACCTTGGACCTATTGATTAAGAGTCAACTGCTCTACCAACTGAGCTAACGGCCCTGAAACTGGACGCACATTTTAGCGTGCTTTTTTTGCTTTGCAACACCCGATTTCAAAAAAAATCGGTCGGGTTCAGTGGGGTGGCTGAGGGGATTCGAACCCCCGACCACCGGAATCACAATCCGGTACTCTAACCAACTGAGCTACAGCCACCGCTGAAACCTGAAACATCCTGCCCATGCACCGCCGCGATGGCGCGCCCGACAGGAATCGAACCTGTAACCGCCGGCTTAGAAGGCCGGTGCTCTATCCAGTTGAGCTACGGGCGCCCGGACCGGATTGTCGCATTCCAATCCCGATACGCAGCGGATTGGTCGGGGTAGAGGGATTCGAACCCCCGACATCCTGCTCCCAAAGCAGGCGCGCTACCAGACTGCGCTATACCCCGGCGGTGAATCTCCCGAGGTTCCCCCCGAAAGGTCGGCTATTGTGGGAAGCCGGGCCGATTCTGTCAACGCCCCGGATGCGATTTCACGCATTTCGCTATGCTTGCCCGCAGCGGCCACCGCGGCCGGCCATTCCATACACCACAGGGAGCAACAGACATGCGCAGCGGCAACCCCGCCCTCAAGGAATCCACCTTCCTCGACCTCGGCTCCGGCACCGTGGTATCGCGCGACAGCGGGACGATGACCCTCAACGGCACCGTCAACAAGACCGGCGTCCTGCTGTTGCTGGCCGTGGCGACCGCCGCGTTCGCCTGGAACAACACCCTGACCGCGACCGGCGAACTGGCCCCGGGCGCGATGCTGTACCTGTGGGGCGGCCTGATCGGCGGCCTGCTCCTGGCGCTGGCGACGATCTTCAAGAAGACCTGGGCACCGGTCACCGCGCCGCTGTACGCACTGTTCGAGGGCTTCTTCCTCGGCACGATCTCGGCGCTGTTCGAGGCGCGCTTCCCGGGCATCGTGTTCCAGGCGGTGATCCTGACCTTCGGCACCCTGTTCGCGCTGCTGTTCGCCTACCGCAGCGGCCTGATCAAGGCCACCGAGAACTTCAAGCTGGGCGTGGTGGCGGCCACCGGCGGCATCGCGCTGGTGTACCTGGCCACCATCGTGCTGGGCCTGTTCAACATCAACATTCCCTTCATCCACGACTCGGGCCTGATCGGCATCGGCTTCAGCCTGTTCGTGGTGGTGGTGGCCGCGCTGAACCTGGTGCTGGACTTCGACTTCATCGAAAACGGGGTCGACGCCGGCGCACCGAAGTACATGGAGTGGTACGGCGCCTTCGGCCTGATGGTCACGCTGGTGTGGCTGTACATCGAGTTCCTGCGGCTGCTGTCCAAGCTGCAGTCGCGCAACTGACGCCCCCCCCCCTCGTAGAGCCGAGCTTGCTCGGCTGCGGCTTTCCCGGCAGGGCCACAGCCGAGCAAGCTCGGCTCTACGGATTCCGCAAACAGCAAGGGCGCCGTGAGGCGCCCTTGCTGTTTGCACGATGATCCCGATCAGAGCCGGCTGGCGATGGCCTGGGCGAAGCCCATGGTGTTGCCGCTGCCGCCCAGGTCGCCGGTCAGCGAATCCTTGGCTTCCAGCGTGGCGACGATGGCCTTGCGCAGGCGCTCGGCGTTTTCCGGCTGGCCGATGTGGTCCAGCATCTGCGCCGCGCCCAGCAGCAGCGCGCACGGGTTGGCCTTGCCCTGGCCGGCGATGTCCGGCGCGGTGCCGTGCACGGCCTCGAAGATCGCCGCGTCTTCGCCGATGTTGGCGCCCGGGGCCAGGCCCAGGCCGCCGACCAGGCCGGCACACAGGTCGGAGATGATGTCGCCGAACAGGTTGGTGGTGACGATGATGTCGAACTGCTCCGGACGCATCACCAGCTGCATGCAGCAGTTGTCGACGATCATTTCCTGGAATTCGATTTCCGGGTAGCGGGCGGCGACTTCGCGGGCGACGTTCAGGAACAGGCCCGAGGTCGACTTGATGATGTTGGCCTTGTGCACCGCGGTGACCTTCTTGCGGCCGGTGGCGCGGGCCAGGTCGAAGGCGTAGCGCACGATGCGCTCGGAGCCCTTGCGGGTGATGCGGGTGCCGGAGAACGCGGTCTCGCCGTCGGCGGAGACTTCCTGGCCTTCGCTCAGGTAGGCGCCTTCGGTGTTCTCGCGCACGGTGATCAGGTCCACGCCGTCGGCGAAGCGCGACTTGGTGTTCGGGAACGACTTGGCCGGGCGCACGTTGGCGTACAGGTCGAACTGGCGACGCAGGGCCACGTTGATCGAGCTGAAGCCGCCGCCCACCGGGGTGGTCAGCGGGCTCTTCAGCGCCACCTTGTTCTTGCGGATCGAATCCAGGGTCGCGGCCGGGATCAGCTCGCCGTGCTTTTCAAGCGCCACCAGGCCGGCGTCGGCGTACTCGTAGACCAGGCCGGCGTCCAGCTTGTCCAGCACGAACAGCGTGGCGTCCATGATCTCCGGGCCGATGCCATCGCCGCGGATGACGGTGATTGTCTGCGTCATTTGATAGATATTCCGAACAGGGAGGGAGAGCGCTGTCCGGCAGCCCGGAGCACAGGCGCTAAAAATGGTTTCAACTGGCAATTATGCCCGATCCGCCCCCTTCTCCCCAAATAGACGATGGTCGGGCCTCAGCCGTGGTCGTGCCCGGCCGGCGCCTGCGCGCTGCCGTTTTCCAGCTGGTCGAGGAAGTCCACCGCCCGCCGCAGGTGCGGGATCACGATCGAACCGCCGACCACCAGCCCCACCGAGAAGGTCTCGAAGAACTCCTCGCGGCCGACCCCGGCCTCCTTGCACTGGGCCACGTGGTAGCTGATGCAGTCGTCGCAGCGCAGCACCAGCGAGGCCACCAGGCCCAGCAGTTCCTTGGTCTTCACGTCCAGCGCGCCGGCCTGGTAGGTCTGGGTGTCCAGTGCGAAGAAACGCCGCACCACCTGGTTGGGCTCGGCCAGGATGCGCTGGTTCATGCGCTGGCGGAACTCGGTGAACTCGGCGATGCGGTCGTCGCCGCTGCTGTGCTTGCTCATGCTTGGTGTCCATGGGAATGGGGGCGGTCGCCCGGGACGGACCGGCAATGGTCCGCCCGGCCGCCCAGGCCGGATCGTTGGTGCAGCGCGCGGCCCTGTCGCCGGGTAGCGGTTCAGCCGGCAAGAAGCGGCTCGAGCTTGCCGGCGCGATGCAGCGCCATCATGTCGTCGTAGCCGCCGACATGGACGTCGCCGACGAAGATCTGCGGCACGCTGGTGCGGCGGGTGCGCGCCATCATCTTCTCGCGCTCGACCGGATCCAGGTCGATGCGGACCTCGGTCCAGGCCTGGCCCTTGCTCTTGAGGAAGTTCTTGGCGGCCACGCAGTACGGGCACACCGCGGTGGAATAGATGGTGATCTCGGGCGCCGCGCCCGGTGCACGGCTGGATGCGTCTTGGCTCACGGGAAACTCCACGCGGGAAACAGGGTCCATATATGGTAGCGGCCGGCTGGTTTTTCGACGTCACCAACGCAACACTGCGGATTAACCGCCGCTTCACACTGCCGCCCCGTTACCGCCTCATCCTCGGCCCAGACCTGCCCCCGGAGTTCCGCTTGCGCCCGCTGCTGCTCGCCACCGCCCTCACCCTGGCCATCGCCGCGCCGCTTGCCGCCGCCCAGGACACCAAGCTGCCGGACATCGGTTCCTCGGCCGGCGAACTGCTCACCCCCGCCCGCCAGGCCGAGTACGGTGGGATGATGCTGCGCGAGCTGCGCAACTACGGCTACCTGCTCGACGACCCGCTGATCGACGACTGGCTGCAGTCGATGGGCACCCGGCTCGGCTCCAACAGCGCGCAGCCGCGGCAACCGTTCACCTTCTTCATGCTCAAGGACCGGCAGATCAACGCCTTCGCCACCCTGGGCGGCTACATCGGGGTCAACGCCGGGCTGGTGCTCACCGCCCAGCGCGAGGACGAGGTGGCGGCGGTGCTGTCGCACGAGATCGCCCACGTCACCCAGCAGCACGTGCTGCGCAGCGTGGAGCGCGCCCAGCGCGACCAGATCCCGATCCTGCTCGGCATGCTGGCCGCGGTGATCGCCGCCCAGCAGGTGGGCGGCAACTCCTCCGGCGACGCCACCATGGCCAGCATCACCAGCGCGATGGGGCTGATGCAGCAGCGGCAGATCAACTTCACCCGCTCCAACGAGTCGGAGGCCGACCGCCTGGGCATCCGCACCCTGGCCCGCAGCGGTTACGACGTGGATGCGATGGCCGGCTTCTTCGAGCGCATGTCGCAGGCGATGCGCGGCAACGAGGGCGGCTACACCACCCCGGATTTCCTGCGCACCCACCCGGTCAACATCACCCGCATCAGCGAAGCCAAGGCGCGCGCCGAGCAGATGAAGAAGGACACGGTGCTGCTGACCACGCAGACCCCCACCGGCACGCGCCAGGAGCGGGTGGACCCAGCCGACCCGTCGCTGTCCGACCCGCTGACGCGCCGCGACAATCCGCTGCTGCCCTCATCGATGCAGCTGGCGGTGTCGCTGGACAGCCTGGCCCGCGGCGGCAGCGGCCAGTTCGACTGGGCGCGCGAACGCCTGCGGGTGCTCAGCGCCAGCACCCCGGCCGAACTGCTGCGCGAGTACGAGAGCCTGCGCCGCAGCCAGAAGCAGGGCCTGAGCGAGCCGCAGCGCTATGGCCTGGCGCTGGCCCGGCTGCGCGGCGGCGCGGCCCCGGAGGCCGAGCAGGAACTGCGCCAGCTGCTGGACACCTATCCGGACAACCTGTGGCTGGCACTGGCGCTGGGCGAGGCCGAATCGCGCAACGGCCGGCACGCGCAGGCCAACCAGCGCTTCGAGGCGCTGCTGCAACGGCTGCCGTTCAACCGCCCGGTGGCGCTGACCTACGCCGCGGTGCTCAACGAGCAGGGCGGGCGCGAGGCCGGCCAGCGCGCGCAGGCCATGCTGCGGCCGCTGCTGGCGCGCTCCGGCGACGACCCGGTGTTCCAGCGCACCTTCGCCCGCGCCTGCGAGCTGGCCGGCGACACCACCCGCGCCGGCGAGGCCTACGCCGAGGCCGCCTACCTCAGCGGCCGCCCGGAGCAGGCGCTGATGCAGTTGCAGGCGCTGAAGAAGAAGCCGGAACTGGACTACGTCGCCCGCGCCCGGGTCGACGCCCGCATCGAGGCGATCACGCCGACGGTGCTGGAACTGCGCCGGCAGGGCATCCGCGACCCGGACCTGCAACGGCGCTGAGCCGCGGCGACCGTCACAAAGGTGTCACGAAACCGTAGTCTACTGGGCGCAATCCCGGCCCGATGTGCAATACGGTGGACACGTGCAGAAACGCATCCTGATCGTCGATGACGAACCCGCGATCCGCGACATGGTCGCCTTCGCCCTGCGCAAGGGCGATTACGAGCCGGTCCATGCCGGCGATGCGCGCGAGGCGCAGACCTCGATCGCCGACCGCGTGCCGGACCTGATCCTGCTGGACTGGATGCTGCCGGGCACCAGCGGCCTGGAACTGGCGCGGCGCTGGCGCAAGGAGCCGCTGACCCGCGAGGTGCCGATCATCATGCTGACCGCACGCGGCGAGGAGAACGACCGCGTCGGCGGACTGGAAGCCGGAGTGGACGACTACGTGGTCAAGCCGTTCTCCGCGCGCGAACTGCTGGCCCGCATCCGCGCGGTGATGCGCCGCACCCGCGAGGACGACGAGGACGGCAGCGTGGCGGTCGGCCCGATCCGCATCGACGGCGCCGCGCACCGGGTGTTCGCCGGCGAGGCGCCGGTGCCGATCGGCCCCACCGAGTACCGCCTGCTGCACTTCTTCATGACCCACCCCGAACGCGTCTACACCCGCTCGCAGCTGCTGGACCACGTCTGGGGCGGCAGCGTGTACGTGGAGGAACGCACCATCGACGTGCACATCCGCCGCCTGCGCAAGACCCTGGAGCCGTTCGCCGCCGAGAACATGGTGCAGACCGTGCGCGGTGCCGGCTACCGCTTCTCGGCCGCGGTCTGAACGTTCCGCATCGCCGCCGGCCCGACAGGGTGCCGGCGACGACCGGTCCTGCTATAACCCCGGGTCCCCCCACGGATTCCCCGCCGCCCCACCCGAGAGTGCAATGCCCCGCCACATCCGTTCTGCCTGGTTGAAGACGCTGGCCACCGTGGCCGCGCTGCTGTTGCTGGCATGGCTGGTGGGATGGCTGGCCGGACATCCGGGACTGGCGCTGGCCCTGGCGGCACTGGGCATCCTCGGCTGGCACTACTGGCGCCTGCGCCGCGTGCTGATGCGGCTGACCGCGCGCCAGCGCTGGGATACCGCCACGGGCACCGGCGCCTGGAACGAACTGGACCGCCTGCTCTACCGCAACCAGCGCGAGATGCGCGCGCACAAGCGGCGCCTGCTCGGCATGCTGCGCAGCTACCGCGCCGCCGCCGCCGCCCTGCCCGATGCGGTGGTGGTGGTGGACCGCAACAGCCAGCGGGTGCAGTGGTTCAACGAGGCGGCCACCACGCTGCTGGGACTGCACCACCCGCGCGACATCGGCGGCGCGCTGGTCGACCGCCTGCAGCCGCTGCCGCTCGCCCACTGGCTGGCCGGCGGCCGCAATGCCGAACCGATCCTGGACGCCCCCTCGCCGGTGAACCCGTCGCTGCGCCTGCACCTGCGGCTGATCCCGTATTCGGACGACTACTGGCTGCTGGTGGCGCGCGACGTCAGCAAGCTGCTGCGGCTGGAACAGGTACGCCGCGACTTCGTCGCCAACGTCTCGCACGAGCTGCGTACGCCGCTGACCGTGGTGCACGGCTACCTGGACATGATGGACCCGGAGGACTTCCCCGGCACCGGCGGCATGCTGGCCGAGATGCGCAAGCAGTCGCAGCGCATGGCGCAGCTGGTGGAAGACCTGCTGACCCTGTCGCGGCTGGAGTCGCAGCAGTACATCGAGCGCGAGACCGTGGCGATGACGCCGATGCTGGCCACGCTGCGGCGCGAGGCCGAGGCCTACAGCCAGGGCCGCCATGCCATCACCGTCGAGGACAGCGCCGGCGTCGACCTGCTCGGCTCGAACAAGGAGCTGCACAGCGCGTTCTCCAACCTGGTGACCAACGCCGTGCGCTACACCCCGGCCGGCGGCCGCATCGACATCCGCTTCGCCCGTGACGGCGACGGCACCGTGCTGTCGGTCAGCGACAGCGGCTACGGCATCCCCGCCCACCACCTGCCGCGGCTGACCGAACGCTTCTACCGCGTGTCCAGCAGCCGTTCGCGCGAAAGCGGCGGCACCGGGCTGGGGCTGTCGATCGTCAAGCACATCCTCGGCCTGCACCAGGCGCGGCTGGAGATCCAGAGCGAAGTCGGCAAAGGCAGCGTGTTCTCCTGCCACTTCGAGGCCGAGCACGCACGCCAGCGCACCGACGCCCCCCTTCCCTCCCCTGCCGAAGACTCCCGCGCATGAGCAGCCCCGCTCCCGTCCCTTCCCCGTCCATGGACAGCGACCTGCTGCGCGATCCGGCGCTGTACATCAACCGCGAGCTGTCGCAGCTGGACTTCAACTTCCGCGTGCTGGCGCAGGCGCTGGACCCGCTGGTGCCGCTGCTGGAACGGCTGCGCTTCCTGTGCATCTCCTGCACCAACCTGGACGAGTTCTTCGAGATCCGCGCCGCCACAGTGCGCCACGCCCAGGACTTCGGCCTGCCGCCGGCGCCCGACGGGTTGACCCCGCAGGCCATCCTAAACGCCATCCACGACCGCGCCGCCGAGCTGGTGGACCAGCAGTACCGCTGCTGGAACGAGGTGCTGCGCCCGGCCCTGCGCCAAGCCGGCATCGGCGTGCTCGGCCGCGAGTCGTGGAGCACGCGGCAGAGGCGCTGGCTGCGCGCCTACTTCCGCAACGAGATCATGCCGGTGCTGTCGCCGCTGGGGCTGGACCCGGCGCACCCGTTCCCGAAGATCCTCAACAAGTCGCTGAATATCGTGGTGGTGCTCAACGGCGTCGACGCCTACGGCCGCGCCGGGCACATGGCCATCGTGCGCGCGCCGCGTTCGCTGCCGCGCATCATCCAGCTGCCCGAAGCGCTCGGCGGCCCGCACACCTTCGTGTTCCTGTCCTCGGTGCTGTCGGCGTTCGTCGACGAACTGTTCCCGGGCATGGAGGTGGAAGGCGCCTACCAGTTCCGCGTCACCCGCAACTCCGAGCTGGTGGTGGACGAGGAGGAAGTGGAGAACCTGGCGCTGGCGCTGCGCGACGAGCTGGTGGACCGCGGCTACCGGCCGGCGGTACGGCTGGAGATCGCCCAGGACTGCCCGCGACCGATCGTGCGTTCGCTGCTGCAGAATTTCGAGCTGCCCGAACATGCGGTGTATCCGATCAACGGCCCGGTCAACCTCAACCGCGTCATCCAGGTCTACGACATGGTGCCGCGGCCGGACCTGAAGTACCCGCCGATGAATCCGCGCACGCTCAAGGACGGCGATCGCATCTTCGAGACGGTCGCCCGCAACGACGTGCTGCTGCACCACCCGTTCGACTCCTTCTCCGCGGTGCTGGACCTGATCAAGCAGGCCGCGGTGGACCCCAATGTGCTGGCGATCAAGCAGACGCTGTACCGCACCGGCAAGGACTCGGGCATCGTCGATGCGCTGATCCAGGCCGCGCGCAACGGCAAGGACGTCACCGTGGTGGTCGAGCTGCGCGCGCGCTTCGACGAGGAGGCCAACCTGGGCCTGGCCGACCGCCTGCAGGAAGCCGGGGTGCAGGTGGTGTACGGCGTGGTCGGCTACAAGACCCACGCCAAGATGCTGCTGATCGTGCGCCGCGAGGGCCGCAAGCTGCGCCGCTACGTGCACCTGGGCACCGGCAACTACCACAGCGGCACCGCCCGCGCCTACACCGACCTGAGCCTGATCACCGCCGACGTGGAGATCGGCGAGGACGTGCACCAGCTGTTCCAGCAGCTGTCCGGACTGGCCCCGCGTACCCGGCTCAAGCGCCTGCTGCAATCGCCGTTCACCCTGCACACCGGGGTGCTGCAGCGGATCGAGCGCGAGACCCGGCTGGCCGCCGGCGGCCAGCCGGGCCGCATCATCGCCAAGATGAACGCGCTCAACGAGCCGCAGGTGGTGCGCGCCCTGTACGCCGCTTCGCAGGCCGGGGTGCAGATCGACCTGATCGTGCGCGGCGCCTGCACCCTGCGCCCGGGATTGCCGGGAATCTCCGACAACATCCGGGTGCGCTCGATCGTCGGCCGCTTCCTGGAGCACAGCCGGGTCTACTGGTTCGGCAACAACGGCGCGCCCGAGCTGTACTGCGCCAGCGCCGACTGGCTGGAACGCAACCTGCTGCGGCGGGTGGAGACCTGCTTCCCGATCCTGGACCCGGACCTGGCACGGCGGGTGTACCGCGAGGTGCTGCAGAACTATCTGGACGACAATCTCAACGCCTGGGAGCTGGCCGCCGACGGCCAGTACCGCAAGTGCGTGCCGGGCCACGACCAGCCGCCGCACTCGGCGCAGATGGCGCTGCTCGAAGGGCTCTGATCCGGGCGCCGGTGCGAGGTGACGCCGCGCCCCGGCCTTCGGCTACCATTCGCCCCCATGCCCCAGTTCTCTCCGACCACCCCGCCGCTACAGGACGGCGACCTGCTGGCCGCCATCGACCTGGGGTCCAACAGTTTCCACATGGTGATCGCCCGCTACCTGCTCGGGCAGCTGCGGGTGGTCGACCGCCTGCGCGAGACCGTGCGCATGGCCGACGGCCTGGATGCCAAGGGCGGGCTGTCGGCCGAGGCGCGGCAGCGCGCGCTCGAGTGCCTGGCCCGCTTCGGCCAGCGCATCCGCGAGGTGCCGTCGCTGCGGGTCCGCGCCCTGGCCACCAACACCGTGCGCCGGCTGCGCTCGCCGCAGGCCTTCCTGATGCCGGCCGAAACCGCGCTGGGACACGCCATCGAAGTGGTCAGCGGCCGTGAGGAGGCGCGCCTGATCTACCTTGGCGTGGCCCACGCGCAGCCGCCCAAGCCGGGCCAGCGCCGGCTGGTGATCGACATCGGCGGCGGCTCCACCGAGTTCATCATCGGCCAGGGCCTGCAGCCGCTGGAGCGCGAGAGCCTGCAGGCCGGCTGCATCGCCAGCACCCAGCGCTTCTTTCCCGGCGGCAAGCTGTCGAAGAAGCGCTGGAAGGAAGCGCTGACCGAGATCGGCAGCGAGTTCCAGCCGTTCGCCGCCAAGTACCGGGCGCTGGGCTGGGACGAGGCGCTGGGCTCGTCCGGCACCCACAAGGCGATCAGCGAGATCTGCGCGGCGATGAAGCTGAGCAAGGGCGCGATCACCGCCGAGGCGCTGCCGCTGCTGCGCGAGGAACTGCTGCGCGCCAAGCGCCTGGAAGACATCAACCTGCCCACCCTGTCCAACGACCGCCGCCCGATCATCGCCGGCGGCATCCTGGTGCTGGAGGCCGCCTTCCAGGCGCTGGGGCTGCAGAAGCTGCTGGTCAGCAAGGCGGCCATGCGCGAGGGCATCCTCTACGACATCCTCGGCCGCGGCAGCGACAACGACCCGCGCGACGAGTCGGTGGCCGCGCTGACGCACCGCTACGGCATCGACACCGCCCAGGCCGGGCGCGTGGAAGCCACCGCGCAGCGGCTGTTCGACCAGGTCTGCGAGGCCTGGAGCCTGGACCCGGACGATGCGCGCATGCTCGGCTGGGCCGCGCGCCTGCACGAGCTGGGGCTGGTGATCGCCCACAGCGGCTACCACACCCACGGCAGCTACGTGCTGGAGAATTCGGACATCGCCGGCTTCTCGCGCCAGGAACAGCAGTTGCTGGCCGCGCTGGTACGCACCCACCGCCGCAACGTGTCCAAGACCGCCTTCGACGCCCTGCCCGAACGCCTGCTGCTGACTGCCCGGCGCCTGGCCGCGCTGCTGCGGCTGGCGGTGCTGCTGCACCGCGCGCACGAGCCGGACCCGATTCCGACGCTGGAACTGACCGTGGACGGCAACCGGCTGTCGCTGGTGCTGTCGCAGGCCTTCATCGATGCCCGCCCGCTGCTGCGCGCCGACCTGATCGGCGAGGCCGAGGGCATGGCCGGGCTGGGCATCAGCTTCCGGCCGTTCGTGGCCTGAGCCCGGCGCGGGCCGGCGGCGCTCACGACGCCGGTGGCGACGCCTGGCCCATGAGCAGCCCGCGCGTCTGCGCATCGGCCGGATAGAAGCACTCCAGCGCCAGCTCGGACAGCATCACGTCCGTCGCCGTGCCGAACACGGTGGTGGTGGAGATCAGCTGCAAGGTCCGCCCCGAACGCGGATCGCGCAGCCGCAACGGCACCGCGATCCGGTCCGCGGGCATGCCACCGGTGGCCGGCGGCGGTGCCGGCAGCGCCTGCAGCTCCCGGTGCAGGGAGCGCAGCACCGGATCGCCGTTGGCATCGGCCTGCTGCGACAGGCGCTCGAGCAGATGATGGCGCCACTGCGCGAGATTCTCGATGCGTGGCGCCAGCCCATCGGGGTGCAGGCTCAGCCGCAATACGTTGACCGGCTCCTGCAGCAGGGCCGGTGCGACGCCCTCGAGCAGCGCGGCGATGGCGGGATTGGCCGCCACCAGTTGCCAATGGCGATCCACCGCCAGCGCCGGGAACGGCATGTGGCCGGCCAGCACCGCATCGATGGCGGCCTTCGCCGCGCCCATTCCCTCCGCTTCCAGTGCCGTCTCCGCATAGGCCGGCGCATACCCGGCGGCCAGCAGCAGGCGATTGCGCGCGCGCAGCGGCATGGTCAGCGGCTCGGCCAGCCGCAGCAGCAGGTCGCGGCTGGCGGCGGCCCGGCCGTTTTCGACGAAGCTCAGGTGGCGTGTGGATATCCCGGCTTCGCAGGCCAGCTGCAGCTGGCTCCAGCGACGGCGCCCGCGCCATTCGCGCAGTACGTCGCCGACCGTTTCATGGTTCATTGCATCGTCTCGCGATCGGTGAAGGGAGTCTTGCCCGGCTGGAGCACGACGCGTCCGCAGCGTGCCCGCACCGCGACGGCCCGGGACCCTGCCTCAGACTATGCCCGCTTCGGCAATGACGGTGTCGATCAACGGGTGCCGGCAGAAGATGCGGTTCTCGACCACGCGACCGTCGCGCTGGCGGATGCAGTCCACGCCGCTCATCCGCAGCGGCTGGCCGCGCCAGGTGCCGTGGGCGATCCAGCGGATGAAGATGACCTCGCCGGTATCGGCATGGTCGGCCAGTTCGAGCCGGAAGTCGGGCACATGCCGCAGCAGGATGCGCAGCGGTGCGGCGTAGCGCGCGATCCCGGGCAGGGGCTCGCGGCAACCCGGCCAGTAGCCCTGGACAGCGGGATCCAGTTCGTCGCTGGGCAGGTCGAAATCCGGATTGGCCCAGAAATCGATGAACTGCTGGACCGTCCAGCGCGGCCGGGCGGCAGGAATGACTTGATTCATCGTGGTACTCCGTTGCGGGAAGGTGGCGCCATGGTGGCGACCATCGCGCTGCCAGGCGATTACCTGCGAGGTCATGACCTGGCCGCAGCGCGGGATGAACCCGTCATATTTCCAGCATCTGGCTGACACCCTGCTGCCATCGACGGTTGCCACCCTGCACGGCAACGGGAGGCCGCCATGCGCTATGCCATCGTCACCGAGACCTATCCACCGGAAGTCAACGGCGTCGCCCTGACCGTGCACGGGCTGGAACAGGGCCTGCGCGGCGCCGGCCACCAGGTGGACGTGATCCGCCCACGCCAGCCGCACGATGGCGCCGACAGCGATGCCGTGCTGGTCCGCGGCGCCGCCCTGCCGCGCTATCCGGGCCTGCGCTTCGGCCTGCCGGCGCCGCAGCGGCTGGCCGCGCACTGGCGCAGCCAGCGGCCCGACGCGGTCTACATCGCCACCGAAGGCCCGCTGGGCTGGTCGGCGCTGCGCACCGCGCGGCGGCTCGGCATCCCGGTCGCCTCCGGCTTCCATACCCGCTTCGACGAATACCTGCCCGACTACGGCGTGGCCTGGCTGCAGGCCGCGGCGCTGCACTGGATGCGGCGCTTCCACAACCAGGCCGACGCCACCCTGGTCCCCACCCGCGAACTGCAGGCCTTCCTCGACGGCCAGGGCTTCGAGCGGGTGCGCCTGCTGGCGCGCGCGGTGGACAGCAGCCTGTTCGACCCGCAGCGGCGCGACCCGGTGCTGCGCGAGGAATGGGGCATCGACGGCCGCGGCTTCGCCGCGATCCACGTCGGCCGCATCGCCGCCGAGAAGAACCTGCAGCTCGCGGTGCGCGCATTCCGCAAACTGCAGCAGGTGCGGCCGAAGGCGCGCTTCGTCTGGGTCGGCGACGGCCCGCTGCGCGAGAAGCTGGCCCACGAGAACCCGGACTTCATCTTCTGCGGGGTGCAGCGCGGCGAAGCGCTGGCGCGCCACTTCGCCAGCGGCGACCTGTTCCTGTTCCCCAGCCGCAGCGAGACCTTCGGCAACGTCACCCTGGAGGCGATGGCCAGCGGCCTGGCGACGGTGGCTTTCGACTACGGCGCCGCCCGCGAGTACCTGCGCAACGGCAACAACGGCGCGGCGGTGATCAGCGACGAAGGCTTCATCAACGCCGCCGTGCAGCTGGCCGGCGACGACGAGATGCGCACCACCCTGGGCGCCAATGCCAGCCAGGCGATGCAGCAGCTGCATCCGCAGCGGGTGATCGCCGAGTTCGAGGCGCTGCTGGCGGAGCTGGCCCATGCCCGGAGCGCACATGCGACCGATGCCGCCTGAAGGCCTGCTCGGCCGCGAAGCGCGCTGGTGCCGGCGCGCCAACCGTTATGGCCGGCGGCGCCGGGTGCGGCAGCTGTTCGCCGCGATCAGCCGCCTGGGCGACGGCCTGTTCTGGTACCTGCTGATGGCCGCGCTGGTGGTGGTCGACGGCCTGGACGGGCTGCGCGCCTCGGTGCACATGGCCGCCACCGGCGTGGTCGCGCTGCTGCTGTACAAGGCGCTCAAGCGCTGGACCCGGCGCCCGCGCCCGTTCGCCGCCGACCTGCGCATCCGCGCCTGGGTGGCGCCGCTGGACGAATTCAGTTTCCCCTCCGGCCACACCCTGCACGCGGTGTCCTTCAGCATCGTGGCGCTGGCGCACTATCCGTGGCTGGCACCGCTGCTGGTGCCGTTCACCGTGGGCGTGGCGCTGTCGCGGGTGGTGCTGGGCCTGCACTATCCCAGCGACGTGCTCGCCGCCAGCGCGATCGGCGCGGTGCTGGCTTCCACCGCGCTGCTGGCCTGGCCGCTGCCGGGCTGAGCAGCGCCGCAACACGCGCCCTACAATGCGCGGATGACGACACTGTTCATTTCCGACCTGCACCTGGACCCGAGCCGTCCGGCGATCACCGAACTGTTCCTCGACTTCCTGCGCGGCGAAGCGCGGCAGGCCGAGGCGCTGTACATCCTCGGCGACCTGTTCGAGGCCTGGATCGGCGACGACACGCCCTCGCCCGCCGCCGACGCGGTGGCCACGGCCCTGCACCAACTGCACGATGCCGGCGTGCCGGTGTACTTCATCCGCGGCAACCGCGACTTCCTGCTGGGCGAGGACTACGCCAGGCGCGCCGGCTTCCGCATCCTGCCCGACCCCAGCGTGATCGAGCTGTACGGCAAGCCGGTGTTGCTGCAGCACGGCGACCTGTTATGCACCGACGACACCGCCTACCAGGCGTTCCGCGCGCAGACCCGCGACCCGGCGTTCCAGGCGCAGTTCCTGGCGCAGCCGCTGGCCGCGCGCATCGCCTTCGCGCAGCAGGCGCGCGCCGCCAGCCAGGCGCGCCAGTCCGAGCTGAAGGAAGGCGACCGCGCGCAGTTCGAGACCGTCACCGACGTGGCGCCGGACGAGGTCGCCGCCACCTTCGCGCGCTACGGCGTGGACACGATGATCCACGGCCACACCCACCGCCCGGCGATCCACAGCCTGCAGGCCGGCGGACGCAGCTGCACCCGCATCGTGCTCGGCGACTGGTACGAGCAGGGCTCGGTGCTGCGGGTGGACGCCGACGGCTACCGGCTGGAAGCGCTGGGTTGAACGGCTGGCGGCGGCTGCCGCCGGCCTGCTGCCTCACAGCGGCGGCATGTCCACCGCCGGATCGCGCGCGCAACCCTTGAGCATGCGGGTACCCAGCACGAACTCGGCGGCGTAGGGGTACTCGTAGTCGGACATGCCGTCCGAACACGGCTCGCGGCGCACGTCCAGCGCGAACACCTCCTCGTCGTCCTGGCCGCTGAGATGCAGGCCGGCGCCATCGACCTGGCGCGTGGCCTGCAACCGCCGTGGCGATTCCATCGTTTCCGGGGTGGTGTATTCCAGCACCTCGCCTTCCACCCTCACGCTCCAGAACGGTTCGGTGCCGGCGACCAGCAGCGGGTCCGGGAAATCCCCGGCGGCCGGTGCGGCCTCCGCTCCGGTCGCCTGCGCCGCTGCGTTCTCCACGTTCGGCGGCTGCGGGGCGCACGCCGCCAGCGCGAGCAGCGGCAGCAGCGACAACGGACGGAACGGGTTCATGGCGATCTCCTTCGATGGCAGGACACCGGCGGGGCGGGCGACCGCTACAACCATGGCGGCTGCGCCAGCACCATCCGCTTGTAGTAGCCGATATTGGCACGCACCGCGTAAACCGCCGCGAAGCCGTAGCCCACGACGCGCGTCACGCTGTCCAGGCCCGCCAACTCGAGCAGCAGAATGACCGCCAGCGCGATCAGCACATAGACCACTGCCTGCCGCCACAGGCCCTTGGCCAGGTAGTAGAACGGCCCCAGCAGGAAGGCCAGCAGGTTGAACTGGACCCGCCGCCGTTCGGAGAAAGGCAGTTCGCGAAAGCGCGGCAGTTCGGGGCCGCCGGCCGCTTCTATCGCGCGGAAGCGTCGCTTCCACGTCTCGGACACGTCCAGCGCCGCGATCCGGTCATGGTGCGTGCCCCGCTCCTCCCGCGCCGGCGTCAGCGCCGTGTCGGAAGACTGGTAGGGATTGCTGTCGTAGGGGTCGCTCATCCTGTTGCCTGTCCAAGTCCTGCCGAATCGAATCCTGTCGAAACCCGAAGGCCGCGCCTTCCGCCGCCACTCCATGCGGGCAACCTGCCCCGGCGGACCGGCCGTGCCTGCCACCTGCCCCGCCGCCGGCTCACAAGCGGTCGTCGTCGATCTCGATGCGTGCATCGCGGGTGGCTTCGCCGCGGGCGATGCGGCAGCGCACCCGTACATCCTCGCCGCCGGCGCGCAGGCGGCCTGCGACGTGCAGCACGTCCACCCGCAGCGTGTGCGATGCCGACCACTGGAATACCGGGATGCCGGCCGCGGCATACGCGGCCTCGGCGCTGCGCTGGCAGATGGGTACCAGCTCGCTCGGCTGCTCGATCCTGCGGTCCGGGTCCAATGCCGCCACCGATACCCAGGACGCGATCAGCCATGACGCGCTTGCCGTGCTTCCCATCGCAGCCTCCTGCCATCGTCATCGCAGCGGCGATGGTGTCGCCGCCGGCCCGCATCCGTCAAACCGGCCGCTCAGCCCGCCTGTTCGACCAGGTTGGCCAGCTCGTCGGCGTCGAAGCCGGCCAGCAGCCGCGCCTCCATGTTGAACGGGCCGTGCAGGTAGCCGCCGGCGTATTCGTGCAGCAGCTCCTTGAAGCGCGTGCGCGGCTCGACCCCGGCGCGTTCGCAGTACCAGCGGTACCAGCGCGAACCGGCGGCGACGTGCGCCACCTCCTCGCGCAGGATGATCTCCAGCACGTCGGCGGTGGTTTCGTCGCCCAGCCCGCGCAGCCTGGCGATCATCCCGGGAGTGACGTCCAGCCCGCGCGCTTCCAGTACCCGCGGCACCAACGCCATCCGTGCCAGGCCGTCGTGCGCGGTCTTCTCGCACATTTCCCACAGGCCGTTGTGGGCCGGGAAATCGCCGTAGTCGTGGCCGTGCGCCAGCAGGCGTTCGCGCAGCAGCAGGAAGTGCCGCGATTCGTCGTCGGCGCAGCTCACCCAGTCGGCATGGAACGACGACGGCAGGCCGCGGAAGCGGTACACCGCATCCCAGGCCAGGTCGATGGCGTTGAGTTCGATATGGGCGATGGCATGGATGAACGCCGCACGGCCTTCCACGCTGCCCAGGCCGCGCCGCGGCAGCTCGCGCGGATGCACCAGCAGCGGCCGCGCCGGCCGGCCCGGCATCCGGATCGGCTCGGGCGGCGGCGCAGCGGCCGGCAGTTTCAACGCGCCGTCGCGGTAGCCCGCGGCGAAATGCCGGCTCAGCGCCGCCTTGCGCAGCGGGTCGGCCTCGGCCAGGCAGGCCTGCGCTGCCCGCAACAGGTCGCCGCCGATATCGGGCACCGCCAGGGTCGCGTCCGCCATCGCCGTCACCGCGGCCTCAGGCGCGGCGCTTGTTCTTCGCGTCGTCCGAACGCAGCTGCTGGATGCGCTCGAAGTAGCCCGGCTCGATGCCGGTCACGTACTGGCCGGTGAAGCAGGACGAATCGAATTCCGGCAACTCCTGGTTGCCCTCGCGCACCGCCGCTTCCAGGTCCTCCAGGTCCTGGTAGATCAGCCAGTCGCAGCCGAGCATCTTCTCGATCTCCTCGACGCTGCGGTCGTGCGCGATCAGCTCGTCGGCCGAGGGCATGTCGATGCCGTAGATGTTCGGATAGCGCACCGGCGGCGCGGCGCTGGCCAGGTAGACCTTGCGCGCGCCGGCGTCGCGCGCCATCTGCACGATCTGCTGGCTGGTGGTGCCGCGCACGATCGAGTCGTCCACCAGCAGCACCACGCGGTTGCGGAATTCCAGGTGGATCGGGTTGAGCTTGCGGCGCACCGATTTCACCCGCTCGCCCTGCCCCGGCATGATGAAGGTGCGGCCGACGTAGCGGTTCTTGACGAAGCCCTCGCGGTACTTCACCCCCAGCACGTTGGACATCTCCAGCGCGGCGTCGCGCGAGGTGTCCGGGATCGGGATGATGGTATCGATGTCGTGGTCCGGGCGCAGGCGCAGGATCTTCTCGCCCAGCTTCTGGCCCATGCGCATGCGCGCCTTGTGCACCGAGACGTTGTCGATCATCGAGTCCGGGCGCGCGAAGTACACGTACTCGAAGATGCACGGCGAATGCCGGGTGTCGGTGGCGCACACCTCGGAGAACAGCTCGCCGCGGGCGGTGATCACCAGCGCCTCGCCCGGGCGCACGTCGCGCACGCGGGTGAAGCCGAGGATGTCCAGCGCCGCCGATTCGGAAGCGACGATGTACTCGTCGCCGCCCTCGCCCTCGCGCTTGCCCAGCACCAGCGGACGGATGCCGTGCGGATCGCGGAACGCCACCAGGCCCAGGCCCAGCACCACGCTGACCACCGCGTAGCCGCCCTTGCAGCGGCGGTGCACGCCGGCCACGGCGCGGATCGCCGCTTCCGGGGTGAGCATGCGCTGCGCGTCCAGCTCGTAGGCGAACACGTTCAGCAGCACCTCGCTGTCCGAATCGGTGTTGATGTTGCGGCGATCGGCCTCGAACACCTGCTGGCGCAGCGCCTCGGTGTTGATCAGGTTGCCGTTGTGCGCCAGCGCGATGCCGTAGGGCGAGTTGACGTAGAACGGTTGCGCCTCGTCCATGCCTTCCGAGCCGGCGGTCGGGTAGCGCACGTGGGCGATGCCGATGCGGCCCTTCAGCACCGACATGCGCTTTTCGTCGAACACGTCGCGCACCAGGCCGTTGGCCTTCTGCACGCGCAAGCGGGTGCCGTCGGCGGTGGCGATGCCTGCCGCGTCCTGCCCACGATGCTGGAGGACGGTCAAGCCGTCATACAGCTGCCCGGCGACGTTTTCGTTGCCGACAATACCGACGATGCCACACATCTTGCGCGATCTCCGCGGGGCTGTGCCCGATTACTGTGAAGGTGGCCGTGCCTGGCCGGAGGACTCGACCCGTGCCGGGTCGGGCTGACCCGGGCGCACCTGCGCCGGGTCGATGTTGGAGGGCAGCACCCGTGCCGGATCCTGTGGGTTGGCCTGGCCTGCGGCGTCGTTGCGGCCCTGTCCCAGCACCTTCGACATCGCTTCCTGCAACCCGCTGCCCGCTACCATTTCGTTCAATGCGGCATTATCGCCTGCCATCGGCAACTTGCCCAAGTCCATTTCCGGCAGGCCGCGCAGGTCCACGTCGGGCATGGACAGGTCCGGCAACTGCGCGCGCATCCAGTCGGCGCCCGGCAGCAGCACCGGCAGCAGCTTCGACTGCTGCCAAGCGGCCTCGCGCGGCAACGGCGTGAAGCCCATCAGCAGCACCAGTACGCTGCCGAACAAGCCACCGCGCAGCACCCCCAGGCCGAAGCCCAGCGCCCGGTCGGTGCTGTTGAGCCGGGTCGCCTCCAGCGCGCTGCGCAGCACCATCCCGAGGATGACCACCACCACCAGCACCGCGACGAAGGTCAGCGCGTAGCCGCCCAGGTAGTGGGTCATCGACGGCTGGCCGCCCTCGGCCAGCCAACGCGCGGTGGTGTCGCCGAACTGGAACGCGGCCCAGCCGGACAACAGCCAGGACAGGGTCCCGACGACGATGCCGACGAAACCCTTCATCAGCCCGAGCAGGGCCGAGACCCCGATCACCACCATCAGCACCAGGTCGATCATCCGCAGCACTCCATGCTCGATTCCACCGGTATTGCCCGTCCGGCCTCCGGCAACGACGGCGGGTGCAGCATCCCGTTCAAGGGTGCGGCCGCACCATGCCGGCAATGCCCACCTTGGCCGCGACCTGCGCCTTGAGCTGCTCGGCCTCGGCCCGGTTGGCGACCGGCCCGACCCGGACCCGGCTCAGCGTGCCCTTGTCGGTACGGACCTGCTCGACGAAGGCGCTGAAGCCGGCCGCGCGCGCCTTGTCGCGCAGCGCGTTGGCGTCGGCCGCCTGCGAGAACGCGCCCAGCTGCACGGCGAAACCGACGTTGCTGGCGGCCGGTGCCGCCGGTGCGGCGACGGCGGGCTTGGTGGTGGCCGGCGCCGGCTTGGGCTCCGCCTTGGGCGGCTCGGGCCTGGCCGGGGCAGGCTTGGCCGGCTCCGGCTTGGGCGTGGTTGCCGCCACCGGCCGGGCCGGTTCCGGCGGCAGCGGTTCGCTGCGTACCGGCGGCGCCGCGGCGTCGGCATCCAGCGTCACCACCTGCGCGTTGACGTCGCTGCGCAGCTTGGTCGCCTGCAGGCGCACCGATTCGGCCTGGGCGCGGTCGGCATACGGTCCGATCCGCACCCGCCACGCGGTGCGGCCGTTGATGGTGTCGGCCTGGCTGAAGCCGGGCAGCTGCGATTTCTTCAGGTAGGCGATCACCGCATCGGCATCGGCCTCGCTGGCATAGGCGCCGAAGTTGACCGCGTAGTTGCCGGCGGCGGTGGCCGGCGGCAGCGCCTGGCCGTCGTCGTTGCCGGCCAGGTCGGCGGCATCGGGGTTGTCCTGCAACGGCTGCACGCCGGCGGGCATGCCCGTCGCCCCGCCCGATGCGGCGCCGGCCGGCGTCACCAGCGGCAATTCGCGGGTCTCGAACTGGCCGCCGGCAGGCGCCTCGGGCGCCGTCAGCGGCACGTCCCTCACCCCGCTGTCCGGCGCCGGTCCCTTGACCAGCATCGGCAGGAAGATCACGGCCAAAGCCACCAGAACGATGGCACCAATCAGTCGCTGTTTCAGGGAAGTATCCACAGAAGCTTGCTAGCGGCGCGGCGGAATGCCTTGGCGATTATAAGCGGCCCGGCCGGCCCGCGACCTCAGCCAGCTGAACGGAGCAGGCGCAACGCCGCCGCCGCGGTATGGAAGGAACCGAACACCAGCACCCGGTCGCCCGGCCGCGCGCCGGCCAGCGCCTGTTCCAATGCCTGGGCCACGTCCGTGGCCACCGGTGCGGCGGCCGCGGCGGTGCCCTGCAACCGCTCGCGCAGGGCCTGGCCGGACTGTCCGCGCCCGCCCTCGCCTTCCAGTCCGGCCAGCTGCCAGCGGACGACCTGCGGTTGCAGCGCCTCGACCACGCCGCGCACGTCCTTGTCGGCCAGCGCGGCGAACACCGCCACGGTGGCACCGGCCGCCGGCCGCGCCTTCAGCGCCACGGCCAGCTCGCGCGCCGCCTGCGGGTTGTGGCCGACATCCACCAGCACCTCCACGCCGTCGCGCAGGAACGCCTGCAGGCGACCGGCGACCTGCGCCGAAGCGATGCCCGCGGCCCAGGCCGCCTTCGGTACCGGCCGGTCGAGCGCGCGCAGCGCGGCGATCGCGGCGGCGGCATTGGCGCGCTGCACCGGCGCCCACAGCGCGGGCTGCGGCAGTTCGATGCGGAACGACACGTCGCGCCAGCGCCAGCGGCCGCCCTCGAGCGGCTCGGCGAAGAAGTCGCTGCCGAAGCGGATCGCATTGGCGCCCAGCACGTAGGCCCGCCGCAGCACGCTGGAAGGCGGGTCGATCTCGCCCAGCACCACCGGCTTCCAGCCGCGGATGATGCCGGCCTTCTCGGCGCCGATGCTTTCGCGGTCCTCGCCCAGCCAGTCGCTGTGGTCGATGTCGACGGTGGTGATCACCGCCACGTCGGCATCGACGATGTTGACCGCGTCCAGTCGCCCGCCCAGCCCCACTTCCAGTACCGCCAGGTCCAGCGCCGACTGCTGGAACAGCCACAGCGCCGCCAGCGTGCCGTATTCGAAATAGGTCAGCGCGGTGTCGCCGCGCGCGGCCTCCACCGCCTCGAACGCGGCCACCAGCGCCGCGTCGTCGGCCTCGGCGCCGTCGATGCGCACGCGTTCGTTGTAGCGCAGCAGGTGCGGCGAGGTGTAGCAGCCGACCTTCCAGCCGGCGGCGCGGGCGATGGCCTCGACGAAGGCCACGGTCGAGCCCTTGCCGTTGGTGCCGGCCACCACGATGGTGCGTGCGGCCGGCTGGCCGAGCTCCATGCGCGCGGCCACCCCGCGCACGCGCTCCAGGCCCAGTTCGATGTTCTGCGGGTGCTGCTGCTCGATGTAAGCCAGCCATTGGTCCAGCGTCATTCACTCACCTGTTCGCTTGCCATGCCAGCGGCGCCCAGCGCCTGGATGGTTTCCACGGTTGATCCGAATACCGAGCGCCGGCCCAGCAGCCGCACCTGGAGCGGGGAGCGTTCCCGGTGCTGCTGGTGGAAGCGACGGTCCACGCACAGTCGTCGCCGCGACGCCTGGGGAATGCTATCGCGCAGTTGCCAGCGGCACAGCCTGTCGCTGCTGGATTCGGCCAGCCGCATGCTTCTCGTTTCGGCATGCGGCTGCCCCAGCAGGCGGGTGAACGTCCACGGCAGGCTGTTGGCCAGCAGCAGCCACAGGACGAAACCGATCACCACCGGCGCCGATACCAAGTACAGTCGGTACTGCGCCCTGCCCAACGCACGCAGCGCCGCGAGACGGCCCGAGCTGCGCGCCACGTGCAGCATCGCCAGGTGCAGGACGACGCCCCCCATCAGGCATAGCGCCATCCCCTGCCCGCCCGCCAGCACCCCGGCCGGGAAGAACGTCACCGCCATGCCGTGCACGCACAGCGCCACGACCAGCAGCGCGCCGACGTTGGCGACGACATCCTGCCAGCGTGGCCGCAGGCGGCCGAACCACACGTGTTTCCAGTCCACCGTCTATCGTTTCCGGCGATGGCCGCATGCACCGGCCGATATGCGCGATCGCACCCGGCTCACAACGCCCGGTGCTTGGCCTCGCCGAAGAACGGGGTGTGGTGGGCGCAATCGTTCAGGCGCACCACTTCCAGGCTGTCCATGTCCGGGCCTTCGAGCAGGTTGAGCGTGGTCGGCGCCTGGCGGAAGGTCCACAGCCGGGCGATCGGCAGGCCCAGCACCCTGCACAGGATGACGCGGTTGACCGCATCGTGGGCCACCACCAGCAGCGTGTCGGAGTCGCCCAGGCCTTCGGCGGCCTTGGCCAGCCCGCGCCAGCTGCGGTCCAGCACCTGCCGCAGCGACTCGCCGCCGGGCATCAGCACGGTGTCCGGCTCCTCGCGCCAGGCGCGCAGGCGGGCCGGATCCTTGTCGTTGATCTCGCTGGCCAGCAGGCCCTCCCACTCGCCGTGGGCGATCTCCTGCAGGTCCGGCTCGGTCAACAGCATCGGCTCGCGCTCGCCGCCCAGCGCGAACTTCGCGGTGGCCTGCGCGCGCGACAGCGGCGACGCCACTGCCCGGGTGATATCCACCGACTTGAGCCGCTCGCCCAGCGCCTTGGCCTGCGCCTCGCCGATCGGCGAAAGGGGAATGTCGATCTGGCCCTGGTAGCGGCCTTCGGCGTTCCACGGCGTTTCGCCGTGGCGGGCAAGCAGGATGCGCATGCAGCGATGATTCCGTTGGGAAGGGAGGCCTCTCCGCGCCAGCGCGGAGGGAGCGGCATGATACCGCGCCGCAACAGGGGTGGCCGCTGAGCCGGCCGACCGGCACTTCCCCGCCGGCGAATCCCGGGCGGGGCCTGCGCCGCCGCCCGGGGTCGAAGCGCCGGCCTTACCTGGCCAGGCCCAGTTCCTTCAGCAGCTGCGGCGCCGGGGCCACTTCCTGCATGATCCACTGCATGTAGCGGCTGTCGACCGCGATCATGCGGGTCATGATCGGGTCGAACACCCAGTTGGAGCTGACCGATTCCCAGTTGCCGTCGAAGGCCAGGCCGACCAGCCGGCCGCGGGCGTCGAGCACCGGCGAGCCGGAGTTGCCGCCGGTGATGTCCAGGTTGGACAGGAAGTTGACCGGCACCGAACCCAGGCGCTCGTCTTCCAGGCCGCCGTAGCGCTTGGCCTTGACCGCATCCAGCAGCGCCTTCGGCGAATCGAACGGATCGGCGCCGGTTTCCTTGGCGACCACTCCCTCCAGCGTGGTGAACGGGGTGTAGGCCACGCCGTCCCTGGGCTCGTAGCCCATCACGTTGCCGAAGGTGATGCGCAGCGACAGGTTGGCGTCCGGGTACACGAACTCGCCCTGGCTCTTCTTGTAGTCGGCCAGCGCCTGCAGGTACAGCGGGCGGGCCTGCAGTGCTTCGCCGGCGCGGGTCTTGCGCTCCCGCTCCTGCTCCAGCAGCGCCGGCATCACCGCCACCGCGTACTGGATGGCCGGATCGTCGCTGGCTTCGAACGCGGCGTGGTCGGCGGCGAACCACTTCAGCCGCTCGTCCAGGCTGCCCAGCGCACTGCCCGACAGCTTGCCGACCAGCGCCTCGACCGCCGCGGCGTCGTTGCCGGCCAGCCACTGGTTGAGCACTTCGTTGTTGCGCTGGTCGGCCGGCAGCGCCACGTACTGGTTCAGCCAGTAGCCCTGCAGCTGCTGGTCCATCTTCGCCACGTAGCGACGGTCCATCTGCTTCAGGCTGCCCTCGATCGACGGCAGGTCGCGCTCCTGGTAGCCGGACTCGCGCTCGGCGTCGGGCTTGCTGCGCTCGAGCGACAGGCGGTACAGGTTGATCGCCGCCGACAGCACGCCGGTGTTGTTGAACTGGCCCACGATCAGGTCGCGCTCGCGGGTGGCCTTGGCCTTGTCGTTCAGCGAAATCAGTTTGGCGTGCGCGGCCAGCGCGGCACGGCCCTGGCTGCCCTGCTTCTTCAGCCATGCCAGCACCGCCGCTTCCTCGGCATGCTTCTGGCCGGCGGCGTCGATGCGCTTGAAGCCATCCAGCTGGCCGGTGAAGTTCTTGGCGGTGTTGTTCAGGCCGGCCATGGTCGCGGCGTACTTCACCTTGACGTCGGCATCCTGCTCGCCGGCCTTGCCGATCAGGTCGATCAGCGCCTGGTAGTGGCGGGCGATGGTCGGGTAAGTCCAGCTGGCGGTGTTGTCGAACTCGCTGGCCAGCGCGTAGCGGTTGGTCGAGCCCGGGTAGCCGGCCACCATCACGAAATCGCCGGCGCCCAGCGGCTGGTCGGCGAACTTCAGGAAGCGCTTGGGCTGGTAGGGCACGTTGTCCGGGGAGAACGCGGCCGGCTTGCCGTCCTTGCCGACGTAGGCGCGGTAGAAGGCGAAGTCGCCGGTGTGGCGCGGCCACATCCAGTTGTCGATGTCGCCGCCGAACTTGCCCACGCTGCCCGGGGGCGCGTAGGCCAGGCGCACGTCCTTGATCTCCAGGTTCTTGAACAGGCGATAGACGTTGCCGCCGGAGAAGCTGTACAGGCGGCAGCGGAAGCCTTCCTCGGCTTCGCACGCGGCCACCTGGGCCTTGTCGAAGGCCTCCAGCGCGCGGGTGCGCGCCAGCGGGTCGTTGCCGGCGGCGGCGATGGCGGCCCTGGCCTGCTCGGTCACGTCGGTGATCTGGTCCAGCACGTACACGCGGGCGTTCGGGCCGGCGCTCAGCTCGTCCTTCGGCGCCGGGGCGTTGAAGCCGTCCTTGATCAGGTTGTTCTCGGCGGTCGAGTTCAGCTGGATGGCGCCATAGGCGCAGTGGTGGTTGGTCACCACCAGGCCCTGCGGCGAGACGAAGCTGGCGGTGCAGCCGCCCAGCGCCACCACCGCCCCCATCGGGTCGCCGGTCAGGTCGGACAGCTGCTCGGGGGACAACTCCAGGCCGGCCTGCTTCAGCGGACCGGCGATTTCCGGCAGCTGCTGCGGCACCCACATGCCTTCGGCGGCATGGGCGAGCTGGGCCAGCCCGAGGCTGGCGACGATGGAGAAGGCAAGCAGGTTCGAGCGCATCGAGCGACCCCCTATGGATGGAACCGGCGATTGTAACGCTGGCAACCATCGCCACCGAGCGTGCCATTGGCCATGCCCGGCAAGGGCGGCGGTTACAGGTGAAAGCATATAATCGGCGTTCTTTTCCTATCTGCGGACCGGCCGGCAATGGCACAGACAATGAAGGCGCTGGTGAAGCGCGAAGCGACCAAGGGCATCTGGATGGAGGAAGTGCCGGTCCCCGTCCCGGGACCCAACGAGGTGCTGATCAAGCTGGAGAAGACCGCCATCTGCGGCACCGACCTGCACATCTACCTGTGGGACGAGTGGAGCCAGCGCACGATCAAGCCGGGCCTGACCATCGGCCACGAGTTCGTCGGCCGCGTCGCCGCGCTGGGCTCGGCGGTGACCGGCTACGAGATCGGCCAGCGCGTGTCGGCCGAGGGCCACATCGTCTGCGGCCACTGCCGCAACTGCCGCGGCGGGCGTCCGCACCTGTGCCCCAACACCGTGGGCATCGGCGTCAACGTCAACGGCGCCTTCGCCGAATACATGGTGATGCCGGCCAGCAACCTGTGGCCGATCCCGGACCAGATCCCGTCGGAGCTGGCCGCGTTCTTCGATCCCTACGGCAACGCCGCGCACTGCGCGCTGGAGTTCAACGTGATCGGCGAGGACGTGCTGATCACCGGCGCTGGCCCGATCGGCATCATCGCCGCCGGCATCTGCAAGCACATCGGCGCGCGCAACGTGGTGGTCACCGACGTCAACGACTTCCGCCTGAAGCTGGCCGCCGACATGGGCGCCACCCGCGTGGTCAACGTCGCCAACACCTCGCTGAAGGACGTGATGGCCGACCTGCACATGGAAGGCTTCGACGTCGGCCTGGAGATGAGCGGCAACCCGCGCGCGTTCAACGACATGCTCGACTGCATGTACCACGGCGGCAAGATCGCCATGCTCGGCATCATGCCCAAGGGCGCCGGCTGCGACTGGGACAAGATCATCTTCAAGGGCCTGACCGTGCAGGGCATCTACGGCCGCAAGATGTACGAGACCTGGTACAAGATGACCCAGCTGGTGCTGTCCGGCTTCCCGCTCGGCAAGGTGCTCACCCACCAGTTGCCGGTGGACAAGTTCCAGGAAGGCTTCGACCTGATGGAACAGGGCAAGGCCGGCAAGGTGGTGCTGAGCTGGAACTGATCGCCCGCCGGCCCCTGCAGGAGCGACGCCAGTCGCGACAGGGGCCTCGTGCAAGATTCATCGGCAAGGCCCCTGTCGCGACTGACGTCGCTCCTGCAGGGGCAGGTTCGGACATGGAAAAGGCGCCCTGCGGCGCCTTTTCCGTGTCCGGCAGCGGTGCCCGGGATTACTGCGAGACCTTCACCGAAAGCACCACGCGGTCGTCGGCCAGCTTGCCGAAGTTGGTGTCGCCCTTGCTGTCGGTGCCGTAGTAGTTCAGGCCCACGCTGACGATGCCGAAGCTCTTGCTCACGCCCACGCCCCAGTCGGTGTAGTCCTCGGCCACGCCGCTGTCGAACGTGCTGCGGCCGATGCTGGCCGACAGGCTGAAGTCGTTGGGCAGGCCCCACTCGCCGCCGATGCCGTAGTACCAGCCGTCGGTATCGCTGGCCCATACGTCGTTGCTGTAGGCCACGGTCAGGCTGTAGTTCTCGGCGAAGCTGGTGGTGGTGATCAGCTCGTTGTAGTTGAGCTCGCTGGCGCCGGGATAGGTATAGCGGTTGAGCATCACGTCGAAGTTGACGCTGTCGCCGATGTCGAAGCCGTAGCCGACGAAGTAGTCCACCTCGAAGTCCGGGTCGCCGTCGCCGAAATCGACACCCGAGGCCCAGGTGCCCACGTACAGGCCGAACGGCGCGGTATAGGTGATGCCGGCCTGCCCGGTCGGGTTCTCGTCGGTCTGCGAGGCGCCGCGGAACACGTAGTCGGACACCGCGCCGATTTCCCAGCTGATCGGAGACGAGGTTTCTTCCTGCGCAAGGACGGCGAACGAGGCGGACGACAGGACGGCGCAGGCAACAGCGACAAGACGCTTGCTATGCATCATGCGAATCTCCAGGTGGGTGGCGGGCGGGAGGCGCTGCCGTGGACCGGCGAACCGGTTCACGATTTTTTAACCGACCTGATATTGCGACGCAACAATCCCCGCCGTCAATACGGCAGTTCGCCCCCGCCCTGCGCGGCCGCCGGGAACACCCCGTAGCGCCGCACCACCAGCTGCAGCGGCGTGCCCGGGGCGTAGGCCGGCGCCCCGGCCGGCAGCTCCAGGTCCACCTCGGCCGGATCGGCCTGCAGCCTGGCCCGCATCCGCACCCGCGGCCCGCTGCGCTGCACCGCCACCACCGTGGCCGCCCAGCCGTCCTCGCCCACGCCCAGGTCTTCCGGGCGCACGTAGATTTCCAGTTCCCCGTCGGGCAACGGCACCTCCGGCGCCGGCCAGTCGCGGCCGGCCACCGACAGCCGGCCTTCGCGCAGCCGTGCCGGCAGCCGGTTGGCCTCGCCGACGAAGCCGTACACGAACGGCGAGCGCGGCCGGTCGTAGACATCGGCCGGCGACCCGACCTGCTCGATCCGGCCGTGGTTGAGGATGGCCACGCGGTCGGCCAGCTCCAGCGCCTCTTCCTGGTCGTGGGTGACGAACAGCGTGGTCAGGCCGGTGCGGTCGTGCAGTTCGCGCAGCCAGCGCCGCAGGTCGCGCCGCACCTGCGCATCCAGCGCGCCGAACGGCTCGTCCAGCAGCAGCACGCGCGGCTCGATGGCCAGCGCGCGCGCCAGCGCCACCCGCTGGCGCTGCCCGCCGGACAGCTGCGCCGGATACCGCCCGCCCAGTCCGTCCAGCTGCACCAGCGACAGCAGTTCGTCCACCCTGGCCGCGATCCGCGCCTTCGGCCAGCGCGCCTGGCCGCGCCGCACCTGCAGGCCGAAGGCGATGTTGTCGCGCACGTCCAGGTGCCGGAACAGCGCGTAGTGCTGGAACACGAAGCCGGCCCGCCGCGCCTGCACGCTCAGTCCGGTGGCGTCCTCGCCGTCGAACAGGATGCGGCCGCTGTCGGCGTGCTCCAGTCCGGCGATGGCGCGCAGCAGGGTGGTCTTGCCCGATCCCGACGGTCCCAGCAGCGCCAGCAGCTCGCCCTGGCGCACGTCCAGGCTGACATCGTCCAGTGCGGCGAACGCGCCGAAGCGCTTGCTCAGGTGTTCGATCTTGATGCCCATCGGCCTTGCCCCGTCAGTGTCGGTGGTTGGCGGCCAGCGATTCGCCGTGGCGCCATTCCAGGTAGGACTTCAACGCCAGCGTCACCAGCGCGGTCAGCGCCAGCAGCGACGCGGCGGCGAACGCCGCGCTGTAGGCGTACTCGTTGTAGAGGATCTCCACGTGCAGCGGCAGCGTGTTGGTGCGCCCGCGGATATGCCCGGACACCACCGACACCGCGCCGAACTCGCCCAGCGCGCGTGCGCTGCACAACAGCACGCCGTACAGCAGCGCCCAGCGGATGTTGGGCAGGGTCACCCGCCAGAACGTCTGCCAGCCGCTGGCGCCCAGGCTCAGCGCGGCCAGTTCCTCGTCCACGCCCTGCTGCTCCATCAACGGCATCAGCTCGCGCGCGATGAACGGGAACGTCACGAAGATCGTGGCCAGCACGATCCCCGGCAAGGCGAACACCACCTTCGGCAGCTGCACGGTGAACTCGCCGACCAGCGGCAGCGACAGCGATACGCCCTCGTCGATCAGTGGCCAGGCCCAGCCCTGCGCGCCGAAGATCAGGATGAACACCAGGCCGGCCACCACCGGCGACACCGCGAACGGCAGGTCGATCAGCGACACCAGCCAGCGCTTGCCGGGGAACTGGTGCTTGCTGACCGTCCACGCCGCGGCCACGCCGAACGCCAGGTTCAGCGGCACCGCGATGGCGGCCACCAGCAGGGTCAGCCTGATCGCCGCCAGCGCATCCGGTTCGGACACCGCGGCCAGGAACGCCTGGGTGCCGCCGCGCAGCGCCTCGATGAACACCAGCAGCAGCGGCAACAGCAGGAACGAAAGCAGGAAGCCCAGCGCGCCCAGCACCAGCAGCACCTGCACCCACACCGGCTCGGTGACGGCCGAGCCGGCGCTGCGCCGGTGGCTGTCGCCGGCGTCCACGCCCGTGTCCTCCGGCAGCGCGGCGATCACCGCGGAAATGGCCTCGCTCATCCGCCCCTCCGTTTACCGGTACGCGCCAGTCGCGACTGCAGGGTGTTGATCGCCAGCAGCAGCGCGAACGACAGCAACAGCATCAACGCGGCGATGGCGGTGGCGCCGGCGTAGTCGAATTCCTCCAGCTTGATGGTGATCAGCAGCGGCGCGATCTCCGACACGTGCGGCAGGTTGCCGGCGATGAAGATCACCGAGCCGTACTCGCCCACCCCGCGCGCGAACGCCAGCGCGAAGCCGGCCAGCACCGCCGGCCACAGTCCCGGCAGGATCACCCGCCACACGATCTGCCAGCGGCTGGCGCCGAGCGTGGCCGCGGCCTCCTCCAGCTCGCGCTCGGCCTCGGCCAGCACCGGCTGCACCACCCGCACCACGAACGGCAGGCCGATGAACACCAGCGCCACGGTGATGCCCAGCGGGGTATAGGCGACCTTGATGCCGACCGACTCCAGCCAGCGGCCGATCCAGCCGCTGGGCCCATACAGCGCGGTCAAGGCGATGCCGGCCACGGCGGTCGGCAATGCGAACGGCAGGTCGATCATCGCGTCGAACAGGCGCTTGCCGGGGAAACGGTAGCGCACGAACACCCACGCCACCCAGGTGCCCATCAGCGCGTTGAACGCCGCCGCGGCCAGCGCGGTGCCGAAGCTGACCCGCAACGCCGCCAGCACCCGCGGCTCGGTCCAGATCCGCCACAGCTCCGCCGGCCCCAGCTGGCCGGCATAGACGAACACGCCCACCAGCGGGATCAGCACGATCAGGCTCAGCCAGGTCAGCGTGTAGCCCAGGCTCAGGCCGAAGCCCGGCACCACCCGCCGCCGGCGTGGCGCCCGGTACTTGCGTACATCGATCGCGGTGCTGCCCATGACTCAGCGCACCGCGTAGATCTGGTCGAACACGCCGCCGTTGGCGAAATGCCGGGCCTGCGCCGCTTCCCAGCTGCCGAACGCATCCTCGACGCGGAACGCTTCCACCGCCGGGAAGCGCCCCGCATGCCGGCGCAGCACCTCGGCATCGACCGGACGCAGGTGGTTGCGCGCGAAGATCGCCTGCGCCGGTTCGCTGTAGTGGAAGTGCAGGTAGGCATCGACCAGCTCGGTGCTGCCATGCCTGCCCGCCACCTTGTCCACCCGCGCCACCGGGTTGTGGGCACGCACGGTCAGCGACGGCACCACCACCTCGTAGTCGGCGCCGCCCAGTTCGGCGCGCAGCAGGCCGATCTCGTTCTCGAAGGTCAGCAGCACGTCGCCGATGCCGCGCTGGACGAAGCTGGTGGTGGCGCCGCGGCCGCCGGTGTCCAGGATCGGCACGTTGGCGAACAGCTTGCGCACGTAGTCCTGCCCGGCGCGGTCGCTGCCGCCGGCCTGGCGCCGCGCCCACTCCCAGCCGGCCAGATAGCTGTAGCGGCCGTTGCCGGAGGTCTTGGGGTTGGGCAGGATCACGCCGACGCCGGGCTTCACCAGGTCGACCCAGTCGCGGATGCCCTTGGGGTTGCCCTTGCGCACCAGGAACAGGATGGTCGACCACGACGGCGCGCTGTGGTTGGGCAGGCGCCCGGCCCAGTCCGCCGGCAGCAGCCCGGCCCTGGCGATCTGGTCGATGTCCAGCGGATTGTTCATCGTCACCACGTCCGCTTCCAGGCCGTCGATCACCGAGCGCGCCTGCTTGCTGGAACCGCCGTGCGACTGCTCCACCACGACCGTCCTGCCGGCGGCCTTCTGCTGCGCGACGAACACCGGGTTCAGGTCCTTGTAGACGTCGCGGGCGACGTCGTAGGACACGTTGAGCAGCGTCGCGTCCTTGGCCTGGACGGCGCCGGCGGCCAGCACCGAGGCGATCGCCAGCGCCCGCAGCCAGCGCCTTGGGTTCATGCCGCGATTCCCGCTGGCGACGATCGGCAGCGTGGTCATTTCTTCGCCTGCAGCCGGTCGAACTCGCCGCCATCGGAGAAATGCACCTGCTGCGCCCTGGCCCAGGAGCCGAACACGCCGTCGATGGTCACCAGTTCGACGTTCGGGAACCGGGCGACGTCGGCCGGATCGGCCAGCTCGGGATGGCGCGGCCGGTAGTAGTGCTTGGCGGCCAGCTTCTGCCCCGCCGGCGAGTACAGGTATTGCAGGTAGGCCTGCGCCGCCTCGCGGGTACCGTGCTTGTCGACGTTCCGGTCGACCAGCGCCACCGGCGGCTCGGCCAGGATCGACAGCGACGGCACCACGATGTCGAACTTGTCCGGGCCCAGTTCCTCGATCGACAGGAACGCCTCGTTCTCCCAGGCCAGCAGCACATCGCCGATGCCGCGCTGGACGAAGGTGGTGGTGGAACCCCGCGCGCCGGTATCCAGCACCGGCACGTTCTTGAACAGCGCGCCGACGAAGTTGCGGGTCTTGGCCTCGTCGCCCTTGAAGATCTTCAGGCCATAGGCCCAGGCGGCCAGGTAGTTCCAGCGCGCGCCGCCGGAGGTCTTGGGGTTGGGCGTGATCACCGAGATGCCCGGTTTCACCAGGTCGTGCCAGTCGCGGATGTTCTTCGGGTTGCCCTTGCGCACCAGGAACACGATGGTCGAGGTGTACGGCGAACTGTTCTCCGGCAGGCGCGACTGCCAGTTGCCGGGGAACAGCTTGGCCCGCTCGGCGACCGAATCGATGTCGTAGGCCAGCGCCAGCGTCAGCACGTCGGCCTCCAACCCGTCGATCACCGCGCGCGCCTGCTTGCCGGAACCGCCGTGCGAGGTCTCGATGTTCACCTTCTGGCCCTTGCTCTGCTGCCAGTGCTGGGCGAAGGCGGCATTGAACTCGCGGTAGAACTCGCGGGTGGGATCATAGGAGACGTTGAGCAGCTTGAGATCCTTGGCGCCGGCGGCGAAGGCGAGGGTCAACGCGAAGGCGGCCAGGGCCACGCGCAGGTGCGACTTGAAATGCTGGGCTTTCATGGGATGGCTCCGGTTCGGTCAGAAGGCGACTTGCAGGCGGGAGAACACCGCCTTCTCGTCCTCGCGATCGGCGCCGGCCAGGGCGCCGCCGTCGAAGCGGGTATGCAGGTAGTTCACGACCAGCTTGAGGTTGCTGTTGAGGTACCAGTTCAGGCCCAGCGCCCATTCGGTGGCCCGGGTCGCGGCGACGTCCGGGTCGGCGAACAGCGGGAAGGCGCCGTCGTCCACGTCCAGCACGCCGTAGCGGCCGACCAGTTCGAACGCCCCCCAGCCGTTGCCGCCGGGCTTGAACGGGCTGGCCGGGCGCACGCCGCGGTAGCTCGCCTCCTCGCCGGTCAGCACCCAGCTGGCGGTGGCCTGCCAGGCGCTGTTCTCCAGGTCGGCGCGGTTGCCGGCCAGCTCCAGCTCCTGCTTCGAGCGGATGTACTCGGCCTGCAGCCCGAACGGGCCGCGGTACAGGTAGCCCTGCGGCGAGAGGCGGGTGTGGCGACCGTCGGCGGCGACCGCGGCCCGGTAGTTGAAGAACTGCTGCTGGCCCTGGGTGCGGTAGCGCGGCAGGAAATTGTTGCCGGTACCTTCCTTGTCGCCGGTGCTGCCGGCGATGCCGAAGCCGATGCCCGGCAGCGGTTCGAAGAACAGCCGCGCCGCGTACTCGAAATTGCCGTCGGAATTGCTGCTGGCGCCGTCGCGCCCGTCCGCCGTGCCGTTGTAGACGCCGACCACGTAGTTGAACTTCGAATCGGCCAGCACGCCCTGCAACTGCACGCCCAGTTCGCGGTTGGGCGCCAGCTCGGTGGGGAACGCGCGTTCGATCAGCGCGATGGCGTTGCCCGATTGCAGCCGCTCCAGGCCGACCGGCCCCTTCACCTTGCCGGCGCGCAGCGTATAGGCCGGGTCGAACTTCAGGTCGACGTAGGCATCGACCACGGTGGCGCTGTCGCCGGCGAACTCGGGGGTGATCCGGAACCCGACCAGCTTGCCCAGCGATCCTTCCAGGGTCGGGCGGACGCGGCGGAGCAGGAAGGAATCGTTGGCCGGCACCTGGTCGTCGTCCTGGAAGAAACGCGCGTCGCCCTGCACCAGCCCGCGCAGCTTGAACTCGTAGGCGCCGTCCCCGGACTTGACCGCCGCGCCACCCGCACCGACGGTCACCACCGGCGCTTCCTTGGCCTTGGCCACGCGCGCCTCCTCCTGCAGCTCCAGGTTGCGCTCCAGCGCGCGCAGGCGCTGGTCCAGCGTTGCCAGATCCAGTTCGTTGCCGTCGGCGGTCTGCGCGGCGCCGCCGAAGCGGCGCTCCAGCGCTTCCAGCCGCTGCTGCAGCTGCTCCACGGTCGGCCGTTCCTGCGCGAAGACCGGGGCAACCAGCGAACAGGCCAGCGCGCCCACCAGCCACGCCCGCGCACCCTTCGCCCTGTTGCCTGCCGGTATCGTCCGCATTGCGCATTCCCCGTGCGATGGCCGCATGCGGCCGGAAACGCGATGCTGCGCACGCACAAAGCCCGGGGGAAATGACTTGAGGGACGGGGTTCATGCCTTATCCGCATAAACCCCACGCCATGGCAGGAGGCGCCACGGCGGTTCGCCAGGCTCCGGAGCCATACCCGCCCGTCGCGAGCTTTCCGGACAGACCCGGGGATGCCCCCCGTGGATGGACGAAGGACCTAAAATGAGGCCCTTTCCCACCGCCTCCCTGCCATGTCCGCCTCCCTGACCCAGCACTATGCCGACGAACTGGACGCCATCCGCGCCCAGGGCCTGTTCAAGTCCGAGCGCATCATCACCAGCCCGCAGTCGGCCGAGATCACCCTCGACGACGGCCGCACGGTGCTCAACTTCTGCGCCAACAACTACCTGGGCCTGGCCGACCATCCGGACCTGATCCAGGCGGCCAAGGACGCGCTGGACAGCCACGGTTTCGGCATGGCCTCGGTGCGCTTCATCTGCGGCACCCAGGACCTGCACAAGCAGCTGGAAGCGCAGATCGCCCGCTTCTTCGGCAAGGACGACACCATCCTCTACGCCGCCTGCTTCGACGCCAACGGCGGCCTGTTCGAGCCGTTGCTGGGCGAGAACGACGCGATCATCTCCGACGCGCTCAACCACGCCTCGATCATCGACGGCGTGCGCCTGTGCAAGGCCAAGCGCTTCCGCTACGCCAACTGCGACATGGCCGACCTGGAAGCGCAGCTGCAGGCGGCCGACGCGGCCGGCTGCAGGACCAAGCTGATCACCACCGACGGCGTGTTCTCGATGGACGGCTTCATCGCCCCGCTCGATGAGATCACCGCGCTGGCGGAAAAGTACGGCGCGCTGGTGCACATCGACGAATGCCACGCCACCGGCTTCCTCGGTGCCAGCGGCCGCGGCTCGGCCGAGGTCAAGGGCGTGCTGGAGAAGATCGACATCATCACCGGCACCCTGGGCAAGGCGATGGGCGGCGCGCTGGGCGGCTTCACCTGCGCCAGCGCCGAGGTGATCGAACTGCTGCGCCAGCGCTCGCGCCCCTACCTGTTCTCCAACTCGCTGCCGCCGCACGTGGTGGCCGCCGGCATCAAGGCGTTCGAGATGCTCGACGCCGCCGGCGACCTGCGCGAAAAGCTGGCCGAAAACACGGCGTATTTCCGCGAAAAGATGACCGCCGCCGGCTTCGACGTGAAGCCCGGCGTGCACCCGATCAGCCCGGTGATGCTGTACGACGCGCCGCTGGCGCAGAAGTTCGCGCAGCGGCTGCTGGAGGAAGGCATCTACGCCATCGGCTTCTTCTTCCCGGTGGTGCCCAAGGGCCAGGCGCGCATCCGCACCCAGATGAGCGCGGCACACACCCGCGAGCACCTGGACCGCGCCATCGATGCCTTCACCCGCATCGGTCGCGAGCTGGGCGTGATCGGCGGCTGATCCTCCTCGCGTATGCAGAAAAGCGCGAAGGCGCCACGGGCAACCGCGGCGCCTTTGTCCCTCTGCTCTTCACGCTCGTGCCGGAGCGTGGCCTGTTCTTGCTGGCCAGCAGCGCCGGCGCGGCCTTCGACGGCGACTTGCCGTTGGCGGCGCGGATGCCGCCGGCCTCCATCCGGGCGTCGAATCCGTCGGCTTGCAGCCGGCAACCCCATCCCGCTGCCCGTGGAAGCGGTGGCCGCCGCAGGGATCCCGGTCGCCCTTCGTTATCGCCGCCGGCGACATGCCCGCCACGATGGCACTCCTGCGCCCCGCCAGCACCGCCACCGCCAGGCGCATGATCGGCACGCCGGGCCGACCGCGAACCGTCCCGTACCCGCTGGCACCGCGCTCCAAGGAAGCCCGCGTGCGGAACGCGGAGCCTGGCGCGGTTCGCGGTTCGGGCTTCCGCTCCCGGCCACTGCACGAAGGAATCAGCCGGTGGTACCACCGTCCAGCGCGCGCACCTCGTCGCCGCTCAACTCGCGCCACTGGCCCTTGGGCAGGTCGCCGAGCGGAAGCGGGCCGATGGCTATCCGCACCAGCCGCAGCACGCCGATATCGAAGGCCGCCAGCAGGCGGCGGATATGCCGGTTGCGGCCTTCGTCCAGCACCACTTCCAGCCATGCGTGCTTGCCGCCGCTGCGCAACAGCGTGACCGCGCTGGCGGCCAGCCGCTCGCCGTCGTCGACCACGCCCTCGCGCATCGCCTGCAGTTGCGCCGGCGACGGAATCGCGTCCACCTGTACGTGATAGGTCTTCTGCGGGCCGGTCAACGGGTCGGTCAGCCTGGCCGCCCATTCCGGGTCGTTGCTGAAAAGCAGCAGGCCCTCGCTGGCCTTGTCCAGCCGCCCGACCGGCGCCAGCCAGGGCAGCGACGCACCGTCGAAACAGCGGTACACCGTGTCGCGCCCCTGCTCGTCGTGCGCGGTGGTCACCAGTCCGCGGGGCTTGTTGAGCATCAGGTAGATGCGAGCGCCGGCTCCCAGCGCCACACCGTCCACCGTCACCTGCTGCCGGTCGCGGCGGACCGGGAACTCGGGGTCCCGGACCACGCGCCCGTCCACTGCCACCCGGCCATCGGCGATCCACTGCGCGGCCTGCGTGCGCGAACAGAGGCCGGCCTTGGACAGCACCCGCGCCAGCCCATGGCGCGCTTCGCCCGGCACGGCGGCACGGCGCGCGCCTCCACGGCGTGGTGGTGGCCGCCCGGCATTCACTTCAGGAAATCCCCGCTATGCGGGGCCTTACTTGGTTTCCACCGGCGGCGCCTCGGCAGCGGCCTCGACCGCGGCCGGACGCGCCTTCACCACGCGCACGCCGCGCGCCTTCATCCAGGCGTCGAACTCCTCGGCGGTCATGCGCTTGCCGCCCTGGCTCATGTCGAAGCGCCAGGGGGTATTGTCGAATTCGGTCCGCGGCTTGTAGGCGGCCGGATCGTTGGAATTGATCGCAGGACCGGCCGGCACCGCGCTGGCGATGTTCTGGCAGCCGTCCACGCGCAGGCGCATCAGCACCTGGTCCAGCGACTGCTCCTGGCTGAAATTGGACGTCAGCACGCCGGCCGGCATTCCCAACTGGCCCTGACGGGTGTGCAGTTCCGCAGCGACCGGTGCGATCACGGTCGCCGGCAGCGCCACCGGCTTGATGCTGGCGGCCGAGCAATCCACGGCTGCGTGGGCGACGGGAATCAGGGCCAGGCCAAACGCGCCAGCCAGTGCAATACGCAGCATCGGGATACTTCCATTGGGACGAGGACGGACGCGGCGAGTGTAGGCAGGCCCCGACAGGCTTTCAACCATTGTCGATGGCGATGGCGACAAACCCGGTGCGTGCCGGGTCCAAACTGCTACGCAGCTCACGCATGCCGTTTCCCGGATACGGGGCGGGCTCTCCGGCAATACATGTCCGCAGCTGCTCGAAAAGCTCGCGACTGACGTCGCTCCTACAACCACTTGCCGCTCCTTGTAGGAGCGACGTCAGTCGCGACCGATGGACGCCGAGGCCCTGAACAAGCCCCTCGCAAAGAAGGCCCTTCATCCAAGCCCATGAACCCGGCCCAGGAACTGGCGAGGCCGGTCGCACGCCCTCCTCCCCCGGGAAAAGGCCATAGAAAGAACAAGGCCCGGAAAAGAACAAGGCCCGGCATATGCCGGGCCCTGCTCTTGAAACCGAAGCGTCCGATCAGTTCTGGACGTTCAGCTCGGTACGACGGTTCTGGGCGCGACCTTCCGGATTGTCCGAGCCATCCGGGTTGGTGTTCGGAGCAATCGGACGGCTCTCGCCGTAGCCGATCGGGCCGACCATGCGCGAGGCATCCACGCCGTTCTGCTGCAGGTAGTCGTACACCGCGGTGGCGCGACGCTCCGACAGCTTCTGGTTGTACTCGTCGGTACCCTTCGAGTCGGTGTGACCGGCGACTTCGACGCGCAGATCCGGGTAACGCTTCAGGATCTCGGCGGCTTCGCCCAGGATCGCAACGGCGTCCGGACGCAGGGTGGCCTTGTCGAAGTCGAAGTTCACGCCCTTCAGGTCGATCGAGACCGGCACCGGGCAACCGTCCGGACCGATGGTCTGACCCGGCTGCGAATCCGGGCAGCGGTCGTCGCAGTTGTTGACGCCGTCGCCGTCGTCATCCAGGTCGGCGCAGCTCGGGGCGACCGGAGCCGGAGCCGGCGGCGGGGCAGCGACCGGAGCCGGTCCCAGCGGGATCACGATGCCGACCGAAGCCAGCACGTCGCCGAACCAGTCTTCGTCGTTGCCGGCCAGGCGCGGGTTGACGCTCTGGTCGTCGAAATCGGCGCGGTAGGCGACTTCGGCGCGCACGGCGACGCGCTTGTCGAAGGTGGTCTGCAGACCGACGCCGACCTTGGCGGCCAGGTTGCCGTCTTCACGCTGTGCCGGCGAGTTCGGCGAATTGATCACGTACTCCTCTTCCGACTTCTGGTAGCCCAGGCCGAACAGCAGGTACGGGTTCCAGCCACGGCCGTCCTGGATGAAGTGGCGGCGCAGGTCCAGCGACACGCCGTACTGGCTCCAGTTCAGATCCTGGTTGGAATCGAAATTCGGGTTCTGATAGTTCAGCTCGCCATCCAGCGACCAGTTCGGGCTGATGAACTTACCGAGGCCCAGGGTCACGAACGGGGCATCGTTGGTGCCGCGATCGTTGTCCTGGAAGTTGAAGCCGGTCGAACCGGTCAGGTACCAACGGTCGTCGAATTCCTGCGCCGACGCAGCCTGGGCAAAAGCCAGACCACCCAGCAGCGCGGCAGTAAGAATCTTCTTGTTCATGAATACAGCTCCTTTTCGGGGGTATGAAACCGGTAGAGGCATGGTCCAGCACAGGTAATTCGTCAGTGTTCAGACGGCCGTTTCCGCACGCCATCGCCGCGAACATTATGCTCTGGCAGGTGAAGACGACGTTAACGGTCCCGTAACATGTGAAGACGACCACCAGACCTCTACGTGTCCGGCATGCGGCACCCTATACAGCTTCATGAAGGTTGGCAATAGCCAGCGGTGACAAGGCTTTGCGGCCCCGGTCACGACCGGCAAGGCGGTAACGGCATGTCGTTCGCGGCAATATTCCCGTCCTATATCCGCGGGGCGGTGAAATGGCGGGGGATACGTATGATTCGATATCCCCTCCCACACCCGGAGCTCCCATGAAAGCCGTCGGCCTGACCCATTACCTGCCCATCGACGATCCCGATTCGCTGCGCGACCTGGAAATACCCGCACCGCCGCCGCCGCAGGGACAGGATCTGCTGGTCAGGGTGGAGGCGGTCTCGGTGAATCCGGTCGACACCAAGCTGCGCGCGCCCAAACCGGACGTGGAGCAGACCCCGCGCATCCTCGGTTTCGATGCCGCCGGCGTGGTCGAGGCGGTCGGTCCGGACGTCATCGCCTTCCAGCCGGGAGACGAGGTGTACTACGCCGGCGACGTCACCCGGCCCGGCAGCAATGCCCAGTACCAGCTGGTGGACGAGCGCATCGTCGGCCGCAAGCCGACCACGCTGGATTTCGCCGAAGCCGCGGCGCTGCCGCTGACCACCCTGACCGCCTGGGAACTGCTGTTCCAGCGCATGCCGTTCCAGTTCGACGGGGGGCACAACAGCGATCGCAGCCTGCTGGTGATCGGCGGCGCCGGCGGCGTGGGCTCGATCGCCATCCAGCTGGCGCGGCACGCCGGGTTCACGGTGATCGCCACCGCCTCGCGCGAAACCACGGCGGCCTGGTGCCGGCAGCTGGGCGCGCACCATGTCGTCGATCATCGCCAGCCGCTGCAACCGCAGCTGCAGGCGCTGGGTTTCGACAACGTGGATGCGGCGATCAACCTGGCCGATACCGATCGCTACTGGCAGCCGCTGGGCGAACTGCTGGCACCGCAGGGCCATGTCGGCCTGATCGTGGAGCCGGCCGGCGAACTGCGCATCGGCGATCCCTACAAGGCCAAGTGCATCGGCATCCACTGGGAACTGATGTTCGCGCGCGCGCGTTTCCGCACCGCGGACATGATCGAACAGCACCGCCTGCTCAACCGCGCAGCCAGCCTGGTCGACGCCGGCGAACTGCGCACGACGCTGACCGAAACCCTGGGGCCGATCAACGCCGCCAACCTGCGCGAAGCGCACCGTCGGCTGGAATCGGGCAGCACCATCGGCAAGCTGGCACTGGCCGGCTGGGAATAGACCACTTCGCCCGGAGGCCGGCGCGGGACAGCCCCGCGCCGGCTCACCGATGGCGATCCGGGCAACTCCTTCGCAGCGCGCCGCCGCACGGCGTTCCCTCAGCGGGCCGAGCCGAAGTCGGCCGTCATCCGCCGCTACCGCGGCCATTGCTCCACTCATCAGGCCGGATTCCGCAACATCCATTCCAGTCGCGTCGCCGCGGCGAAGGCCACGTGCATCCACTCCAGTGTGCCGGCACCGACCTCTCCGCCGCCGCATCGGCGGTAGCGGTCGCCGCACATACGGCGACATGCTGGACCATGTACTGGCCAGAAATGCTCGACCGACAGGCTGCCATCGGCCAGTGCGACGTTGAACGGCAGGGTGCGCATGCTTTCGTACGGCGCCAGCTTGCGTTGCCGTGCGTCGCGGCGGAAGGAACATCGGACGGCCTCATCGTCGGGCAGTGGCCGGCGATTGCAGGTCGGCGCCGCAACCGCCCCGCGCATTGCCGGCTAGACTCCTCGCCCCGCCCGCTGCTTCCGCGACGATGACGACCTCCCTGTTCCTGCGCGTGCTCCAGCTGCTGGCCGGCCTGTTCCTCTACGGCATCGGCGCGGCAGTGATGATCCGCGCCGGCATCGGCATCGCCCCCTGGGACGTGCTGAGCCAGGGCATCGCGGTGCAGACACCACTGTCGTTCGGGCTGGCCACCAACCTGGTCGGCGCGCTGGTGCTGTTGCTGTGGTGGCCGATCCGGCAGAAGCCGGGGGCCGGCACGGTGCTCAACGTGCTGCTGATCGGCCCCAGCGCCCAGTTCGGCCTGTGGCTGCTGCCGGACGCGCACGGGCTGGCGGTGCAGCTTCCGATGTTCCTGCTGGGCCTGGTGCTGGTGGCCATCGCCACCGGGCTGTACATCGGCGCCCGCTTGGGCCCGGGCCCGCGCGACGGCCTGATGACCGGCCTGCACGCCCGCTACGGCTGGGCCATCTGGAAGGTACGCACGGCGATCGAGGCCAGCGTGCTGGCGCTCGGCTGGTGGCTGGGCGGCGACGTCGGCCTGGGCACCCTGGCCTTCGCGCTGCTGATCGGTCCGCTGTGCGGCATCACCCTGCCCCTGTTCGGACTGCGCAAGGCGGCTCCCGCGCCAGCGGCCTGAATCCCGCGAAGACTTGCTCCACGCGAGGTTTCGCGGCACCCTGCGCGCTTCCGTACGCAAGCGTATCCAGCATGTCGCCAGCCGCCGAAGCCACTCCCTATCCACACCTGTTCGCCCCCCTGGACCTGGGCTTCACCCGGCTCCGCAACCGGGTGCTGATGGGCTCGATGCACACCGGGCTGGAGGACCACGCCCGCGATTTCCCGAAGCTGGCCGCCTATTTCGCCGAGCGCGCGGCCGGCGGCGCCGGCCTGATCGTCACCGGCGGCTTCTCCCCGAACGTGGTCGGCTGGCTGGCGCCGTTCGGCAGCAAGCTGTCCTGGCCATGGGAAGTGCGCCGGCACCGCCAGGTCACCGCCGCGGTGCACGGGCATGGCGCGAAGATCTGCCTGCAGCTGCTGCATGCCGGCCGCTACGGCTACCACCCGCTGCAGGTGGCGCCGTCGAAGCTGAAGGCGCCGATCAACCCGTTCACCCCGCGCGCGCTCTCGGCCCGCGGCGTGGAGCGGCACATCGCCGACTACGCCCGCGCCGCCCGGCTGGCGCGCGAGGCCGGCTACGACGGCGTCGAGGTGATGGGCTCGGAGGGCTACCTGATCAACGAGTTCATCGCCGCGCGTACCAACAAGCGCGACGACGCCTGGGGCGGCGATGCCGCCAAGCGGATGCGCTTTGCGGTGGAGATCGTGCGCCGCATCCGCGAGGCCTGCGGCCCGGACTTCATCATCGTCTACCGGCTGTCGCTGCTGGACCTGGTCGAGGACGGCAGCAACTGGGACGAGATCGTGCAGCAGGCCCAGGCCATCGAGGCGGCCGGCGCGACGATCATCAACTCCGGCATCGGCTGGCACGAGGCGCGCGTCCCCACCATCGCCACCTCGGTGCCGCGCGCGGCCTTCGCCGGCGTCACCGCCAAGCTCAAGCCGCATGTGCGCATTCCGCTGGTGGCGACCAACCGCATCAACATGCCGGACGTGGCCGAGGGCATCCTCGCCGCCGGTGGCGCCGACATGGTGTCGCTGGCGCGACCGCTGCTGGCCGACCCGCAATGGCCGAACAAGGCGCGCGCCGGCAGGGCCGAGGCCATCAACACCTGCATCGCCTGCAACCAGGCCTGCCTGGACCACGTGTTCCAGAACAAGCGCGCCAGCTGCCTGGTGAACCCGCGCGCGGCCCATGAGACCGAACTGAACTACCTGCCGGCAGCGCAACCCAGGACCGTCGCCGTGGTCGGCGCAGGCCCGGCCGGCCTGGCCTGCGCCACCGTCGCCGCCGAGCGCGGCCACCGCGTGACCCTGTTCGACGCCGCCGCCGAGATCGGCGGCCAGTTCAACGTGGCCAAGCGCATCCCCGGCAAGGAGGAGTTCCACGAGACCCTGCGCTACTTCCGCCACAAGCTGGCCGAGACCGGCGTGGACGTGCGGCTGGGTACCCCGGTCGATGCCGCCGCGCTGGCCGGCTTCGACGAGGTGGTGCTGGCCACCGGCATCGTCCCGCGCAAGGTGGACTTTCCCGGCGCCGACCACCCGATGGTGGTGAGCTACCTGGACGTGCTGCTGGGCCGGGTCGAAGCCGCCGCCAAGGTCGCCGTCATCGGCGCCGGCGGCATCGGCTTCGATGTCGGTGAGTTCCTGGTCCACGAGGGCGAGTCGCCGTCGCTGGACCCGGCGCGCTGGATGGCCGAGTGGGGCGTGGACCCCCGCTTCGAGGCGCGCGGCTCGCTCGCCACGCCGCGGCCGGAGCGCCCCGCCCGCCAGGTCTGGCTGCTGCAGCGCAGTCCCGGCAAACCCGGTGCCCGCCTCGGCAAGACCACCGGCTGGATCCACCGCGCCACGCTCAAGGCCAAGGGCGTGAAGATGCTGGGCGGGGTCGAATACCTGGGCGTGGACGACACCGGCCTGCGCATCCGCGTCGACGGCACCGAACAGACCCTGGAGGTCGGCACCGTGGTGGTCTGCGCCGGCCAGGAGCCGCGCCGCGAGCTGGTCGAGGCCCTGCAAGCCGCAGGCAAAACGCCGCACCTGATCGGCGGCGCCGACGTCGCCGCCGAGCTGGACGCCAAGCGCGCGATCGACCAGGGCAGCCGCCTGGCGGCCCGGTTGTAAGGTCCGCTGCCGGAGCGGGTGCTGGCGGCCCCGCTCCGTTTTCCAGCCAGTTACCAACCTGAATGTCAACAAGCCCCATTCAGGAATGGTTTTGGGTTGCCCCCCTACCTTGCGCGCACTTTCGCTCGCCACCCAGTTCCGGTGAGCATCCGGTCCGATCGATGGACCGGTCCCGGGCGGCCCGTTCTGGCCGCCCCCCCATGACGCCAAGCCTGTCCTGCTCCCCTCCCCAGCTGCGTTGGAAGGAAGCATGCCGCGGCCCATACGGAGCAAGGAGATTCATGAAACTGGCCTGGATACTCTGGCTGTCGCAACTGTTGCCGCAGCCAGCCGCCGACTCGCTGTGCCTGAGCACCACCGTTTACCTGGAAGCCCGCGACCAGACCCTGCGCGGCCAACAGGCCGTAGCCGAAGTGGCCCTGCGCCGGCTCGACAGCGGCCTGTGGGGCGACTCGATGTGCCAAGTGGTGACCGCACGCAAGCAGTTCGCCCCCACCATCGTTGCCCCCGGCACCCAGCTGCGCAACACCGATGCCTGGGCCGAAGCCGTGAACGTGGCCTTCGCCGCCGAGCGCAACTGGGCGCTGCCGGCCGGCGAGCGCCAGGAGATCGTGCCCGGGGCCAGCCACTTCGCCGCGCTGGCGATCGCCAGCCCGAGCTGGCGCAACGCCTACCAGGTGGCGACCATCGGCGACCATACGTTCTACAAGGTGCAGACGCTCAAGCCGCGCTCTTCCTGAACCGGGACGCCACGCGTCCCAGCCGGCAGGCATGCCTGCCGGCATGCCGCCCTGCGCATTTGTGCGGATAATCGGGGTTTCCCTTCCCGAGGCACTCCATGAAGCTCTACACCAAGCCTGGCGCCTGCTCGCTGGCCGACCACATCGCGCTGATCTGGTCCGGCCTGCCTTTCGAAGTCCAGATCGTCGATGCGGCGACCATGAAATCACCCGCATACCTGGCCATGAACCCGGCCGGCGCGGTGCCGGTGCTTGAGGACGATGACTGGGTACTGACCCAGAACGCGGCCATCCTGCATTACATCTGCGACAAGGCACCGGCCGCCGGCCTGGACGGCGGCAACGACCCGCGCACCCGCGCCGAGGTGAATCGCTGGCTGTCCTTCGTCAACGCCGACCTGCATCCGGTGTACTACCCGATCTTCGGCTCGACCAAGTACCTGGAAGACGAAGCGGTCATCGCCCGCACCCACCAGAACGCACGCGACAAGCTCAAGGGCCTGTACCAGCGGCTGAACGACCGGCTGGCCCGGCACGACTGGCTGGGCGGCACCCCGCGTCCCTCCATCGCCGATGCCTATACCTATGTCACCCTGCGCTGGGCACGCGGGCTGAAGATCGATCTGGCCGGCATGGACGCGCTGGACCGCTTCGAGCAGCGGATGCTGGCCGACCCGGGGGTGCAGGCTGCATTGACGGCCGAAGGCCTGGCCTGACCCCCGACGCAAGGCCTGCAGCCGAAAAGGCCCGGCAATCGCCGGGCCTTTTCATTTCCCGTGACCGCACCCCTCAACCGATCTCGCGGATCACATTGCCCTGGCCGTCGCGCAGCGAGGTAGGCCGCACCTCGATCTGCAGCGTTCCGCCGGGCAACGGATACCGGCCACGTTGCGCATGCACACCGTCCAGCAGCGTTTGCAGGCTGGCATCGGAGAGAACGCAGCGCGCTTCGTCGCCGTCGATCGCGATGGCGTCCACGGCTCCCGGTTCAAACCGCCAGCGCCTATCCCTGCCGAGCACCACCAGTGGCTTGCCGTGGCGCAGGCGCAGCGGCAGCAGCTCGAGCACGCTGGGAACCTGCCCCGCCCCCAGCACCAGCGTGGCGACACCATTGTCGAGCGACCATTCCAGCGTCTCCACGAACAGCATGCCGGTACTGGAACCCTCGCGCCGGCTGCCGGCCTCGATCTGCCCGGCCAGCGCCGGGTCCTGCAGCAGCGAGCCGCGCGACAGGTCGGTGATCCACAGCGGCATGGCCGGCTCCAGCACCCGCAGTACGCCGGTGGTGGACCAGCGCTTGACCGCCGCCATCTCGTCGTCGGTCAACCCCACCACCTGCAGGAAGCGCAGATGACCGTTGGCGGTATCGATTGCCCCCAGCCGCGGATCGGCGACGAAGGCCAGGTGACGCAGCCGGGTTTCGGTATCCAGCGCGATGGGGCCATTGGCATCGAGATGGTGCCCCTCCTCGAACACGTTGCCGCTGCCGAAGACGTAGCGGGCAAGGTTCTGCAGCAGGTTCATCGGCCACACCGGCGGCGTGCCATCACCGCCTTCGCCGGGCGCCATCGCCAGGCGGAAAGTCAGTTCGAATCCGTAGCCGCTGTCCTGCGGATCGTCGCTCTGCTTGTCGTACAGCTCGGAAAAGCCATAGGTGACATAGCTCCAGTGCGGGCGCGGCGCTTCGCTCCAGTACACACTGATGCCGTCGAGCGGATCGTGGCCCCCCAGGGTGTAGGGCATGACGGTGCCATAGTGCCGGGGCTCCTGCCCCGGGTACGCGGCCGCCAATGCGGCATTGATGGCATCCCAGCCGGGGCTGCCGGCCTCATCGTGGTCGTCATGGGCCATGCCTGGCGCTCCTGTCGCAAAGAAGCCGGCATGGTAGTGCATGCCCCGGCCGGCACGACCGCAGTGGCATAGCCCGCAGGCCGCTGGCGAAGGGCCAGCGGCCCGGCCGCCTCAGGTCGATACCAGCGCGCGCGTCTCTTCCAGCCAGCGCGTGGCGAAGGCATGGCTCTTGGACTTGCTGAGCGCATTGGCCACATCCGGCCACAGCTGCTCCAGCCCGGTCGCGGTATCGGCGCGTTCGATCTTCAACTGCAGGAAGTACCCCTTCAGGCCCAGGTGCTTGCGCACCGACTCGGTCATCCAGTCGTACAGCTGCTGGTAGCGCTCCGGATCGTTGCCGATCTTCGCGGTCGCCATCACCTTCGGCGCCGCGGACGCCTGCCCGGCCACCGCCTCGATCAACCCCATCGCGGCCAGCTGCGCCAGCGCATCGTCCGGCGCCCGCAGGTTCTGCCCCAGTTGTCCGAGTTCCTCGTCGTCGCGCTGGCCGTCCACCATCAGCAGGATCGAGCGCAATGCCGGCGGCAATTTCCGCCCGCGATCCTCGATCTCCTGGCGGCCAGCCTCCGTCTTGGCATGGATCAAAGCCATCTTCCCCCCCTGTTGTGCTGCATCGCATTGCAATGGGGCAGGCTGCCGCGGCGCTTGCGCCGGCGCGGACCTCGCTCTGCCCCTCCCCTGCGATCGCACAGACTGGCCGCCAGCCGGCGGCCCCCCGCGCTATTTCCCCAGCGCGCGGCGGATCTCCTCCAGTGCCCCCGGATCGTCGAGCGTCGAAAGATCCCCCGGGTCGCGCTGCTCCGCCAATGCCTGCAACGAACGCCGCAACAGCTTACCCGAACGGGTCTTGGGCAGCGCATTGACCACGTGGATATGCGCCGGCCGCGCCACCGCCCCCAGCTGATCCGTGACCCGTTGCATCATTTCAGCCACCAGGCCGCTGCAGTCGCCCGGCTGCGCCTGCTTCATGGTGACGAACACCATCGGCACCTGCCCCTTCAGCTCGTCCTTGACGCCGATGACCGCAGCCTCGGCCACGCCCGGATGGCTGGAAATGGCCTCCTCGATCTCGCGCGTGCCCAGGCGGTGGCCGGCGACATTGATGACGTCGTCGGTGCGGCCGAGGATGAAGGTATAGCCCTGCTCGTCGCGGATGGCCCAGTCCAGCGAGCTGTAGAGCAGCTCCTTGAAATGGCCGAAGTAGCTCTTCAGGAAGCGCTCGTCGTCGTTCCACACCGTGCTCATGCAGCCCGGCGGCAACGGCGGCTGGATCACCAGCACCCCCTTCTGCCCGGGCGGCACCTCGTCGCCGCTGCGTTCGTCGATCACCTTCATCCGGTACCCCAGATTGGGGAACCCGGGCGAGCCGAACCTGACCGGTTTCATGTCCAGGCCCGGCAGCAGGGTCAGCGCCGGCCAGCCGGTCTCGGTCTGCCAGTAGTTGTCGATCACCGGCTTGCCCAGCGCATTGCTGATCCAGTCGGCGGTCGGCTCGTCCAGCGGTTCGCCGGCCAGGAACAGGTATTCCAGCGCAGACAGGTCGTGGTCGCGGATGAAGGAGACGTCGTGCTTCTTCAGCACGCGGATCGCGGTCGGCGAGGAGAACATCGTGCGCACGCCGTACTTCTCGCACAGCGACCACCAGATGCCCGGATCCGGGTTCACCGGCAGCCCCTCGTACAACAGCGAGGTGCAGCCGCCGATCAGCGGCCCATAGACGTTGTAGGAATGCCCCACCGCCCAGCCGACGTCGGAGGTGGAGAACATCACCTGCCCCGGCGCGCAATCGAACACGGTGCGCATCGACTGCGCCATCGCCACCGCATAGCCGCCGACGTCGCGCTGCACCCCCTTGGGCTTGCCGGTGGTGCCGGAGGTATAGAGCAGGTAGCTGGGCTCGTTGGACTCGAGCCATTCCACCGGCACCTCGGCCTCGCCGACCTCGGCGCGCAGCGTCGCGTAGTCGACGTCGCGGCCGGCCAGCTTCGGCTCGGCCGGGTCCAGGCCGCGGGAAACGATGAGCACCTTCGGCGGCGGGAATTCCGCCTCGGCGCAGGCCGCATCCACCATCGGCTTGTAGGGAATCACCTTGCCGCCGCGCATGCCGGCATCGGCGGCGATCAGCAGCTTCGGCTGCGCGTCGTCGATGCGCAGCGCCAGGTTGTGCGCGGCGAAACCACCGAACACCACCGAGTGCACCGCACCGATGCGCGCGCAGGCCAGCATCGCGAACACCGCCTCGGCCATGTTCGGCATGTAGATCACCACGCGGTCGCCACGCACCACGTCCAGCCGCTTGAGCACCGCGGCGAAGGCGTTCACCTCGCGGTACAGCTCGCGGTAGCTGATCTCACGGGTGACGTTGGTTTCGGTGGAGACTGCCACCAACGCGAGCTGGTCGGGCCGCTCGGCCAGGTGCCGGTCCACGGCGTTGTAGCAGAGGTTGGTCTGCCCGCCGACGAACCAGCGCCGGAACGGCGGATTGGAATAGTCCAGGACCTGCTGCGGTGGCTTGTGCCAGTGGATCCGCTGCGCCTCTTCGCCCCAGAACGCCTCCGGTTCGTCGATCGAACGACGGTAGATCTCTTCGTAGCCCACAAAGCCCTCCCAGACCTGCGATGACCCTTGCGAGCATAGTCCGGAGAAATCTGCCTGGCGCTGCGACCATGGTCGTAATACCGCACCCCGGATGCGGTCAGAGGCGGCCCGGGCTGATCAGGTACATCTCCACCTCGTTCGGTTCGGCCGGGGTGGGAGCATCGGCCCTTTCCCGTGCCGGGGAGATACCGCTGGCACGGGCCGCCGCAACCGTCCTGGGCAACCAGGACAAGCCGCGCAAGGCCCGCCTGGGCACCTGCCCGTATCGTCCCACCCGGGTGGCCTGCATGCGCCCTTCCTCGACCTGCACGCGCAGCGAGGCGACCCAGCGCGAAGGCTTCCTGGCCTCCATGAACGCCCCGTGCCCGGCAACCAGGAAGGGCGGGCTCATGTCGTCCAGTTGCCGGTATCCGAACCGGCCGCGAACGTCGTCGCCGCTCCGGATCGCCTGCATCAGTCGGTTCTCGCCGTCGGGGTACACGGGCATCAGCAACGCCCGGCACCGGTTCAAGTCGGTGGTCCAGCCACTTGCAACGTCGTAAAGCGGAATCCCCGGGTATCGCTGGCGCGCATCCTCCCGGGCCTGCGTAAACGCTTCCTTGGCTGCAGCCGCGTAGATGAGCCCGCGCTCTCCGCGGTCCAGGTATGGCGCGCTGGCCAACCAGATCGCTACCGTGGCCGACACCGCCATCGACAATCTGGCTGCCGCTCCGGCGCGCGCCAGGTGAACCACGGACACCATCAGATTCACGACGAGGATCGCGGCCGGCACGATACTCGGCGCGTAGTACCGCTGCTGCATCACCGGCAACAGGTAGCTGCTCAACGAAGCCGTGCCGAAAGTGAAATAGAACAGCGGCCAGGCCCAGAAACCCACCACCGCCAGCCATGCCAATCCCATATGGCCGGGTAGTCGTCGCTGGTACCAGATAAAGGCCAGCCGCAAGGACGCGACAGCAGCCAGAGCGAACAAGGCGGAGGTATGCGGGCCAAGCAGGTACCGCAGCGTACGCAGCCTTGCGATCGGCGAGCGCCCCTGGGTCTCGATGAAGCCGGCGACATCGTGCGGCACCAGCAAGCTGGCCACACTGGAATGCCACTGCCCGGCGGCAATGCGGAACACCAGCGATTCGATCGCCAACACCGCGGCAAAACCGATCGCCAGCGCAATGCCGTCTCGCAGTGAAGCGGCAAGATTGCGCCGCAGGCCCATCAATGCCATCACCGCCAACGGCACGGGCAGCAGCACCAGGCCGCTTTCCTTCAAGGTGAACGCGGTGGCGATGCTGGCGCCGAGGCCGAAGGCGAACCAGGCGGACCGGCGCGAATCCCCTGGCTTGGCAGCCACGGCCTCCAGCCAACAGCACAGGAACAACAGGCCGAGCATCAGGAAGAGCGTCGATGCCAGATCGGGAAGCATCGCGCCGGCATACAGGAAGAACACCGGTTGCGTGCCTGCCAGCACCATCGCGGCCACCGCGGCCATGCGCGACAGCACACGCCGGGCGAGGAAGTAACCCACCGCCCCCAGGCCCACGAAAAACAGGGTGTAAGGAACGACCAGAAGCTCCAGGTCCACTCCCGGCGCATACATCATTGCCCCGGGCAACAGGAACATCACCCGACGTTCGGCGAGCGAGGTCACCGAAATGGGCTCCCCCAACGCAATCTTGATCGCCCCGATGAGATAGCGGGTATCGTCGCTGCAATACAACCCGGTGAAGAAGTAGTACCCGATCAGCGAAAAGCAGATCGCTACCAGGCCGGCGTACGGCATTTCTCGAATCAGGTTGCGCAAGCTTGATGCCTCAGACTAGGGAAAGCGTCGCTGCAGATCGACAGGACCCGACAGCCGACTCAGCGCAGGAAACGATGCACTACCCGCCGCGGTATACGACTGTAGTCGAAGGCGAAGAACCCCTGCAGCAGCACGAAGCCGACGATCGCGGAAATGCTGACCACCGCGATGGTACCGGCCGGCGACTCGACGCCGCGAAGGAAGTTCGTATACCAGGTGAGGCCACCATGGACCATGGCGAACGCCAACAGCCCCAGGCCGCCGAGCAGCTGCACCGACGCCAGGCTGAAATCGCGCAGGAAGTACTCGTAGAAGATCCGCTTCAGGAAGTTGCGCGCATGTGACCGGGCGAACCGCGGCACTTCCCTGAAAGGATTGAGACCGGAGCGCTCTTCCCCATAGACCGCGCGCATCGGCACGTCCACCACGACCGCATCCACCAGGTGCAAGCGGAACAGCAGATCGCTCTCGAAGAAATAGCGACGCTCCAGCTTGTCCAGTTCCACTTCGCGCAGGCAGTCGGCATGGATGGCGGTGTAGCCATTGGTTGGATCGAACACGTGCCAATAGCCGCTGGACAGCTTGCAGAGGAAGGACAACGACGCATTGCCGATCAAGCGCACGACCGGCATCGCCACCACGTCGCGGATGTGAAAGAAACGGTTGCCCTTCGTGTAATCCGCCTCATGGGCGGCGATGGGGGCGACGAATTCCGGGATCAGGGCCGGGTCCATCTGGCCGTCCGCGTCCAGCTTCACACAGATCTGCGCGCCGAGTTCGAGCGCTCGGCGGTAGCCGGCGACCACTGCCCCCCCAACCCCGAGATTCCGGCTGTTGAACAACACCTGGACCCGGGAATCGCCCGACTCGGCCTGGACCCGGAGTCCGCTGGACTCCGGGCAGGCATCGTCGACAACGATGATGAGGTCGACCTCGGCGCCGATCCTGGAGATGACGTCGAGCACGGAATTGCTTGCACGATACGTTGGAATGACGACGGCGACCGTCGGCTTTGCAGCGGCGCTGCCGTCCATCAGCGCCGCCCCCGGCGTGCAGGCAACCACCTTCCGATCAGCCCAGCAGATCGGCCACGCCGGCGCGCTCTTCTTCCAGCTCGGCCAGGGTGATGTCGATGTACTTCTTGGAGAAGTCGTCGATCGGCAGGTCCTTGACGATGCTGTACTTGCCGTTCTCGGTGGTCACCGGGAAGCCGAAGATCACGCCTTCCGGGATGCCGTAGGAGCCATCGGACGGAACGCCCATGGTCACCCACTTGCCGTTGCTGCCCAGCACCCAGTCATGCACGTGGTCGATGGCGGCATTGGCGGCCGAGGCGGCCGAGGACAGGCCACGGGCGGCGATGATCGCAGCGCCGCGCTTGCCGACGGTCGGGATGAAGGTGCCGGCGTTCCATTCCTGGTCGTTGATCAGCTCGGCCACCGAGGCGCCGCCGCTGGTGGTGGCGAAGCGGTAGTCCGGGTACATGGTCGGGCTGTGGTTGCCCCACACGGTGAACTTCTCGAAGCTGTCCACGGCCTTGCCGGTCTTGGCGGCCAGCTGGCTCAGGGCGCGGTTGTGGTCCAGGCGCAGCATCGCGGTGAAGTTCTTCGGATCCAGGTCCGGCGCCGACTTCATGGCGATGTAGGCGTTGGTGTTGGCCGGGTTGCCGACCACCAGCACCTTCACGTCGCGCTTGGCCACGGCGTTCAGCGCCTTGCCCTGCACGGTGAAGATCTTGGCGTTCTCCAGCAACAGGTCCTTGCGCTCCATGCCCGGGCCACGCGGACGCGCGCCGACCAGCAGGGCGACGTCGACGTCCTTGAACGCGACCAGCGGATCGGCGGTGGTCACCACGCCGGCCAGCAGCGGGAACGCGCAATCTTCCAGCTCCATCACCACGCCCTGCAGCGCGGCCTGGGCCTTTTCGTTGTCCAGCTCGAGCAGCTGCAGGATGACCGGCTGGTCCTTGCCCAGCATTTCGCCGGAGGCGATGCGGAACAGCAGGGCGTAACCGATCTGGCCGGCAGCGCCGGTCACGGCAACACGTACGGGTGCTTTCATGGGGGTTTCCTCTGCTAAGAAGCTTGGTGGGGTGGACAAGCCACGGCGGCGCGGCAACGCGGCGTCACCTGCCCGGATTCGGGATTGGCCGCCCATGCAGGCGGCCGGGGGGCGGTCAGGCGGCGAGGATCTTGTTCCACTCGGCCACGCGGTCGGCCTTGGCGGCCAGCGCGGCGTCGGCATCGCCTTCGATGGTGATCTTGTTGATGGTGTCGCCCTGCTTCACCGCATCGACCACGTCCAGGCCTTCGAGCACCTTGCCGAACACGGTGTGCTTGCCGTCCAGCCAGTCGGTCTTGATGTGGGTGATGAAGAACTGGCTGCCGTTGGTGTTCGGGCCGGCGTTGGCCATCGACAACACGCCGCGCTCGTGCTTGACGCCGTTGTTGGTCTCGTCCTCGAAGCGGTAGCCCGGGCCGCCACGGCCGGAACCCTCGGGGCAGCCGCCCTGGATCATGAAGTCGGCGATCACGCGGTGGAAGCTCAGGCCGTCGTAGAAGCCGCGCTTGGCCAGGTTGACGAAGTTGGCCACGGTCAGCGGCGCCTTGTCGGCGAACAGCTCGACCTTGATCGGGCCGCGGGAGGTGTCGAAATGGGCGATCAGGGACATGGAAATCCTTGGGTTACGGGGGGCGTTTTACCAGCCCAATAGAATACACCCAGGCCGCCGCCCGGGCCGATGGGGTGCGGCCGGGGCGCCCCGGCCGCCGGCTGTCCGCGCCCAGCTGAATGGAGCCCTCGGGGCCCGACGGTCGGATTTTTCGCGATCTGCCCCCGAGCCCGTATAATGTTGGACTTCTTTTTCCAAATCCGGCGCCGACTGGCCCCCTTTCGCATGTCCATCGAAAATCTTCGCAACATCGCCATCGTCGCCCACGTCGACCACGGCAAGACCACCCTCGTCGACCAGCTGCTCAAGCAGTCCGGCACCCTGTCCGAGCGCACCGTGCTGGCCGAGCGCGTGATGGACAGCAACGACCAGGAAAAGGAACGTGGCATCACCATCCTGGCCAAGAACACCGCCATCCGCTGGAACGGCAACCGCATCAACATCGTCGACACCCCCGGGCACGCCGACTTCGGCGGCGAGGTCGAGCGCGTGCTGTCGATGGTCGACTCGGTGCTGATCCTGGTCGACGCCATGGACGGCCCGATGCCGCAGACCCGCTTCGTGACCCAGAAGGCCTTCGCGATGGGCTTCAAGCCGATCGTCGTGGTCAACAAGGTGGACCGCCCGGGCGCGCGTCCGGACTGGGTGATCGACCAGGTGTTCGACCTGTTCGACAAGCTCGGCGCCACCAACGAGCAGCTGGACTTCCCGATCGTCTACGCCTCGGGCCTGAACGGCTACGCCGGCCTGGAGGACACCGTGCGCGACGGCGACATGACCCCGCTGTACGAGGCGATCATGCAGCACGTGCCGGCCCCGAGCGTGGACATCGAAGGCCCGTTCCAGATGCGCATCAGCCAGCTGGACTACAACAACTTCGTCGGCGTGATCGGCATCGGCCGCATCCAGCGCGGCAAGCTGAAGAAGAACATGCCGGTCACCGTGATCGACCGCGAAGGCAAGAAGCGCCAGGGCAAGGTGCTGCAGGTACTCGGCTTCATGGGCCTGGAGCGCATCGAGGTCGAAGAGGCGCAGGCCGGCGACATCGTGGCCATCTCCGGCATCCAGGAGCTGACCATCTCCGACACCATCTGCGCGCTGGACTTCCCCGAGGCGCTGCCGGCGCTGACCGTGGACGAGCCGACCATCTCGATGACCTTCCAGGTCAACAACTCGCCGTTCGCCGGCAACAAGGACCTGTCCGGCGGCAAGTTCCTGACCAGCCGCCAGATCCGCGAGCGCCTGGACCGCGAAAAGGTGCACAACGTTGCGCTGCGCGTGGAAGAAGGCTCCGACGCCGACAAGTTCCTGGTCTCCGGCCGCGGCGAGCTGCACCTGTCGGTGCTGATCGAGAACATGCGCCGCGAGGGCTACGAGCTGGCGGTGTCGCGCCCGGAAGTGATCATCAAGGAGATCGACGGCCAGCAGATGGAGCCGATCGAGCAGCTGGTGGTGGACATCGAGGAACAGCACCAGGGCGGCGTGATGGAGAAGCTGGGCATCCGCAAGGGCCAGCTGAAGAACATGGAGCCGGACGGCAAGGGCCGCGTGCGCCTTGACTACATGATCCCGGCGCGTGGCCTGATCGGCTTCCAGAACGAGTTCAAGACCCTGACCCAGGGCTCGGGCCTGCTGTTCCACGTATTCGACCACTACGGCCCGAAGGAACAGGGCGCGATCGCCAAGCGTCCGAACGGCGTGATGATCGCCAATGCGCCGGGCGTCACTCCCGCCTATGCGCTGGGACCGCTGGAAGAGCGCGGCCGCCTGTTCGCCGCCGAAGGCGACAACGTGTACGAAGGCCAGCTGGTCGGCATCCACTCCAAGGACAACGACCTGACCGTCAACGCCATCAAGACCAAGCCGCTGACCAACATGCGCGCTTCGGGCAAGGACGATGCGATCAAGCTGACCCCGGCCATCAAGTACACGCTGGAGCAGGCACTGGACTTCATCGAGGACGACGAGCTGGTGGAAGTCACCCCGAAGGAAATCCGCCTGCGCAAGAAGTTCCTGACCGAAAGCGACCGCAAGAAGGCTTCGCGCGGCGGCTGATCGCGTTGGCCGGCAACAAGCCCTACAACCCGGATCCGCACGCGCATCCGGGTCTGGCAGCCATCGCGCTGCTGGAAGCGGGAAAGGCCGTGCTGGCCTTTCTCGCGGCGGCCGGCCTGGAAATCTCCGGGCCCGCCCCGCTGCGCAACATCGTCGATGCCCTGATCCGCCGCATCGGCGGCGACCCCGAGCAGGGATCGTTCTCCTCGCTGCTGGACCTGATCACCCCCGACACCGTGCACCTGGGCGCCGCCGCGCTGGTCGCCTATGGCCTGCTGCGCGCACTGGAAGCATGGGGCCTGTGGCGGGCCCGCGCCTGGGCCTCGTGGCTGGGCTGCATTTCCGCGGCGCTTTACCTGCCACTGGACCTCTACGCCATCTTCCAGCACCCGGGCTGGGCCACCTGGTTGCTGCTGGCGATCAACCTGCTGGTGGTCTACGTGCTGGCGCGCGATATCGGCAAGCGCCACCAGGCAAGGCCCTGACCACCGGCTCCCGCACGATTGCCAAGGCCCCCGATGGCTGGTTAGCCTGCGTGGGTCCAGAAGGAACCTGATGATGCGCTGCCTTGCGATGCTGTCGGTCGTTGTCGTCGCCTTGTGCGCCTGCCAGGCCGAAACGCCACCGCCGCCGCGATCGACTCCGATCGCCACCCCCCTGCCGCCTGCGGACGACATCCCCCCGTTCCCCTATGCCGAAGCGGACATCGCCGGCCTGCAGGCGCGCATGGCCAGCGGCGAGCTGGACAGCGTCACCCTGACCCGCGCCTACCTGGACCGCATCGCCGCCATCGACCGCGCCGGCCCCACCCTGCGCGCCGTGATCGAGCTCAATCCCGATGCGCTGAAGGACGCCGCGCGGCTGGATGCCGAACGCCGCGCCGGCCGCCTGCGCGGGCCGCTGCACGGCATCCCGCTGCTGATCAAGGACAACATCGGCGCCCGCCCCATGAGCACCACTGCCGGCTCGCTGGCGCTGGAAGGCTTCCGCCCCGACGACGCCTTCCTGGTCGCGCGCCTGCGTGCGGCCGGCGCGCTGATCCTGGGCAAGAGCAACCTCAGCGAATGGGCCAATTTCCGTTCGCCGCATTCCACCTCCGGCTGGAGCGCGCGCGGCGGGCAGACCCGCAACCCCTACGCCCTCACCCGCAACCCCTGCGGCTCCAGCAGCGGCAGCGCGGTGGCGGTGGCGGCCAACCTCGCCACGGCTGCCGTCGGCACCGAAACCGATGGCAGCATCGTCTGTCCGGCCGCGGTCAACGGCATCGTCGGGCTCAAACCGACGGTAGGCCTGGTCAGCCGCAGCGGCATCGTGCCGATCTCGTTCAGCCAGGACACCGCCGGGCCGATGACCCGCAACGTGGCCGACGCCGCCACGCTGCTGACCGCCATGGCCGGGCGCGACACCGCCGACCCGGCCACCGCCACCATGCCCGGGCGGGCGGTCTACGACTACACCGCGCGCCTGCGCGGCGATGGCCTGCGCGGCGCCCGCATCGGCCTGCTGCGCAACCGGCTGAGCGAGCGGCCCGACATCGCCGCGGCGATGGACAACGCGGTGGAGGTGCTGCGCGAGGCCGGCGCCACCGTGGTGCCGGCGGAGATTCCCGGCGACGGCGGCTGGAACGAACCCGAACGCGAGCTGCTGCTCTACGAATTCAAGGCCGGGCTGGAGCGCTACCTGGACGTCCACGGGGCGCCGATACGGACGCTGGCGCAGCTGATCGCGTTCAACCACGAGCACGCCGAACGGGAGATGCCGTTCTTCGGCCAGGAGCTGCTGGAAGAGGCCGAGGCCAAGGGTGGCCTGGGCGAGCGCGCCTATATTTCCGCACGGACCCGTGCCCGCCGCCTGGCCGGCACCGAGGGCATCGACGCCGCGCTGCGGCTGCAACGACTCGATGCCCTGATCGCCCCCACCACCGGCGTCGCCTGGCCCACCACGCCCGGCCAGGGCGATGATTTCCCCGGTGGCAGCTACGGTGCCGCCGCCGTGGCCGGCTACCCCAGCCTGAGCGTGCCCATGGGCCACGCCGACGGCCTGCCGCTGGGCCTGCTGTTCATGGGCACCGCCTGGAGCGAACCGCGGCTGATCGAACTGGGCTACGCCTACGAACAGCTCACCCGCGCGCGCCGGCCACCCGCCTTCCACGGCGGTCAGCCATCGCCGCCCCGCTCGCGCTGATCCCGGCGCCTGCCGTCAGGAAACCGGAAGCTTGCCCTGCTTGCGCACGATCGCCATCGCGATCTCCAGCGACTGCTCGTAGTTCAGGCGCGGGTCGACGCTGGAACGGTAGGCCCGCTCCAGATCGCGCTCGGTCAGTTCGCGCGCACCGCCGGTGCATTCGGTCACGTCCTCGCCGGTCAGTTCCAGGTGCACCCCGCCCAGGCGGGTGCCGGCGGCGGCATGCAGGTCGAACGACAGCTCCACTTCGCTGCGGATGTTGTCGAAACGCCGGGTCTTGTAGCCGTTGCTGGTGCTCTCGGTGTTGCCGTGCATCGCATCGCACACCCACAGCACGCGGCGGCCATCCCGCTTGACCGCGTTGAGCAGCGGCGGCAGCTTCTCGGCGATCTGCGCCGCGCCCATGCGGTGGATGAAGCTCAGGCGCCCCGGCTCGTCGTCGGGATTGAGTACGTCGATCAGCCGCAGCAGCTGGTCCGGCTGCACCGATGGCCCGACCTTGATCGCGATCGGGTTGCGCACGCCGCGCAGGTACTCGACGTGGGCGCCGTCCAGTGCCGCGGTGCGCATGCCGATCCACGGGTAGTGCGTGCTCAGGTTGAACCAGCCCCACTGCCGCGGCACCTGCCGCGTCAGCGCCTGCTCGTAGGGCAGCAGCAGCGCTTCGTGCGAAGTGTAGAAGTCGATGCGGTTGAGGTTGTGCACCGGCGAGCCGGACAGCGTCTCCATGAAGCGCACCGCATCGTCGATCGAGGCCACCATGCGCTGGTAGTCCTCGGCCAGCGGCGAGCAGCCCACCCAGCTCAGGTTCCAGTATTCGGGGTGATGCAGGTCGGCGAAACCGCCATCGATCAGGGCACGCACGAAGTTCATCGTCATCGCCGAACGCGAGTGCGCGGTGATCATCCGCTGCGGGTCCGGCATCCGCGCCTGCGCGGTGAACTCCGGCGCGTTGATCACGTCGCCGCGGTAGCTCGGCAGTGCCACGCCGTCGCGGGTCTCGGTATCGGCCGAACGCGGCTTGGCGTACTGCCCGGCAAAGCGCCCCACCCGGATCACCGGCGTGCGCAGGCCGTGCACCAGCACCAGGCTCATCTGCAGCAACACCTTGAGCCGGTTGGAAACCGTGCTCGATTCGCAGTCGCTGAAATTCTCGGCGCAATCGCCGCCCTGCAGCAGGAAACGCTTGCCCTCCTGGGCCTCGGCCAGTTGCCGCTTCAGCGCGAAGATCTCCCAGGACGTCACCAGCGGCGGCAGGCGTTGCAGTTCGGCCAGCGCCGCATCCAGCGCCACCGGGTCCGGATAGGTCGGCATCTGCAGACCGGGCTTGCTGCGCCAGCTGTCCGGCGCCCAGTGCTCGGGCAGGTTGACAGGCTGCGGGCTGCGGTCCGGGGAGTTCATGGGAAAGGTTCCAGTGGGGGGAAACAGGAGAAGCTTGCGGGGATCAGAGCAGGCGCTTGGCGCGCGCGCGCCAGCCCGCGTACAGCGCCCAGCCGCCGAGCAGCACGAACCACACCAGGCTCCACATCGGCATGCTCAGGCCCAGGAACTGCCAGTCGATGTTGCCGCAGTCGCCGGTACCGGTGAGGACCGTGCGGAACACCTCCAGCGGCCCCATCGTCTCGCTGAGGAAGCTCAGCGGGGGACCACAGCTGGACATCGCGTCCTTCGGCATCACCTGCACCCAGACGTGGCGGCCGGCGATGCCGATGCCGACGGCGGCCGCGATGAAGGCCAGCACGCCGTAGGTCTTGCGTCCGGCACCGTCGCCCGGGCCATGCAACGCGCCGATCAGGAACAGCAGCCCCAGCGCGGCAAAGGCCAGCCGCTGGAAGATGCACAGCGGACAGGGCTCCAGCCCCAGCTGCAACTGCAGGTAGATGGCATACCCCAGCAGCCCGGCACAGACCAGGAAACCCAGCAGGAACTGGGCGCGGAAATTCCATCGCAATGGATTCATCGCAAACGCTCGTCGATATCGAGCGACAAGGGTAGCAGGCCGGCATCGCCGTCCGAACCCCGCGGTTGCCGCGTTTATCGGATCACTGCGTCGCCGGAAACGAAAAACCCGGCTCGAGGCCGGGTTCTCCGCAAGACATCTGGCGCGAACGGTCCGATTACTCGGCCACTTCCTCGGCCACGACCGGACGGTCGACCAGCTCGACGTACGCCATCGGCGCGTTGTCGCCGGCGCGGAAGCCGCACTTGAGGATGCGCAGGTAACCGCCCGGGCGGGCCTGGTAACGCGGGCCCAGCTCGACGAACAGCTTGCCCACGGCTTCCTTGTCGCGCAGGCGCGCGAAGGCCAGGCGGCGGTTGGCGACGCCATCGGTCTTGGCCAGGGTGATCAGCGGCTCGGCGACGCGGCGCAGTTCCTTGGCCTTCGGCAGGGTGGTCTTGATCAGTTCGTGCTTGAACAGCGAGGCGGCCATGTTCTTGAACATCGCTTCGCGGTGGGCGCTGGTGCGGTTGAACTTGCGACCGGATTTCTGGTGGCGCATGGTGTTGGTTCCTGTGGAATGTTGAAACTACTGGGAATCGCTGTCGCCTTCCTGGCGTTGAAACATGGACTGCGGATGGCCCTGACCAGTCGTCCAGACCGGATGTGCGCCGCGGGCCTTCAGGCCCGTCGGCGCGATGCTGCGGGTGCTGTCAGCCGAGCATGCCGTGCTGGGCGACGCCGGCCGGCGGCCAGTTCTCCAGCTTCATGCCCAAGGAAAGGCCGCGCTGGGCGAGCACTTCCTTGATCTCGGTGAGCGACTTCTTGCCCAGGTTCGGGGTCTTGAGCAGCTCCACTTCGGTCTTCTGGATCAGGTCGCCGATGTAGTAGATGCTCTCGGCCTTGAGGCAGTTGGCCGAACGCACGGTCAGCTCCAGGTCGTCGATCGGGCGCAGCAGCACCGGGTCGACGCCGTTGTTGGCCGGCTTGGCCGCACCGCGGTCGCGGTGGGTGAAGTCACCGAACACCGACAGCTGGTCGCTGAGGATGTCGGCGGCGGTGCGCACGGCTTCCTCGGCGTCGATCGTGCCGTTGGTCTCGATGTCCAGCACCAGCTTGTCCAGGTCGGTACGCTGCTCGACGCGGGCCGCTTCCACCGAATAGGCGACGCGGCGCACCGGCGAGAACGAGGCGTCCAGGACCAGGCGGCCGATGGCACGGGTTTCTTCGTCCGGACGACGGCGGGCGGCGGCCGGCTGGTAGCCGAAACCGCGCTCGACCTTCAGGCGCATGTTCAGCGCGACGTCCTTGGTCAGGTGGCAGATCACGTGATCGCCGTTGAGGACCTCGACGTTGTGGTCGACCTTGATGTCGGCGGCGGTCACGATGCCCGGGCCCTGCTTGGACAGGGACAGGGTGGCGCTGTCGCCGGTGTGCATACGGATCGCCACGTCCTTCAGGTTGAGCAGGACTTCCAGCACGTCCTCCTGCAGCCCTTCGACCGTGGTGTACTCATGCAGCACGCCGTCGATCTCGACTTCGGTGATGGCGAAGCCCGGGATGGACGACAGCAGCACGCGACGCAGGGCGTTGCCCAGCGTATGCCCGTAACCACGCTCCAAGGGCTCGATGACGACCTTGGCGCGGGTCTCGGTAAGGCGTTCGATCTGCGGACCGCGAGGACGCAGAACCTGGTTGGCGGTAACCGTCATGTTGCGGGTTCTCCTGCGAACCTCCGGTGCGACCCGGAGGTTCTCCATTGTGAATTACTTCGAATACAACTCGACGATCAGCGCTTCGTTGATATCCGCAGGCAGGTCGGCGCGATCCGGCACGGCCTTGAAGATGCCGCTGAACTTCTTCGAATCGACTTCCACCCACGACGGGCTGAGGTCGTGCTGTTCGGCCACGGTCAGGGCTTCCTGCACGCGCAGCTGCTTCTGCGCCTTTTCGGACAGGGCGATCGCGTCGCCCGCCTTGACCTGGTACGAAGCCAGGTTCACCGACTTGCCGTTGACCGTGACGCCACGGTGCGAAACCAGCTGGCGCGCGGCCGGGCGGGTGACGGCAAAGCCCATGCGGTAGACGACGTTGTCCAGGCGGGTTTCCAGCAGCTGCAGCAGGTTCTCGCCGGTGTTGCCCTTCTTGGTCGAGGCCTTCTTGTAGTAGTTGCGGAACTGACGCTCCAGCAGGCCGTAGATACGCTTGACCTTCTGCTTTTCGCGCAGCTGGGTGGCGTAGTCGGACAGCTTGCCCTTGCGGGCGGTGGCGCCGTGCTGGCCGGGCTTCTGCTCCAGCTTGCACTTGGAGTCCAGCGCACGGGCCGGGCTCTTGAGGGAAAGATCGGCGCCTTCGCGGCGGGCGAGCTTACAGGTAGGACCGATATAACGAGCCATTTCTTATCGCTCCTTTAGACGCGACGCTTCTTCGGCGGACGGCACCCGTTGTGCGGGATTGGCGTCACGTCGATGATGTTGGTGATCTTGTAGCCCACGTTGTTCAGCGAGCGCACGGCCGACTCACGACCCGGACCCGGGCCCTTGATGCGGACTTCCAGCGACTTCACGCCGTAATCCAGCGCAGCGCGGCCGGCCTTTTCGGCGGCGACCTGTGCGGCGAACGGGGTCGACTTGCGCGAGCCGCGGAAGCCGGCGCCACCGGAGGTCGCCCAGGACAGTGCATTGCCCTGACGGTCGGTGATGGTCACGATGGTGTTGTTGAAAGAAGCGTGGACGTGGGCGACGCCATCGGTGATGACGCGCTTGATCTTCTTCTTGGTCTTAGCAGCGGGCTTAGCCATTTGTCAGTCCCTTACTTCCTGATCGCCTTGCGCGGACCCTTGCGGGTGCGGGCGTTGGTACGGGTACGCTGGCCACGCAGCGGCAGACCGCGACGGTGACGCAGGCCACGGTAGCAACCCAGGTCCATCAGACGCTTGATGGCGATGCCGATTTCGCGGCGCAGGTCGCCCTCGACGATGTACTTGCCGATCTCGGCGCGCAGGCGCTCGATTTCCGGCTCCGACAGGTCGCGGATCTTGGTGGTCGAAGTCACGCCTGCGGCATCGCAGACTTTCTTCGAGCGGGTACGGCCGATGCCGTAAATGCTTTGCAACCCGACCCAGACATGCTTCTGGGCTGGCAGGTTGACGCCTGCAATACGCGCCATGACGCGGTTCTCCAGCTGAGTGATGGCCGACTGCGCGCCACGGGCACGCCAATCCGGCAGGATGGATCAAAAAAGTGAACTAGCGATTCTAACAAGGTCTCGGTTTACATGGAAGCCCGTGGAACCGGAAGGTTCCATGGACCCGGCATGGGGAGTGTGCCCATGCTCCGGCGCCGGATGTCGTTGGCGGCGGGAAACCTCCCCGCCTCCGCCCGCGCTACTCCCGCGCGGAACCACCACATCTCACCCCCACCCGAGACCGCTGCAGGGGCCGCCCTTCTATTCGGAAGGCCGCGTCCGGGAACCGGAGGGCCTTCGCGTCGGGAAGCGGAAATTATAACCGGGGAATCAGTTGCGGGCAAAACCGCCGCGCGAACCGCCCTTCAGGTTGGCCTTCTTCAACAGGCTCTCGTACTGGTGCGACATCAGGTGGGCCTGGATCTGCGCAATGAAGTCCATCACCACCACCACCACGATCAGCAGCGAGGTGCCGCCGAAGTAGAACGAGGCGTTGAGCTGGGTGCGCATGATCTCCGGCAACAGGCACACGATCACCAGGTACACCGAGCCGGCCGCGGTCAGGCGGGTCAGCACGCCGTCGACGTAGTCGGCGGTGGCCTTGCCCGGACGGATGCCCGGGATCAGCGCGCCCGACTTCTTCAGGTTGTCGGCCGTTTCCTGCGAGTTGAACACCAGTGCGGTGTAGAAGAACGCAAAACCGCTGATCAGGCCGGCGAACACGATCATGTGCAGCGGCTCGCCCGGACCCAGCGCGTTGGCCACGCGCTGCAGCCAGGTGGCCTGGCTGGCCTGGCCCGACCACATCGCCAGGGTCGCCGGGAACGCCAGGATGCTGGAGGCAAAGATCGCCGGGATCACGCCGGCCATGTTCAGCTTCAGCGGCAGGAACGAGGTCTGGTTCATGTACGCGTTGCGACCGCCCTGGCGGCGCGCGTAGTTCACGGTGATCCGGCGCTGGCCGCGCTCGACGAACACCACGAAGTAAGTGAAGGCCAGCACCAGCAGCACGATCATCAGCAGCGAGATGAAGCTCATGTTGCCGTCGCGATAGGCCTCGACGGTCTGGATCACCGCCGACGGCAGGCCGGCGACGATGCCGGCGAAGATGATCAGCGACACGCCGTTGCCGATGCCGCGCTCGGTCACCTGCTCGCCGACCCACATCAGGAAGATGGTGCCGGCGGTCAGCGCGACCACCGCGGTCAGCACGAAGCCCATGCCCGGCGCATAGACGACCGGCGCGCCGCCCGGCGACAGCTGGTTCTGCAGCGCCAGGGCGATGCTGCCGCCCTGCACCACCGCCAGCAACACGGCGCCGATGCGGGAATATTGCGTGATCTTGCGGCGACCCGATTCACCTTCCTTCTGCAACGCCTTCAGCGTCGGGAAGATGTGGACCGCCAGCTGCATCACGATCGATGCCGAAATGTACGGCATCACGTTCAACGCGAAGATGCTGAAACGGTGCAGGGCGCCGCCCGAGAACATGTTGAACATGTCCACGATGCCGCCGCCCTGCGCCTGCATCAACGAAAGCATGGCATCGGGATTCACGCCAGGCACCGGCACGTAGCAGCCGATGCGATAGACGAGCAATGCCCCGAGTACGAACAGAAGACGCTGGCGAAGTTCAGTGAACTTGCCCATTCCGCCCGCGAGGTTACCGATGCCAGCTTGCGCCATGTTCCAGTTACTCCTGTACGCTGCCGCCGGCAGCTTCGATCGCAGCCTTGGCGCCGGCGGTAGCCGCAACACCCTTCAGGGTGAACGCCTTGGTCAGCTCGCCCTTCTTGACGATCTTGGCCTTCTTGGCCGTCGACGGGACCAGCTTCGCGGCACGCAGTGCGGCGAAATCGATCTCGCCGGCCGGCAGCTTGTCCAGCTGGTAGGACAGCACTTCGGCGGTGTCCTTGGCGATCGGCGAACGGAAGCCGATCTTCGGCAGACGGCGCTGCATCGGGGTCTGGCCGCCTTCGAAGCCAGCCTTGATCTTGCCGCCACCCTTGCGGGCGAACGAACCCTTGTGACCGCGGCCGGCGGTCTTGCCGAGGCCGGAGCCGATGCCGCGGCCGACGCGGGTGCGCTCGGTGCGGGCGCCCGGGGCCGGGCTCAGTTCATTGAGACGCAGAGTCATGGTCGATTACTCCTCAACCTGGACGAGGTAGTGAACCTTGTTGATCAGACCGCGAACCTGCGGGCTGTCCTTCAGTTCACGCACATCGTTGAGCTTGTTCAGGCCCAGGGCACGCACCGACAGGCGGTGGCGCTGCTGGGTTCCACGCAGGCCGCGCACCAGGCGCACCTTCACGGTCTTGTTGGACTCATTAGCCATGGTTGAGTTCCTCCACCTTCTTGCCGCGCTTGGCCGCGATGCGGGCCGGCGACTGCATGCCGGCCAGACCCTTCAGGGTGGCGCGCACCAGGTTGATCGGATTGCGCGAACCGACGGCCTTGGCCAGCACGTTCTTCACGCCAACGGCTTCCAGCACGGCGCGCATGGCACCGCCGGCGATGACGCCGGTACCTTCGGAAGCCGGCTGCATGAACACGCGGGCGGCACCGTGGCCGTCCTTCACTGCATGCCACAGGGTGCCGTTGTTCAGGTCGACGTTGACCAGGTTCTTGCGGGCCTGCTCCATCGACTTCTGGATGGCGACCGGCACTTCGCGCGCCTTGCCGTAGCCGAATCCGACCTTGCCCTCGCCGTCGCCGACCACGGTCAGCGCGGTGAAGGTGAACTGACGACCGCCCTTGACGGTCTTGCTGACGCGGTTGACCGCGACCAGCTTCTCGATCATGCCGTCGTCGACTTTCTCTTCGCGGTTGCGGTCGCGATCACGACCCCGCGGTGCACGTTCTTCTGCCATTTCGATTCCTTGATTGTTGAAATATGTACGGCTCGAGGCCGCTTATGGTTGTGGAATGCCGCATTGGATCGCCAGCCGCTGCAGAAGAACGGTGGCGCCCGGCGCAACCCGCGCCGGCAGGTAGGCGGGAACGGGGCATCACCCCGTTCCCCGATACCTCAGAACTGCAGGCCGCCTTCGCGGGCCGCATCGGCCAGGGCCTTGATGCGACCGTGGTAGCGGTAGCCCGAGCGGTCGAACGCGACCTTCTCGATGCCCGCAGCCTTGGCGCGCTCGGCGACCAGCTTGCCGACCTTGACGGCGGCGTCGCTGTTCTTGCCGTTCTTCAGGCCTTCCTTCACGTCGGCCTGCAGGGTGTTGGCGGCAGCCAGCACCTTGGAGCCGTCGGCGGTGAAGACCTGCGCGTACAGGTGCTGGCCGGTACGCAGCACCGTCAGACGCGGCACGCCCAGCTCGCGGATGTGTGCACGGGTCGACTTGGCGCGACGCAGACGAGCGATGTTCTTGTTCATGATCTTTTTCCTTGGAAAGCTGAGGACCCGAATTAGGCCTTCTTGGCTTCCTTACGAATGATGACTTCACCGGCGTACTTCACACCCTTGCCCTTGTAGGGCTCCGGCGGACGGAAACCGCGGATCTTGGCCGCGACTTCGCCGACGCGCTGCTTGTCGGTGCCCTGCACCACCACCTCGGTCTGGGTCGGGGTCGACAGGGTGATGCCTTCCGGCGCGACGAACACGATCGGGTGCGAGAAGCCGAGCGACAGGCTCAGGTCCTTGCCCTGCATCGCGGCGCGGTAACCGACGCCGACCAGCTCCAGCTTCTTCTCGAAGCCTTCGGAAACGCCATGGACCATGTTGGCCAGGATGGCGCGCACGGTACCGGTCAGGGCGATCTGCGACGGATCGTTGGCGGCCAGGGTGGCGACGCCGTTCTCGACGGTGATTTCAACGCCGGCGGACTTGGCCAGCGACAGGGTGCCCTTCGGGCCCTTGACGCTCACCAGCTCCGGCTGGATGTTCAGTTCAACGCCCTTGGGCAGGTTGACCGGCTTCTTGGCTACGCGGGACATAGTGGACTCCTTCTCGCCTTAGGCCACGAAGCACAGGACTTCGCCGCCGACGCCCAGCTGGCGCGCCTGCGCATCAGTCATGATGCCCTTGGAGGTGGAAATGATGGCGATGCCCAGGCCGTTGAGGACCTTCGGCAGCTCGCTCTTGCCGCGGTACTGGCGCAGGCCCGAGCGCGAGTAGCGCTTCAGGGTAGCGATGACCGGCTTGCCTTCGAAGTACTTCAGGACGATTTCGAGTTCGGCCTTGTTGTTCTCGATCTGGTTGACGCGCAGGTCGGTGATGTAGCCCTCGGCCTTCAACACCTCTGCGATTGCCACCTTGATCTTGGAGGACGGCGCCTTCACCGTCTGCTTGCCAACCGCGGCCGCATTCTTGATGCGGACCAGCAGGTCGGCGATGGGATCAGTCATGCTCATAGTCGATTACCTTTGAGTGCACCGATATCCGCTTTCGCGAAAATCTCGTGTTTTCCTGGGGTGGGCCAGGGCCCTTGACGCGTTGCCCACCGCAAACCGGCAGGCAAGGAGCGGGATTATACGACAAAGAGTCCGACTTGCGTCGGACTCCCTGAAAAGATGCCCCGGCGGTACCCTGCCCCGGCATCCCCGGACCGCCCCGCTGGGCGGACCCGGTTCGCTCTTACCAGCTGGCCTTGCGCAGGCCCGGCACGTCGCCGCGCATGGTGGCTTCGCGCAGCTTGTTGCGGCCCAGGCCGAACTTGCGGTACACGCCACGCGGGCGGCCCGACAGTTCGCAACGGGTGCGCTGGCGGCTCGGCGACGAATCGCGCGGCAGCTTGGCCAGCTTGGTAGCCGCATCGATCTTCTCTTCGTAGCTCGCGTCCACCGAGGACACGATCTTCTTCAGAGCAGCGCGCTTTTCGGCGTACTTCTTGGCCAGCTTTGCCCGCTTGATGTCGCGGTTGACCATGGAGGTCTTTGCCATTTCGGTTTCCTCGACGAATCAGTTACGGAACGGGAACTTGAACGCTGCCAGCAGCGCCTTGGCTTCCGCATCGGTCTTGGCGGTGGTGGTGATGGCGATATCCATGCCGCGGATCGCGTCGACGGCGTCGAAGTCGATTTCCGGGAAGATGATCTGTTCCTTCACACCCATGTTGAAGTTGCCGCGACCGTCGAAGGAACGACCGGAAACACCACGGAAGTCGCGCACGCGCGGCAGCGAGATGTTGATCAGGCGGTCCAGGAACTCGTACATCTTCACCCGGCGCAGCGTGGTCTTGCAGCCGATCGGCCAACCATCGCGGATCTTGAACGACGCCACCGAGATGCGCGACTTGGTGACCACCGGCTTCTGGCCGGAGACCTTGGCCATGTCGGCGACGGCGTTTTCCAGGATCTTTTTGTTGGTCGCGGCTTCGCCCACACCCATGTTCAGGGTGATCTTGACCAGCTTCGGCACTTCCATCGGATTGGTGTAGCCGAACTGCTTCATCAGCGCCGGCACCACTTCTTCCTTGTAGATTTTTTCGAGACGGGAAGTCATCAGCTCATTCCTCAGGCGTCGAGCGCCTCACCGCTGGAGCGGAACACACGCAGTTTGCGCCCATCCTCCAGCACCTTGAAGCCAACGCGTTCGCCCTTGCCCGTGGCCGGGTTGACGACGTTCACGTTGGAGATATGGATCGACGCTTCGCGCTCGACCACGCCGCCGGCGATGCCCGCCTGCGGATTCGGCTTGGTGTGCCGCTTGACGATGTTCACGTTGGAGACGACCACGCGGTCGCCGTCAACGCGGACGACTTCGCCCTGCTTGCCCTTGTCCTTGCCGGTGTTGACGACAACCTGGTCGCCCTTCTTGATACGGTTAGCCATGTCTAAGTCCTCCGCTCACAGCACTTCGGGAGCGAGCGAGACGATCTTCATGAACTTCTCGGAGCGCAGCTCGCGGGTAACCGGCCCGAAGATGCGCGTGCCGATCGGCTCTTGCTTGTTGTTGAGCAGGACCGCGGCGTTGCCGTCGAAGCGGATCAGCGAACCGTCGGCGCGACGCACACCCTTGCGGGTACGCACCACGACGGCGTCGTACACTTCACCCTTCTTGACCTTGCCGCGCGGAATCGCGTCCTTCACGGTGACCTTGATGATGTCGCCGATGTGCGCGTAACGGCGCTTGGAACCACCCAGCACCTTGATGCACATCAGTTCCTTGGCACCGGAATTGTCGGCGGCATCGAGGTAGCTCTGCATCTGGATCATGATTCAGATCTCCTTATTCGGCCGCGCGGGTGACGATTTCCACCACCCGCCAGTTCTTGGTCTTGGACAGCGGCGCAATCTCGGTCACACGCACGACGTCGCCTTCGTTGCAGGCATTGTCGGCGTCGTGAGCGTGCAGCTTGGTCGAGCGCTTGATGTACTTGCCGTACAGGGCGTGCTTGACCTGGCGCTCCACCAACACGGTGACCGTCTTGTCCATCTTGTTGCTGACGACACGGCCTTCGACCGTGCGCAGCGTCTTGTTTTCGTTGTTGTCGCTCATCGCGGCCATCCTTACTTCGTGCTGCCGATCAGATGCTTGACGCGAGCAATCTCGCGGCGCACCCGGCGGGTTTCGTGGGTCTTCGGCAGCTGCCCGGTGACCTGCTGCATACGGAGCGAGAACTGCTCCTTACGCAGGTCGATCAGGTGGGCCTTGAGTTCGTCAGCCGACTTTTCGCGGAGTTGTTTGATGTCCATCAGCGCACCGTCCGGGTCACGAAAGTGGTGGTCACCGACAACTTGGCGGCAGCCAGGCGGAACGCCTCGCGGGCCACGTCTTCGGCGACGCCCTCGATTTCATAGATCATGCGGCCGGGCTGGATCTGGGCCACCCAGTATTCCACGTTGCCCTTACCCGAACCCATTCGGACTTCGATGGGCTTCTTGGTGATCGGCTTGTCGGGGAACACACGGATCCACATCTTGCCGCCGCGCTTGACGTAGCGGCTGATCGAGCGGCGGGCCGCCTCGATCTGGCGCGCGGTCAGCTGACCGTGCGCCGTCGCCTTCAGGCCGTACTCGCCGAAGCTGACGGCATTAGCGCTCCAGCTCAGGCCGTCGTTGCGGCCCTTGTGCATCTTGCGGTATTTGGTTCGCTTGGGTTGCAACATTGCCGTTACCTCGCTTCACGAGCCGGGCGCGACGGACGGTCACCACGGTCGCCACGATCGTTGCGATCGCCGCGCGGGGAGTCGTCCTGCTTCTCCTGGCCAACCTGGGAGAAATCGAAGATCTCGCCCTTGTAGATCCAGACCTTGATGCCGATGATGCCGTAGGTCGTCTTGGCTTCAGCGAAGCCGTAGTCGATGTCGGCACGCAGCGTGTGCAGCGGCACGCGGCCTTCGCGGTACCACTCCGAACGGGCGATTTCCGCGCCGTTCAAGCGGCCGGCCACGTTGACCTTGATGCCCAGGGCACCCAGGCGCATCGCATTGCCGACCGAGCGCTTCATCGCGCGGCGGAACATGATGCGGCGTTCCAGCTGCTGCGCGATCGACTCGGCAACCAGCTGCGCGTCCAGCTCGGGCTTGCGCACTTCGGTGACGTTGATGTGGGCGGGAACGCCCATCATCTCGCTCACTTCCTTGCGCAGCTTCTCGATGTCCTCGCCGCGCTTGCCGATCACCACGCCCGGACGGGCGGTGTGGATCGTCACACGCGCGGTCTTGGCCGGACGCTCGATCAGGATCTTGCTGATGCCCGCCTGCGCCAGCTTCTTGCGCAGCATTTCACGGACCTTGAGGTCGGCCGCCAGGTAGCTGGCGAACTCGGCCTTGTTGGCGTACCACTTGGAGTTCCAGTCCTTGGCAATACCCAAGCGGATTCCAATCGGATGAACTTTATGACCCATCGTCTTTTCCTTTCCGCTTACTTGCCGGCGCCCACAACCACAGTGATGTGGCTGGTGCGCTTGAGGATGCGGGTACCGCGGCCTTTCGCCCGCGCCATGAAACGCTTCAGGGTCGGACCTTCATCAACCATGATGGTCTTGACCTTCAGCTCGTCGACATCGGCACCCTGGTTGTTCTCGGCATTGGCGATCGCCGACTCCACCACCTTCTTGATCAGGTGGGCAGCCTTCTTGTCCGAGAACTTCAGCAGGTTGACGGCGCGTTCGGCCGGCAGGCCGCGCACCTGGTCGGCGACCAGGCGTGCCTTCTGCGGGGAGATGCGCGCGGTGCGCAGGATTGCTTTCGCTTCCATCGTCATCTCTCCTTACCTACCCGACTTCTTGTCGCCACCGTGACCCTTGAAGGTACGGGTGACGGCGAATTCGCCAAGCTTGTGGCCGACCATGTTCTCGTTGACCAGCACCGGAACGTGGTTCTTGCCGTTGTGCACGGCGATGGTGATGCCCACCATTTCCGGCAGGATCATCGAACGGCGCGACCAGGTCTTGATCGGCTTCTTACTGCCCGCAGCGGCCTCCACCTTCTTGATGAGGTGGTGATCGACGAACGGGCCTTTCTTGAGTGAACGTGCCATGGTCGATTAGCCCCTACGATCGCGGACGATGAACTGCTGGGTGCGCTTGTTATGGCGCGTCTTGTAACCCTTGGTCGGCACACCCCACGGGGTGACCGGGTGCGGGTTGCCCTGGCCGGCCTTGGCCTCACCACCACCGTGCGGGTGGTCGACCGGGTTCATGGCCGCACCGCGGACGGTCGGCTTGACACCGCGCCAGCGCTTGGCGCCGGCCTTGCCCAGCTTCTCCAGGTTGTGCTCGTCGTTGCCGACTTCGCCGATGGTGGCGCGGCATTCGACCGGCACCTTGCGCATTTCACCCGAGCGCAGGCGCAGGGTGGCGTAGATGCCTTCGCGGGCGACCAGCTGCACGGCGGCACCGGCGGCGCGGGCGATCTGGGCGCCCTTGCCCGGCTTCAGCTCGATGCCGTGGACCGTGGTGCCGACCGGGATGTTGCGCAGCGGCAGGGTGTTGCCGGTCTTGATCGGCGCATCCGAACCTGCGATCACCTGGTCGCCGGCCTTCAGGCCCTTCGGCGCGATGATGTAGCGGCGCTCGCCGTCGACGTAGCACAGCAGGGCGATGTGGGCGGTGCGGTTCGGATCGTATTCGATGCGTTCCACGCGCGCCGGAATGCCTTCCTTGTTGCGCTTGAAGTCGATGATGCGGTAGTGCTGCTTGTGACCACCACCCACGTGACGGGTGGTGATGCGACCGTGGTGGTTACGACCACCGGACTTGCTCTGCGGCTCCAGCAACGCTGCGTGCGGGGCGCCCTTGTGCAGATCGGGCGTGACCACGCGCACGGCCGAACGACGGCCTGCGGAGGTGGGCTTGAATTTCATCAATGGCATGGGATGTACCTCAGGCCTTGGCCGTTACGTCGATGGACTGGCCATCGGCCAGACGCACGTACGCCTTGCGCCAATCGCCGCGACGGCCGGTGCGGTTACGGAAGGACTTGTTCTTGCCCTTGACGTTGACCACGTTGACCGCTTCGACCTTGACGTCGAACAGCTGCTCGACCGCGGCCTTCACATCGGCCTTGGTGGCTTCGTTCGAAACTTCGAAGACGTACTGGTTGGAGAGTTCCTGCAGGCGCGCGGTCTTCTCGGAGACTCGCGGAGCGCGCAGCACGCTGAAGATTTTTTCGTTGCTGCTCATGCCAGCCACTCCTCGACCTTCTTGACCGCGTCAGCGGTGATGACGACCGTGTCGGCACCGACCAGAGCGACCGGATCCATGCCCTGCACGTCACGCACCTGCACGTAGGGCAGGTTGCGGGCCGACAGGTACAGCGACTCGGAAGCCTCTTCGGTCACGATCAGCGGGCGCTTGCCCACTTCCAGACCGGCCAGCTTGGCGATCAGCGCCTTGGTGCTGGTCGCTTCGACGTCGAAAGACTCGACGACCGTGATGCGGCCCTGGCGGTTCAGCTCGGACAGGATCGCGCAGATGGCTGCACGGTACTGCTTGCGGTTGACCTTCTGCTCGAAGCTGCGCGGCTTGGCCGCGAAGGTGACACCGCCGCCGACGAAGATCGGAGCCGTCAGCGCGCCATGACGCGCACCGCCGCCCTTCTGCTTCTTCGACTTCTTGGTGGTACCAGCCACTTCAGAACGCGTCTTCTGCGCCTTGGTGCCGGCGCGCGCGGCGTTGCGATAGGCAACGACGACCTGGTGGACCAGATCTTCGCTGAATTCGCGACCGAACACGGCTTCGGAGACCGAGACCTTGTTGTTGCTACCCGTGATAACGAGTTCCATCGTCATCTCTCCTTATGCCTTGCTCGCCGGACGCACGATCACGTCGCCACCGGCTGCGCCAGGCACGGCGCCGCGAATGGCAATCAGACCACGCTCGACGTCGACCTTGACCACTTCCAGGTTCTGCGTGCTCTGCTGCACGGCACCCATGTGGCCGGACATCTTCTTGCCCGGGAAAACGCGACCCGGGGTCTGGCGCTGACCCAGCGAACCCGGCGCGCGGTGCGACAGCGAGTTACCGTGGGTTGCATCGCCCATACGGAAGTTGTGGCGCTTGATGGTGCCCTGGAAACCCTTGCCCTTGGTGACGCCCTGGACGTCGACCTTCTGGCCGACCTCGAAGATGTCCGCCTTGACCTCGCCGCCGACGGCGTAATCGCCCAGCTGCGAATCCTCGACGCGGAATTCCCACAGGCCGCGACCCGCTTCGACCTTCGCCTTGGCGAAGTGGCCGGCAGCCGGCTTGTTGACCAGCGCGGCACGACGGGCGCCGACGGTCACCTGCACGGCGCTGTAGCCGTCGGTTTCGACGGTCTTGATCTGCGCGATGCGGTTCGGGGTGGCTTCAATCAGGGTCACCGGGATGGAACGGCCATCTTCGGTGAAAACACGGCTCATGCCGGCCTTGCGGCCCACGAAGCCCAACGAATATTTCTTCGTCATGGTCGCAGCCCTCAGGTCAACTTGATCTGCACGTCGACGCCGGCAGCCAGTTCGAGCTTCATCAGCGCGTCCACGGTCTTGTCGTTGGGGTCGACGATGTCGAGCACGCGCTTGTGCGTGCGGGTCTCGTACTGGTCACGCGCGTCCTTGTCGACGTGCGGGGAGACGAGAACGGTATAACGTTCGATCTTGGTCGGCAGCGGGATCGGGCCACGCACTTGCGCGCCGGTCCGCTTTGCCGTCTCGACGATCTCGCTGGCCGAACGGTCGATCAAACGATGATCGAACGCCTTCAGCCGAATCCGGATCTTTTGGTCCGCCATGACGGGGGTATCCTTCGTTAAAAGAGCGACGGGCAAGGCCTCTGGGATGCCTGCCCCGGTGAATTCCTGAATTCGGGTCGCCGCCGGATCCTGCGCGGCGCCAAGGCCAGTCCCTGGGCCTCAAAAACTGAGGCAGACCAGTTTCCCGATCTGCCCAGACGAAAAAGTATAGCGCGCGTACAAAGTGCTCGTCAATAGCATTGCTATCGACTTTGCCTGAACGGCGCGACCTTCCCGGTCTGGCGAACACGAGCGGCGTCCTGCCTCTCTTTTCGCGGTGTGAATCCGACGTCCTACCCAGGAACGCCGGGGCGCGAATTCTACAGAGAAAAAATCCGCCTGCCAAGCCCTTTGACCTAGAAGGACGCCCGGAGAGCGGCTTCAACCGCACAACGTGCCCGCGTCAAGTTCATATCGGCACTTCCCGATGCCCTGAACGACAAAGGGCGGCCCGAGGGCCGCCCTTTGCGTCAGTCATCGATGGACCCTGCGGAAGCCGCCGGATCCCCGCCTTACCAGCCATTCGGCTGTTGAAAAGCGCGTCACGGGGACGACCAACCGGCAAAGCCGGGTGCCCGTGCGCAACCGGGCCGGTCTGTTACTTGATGATCTTGGAGACCACGCCGGCACCGACGGTACGACCGCCTTCGCGGATCGCGAAACGCAGGCCTTCGTCCATCGCCACCGGGTTGATCAGCGTGACCGACATCTTCACGTTGTCGCCCGGCATCACCATCTCCACACCTTCCGGCAGCTGCACCGCGCCGGTGATGTCGGTGGTACGGAAGTAGAACTGCGGACGGTAGCCCTTGAAGAACGGGGTGTGACGGCCGCCCTCGTCCTTCGACAGCACGTACACTTCGGCGTCGAACTCGGTGTGCGGGGTGATCGAACCCGGCTTGGCCAGCACCTGGCCGCGCTCCACGTCGTCACGCTTGGTGCCGCGCAGCAGCAGACCGGCGTTGTCGCCTGCCTGGCCCTGGTCCAGCAGCTTGCGGAACATTTCCACGCCGGTCACGGTGGTCTTCTGGGTCGGGCGGATACCGACGATTTCGATTTCGTCGCCCACCTTGATGATGCCGCGCTCGATACGACCGGTCACCACGGTGCCGCGGCCCGAGATCGAGAACACGTCTTCCACCGGCATCAGGAACGGCTTGTCGACGTCACGCTCCGGGGTCGGGATCCAGCTGTCCAGCGCCTCGACCAGCTT